>NZ_OZ253550.1:0-1588109 GCF_965262695.1 Candidatus Nitrosopumilus sp. | reverse complement strand
GATGTTGCAGTATCACGACTACAAAATTCTCCAAAATCTAATCCTTTACCAGCTAAACCAACAGTTGCATCAGCGATCTTTGCCTTGCCAACATTTGCAAAATATGCATACCAATTTCCATCTGTAGCTTGAACCATACGTAATGTTTTACCATTTAGGGTAACATCAGGTTCACCCTTTCCTTCATCAGTATCAGAGATATTGGAATTCCGAATAACTACTTCAATTACCATAGAACCTGCAAAAAGATTACCAAATTCTGAGTTTTCAGCAGATACTGAAAGATTTGGATTACTAGATGCATCAACATCCATGAATGGAATTAGAATTAATGAAAAAAATCCTAGTAAAAATAGCCAATTTTTGTCCAATATCAAAAATGAAGTCTCTTTCCAAATAACGTTATCGTAGGATTCCTCCTTAGAAACTTGTAATACGTGATAGAAATTATTAGAAAACAAGAAAATGTTTGTACAGAGAACTAAAGTATTACAAATTTCACTATTAGCGATTTTTTCGGCATTTTTAGTAGAGTTAATTTTTGGTCTTATTTCCAATAGTTTGGCACTAATTACAGACAGCATTCATGCATTGTTGGATAGTGTAGTTACTCTGGTGTTATTGTTAGCTGCAAGAATGGCAATCAAGCCACCAGACGCAGAACACACCTACGGTCATGGAAAAATAGAATCATTAGGAGGACTAATTGGAGGAATTGCAATTTTTCTGATTGCATGTTTTTTCATTTATGAGTCCATTAACAGAATACAAAGTCCACCTCCAACAGTATTACCCGGAATGTTTGCAATAATTGGGGGACTATACACAATAGGAATTGATATTTTTAGAATAGTTCTTTTGAGAAGATCAATTCAAAAAATTGGAGGTACAACTCTCAAAGCGGATTTTTATCACGCATTCATGGATCTTGGTTCAACACTAGTGGCAATTATTGGAATTGTTTTGGTATCTTATGGTTTGTATCACGGTGACTTTGTTGCAGCACTAATTTTAGGCGGATTATTAGCAGTACTTAGTGTCAAGTTAGTTTACAAAACAGCTCTTGATTTGACAGACATTATTTCACCAGAACTTGTCAAAAATGTTAGAGACATTGCAACATCAACTCAAGGAGTTATTGGTGCAAACCCAATACTAATGAGACGTTCAGGAGATACAACTTTTGCAGATGTAACAATTTCACTACGAGGTGATACCAGTTTTGATAGAGCACACGAAATAAGTAGCAATGTAGAGAAAAATATCAAAAATAAAATCCCAAATGCTTCAATTACAATCCACTTTGAGCCTGATTGGGAAGATGTTCCATTAGATGCAAAAATTCTAGATATTGCCAAGAGTGTAGAAGGAGTAAAAGGAGTACACAATGTCAGCACTCACAAAACTAAAGGAAAAACATTTTCTAATTTGCACGTAATGGTTGACAGAGAAAGAAATCTATCATCGGCTCACAAAATCTCAGAAATCATAGAACAAAAAATTCAAGATAACATTCCTGAAATAGAGCACGCCACAATTCACTTGGAACCATTTGTTACAGTTCCAGAAAATTTGAATCTGGAAGATAAAGTTACAGAGGAGAAAATAAAGAGAATTTTGGAAAAATATTCTGAAATTAAAAAAATTGGAAGAATAGTATCATTGAATTTTGAGAACATACTCAAAATCGATATCGATTGTTCATTTGATAAGGAATCATCAATTGAGAAAGTTCATGATTTGACATCAGAAATAGAACACATCATAAGAGCAGAAATCAAAAATGCAGTTATAACAATTCATCCAGAACCAAACTAAACCAAAATACTTGTCAAATACATCACAAGCATTCCTACGGCAAATCCAGATGCAACAGATGCACTAGAGAGATTTTTGTCACCTTCTTCTCGTAGCCATTTCATCAATACTATAATTACTTGAAAGATAGCACCTGCTCCAATTGAGAGAAAGATTACAGAAGTAAATGGAGAGTATACAAAACCGCCAATCCAAGCACCAAAAATTGCAGGAGATCCTGCAATCATCCCCATAGCAGCAAGTTTTCCAATCATCAATTTTCCTCTAGACATAGGGGCAGCAATTGCAATCCCTTCAGTAGTATTATGAAGAGCAAATCCAACAATCAAAAACGTACTAAATGCAATAGATCCCATACCTACGGCAGCACCAATTGCTAGTCCTTCACCAAAGTTATGCAATCCAATTCCAATAGAAATCATCAAAGCTATTGCAACAGGTTTTGCAAGTTTTGAAGAATTTGCTCTTTGAACTAGTTTTTCACCAGAATAATACAATCCTAAGAAAGAAAGAACAACAGCAGTTGCAACTAACAATACCCCATTGAAACTTCCAGCTAAACTTTCATCAGAGACTTCAATTGCTTCTTCTATAGAATCAAAAGCTAAGAAAAGTAATAATCCAGCAGTTAATGCCAAAAAGAAATGATATTTTGACTTGCTAATTTTTTTGATAAAAGGTAACCAAAGGAGACCAATCATAACAGGAATAATTCCAACATATGTTCCAATAATTGCAAAAAATACTGCAAGATCTAAAGTAGGTTGTAATGCAGGAGCAGCAGCTTCAATCTCTTTTTCAAATCTAGTTCCATCATCAACAGTAATTCCAATTATGTATGGTTCTGCTTCATTCCATTCAAATGGAATCCTAACAAGTGTTGTCTCATATCGTTCTAGAAATCCATCAGGTTCTACAGCTGCAGGATGAATTCTGTCATTGACATCAGCCATTACAACTTCAACAGGAATAGGGCCGGTATTTCTCACAGTTGCTTGAATTTCAGAATCAACAAAATCTACCTTTTCAATAGTAATTTCAGGTAATGGAATTCCTAAATCAAGTAAGTCAGCTCCAGGTCCAAAAATATAAGCCATCATAATAATGACAAAAACAAAAGGGATGATTCCACTTGCGATTACTTTTCCTTTAGATGAATTATCACTAAGTTCCATATTCTAGTTCCTGAGAATTATTTGGATCATCTTTTACAAGGAAAATTCCAACCCATCCTTTTTCAGAAAATTCTACTTTATGTGCGTGAAATAGGTATTTTCCAGGATATTCATACTCAAATTCCATAATTCCACGCTCAGTTTGAGACATAGTTATCATGTCTGTGTAAAATGATGGAACTAGATCAGTTCCTGTTGGATAGTATTTGTAGAGATTTCCATGCAAGTGAAGATTGTTTATAGGATCAAATTCTACCATATTGACAACATAAACCCGAATCAATTCATGAGTATTGATTTGAATGGGATGGTGTTGATAATAGAATGGAATGGTATTTGCAGCATAGAAATTATTTTCAGTGTCAAAATCAGTATCAAGACCATTTAGAACCATTACCATTTCATCAGCTGGTGCACGACCTTCTTTTGGATCTACAATAAAGACACCATACAAACCATGTACAATATGTTCTTCAAGTGGCATAACATGACAGTGATAAGGATGGACGCCTACAGGGCCTGCCTCAAATTCATAAACAAATTGTCCTCCGTTTCCACCTATAGGTTCAAAGACACCATCCATTCCAGCAGGATGTATTCCATGAAAATGCATAGTATGTTCCTTTGAGCCATTATTGATAAAGTGAATTCTAAGAAGATCTCCTTCAGTTGCCCTTATGGTTGGCCCAGGAACAGTTCCATTAAAAGTCCAAACATTGTAAAATACACCTGGAGAAATTTCTTGTATTTTATCATCTTCGGCAATTATAGTATACTCTCTAACAGTTTGACCAGTTTCAGAAGTAGACACTCGACCATATTCAAAATTTCGTAAAAATTCATCTGGATCAAAGTCGACTGTTGAAACAGTGTAAAGTGGATCAATTACTTCACCAGAAGTTGTAACAACTGCACCTGAATGAGTGACAAATGTTTTTTGTTCTGATTGAGCTTCAGAAATTGCAGGAAATACTGCAACTAACGAAAGCCCAGCAGTTATTGAAATTAGTAAAATCATTGCATTTGAACGAGTGATGTTCATAAATCAAACCCAAGAATTCTTTATTTAAATTTAACCTAAGCTAACTTTTTTAGCCTAATCTAACTTTGTTAAATAGGGCTAAATTTCAAAATTAGAAAAAATTAGGTTTAAAGTAAAGAAAAAAAGTTCCAAATCATGCAAAAGGCTGGAATTATTCTAGTTGTTTCAGGTGCATTAATTGTAATAGGATTAATTTTACTTGCAGTTGGGAATCAGATAATTCTTGAAGGTGTTTTTCAAGGCAATGGGAAAATTAATTCAAGCCAAGATCTGACTATTTCGGGAGAATTTAATTCAGAAAAATCAACCATAGGGGTTTTTGCAGTACAAGTAATGGAGTTTAAGGAAAAAACAGTTTCAGCCAAAATATTAGATCCGTTTGATAATGAAATAGTATCAAAAAATGTAGATGAAGAAACTATTGAGGAAGAATTTGATATTGTCGACAAAGGTTCTTACAAATTAATCATTCAGACTGATTCTAATGAAGATATCCAAGTGTTTGGTGCAATAGGACCACTTCCAGATGCAGGAAAGAAATCACTTAGTTTTGTTTCATCATATATTTTGATAATTGGGATGGTTGGTTTGGTTGGATCCGGAATTTACAAAATCAAAAGTAAGAAAAAATCAATTTAGATAACTGTCCATTTTTTCAAGACCGCTAATGGTTTGATCAAAATTATCACTACTCTCAACAATACTACTAAGTTTTTCAGAATTAGCAGAAAGAGTAGTTTCACCATCAGTATTTTTTTTGATAAAATCATGTTCTATCAAATAAGATAATCTTTCCAAAACTTCAGATTCAGGAATAGAAGCTTGATTAGCCAGAAAAGAACATGTTTTTTCACCACCTTCCAATTCTGCCAAAATTGAAGATGTAATTGGATCAAACATGCAATCTACAATTTTTTCGCGATCAAAACTGTCAGGCATTTCAATAAAAATGAGGACATGGGAAGTTATAACTTTTCAAAATCCAATAAGATAATTAAGAAAAAAGCCCATACCACAACATGCAAAAACTTTGTGGAAATGACCCATCAGGTAAAGGAAAGCATTGTTTTTGTATCGAGATTGATGCCCAGCGAGGTGTCAAAAAGTGCTGTCAATGCAATCAATGGAACGTTCAAGGTAATGATTGGACCAAAGATGAAGACTTTAGATAAAAAATACCCACAAACAAGAATTTGATGCAGAAATGGGAAAAACCATCCAAAATAGTGCCTAGCATGGTTTTTATCGGGGTTTCTTTGAATTTTGGAATACTTGAGCACTCAAGAATATAGACACATTGTTAGGATTGTGGGCAACGATATCCCTGGAGAGCGTAAAATGCTCGTGGGACTTACTCAGATCAAAGGTATTGGGTACAATTTTGCTACAGCAATTCTAGACACATTAAAAATTGATTCAAATTCTAACATAGGTCATCTCTCTGATGAAAATGTTCAAGCAATTGAAAAACTAATTTCAAATCCAGTTGAAAGTAATTTCCCAACATGGTTCCTTAACAGAAGAAAAGACATTGAAACTGGTAACGATTTGCATTTACTAACATCAGATATTCCATTTACATTAAGAAACGATATTGAAAGAGAAAGAATTACTGCAAGTTGGAGAGGTTATCGTCATCTTAGTGGTCTCAAAGTAAGAGGACAAAGAACAAGAACATCAGGTAGAAAAGGAGGAGCAGTCGGTGTTGCAAAAGGTGGCATGGCAGCTCCTGTAAAGAAATCATCTTCTGATGCTCCAGCAGCCGCAGCTCCAGCAGCCGCAGCAGGAGATGCTCCAGCAGCCGCAGCAGGAGATGCTCCAGCAGCCGCAGCTCCAGCAGAGGAGAAAAAAGAATAGGTGTTTTGAATGGGAGATCCAAAATATCCACGTAGAGTTTGGAGAAAACCAAAGAGACCTCTTAATTATGAATTAAAAATGGAAGAGTTGAAAACTCTTGGAACATTTGGATTAAGAACTAAAAGAGAATTATGGAAAGCACATACAGAATTGTCACGGGTTAGACAACAAGCTAGATCATTACTTTCTTTGAGACAAGAAGTTAGAGCAGAAAAAGAACCAGTTCTTATGAATTCTCTTGCAAGAATGGGATTAGTTAGTGGTGATGCAACATTAGATGATGTTCTTAACTTGACTCCAAATGATTTGCTTTCAAGAAGATTACAAACTATTGTTACAAAAAAATTAGGATTCAAAACACCATATCAAGCAAGACAAGCAGTTATCCATGGTCACATTATGATTGGTGAAAGAAAAGTAGACATTCCATCATACATAGTTACAGTAGAAGAAGAAGACAGTATTCATTTTGCACCAGAATCAAAAATTCCAGAAATGTTAGAAAAGACAAAGAATGAAACACCAGCTGAGGCTACTGCTGAAACACCAGCTGAGGCTACTGCTGAAACACCAGCTGAGGCTACTGCTGAAACACCAGCTGAGGCTACTGCTGAAGAAAAAAAAGATGAAAGTTCTTCAACAGAATGATGGAATAATTAGGCTTATCAGTAAATAACCCCCAATTATCAGGTAGAATAGTTATGTGTTCGATTATCGGCTATTACGGAAAAGAATTTGCAGCACCCATAATTGTAAAGGGTCTAAAGAGAATGGAATACAGAGGTTACGATAGTGTAGGGGTTGCAACAGAATCAGAAAACCAAATTGAATTGAAAAAAGGAACTGGTAAAGTACAAGAGGTTAATGCAAAAGTGCAATTAGAGAAATTGTCTGGAAAAGTTGGAATTGGCCATACCAGATGGGCAACTCATGGAAAGGTAACAGATGTAAATGCACATCCACATCCTAGCAATTCAGGAAAAATTGCAATTGTACATAATGGAATCATAGAGAATTTTGAGGAGTTAAAAAACCAACTAGAAGATGACGGATACGTGTTCAAAAGTGAAACAGATAGTGAAATTATTGCAAATTTGCTTCAAAAGAATTATGAGCAAACAAATGATGTCAAAGAAACAATTCTAAAAACAGTTTCAGTACTAAAAGGACATTATGCATTTGTTGCAATGTTTGAAGATGGTCAATTAGCAGCCGCAAGATTTCATGAACCATTAATTGTTGGAGTAGGAGATGATGATTACTTTTTGTCAAGTGATGTCTTAGGTTTTATTGAATTTACTGATAATGCAATCTACATGGAGAATGGAACTTTTGTAATATTTGATAAAAACAAATTTCAAATTTTAGATTTTAACGGTGAACAAACAGGATATGAAATTACCAAAGTTTCAAAAGAATTTGGAGATGCATACAAAGGGGATTATGCACATTTTACATTAAAAGAAATTTATGAACAACCTGAAACAATTTTGAAAGCAGGAGAAAAGACAATTAGCGATATTGAAAGAGCAACAGATTACATCAGACATGCAAAAAATATCTATATTACAGGAAGTGGAACTAGTTACAATTCAGCATTAATTGCAAAACAAATTTTGTCAAAATATGTAAAAATCAAGGCTGAACCAATTATGTCAAGTGAACTTCAATTTGATCCAAATATTATTGAAGAAAATTCTATTCTAATTGCAATTTCTCAGAGCGGAGAAAGTGCAGATGTTTTAGAAGCAGTAAAAATTGCAAAAAATTCAAACTGTAAAATTATTGCAATTGTTAATCTATTAACATCTTCATTAGCACGAGAAGCCGATGTTGTAATTGGTTTGAATTGTGGTCCAGAAATTGGAGTAGCTGCAACAAAAAGCTTCACATCACAACTTGTAATATTGTATAAAATCGTACAAAAATTAAGCAACAATAACATAACAATTAATTTTGAAGATTTTTCGAAGTCAATTTCAAAAACATTGGATAATCCAATAATCATACAGAAAATTGCAAAAGAATTGAAAGAAATTTCAGACATTTACATTTTAGGACGTGGAATAAACTATCCTATTGCAACAGAGTCAGCATTAAAACTCAAAGAACTGACATACATTCATGCAGAAGGGATTGCAGGTGGAGAATTAAAACATGGGCCTCTTGCATTAATGGATTCAAAAGTATTTGTAATAATTCTAAATCCAAATGATTCAACATATTCAGACACTCTTACTAGTGCAAGAGAAATCAAAGCTCGAGGTGCAAAAATAATCGGAGTATCAGATGTAAAAAGTGATGTTTATGATTACTGGATTGAGATGCCAAAAATTAACGAGGTGTTGTATCCAATTTCAGAGATAATCCCAATTCAATTGTTATCATATTATGCAGCATTAGAAAAAGATGCAGATCCTGATTATCCAAGAAATCTTGCAAAATCAGTTACAGTCAAGTAAACAATCTTTGATATTCTTTTTCAACTAAATTCAAGAAATTTTCAGAGTTGTTACCAGTTTTCAACATTGAAGAAATTATGCTACCGCCAGCACCTACTCCTTCTTTTGCAAATCCTTCAGAAAATGCCTTTAGACCAGAGAATTTGGAATTTTTCATACCTGGATCTACTGAAATAATTGGGATGTCTGCAATATCATGAACTAGTTCTTTGAAATTTGCAGTTTTGTCATTTGTGATATAAGATGTTGTCCCAATTGCAGTATTTTCTTCATTAAATCCAATTTTTGATGCAAATGCCAAAACTGCAGCCATTTGTGTACCTCCTGCCAACATCACTTTAGAAACACTAGAAGCAGAGCTTAGCATTCCAGATACAAAAGGAATCATCGGATCACCAATTTTTGCAACAATACTATAGGGATGTTGAGAATCAACTCTCTCAAGTGCAGAAGTTACAATTTGATTTTTTAATTCAACAGGATTATCAGGAATGCTAGAACTAACTTTTGCATCATAGTCTAATGCTTTTAGTAATGCTAAAGCAGTAGTTGTTCCACCAGGAATACATTCACCAATCATCAAACAATCAGTTAATGATGCTAAACTTCTTCCAAGAATTTGGCCATATTCAACTGCATGAGAAACTATAGTGTCAGTCATTGCATCTTGAGTTGAAATGTTTTTCCCAAAAGGCAAACCAGATTCAATAAAAGGTAATTGAGGAGTGATTTTACTTCCAGCATTAATTGTTAAATGAGAAATACTTGCAGATTCAAGTGCAGTCTTGGTCAATATTCCAGGAGTGGGTTTTCCATCAGGAGTCATAGGGATTTTATCAATAGTCTTACAATATCCATAGTGAAGATATTCTGCATCAGCTGGAGGAGTATATTGGATTGAATCTTTATCAGCACCAGCAAAGGTTATTCCAGGAATTTCAGATGTTTCAGTGTATGAAATGACAAATGAAAAAAGGAACCTGCCAGATTTTACAGAGTCAATGAAATTTTGAGCCAGATCAATATTGCCATATAATTCAAAATCTTCCAAAAAATCACTAACCCATCATATCAAGAAACTGTTGTTCAGTTCTCTTTTGCATTACCATGTTTGTAATTTTTTCTTGTCCTATTGTAGATGTCTCTTTATGGCCATAATTGTGCCCAGGATACATAACCAGATTATCATCTAAGGAATAAAGAACATCAAATAGGCTATGATAGAGTTCTTTTGCACTACCGCCAGGCAAATCAATACGACCACAGTTTCCAACAAACAAGGTATCACCTGAGAAAATTTTCCCATCGCCTATCAAACAGATGCTATCCTTTGAATGGCCAGGAGTATGAAGAACTTGTAATTTTGAGTTACCAAATTCAATGACATCTTCATCTTTTACAGTAATGTCATGTTTTAATTCTGAATTCTCATGTTGTATAATTGGAGCTTTGGTAGATTCTACCATAGCCTCATTTCCAAGAGTATGATCAAAGTGATGATGAGTATTAACAATGTATTTTATTTTCAAATTTTTTTCTTTAATTACCATCTCTAACTCAATAAGATCCCAAGACGGATCAATTATGATAGATTCACTTGTATCTTCATCCTCAACAATGTAACAAAAATTTTGCATGTTTCCAACTTGGATTTGATGAACTATCATAAAATTCCCTCCTCTGCTTCTGGAGGAATTCCAATTTTTTCTGCAAATAATTCACCTGTCAAATCTTTTCGTTTTGGAATTCCTTGTTTCATTTTGTGAAATGTGACTGTCATATCGCATTTTGTGAAAATATTTGCAGTTTCACCTGTTTGAGGATCTAATCCAGATGGAACATCAACTGCAAATTTGTAACAAGCAGTCTGATTGATGTAATTAATTGCAGATGCATAGGGTTCTCTTATTTCTCCAGAAATACCAGTACCTAAAATGCCATCAACAATCACATCAGGTTTAAAATCAAAATCAGTAGAACCAGCAGTCATTAGTTTTACAGAAGGCATTTTCTCTAAAATGGACCAATTCCAATTACTTTCCTCAGTTTTGATATTTTCAGGACTTCCAAGAAGCATAACAGTAACTTTGGCACCATATCCAGCAAGATGTCTTGCCATCACTAATCCATCACCACCATTATTTCCCATTCCTACAAAAATCAAAATATTTTTAGAGTCTACGTTTCCAAGTTTTTCAACTAATCTTTTTACTGCAGCAGCACCTGCGTTCTCCATCATGAATTTTTTTAAAAATCCCATATCATGACCTTTATTTTCAATATTGTACATTTGTTCAACTGTAATTTCCATAATTTACGTGAGAATCATATCCAAAATAAGAGTTTAGAAAACGGCTTTATCCAGGTTATTATGAACATCAAGCATGACATTAAAAAATGTAAAACCATCACTTAACAAAATTACAAAGTCTTTAGGAAATGTTCAAGACTCTAGAGAATTTTTATTAAAAAATACCAGAGAGATAATTATTCTTTGTAGCAGATCAATAATTGCAGTTCATAAAAATGACATAAAGACAGGAAAGAGCAATCTAAAAAAAGCAGATATACTTTTAAAAAAATACAAGAAAAAAGCAATAGGGGATCTTAGAAGATATATCATTACACCTGAACAAGAATTTGTTGAAGCAGCATGTCTAATTGCAGTTGTAGAGAAAAAAGAAATTCCATCAGATAAAAAATTAGGAGTTTTACCAGAATCGTATGTTTTAGGATTACTAGATTGTATTGGAGAGTTAAAAAGAATGACATTTGATAAGATTAGAATTGGTGAAATTGAAGAAGCCACAAGAATTTTTGAAATAATGGAAAACTTGTATCTTCAACTTTACACCTTCTCAATGTACGATAAGGTGGTAAAAGAAGCTAGAAGAAAAATTGATGTGAATAGAATTTTGGTGGATGATGTCAGATCTGCAATTACTGAAGAAAAGAGAAGAACTGAATTACTCAAAACGTTACAAAAATTCGAAAAGTAATTTTCAAAGTTTGTATGCGGGCGATGGGATTTGAACCCACGAACTCCTGAGAGACTAGCCCCTCAAGCTAGCGCCTTTGGCCAGGCTGGGCGACGCCCGCAAAGAAATTTCCATGTATGGTTTTTATAATCCTTGATTACTTTTTCGTTCGTATGTTAATTCCTGTCAGATGTTTTACATGTGGAAACCTAATTGCTGACAAATTTGATGATTATCAAAATAAAATCAAAGCTGGAGAAGATCCAGAGAAAACTCTAGATTCCGTTGGAGTTGAGAGATATTGTTGTAGAAGGATGTTGCTAACTACTGTTGAAACAATTCAACAAGTAATTCCATTCTATGAAGCAATTCAGAGAAGAAAACAAGAAGTTCAATCTGAGTTAGAATAACTTGGCCAAGATCACTTCAATTGAAGGACGTATTCTATACAATAGCAGAGGCAGTAAGACAATAGAAGTAGATGTTGAATCAGATGGAAAATTCTTAGGAAGAGTTTGTGCTCCATCAGGTGCAAGTGTTGGAAAATACGAGGCAGTGAGTTTTCGCAATGGGAAGCCTCAAGAAAGTCTTCAAATTTTAAAAGAGAATTCCCAAAAATTTATCGGTTTAGAATCATCCGACCTAAAAGGAATCCATGATACTCTGAAAAGTTTTGATAATTCATCAAACTATTCAGAAATTGGAGGAGCACTTGCTTTTGCAGTAACAATCGCATCCATGGAATCAGCATCAAAAGCATTGAACCAACCACTATACAAAACATTATCAAATGAATCATCATTCAAATTCCCATTTCCTCTCGGAAATATCTTAGGAGGAGGAGCTCATGCAGGACCAGGAACACCAGACATTCAAGAAATTTTGATTTGTGCAACAGGTGCAAAAAGTATCGAAGAGGCAATTGAAACAAACTTAGCAGTACATAAAGAATTACGTAGTGTTTTAGAAAAAGAAGATCCTAACTTTACAAATGGAAGAGGAGATGAAGGAGGATGGGCACCAAAATTAGAAAATCAAAAAGCATTAGAAGTTTCTGCAAAGGCATGTGAAAATTTGGGATTCACTTTAGGAAAAGAAGTATCACTAGGAGTTGATTTTGCATCATCAACACAATGGAATGAAGAAAAATCAAAGTATGTTTATGATAGAGCAGGTTTTGAAAATACGACATCTGAACAAATTGATTTTGCAGCAGACATTATTGAAAAATTTAAATTAATTTATGCTGAAGATGCAGTTCACGAAGAAGCATTTGAAGACATGTCAGAATTGACATCTAAATTCCCAAATACTTTGATTACAGGAGACGATTTGACAGTTACAAACAAAGGTATTCTTTCAAAAGCCATCGATATGAAATCATGTAACGCCGCAATTTTGAAAGTTAATCAAGCAGGAAGCCTTTTTGATGCTCTAGAATTTGCAAATCTAGCAAATGAAAACAATATCAGATTAATCACATCACATAGATCAGGCGAATCAACAGATTCACAAATTTCCCACATTGGTCTTGCAACAAAGTCAAAAATGCTCAAAGTTGGCGTTGTAGGAGGAGAAAGAGTGGCAAAATTAAATGAATTATTACGCCTATCAGAGCATGATTTAATACGCGGTATGGCAGAGATTTAAAATCGCTATGAGCCAACAAGCAGAAACAACAGACATCAAGAAGAAGATCCTATCTACAGGAATTAGAGTAGGTACTCAAGTTAAAACAAAATTCATGAAACCATTCATCACCAAGGCTAGTCCAGAAGGGCTCTACATGCTTGATTTGGATATCACATTAGACAAAATTAAGACTGCAGCCAAATTCATCAACAGATTAGGAGTAGAAAACCTCATTGTGTGTTCAGGCAGACAATATGCAGAAACACCAATTGAAAAATTCTGTGAAACATTGGGCTCTAAAAAATTACTTGGAAGATTCATGCCAGGAACCTTAACAAATCCATCATTACCTTATTACATTGAACCAAAATTAGTTTTGATTTCAGATCCTCAAGTTGATGAACAAGCAATCACTGAAGCAACTAATGCAGGGATTCCAGTAATTGGAATTGCAAATACAGACAATATAACATCAAATCTCGATGTAATCATACCAGCAAACAATAGAGGAAGAAAAGCATTAGCTACAGTTTACTGGTTATTGGTACGCCAAATTCTCATTGAAAAAGGAGAATTAAAAGAAGAAGATCCAATGAAAATTGAAATTGATGATTTTGAAACAAAGATTACCGAAGAGGAAATCGAATAAATAAATCAAAACCTTAAAGTATTTACTTGAAATCAAAAGCATCTGCTCCAGGAAAAGTTATTCTTTTTGGAGAACATTTTGTTGTGTACGGAGTAAAAGCAATTCTTTGTGCAATTGACAAAAGAATCACAGTTACTGCAGAAGAGATTAGTGAAAGAAAAATTTCAATCAAATCCAATATTGGAGAACTCGAATTACAACCAAACAAACCAATTTCAGAAATTGATTCTCCATTAAAACCATTTTATTATTTAGCAGACAAAATAATTCAAAACAAAAATTCTGGAATCAAGATTGAAGTTGAATCAGAGATTCCATTAGGAGTAGGTTTAGGTTCATCATCTGCTTGCTGTGTAGCAGGAGCAGCTGCAATTTCAAAATTATTTGAAGATATTTCAAAAGAAGAAATTTTAGAACTTGCAATAGAGGCTGAGAAAACAATTTTTCAAAATACATCAGGTGCAGACTGTACTGTTTGTACTTTTGGAGGATTAATGGAATACGATAAGAAAAATGGGTTTTCTAAAATAGAATCTGAGCCTAATTTCCACCTAGTTATTGCAAATTCAAATGTTGAACATTCTACAGAAAGTGTTGTAGCAGAAGTAAGAAAATTCAAAGAAAATAACGAAGGTGAGTTTTCAAAATTATGTGAAGATGAATCAGATCTTATTGAAAACGTCTTAGAATTACTAAAAGAAAATAATGTAAAAGATTTAGGTCAAAAAGCAATTAAAAATCAAGAATATCTGGAAAGGATTGGAATTTCAAATGACAAGCTCAGAAACATGATTCAGATTGGACAAAAAACATCATTTGGAGCAAAAATTACAGGTGCAGGTGGAGGAGGGTGTATTTTCGCCCTCACTGATGAATCAAATTTGGAAAATACCATAAAAGAATTCAAAGAAAAAAGTTACGAATATTTTTCTGTAAAAATTGATTTCAAAGGACTGGATACTTTTTAATTATATAGATAGTTTGGAACAACATGATTCTCATAAAATTAGGTGGCTCAATTATTACAAATAAAGAAAAACCACTATCTGCAAGAAGAAAGACAATAGATAATCTGGCAAAGAGTCTCAAAAAGATCAAAGAGCCAATAATAATAGTTCATGGTGGGGGATCTTATGGACATTATTGGTCTGTCAAATACGACATGCACACTAAAGAAAAAAAATATGATTTGAGAGGAGTTGCAATTGTAAAAAACTCCATGATAGAATTAAACAAAATAATTTTAGATTCATTTCTAAAAAATAAATTAAAACCATACTGTCTTCCACCTACAGATTTTATGACAGGAAATAAACCAATAACAAAAAAAGTGAAAGAAATTGAAAAAATTTCAAAATCAGGCTTGATTCCAGTCACTTTTGGAGATGCATTGTGGTATGGACAAAACAAGACATTCATTTTATCAGGGGATAAAATAATGACACATCTTGCAAAAATTCTAAAACCCAAACTTTGTATTTTTGCTTTAAATGAAGATGGAGTGTATTCTGATCTTAAATCCAAAAAACTAATTCATGAATTAAAAGGAGAGCGCCCATCGATCTCTGAAAATAAAATGGATGTGACAGGTGGAATGACTAGAAAAATTGAAGAAGCATTCAAAATTTCAAAGATGGGAATGGATGTATTTTTTGTAAATGGAAACAAACCTGAAAGAATCGTGAAAGCGGTTAAAAATAGGAAATTTGAAGGAACAGTGTTTAGAGGGAAATAATGACTGAAGAATTCGTTATACTAGTTGATGAAAATGATAATCCAATTGGAAAAGAGGAAAAAGTGAAATGTCATTTACCTAACGGAAAACTCCACAGAGCATTTACAGCATTATTGTTTGATGAAAATGGAAGATTAGTTCTAACAAGAAGAGCAAAAGAAAAAATGTTGTGGCCAGGAGATTGGGACGGCACATTTGCAAGTCATCCTAGAGAATCAGAAACCTATGTTTCATCAGGAGAAAGAAGAATGCCTGAAGAATTAGGAATTGAAGGAAAATTAGATTATCTACACAAATTTGAATATCATGTGCCCTACAAAGATGTGGGTTCAGAAAATGAAATTTGTGGAACATTGATTGGAGTAATTGACAAATCTACAGAACTAAAAGAGATTGAAGGAGAGATAGATGAAATAAAATGGATTTCATCTAGTGAATTACTTTCAGAAATCAAAACAAATCCTCAGATTTATTGTCCATGGATGCTAATTGCATTAGAATTACTCGACAAATCAGATAAAACTATGCTCGAAAAACATGCAAATGTCTTATCTACATGGATGACTAGTGATGTTCATGAAGGATTGCAAAATGCAATCAAAACACATTTGCCAGAAGAAAAATGGAGATTAGTAAATGAAAAAAACTAAACAGATTGAAAAAAATGCAAAAACTGTAAACAAGTATCTTAAATCAAAATTAAAAGGAAATCCAAAAAAACTCTACGATGCTGCAGGTCATCTCATTATCCATGGAGGAAAAAGACTTAGACCATACATGGTAATTAGAAGTTGTCAGATTTTAGGAGGAAATGCATCCTATGCAATGCCAGCTGCAAGTGCAGTGGAAATGGTTCATAATTTTACTTTAGTTCATGATGACATTATGGATAATGATGAAATGCGTCATGGCGTTCCAACTACACACAGAAAATATGGTATGCCAATTGCAATTCTTGCAGGAGATGTATTATTTTCAAAAGCATATCAAGTAATTTCAGATACTAAATTATCTCCAATTGCAACTACACATCTTATTTCAAGACTTGCAAAAGCATGTGTAGATGTTTGTGAAGGGCAATTATTAGATGTCAAAATGGCAGAAGAGAAAAAAATTCCAACACAATCACAATACATTACAATGATTGGAAAGAAAACCGCAGCATTATTTGATGTATCATGTGCAATGGGAGCAATATGTGCAACAAATAAAGATAAAGATATTTCAAATCTTTCATCATTTGGAAGAAATTTAGGAATTGCATTTCAAATTACGGATGACTTGATTGGGGTAATGGGAGATCCCAAAATTACAAAGAAGCCAGTAGGTAATGATCTGAGAGAAGGTAAAAAATCACTTCCAATTCTAATGGCAATAAAACGTGCAAAAGGTAAAGACAAAAAAATTATTTTAAAAGCATTTGGAAATTCTAAAATTTCAAGAAAAGACCTCAATAGTGCAGTAGATGTAATTCGTTCACTAGGAATAGAAGATAGTGTTAGAAAACAGGCACTAAAATACGCTGAAAAGGCTGAAAAATCATTATCAAAATATTCTGGTCCTGCAAAAACAGAATTAATTGCATTATTAGATTTTGTAGTTAAGAGAAGTGTATAGACATCATCAGGTAAATCATAATGGATGAAGAAATAAAAAAAGAAATTAGAAAAATGGCTCTTCAGAATGCTTTTGAGCATGGAGGTCAAACTCAAGACAAAATTATTTTAGGAAAAATTCTTGGAACAAAACCAGAATTTAGAACAAAAGTAAAAGAAATTTCAGTAGAAATCTCAGAAATTGTTGCATCAGTGAATCAATTATCACAAGAAGAACAACAAAAAGAGATAGAAGAAAATTTTCCAGAAGCATTAGCTCCTAAAGAAAAAATTGAAGAAAGAGAAGGATTACCAGAATTAAAAAATGCAGAACACGGAAAAGTTGTTACACGATTTCCTCCAGAACCAAATGGTTATCCACACATAGGACATGCAAAAGCTGCAATAATTAATTCAGAGTATGCAAAGATGTATGGAGGAAAATTCATACTTAGAATGGATGATACAAATCCTGAAGCTGAAAGGATGGAGTATCATGCTGCAATCAAAGTAGGATTGGAATGGTTGGGCATAGAATTTGATCAAGTAAAAAATACTTCAGACGATATGGAATTATTTTATGAAAAAGGAATGGAATTAATTAATTCTGGAAAAGCATACATTTGTACTTGTAAAAGAGAAGACATCAGCAAAAATAGAAGAGAAAGGAAAGCTTGTAAATGTAGTACGGAGGATATTGAAAAAAATAACAAGGGTTGGGAAAAGATGCAAAATAAATTCAAACCTGGAGAAGCTATAGTAAGATTCCGTGGAGATATGAAAGCAGATAATGCAGTTATGAGAGATCCAGTGTTATTACGAATTATAGATGAAAAACACTATACTGTAGGAGACAAGTACAGGATTTGGCCAAGTTATGATTTTGCAGTGGCAATTGAAGATAGTATAGACGGAGTAACACATGCATTTCGTTCAAAAGAATTTGAATTAAGAAAAGAGCTTATTGATGCAATTTTAGATGCTTTAGGCATGAGAAAACCTCAACAGGGTTTCTTCTCTAGGCTTGAATTCAAAGGGATGCCCATATCAAAGAGAATAATCAAGCCTTTGATTGAAGAGGGAAAAGTTTCATGGTATGATGATCCCAGACTCCCAACTTTAGAGGCACTTAGGCGAAGAGGAATCAAACCCGAAGCTATCAGAAAATTCATCATGTCTTTAGGACTAACAAAAGCAAATACTCTTGCCCCATTTGATGCTCTTGAAGCTTTCAATAGGAAATTTGTAGATGCAGATAGTATGAGATTGTTTATGGTAAAAAATGTTAAAAAATTAAAGATAAAAAATTTGCCAACATCAGTAGTTGAGATTCCCAATCATCCAATAAATGACATGGGCAAAAGAAAAATCGAAATCACTGAAGATTTTTACATTTCTGGGGACGATACAGGATTAATCAAAGAACAAACATCGATTAGACTTTTAGGATTAGGTAATGTTAAGATTACAAAAGTAAGTGAAGGGTTTGAAGGAGAATTTGTTGGAGAAGGAGATTCATCCAATATACCAAAAATTCAATGGGTACCTCAAAAAACAGCTCATGAAATTAAAATGATTATTCCAAATATTTTATTCAACGGTGAAGAGTTTAATGAAGAGAGTTTAGAGGAATTAGACGTTTATACAGAACCTCAATATTTACAGTTAAAAGAAGGAGAAGAAATTCAGTTTGTTAGATTTGGATATTGTAGAAAAGATTCACAGAATCAAGCAATTTTTACACACAAGTGATTGATATGAAAATAGCACGATTAGTACATGAGAATAACGAAACGTATGGATTTGTAAAAGGAGATAAAGTTGCAACAAAAGATGAGATAACTTATCTTACTGGCGTACCAATTCCACACAACGTAAAAGATTTTCTCTTTGATGGATGGTTTGATGAAATTAAAAATAAAATACAGGATTTGCCTTATGAAGAAAATCTCTCCAAATTCAAACTATTGGCACCAATTCCAAATCCAAACAAAATAATTTGTTTAGCATTCAACTACGTAGATCATGCAAAAGAGCAAGGATTAACGGCTCCTGAAGATCCGGCGATTGTCATAAAACCAAGAACTGCACTTAATGGAAATAATTCCCATATAGAGTGTCCAGATTTTGTCACACAGTTAGATTATGAAGTAGAATTAGCCTTGATAGTTGGGAAAAATTGTAAAAATATCACTCCTGATGAAGCTAAAAATGTAATTTTTGGATACATGGTATTCAATGATGTTTCAGCCAGAGATATTCAGTTTAAAGACAAACAATTCACAAGAGGAAAAAGTTTTGATTCATTTGCACCATGTGGACCATGGATTACAACTGTAGATGAAATTCAAGATGCACAAAATCTAAAATTAACAACTAAAATCAATGGAGAATTGAGACAAAACTCATCTACAAGCAATATGTTTATCAAAATACCTGAAATAATCTCAAAAATTTCCAAAGTTATGACATTAGAGAAAGGAGACATTATTTCAACAGGCACACCTGCAGGAGTCATGTTAAACAAACCAAATGCAGTTTTCTTAAAAGATGGAGACAAAGTTGAGATGGAAATTGAGAGTTTAGGGATTTTAAATAACACAATTAAAGTTGTGAAGTCAATCTAGATTTTTTCTCAACAGATGAAAAGAAAGCTTATGCTCTAAAGATTTCAAGTTTTGTAAGTTCTCTTTAGTCAAAATTTGAATTCTATTATAATTATTTTGTATGGCATAATTTTGTAAAAACAGTATGATTTGGGATGCAGTTTTTTCCGAACTCGAAAACAATGTAACAATTAAAGTATTTTCAAAATGCTCAGAATCAGAAAGAATTGCAGTAGAAGTTTTATCATCAATTTTCGATTGAATTATTTTATTTTGTTTAGATAATTCAGAGATTATTGTACTATCAATTGGAATCCATCGCCAAGATTTGACATAATGAGTACAAAGATGATCATTCAAGGAATTTGCAAAAATAATATTGAAATTTGAATTTTTTTCAGGCTCAAGAGAATAAAACTTCCAGGTTTGAAAAATTGTATATTCTAATGATTTGGCCATAGAAAGAGAAACGGAGTTTTCAGCATCAATTAACATGAATGAAAATAATACATTGTCTTTTTTTCCTATTGATTCTACATGTTTAACTAATTCAGATGCAATTTTTTGTTTTCTAAAATTTGTATCTACTCTAATTCCTTCAATCCAAAGCTGGTTTTTGGAGAAAAAGGCATGACAAATTCCAACAGGTAGTTGTTTTTCATACACAAACAAAGAATCTTCAGTTATCCAAAAATCCCAAACATGTTCAACATAATCACCCCAAGAGAAAGTGTTTTGACAAAATTTCAAAACTTGATGTTTATCTGAAAGTTTTGCATTTCGAATCATCTATACGAAAAAATATAAGCATCATTAGATAAAAACTTCGATGGGAAAAATTATTGCAGGAAAAACATCAGACATCCCTCCTGGAAAAATGGTCAAAGTATCTATTGATGGAAGAGACATACTAGTTGCAAATATTGATGGAGAGTATTGTGCAACAGATGATTCATGTACACATTCTGGTGCAAGTCTTTCAGAAGGAAAATTAGATGGATGTGTTGTCACATGTGGATGGCATGCTGCAGAATTTGATTGTAAGACAGGGAAACTAGTAAAATTCCCAGCAAAAATTAGGGATTTAACATCATACAATGTTACAGTTGAATCAGATAGTGTATTTGTAGAGATGTAACTATATACTTCTAATTTTTAAGAAAAGGTGGAAAATGGCTGACGAGACACAAAACAAAGAAGCAATGAAAGAAGCAATCGATACATTGAATCAGATTATTGCCAGTAGTTCAACCCCTAAAACAATAAAAAAATCCATTACAGATTTGATTGCTGATTTGAATAATGATGAATATTCATTGTCAGTAAGAGCTGCAAACACAATTAGTTTGCTTGATGATGTAACCCAAGATCCCAATATGCCTTCATATGTAAGAACCCAGTTATGGCAGGCAGTTTCCAAATTAGAAAGCATAAGAGAATAAATTCTCGTTTTTAAAACAAATATTATTGAAAATTGATGAATATCTAGAAACACTTCCTGAAAATTTACTAAGTGGGGAGGATGTACAATTACCAGAAAAATCTCTAAGAGAAATTTTCAAATTTGTAGGATTAGAGAAAGATGATATTTTTTATCATTTAGGATGTGGAAATGAAAAAGGAATTGAAATTGCAGTAAAAGAGTTTCAGGTAAAAAAAGCTGTAGGGATAGATAATAATAGTGAAAAAATTGAAAATGCCAAAAAGAATATGGTAAAAAAACAAATTCAAGCAGAATTAAAATGTCAAGATGTTTTGGATTCAGATATTTCTGAGGCAACAATAATTTTGTTTTGGTTTACAGATGAAAATATTACAAATCAGATGTTAAAAAAATTTGAAGGTCTAAAGTCAGATACAAAAGTAATTACTATTTGGGGACCTTTACCAGATTGTATTCCAGATAAAGTAGACTTTCCATACATCATAAACAAAGTACCATTTACAAAAGCAAAAAACATGCAAGAGCAATTGCTAGCAATATTTGGTGTAAAATGTGTGGATTTTGTTACAGCATGGGAATTTGCAGAAAGATACACAAAGGCAATTGGATCACCTGAAATCAAAAACGATCGATTTCTTACAATTATTCAGACTCTAGTAATATGGATTAATGCAAAAAAATTAGGAGTTGCGTGTGGAGATGAAATTCCAGAGTCTATTCAGACATACATAAAACTCATGAAAATGAATTTTGACATAGATTTTGAACCCATGTTAAAAGAATAATTCGTGTAATCCTTTTATTTTGTTTTTACATAAATCAACCATGGATGGAAGAATGCACATTAATGTATCAGCAGTAGATTACGACAAAACCAGTAAAGCTCTAACTAGACAATTATCACTATTAGAAGAAATGGTTCATAGTGAAGAAGATTTTGTCATGACAGATTCAGAATTTGCGTTTGGGTGGCATTTTTTTGTACTAAGTGTGAATAAATCACTCATTCAAAAGTTAGTAGATATGATGGGACCTGATTTTGAAAAATTAAAGGGTAAAGGTACTGAAAAGAAGTTTCTAACATGGTTAACCAATAATTTAGAGAACAAGTCACCCAGATTCAAGTTAGCCATAAAGGAAGAAATGGAATCAAGCAAATTTGGAATATTCTAAAATTGTCTAAAATGGGAAATTCAAGATATGTATTTTAGGGATCAAAGGGGAAAAAGATGGTGGAAGATTACAAGAGCTTTTTAGAAGTTTTAATGGTGTCAAACAAAAATATCAGATTTTCAGCCATTTGTAGTTTAGAGGGAGAGTTATTATTTCAAAAACGCCGTGATGATATTAGACAATTATTTTCTCTAGAAGAAACTAAAGAACAATTGAATCGAACAATAGAATCATGGAAATCACGTGTAGAAATCAAAGACAGAGTTGGAAGTCCTCTATACTCAGTTACATCATACGAGAAGATTAAGAGGATGACCATTCCTATTGATGAAGAGCATTTACTCTTCATTAGTATGGATAACAAAGATGACGAAGTAGAGATGTTCAAAAATATCAATATGAAAAATATCTCAGCTCTGTTAGGTATTGGACCTACAAAATGATAGTTCTGTTATTAATAATCCGTTTAGAAATAATCTAAGATCATAAAATAAAAGGAGGGCCCTCGAGGGGAATCGAACTCCTGTCCGAGGATCCACAATCCTCTATACTAACCACTGTACTACGAAGGCCACAAATTAGAAAAAGAGATTATCCAGTAATAATCTTTGATTTTTTATGAAAATCAGACTGTAGATTTATTATTAACTATGTGAAATTTCTATTATGAGATTTTGGTGGGTTGCAATGGCCATTACAATCGGACTAACATATTACGGCGGAATGTACTTACTTCCATACAAGTAATAAAAGCCTAAAATTTTAGCATAATTCTTTATTTCATATCCACTATAGATTTTGTGTAGGCTCTTAACGATCGCTTTAAATTTGTTGTATCAGAGTACTTTTCGACATGAGAAAAGGATTCATCTCTAATAGATTACGTTCAGGTAGAAAAACCATAGAGAATTCTATTGAGAGAAAAATTAAGACCATACATGCAGAGAAATTTGCATGGGTTGATCTACAGAATCCAGATAGAAATGATGTTGAAGAATTAGCTAAAAAGTACAATTTCAATGCTTTAAACATTGAAGACTGTATGACAAAATTTGAGCTTCCAAAATTAGATAGTTATGATGATCATTTTTTCGTAATTCTTCATTTTCCACCACTTACTCAGAAAGTTGGAATTTCAAAAAATAGTCAATTATCAATATTCATAGGAAAGGATTTCCTAGTAACAGTTCATCAAGGAGATCTCAAACCACTTGTAGAATTAGTAGATATTTGCAAATCAAATTCAGATGAGCAGAGAAAAAATAGAATATTACAAAAATCTTCAGGGTTTTTGCTTCACGAAATCATAGATGTGTTAGTAGACGATCTTTTACATACTTCAAGAAAAATTATTGCAAATTTGGATGAAATCGAAGACAGAGTGTTTGATGAAACAAAGCCAGTAGCAAGAAGTATTGCATTACTTAGAAGAGAAATTAACAGACTAAGAAGAATAGCCACACCATTAAAGAAATTTGTTTTGGAAATTACAAAAAATGTAAAGAAATTCTCTGAGAGAGACGAAGAGGATCTTTCATTGTATTTTGATGACGTAATTGACCATATTGACAAAGTAATTGAAACCTTGGAAGAGTCAAGAGAAACAATGGAAATTTACAAAGATACAGATTTTGTGTTAAGTACAGAAAAAACAAACAAAGTACTTGCAGTTTTGACGATCATATTCACATTAGCCATTCCAGCAACAGTGATTGGAACATTTTATGGAATGAACGTAAATTTGCCAGGAGGAGTTGGAGAAAATCCAATGTTCTTAGGACCATTTACAACTTTCATAATTGTAATTCTTGCATCAGCTATTCCAGCAATTATGATGTTTACATATTTCAAAAAATTAGGCTGGATCAATAACTAAAGATAGTAAAATCAGATCTTATTCAAAAATGAGCTTAGATAAATACCA
The DNA here is from genome assembly GCF_965262695.1 of Candidatus Nitrosopumilus sp. Lineage (GTDB taxonomy): Archaea > Thermoproteota > Nitrososphaeria > Nitrososphaerales > Nitrosopumilaceae > Nitrosopumilus. The sequence continues at coordinate 1,564,019 of NZ_OZ253550.1, read as the reverse complement.
GATAATTTAACTAATTTCATGGGCAAAATCAGAATACGAACTGGAAGGGGAACAGGAACTATTGAAGTTGATAACGATCCCAAAAAATGGTCCGGTGACGAATTTAAAAAAATTCAAGAGGCAAGAAAGAAAGCTGCAGGAAATACTAGAGTGACATCTGGTAGAGGAACCGGCACAAGAAAACTTAGCGATATGCCTGATCCAAAATCTCGTCCAGATACAAAAGGAATGACTAGAAGTACGGGTAGAGGAACTGGTTCAAGAAAAAGTAGAGGTTAATAAATTCCTCTCAAAATTTCATTTTTGTAATTTTATTTGTATAAAATATCAGTTTTAGATTTTGACGTCAGGATTTTCAGATTTAACTTTTTCCCAATCTTTTAGGAAATTTTCTAAACCAATTTTTGTTAATGGATGTTGAAGCATTTTATCTAAAACACCAGGTGGCAAAGTTACCACATCGGCTCCAATCTTTGCAGCTTCAACTACATGCATCGGATGGCGAACACTTGCCACCAAAATTTCAGTTTTTAGATGAGGATAGTTTTTGAAGATATCTTTAATGTCTTGAATTAGATTCATGCCATCTTGACCAATATCATCTAATCTTCCAATAAAGGGACTAACATATTTTGCACCAGATTTTGCAGCAAGTAAAGCTTGATTTGGTGAAAAAACCAACGTAACATTTACGGGAATGCCTTCTGAAGAAAGTGACTTACAAGCTTTTAATCCATCAGGAGTCATAGGAACTTTAACAACAACATTATCTCCATATTCACGTAGTCGTTTTCCTTCTTCTATCATTCCAGAAAATTCAGTGCTAACAACTTCTAGACTTACATCACCTTTGATAATTTTTGTAATCTCTTCCATCGCATCTTTAGGATTACCTTTTTCTTTTGACATGAGGGAAGGATTTGTAGTAATTCCGTCAAGTAATCCCATGTCATTGAATTTTTTTATTGATTCTAAATTGGCAGTATCAAGAAATATTTTCATAGTTTTTTGCTCCTAATTTCCTTGACTTGTTTTACCATATTAAAAGATGTTATTCCATGCTTTTCTAAAAGTAAAGGAATTTCCTTGTCTCTAGCAGATTCACCAAACATATCTTGAGCACCGATTCTCTTTATGGGCACAGGGTATGATTCAGAAACAGATTCAGCAACTGCAGAACCCATTCCACCAACAATATTATGTTCTTCAGTAGTAACAATACATCCAGTTTCACGAGCGGCTTTTTCTAAAATTTCATGATCAATTGGTTTTATAGAAAACATATCCAAAACTCTACAAGAAATTCCTTCTTCTTGAAGTGTTTCGGCAGCTTCTAATGCCATTCTGACAGTAATTCCACATGCAGCAATTGTACAATCAGAACCATCTCTCAAAGTTATTCCTTTTCCGATTTCAAAGTTTTGAGAGTCTGAATGAACCAAAGGTGTTTTGGATCTTGCCATTCTCATGTAAAATGGTCCATATTCATTTGCCATTAAAGATGTTAATTTAGAAACTGCAATTGTATCTGCAGGAATAAAAACTCGGAAATTTGGAATTACTCTCATTATTGCAATATCTTCAATCTGTTGATGCGAACCACCATCAGGTCCAACTGAAAGACCACCATGTGAAACAACAAATTTTACATTAAGACCTTTTTTTCCAGGAGGGGAAGGATAAGCTACATTATTTCGGATTTGATCAACTGCTCTACCAGGTAAAAATATCGCATAAGTACTTGCAAAAGGTATTTTCCCAGATACTGCTAATCCAGCAGAAGTTGTGACAAGATTGGCTTCGGCAATTCCAACATTAAAAAATCTATTTGGAAATTCTTTTCCAAAACTAGACGTTTTTAGTGAATCAGTAGTATCAGCTCCCAATACAACAATGTTTGGATTTTCTTTTCCAAGTTGAATTAAAGATTTTGAGTATTCTGAACGCATGTCAGTCATTACGGGTTCATTCAAAGATACCCTCTCTCCTGTGCAATTTTTTTAATTTGTTCTTGTTTTTCACCAACAACATGTAATCCAATCCATTTATTCACTAATTCAGTTCCACCTAGTTCATTTGCTTTATCAAGCAATTGTTGTCTTCGAGAAGATAGTACCTCAGTTCTGAAATCTCTAATTGCAGCACGTACATCTTGTTGTCCAATTATGGCACCTCCACCAACAAATGCACGAGCACCATCTGCAAAAATTGAGCCGATATTTTCAAGATTAACACCTCCATCAGCCTCAATATATCCTGAGAAATTATGTTCTCTTAGTATAGTATTCAGTCTAGTCATTTTTGCATGTGTTTCTTCAATGTATTTTTGACCAGATTTTCCAGGAACTACAGACATTACAATAAGTTGATCAAGGGAAGACAAGAATTTGTAAGACCATTCAGGTAATTCAGTATCAGGGTTTATTGCAAAACCAACACCAACTTGATTTTGTTTTAACACATCATGAATTTCTCCGAAACTTGATTCATCAGTTACTTCTGCATGTACAGTGACAATATCACTTCCAGTATCAATGTAATCCCTAACATGTTTTACAGGATCATTAATCATCAAATGGGAATCAAATGGTATTACAGTAAGCGATCGTAGTTCTTTGATTTTGGTATGATCAAATGTTTTGTTTGGAACAAATTGACCATCCATAACATCTAGATGAATATAATCGGCTCTTCCAGAAACACATCTTTTAACTTCATTTTCAAGATTTGTCATGTCACCGGCAATAATCGATGGTGCAATCATAAACTGAGAATCTAATTCCATATTGATAATTGGAACAACATCAGAGTCTGGTGCTTTTCCATGCCATGCAGGATTGTCTTCCATATGCTCAACAGCTTTTCCTTTGACTGTTCTGGAGATAATTATGGTAGGCACACCTTTTGTTGCGTTTGCTTTTTTAATAGCTGAATCAATCTGTTCAACTCTATGACCATCAATTTCAATTACATTCCAACCAAAGGATCTCCATTTATCACCAGTTTTCCATCTAGAAGCATCTTTCCACATTTCAGAAAGATTATCATTGTCTAATTTTTTGTCAAGAGGCATAATTTTTTCAGTATAGGAATCTTGTTGGATAAAGTTTCTATCAAGAAAAACAGTAAGATTATCAACCTTGTATTTTGCCGCAGTCATAGCAGCTTCCCATACTTGACCCTCATCAGATTCACCATCACCAATAATTGTGTAAACATGGAAATCTTTTGAATCAATTTTTCCTGCAAGTGCAATTCCAACAGAATAGGATAAACCAGTGCCTAACGAGCCACCACAAAATTCAACTCCAGGACATTTCAAATCAGGATGGCCTTGCAATTTACTACCAAATTTTCTCAAAGTTTCAAGTTCTGATTCTGGAAAATATCCTGCAACAGCCATGTTTGAAAACAAACCTGGAGCTGCATGGCCTTTTGATAACACTAATCGATCTCTATCTTCCCATTGTGGATTTTTAGGATCAAATTTTAGATATTTGTTAAATAGACAACCCAAAATCTCGGCCATTGAAAATGAACCACCAGGATGACCAGAACCAGCAGTATTTGTTGCTTTGATAACTAATTTTCGAGCTCTAAGAATATTCTTCTTAATTTGATAATAATTGAGCCCCATATCGATCGTTTTGACTTCAAATTTAATAAAAATCTACTTCTAAAACACATTTACAAAAAATTCTGGAGATAATCAAATAATATCAAAATTTGAACAGTCATAAAAATTTCATAGAATTTACAATAGTTTAATTACAGTATAATCTTTCAAAATTTTGAAAGATATGTCCTTTGGCGAAGAAAAAGAGATGCACACAGCAACATGCGGTGATTGTGGAAATGAATGCCAAGTACCATTCAAGCCTAAAGAGGACAGACCTGTTTATTGTAGAGAATGCTTCCCAAATCACAGACCTCAAAGACGTAGTGGAGACAGATTTGGGGGAAGATCAAGATTCAACAGACAAAGAGAGATGCACACAGCAACATGCGGTGATTGTGGAAATGAATGCCAAGTACCATTCAAGCCTAAAGAGGACAGACCTGTTTATTGTAGAGAATGCTTCCCAAATCACAGACAAACCCCTAGTGTTTAGAATTAGGAAGAATTTTTAATTAAATTTAACGTAAATACAGTATGAAAATTGATTTGGATTTTCCAATAGTTGTTTTTGATAATCAATGTTATTTGTGCGTAAAATTTGCAAAAGTTGTAGATTTTTTTGCTAGAGGTAAAATGAAGATGATAGGGCATTATACGAAAGAGGGTGAAAACATCAGAGAGAAAATTCTGAATGAATCTGCACTAGAAATGTTTTGGTTTATTGATCAAAAAAAAGCATACGGAGGGAGATCTGCGTTACTACCATTGGTAAAAACAATTCTTTTAAACAAATCAAAAAAATTTCCAAAAGTGGAAACAGATAATCAATGCACGCAAGATTGTAAATCAGTTAAAGCAGTTTTTCTTAGATCAGCAAGTTTGATTTCCAAAAGTGGAATCATAAAACATTGTGATGAAAATAATATTTGAATACTAAAAATAGACTTTTAAACACAATATTTGGAATTCATACCATGGCAGAACGTAGAACAATTATGATTGATGATGATGTTGCAAAAAAAGTAAGGAATCTTCAAGCAAAAAAAATCAAAGAAACTGCCGGAACTGTAAGCTTCTCTGCAGTAATTAATGAAATGTTAAGAGAATACAATAAATCATAAATCTAAATAAGACTATGAAAATCATACATACGTATGAAGATCAAAATACAAAATACTCCAAAGAAAACACAATTACTTTGTGGATTTGCATTAGAGAAATCAGATAAAGTTTTAGGATTACCAAAATTAGATGCCAAAACATCATTTGCAATTAACCAATCTCTCAAAGATATAGAAGGTAAATCAGGCAAATTAATAGTCATTCCATCTATAGGGAAAAAACAATTTCAGAGAATCCTGATTGCAGGAATTGGTAAAAAAGAAGACATTACAAATGATCTTTTTAGACAAATTTCAGGCAGAATTGCTCAAAAAGCACGTGAACTAAAATTAAAAGAATTTTCGATAATCACACCTCCTACGTTTGTTATTGATCAGGTTTCATCAACATCACAAATTGTGGAAGGAGTAAAGATGGCATTATACAAATTTGAAAAATTCAAGGCTGAAAAAGAAGAAAACTCTCCAGATATGACAATAATTGTTCCAAAATCAAACAAGGTTTTACAAGCAATAAAGACAGCAGAAGTTGTTGCAGAGGGGGCAATATTCACAAAAAGTATCGCCAATTTACCTCCAAACGAATGTACACCATCAACATTAGCAAATTTTGCAAAAACTATTTCCAAGAATAAAATGAAATGTAAAATCATTTCAAAACCAGAACTGAAAAAGAAAGGTTTTGGAGGCATTACTGCAGTAGGACAAGGAAGTAAGAACGAACCAAAACTGATCATTATGGAACACAATCGTGGTTCAAGAAACGAAAAACCAATTGTGCTTGTTGGAAAAGCCGTAACATTTGACACTGGAGGAATTTCATTAAAACCTGGAACAAATATGGATGAAATGAAATTTGACAAATGTGGAGGGTGTACAGTATTAGGAATTATGAAGGCAGTTTCAGAATTAAAATTGCCAATTAATGTAATCGGAATTGTCCCATCTGTTGAAAATATGCCAGGTGGGGAATCATATAGACCAGGAGACATAATCAAACTATACAATGGAAAAACAGCAGAAATTCTCAATACAGATGCAGAAGGAAGATTGATTTTAGCTGATGCGTTAGCATATGGGGAAAAACATTACTCACCTAAAACAATAATTGATTTTGCAACATTAACAGGAGCTTGTATCATTGCATTAGGTACCAATGTAGCAGGAATGGTTTCAAATAATGAAAAATTATCAAAGAAAATTTTTGAATCATCAAAAAATACTACAGAACAAATTTGGGAACTCCCATTAAATCAAGAATTTATGGACATGATAAAATCAGATGTGGCAGATATGAAAAACATGGGCATAGGAAGAGCAGCTGGAACAATAACTGCTGCAGCATTTTTGAGAAATGCAATAGAAGACACTCCATGGACGCATTTGGATATTGCAGGCGTAGCTTGGACACAAACAGCAACAAAAGAAAAATCATACAATCCAAAAGGAGCAACAGGTTTTGGAGTCAGATTGATTTTAGATTATTTACAAAAGTTGTAAATTAGTAACCTCTGCTGTTTCTGTCAGGTTTTCCAACATTTGGATTTCTCCAACCATGTTTTTCCATCATGTGATTCATCAATCGAATGTCATTATCACACATTTCTCCACAAACAGAGCAATTTGGCATGTAATATTTTGATTAATTTCATTATTAATAGATTGTAAATTAGAAAATGCCAGCACTGTTGCTTCCCAAGGGCTCTCGCATCTTAGTAGCACAACAGCGACGTCAGGTTTGACTTCCAAGTTCGGAAAGGGATTGGGTCGCACCCTAACGCTATGGCCGGCTTGAAAATCAATGTTAAAATCTCAATTATTAACGTAACGAAATCGGATAATGGCTTCAAAATAGGTATAAAACGAAGAGATTACCGCTCTAGCACATGACGCATAGAGTCGGGGTTTTAGATCATGAGCTCTGTCAGCCTAAAAAATGTGGTTTAGAGTGCATAAAATACTGCCCAGTAAACAAATCGGGTGCAGATTGTATCGTACTAAATGAGGAATCAAAAAAGGCTCAGATCGACGAGGATATTTGCAATGGATGTGGAATATGTGTTAAAGTATGTCCATTTGATGCAATTACAATAGTAAATTTAGCAAGTGAATTAGCTACTGACAAAATTCATCAATATGGGCCAAATTCATTTCGATTATACAAATTACCAACACCAAAAAAAGGAGAAGTTGTAGGTTTGCTTGGAAGAAACGGTATGGGGAAAAGTACTGTTGTAAATATCCTGTCAGGGAATCTAAAACCAAATCTTGGAAGATATGAAGAACCTCCTGTATGGGATGAGATTCTAAAATACTATAGTGGGACTGAATTAAAACAACATTTTGAAAAAATTAAGCAAAATCAAATTCGTGCATCAATTAAACCTCAACAAGTACATCATATTGCACAAGCATTTGACGGAACGGGAAAAGAACTAATTGAGAAATACGATGAGCGAGGAGTATCAAGAGAACTAATCAAAGAGTTAGGATTACAAAATTCTGTTGATCAAAGTTTAAAGGAGTTAAGTGGGGGAGAACTACAAAGAATTGCAGTAGCTGCTGCAGCTTCTAAAGATACAGAATTTTACTTTTTTGATGAACCATCATCATACAATGATGTTTTTCAAAGAACGGGTGTTGCACGAGTGATTCAAAGTCTTGCAAAACTTGGAAAAAGTGTAATGGTTGTAGAGCATGACTTGACATTACTTGATTTTCTCAGTGACTATATTGAAGTACTATATGGAGAACCATCAGCATATGGCATTGTATCAAATATTCTTTCAACCAAAGTTGGAATCAATGTTTTTCTTGATGGATACCTGCCAAATGAAAATGTGAGATTCAGAGACAAGGCATTTTCCTTTGACGTATCATCTACATCTACAGATGAATTTCAAGAAGGAAGTGAAATTGTAAACTATCCAAAATTAACAAGAAAATATCCTTCATTTTCAGTTGAAATTGAGCCTGGCAGGGTAAGAAAAGGAGAGGTTTTAGGTATTATGGGTGCAAATGCACTTGGAAAAACTACAATGATGAAAATGATTGCAGGTGTAGAAAAACCAGATTCTGGAGAAATTGATAAAAAAATCAAAATAGCATACAAACCACAATATCTTCAAAATGATATTGATGTAGAAGTTGTCGCATTACTTGACAAAGCAAATGGAAGTCCAGTAGAAGGAAGTCTTGAAGAAGAACAAATTCTTGACCCACTAAAAATTAAGAAACTCTACAACAAATCAGTAAAGAATCTTTCAGGAGGAGAACTACAAAAAGTAGCAGTTGCATCTTGTCTTTTACAAAAAGTAGACTTGTATGCACTTGATGAACCATCAGCATTTTTGGATGTTGAAGACAGAATTGCTATTGCAAAATTCTTACAGAAATTTGTTCGCTCTTTTGGCAAGTCGGCAATTGTAATTGACCATGATTTACAGTTAATGGATTTAATTTCAGACACCATGGTAATTTTTGAAGGAGAATCAGGTGCTGCAGGAAAAGCTACATCGCCACTACCAAAAGCAGATGCAATGAACAAATTCCTAAGATCACTAGACATGTCATTTAGACGAGATGAAAAGAGTCTTAGACCAAGAGTAAACAAATTAGAGAGTAGATTAGATAAAAACCAAAAATCATCTGGAAATTTCTATTACAAGAATTGACTCGAATGCTAAAAAAATCACTTGAAAGTGTACTATCTCCAAAAGAAAGTGAAGAATTAATTTCAGCTTTTGATCAGATTGGAGAAATAATTATTGTAAGAATCCCAGATTCACTTTTAGATAAGAAAAAAATTATCGGGGAAGCCCTGTTGAATGATGTAAAGATTGTCAGAAGTGTATTTTATCAGGCATCAGCAGTAGAAGGAGATTTTCGTACACGAAATCTGGAAATTATTGCAGGAGAAGACAATACTGAGACAGAATATAGAGAATTTGGTTGTAAATTCATCGTAGATGTAGAAAATGCATTTTTTTCACCTAGATTATCTACCGAAAGAGACAGAATTGCAAATCTCATTCAAGAAGGAGAAATTATGACAAACATGTTTGCAGGTGTTGGAATGTTTTCTATAATAGCTGCAAAAAAGAAAAAATGTACAGTTTACAGTCTTGATATCAATCCAATTGCATCAAAATTATGTGAAAGAAACATCAAACTAAACAAACTTGCAGGAGAAGTGGTTTCAATTAATGGTGACGCAACACAAATAATCAATGAGCAACTAGTAGACAAATCAGATAGAACGTTAATGTTACTACCAGAAAGATCTGACGAATTTTTAGAATCTGCAATTAAAACAACTAAAGACGAAGGGGTAATCCATTACTATTCGCACATACATGCAGATAAGAAATCAGACGCAGGGAAACTTTCTGAAGAACACTATCTACAGGTAACACCAGTGAAATCAGAAATACTAGGATCAAAAATTGTAAGACCAGTAGGTCCTAGATATTATCAAACAGTTGTAGATGTGAAAATTTTCAAGTAAACTAATCATCGGATGTAATAGATGCAGGAGAAGGTTTTGTTGTTGCCATTACATATCCTATCCAAGCAACAACTCCGAGAATTCCACCTGCAATCATCAACACAGATAATTGCAGTACGATAGGACTCCACTCAGAAAGCATGAGCAAATAAGCATAAAGGAAGAATCCACCAATACAAAGAAGGAAGATGGTAATGCCCATTCCCTTACGTTTGTCCATGGCGGAGAATTTTTCGGGAGTTATTTATTGGTTTTAACTAATTTAGTTCAATGGCCATAAGATATGCATCTTCACCATCACGATAATAGGCGTTAAGTTGTTGTCTAATTACAAATCCAAGTTTTTCATACAATCGTACAGCCTCATTATTACTACATCTTACTTCTAAATAGAATTCATCACATTTTCTAGATTGTACTCCTTTTACTGATTCTTCAACTAGTGCGTTTCCAATTCCTTTCTTTCTATAATCATCAAGAACTGCAATCGATACAACATGACCTTTCTTTACAAAACCTAGTTTCTTAAAATTTGAAAATCCATATTCTGTTTTACACATTATGTATCCAACATGTTTTCCGCCTATCTCAGCTACAATAAACGCCTCCGGAAGTTCTGCAAGTAAACTCTCATAGAAATAATCAGAATAATGTTCAGGGAGTGTTTTTAGATTAATCTCCATAACAGGAATAAGATCGCTTGGTTCAGCCCTTCTAATATTACAATCACCTAATTGTCTTAGAATTACTTGCATACTTGAGATTAAAACTATCAATATTTAATTTTAAACCAAAAGACCATTTAATGGAAAGAGTTAGTCATAAAGAATGGAAGAGCATTCTCAAGATGACATAATTTCTTTAGTGAATTCCATATTTGATGTAAGTGATTTTATAAAAACAGAATTTTCCATGGAGTTTCGAATTGAGGATTTTGAATTCAAATCGAAATTTGAGCAGTTAGCAAGAAAATTAGAAGGCATGAGTTTTGCATGCAGGTTAGAACAAAAAGATGGCGGAAAATTTGTTATTATTCAAAAATTTGCAATAAAAAAACAAAGAAGATGGATGAAGTCGTCATGGACTCCTAGAGCTTTATTTGCAATTGTAATTACATTTGTTATGATTGATGGCTACCATAGAACATCTGGAACAAATTCAATTGTCGAAATTGGAGATCCTCTTGAAATGGCTGCAGTCTATACATTATCACTGTTAGGAATTTTGGGAATTCATGAGCTTGGACATATTGTTGCTGCCAAAGTTCACAGATTAAAAACAACATGGCCATACTTTATTCCAGGTTTACCAGTCATAGGAATTCCAACATTTGGAGCATTTATTCAATCCAGAGGATTAACCATCAATAGAGAGATTTTATTCGATGTTGCAATAGCAGGACCAATTGCAGGATTAGTTATTGCAATAATTGTTTCAATTTATGGAGCATATACTGCACCAGTTTTAGAGGCAGATGTTGTTGCCGAATTTATTGATGATCCTAGATTTAATGAATGGAGTATGGGAGAACCATTGTTAATGACTGCAAGTCTTGCAATGTTTGGTAAAGGCGGTCCTGGACATGAGGTAATTATGACTCCAATAATGTTTGCATCGTGGATTGGATTTCTAATCACATTTTTGAATTTACTTCCTGCATGGCAATTAGATGGAGGACACATGGCAAGAACATTACTTGGTCCAAAATTACACAGATATGCAACTTTTGGAAGCATAGCAATTCTAGTTTTGTTAAATTATTGGCTAATGGCAATTTTAATTCTAATAATGAGTTCAAAAAATCCTAGTGCAATGCCATTAGACGATATTTCACCACTTTCACGAAATAGAAAACTAGCATACATTGGGATTATTGGATTAGCAATTTTATGTGCGCCGCTACCATCAGATTTTTTGCCTAGTTTTCTACCTTAGTAAAAGTCTAGCACCATCTGAAACTACAGCAACTTTTTGTCTTGCACCTTGGGTCTTTAAGATATAATCCATAGAATATTTTATTCCAGGTAATGAAATCATGTTTAGTTTTTTTGCATAAAATTCAGGCAAAATAGAAACGAGTCCAATTTGAAAATTCTTTTGTATTTCTGAAAGAAACAAGAGATCCTCCATACCAGTAATGTATTTTGTGGGATTTCGTAATTGTTCCAAAGTTAATCGATCTTCAATGTATTGTTGAATTGCATCAGAACCTAATCCTCCCTTACATTCAGCAACTAAAATTGCAAGACCATCTTTTTTGATTGCATTAGAACAATTCCATAATGAAGAGAAAGATTTTCCAAGATTATCATTACTTGCATCTTTACCAGTACTAATTATCATTGTTTTATGTTGACCGACATCTTTGATTGAGTTTGACTCTAGAATTTTTGTATTTGAGATAGTTTCTGATGGATGTCCAACTGAAAAATCAATTATACCCTGAGAATTTGCAACAATTTCAATTCCTTGAATTTCAAAGTTATCAGAAAATTTCTTTGCTTCTTGAAGACTTTCAGGATATTGTCCTGGAACAGGAAGATTGCCTTGTCTTTTTGCATATGCTGAAAGCATAGATTCTAAACCGAATTTTTTGATAAGTCTAGTAGAAATGGTCTCATAACCAAAAAGACCATCAAACTCCATTTCACTCATAAATACAAGATTTGAGTTTGGGTTTTCCATATTATCAAATTCATTAATTGAGCTGCCTTCTGGAAGTCCTGCTTTGACTTGATTTAGGATTTTTTTATCAGTAAGAATTTTTGGGAAGGGTTTGGATTTTTGTTCACATAATGTAAACAAAGATGAAATTATTTTTTGAATAGATTTTGAATTATGTAAAACCACAAGTTCCATTGGTTTTGACAAATCGATGGTACTGAGTTTTTCATTGATCGCTGAATCATCTAAAACTTTACCATCAGAATCGATTTTTTGCTCTAAATTCTCGGCTCTTATGTCCAATACAACGTCTGTAATACCATAATTTAACCAAATTTCAGGCATAATTCATTCATAATACAAACCAAAATAAATCCAGTGTAGTTAATTTTGGTATGGAATTTGTAAAAGAGTTTGCAACCTTTTTGTATCAAAAAGGCATCATAAAATTTGGAGATTTTACACTAGCCAGTGGAAAAAAGAGTTCATACTATGTAGATTTAAGACTGGTTCCAAGTTACCCCCATGAATTTAGAAAAATGGTCAAATATCTGGAAAATGAAATTGCTCAAAATATAGGATTGGGCAAATTTGATTCAATAGTTTCAGTACCCACAGGGGGTTTAGTTATTGCATCAGCATTAGCAATTGAAACTGTGAAGCCATTGATCTATGTTAGAAGTAAACCAAAAGATTATGGAACTTCAAAATCAGTTGAAGGTAAAATTCATGATGGAATGGAAGTAGTTATGATAGATGATGTTGCAACAACTGGAGGTTCGGTTGTAAATGCAATCAAATCATTAAAAGAAGTAAACATAGTGATAAAAGATGCATATGTGATTGTTAATAGAATGGAGGGAGCTGAAGAAGCCTTGGAAGAATTAGGAGTTAAAATGCATTCAATTCTAAACATTCTACAAATTACAGAATCATTGCATGAACAAAATCTAGTAGATGATGAAATTTTAGAAAAAGTGAAAAATCAAATTGGCAAATAAGTTTGGCAGCTCAGACAAATGCCTTCCAATCATCATTCAGATATAACTCTGATTCTTCATTGCAGCCAGTGAAATTTGATTTTGCTTATTTTAAAACTAATTGAAAATAATGGGCCCGAAGGGCTTCGATCCCTTGGCTCACCGGTTATGAGCCGGTTACTCTACCAAGCTGAGTTACGGGCCCTAAGCAGATGAACTTTTTCTCAGGTATAAAATGTTATGAGATTAACAGTATTCTTCAAAACAACTGTCCAATAACAAATTTTGTGCAGAAATAGATTTTTCGGCAACTTCAATTAATTTGTCATAATCAGTTGAAGATTTTTCCAGAATGTTTCTCCATGATGCTGCATGTCTAATATCAGCTTCTGTATGTAGTTTGAAATATTCAGTAGCCTCTTCACTAGTCATACCATAGAATTCTGCTAAACCATCAAGTTTTGTTTGACTGATTTTTGGAATTTCTTTTTCAAATGCGTACATTGCACATGCACCATTTTCAAAAGTATCCATTAATTCATTCAAATCAGATACAGCTTTTCTTGTTTTTGGTAAACCGGAATAAGATAGTAATTCTTCTTCAGAAATTCCAAGTTCACCGGCAAAAGCAATCCATGGTTTGATATGATCAGATTCTTCTTGTTGATTTTCAACTAATTCTTTTACAACTGATTCTGGGGCTTGTTCTATAATTGGAGCCATGAAAGATGGAACCTCTTTTACTAATTGGAAATATTCTTTTGAATATCCAGTTAGAGATTCTTTTGTTAATTTTCCATCAGACCATGCTTGGTAAAAAGGATGTTTTAGTAAACTTCTTTCTTCAATCATTTCATCAATTTTTTTAATTATGTTCATGATTTGACTCCAAATCTGCCAATAAAAAAATCTTTGTGGTTTACAAAAGATTTTATGGTCAAAATACAGAATTTTCTTGGGTTCCAGTGGTGTAGACCGGTCAAGCATACTGCCCTTTCAAGGCAGTGATCCCGGGTTCAAAATCAAACGATGAAAATCCCGGCTGGAGCACCAAGATTTAATTAACAATGAGAAAATTTTTTCAATAGAGGCCCAGCATCTTGGACAGAAAAAATATCGAGATTAATCCTTTACTTGAAACATACGGAGAATATATCAAAAAGATTGATCAGGCATTAGATAAAGAACTAGATCTCTATTCAGAGTCAGAATTCATCGAGCCTTTGAAATATTCACTAGAGGGAGGAAAACGAATCAGACCCATTATTCTCACTTTATCAGCTGAAAGTATTGGAAAAACTGATGATAATACATTTGCAGCGTCTTGCGCAGTAGAATTTTTGCATATGGAATCTATAATTCATGATGATATTATTGATAACGAAACAATGAGAAGGCAAAAAGATCCATTCCATATCAAATATGGGTACAATACCAGTGTACTTACAGGAGATTTTGTTTTAGGATTGATTTTAGCAATATGTTCTAGATTGGATAATCCTAGAATAACAAAAGATTTGGCAACTACTGCAATGTTAATGAGTGAAGGTGAGATGATTGAAAGCAGACTAGAAACAAGTGAAGATGTTACATTTGATGATTATCTCAAAGTAATTGAATACAAAACTGCAACTGCATTTGAAGTAGCAGCTAGAACAGGTGCAATCATTGCAAATGGTACAGAAGAGCAAATTGAAGGATTAACTGAATATGGAAAAAATATTGGAATTGCTTATCAAATTAGAGATGATTTGTTAGATTGGAAAAATGAAGATAAGTTGTTTAACACATTGATTAAGAAAAGTTCAGACCCAAGAGATGTTTTTAACAAAATGGAAGAATTACTAAAAGAATATTCTGAAAAAGCCAGAACTAGTTTAAGAAAAATTCCAGATAACGATGCAAAAATAAATCTAGATAATTTGATAAAATTTACTTCGTTTAAGGCATAAGTCCTAAACTAACTATTGGTGTTGCAAATTCTACAAACTTGAGAAGTGGTTCTGGATACACACCGAATCCTACCAAGAAGATTATAGAGAATATCATTACTGCTACAATGGATTTTGGTTCTGAGACTCTCTTTTCTGTTTCACCTTCAAAGTACATCTTTCTAGTAATCCAACCATAGTAAGCAAGTGATAATGCACTGTTAAGAACACCTGCAATTGCAAGCCATGGAGCCCACCATAATGCAGAACCAGCATCTAATGCACTTCCAAATAACATCAATTTACTCCAAAATCCTGAAAGTGGAGGAACACCTGCAAGGGCAAATAATGAAATCACCATGCCTAAAGCAGTGATAGGCATTCTTCTTCCAAGTCCTTTTAATTTATCAATATGAGTCACTGCAAGAGTGGTTACAATTCCTGCAATTGCAATAAAGGCAGCACCTTTCATCACTGCGTGATTGAATATTTGATACAAAGAGCCTTGCAAGCCAAGAGAACTGTATGGGGCAACTGCCAATCCAATCAAAATGTATCCAGCATGTGCAATACTAGAATAAGCCAGCATTCTTGAGAGATTCTTTTGCATAATTGCTGCAACGTTACCAATTGTCATGGTCATCACTGCAATAATTCCTAGAGCTAAAGTCCAATCAAGGTTAAGAGCAACCATTCCAAGAACTATAATTCTAATGGCAGCAGCAAATCCTGCTTTTTTAGTTGCTGCAGCAAGAAGTGCAGTTACTGGAGAGGGTGCACCTTCATAAGTATCTGGAAGCCATTGATGGAAAGGAACAAGTCCCATCTTGAATCCAAATCCTGCAATAAACATTCCAACTGAAAGTAATGCTAATGGCAATAGTGAAGGGTCAAGTGTTGAATAGCCTTCAATAACTTCGCCAATGTTTGTAGAACCAGTTAATCCATAAGATATTGCAATTCCGTAAACGATTATTGCAGAAGATAATGCACCAAATAAGAAGTACTTTAATGCGGCTTCATTTGAACTTGGGTTCTTTTTCATAAATCCAACCAAGATGTAAGTTGGAATACTCATGAGTTCCCAAGCGACAAACAGCATCACAAGATCAGTTGAATATGCAACAAGAATCATACCAATTGTTGCAAGTAAGATTAACGAATAGTAAACAGCAGGAGAGTTGTGTTTTCGCATATAGTTGAAGGAGCCAACTGTTGTGAACAATGCAACAATTAACATTGCAATTGCAAAGAATCCACCAAATGCATCATCTACAAGTACATCATCAGAGAAGAGAGCCGATGCAGCGACATTATCATTGATGAATTCATAGCCAACATAGGCCATAGAGACGATTAATGCAGCAAATGCAATTACGGCATAAAATGAGTTAGAGCCTTTTTCTTTTCTTGCAATACTGATTATTGGAAGAAGAACTCCAACAGTTCCTAAAATTGCAATTAGTATTAATGGTGTGGAAGTGATTTCTAACATTTCATATCTCTCCTACATCAACAATATCAGAACTACGAATAGTAATCCTGCTCCAAATACGAATAGATATGATTGGGAAACACCAGTCTGAGTTCCTTGGACAACTTTTGCACCCCAGGCAGTTGCTTTCTGGAATCCATCATTCATACCATAATCGATAGCTGTCTTTTCAAAGTATCTGAATACACCTCTAGCTAACCATAATGGTGCTACTACAAAGCACCAATACACTATTGCATTGAGATACCATCTGCTTAAGATAACTTTGTGAATTGCGTAAAAGAAAATGTTAGAGTTTACAAATTTGACAGGATCAACCCATCTACCAATATAGAATATGTATCCTAATCCAATTCCTATTGCAAATGCAACAAGTGAAGCACCAAGTGCCACTGGGTTGATACCTTGTAAGAAGTCTGGCAATATTGAGGATTCAGCTTTTACATGTTCGGTGTGAATACCAAATGAATCTTCAAGATATACTTCAAACATATGATGTAAGCCATGTTCTGTAGATAATCCAATTAATCCAATTCCGATAGTCAAAACTGCAAGAATTCCGTATGGAACCCACATTGATAGTGATGCTTCATGTATATGATGTCCTTCTTCTTCCATCTTTTGGATGTGTTTACTCTTGTTTCCAAAGAATACCATACCAATCATTCTTGTGGTATAGAATGCTGTAATTATTGCAGTTAATACTGCAATTGCAAATAGTGGTAATGCCCATTCATTTCCTGATGTATAAACTGCTGCAAAGATTGCATCTTTACTCCAGAAACCTGTTGTGATAAATGGTGCTCCCATTAAACCAAGACCTGCAGCCCACATGAAAGCATACGTCTTTTTCATTTGTTTTCGTAAACCACCCATATCAGTCATAAATCGAGAACCAACAATATGCAGCAAAGAACCTGCTGCCATGAATAATGATGCTTTGAACATTGCGTGAGAAATTAAGTGGAAGAATCCAGCAGTATAACCATCAACATATTGATGAGATAGTCCTGCAACACCTAATGCCATCATCATGTAACCAATTTGTGAACCAGTTGAATATGCAAGGACTTTCTTAATTTCTGGATTAACCATGCCTTGTGTTGCAAGTAACAATGCAGTTATCGCACCAACCCATGCAACAATCTCAAAGAATTGATCTGCCATAATTCCTGCTGCACCTAATGCAAAAACAATTGGACCTATTCTTGCAACCAAGAACACACCAGCTTTAACCATTGTTGCTGCGTGAATCAATGCAGAAACGGCAGTTGGACCAGTCATTGCTTCTAAGAGCCATTCGTTTAATGGGAATTGTGCAGATTTACCTACTGCACCACCAAATAACAACACAAAGGCAGGAACCAATAGACCCTGAGCATTCATAGCAATAGCCCATTCATGATCTCCCATCAGTTCCTTGAAACCAAATGTTCCAGCGAATAAGAATATCAAAAGCATACCAGCAATCATCATCACATCACCAACTTTGGTCATGATGAATGCCTTCATACCAGCGTGTGTTGGAGCATAGTAATCTAACAGACCAAGAACAGTACGCCCTTCTTGTCCAACATGATCTTTCTTTTTATCACGATACCAGAAGCTGATTAATGCATAAGATGCAAGACCTACACCTTCCCATCCAAAGAAGACTTGTAGTAAGTTATCAGATAACACAATTAATTGCATTGAACCAATAAAGAACATCATCCAGAACCAAAATCTTGTAATATCTTTATCGCCTTTCATATATCCAGTACTGTAAATCATAATCAAGAATGAAATCCAAGCAACAACATTTGCCATAATTACTGAAAGGGGATCAGCTAATACACCGCCCTTCAGACCAATTGCTTCAATCCACATAACCTGTTTGTGAATTTCACTTCCTTCAACTGCAAGAGGTAACAAAGATGCTGCAGATAATGCACTCATTAATGCAAATCCAACTGCAACGTATCCTGTTGTTCGTTTTGAGAATTTTCCAATACCTGGCATAATTAGTGCGGCAGCAAATGGTAAAATCCAAACAAGCCATGCGGCGGCAGATGTTGCTTCAAATGGTAAACCAATAGCTTCAGTTGCCATATTAAACTCCCAACACTCCATTCATGTAAGGCATAATTGTGTTCAAGAAGATGTCTGGATAAATTCCAAGTACGACAGTAAATCCAGCTAGTACCATCATTGGTGCTGTCATGTACCAACTTCCTTCTTTGACTTTCTCTAGATGTTCTGGTGTTTTACCAAAGAATATTCGTTTCAGCATCCATAACATGTAAGACATTGTAAGTGCAGTTGCTACAAGTCCAAGACCAAATGTTACTGCTCTAACTGTGGAACCTTCTTCAATTGCAGTTTCTAATGCACCGTAAAAGAGAATCCATTCTCCCATAAATCCACTGGTTGGTGGAACACCCATAATTGTAAGTGCACCAATAACTGCACATACTGCAGTAATTGGCATTTTTCCAGCAAGACCACCAAGTTTTGAGATACTACGTGTACCTACTTTAACAATAATAATTCCAGCCATCATGAAGAGAATACCTTTTCCAAGTCCGTGAGTGATATACATCATCTCAGCACCTGCAAGACCCATTGCAGACATTGAACCGATACCAAATAGTAAATAGCCCATCTGGCTGATACTAGAATAAGCAAGTAGACGTTTTATGTCATCTTGCATTAATGCCATCGCACCACCATAGATCATTGTAACAAGACCCCAAATGTGGAACCAAATTGAAAGTTCTGCAAAAGTAGATGGTAAGAATTCAACAATTAATCTAAAGATACCATATGCACCAATTCCGATCATTGCAGGAGACAAAAGTGCACTAATTGGAGTAGGTGCTGAACCGTGGACATAAGGTAACCAAACATGGAACATAAAGACAGCCAGTTTTACTCCAAGACCAATCGCAATTGCAATTGCCGAGATCATTACAATATCTTGAGGAATTTCAGATTCTTTGATATCAGCAAAGTCAAAGCTGCCAATAGTCAATCCAATCATCAAGAATCCTAATAGTAAAATAACTGCACCAGCATGAGTCCAAAAGAGGAACATTAAACCAATCTTTCTTCTTGGACCATCACCCCAAAGAGCAACTAAGAAGAAACCAGGAATTAACATAACTTCAAAGAATATGTAAAATTCTATCAGATTTGTTGACATGACGGTTCCAAGCATTCCCATTGCAAATACAAGATAAAGTGCAAAGTAAAGACCAGATTTTGCATTTACATAATTAGAAAGAGCAGATGATTCAACAACAGAACTTTGTCCACTTGAAGAAGAATTGATTTTTTGTTCTTCTTCAAATTGTTCATGGAATTTGTGAATCATGTATGGTTTTGAATAGAGTACCAAAATTGTGGACAATACATAGATGATTATTGCAAATGGAGATGCTAAACCATCTAGTAAGAAACCAAATTCACCAAATTGTTCTGTCCATGGATAGTGTTCTTCAACAGTTCCAGATAATGCTGCATTAACTACAAGAATTGTGGTATAAAGTAAGATTGCAAATGTGAACCACATAGCAGGAGTTGGTCCTACTTTTCTTCCTAAGATGTAGGCTATTGGAGATAAGAGTAGTGGCAAGAAAACTGCCTGTAATAATGCGTATTCCATTATCCTTTCAAACTCCTGAAGTCTGCAATATCGACATTTTGATACATACGATATGCTACAATAATTAATGACAATCCAACTGCTACTTCGGCAGCTGCAATTGCTATAGAGAATAATGCCATGGTTTGACCACCGCTATGTGGTAAGAATCTACCAAATGCAACCAAACTGAGATTAGCAGCATTAATGATAATTTCAACTGCAAATAGCATTCTAATGAAATTACGTTTAACAGCAAGACCATAGATTCCTATTCCTAATAGGGCTACAGATACAAGTGTAAAATCAATTAGTTCGTTGGTCATCCTCTACATCCTCTCGTTTTGCTAATACAAGTGCACCAGTAACAGAACCGGCTAAAATCAATCCCATCAAAATTAATGCAGGCCAATAATATGTTACAAAGTCTGTACCAATATCTCTAAAGTCAACAGGTGGTTCATCAGTAGTGATTGTTTTAATTCCAGAATCTAAAAAGACTGCACCTAATCCTACCATTACAACCATCATCAAACCAATTCCGGCAAACTTTCTTCTTTTATCTTCAATTTTTTTGAATATGAGTTCTCTTTTTACCAACATGACAGTAAATAAGATAAGAACAGCGATAGAGCCAACATAAACTGCAAGTTGGAATAATGCAACAAATGGAGCATCTAACAAAAAGAAGAATCCGGCAATACCACCAAGAGTTCCCATTAATGCGATGGAACCATAAATTAATGATCTTAATTCAAGTGCTGCAATTGCAGAACCAATTGTGATTACAGTAAGAGCTAAGAATGCAGCATCAGCCATGTGTTGCACCTCTATCAGTGATTTGGATTTCACTATCTTGTGTAAGATATGGTTTTACTGCAAGTTGTGCAGGAGTGTAAATTAGACCTTCTTTAGTAAATGAAGATAATTCATAATCATTTGTCATGTAAAGTGCATAAAATGGACAAGCATCAACACAAAGACCACAGAAAACACATTTTCCATAATCAATTTGAGGCATGATAGATTTTTTATTTTGTTTTTGTTCCTCAGGGACTTTTACCATTGCAATTGCTTCAGCAACACCTTCACAAGCAATTGAACATAATTGACATCCAGTACAGTGATCATGGAATAGCATATGTCTTCCTTTCAGTCCAGCTATACCAACACCAGTTGAAGGATCAAATTGATAACCATCACCAACAAATTTTAGTTTCTCTTCAGGATAACGAAGTGTAAATCGTTTAATGGCAAGATGTTTAATTCCTGAATTTAATGCACGAATAATTCCAGTTGCAGTGCCCATTATTGTAATCCTCCTGGTCCCAAGACTCCAGCGTAAAGCAAGCCTAGTGCAATAAAGATGTTAACGAATGCTAATCCAATTAATTTAGTCCAACCAAGACTCAATAACATATCAATTCTGATTCTTGGGAACACACCTCTAGGTAACAGTATGAAGAAAATCACACCAACTGTTTTTAGAACAAACCAGAGAGTTCCATTTAGCATTTCTTGATCAAATAATGGCATTCCAGGGAATGGACCTATAGTAAGAGGACCCATTTCAACTCCAGTAAGTAATTCTTCTGGGAATGGAGGTACAACCATTGGACCGTTCCATCCACCTAAGAACAAAACAACAAACAATCCTGCAAATGCGTAAAGTTTCAGATATGTTCCTAATTGAACTAAACCATACATCATTCCAGAGAATTCAGTTAACCAACCAGCAACAATTTCACTTTCTGCTTCTGGCAAGTCAAATGGAATTCTCTCTAATTCTGCAAGCATTGTGATAAAGAAGACAATTGCCCCAACTGGCAAAAAGATAATCCATGGGAAGTTTGATTGACTAGCTGCAATTTCAGACAAGTTGAGTGTACCAGTTAGAATTACAACTCCTAACAAAGACAAGATTAACGGAATTTCAAATGAAACCATTTGGAATAGAGCTCTAATACCACCAATGAATGGGAATTTACTGTTAGCAGACCATGCTGAAAGAATTGTTATGATTGGGAAGAAACCAATTACTGCAAAGACACCAAGTAATCCCAAGTCTACATCTGCAACTACCCAACCAGGAGCTACAGGAATTAATGCAACAAATGCAGCAGCTGTTGCAACAAATATCACAGGAGCTGCCCAGAATATTGGCTTGTCAGCTTTCGCAGGAATAATAATCTCTTTAGAAATTAGTTTTAGGCCATCGCCTGCTAATTGTAAAATACCTTCAATTTTTCCACAGTAAAAAGGACCTACTCTTAATTGTAACTTGGCAAGCATCTTTCTTTCAACAAAAATTGTAGCGGCAGCAATAAGAGCAGCAAATCCAAATCCTGGAAATGCCATCACTCTAAACATATCAGTTGCCATGAATGCTTTTAGAATTGGTAGACTACGTGAAGGGTCCGCTAACCAAGTCATGGCAAGGAATGGTGTAAGTAATTCACCATTAATTACAGGCATTTCAATGTAGAACAAGAGTACTTGAATTGCAGGCAATCCAATTAGTGACACAAGTAGAACAATCCAAAATGCATTATCAAGAAGAGATTTGATAAACTCACTTAGTTTGAATTTTGGTGCTAAAGCTGACATTTACCTATCTGCCTCCACTGGCCAATAATTAAGACTCCAATAAACAGATGGCATGTTACCAAGTTTTTCGCCAATCAGAAGATTAGGCAATGCTAGTAAGTTTCTAAATGAAGGAACACTCATCTTTACTCTGTAAGGTTCAGTTTTACCATCAGATACAATATAACAACCAAGAGAACCTCTGCCAGATTCAACGCGTTTGTAAACAGTTGCAGGGCCTTTAGTCTTAGGATTTGGCTTTAGTTTTGTTCTGACAGAACCAGACTTTGGCATTTTCTGTAATGCTTGTCTAATGATATTACAACTTTCCATCATGTCAAGCCATGGAACTCTAGATCTTGCATAAGAATCTCCTTCTTTCATTACGTTAGTATGAACGTCTAATTCATCATAGACATCATAAGGTGCTTTTACTCTCAAATCATAATCTACACCACTTGCTCTAAGTACTGAACCAGTGGTTCCATATCTAATTGCATTTTCACGTGACAGTACACCAGTGTCTTGTGTTCTTGAAATCAAGATAGGATTATCATAAAACACGGCAGCGTATTCTTTGATACGTTTCTCAAAGTAATTCACTTGACGTAAACATACATCTTCAAAGTTTGCAGGCAAATCGTTTCTTACTCCACCGGGGATAAAGTGTGCATGTGTTACTCTAGCGCCAGATACTTTTTCCATAAGATCAATTAAGAGTTCTCTGTCACCTGCAGGCCACATGAACATTGTAGAGTGGCCTAAGAAAATTCCATAAATTGCAAGCCAATACATTGTGTAGATACAACGATTTAGTTCTGAACAAATTACTCTAACATATTTTGCACGTTCTGGAACTTCAATTCCAAGAATTTCTTCTGCACCTAAAACATACGGATAAAGAACATTACAAGAATCATGAATTACTGGTCTTTCCAAGTGAGGAACATTAGTGATGTAGTTTCTATATTCTGCCATCTTTTCTTCTCCACGATGAACATATCCCGGATCAGGATCACATGCAACAATATAATCACCATCAATTTGAACAACAATTCTCATGTGACCAGAACCCGGATGTTGGGGTCCAACATTGAGAGTCATAATTCTCTCATCTACTTTTTTGAGTGCTAACCCTGGTGGCATTATATCAGTCATATCATCTACCCTTTATTGCAAAGTCCTTTCGAAGTGGTGGTAAGTCTGCCCAATCTTCAGGCAAAAGTAATCGTCTATTATCTGGATGACCATCAAAGTAAACACCTAACATTTCAAAAACTTCTCTTTCACCAAATTCTACACTGTAAAACACATCTCTAAGAGTAGGGAGTTTTGTAGAGTCTTGTCCAGGAATTGGGTGTGATTCTCTAGGAGCACGAGTGGTTAATGTAAGAACTTGTCTTGCAAGAGAGGATTCAGAATAAGAGCCAAGATGATAAACTACTTCAATTTCATTATCTGCAGGATAATCTACGCCTGAGACAGATTCAGCATGGTCATAATGCAAATCATCACGAATGAATTGGGCTACATCATGAACGTTTTCTTTACTTGTTTTAATTCCAATTCGGTCTTCTTTTACAAAGTCTACTTCTACTTTATCTCCAAATTTTTCTACTAGTTTATCTGAAATACCTTTTTCAAATGCTGGAAGTTCTACGGGTTTTTCTTCAGCCTTTGCGGGGGGTTTTGGTGTAGGTTTAGGAGGAGATGGTTTCTCTTCAGGTTTTGCTGCTGCTGGTTTTTCAGAATCACTACTCATTATACAAACTTCCTAGCCTTCATTCTCTTAATTTTCTCTTGTAACAAAATACATCCTTGTATGAGAGTTTCAGGTCTAGGTGGGCAACCTGGAACATAGACATCAACTGGAATTACTCCGTCAATTCCTGGAAGTACATTGTATGAATCAAAATACAATCCTCCAGTAATTGCACAAGCTCCCATAGCAATTACATACTTTGGTTCCGGCATTTGATCATAAACTAATCTGAGACGTGGTGCCATCTTTCTTGTAATAGTTCCTTGAACAACAACTAGATCACATTGTCTAAGTGATCCAAATGCTTCGATGATACCAAATCTTTCAACATCATATCTTGGACTTGATGCTGCGCCAAATTCTACACTGCAACAAGCTGTTTCAATGTGGACAGGCCAGAGTGACCAAATTCTACCCCAATTGATGGCGTAGCCCAATGGTTTGTCGATTGCTTTTTCTAAAATGTCTCCGAGTTTTCCTACAAAGACATTTGCATTTTCTGGTGTTACTAAGTCTTTAAGCAATCTTATCTCCTATCCCCGTTAATTTGATTTGTATAAAAAACTACCATATTTTTCGTCTCCCTGATTGATACAATGCAAATGCCATTGCACCAAACATTATAGCTAAGAATCCCATCATCGGTAAAGTTGCACTCTTTGGAAGTTCCAAAAGAGCACTTCCCCATGCATACAAGAAAATTGCCATTACATCAAAAACTACGAACATGAGAATATACGGATAATATTGCATCATGAAATGCGTTCGTCCTTCTCCAGATGGAACTTGACCACATTCCATCGGCAAAAATTTTACTGGATTACTACGTTTTCGAGGAGAAACCATTCGAGAAATGATCAATGCAGGTGCCATTGCTGCTATACCAAAGGCAAACATCAATACCACAGTACTGTAATTGCCCGCTAATTCCCCGACCAATTTAGCTTTTCACCCTGATTTTTGTATAAAAAGGTATGTTTCAGATTTTGGGGCTTTGATCGAAAAAAAATATTTTTTCTAAACTACTTTATAGAACATTAGCAAAATGCGATCATGTCATTGAATGTCGGGGATACCGCTCCAAATTTTGAGCTTCCAGATACAGAACTAAAATTGCGGACTTTGGATGAATTCAAAGGAAAAAAGATCGTTCTTACATTCATTGTGGCAGCAAGTTCTCCTGTCTGTGAGACAGAACTATGTACACTTAGAGATTCTTGGCAAGAAATTGCAGATACAGGTGCACAAATAGTTGCAATTAGTAACGATGGTCCTTTTGCAAATAAAGCATTTGCAGAAAAACATAACTTCAATTTTCCATTATTGGGAGATTACAACAGCAAAACAATTAGTGACTACGACATTTTGATGAAAGACTTGCTTCACATTAAGGACTACAACGCAGCAAAACGTTCTGTATTCATAATTACGGAAGACGGAAAAATTGGTTACAAATGGGTTTCAGAAGATCCATTAAAGGAACCAAACTATGAAGAGATTAAAAATTTCCTCAAGTAGGAAAAAATTCTTTTTTATTCTAAATCTGTGATGACGTCGCCTTTTGCGACAGTTGCGCCCTCTTTAATTTTGAGGTTTTTAACAGCACCATCTTTGTGTGCTTTTACTGCAACCTGCATCTTCATGGACTCCAGAGTACATACAACATCACCTTTCTTAACTGAATCACCTTCAGCAACTGCGATGGATACAACTTTTCCTGGAATTTGACTTTTGAGTGCTAATTGAGCACCACCTGAACCACCACCACCAGAGTTTTTGAAAACAATTTCATCAAAATGAGTATTCATGTTTAGTGTAACTGGAACATTATCAATTACAAGATTCATTTCATTAGTTGCATTCTCAAGATATTTTGCTTTATGATATTGTTGATCTAAAATGAATTCTATTCCTTTCGCATCCATAGAAAGAATTCTCAGTTGGTGTTCTTTGTCATTTATCTTAATTACATAATCATTGTTGCCCAAGTTTTCAATAATTTTTCCTTCAAATGATTTCTCAACATCAGATACTTTATAGTCCATTAATCATCAATCCAATTTATTTTTCCAAGTTGCACTACTTGCGTTGTTGTTTTGCACTCTGTTCTTAAAGTATTCAGAATGAATGATAGCAGCAGCTAAAGCTGCTTCACTCTTGTCTTCTTTTTCTTTCTTAAGATCTTCACTTAACTTATCAATCATATCATAACGTTTCAAAAAGTCAGTCGATAGTTCTCCTTTTTTGTATTCTTCAGAATTTAGGATTGTTTTGTATAGTGGAATTGATGTTTCTACACCTTGAACATACATATCATTTAATGCAGTAAGCATTCTTGTTCTAGATTCTTCAAATGTAGGTCCCCAAGTACAGAGTTTTGCCATTAATGAATCGTAAAATGGAGATACTGTACATCCAGGATAAAGATAAGTGTCACATCTAACATTAGGTCCTGCAGGAATTGTTACATCTGGAACAGGTCCAGTTGAAGGTGCAAAGTCCAAAAATGTGTCTTCAGCATTAATTCTACATTCAATAGCATAGCCATTCATCTTTAGATCTTTTTGTTTGAATGGAAGTGGTTCTCCGTTCGCAATATCAATTTGTAATTTAACAAAGTCTAATCCTGAAACCATTTCACTGATAGGATGCTCTACTTGAAGTCTTGCGTTAATCTCAATAAAATAAAATTCGCCATTATCAGCTCTTAGAAATTCTGCGGTACCAAGATTGGTGTAATCAACAGCTTCTGCTGCTTTGACAACTAATTCACCAATTTCTTCTCTTTTTGCTTCATCTACAACAGGAGATGGAGTTTGTTCAATTAATTTTTGATTTCTTCTTTGAATAGAACATTCTCTCTCAAAGAGATGTACGGCATTGCCATGATGATCTCTACACATTTGATATTCAATATGTCTAGTTTTTTCTAGGAATTTTTCAACAATGATTGCAGATTTTCCAACTGCTGCAATAGATTCTGAAGTTACTGTTTCAAAACCTTCACGTAATTCTTTATCAGTAGTAACTAATCTAATTCCACGACCTCCACCACCATACACAGATTTCAAAAGTACAGGATAACCAATTTCATTTGCAATTTTTTCTGCTTCGTCTGCATCAGCTACTAATCCTGGACTTCCAGGTACTGTTGGAACTTGAGCTTTTAGCATTGCAGCTTTACATTCCATCTTATCACCACATAGGTTCATGGAATCAGCAGATGGACCGATGAATGTAATTTTATTTTTTTCACACAATCTTGCAAA
Source organism: Candidatus Nitrosopumilus sp. (assembly GCF_965262695.1). Classification (GTDB taxonomy): domain Archaea; phylum Thermoproteota; class Nitrososphaeria; order Nitrososphaerales; family Nitrosopumilaceae; genus Nitrosopumilus. The sequence goes on along the minus strand of NZ_OZ253550.1, from coordinate 1,536,460 downwards.
GTCATCGTTTTCAGAAAGGAAACCATAACCTGGATGAACAGCATTTGCACCAGAAGACAACATCACTTCAAGAATTTTTTCTTGATTAAGATATGATTTTGCAGGAGCTGCTTCCCCAATATGATAAGATTCATCAGCTTTCTTTACATGTAAAGAATTGTAATCTTCATCAGAATATACTGCAACAGTTTTGATGCCTAATGCATTACATGTTCTAATTACTCTAAGAGCAATTTCTCCTCTGTTTGCAATAAGTACTTTCTCAATCATTTTAATCACAAATTGATATTTCCATGTTTTCTAGGAAGTTGTTTGTCTCTTTTGTTTGCAAGCATTTTGAGTGCTTTAATCAACATAGGTCTTGTTTCTGCAGGATCAATTACATTATCAACAGTTCCGTGAGATGCGGCAACGTATGGGTTTTCAAATTTCTCTGTAAACTCATCAATCAATTTCTTCTTGAGTTCTTCAGGGTTGTCTGCGTCTGCCAAATCTTTTCTGTTCATGATTTTTACAGCAGCTTCTCCACCTAATACAGCACAACGGGCAGTTGGCCATGCATAATTAATGTCAGTTCTAAGATTCTTACTTCCCATTGCAATGTATGCACCACCATATGCCTTTCCAATTACAAGTGTAATTCTTGGAACAGTTGCTTCACAATATGCATAGAGTAGTTTACTACCATGTCTAATGATACCGTTATGTTCTTGATTAGAACCTGGCATGTAACCTGGTGTGTCTACTAGTGTGATAATGGGGATGTTAAATGCATCACAGAATCTAATAAAACGAGCAGATTTGTTTGATGAATCAATGTCAAGTGCTCCTGCCAAATGCATTGGATTGTTTGCAATAATTCCAACTACTTGACCATCCATTCTACCATAACCTACAACAATGTTTGGTGCAAACAATTCATGAACTTCAAAGAACTCATGATTATCTACAATAGAGTTGATAATTTCTTTCATATCATAAGGTTGTAATGGGTTTTCTGGGATAACATTAATGAGATTATGATCTAATCTGTTTGGATCATCATCAGTTTTTATTTTTGGAGGTTCTTCAGAATTATTTTGTGGAAGAAATGAGATTAATTTTTTGATGTAATCCATACATTCGTATTCATTTTGTGCAACAAAGTGTGCAACTCCACTTTTTGAACCATGTGTCATAGCTCCACCGAGATCATCCATTGAAATTTCTTCACCTAAAACGGTCTTTACAACATCAGGACCAGTAACAAACATTGATCCTGCTTTTTCTACCATTACTACAAAGTCTGTCATAGCTGGTGAATACACTGAACCACCAGCAGAAGGACCAATACTTGCTGTAATTTGAGGAATAACTCCTGAAGCTAATTGATTATGATAAAAGATATCTGCAAATCCATCAAGACTCATTATCCCTTCTTGAATTCTTGCACCACCAGAATCCATAATTCCGATAACTGGACATCCAGTTCTAACTGCATGATCCATTAGTTTAGTAATTTTTTTGGCTCCCATTTGACTTAGAGTTCCACCAAGAACTGTAAAATCATAAGCAAATACGAAGATTTGTCTACCATTAACATTTCCATATCCGCCAACTACACCATCAGTAAAGAACTTCTTTTTCTGCATATCATATTCATGATAATGATGAGTTACCATTGGATCGATTTCGGTAAAGCTGCCCTCATCTAACAAAAGATCGATTCTCTCTCGTGCAGTTAATTTGCCTTTATCATGCTGGGCTTTGATCCTATCTTGACCACCACCTTGTTGAGAAGTTTTGTGTTTGTTACTATAATTTTCCAGTTTTTCTGAATGCATGATAGTGATCTAGTCCAAAACGATTTCCTATATTAATTTAGTTTGAAGAAATTTCTGTCGAATTTTTTTAGGAAATACCATATAGAATATTGAGAATTTTAGGAAATTATGAGTTAATAATTGGAAATTTTTTGTTGGTGGCTTTTTGGTAGGAGACAAAGGTGTCGTTTTTTTCACTGCAGTTTTTACATATACAAAATTGAGAGACATTTGCAATATCACATATTTCTTGGAATTCACATTGTTCACATCCAGCGGGACCACCACAAACTATACACTGTAGTTCATGAACTTCAGCACATTTTTCATGTTTTACACCTAGCCCTTTTGCCCAGAGACCAATTTCATTGATTTCAATTTTTTCATTGCATACAATACAAGTTCCAGGGAACTTCATAGGTATTTTTCTCCAACTCATTGTATCAGTTCAATCTCCTTTTCAATAATATCACCAAACGTTTCTTCTAGTTCCAACTCCAATGTTTTGTTTTTAATACAAAATAAAACAAAAGGTAATCCAAAGGTAACAAATGCACTAGATGACAAATGTAATTTTTTTGCCATAACAGAAGAAAGTGATTTTATTTTTGCACCATCCCAACGAATTCTATTAAGTAAAGGCCATGAAAGATTGTATTGAGCATATCTAACTCTATCATCATTTTGATAAAGTTTGATCAATATATCATTAAGATATCTTAACAATCGCCAATTTTGTGTTCTAACAATTTTTCCATAAAGCATATCAGCTTCAGAAATTATTTCTAAATACTTTGCAAATGTATCAGCATCCAGATTACTTGTAACTATACTAGAATAAAATGCGTTAATTTTTTCTCTCGGATCAATTTGCATAGAATACAAAACACTTCGAGCTTCTTCAACAGATTTTGATTTAAAAAATGCGTTAACACCATCTTCAACATCAATATTTTCAAATTTTGTTTCTGTTTGAGGATTAAATCCTGTAACCATTGATTGTGTTAAATTGATCATTGAACGAATATCACCTTGAGATTTGTCAATTACTTTGATTAATGAACCGGGACTAAGTTTTGCACTTTCTTTTTTCAAAATATTTTCCAAATAAACTCGAAGAAGACGTGGAGGTATTTTTTTGAAAGAAATTATTTTTACAACTTTTTTAATATTTTTCATTTTATCAGAAGAGTCATCATTCGCAGCAAGAATTATTGGAACGGTTGGTTCTTTTAGTATATCAACAAGTGCTGCAACACCACCATAGTCTCCACGGCCATGAATTCCATCTACCTCATCAACAAATATCATCGGAGTTCCAAGAACGCTTACATTTCCCAATACAGGAGTAAGAATCTCATTAATTCTAGATTTACTTCTAACGTCACTTGCGTTAAGTCCAATCATATCATAGCCAAATTGTTTGGCTACGAGAAATGCCATAGTTGTTTTTCCTATTCCCGGAGGGCCAACCAGGAGTAGAGGTTTTGTGCCTTTTTTCCATTTTGCAAACCATTCCATAATTGCAGAACGAGATTCTTCATTTCCAACCATGTCGGAAATATTCTGAGGTCGATATTTTTCAGACCACATCAATTTTATCACTTTCTTGGAAGATTTTTGTTCAAATCTGACCAGATGTTTGCTTCTTGTAGTTTCTTATACCAAAATTGATTATAATGCTCTACAGTAAGAAATAGAAATTCTAAAAATTTGGTATGGGAAAAATTATCAGGTAATTTTTCTAGAGCATCTCTTGCTTCTCTCAAATAAGATTCGCTATGGTTCATTGTTTCTTCAAATCCACGTTTTGCATCATTCATTTTTAATGAATAAAATAATGGCCAAGAAGGAATTTTTGCAGCTCTATCCCTAATGCTATCTTCAATTTCATTTCCACACCCTACAGATTCAGCAGCTTTTGCCATTCCAGTGTAAAAAATATCAGCTAAAGGTGCACGATTTAGAGCCATGTTTCTACCGGCAGTTCCCATAACAGAACGATATTTTTTGTAACTTTCAATTAGTTCTTCTTCAGTAATTTCAGTAGGTTTATCTTTTAATTTTGTATCAAGGTATTGTCCAATTCTTGCTTGTTTAAAACCCTCTTCAAATTCTTTGAGTACATCTTCGCCACCTTTTGAAATTTTTTCTCTTGCAAGTTTCAAAATATATGGATTCATCAATTTGTAATCGTCTAAGTATTCCAAGTCTTCATCTTTATCTACAATTCTATCCATTGGTTCACTAAGATCAATTGCAATAATGTGACCGTCAACAATATCTTCCCTCATTGTAGTGTTTTTATCATCTTTGAAATAATCTGTAGATGCGTCAAAAAGACCATTAAAAACAGGGAATGTCATTTTGACAAAATTAGAATTTAAAATTCTAAGTACTCTATCGTGTAAGGTGTCAAAATCTTGTAGTTTAGACTTTATAGGCTCAATTTCAGATGCATTCAAAATAATTTCAGTAGAACCCACTTCTTCAGCGAATTGTTGTTGTGTGGTGTTTGGGGATTGATCAGCATTAATTTGGTCAAATAGATTTTTTGCAAATCTTTGAGCAAATGTAGGGAATGTATCTTCAGCCTCTTGCTTATATTGATTAAATAATTTGAATCCCTTGGATTTGAATAAACCCTGTTTGATGATTTGTTTTCCAGGTTTTGTTCCCATTAAAGCACTTTTGCTAAAAATTGATTCGTCTTTTCCACTCACATTCAAAATTCAATGTGTTGTTATTTATGCTTTCAAAACAAAAATTTTCTTCACTTAAATTACGAAGCAAAAAATATTGTTTGTGGAAGTTATCGAAATTCTTCGTGAGGTTTCAAATAGAATTTATGAAAATGTAAAAGATCTTGCAGGTACTGAACATGCTGCAGGGGATTTTGGGAGAGGAGCTGGTGGAGATATTTCAAGAAACATAGACATTATTGCTGAAAAAACAGTTCTTGATTTTCTGAAAGAAATTAATTTTCCATGTGTAGTTTTAGGTGAAGAATGTGGCAGAGTGGAATTATCAAAAGAGCCTAAAGGTTATGTGATTATGGATGCAATTGATGGTTCTGCAAATGCAGTAAGAGGAGTTCCTTTCTTTTGTAGTTCACTAGCTTTTGCAACAGAAGACAAACTTAGTTCTATAACAGATGGAGTCATCACAAATCTTGACAATGGTGAGATGTATTGGGCATCAAAAGACAAGGGTTCGTTTTTCAATCAAGAGCAAATGAAGGTACATAACAAAGATCCTGTATACAAGATTGTAGGAATTAACACATCAGGAGCATCAACAGAGTTAATGAAGAAGCTTCACCCAATATTTGAGAATCACAACCATACAAGACATTTTGGTGCTAATGCTCTTGAGATGGCATTATTTGCAAGAGGATTAATGGATATTTTTATGGATTTACGAGACAAGATCAGAATTCAAGATATTGCAGCAGGTTACTTGATTGTCAAAGAAGCTGGAGGATTATTGTTGGATGCAGATTTGAATCCATTGGATGCAGATCTAAGCTATGACACAAGAGTTTCTTTTATTGCAGCTGCAAATCAGAAAATTCTAGATGAGATAATGTCACAAATCAATGAATAAAATTTCAAATTTTCGTTAAGAAATTAATTTTTTCATCAAGTTTAACAGAAATATATTTATCCAAAGTAGCGAAAAAACTTGTGGTATGGTTAGTGAGACAAAAGCCAAAGTCATTTACAGAGAATTATTAAAAGAAGATCTTGTAATTATCAGATTACTTCCAGAAGGTGGAATGCCAGAATACAAAACAGGTCAATTTCTGACAATTGGGGTTCCAATACCAGCAGAAAAAAAAATTGTTAGAAGGGCATATTCAATTGCATCACATGCCGAAAATAGAGATTATTTTGAATTTGTAATTAGATGGGTAAGAAAACCACTTCCCGGTAGAGTTACTACAGAATTATTCTATGCAAGTGTTGGTGATGAAGTTTGGTTAGGAGATCCTAGTGGAACTGCATTACAGATTAGTGACGTACTTCCAAACGGACAAGAGGATAAAAGAAGAGTGGTTTGTGTTGGTGGTGGTACAGGTATTGCACCATTTGTTGCTTTTGCAAAACATTTCCATGATACAAATGACAAAAGAGAAGTGGTTGTTTTACACGGTGCTAGCTATGTTGATGAATTAAGTTACAAACGTCTCTTTACAGACTTGGAATTGGAAAGTGAAAGAAGGGGAAGAGATCAATGGAACTTTAGATACAGAGCAGCTGTTAGTAGACCAAAAGAATTTTTCAATAGATCTTGGAATGGTCATGTAGGTAGAGTTGAATCATTTTTTGCACCAGATAAAAAAACAGGAATGTCACCTGTAGAAGAGATGGTAGGCGAAAAGATAACTCCAGAAAATACAATTATCTACATTTGTGGTTACCAAGGTACCATTGATGGAGTCATTGATTCTTTAGGTCCACAAGGCTTTGTTACAGAACATGAAAAGAAACCAGACGGAAGCTTTGGCATCAAGTTTGAATCCTACGGATAGACAAGTATTCAAATTTAATTTTTAGGATCTGTTACCCCTATACAATTACTACCTGTGGATTTTTATAGTGAGGCTTTTTTTTCAAAAGTATGACAGAACTGAAGTGTAGAGATTATGGTTTTGAATGTGATTTTGTAGCTAACGGAGATACAGAAGAAGTTATTGAAAACTTTAGAAACCACACTGAAGAAGAGCATGGAATTGATTATTCCAAAGAAGCCATTATGCAGTTTCTATTAAGAAAACAAGGTCTTTAAGAAAATTAATTTTCTAGTTTTTGCATTCTAATTGATAATACAGGTAGTTCTTTATCTATGATTTTTTCAACTGCAGGAACAATACCTTTTCTAGCTTTAACACTTTCTTCATAGAGTTCAGCAATTTGATCTCTAAACAACAATTTGATTCCTGGAAGAGAGGTAATATCCTCGTTAACAGCTCTTGGTTCTGAGATATCCATGATAAGAGTACCTTTCTTCTTTTCTTCCATAACTAATCTAATTCTTTCATGAGTGATAATGAAATAGTCGGCAGTAGTTGCAACAAATACAATATCATACTTGTCTAAACCTGCCAATGCATCTTCAAAGTTTACAGGATTTCCACCTACTACTGTTGAAAAACCAGTAGCCCTATCAAGAGTTCTACTTGCAACATCATATTGAATTTCTTTCTTATTGAGAGTCTTTGCAATTTGTGCTGCAGACTCACCGGTTCCCATCAACAATACTTTCTTTTTAGCATCTAAACCAGCTTTTTCATCAACTAATTTTACTGCAATATCACCAAGAGAGATAACATCCTTTTCAATTCCAGTGGCATCTCTCATTTTTGTGGCTAATCGAATAACACTATCAAATAATTTGTTCAAAATTTTGCCTGAAGTTCCTGCTTGTTTTGCATGTTCTAGAGACTGAGATATTTCATCATAGACTTCTCTCTTTCCAACAACAAAAGAATCAAGTCCCGCAGCTAAACGTAACAAATGAAGGTAAACATCATTACCTTTGTAGACTTCAATGGTTTGATCAAAATGATCAATATCTATTTGTTCTAAAGAAGATAACGCTACCCAAGTATCTTTGACTTGATTTAAGATAAGACCTTTTGCTTCATCTCTTCTTGCATCAGGAGAATCTTCATCTTCAACATTACTTACAGTAAAAATTTCAACTCTGCTTGCAGTTTGAATAATAATACATTCATCAACACCAGGGATTTTTTTAAATTCTTCACATGCAGCAGGTACATTTTTGAATTCAAATTTGGATAAAGAATGAATTGGTACATTTTTGAAAGTAACTCGTGCATTCATTACATCAAAACTAACGTTACCCAAATCACATCATCCTCATTTAGCTGCTATTTTGTTTCGTCCACCATGAGCTGTTCTAAACACGTTCATACCAATAAAGTAATTTTCATGTAATGATTCTAAATAAGTAATTTCATCTTCTAAATCTTTGATTTCTTTTTCAGTTGCATCAGGATCACTCTTTAATGTTTCAAGTTTTAATTTTGCAACTTCTAAAATTTCACCAACACCACGTTCATAATTTGATTTTCCTTCAAATTCTGGACTAAGTACATTTTCAGGATTATATGCAGGAGTTTGATCTTGAGGAGTTTCTGCTTTTAATGTAAGTGATTCTTGTTGTTCTGCAGTAAGAATTGGTCGTGGGAAACGATCCTCTTTTTCTAACCAAAATTCAGGTTCACCCATTTCACGTCTAAAGATTTCCTCACCTTGTCGCTTAAAGGTATAGTCTGGTGCTTTTGCAGCATCTGCTTTTACTTCAGCTGCAATTGCTTTGTATTCTTCTTCTGCTGCAGCTTCAGCTTCTGCTTTTGCAGCTTCTGCTTTTGCAATTGCTTCTTTTACAGCATTCTCAGCTTCTTCTGCAGCTTTTGCAGCAGCTTCAGCTTTTGCAATTGCGTCAGATGCTTGTTTTGCTTCTTCAACTGCTTTTGCAGCTTCTGCTTTTGCAGCGTCTTCAGCAGATGGTTTCTCTGATGTAGGATCTTCAGTAGGTTTTGCTTCTACTTCAGATTCTTTTTTCTCTTCAGACAACAAAATAATCACAAATTTGCCTGAATTTTAATATTCTTGTGACAAAGACTGTAAATCATTAGTTTTAGAACGATAAACTACGAAAAAACAATTTTGATCGGTTTTCAAATGAAAAAATGAAAATAATGGCGCCCTCGGCGGGATTTGAACACGCGTCTCAGCCGTGACAGGGCCGAATTCTAGACCGGGCTATACTACAAGGGCACAAGTTCAATGAATCAGATTGCCAGATTAAAAGTTTCTGTCACAACAATAACTTTTGTAAAAGACTAAATTATACACGTAAAGCATTTTTCGTGAGGGTCTATGGCGCAGCCAGGTAGCGCACCGGACTTTTAATCCGGTTGTCAAGGGTCCGAATCCCTTTAGACCCGCTACTTTTCTTTTTTCATTAAATTATTTCATCAATTTGTTTTTTCAAATCTTCAATACAAGAACTGATTTTGTTTTCTCTGTGAGTAAGATCAGTTCTAAAATCATTAATTTTTTTGAGCCTATCAGAAATCATTCGTTTTTGTTCATCATATCCTGAAGAGCCATAAGATTTTCTCTCCTTTAGAGAAGATATCACAGTTGTGGAAGAGATGATTTTAGAAACTAGTTTAGGATCAACTTTTGTGCCATCTACAGATTTTTTGAGGTCAGATGGCGTTAATTTCGAAATTGGTTTTTTTGAAATGTGTGCTAGTTGAACTAATGAACCAGCAATTTTATGAGTTACACGAAATGGAACTCCTTCTTGAACCAATTTTTCTGCAATGTCTAAAGCAATCAGATTGCTAGATTCGGTCACTTTTTTCATTTGTTTTTCATTTACTTTCAAAGTAAGAAGCACTGATTTCAAAATTAGAAGTGCGTTGATTGAAATTTTTGATGTTGACCAAATTGAAGATTTTATCTGTTGTAAATCACGTCCATAACCAGATGCTAATCCTTTGATGGTAGATAAAATTGCAGTAAGGTTTCCAATTACTTCGGCTGTTTTTCCACGAGTCAATTCCAAAATATCAGGATTTTTCTTTTGTGGCATTACACTTGAAGGAGATGTAAATTCATCAGATAATTCAATAAAAGAGAATTCAGATGTTGACCAAATTACAAAGTCTTCAGCAATTTTACTTAGATTAGTCATTAAAATTGAGACCATCGAGACATATTCTGCTACAAAGTCACGTGTACTAGTTGCATCAATTGAGTTTTCAACTAGATCATCAAATCCTAGCATCTTTGCAGTACTATGTCTATCAATTGGAATACTTGTGCCACCAACAGGTCCAGCACCCAATGGACTTTGATTTATTCTATCAAAAGTTCCATAGAGTCTTTGAAAATCTCTTGACAAAACATCTGCATGTGCAAGAAGATAATGAGAAAATAGACCAGCTTGAGCTTGTTGAAGATGCGTGTAAAGTGGCATGATTGTTTTTTGGTGGTTTTTAGCCACGGAAACTAGTGCTTCAATAGTATCTAGGAGACAATTGCAAATGATGTTGATGTCATCTCTAATTTTCATTCTGATATCTAAAACAACTTGATCATTTCTTGAACGTGCAGTATGCATTTTTCCACCACTTGCCATACCAGCTCGTTTGATTACTAACGTCTCGATTAATTCATGAATATCCTCAGCGCCAGATGATGAATCAAATGTTTCATCTTTCAAACTCTCCAAAGAAGAGAGAATTTTTTTTGCATCAGTTTTTGTTATAATGTTTTGTTGGTATAACATCAAAACATGAGCTTGGCTTCCAAGAATGTCATAGAAAGCAATTACAGAATCATCATCAATTGATGAGACATAATCCAAAGTAATATCACTCAAATCATTTCCAAGACGTGAACGATACATTACCTAAGGTTCTAGAATGGTTATATATAGCATCGACGCTTTTGCCCACATGAGTCAAGATATCAAACAGCTTCGGGTAAAACTATTCGATGAGTTATCAAAGATCGTAGATCCAGAAATTAACACATCAATTGTAGAACTAGAATTAATTGATGAAGTTGATATCAATGATAGCAATGTTAAAGTTGATTTGCATTTAACAAGTCCATTCTGTCCAGCAGTGTTTGGTTTTAAAATTTGTCAAGACATACATGACAACCTGTTGAAAGTGGATGGGGTTGAAGATGTTAAAGTAAATGTCTCAAATCACTTTATGGCAGAACAGATCAACAATCAAGTTAACAATAGTCCAAATCCAAAAAAACTTGGTTAGCTTCTAAAACCAAGCATGTATCCTCTAAGAAGCTGAATTCCCATTGCGGGGTCAACACCTTTTGGACATACTTGGCTACAAGAACCTGCAAAATGACATCTCCAAATTCCATGAGAGTCATCAATAATTTTTAGTCTAGAATCTTTTCCTTTATCTCTACTATCTGCCACATAACGGTATGCTTGAGCAAGAGCTTGTGGACCTACAAACGAAGAATCAGTAGCCATTGTAGGACATGCAGAATTACATAAACCACATTTGATGCAGTTTGCAAACTGAATGTATTGTTCTAATTCTTCAGGAGATTGTAAAAATTCTTTTGCATCTGATTCTAATTCAGTATCATCTCTATCTAAGTAAGGTTTGATTTTATGATGAGTATCAAACAATCTTTCAAACTTTACTGCCAAATCACGGATGATTGGGAAATTGTTCATTGGTTCTACAGTTACAACATTTGAATCAAGCTCACTAATTTTTGTAAAACATGCGAGTCTTGGTTTTCCATTAATTATCATTCCACATGAACCACATGTTGCTTGTCTGCACGAATAACGTACAGCAACTGAATGATCAAAATGTTTCTTTACGTCAAGAATTGCTTCAAGTACAGTAGTCCATTTTTCATATGGAACAGTAAATTCCATGAATTGTCTTTCATTGTCTTTTTCAGGATTGTATCTTGCAATTCTAAGGGTGATTGATTTAGAAGATTGATCATCTGCAATACTAGAAACTTGTGCCATTTCTATACCATCCCCATGTTAGTCATAATAATTGTTCGTGAACCATATGCAATTAATCCAAACATTGCTGCAAGACATCCATAAGATACTGCTTTTTCATATACACGTCCTTGTTTAAGTTCCAATAAGATTACACGTAGTCCATTAAATCCATGGATTGAAAGCAAAACTAAGATTAATTCCAACATTATTGCATAAGGAATGAACTTGTAATTTGCAAGAACAGTCTCATATTCTAAAGAGTCAGCAAAATTCATAGTCATACGCATCAAAATGTGAACTGCAACCAAAGCAACTGCTGCCAAAGCAGTTCCATAGTGGATTTTCATAATTGTGCTTTCTCTCATCTTACTCACCAAACATTACGGCTAATCCGTACATCATAGCAATTGCAGCAAGGATTATTGCAGAATAGATTCCTATCTTGTGTCTGTAATTTTGAGATGCTGGGTCATATGGATAATCAGGTCTTGCAGGTTTTCCGACACCAACTCCACCATGTCCTAACATGACTCTAATTCCATTAACAGTATGGAACACACACATTGCAATTACAATTGCCAAAACAATATGTCCTTCAGTAGTTTGAGTTAATTCTAAAAACTCATTCCATCCTACTCGTCCTCGTAAAATATTACTAGTTTCATAAATGTGACCGATAAAATATGCCAATAGTCCTAAGCCGCTTAATCTCATTAACCAGTAAGCTACTCTTTCAATTCCGTAACGACTAGGATTAGCCATTCCTTTGAAGCCTTCTTTATGTTCATCCTGAGCCATCTAATACTTCCTCTCCACAGGCTGATACTTAGTGATTGTTACTGGATGTGTCTTCATGATGGGTTCATTTGGATCATAATAGGCCAATGTGTGATGCAAAAAGTTTGCATCATCTCTTTTGGTGTAATCAGTTCTTGCATGAGCGCCACGGGATTCTTTTCTATTAATTGCACCAATCAATACAATTTCAGCTACTCTGAACATAGAATCAAGTTCCATAACATTTGAAAAGTTAGTGTTGTACTCTTTTGCTTTATCATCAACGTGTTTCCATGTTTGTGCTTTAAGTTCACGAATTCTCTTAAGACCTGCAACAAGATCAGTTTCGTTTCTGTAAACGTATGCTTTCTCATTCATGGTATCAGTTAATTCTTGTCTAATTTCATATGGATTTGCATCTCCATTTCCTCTAAAGATTCCATCATAGATTCTCTTCTCTTCTGCTGCAACCAAATGATGTGGCCATTGATCTGCAGTAGTGTTGTTCATTGCATATTCTGCTGCAAGTTCACCTGTAATTTTACCCCAAACAATGCATTCAGAAGTAGAATTTGCACCTAGTCGATTTGAGCCATGAACACTGTTACATGCAGCCTCACCTGCGGCCCAAACACCTTGGATTTCTGTAGCACCATCAATATCAGTATGAAGTCCTCCCATCATGTAATGGCAAACAGGTCTAATGTCAAGTAATTCTTCAGCAGGATCAATTCCCGAAAATTTGATTGAGATTTCTCTAATTCCACCGAGTTTTTCTTTAATTTTTTCATCACCAATATGTCTTAAGTCAAGTTTCATACAATCAACTCCAGTTTCATGTTTAAAACCACGACCTTCTTGAATTTCTGTCATAATAGAACGAGAAACAATGTCACGTGGAGCTAATTCCATTTTTCCAGATGCATAAGTTTTCATGAATCTTTCACCTTTGTTGTTTAGAAGATAACCACCTTCACCTCTTGCACCTTCAGTAATCAAAATACCAGATGGTAAGATACCAGTAGGATGAAATTGAACAAATTCCATATCTTTGAGTGCCATACCTGCACGCAATCCCATATCCAAACCATCAGGAGTTGAAGATAATGCATATGTTGAAAAACTGTACAGTCTTCCTGCACCACCAGTTGCAATGATGAGAGCTTTTCCTTTGATTGTGTAAAATGTTCCAGAACCTAATTCAATCGCAGTAAGACCCATGAATTTTTTTCCGTCATGAACAATAGATGTTGCAAACCATTCGTTAAGATATTCAATATTTTCATGTTTTTGACATGTGTCATACAATGTTTGCATTTCAAAGAAACCAACTTTGTCTGATGCATAAGTTGCTCTTGGAAAACTATAACCACCAAAGTTTCTTTGATCAATTCTTCCATCTTCTTTTCTAGACCAGGGCATACCCCAATGATCTAATTGATGAATCTCTTGTGGCATTTCAACACATAGTCTTTCTGCAACGTCTTGATCTGCAAGAAAGTCACTGCCCTTCACAGTATCATAAACATGAGATTCAATTGTGTCTCCTGCATCTTCTTGAATAACTGCAGCAGTTCCACCTTCTGCGGAAACTGAGTGAGAACGCATTACTTGTAATTTTGAGACAATGCCGATTTTCAGATTAGGGCCCTTTTTTGCAGCTGCAATTGCGGCTCTAAGGCCGGCTAATCCAGAACCACAAATTATCAAATCAAACTCAATTGAATCGACCATTTTAAGACAAACTTGCTTAGGGCGGGATAAATATGTAGTAATTGCTAGGCGTGATCCAAAATATTCAAATATATCACTAGTGATATCACTAGTGATGATTTCTGAATGGTTTCAGAGGGTAGGAAGTTCAGTTCCAAGAGGGTTTTCTAGATATTTCATACTAGAATTGTTAAAGAAAAAGGAACAGACAGGAAAAGAGATCATAGATTATGCAGTAGAACAAAGCAACGGAATTTGGAAACCATCACCAGGTTTGATCTATCCTTTGTTAGGACGACTACTAGATGAAGGATTAATCCAAGAAACAAAAGATGGAAAATACCAATTAACTGAAAAAGGTGCAGAAACTGCACAGGATGTTGACAAAGTTAATGATATTGTAAAAAAGCAGTTAGATGTTCTTTTCAGATTGGGAAATGTTGGAAGATTTGTAGCAATGGATTTGCTAGAAAAAATATCTTCGATGGGAGCAATTTTGAGTTCAAATGTTGCAAATATGACTACTGAAGAAACTGAAAAATACAGAAAATTTCTTCAAGAAGAACTAAAAAAGATTGATGCAAAAAATGTTGAAGAGAAGGGTAAGGAAATCAAAATAGACTAATTCTTAGAATTACGTAAATTACTTGCTTAAAATCATAAATAATTAAGAAAAAAAGTAAATTCATGAAAAACTTACGCAGTATGCTAAAATCTAACAAACCCATAGTAATTCCAGGGGTCTATGATGCAATTGGTGCAAAGATTGCGGAAAAAGTAGGATTTGATGCAATGTTTCAAACAGGATATGGCACATCAGCTACCCTGTTTGGAATGCCAGATTATGGTTTCATAGGAGCAACAGAAACAGTGGATAATGCAAGGAGAATTTGCAGAGCAGTCAAAGTTCCAGTGATAGTTGATTCAGATACGGGTTATGGAAATGCACTTAGTGTTTGGAAGCTTGTAAAAGAATTAGAATCTGCAGGAGCCTCAGGAATTTTTCTAGAAGATCAAAGATGGCCAAAGAGATGTGGGCACATGCAAGGAAAAGAAGTTGTGTCACAAGAAGAATATACAGAAAAACTTGGAGCTGCAATAGATGCAAGAGAAAATAAAGATTTCATAATTGTAGCAAGAACGGATGCAAGAGCAACAGAAGGATTAGATGCTGCAATAGAAAGAGGATTACAAAATAAAAAAACAGGAGCTGATGCAGTATTCGTTGAAGCACCAAAATCAATTGAAGAGATGAAACAGATTGGAAAGTCAATAAAAGCACCACTTGTTGCAAACATGATTGAAGGAGGAGCAACTCCAATAAGTTCAGCCCAACAATTACACAAAATGGGATTCAAAATAATTTTGTATCCATTATCAGTGTTGTTTGCAAATACTTTTGCTACAATGAATATACTCCAAGAATTAAAGAAGACAGGAACAACTTCCAAATACAAAAACAAAGTAGTTAACTTTGATCAGTTCAATGATCTGGTAGAGCTCTCAAAGTTTAGAAAGATGGAAAAGAAGTACGGATTTTCAAAAAGAGAATAAAATAAAAAATTACAAGTAAAGTCAGTTATGCCTGATTTCTCTTTACTTCAATTTCTATTGTTGAAACGTTTCTTGTTCTACCGTCTTGTGACTCTAAAGATTCTGAGCCTATTTTGATTTCTCCGATAGAGTATCCTGCATTTTCTGTTTTTCGTGCAATGATTTGAGCTACATCCACAGCACGTCCAATGCTGAGTCCTCTAGCTTTGATGTTGACGGATGGTAAGTTTGCCAATTGAATTAGCGTTGATGTAACATATGCCATCAATGGTTTCTTACCAATGAATATGGTGTCTCTTGCTTCGGTTGACATGGGGATTTTGGTATTTAAGGATAATTTAAAGCTAAAAGTGTTTTTTCCAGTCTGAGTAAATTTTTTTAAAAGATTTGAAGCATTATTAACTAGAAATCAAGATTTTATTTAGAATTTGGAAAATATTGTAAAAGTTTTAGAATTTGGAAGCAGTGAAGAAAAAATCAAAATTTTAGAGACATTAGATAAAACAGACAATCCTGAAATTTTAGAAAAAATTATTTTAAAATTAGATGATGACGATATCAAAGTAAGGGGAGAAGCATTTAGTTCACTTGTATTGAATAAAAATAAAATTTCAAATTTTTTAGTTCAAAATTTGAATTCCACTAGTAAGAATGTTAGAGGTTTTGCAGCACTAGTATTAGCAAACAGAAATGAAACATCCTCAATCCCTAAAATAGCAAAACTTGCAAATGATGAACGTTCTATGGTAAGATCATGTGCAATTGGGGCACTAGGTTATCTGAAAGCTAAAGAAAAAAAAGAAATTTTTCTAGATTCAACAGCAGATTCAAACATCGAAGTAAGAAAAAGTGCATTACATGCAATAATTAATCTAAAATTCCCAATTTCTGAAGAAAGAATTAAAGAAATTTCCAAAGATGCAGACTCTGAATTATTAAAAATGCTTTCTAAATTAAAAAAGAAATAGTGGACCGGAAGGGATTTGAACCCTTGATCCGATGCATGCCATGCACCTATCCTACCAGACTAGACGACCGGCCCATATTCAGAATTCTGAATCAATAATATTTTTCAAATTGGTTATTAACGTTTAGCGGTCAAACAGAAAATCGATGTATGAAATTAACACAATATATTTAACCGTCAATATTATGATTGAATCGTTATGGTAGTAGATAACAAAGCAACTATCACATATGTTCAGTTATTAAAAGAAGATCTTGTAATTATTAGATTAGTTCCAAAAGAAGGCCCAGTTCCAGAGTACAAAGCTGGTCAATTCATCACATTAGGATTACCAAATCCTGTTGAAGGAGGAAAGATTGTTAGAAGAGCATACTCAATTGCATCACATCCAGAAAATAGAGAATACATTGAGCTTGTAATTAGATGGGTAAGAAAGCCACTTCCAGGAAGATTAACTACACAATTGTTTAATGCAAAAGAGGGAGATGAAATTCTCTGGCTCAAACCAACTGGAAGAGCATTATTAATCAACGAGGATCTTCCAAACGGAGAAAAAGATAACAGAAGAATAATCTGCATTGGTGGAGGAACAGGTCTGGCACCTTTTGTTAGTTTTGCACAACATCTACATGATTCAGGAGATAAACGAGAGATTGTTGTATTACATGGTGCCAGTTATGTTGATGAATTAAGTTACAAAGATCTGTTAACTGAGTTAGAAAACGAGAGCATCAAAAGAGGAAAAGATGAATGGAATTTCAAATACAGAGCAGCAATCAGTAGACCTCAGGAATGGTTTAACAGATCATGGGCAGGTCAAATTGGCAGAGTTGAAACATTTCTAAGACCAAGAGATAATGGAATGTCACCATTAGAAGAATTAATTGGAGATAAAATTACCAAAGAAAATACAATATTCTATGTTTGTGGTTGGCAAGGCACAATTGACGGAGTAATGGATTTCTTAAAACCAAAAGGCTTTGTTACAGAACATGATAAACGTGAAGACGGAAGCTTTGAAGTCAAATACGAATCATACGGATAGAATTTTTAAAAAATCAATCATTGAAATATGAGATTTGTTTAGGGAATCTAATTGATTACTGCATTATATCTTGCACATCTAAATCCTGTAACAAAAGCTCATGTAGAAATTATTGAGGAATTAAAAAAAGATGCAGATATTGTAAAAGTAATGCCTGTTGTTTTCAAATATGGGGAAAAAGAAATCAACAGTAAAAGTTTTCCATTTAATTTTGAAACTAGAAAGAAGATGTTAGAATCAGTATTTGGAGATTCTATCCAAATAACTGATGATTATGCATTTTTTGCACCATTCAAAAAATACATGCCACCATTACTCTCACCAAAATCATGGAAGTTAAGAAAACAAATTTTACGTGGAGTTGAAGGGGATTTTTTTTCATATACAGGAGACAAAGCTGAAGGATACATGCTGAAGATTTACAGATTAAAACCAAAGATAGGGGAGAGAAGATCTCTTTCAGCATCATCAGTTAAAGAAAAAATGTATGATGCTGTATCTGGAAAAGACACATCATGGAAAGATGATGTAACTGAAAATATTGCAAATATTATTGAAGATAATTGGGAGACAGTAGAAGAATTTGCAAATATGGAAGATGCAACAAGAAGAGTTGCAGGAATGAAATTTCCTAAAGAAGGTTGGTCAACAGATTAATCTGATTGAATTTTTAAATCTAGATTATCTTCTATGATATGGATTATAGTTGCAACTTCATAGGGTTTGTGAATTACAGCATTTGGTTGTAATTTTTTGAGAATGGTTTCACTTTCGGATGAAGTATCAGCTGTTACCATTACTACTTTAGCGGATGGATCAATTTTTTTAATATTTTCTAACGCATATAGACCATCAAAATCAGGCATCATAATATCTAGAAATATAATATCAGGTCTTTTTGATTTAAAAGAATCTACAGCTTCTTTGCCATTAACAACTTTGGATAATATAGTAATGTTATTTAGTTCAAGTATTTCTGAAAACAATTCTAGATTTGCTTCATCATCTTCTGCAACAATTGCAGTTATTGCCATCAAGTGAAATTAGGAGAGTCTTTTTAAAACATTATTGGTGAGATTGTTCGAAGTGAAAATTCCAATAATTTTAGCAATAATAGGAGTGGGAGTTATTTCAGTTGCAATGGTTTTTTCTTTAGAATCAAATGAAATAACAAATTCTGATGAAATAACAGTTCAAGATGATGCCATTTTACAGAATTTGTCACTTGAATTTGGTGATACAATTACTGTTGGGACAATTCACAGAGATTCAGTAAAAATGACTAAGAGATATCAGCCATTAGCAGATTATGTGGCTGAAAAACTAAGTGATGAGAATACCACATACAAGGGAATTGTAAAAATTATTGGAACCGAAGAGCAAATGGTAAACAGTATAATCAATGAAAAAATGGATATCTTCTTTGATAGTCCTCTAATTGGAATGAAAGTGGCAGAGCAAACGGACATGAATCCATTGTTATTGTCATGGAAGGAAGGTAATAGAGAATATCACTCTGTGTTCATAGTACCGATAGAATCAGAAATTACTTTTGATGATCTAAATGGGAAAACTATTGTTTTTGAAGATGAAGAATCTACATCAGGATATTTGTTGCCATTAACACACCTTCAGAATGCAGGTTATGTGGTGGATACTTCATCAGAAAACATCACACCAGTTTTTAGTTTAGATGATGAAAATACTCCAATATGGATTCTAGAAGGTAAAGGGGATGTTGGTGCCACATCTAATTTAGATTTTGAAGACATCCCAATCAACATTAAAGAAAAAGTCAAAGTGATTGAAAAAACAGGTTCCGTACCTAGACAGATGGTTTTTGTTGGAAATCATATTGAAGATCAAGAAAATTTGAAAACAATTTTATTGGAAATGAATGATAGTCCTGAAACAATAGAAATTCTTGGAAAAATTTCACGAACATCACAATTTTCTGAGATAGACTTGGAAAAAGATCTAGAACAAGTCAAAAAAATACTGGAATCATTGAGATAAAATGAAGTTAACTCAGAGGATTATACTAATAGTAATTTTACCATTAATTATTTCTACATTAGTTTCAGCAGCAATAATTTCAGAAATAACAAGTGAACAGTTTTTTAAATTGACAATATCAAAAGTTCAAGCACTAAGTAAATTGACTGAAAGTGAGATGCGAAATCCAATGGATCAATTAGATGTTGATGCACTAAATGAAATAGTAGATAATTTAGAAGAAGATCAAAGTGTTCTTCAAGTTTTAGTCCTATTTCCTGATGGGCGTTTACTAACTGATGGAACTGACTATGATTTCAATTATGGAACAACTTTTGAAGATGAATTTATTCAAAATGCAATTACAAGTAATGAAGAAGAAATTATGATTGAAAATGATATGATTCGTATATCAAATTCAATAATTCTTAATGAAAGAATTGGGATTTTGATTATAGATTATTCAACAAACAGCATAGAAAACAGCATTCAAGAAACAATTATTGAAATTATTGCGGTAGCAGGAATAATTGTTGGAATATCTATTTTTGTTGCAGTGATTCTTAGTCGTTCAATTAGCAATCCAATTCTAAAAATTAAGGAAAATGTAAACAACATTACACGGGGAAATTTACAAAGAACAAAAATTCAAACAAAAATTCCTGAAATCAATAATCTTTATGATGAGATTCTCAGTATGGGAGACAAAATTGAAAAATATCAAAATGAACTAGTAAAAAGAGAAAGACTCATCACCGTAGGTGAAATGTCTGCAAGAATTACACATGATTTGAGAAATCCACTGACTGCAATAAAAAATGCAATAGTAATTATGAAAATGAAAAATCCTGGAAAAATTAAAGAGAATCAGCAATATTTTGACATGATACAAGATGCAGTAACTCGAATGAACCACCAAATTGATGAAGTGTTAGCATTTGTGAAGGCAAAAGAACCTGAAAGAAATTTTGTAGAGTTTTCTGAGATAATAAACGATGTTTTAAAAACAATTTCAACTCCAAAAAATATCAAAATATCAATTTTAGATAATAATGAAAAAATTTGGTGTGATAAAATTCAATTACAAAATGTTTTGATTAATATAATTTCAAACTCGATTCAAGCAATTGGAAATAATGAGGGCAAGATAACAATTAATTTCAAAGTTGAAGATAAATTTGACAAAATCACAGTAAAAGATAACGGACATGGAATTCCAGAAAACTTACTTGATACAATATTTGAACCACTGTACACTACAAAACAAGATGGTACAGGTCTAGGATTAGTCAGTTGTAAAAATACTATTGAGGCTCATAATGGCAGAATTTACGCTCAAAATTCTGAAGAAGGGGGGGCAATTTTCACAATTTTGCTACCTAAAATCAAAGAAACAAAATGAATTGAAAATAGATTAATACACATCCAGTAAAAATTTTCTATGAAACTTCCACTTTCAAAATATGTTTGGTTTGATGGAAAATATGTTATAATAGAAAAAGCACAAGTTCCAATTACAACACATGCAATACACTATGGAACATCAATTTTTGAAGGCATTAGAGCATATTGGAATGGAAAAAATCTTCATGTGTTTAGACTAGATGAACATGTAAAACGATTTCGAAGATCAGGACAATTTTATAATATTTCATTAAATTTTTCAGACAAAGAAATTTCAGATGCAATAATAGGAATATGTAAAAAAAATAAACTCAAAAAATCATGTTACATTAGACCATTTTATTTTGTTGGAGATTATGGAATAAATCTTCATGTTACTGAAAAAGCTCCAACAAATGTTGCAGTTTTCACATTTCCGTTTGGAGATTTGTTTAACAAAAATGGAATTTCAGCAGAGGTTGTTTCTTGGAGAAAATTCTCAGACATGTCAACCCCACCTCAAGCAAAGATGGGTGGAAATTATCTAAATTCAATCATTGCAACACAAGAAGCAAAAAGAAATGGTGTGGATGAGGCAATTCTACTTGACCAAAATGGAAATGTCAGTGAAGCACCTGGTGAGAACATCTTTATCGTTAGAGAAGGTCAGATTGCAACACCTTCATTAGCATCAGCTGCATTAGAAGGGATTACTCGTGATGCAGTAATCAAGATTGCAAAAGATTTGGATATAGATATGGTTGAAAGAGACATCACAAGAAGTGAACTAGCAATGTCTGATGAGATATTTTTAACAGGAACTGCAGCTGAGATCACACCAATAATTTCACTTGATGGAAAGAAAATAGGTAATGGCAAACCAGGAGACATTACAAAGAAGATGATGGAAGAATATACAGACATAGTAATGGACAAAAATAATGATTATTCCCATTGGTTAACTGCGGTGTATTAGATGAAAATTGTACAAATTGGTACAGGTGGATGGGGCAAGAATCATGCCAGAGTATTATCAGAATTAGGAGTTCTCAGCGCAATTTGTGATACTGATAGAAAACGTAGTCAAGAATTTGGGGAAAAGTATTCTGTGAATCATTATGAATCACTTGAAGATATGATATCATCTGAAGAGTTTGACGGGGCATTTATTGTCACACCAACATCTACTCATGCAAGTATAGCAAAAAAATTACTTGAAGCAAAAAAACATGTCTTTGTTGAAAAACCTCTTACATACAAAACTGAAGAAGGTGAAGAACTTGTAAAACTTGCAGAAAAAAATAAAGTAATTCTAACTTGTGGATATATCGAGAGATTTAATCCTGCAGTAGGAGTTGTAAAAAATTTTGTTAAAGATAAAAAATATGGAGAATTAATCATGCTTGAATTTCATCGTGAAAATAGAATGCCACTCCACATTAAAGATGTAGGGATTATTTATGACACATCAGTTCACGACATTGATACTGCAAACTGGTTATTTGATGAAATGCCAAATGTGGTATTTGCAAGATCAGGACAGATTAAACATGAACATGAAGATTTTGCAACTATCATGTTAGGATACAAAGATAACAAAGTTGCAATCATTACATCAAATTGGATTACACCAAAAAGAATTAGAAAGTTTCATGCAATTTGTAATGATGCAAGAATTTCATCAGACTTTATAACACAAGAAATCAAAATAGAAAAACGAGAAGAATCAGAAAATATAGAAAATGAAAAACAAGAACCTTTGTTAATAGAAATTCAAAGTTTTCTTAATGCAATTGAAGGTAAAAAGGAACATATTGTAACAGCACAACAAGCAGTAAATGTTTCAAAGATTGCCGAAGCTGCACTTTTATCTAGTCAGAAAGGAGTTCCAATATACTTAGATCTAAAATGAACAAAACAATGATTGACATTTTGGCATGTCCAATTGACAAAAATCACCCTTTAGAATTGTTTGAGGTAAAAGAAAAAGACAACATAGTTTCAGAAGGAGTTTTGTTTTGCACTAAATGCTCTAGATTTTATCCCATTATTGAAGAAATTCCAATTATGCTTCCTGATGAACTCCGAGATAAAAAACAAGAAATAGGATTTTTAGAGAATTTCAAAGATAAATTACCTGAAAAAATTATTACAAAGGCAAATCCATGGCATTTGTAGAAAATGGTAACTAATTTTATCTCAGATAAAGCAAAAATTGGGCAAAATGTATCAATTTGGCATTTTACCTATGTTGGAGATGATGTAGAAATTGGAGATAATGTCAAAATCGGTTCCCTTGTCCATATTGATTACGACGTAAAGATTGGAAACAATACAAAGATAGAAGGTTCAGCTTACATTCCACCACTTTCAAGAATTGGAAAAAATGCTTTCATTGGACCTGCTGCAGTTTTAACAAATGATCCATACCCAATGTGCGATAAAATGACAGGGGTTACAATAGAAGATGGTGCAATAATTGGAGCACGAGCAGTAATAAAAGCTGGAGTTACTGTTGGAAAAAATAGTGTTGTTGCAATGGGAGCAGTTGTAACTAGAGATGTTCCTGAAAATGTTGTTGTCATGGGTTCGCCTGCCACAATTAGAAAAACCAGAGAAGAATATGACAAAAAACAAAAAGAATGGTTAGAAAGTTAAGATTTTATCTCTTTTCTGAATATCCAATTCTTCATCTTAGATAGAATTAAAATCCAAATAATAATTAAAATCATTGCAATTACAACTTTGATACCTGATGCAACCATCCAATTAAATTCTCCAAATTGTTGAATTGTGAATGGACCCAAAACAGATACCATAATTCCACCTCCAACTAAAATTAAAATCCACATTGCAAACAAAAATCCGTAAATTCCAGCCTTCAAAGAGAACCCCCCATCATGAAGGCCGTAATGACAGCCAAGATTCCTGAAAATATTGCCAGTTTAAAGATTGCAAACCCTATTTGTTTTTCGGACATAGGTCCTCCTGCAAGAATTAATCTTACCAAAGTAACAGGAGCTGTTTTATCATCTGTTGCTTTTAATTTGTAATCTTCAGTATGTTCCACAGGTCTACCTTTGACTTGTCTATGTTCTACTATTTTTTTCACACTTGAGAGGAACAAAAATGAGTTAATCACTGCAGGAAGTAATGCAACTGCTGCAATAATTTCTACACCTCCAATAATTGCAATAGAACCATACATTGCACCCAAAGTCAAAGCTCCAGAATCACCTGGAAAAATTCTACTTGGAATTTTGTGATATTTGTAAAATGCTAGCGATACAAACCCTAAAGGTAAACTAACAATTGCAATTTCATAGTTTTGTACAATAAACAAACAAATTGACAATGAAAAACTTGCTATCACCATAAATCCACTTGCAACACCATTTAAAACATCAATAGAGTTTATTGTATTTCCAGTAATCGGAATCATTAGAATAATTAATCCAAGATAGAGAACAGGAATTTGTACATCACCAAATAATGGAAATTCCAAATCAGTTTCATATGCACCAAATATAATTATTGGAATTGCAGCAATAGCAAGCGCTACAGGTTTAAACCATCCTCCCATTACTTTTCTATCATCAACATATCCTATTGCAAATGCAGCAGTAGTTGTAATGATTATTGCAATAATTTCATTTAGTTGTAAAAATGCATACAAAACAATCTCTGAAACAATTATTCCCAAAATTATTGAGGGTCCACCAGGTCTTACAACCATAACATCTTCTTTTTTATTCACATCTTTTACAGCCATATTTCGTTTTTCTAGAAATTTGATTAGCGGAGGAGTTGTTACAAAAACAACAAAAAATGCAATAATACATGAAACAAATGCTGGAATCACTAAATCAATCAATATCTAACCCTTCGTAACTCTGTCTTTATGTTATCCGCAATGGTTGAACCAATTTTATCTATTTCTGCTAATTTATTCACAGGAATCTTTGTCAGATCATCAAGATTTTTGACTCCGTGTTTGAATAGAATTCTTGCTCTAACTCTACCAATTCCTTTAACCATAACTAGATCAAGTAATTCTTCTCTAATTCCATAAGATATTCTCATACGTAAATCACCTAATTCTTCAAGCAAATCTGCCCGTTCAACATGTTTTGCAATTTCTCTGAGGCAATAACAAAGCCAATTTCCAGTCTCAGTCATCCTGTGCATATCACCAGATTCAATTCCAAGGCTATCTGAGAGACTAAGTTCTGTAGATTCGGTAATCCAAGATTGAAGGGCCAAAAGGCTTCTTGAGCAATCATATTCAGAAATTGGTTCTAAGAGTTCCGAGGAATTATTTTCAATCATGAGACTTGCTGTTTCATAGTCTTTTTGTCTAAGAGAGAATTTTGGAAAAAATTCTTCACAGTTTGAAATCAAATGTAAGAATCCAAATGTGTGTGTTCTTTCTTCAGACACATTTTCAAGTGCATCTCTAAAATAAGTAGCTGTAAGTGGATCAATGTAAAGCATTGATGTTTTTTTACCAAATTCAGTTGCAGCATATCTTTCACCTTTCTTGACGATTAAATATTGACTAGAAAGAAAACGTAAGGAAATATCAATTGCAAACTTTACAGTGGGTTTTCGGGATTGTATACCTCCAAGTGTTTGTAAAAAGAATTCTAGAATTTCTTCTTTTTTGACTCCAGGGTGAGTAACAATAACACTGAGTATATGAGTTCTCAAAGATTTATCGTCAGTAATTTTAGATTCAATAGGTTCAGGTTCACCATTAATGTAATAATCAATTAGATCATCTGTATTTCCATTTCCAACAATAATTGATTCTCCATAATCATCGTATTGAGGTCTTCCTGCTCTTCCACAAAGTTGTTTGTACTCTAGAATACTAATCGGTCTATTTGCACCAACTTTTGCATTGTATCTATTTATGTTAGAAATTACAACTCTTCTAGCAGGCAAGTTAACACCTGCAGCTAAAGTCGGAGTGGATGACAATAGTTTGATTGTTCCGTTTCTAAATTCTTTCTCTATGATTTCTCTACAGTTTTGATTTAATCCTGCATGATGAAACGCAACTCCTTTTTTTACCAAAAGAGCCAATGTCTTTACTAATTCTGTATGTTCATTGTCTGATAGAATTTTCTTTGAGGTTTTCTCTAATTGTATCATCTCTTTTTTCTCCAAAATTTGAGATATTGCATCAGATGCCTTTGTTGCAAGAGATTTTGAACGAGTTCTAGTTTCGGCAAAAACTAACGATTGACCACCATCCTTGACAGATTGTACGCCTAAATCAATAGGAGTTCCACGTATACTACGCTCAACTTCAAATGTTGTGCCATCAGCCATAGTTACTTCTCCAGCATCACACACTCCTTCTGAAAGGGGAACTGGTCTCCAAGAATTTTTCACTAGTGTACATTCAAGCCAGTCTGCAAGTATATCAGAATTTGTTATAGTTGCACTAAGACCAACAATTTGCGGTTTTGTTTCTAAGAGTTTTAGTTGAGTTAAGATCATTTCCAATGTAGGACCCCTGCTTTCATCACCAATTAGATGAACCTCATCAGCAATCACTAAACCAATTTCATCAATCCATTCAGCACCATGTCTTATTATAGAATCCATTTTTTCGTTAGTTAATACTAGAATGTTATTTTTTTCTAGATTCTTTTCAATATTTTCAAAATCACCAGTAGAAATTCCAACTTTAGTTTTATTTCCCAATCCGACTTTTTCTAATTTTTTAAATTCAGAAAATTTTTCAGCAGCTAATGCTCGCAAAGGACTAAGATAGATTATTTTACCTTTATTTTTTGAAATGTAACTCATCATTGCAAGCATTGCAATCAGAGTTTTTCCACTTGCAGTAGGAGCAGACACCAATATGCTTTTACCATCAAGTAATCCAGATTTGATACTATCAGCTTGTGGCGGATATAATTTGTCAAAACCTTGTGATTTTAAAAATTCAATTGCAGATTCTGGAAGTTTTAGTTTTTCTATTTTCATACTCGGTTATAATGACCGGGTTTTGATTCATAAATAGATGCTTCTCTAAGCATTCTTCTAATGTAATTTCTTGCTTCTTCTTCTGTGAATTTTTCACTCTTTTCAAGTTCTCTAACAAATGCCTTTTCTTCAACAGGAATCTTGTTGTCTCCTTCTAGTCCTTTGAGAATATCCATGAATAATTGCATCTTTGAGACTTCACTTCGAGGTTTTCCTTGTAATACACCAAGATCAACCTTTCCAGTATTAACATCAACACCAGCATCTTGAAGCATGCTTTGAATCAAGAAGATTGCACGCTCAGCATCTTCCTCTTCGACTTTGTCTTTCATCAGTAATCTTGCTCTAGCAGTAGAGAGTCGAATAATACCCTCAAGTTGTCTAGGAGTAACTGTGATCATCTCCTCAGATTCAACATTTCTCATTTGAAGATAGTAATCAAGAATTTTTTGTTCTGCTTCTTTTGTTAAATCCGGAGATCCCCGTTTAGCATATGAAAGATATTTTGTAAGTAAATCAACATCGACTACAGATTTTTTGTCAGTTCCTTGAGGAGTGTGCAATTCTATAATGTGTCTTGCAATCTGTTCATCTCTTTCTTTAGTGGGAATGTCTCTAACTACAAAGATCAAGTCAAATCTTGTTAAGAGAGGGATTGGTAAATTGACATTTTCGGTAATGTTTTTGAATGGATCATATTTTCCATACATTGGGTTTGCTGCAGCTAAAATTGATGTTCTTGCATTAAGAGTTGCAACA
Organism: Candidatus Nitrosopumilus sp.; assembly: GCF_965262695.1. Lineage (GTDB taxonomy): Archaea > Thermoproteota > Nitrososphaeria > Nitrososphaerales > Nitrosopumilaceae > Nitrosopumilus. The sequence continues at coordinate 1,508,910 of NZ_OZ253550.1, read as the reverse complement.
ATACCACCTTTTGCAATACTTGCGGATTGTTGTTCCATAACTTCGTGTAATGCACTTCGGTCTTCAGGTTTCATCTTATCGAATTCGTCTATACTTACAAGACCTTGATCACCAAGTACAACTGCACCAGCTTCTAGCATCATAATTCCAGTCTTGTCTCTTACAACTGCAGCCGTAAGTCCTGCAGCAGTTGAACCTCTACCAGAAGTATACAAACCACGTGGTGCAATTCTAGAACAAAACTTTAGCATTTCACTTTTTGCAGTACCAGGATCACCAACAAGGAACACATTGATGTCTCCTCTAATTTTACTACCATCACCTAATGATCTTTGATTTGAACCTACAATTAATAACAAAATTGCTTCTTTGATTAATGACTGTCCTTGAATATGAGGAGCAAATGAATCAATTAGTCTCTGGTAAACATCAGGACTTGCAGATAGAGCCTTGATCATTTTTTCTTCTTCAGGAGAAATTTCTTCTCTTTCAATTTTTCTTGAGGTTTTTGAACCGCGTCCACCCAAAAATTCAATATTATTTCCCTCAATTCTTAATCGATACAATCCACTATGTCCACGGGTAACACCAGTAACAGATTCTTGCTCCACACGTACTACTCCAGTAAGGACGATTCTGTCCCCAGGCCTAGCATTATCTACTAAATCCTGCCTAATTGTGACATCAATATAGTGAGGAAGTTGTCCGGGTGGTAAATCTTCAGGAAGTTCTTGTAATCTTAGAATTTGAAAATCAATGAATTTACTTGCCTCAGGTTTTAGATCAAATTCACGATGTTTACAATTAGGATTATCACAGACAACTGGAACTTTAACATCCATTCCTTTAATCTGAATTACTTTAGTTTGATGTTCATCAGGACAAACAAAGATCAATTCTTTTGCAAGAGGTTTTACTTCAGAAGCTCTTACTACCATTCCAGAAACACTAGTAATAGAACCAATAGTTTCAGCATTGATTTGTCTGAGACTTCGCTCAGAAGGATAATTAATTAATCTAACACGAACTTCATCTTTTATTTTTTCAGCATATTCAGAAAATCTTGTTTGTAATGCTTCTTTGATTGCTCTTGAAAATGCATCAAATATTCTATCAGGATTTTCTGAAAAAATTGATATGATTTCAGGTTCAATTATCAAATCATTGTAATCAACAATAATGAATTTAGAATTCTTAGGCATCATCTCATCGATTGCCTGTACATACTTGTATTCACCATTACCGTCTTTGAATCTAGTTAAGAATTCTTTTACTTTATCAGATAATGCAGAATCAGTAAAGGTACTAGTTTGAGCACTACTCATCTTTTTCACCTTTTATTTGATTTTCAAATTCTATACTATTTTCATAGATAGTTTTGTAAAAGATGACTTCTTCAACAGTTAGTTTGTTGTACAAGTCTGAATTTAGTTTGATAGAATCAGCTAATTTTACTAATTTTCCTCTTCGCATTCTAAATAATTCCAACATCATACTTTCGACTTTATCAAAATCATCTCGATTCAATTCCTTCATGGATTCTTTTAGCTTGATGTAAAAATGCGGATCAAGTGTAGAGATTTGATATTCACCAACCATTTTTTCTTTTGATAATGCTTGTTTAAGTTCAGTAATCATATCAGGAGAGTCTAGAGTTCCCAAGTTATTGTCTGCTAAAATTTTGCCCACCCATTGAGGCATATTATTCACTTCACCTTGTTTTCCTTCAGCCTTTAGGTCTGCAACATTGAATTTGTAGTCTTGGTTAACTGTAACTTTAGCATCCTTTAGGCGGTATCCAATCGAGTGTACTTTTTCTATTTTGTCTATTTCCATGTGAGATCACTTTTTGTCTTTTAGATCCTCAAGTACCGGATCGATCAATTCTGTTAACAATTTAGTGAGATCAATTGATCCTAATTAATTTCAGGCTGATCGCTCATTATTTTATGCTCAAAGGGATTTTAATTTGCTGTATGTTACAATAACCAATTCGGATTTATTAGTGGGAATTGCATCCATGTACTCATATGGCTACAACAGGGATGTGGGTAGAAAAGTATCGACCAATGAAACTTTCTGAAGTAGTCAATCAAACAGAGATAATCGGTAGTCTAGAAGCTTTAATCAAAGATCCTACAGATATGCCCCATCTATTATTTTCAGGATCAGCTGGTGTTGGAAAGACAACTACTGCATTATGTATTTCAAGACAAATTTTAGGAGATTATGCTAAAGACTACACCCTAGAATTGAATGCATCTGATGAAAGGGGAATTGGAATGGTTAGAGAAAAAGTAAAAAAGTTTTCAAGATATGCAGGTATGGCCGATGTGCCATTCAAAATTATCATTTTAGATGAAGCAGATGAAATGACTTCTGATGCCCAGACAGCACTTAGAAGAATCATAGAAGATACTGCAAAAATTTGTCGATTTATCTTAATTGCAAATAATATTTCAAAAATTATTGATCCTATTCAAAGTAGATGTGCTACATTCAAGTTCACAGCAGTTCCAGAAGATGATGTCATAAAAAGACTAGAAGAAATTTCTAAAAAAGAGAAAGTAAAGGTAGACAAAAAGGGGCTAAAAGCAATTTATGATTACTCAGAAGGAGACTTGAGACATGCAATTAATCTCATGCAAGCTACTGCAAGTTTAGGTGCAATTTCTGAAGACAATGTAAAGGCATCGGCAGGATTAACAAAAACTACAGATGTTGATGAAGTTCTAAAAATTGCATTATCTGGAAAGATTGTAGAGGCAAGAGAAAAGATGATTGAATTAATCAAAGTTTATGGAATGTCAGAATCAGACTTTTTGAAATATTTGAATTCTGCAGTATTCAAATCAAAACATGATAGATTATCAGATATTTTAGAGATAATTGCAAAATACGATTACAGGATTTTGGTTGGTTCAAATTCAGAAATTCAACTATCTGCAATGTTAGCAGAACTTGCAAAAGTAGAAAATTAAAAACGCAGAGAGAGGGATTTGAACCCCCGTATGCTTGCGCACACAGGCTCTCAAGGCCCGCGCCCTACCGAGCTAGGCGACCTCTGCAAAAAATTATGGATTATAGACATTAAAATTTGTTGAGTATGTATTGAATTTATAAAAATAAGAAAAAAGAAAAAATTTCTTTAATCGTGTGCGTGTGGATTGTTAGAGCTTGATTCCATTTTTACATAAGAGCCATCAGCTTTTTCGTGATACTCTAAGTAAGATGGTTCAATCAAGATTGCGTGTGTTGGACATGCTTCTTGGCAAGCCATACATTGTGTACAATCATGTTCTCTGATTGGTTGTGATTTATCTGTATAATCTAGACGTTCATCTTGTTCAGTCAAACCAGTTCCATCAAAAGTTGCATCCAAGCATTCTGCTGCTGGGATATCTTTTTCAGTTCTGTACCACTGGAAGGTTTGAACAGGACAGACACTCATACAAGAACCTGCGGCAACACAAGAATCCCAGTCAACTGCTACAGTCGTACCGTGAATTCCAAGAGGAACTTGTTCTTCGCCTCTTGCTTCATATGCTGCTTTGACATCATCATTTGAAAATGCCTCACCATCAGTTCTGCCTTTACCCCAGATGAAGTGTTTATTTTCACCATCACTGTGGCTTGTCTTTCCAACGACTTCTAGATTTTCAACAAATTTCTCATCTATTGGCATGAAGTATTTTATTTTAAAATATTATTTAAAGCTAGATAAAATTAGTCGTGACTAAACTAGAATAGATCGGTAAAAATCAACAAAAATAAAAATTCTAAAAATAATTTTAGAGTCTATAGAGTTTTTGCAGCATTATCATGTTTTTCAACATTTGATTGATCTACTTTAATTGCTTGTGGGGGACATACAGAAACACAAGCCATACACCAAATACAATCATGTTCTCTAATTGGATCTGCCTTGTCAGTCATATCTTTTCGTTCATCTTTGACAGAACTACCAGTTCCTTCAAAAGTTTGACCAACAACATCTTTTGCTGGAATATCTTTTTCAGTTCTATACCACTGGAAAACTTGAACAGGACATGCTTCAATACATGCACCATCTGCAACACAAGAATCCCAGTCAACTGCTACAGTCGTTCCACTTACACCAAGAGGAACTTGTTCTTCGCCTCTTGCTTCATATGCTGCTTTTACATCAGCATCTGAAAATGCTTCAGCGTCTGATCTTCCAGGACCCCACATAATGTGAAAGTGTCCTTCTCCATCTGAAATTTTTCCTAGCGGTTTAAGTCCCTCAGGGAAATTTTCTGCTATTGGCATGATGTGGTTTTCTTTCAGTTATTATTTAAAGCTAGACTAGTTTAATTCCGTAATTCTAGTCATGAATTGTTCCCTTACGTTCATAACGCTGTACGATCAATTTTGTGGATATGGATATTATCAAATTTGATGTGTATCGTGGCCCAAACATTGGAGTTTACATTAGTGTTAATGATAAAACAATTTTACTTCCAATGGGATTTGCAAAAACCAAAGCAGAAAAACTGGCAAAATATCTTGGAGTAGATTATCTTTTTACATCAATTGCAAATACTAGATTAATTGGTGCATTATGCATAATGAACAACAAAGGAATTTTGTTACCTAAAACTGCATACCAAAATGAATATGATTTTATCAAAAAGGAATTAGATTTGGAAGTAGGGGTGTTAGATTCAAAACTAACAGCATTAGGAAATGTAATTTGTGCTAATGATAAAGGAGCCGTTGTATCGCCATGGTTGTCAAAAGAAGATTGTCAAACTATATCAGATGTATTAGGTGTTGAAACGATTCAGAAAAAAATTGCAGGATTCAATCAGACTGGAGTTGTAATAGTGGCAAACAATTCAGGTGCAGCAATCCATCCAGAAGCAGATGAGGAAGATATGAAGACATTTTCCAATTTATTAGGCGTAAAAATAGAGCAAAGTTCCATCAATAATGGAATTCCATATGTCTCATCAGGAATTCTAGCCAACAATAATTGCATTGTAGTAGGCTCATTGACTACAGGCCCAGAGATTATGATGTTAACTAGGGCTTTTCTAAATTAAGAACAAAGTTAGGGTCCTCAGTTAGTTTTTCTAGAGAAATAGTTCCTTCTTTCCCATCGATCATATCATGCAACACAACATTTCCATTTTCAAGTTCTTGAGGTCCAACTATTATAGAATATCTGGCATTTCCAGCGTTATCCATTTGTTTTTTTAGATTACGTCCTGCAAGATCAATATCAGACGGAATATTGTTTAATCTCAGTAATGATGTGATAGAGTGAGCAACTTTTTGCATCTCTTCATTAATGTAAACAACTGCAACTCTATTTTGTAAAATATCAGGAATTATTTTCTGCTCTTGCATCGTAAGAATAATTCGTTCTACTCCACCAGCAACACCAGTAGCACCAATATCATCTCTTCCAAATGCTTTTGTTAATGTATCATATCTTCCTCCACCAGCTAATGCACCAAGTTTTGAGTTTTTGTCAAAGACTTCAAAGACCACACCAGAATAATAATCCAATCCACGAACTATACCAAAATTAATTCGAACATTTGAAACTCCTCTATTCTCTAATGAATCAAAGAGTTGTTTTAGTTCATCCCATGATTCTAGTTGGGCAGTATCAAAAATTTTTTCAACTTCAGAAATAGTTCCCTTTACTTGAGAGAACTCTAGAATTTTTTCAAGTTTAACAGTATCATATCCTTTTTTTGTAAATTCAGTTAGAATTTCATTTTTTGATTTTTTAGAAATCTTGTCGATTGCTCTTAGAATATCTGCTACTTTATCAGAATCAGTAGTTTCAAAAATTTTATTGATATATGACTCGACAAGATTTCGATGGTTAATGTCAATCACAATATCTTTGAGTAATAATGAATCAAACAAACGAGACGTTAATTCAATAATTTCAGCCTCAGATTCTAAAGTTTTCTTGCCATAGACTTCAACATCCCATTGATGAAAATATCGATATCTTCCTTTTTGAGGTTCATCGTATCTAAAGACTCCACCAAATGCAGAAATTTTTGCTGGGAGTTTCATTGATTTTTGAGCAGTAGCATATCTTGTTAGACCCATTGTAAAGTCAAAACGTAAAGCAACCTCACGATCTCCTTTGTCTTTAAAATAATAGATTTCATCTCTTATTGCAGGACCAGATTTGGTTTCTAGTGTTGATAATGATTCTAAAACAGAGGGTTCCATAAATGAAAAACCATACAAATTAGATAATTTTTTGAAATGGTTTCTTACATGTTCAATGTTTGAGTTTTCAATAGCCTCAAAATCTTTCATGCCTCGTGGAAGTTCCATGATGATTATTTCATAAGTTGTTGTGATTTAGATATTTCTTTATTGTAAGATCAGATAAATATCTCTAAAAATTATCAAAATCATGACAAAAAGCATTAGTTGTTCAGATGCAGGTAAGGATTGTGGATGGTCAGCATCAGCAGATACTGAAGAAGAATTGATGACAAAAGTTACTGAGCATGTATTAGCAGAGCATAAAGAGATTGAGCTTAATGCAGAAAGCATTTCTAGTATCAAATCACTAATCAAAGAAAATAGTTAACATAACTATGCAGAACTAGGCAGTTTTCAGATTTTTTAAAAAAATGAACAATTGATTAGTAATTTCTTTTATGTAATTATTCCATTAAAATTCATGTTTACACAAGAAGATAGTGAATTTATTGAAAAATTGGCCAAATGGGCAGAACTAATCGGAGTGAATTTAGACAGGGATTTAGAGCAAGTCTAAATTTGACTAGTTGCTAGTCCCATTGCCTCTCCAAAATAATATCCAGATAAAATAGTTCCAGTAGACCAAATACAGGAACCGGCAAATGTATACAAAACAAATTTTGGGATTTTCATTTTCAGTAAACCTGCAGGAACTGAAATCATTTCACGCATAACAGGAACCATTCTTCCAAGAAAAACCGCCTTATCACCATATTTTTCAAACCAATCTTCAACTCGTTTCAATTTTTTTTCAGATATTCTAAAATGTTTTAGATAACGTAGTAAAACTGCTCTTCCAAGTTTTAGAGCTATAAAGTAAATTGAAGATGTCCCCACAGTAGCACCAGCAGCACCAAGAATTATCATAGGAATTACTCCAATTAAGGGAATACCTTGTTGTGATGCCAAAAATCCAGCTGTTGGAAAAATTGCCAATGTAGGAATTGGTGGAACTATAGTTTCAACTAAAGCTGCCAAAAAGATGCCCTCATAGAGATGATTACCCAAGAATTCAGTAATAAAAACAAGAAATGAGTCAAATGGTTCCATTTGATTTTGAAAATAAAATCGTACTAAATTACTTTACGAGTAAAAAATAGAATTAGAAATTATTTTATGACTAGATATTGTAAAAAAATTAGAGAAAATCATGCCACGAGTTTCACATTTTGATATACCATCAGATAATCCAGAACGAGCCCAAGAATTCTATAAAGAAGTTTTTGATTGGAAATTTGAAAAATGGGATGGCCCAATGGATTACTGGATGATCACTACTGGTTCTGAAAAAGAATCAGGAATTAATGGTGGATTGTCAAAGAGAATTCCAGGTCAAATTGGAATAACAAACACAATTACAGTTCCATCAATTGATGATTTTTCAAAAAAAATTATTGATAAAGGTGGACAAATAATTGTTCCAAAAGTGGCAATTCCAAAAGTAGGATGGTTTGCACAATGTACAGATACTGAAATGAATGCATTTGGAATCATTGAAATGGATGCTAAAGCAGAATAACACCAACTAGATTAATAATTAGAAAGAAATCAAAACATACAATTGAGTTACAAATTCTTAGATCATGCAACAGATGCAATAATTGAAGTTACAGCTAAAGATCTAAAAGAGGCATTTTTAGTTACAGCAGATGCAGTAATTAATTTAACACTTGATCAAGATAAGGTTGAAAAAAAAGAACAAAAAGAATTTTCTGCTAAAGGAAAAGATTTACGATATTTGTTATTCAGTTGGTTAGAAGAAATTCCTTTTTTGTTAATCACTGAAGGATTTGCAATTAAAAGAATAGAACTAGACATTGTTAAAAATGAAGATTATAAAATAAATGCTACAGCATATGGTGAACCGCTTGATTTTAAAAAACACAATTTCAAAGTGGAGATAAAGGCTCCAACATTTTATGACATGGAAATTAAGCAAAATGGAGGAGTGTTTATGAGATTTTTGCTTGATTTGTAATTTTTGTAAAGATTTCTTTGCAAATTTCTAGAAGAAATTATACGTGTTTTTTAAAAGGCTCAAAAACAAAGGAATTTTGTGAACACAAAATTAGGAATGTTTGTAGTATTTTCATTATCTTTGCTCATGATAACACCAGCTTATGCTAGTGTTACCTCATTTTCATTGGAAAAGAGCTTCTACATAACCGATGAGAATTTCAGATTTATTGGAATTCAGGATGGAAAAGATACAATTTTTGTAATAGTTAGAGATTCAGCAGGTAACTTCAAAGGTATGCTATCTGATCCAACTCCAGATCAGGGAGAGTTTTCAGTAATTCCAAGACCAGTTTCTAATTTCTTTAATATTCAAGGAATCTATAATGCAACAGCATTTACAGATACTGAAAAAGAAGAAGAAGGCCTTACAATCAAAATAGAATTTGACGGAACACGAATTTTTGAAATGCCAGAATATGTTTTATCATTAAAACCTGTTTTAGATAAAACAGTAGATGAATTAAAGACAGTTTCATTTACAGTTGGGATAACAGATAGTTCTGTTGAAGGCGTTGTCTACAGTTTAGAAGGAAATGTACCTAGCGGAGCTACCTTAGATGCAGATACTGGAAAATTTGTATGGACTCCATCTGGTTCTCATGGAAATAATCCAGGAGCAGAATATACTTTTGATATTGTTGCAACAAAAGGCAGTCAAACAGATAAAGAATCAATTACAATTACAGTCAACGAACCTGTTGCAGTAAATCCTGAACCAGAACCAGAAGAGAAAACAGAAACAACCCCTGAACCAAAAGAATTAGAGATTCCAGCATCATTTGTTGATGAAACAAAAGATCCTCAAAGTTATGTGGATAGATACAATGAGGAAGCAGGTTACAAAAAGTGGTTTGATGATAATTATTCTGAATATTCTTCAATTTATCAGGCTGTAGGACTAGAAGAACCTCTAGAGATTCCAGCATCATTTGTTGATGAAACAAAAGATCCTCAAAGTTATGTGGATAGATACAATGAGGAAGCAGGTTACAAAAAGTGGTTTGATGATAATTATTCTGAATATTCTTCAATTTATCAGGCTGTAGGACTAGAAGAACCAAAGATATTGGCACCATTTGTTGATCCAAATCTAGATCCACAATACTATGTAGACAGATACAATAATGAAATCACATACAAAGACTGGTTTGATAAAACATATCCTGAAATGACAATTTATGAAGCAGTGGGATTAGATGAACCAGAAATTGTTGAACTAGAATTTGGAGAATGTGGTGAAGGAACAAAATTAGTTGATGGAGAATGTACAGTTGTTCTATCAGAAAGTGAAGGTGGCGGTTGCTTAATTGCAACTGCAGCATATGGTTCTGAAATGGCTCCGCAAGTTCAATTTCTAAGAGAAATTCGGGATAATCAATTAATGAATACTGGTTCAGGAATATCATTCATGACAGGATTTAACCAATTTTACTATTCATTTTCACCATACATTGCAGACATGCAAAGAGAAAATCCAATGTTCAAAGAAATGGTAAAGATTGGAATCACACCATTGCTATCATCATTATCCATTATGGAATATGCAGAATCAGAATCACAAGTTCTTGGATATGGGATTGGGGTGATATTGATAAACATTGGAATGTATATTGCAGCTCCCGCAATGTTATTTTTTGGAATAAAAAAAGTAAGACGAGTTAGGTTTTAATCATAATACTTTTTGATACTCAATATGGGAAAACTGAGTAGAAATCTTCGAATTTGTGGAGATTGTGGAATTGCATATACTTCAGTTAGTTTTACAAAATACATCGATCAGTGTCCCATTTGTAAATCAAGGAGATATGAAGCAATTCCGGTAAAATCTGCCGATGAATAATTTTTCAATATAGATTTTTTAGTAGAATAGATTTTGGTATCATATTGTCTGACGATCCAGAAATCGAAAAAATCAAACAGAGGAAATTAGAAGAAATGCTAAAACAGCAAAGCCAGCCTAAAGTCGAGCCTGGAATTATTGATTTGAATGATTCTAATTTTGAGCAAACTGTTTTGGCTGAGAATCCAACTTTGGTTGATTTTTGGGCAGAGTGGTGTGGGCCATGTAAGATGATGCATCCAGTGTTTGAGAGTTTATCAAAAAAATATCCTAATGTAAAATTTGCAAGAGTCAATGTTGACAATAATCAAAATATTGCAATGAAGTTTGCAGTACAATCAATTCCTACATTTATCATGTTCAAATCAGGGCAAATTGTAGATAAAATGATGGGCGCAGTAGGAGCTCCTGGAATCAATATGATTTGTCAGAAACATTCACAATAAAATTAGTAAGCATAAGCTGCTTCTTTTTTTCTTTGAATTTCTACTATTTCATTTAGTATTTCTTGTTCTTCAGTGCTTAGTTTATGCATGAATTTGTTTAGTAGTTGTTTTGCTTCATGAGATGGAGGAAATGTGTAAAAATCTTCTTCTTCAAAAATTTGTCTCCCAATAGTTACATCTTGAACTGAACATGCAACTTCATCACCTGCCTTAGCTGAAGTTACTGTTTTTTTATCATGTTGAAGTTGGTGTATGTTTCCAATTTTACGTCCATCAGAATTCATGAATGGAATTTTGTGTTTTAAAGTTCCAACATCTACTCTAATTCCAAAAACTGCAGGATTGTTATTTCTAAATACCATTCCTTTAAGAAAAGTAAATTTAGAGACAGGGGTTAATTCAGAAAATATTGCATCTTCTTGATGTGTAGTATCCTCTTCAACCCAAGCATTATAGTTATCAATTAAACTATAGATTACTTTGTCTTCAAAGACTTTGATATGACTAATTTCTGATTCTTCTTTTGCATCAGGCAAAACTTTGACATTAAATGCCAAAACAATTCCCAAATGTCTATCTTTTTCTTTTATTGCCTTTGCTTCAATTACATCACGTCTATTTACAGGACCAATATCGGCTTTGGCTACAGGAACTTGTGAGCGTCTAAGCATCTCAACTATAGCTTCAAGTGAACCAATAGTATCACATTTTAGAATAATTCCGTTAGTTTCAGTATCTACAAACATGGATTTCATCTCAGATTCTATGAGATTGGTGTATTTTGTAATCTCATCATCATTTCTCGCAACATAGAGTGTACTTCCTGGGAGAACACCTTCAAGTTCGGGTGATGCAATTTTTAGCCCAGCTGCGGCATCTACTTGAGGAGTTGGTTTGAATTTATCACGAGGATCACGCATCTCATCAAGTGCTTTTGGCAATAACAATGCTTTTGGTTTTGTGACAATCACACCATCACGTTTTGCAACTACTATGCTATCTTCCTTTTTGATGGAGCCATCAATTAAGATAATATTTGCAGTTTGGCCCAATCCAACTTCATCTTTTACTTCTAAAACAATTCCACGAGGATCTTTTTCTTCTTGGTCTAATCTTTTTTGTAGATATTGTTGAGTCAATCCCACTAAAACGCTAAGAAGTTCAGGAATTCCAACACCAGAACGAGCAGAGATTGGAACAATTGCAATTTCAGATTTAAAGTCCTTTACGCGATAAAATGCTTCAGACTGATATCCTAAAACAGAAAGTGTTCCTACAACATCATAGATTTTTTGATCAAGATCAGCTTGAATGGATGCATCTTGTTCTTTGATTGCTTGAGAAATAAAAGAAGTCTCAGATTTTCTCCATCCAGAAATTTGATCACATTTGTTTAAAGCTACAACAAAAGGAACTTTTCTACTCTGTAAAATTTTCAGACTTTCATTTGTTTGGGGTTGAAAGCCTCGATTAACATCTACTACTAAAATTGCAATATCAGCAGCAGAACCACCACGTGAACGAAGATTTGTGAAAACTTCGTGTCCAGGAGTATCAATAACTAAAATTCCTGGAACTTTATTTTCTGATTGTTCAAGTTTCTTGTATAGCGGACCACATGTTTCTTTGATTGTTTCAGTAGGCAGAAAACTTGCACCAATGTGTTGTGTGATCCCTCCAGCTTCTCTACCTTGAACACCCGTTCCACGAATTCTATCTAAAAGTGATGTTTTACCAGAGTCTACGTGACCAAGAACTGCCACTATGGGCTGACGAATTTGCAAATCAGATCACTCAAATGCTACCCTCGATTCGTGATCAAAACTTTCTTGTGAATCTGATGCATGAATAATATTTTCACTAAATCCTAATCCAAAGTCACCTCTAATAGAACCAGGTGCTGCTTCAAAAGATTTTGTTGCGCCAATCATTATTCTAGTAGTTGCAATTGCGTTATTGCCTTCAATAATTGCTGCAACTACAGGTCCTGATGTGATAAATGATGTTAATTCACCAAAGAATGGTTTGTCTTTATGAACACCATAGAAGTTTTCGGCTTGTTCTTGAGTAAATGTAAACATCTTTAATTTCAAAATTTTGAATCCTTTTCTTTCAAATCTAGAAACAACTTCACCAACTAGATTTCTAGCTACTGCATCTGGTTTTACAATGAATAATGATTTTTCAGTCAATTTTACTTCTTTCTAATTCCGCCTTTAACGTATTTTTTTGTCCATTTGAATTTTCTTGGATCACGTTTGAGCTCTAGTGCATTTTTTTTGCATTTTGCTGAACAAAACCATAAAACGGTTCCATCATTTTTTGCAAGCATTGTACCAGAACCTTTTGCAACTGGTCGGTTACAGAAATTACATGGTTTAACTAAAAGACTCATTCAATTCACCTATTTGATCTTCTTTGCTTCTCTCTCTGTTTCTCTTAGCATTAGAATTTCTCCTAATCTAACAGAACCTTTGACGTTTCTAGTAAGAATTCTACCTTTATCTTTTCCAGTAAGAACTTTAACTCTAACTTGAATTACTTCACCGGCAATACCTGTTCGTCCAACAATTTGAATAATTTCAGAGTGAACTACTTCATCAGTTGTAGCGCTCATTGATCAGTCTTTCCACCTTTAATTTTAGCAATTGATGAGACAACTTGGTCTACAATGTGTTGTGCGTCACCAGCATCCAAAATTGCTGCAGCGGCAGAAGTAATGTCAATACCTAATGATTTGCCTAATTCTTCTTTGCTTGGAACAAATGCAAATGCTGCTCCTTGTTCTTCACATAGAATTGGAAGATGTGCTACAACCTCAGGAGGTTCTACATCTTCAGCAATGACAATTAATTTGCTAGTACCACGTTCGATTGCCTTGGTTGCTTCGTTAGTTCCTTTCTTGACTTTGCCACTGGTAGATGCAACTCTAACAGCCTCCAAGATCGGATTTACGAGGTCCTCTGGTGTCTCAAATTTAACATAATATGCTTTTCCCATACTTCGTCACCCTAAGGTTCATTCTCCATTCCCTACATCCTTTGGTTTGGTTTTAAAAGTGTTATCGGGAGATGATTGTCTTAACTTTTTGGAGATATTCAGACATTAAATCGTCTAATTTTTCCTGACTTTGAGCTTCAGCATATACCCTAACAATTGGTTCTGTTCCACTAGGTCGGATCATGACCCAATTTCTTGAATCGATGTTAATTTTGATACCATCAGAAGTATCAGATTCTGGGAATTCTTCTTTTAGAGATGAAATGAGTTTTGGTATATTTTCAGGAGAACACGATACTTTGTCTTTCGTAGTAAAAGATGGAGGAAGATTAGATATTTCATCAGATAAGGAATTAGAAGATGCTGCTAGTAGGTCAAGCATTAATGCCAGAGTCATACAACCGTCTCGGACTTGATTATGTTTTCCAAACATAAATCCACCATTTTCTTCAAAACCAATCAATGCATCAATTGGAACCATTTTTCTTGAGACTTCTACACTTCCAACTTTAGTTCGAATTACTTTAGAATCAAATTGTTCTGCTAAAATTTCAATATTAGAACCAGAATTCAGACAAGTGACAACTAATGAGTTTGGATTATTTGTTAAGATGTGTTTGGTTAACAAGAGTGCAGATTTATCACCAGTCAAAATATTTCCTTGGTTATCACAAAAGATACTTCGATCGCCATCACCATCAAATGCTATTCCTAGATCAGCATTGTTTTGAATTACAGTTTTTGATAATTCTGAAAGATTTTGAGGAGTAGGTTCTGAACCACGTCCTGGAAATGTACCATCAATAGTTTCATTTACAAGAAAAATTTCACAATTAATTAGTTTACAAAAATCAGGCGCAGATACTGCTTGAGCACCATTTCCAAGATCTAAAACAACTTTGAAATTTTTTGATTCTATAAGTTTAGAATTAACTTGCGAGGCAATTCCATTTAGATAAACATCAATTGCGCGTTCTTCTTTTTTTGTAGTTCCCCAATTGGTAGTGTTTTTAGTCCAATTTTTTTGAAGGTAGATGTCTTCAATAATTAATTCATCTTCACGAGAAATTTCTACCCCATCAGATGCAGCAGGTTTGATTCCGTTGTATTGTGGAGGGTTATGTGAAGCAGTAATCATGATTCCACCTGAATATCCTAATTTCTTCACTGCAAATTCAAGACAAGGTGTTGGGACAATTCCTGCAACATTGCAATCAAGACCTATAGAATTAAGAGCAGAAGTTACAACTTTACAAATTATAGGACTAGAATTTCTGCCATCATATCCTATCAATATTGGTCCTTTTTGAAAATAAGTCCCAATTGCCAAAGTCATATCATGAACAAATTCTAATGTAAAATCTTCATCAAATACTCCACGAATTCCATTTGTACCAAAAAATTTTGCCATGGTGTTATTCAATAATAGATAAATTTGTGTTTAATGGCAAGTCCGTTGCGGGAGTCGCCCAGCCTGGTCAAAGGCGTAGGGCTTAGGACCCTATCTCTTAGGAGTTCGTGGGTTCAAATCCCACCTCCCGCACCACATTGATTTCTGTGAATGATTAATAATGAGAAAATCTTCAAAAAACAAAGTCATGAAAAAAACTGTAGTTGGAATAACAGTTGTTGGTAAGGATAGGGAAGGAATCGTAGCTTCATTTACAAATTTTGCATTCTCAAAAGGTGGAAACATTGAGAAAGTAAATCAAAATGTAATCAAAGGTCTTTTCGGCATGTATCTAGAAGTTTCTTTTGCAAAAGCAGTTAATGTAAAAAAATTTGATTCAGAAATTCAGATATTAGCTAAAAAAGAAAAAATGGATGTAAGTACTCATCATGAAACAAATTCTCAGAAAAATATTGCAGTTTTTGTAACAAAAGAACCATTATGTCTACAAACAATTCTGTCAAAATCAAAATCATTGAAAGGAAAAATTTCAGTAATAATAGGTACTGAAAAAACACTTGAGTCACTAGCAAAGAAAGCAAAGATTCCATTTGTTTCAGTTGAAGAAAAAAATCAACAAAAAGCAGAAGATAAAATCATACAAATTTGTAAAAAATACAATATTGACTTAATCTCACTTGCAAGATATATGAGAATACTCAGTCCTAATTTTGTTTGGCGATATCCAAATAGAATTATTAACATTCATCCATCACTATTACCTGCATTTCCTGGTGCATTAGCATATGCACAAGCTTACGAAAGGGGAACAAAAATTGTAGGAGTTACATCACATTACGTTACTGAAAACTTAGATCAAGGACCAATAATTTTCCAGGATTCTTTCAAAGTAGATCCAAATGACACTCTTGAGAAAATAAAATCAAAGGGACAAAAATTAGAGGCAGATACATTATTCAAAGCAATGAAGATGCATCTAGAAAACAAACTAGATGTTCGTTGGAGAAAGGTTCACATCAAATCAAAGTGAATCAAATGGTAGAAATAAAAACACAATTTGATCCTAGTCTCAGAAGTTCTATTAAAAGAAAAAAACAAGTTGCAGTTATTCCAATAGGCTCAATAGAACAACATGGGCCACATCTTCCTATCTCAACGGATACAGACATTGTAACAGCAATAGCAAAAGAAATTTGTGAAAAAAGAGGGTACCTCTTGCTTCCGAC
Source organism: Candidatus Nitrosopumilus sp. (assembly GCF_965262695.1). Taxonomy (GTDB): domain Archaea; phylum Thermoproteota; class Nitrososphaeria; order Nitrososphaerales; family Nitrosopumilaceae; genus Nitrosopumilus. The sequence goes on along the minus strand of NZ_OZ253550.1, from coordinate 1,492,704 downwards.
TTTATCTTACGGAGTGTCATTTGAACATGCCCCATTTTTTAATTTGAGTATCAAAAAAACTACCCTACAAACTGTTTTGATTGACATATGTTTTTCACTCTTAGAAAATAACATCAAAACTGTTTTCATAATTAATGGGCATCATGGAAATCAAGATTCAATAAAAAATATTGATGTTAAATTGAAAAAGATCTCAAAAAGCAAACTCAAAGTATTTCCATTTTCTTACTGGCATTTCATGGAAAGAGATTTTGATCATGCAGGATTTGTTGAAACATCATTAATGTTAGCAATTTCAAAAAATGTCAAAATGAAATCAGCTAAAAAAGGTCTCATTATAGAAAAAATGACAAAACAAGAAATTAAGAGACTTGGCAAATTAGCAAATAAATCGTTTCCAAAAGCTACCAAAAACGGTGTTTGGGGAGATCCTACAAAAGCTACAAAAAAAGATGGAAAGTTGATTTTAGCTGAAATCGTTAGAAATCTTGGAAAAAAGTGTCAAACTTGCCTTACTGGGCATAGCTCATAGTTTCACCAATGAAATTTTAATATAATCCCTCAATATCAAAGCCAATAAGTGAAATAGATGTCCGTTGATATGGCAGTAAAAGTATTGGATGAGAGTATCAATCAAGTTGTATTGATAAAACTCAAAGGAAACAAAACCATTAGAGGTAATTTACTCGGTTTTGACCAACACATGAACCTGCTACTCGATTCTTCAGAGGAGATTCCTGCTGAAGGCGATTCAAAAGGCCTTGGAACCATTGTAGTTAGAGGAGACAATGTAGTTATGATTTCTCCTCCACCAGCACAAAATTAGGTGATATGGAATGGTAAAAGGTACAACTTCTATGGGTGGTTTTACAAAGAAGAAAGTACACATCAGATGCAGAAGATGTGGAAAGAACTCACTTCACAAACGTCATCACCAATGTGCAAGTTGTGGATTCCCAGAGGCCAAAAGAAGAAAATATTCCTGGATTAAATGGTATACATAGATGCAAGAAATTGCCCTTATTCTTAGTTCATTAGCCGGTGTAGCTACAGCGGCTGCTGTAAGAAAAATGCCAAGAGATAAAAATCAATTACTAAGCCTTGGTGCCAGTTCACATATCAAAAGTCAGATTAACTCATTAAAAATTGAAAAAGACATTCTAACAAAAACAATTTCAAGATTATATCAAGCAGATTCAGAATTTTCAAAAATTCAAAAAGACAAATTACTATTAAAATATCAACATCAACTAGGTATTGTTTTAGCAAAATTAGAAAAACTTGAACAAGCAAGTAAACATCCAGACTTGGGTCCTGTTGGTGATGGTTTGATTACGTTAATGGATCAAAAGTTATCAAAACTAGATGATAGATTGTATGAATTATCATCAAAGATGACAACTGCAAAAGTTAAAACACCAAAGGTAAAGGAACCAGAAATTAAAAAGGAAACAAAACAATCTGCAAATTCATTTAAGAATACATTCAATTTTGAAAAACCAAGAGAGACAAAAACAGAACCAGTAACAATTCCTGCCACAAAATCACGACAATCATTTGAATTAACCACGTTAACAAATATTTCAAGAAAAGAACCAAAATTCCCATTATTTGAAAAAGAAGAAAAACAAAGTCCAAAGCCAATGCCGCAGCCAAAAACAATTCAAACAGAATTAATCAAACCAAAAGAAGAGATTGTAAAGGAAATTGTTCAACCAAAACCAAAAGTTGAAGATAAAATAGAGATTATTCAAGAAGTTACAACAAAACCTGAGCCCAAATTAGAGACAAAACCAGACATCAACAAAGAAGTTGCTAAAATCACAGAACATAAAGCACTTCCAGAACCAGAAATCCAAAAACCAGAACCAACATCAGCAGATAATGATGTTGATGATGACATTGATGATTTAGATAAAATCAAGGGTGATATTATGAAAGTTCTATCAAAGCTTGATCAAGCAGAGGTAGAGTAATTGTCCTACGATGATGCCATTACGGCATTATCAAATAGTGCATTGAAATTTGTAAAAGATGATTATGTTATCGGTTTGGGTAGTGGTAGAGCTGCTACTGCACTTGTAAAATCACTTGGGAAATTAATCAAATTAAAAAAATATAACATCAAAGGAGTTCCAACATCATTACAAATCAAACTTACTGCAGAAAAAGTTGGAATTCCATTGGTAGAAGCTGATCAAGTAGATCACATTGATGTAGTGTTTGATGGGGCAGATCAAATTGATTCTCAAAAATTTGTAATCAAAGGTGGTGGAGGAGCTCTGCTTAGAGAAAATATTTTGTTTAGTATTTCAAAAAAAGTTGTGGTAATGGCAGACAAGACAAAATTTGTGAAAAACTTTACAAGAACTGTTCCAGTAGAGGTTCATCCACTTGCTAGAAATTCAGTAACAAATTCAATTAAAAAATTGGGAGGAAAAGCACAATTACGTTCACTTGATAGAGGTTATCCATTTTTTACAGAAAATGGGAATATTATACTAGATTGTGATTTTGGTACAATAAAAAATCCAAAATCATTAACGCAGAAAATCAAAGGAACTACGGGTGTTTTAGAGTCAGGCATCTTCCTTAGAAAACCAGATGTAATCTATAGGGCAAAAACTGGCGGAAAATTTGATGTTTTATAGATGAAATTCTTAAATCCGAAAATCACGTATGTTATGCGTGGCAACAAGTGAGGATCTAAGAAATGACATCCTAAAGGCTACAGAAGAACAACAAAAACTAATGGAATTAAGAAAGCCATTCCTAGGCTCAAAAAATAATGAAGACCAGATGAACGCATTTCGTATAACTACTCAAATTATGAAATACGAGGATTTTATCAGAGATACTGAGAGGCAGCTTAGAACCATGAAGTGATTAGGATACGAATTGAAAACGATCTTCTTTGTATCCTTCTTGTAATTTTCCTTGTATTGGAATTTTATTTCCACAAAACTTGCAACAATTGTTTTTCTCAAGATTCCATTCTCGGATACTGAATCCATAACGATTTACAACGATATTATTGCATTCAGAGCAATACGTATGTTCCCACTTGTGACCAGGAACATTTCCTAAATACACATACTTTAACCCAGCTTCTTTTGCAATTTGATAATGTTTTTCTAATGTTTCAACAGGAGTGCTTGGATATTCCATCATCTTATAATCAGGATGAAATCGCAGAAAATGTATTGGCATTTCTGGCCCAAATTCATCCAGAATAAAGTTTGAGAGTTTTTTTGCATGTTCCAAATCATCTCCAACTTTTGGAACAATCAAATCAGTAATTTCAACATGAATATTGGTTTTATCTCTAATTTCTAACAAAGTATCAAATATGGGTTGAGGATCTGGAACACCAATAAATTTTCGAGTAAATTCTTTTTCTGCACTTCCTTTGAAATCAACAGTTATTCCATCAAGGAATTGATTCATCATTGAAACAGATTCAGGTGTATCATATCCATTTGAAACAAAAACATTAAACAATCCTTTTTTTCTTGCAGCAACTCCACAATCTTTTGCAAATTCTATAAAGATTGATGGTTCGTTGTAGGTATATGCAATTCCATGAGCACCATAATTAATTGCAGTATTAACAACTTCATCAGGAGTCATATCGATTCCATGAACTTCACGGCGTTGACTAATGTCTGAATTTTGACAATATTTGCAAAGCCAATTACAGCCAGTTGTAGCAATAGAGTAGACTTTGCTTCCAGGATAATAATGAATCAACGGTTTTTTTTCAATTGGATCAACATGTCCAGAAATCACTTTTCCATAGGCATAAAGTTGTAGTTTTCCATTCTCATTTCCACGAATTCCACATAAACCGATTTGACCCTTGCCAATTTCGCAATATCGTGCACAGGCCGTGCACTTGACTTTATCATTTGGGAGTTTTTCATATAATTCAGCTTTTTTGCCAAGAATTGTAGTCACGCTTTTTATGCTTATTTTACGTATTTAACACGTATGACAAATTTTCAATTTTCAGATGTGGATGGAATAAAGTTAGTAAAGATGGCAAGAAAAGTTGTAACTGAATTTGTAAAAAATGAATCAAAAATTTCTGATTCAGAATTTGATTCAAGATTTAATTTTAGTTCAGGAGTTTTTGTTACGCTAAACAAAGAAGATAATCTAAGAGGATGTATTGGATATCCAACCCCAGTAAAGAAATTATCTGATGGATTGGTTGATGCTGCAATTTCAGCTGCAATAAGAGATCCAAGGTTTACTCCAGTTACTACTGATGAATTAGATAAAATAACATTTGAAGTAACTGTTCTGACACCTCCTGAGAAAATTATGGTAAAAGGATATTCTGAGTATTTATCACAAATCAAAGTAGGAAGAGACGGATTGATTGTAGAGAATGATTTTTCTTCAGGGTTGTTATTGCCTCAAGTTCCTACAGAATATGGATGGAATGAAAAAGAATTCTTAGAACATACATGTCAGAAAGCAGGATTAAACAAAGATGCATGGAAAGAAAAATCAACAGTGATTTCAAAATTTCAAGGAGTGATTTTCAAAGAAGAAAAACCCAATGGGAATATTCTTAGAGAATCACCTAATGATCTTTTATAAAATAATGTAGATGATAGTCTATGATTAGAAAACCAGTTGTTGCCGGACAATTTTACCCTGAAACAAAAAATGAACTTAAAGAAATGATTGATTCTTGTATTCAGCACAAATTTGGACCGGGTAATCAAATACAAAATGATGAACGAATTTACGGGGTCATTTCGCCTCATGCAGGCTATGTTTATTCAGGCCCTACAGCATGCCATTCTTACAAGGCAATTTCGTCCAAAAATCCTGAACTAGTAATCATTCTTGGACCTAATCATTTTGGAGTTGGAAAAGATGTCGCTACAATGGTTGATGCTCAATGGGAAACACCACTAGGATTGGCAGAGGTGGATTCAGAGGCTGCAAGAGAGATAGTAAATAATTCAAAATACATAGAGATTGATGAGTTTTCTCATTCAAAAGATCACAGTCTAGAAGTTCAAATTCCAATGTTGCAATCAATATTTTCTGAAAAATTCAAAATTCTTCCAATAATTTTACGTGATCAAAGCTTAGAAATGGCAAAAGATGTGGGAAATGCAGTAGCACAAATTGCAAAATCAAGAAATACAATAATTGTTGCGTCATCGGATTTTACACATTATGAAGAGAATTCTTTTGCACATTCTCAAGACAAAGCATTGATTGAGCCAATATTAGAAATGGATGTTGAAAAATTCTATAGCGTTTTAATGGAAAAAAGAGTAACTGCATGTGGTTACGGAGCTATGGCAACAGTGATGATTGCATGTAAAAATCTAGGTGCATCTAAAGGAGAATTACTAAGTTACACTACAAGTGGAGATGTTATGGGAGATACATCATCAGTAGTTGGATATGGTGCAATTAAATTCATCTAATTAAAAAATTTGCTAAGAATTTTTACTGATGTTTCTTTTTACAAGTTGACCATGTCCAAGTTTTCCAATCACTTCAAAGTCTTCAGCTATTAGTTCTCCTCTTACAATTGTTTTAACAGGCCATCCTTTTAGATTTCTACCCTCATAAACTATGTAATCAGAAAATCCACCAAATAATTCAGATGTGACCTTTTTTTCTTTTTTCAGATCAATCATAGTAACATCAGCATCAGAATTTTTTTCAAGAGTGCCCTTATGAGGGAACATTCCAAAAATTTGGGCTGCATTTTGGCTTGTAAATTGGACAAATTGCTCCAATGTAATTCTATTCTGATTTACTCCATCATTAAGCAATATAGGTAAAACAGTTCCAATTCCTGGAAATCCAGCTAATGCAGACCAAACATCATCACCATCCAATTTTAGTTTGAGTTGATTTGCAACATGGTCTGTACCTATTGTATCAATTTGATTAGTAGAAAGTGCATCCCATACAGCCTTTTGATCATTTTCAGTTCTTATTGGAGGCATCACTTTAGCAAGATATCCATTTTGTTTTTCATAAGATAAGGTCAAGTAATGAGGACATGTTTCCACAAAAATTTTTGTTCCAAGTTTTCTTTCTTCTTGAATTTGTTTGAGAGCTTGTTCAGAACCAATATGAACAAAATAGACAACACAATCATAATCACGTCCAAACTTTGATACTGTTTTGATTGCTTTTGCTTCAAATTCAGGAGAACGACTCTCAGACCATGCAGACAATCCGTCTTGTTTTTTCTCTCTTGCAGTTTGTATTCCACATCCACATGATTCATAGTCTTCGGCATGAACCAAAACAGGACATCCAAGGGAAGCTGCAGTTTTTACTGTCTGTTCAACAATTTCATCAGTTACATCAACATTAGCTGCAACAAGTTTAGAAGAATTAGGTGGCATATCCATGTAAACATGACCAATTTCACCTCCAAGATTCATGTAAATTTTGAATGATGTAATTCCTTTGTCTACACAAAGATTCATTTCGTTGATTTGTTGGGGAGTAAAGATGGATGCATGTATTGCATAATCAACATAATGGTTTTGAGATGCAGCATCTAACTGAGCTTGTAGTGAACTGGAAAATGGATCTCCTAGTCTAAGCATTCTCATCATAGTTGTAATACCACCAATTGCTGCAGCATGAGATTCAGTTTTTGCTGCCTCGTTTATTGGAGAATAAACACCATAGTGAACATGAGTATCAATAGGACCAGGAACAGAAATCAATCCATTTCCATGAATTTTGGTATCACAAGCGGGAAGATCATTTGTAAGACCGATTATTTTTCCCTCATCAATTATGATATTTTTATCCACCATTCCTTGTGGTAGTATAACGTGTGAATCAACAATTACAGCATCATACGTCATCTGAGAATTTTATTGCCTGCAGTCTATTATGCGTTGAGATAGTCAATCTTTTCAAATATATTGATTCAAAAATCACATACTACAATAATAGATATGACAGAAGATGTATGCGACTTTTGCAAAGGAGTTGGTTCTAGCGGTTCAAATGTATGTGTGTATTGTAATGGTACGGGAGAATGGAATCAAGCAGCACAAGCATATGTAAAAAATCACATCTGTCAATGCATAGTAATGGACAGAAAATTTTGTCCAGTATGTAACAAACCATGTCACCACGACACCTCACTTAATCCAAAACAAAAGATTGATCCAGGGTATGGAGGAATGTCAGAAAAAAAAGTGACTGTTATGACATAATCATAGTCAAGAATTTATTTTCTCAACAAAGTGTTTATCAGTAATAGTTCTACAGTGCAGTTGATACCACTATAGCAGTACTGAAATAACACTAACTATAGTTATCACTATATTTTTGATCACTGGGATGCATTGAATAGCAAAATAATGATTGCTTATGATTAATTTACAAAAGACAAAGTAGAATATTAAGAAATTACCAAAAAAGATTTAGTAAAAAGTGATTCTTTTTGACTCTGATTTTTTAACAAAGACAGGATAGTATGATATTCATTGAGTCAGAGACATCTCGCGGTGTTAGCTGGGGGCCCAAAAGCTCACATAAACTAGTTAATACAATTACATAGTCTCCATAGTAAAGGAGACTGCTTTTTTCTCTGAAGGGTTAACTTAGTCAAGTCTGGATCCTAAAGTAATTAATATTCCAAAAATTGAAGCAGAGTATGTCATTTGGTGAAGTTGATACACTAAACATGCTCTTTGACAAACTACAAAGTTTGTTTGATGAGTCACAAGGATACTATGAATCATTCCTGGACACTAACAACATGTACAAAAAAGGTCAAATTAGCGATAAAGAGTTCTTTCAAAAATTAGGAGATTATACTGTAGCATATTCTGCATTAGAATTTCTAGCAATCAAAGTAATTTTTGAGTTAAAAAAATCAATAGGTTCAGGTTCTGGAAGTACACAATCACCTGGTTTGATGCCAGGTATGGGGCAACCAGGAATGATGGCAGGAGGAATGCCAGGAGGTGCACCACCAAGAACAGGAACTGCACAAAACCCAGTAGGAGGAGGTCCACCAGGAATTGTATCTGCACAAGAAGCATTCAATGATGTTGGTACATTACCATCACCAGATCCCGCATTAATGCCAAGACAAACAGCACCACAAAATAACGGAAACGGATGTTCATCATGTGGTGCAGAGTTAAGACCAAATGCAAAATTCTGCACAAAGTGTGGAGCTAAAGCATAAAATTAGAAATTAAAAATTAGTTTATTCTTGAGTTGTTCCACATTCTGGACAAAACTTTGCTGTTGCTGAAAGACTAGTACCACATTCTGAGCAAAACTTTCCATCAGTTTTTTGTTCAGTGTAAGCATTTCCTGTCAATCCAGAGCTCTTAACTGCTCCAGAAGGTTCATACTTTTCGTCATCAATCAAAACAGGTTCAAAGTCTTGTTCTGTTAGAAAAGTCATCATTCTTGGAATACCTTTTCCATCATTGTTTGGATCTGGAACGGAATCACCTAACCAGAATGCAAATCTCATTAGAGTTAATTCAGGTGTAGAAAAGGCCAAAGTATGTTTTGACATGTATTCTTGTGCTGCTTTTTTACCATCAAATACTTCCATGAAGATGATATTCAGTGTTTATGTATAATAGTTTCTGGAAAAGTGGACCGGGAGGGAATCGAACCCTCGACATCCTCGTTGCGAACGAGGCATTATACCCCTAAACCACCGGCCCCTAAACTACTCTCAGAGTTGTGTTTTTATTCATTTATCAAATTTTTCTCAAATAAACAAAAGATAGAGAATTTTTAGATTACAAAATGAAATGAAAAAATAAGAAAAACGTGTTTTTTGAGAATTTATGCTAGGGCTCTGTCAATCATATTTTTGTATGATTCTTTTGAAGCAGCACCTACTTGCTGGCTAACTATTTCACCTTTGTTAAGGAGAATTAAGGTTGGAATACTAAAGACATTGTATTTTGATGCCAATTCATTAGCCTCATCAACATTAACCTTGACAAATTTTACTTTGCCATCATAGTCACTTGCCAGTTCTTCAACTACTGGACCTACCATTCTACAAGGACCACACCATTCGGCCCAAAAGTCTACAAATACAGGGATGTCTGAGTTTATCACATCGACTTCCCAAGACTTTGCATCTGAAATCTGTGTTATTCCCATTGTATTGATAATCTGTTATTCATACCTAAAAACGTTCACCAGAATTACACCATATTTTTTGGGTGGAAAATTAATTCTGATATATACTTAAATGACGTTTTGGTAAATCCCAGTTATGAGTTCGGAACTTAGAATAAAAAAATTAAGAGGTTCTGGAGGCTATGTAATGGCCCGTGTAACAGATGAACAACAGATGAAAGGAAATCTTGGAGGTCCAGATCTGTTTTTAGCACCAATTGGTAGATTAGATGCTGATAAAATTTCTAAACATTTTTGCAATACTTGTGAAAAAGAATTTGAAGGAGCACCAAAAATTGAATTTGAAAACCCAAATGAAGAAGTTGCAGAAAATTTAATTCTTGCAGAGAGAGGACAATACATTTGCAATACATGCGAATCATCGATTGCTGAATATAGAGAATTTAAGAAACAAGATGAAGCAGGAGATGTTGGAAATGCAAAACCAATAGAACCACAAACAGAAGTTGCACCATCAGTTGAAACACCACAACCAGTAATAGAAAGTACTCCTCCACCAGTTGAAGAGCCTGAGACGCAATCTGTACAAGAGACAGTTACTCAACCAGGTCCTGCAACATCAGTAAGTTCAATCGAAGGAAGAACAGTATATGATGAAAATGCTAACAAAGTTGGAATTGCAAAACAAGTTGGAATTGATTCAACACAATTAATGGTTCTAGTAATTACTCAAAATGATGGAATTGAAGGCAGTATCCCATGGAAAAATATCAAAAAAGTTGGAGAAGTCATCTTATTAGGAAACCCAGAAGAAAGTACTCTTCCAGGAAAATGTTCAAACTGTGGATTTTCAAATAAAGAAGGTTCAAAATTCTGTGAAGAGTGCGGGACACCACTTCAATAGCCAATAAATTTAATCAAGGGCACTATAGGCGAGTATGTAATTGGGGAAAAAGTCTATTTCAAAAGGAATTATCAAAGATATCGTTATTGTTGCAGTTGGGGTCTTAGTAATTTGGATTGGCCTACAAATTGCATTTGGAACACAAAATCCATTTTATGTAGTTGCAAGCGGAAGTATGATTCCTGTTTTAGAAGTTTATGATGTGTTGATTGTTTCAGGACATGAACCATTTGAAGAACTTGAAGTAGGAGACATTATTGTGTTTGATCGTCCTTCTGATCATAATAGAGTGATTGTGCATAGAGTTGCGTCTATCTTAGATGAAGATCCTAGAACGATTAGAACAAAAGGAGATGCAAATCCAGCTTCAATTCCTGGAACAGACTTTCCAATTACTGAAGAAGAATATATTGGAAAAGTGGCATATACACTTCCACAAGTAGGATACATTACACAGTTACTAAAACCACCCATTAACTACATCATTATCGTGATTGTGATTGGAATAATGTTCATCAAACAATTCACAAAAAGGAAAAAAGAAAAAGAATTACCATTCACAGATCCTATGGATTCAGAAAATCCTAACACAATTGAAGGGTTATCAGACATTGATAAGATTGAGGAAGATACTGAATATTCTGAGCCTACAGCACTAGATAATGTTGAGGAAAATGTTGAAGGAACCGATGAATCAACTAAAACTAAATCAGATGAGCCTATAGAATCTAGTAAAAAATCTGAAGAAGAAAAGAAAGAATAGATTGTTTATTTCAGGCAAACAGGTTCACATTATGCTCAAAGACACAAGATCGTCCTGTTTGCTTGGTAGTATAACTACGTGAAAATTACTAAAAAAGGATCCTAAGTATTGTTAAGTTTCAAAAGAGTAGGATCATTTAATTAGTTATTTTTAATTTTAAAAAAATTCAAACATAAATTGTATCGCAGTGTTACAGTCGATTTTTTTAAAGAACAGAGTCTTTTGTTTTAAAAACTCGTTTAAAGTATTCAGATGATTCTGCAGGTTCTTCAATATCATTTGTGATTCCTGCCAGATTCTTTGCCAGATTCTTTTTGTATCCTACTTGCATCTGTCTTTGAATTTGGATTCTTTGAGCCTGTGGAGAACCTGCACCATGCATTGATTCAGTAAGATATCCAACTGCATTTCTACCCAAAGTCATATTTTCAATTAATCTTAAAATTCTCATTCTATTTTCAACATCAACACCTTTTCTACCAGCAAGATACTTTTTGAGTAATGGACCTGCTTCTGGATGTCTAAAGTCTTTTTCAGAAGGAAGGGTAACTACCAATCCACCTGCAATATCTTGTGCAAGTCTACTTATTTCATATGGGAATCGTGTGACATTATGTTTACAGACCTGTGCAAGCATATCATCATTAAGGTATACACCTGACTTCATCTTTTGTCCTTGATGAGAAGATGCAATACCAGCTGCAAATATGGTTTCATTAAGATGAGTCATCTCAATGATTTTATCTTTAATGTGAGAGACTTTTGGAACGCCATTGTAATCAGCAATTGTGGCTGCTGCTCCAATTAGAACATCACCGAGTCCTGTTTTGCATACATAACTACGTCTATGATAACAAGTGAAACGTTCTACAAGCATTGATGCGAATTCATATTCACCATGCATGAAGATTTTATCCCATGGGATGAACACTCTATCTAAGATGATTAGTGCTTCTTGTCCACCAAACTTTGCATTACCATCATCAATATCGCCCTCTTCCATACTTCGGGTATCGCATGATTGTCTACCATAAATGTAAGTAACACCTTTTGCATCTGCAGGAATTGCACCTACAATAGCCCAGTCCTTATCAGCTTCTGTTAGTCTGATAGTTGGCATTAAAATTATCCAGTGTGAGTTTATGCAACCAGTTTGATGTGCTTTAGCACCAGAAACATAAACTCCTTTTTCATCAGTATCAACAATTCTGGTGAATAGATCAGGATCATCTTGCTCTGAAGGTCCTTTACTTCTATCACCTTTAGGATCAGTCATAGCACCTCCAATTACAAGATTTTCTTGTTGTACCATTTTAACAAATTCTAAGAATCGTTTATGATAGTCAGTTCCATGTTTTTCATCAATCTCAAAAGTAGTAGAATGTAAAGAGTTCATTGCATCCATACCAACACATCTTTGGAAACATGTTCCAGTGTTTTGGCCTAGTTTTCTTTGCATCTTATTTTGTAAAACCAAGTCTTCAGCACTTTCTGCAATATGTAAAAATCGATTTACCTTTAGTCCGGTAATTGATGAATCAGCAGAAGCTAATGCTTCTTCACGTAATGCAAGGTCATAAGTTTCAGCAACTGCATTAATTGAAGGTCTAATCATTGGATGATCTACAGGCTCTTTAACTAATTCCCCAAAAAGGTAAATCTTGAGATCGCGCCCTCTAAGACTTTCGATATAATCATCACCACTTCTAATTGTCTTTAGGACATTAGCCATGTAACAATAATCATTTTCATGTTGTATAAATATTCTAAATTTGCACGAGTAAAAATTTACGAATAAACTGCGATCAGAGACCTATTCTGACATCTAGAATTCTACAACCTTTGCCTTTTTCCATAACCAAGACAGGGTTCATGTCTAATTCTTTGATCTCTTTAAAGTCAGAAACTAGCTGAGATAATCTCTGAATACATTCAGAGAGTTTTGTAATATCTGATGGTTTTTCACCTCTGACTCCTTGGAGTAGTTTTTGAGTTTTAATTGATGCAATCATATCATCAGCTTCCTTATCAGTTACTGGAGCAAGTTTGAATGTTACATCCTTGAGAACCTCTACATAAATTCCACCCATACCAAGCATGATGACAGGACCAAATCCAGGTTCTAGTTTGGAACCAATAATCAATTCTTTACCGCCTTTTACCATCTCTACAACCAAAACTCCTTTGATCTCGGCTTTTTTATCATATTTTTTAGCATTCTTGACAATGGTTTTGAATGCAACTTTAATTTCAGAATCATTTTTCAGATTTACTTTAACACCACCTGCATCAGATTTGTGAATAATTTGTGGGGATGCAATCTTCATTACAACTGGATAACCAATCTTCTTTGCAATCTTTACTGCTTCTGCTTCATTTTTAGCAAGTGCACTTTGTGGAAGTGGTAAACCATATGCTTTGAGAACTTCTTGTCCCTCTTCTTCTAGAAGATTTGGTCTTTTTTCTTTTTTAACTTTGTCAAAGATCTTCTTTGCTTTGGCTTTGTTAACTTTGAATTTAGTAATTTTTCCTTCTTTGGTATTTACCCAAATTGCAAACTTTATCATTGCAGCTAAAGTTCTGATTGCCCCTTCAGCATATGTGTAATAAGGTACATCGCCTTTGGATAAAATTTCTCTATTGGTAATTCCTTCATCAAGTCCCATCAAGCTTGCGAGCATTGTTTTCTTGTATTTTTTTGACATAGCAACAATGACTTCTGCTAGTTTATCATAATCTAAAGTTCCAGAGGGGGTACACATTGAGATAACGGAACCTACTTTTGGATGTTTTAAAACGCGGTCCAAAACATTGTGGAATCTATTAAAATCAGCATCACCAACAATATCAACAGGGTTTCTAGAACTTCCCCAAGGTGGAATTACTTCATCAATCTTTGGACGAATGCTATCAATTTTAGCCATTCTAATTCCTGCTTTAGAACATGCATCGGTGGAAATGATTGCAGGTCCACCTGCATTTGAAACAATAACTAGACCACCTGCTGTTGGAAGTGGTTGTTTTGAGAATGCAGTTGCATAATCAAAGAGCTCTTCCATAGTATCAACTCGGATTGCACCAGATTGTTTTAGTAACGCATCATAGATTTCATCTGAACCCATTAAGGCTCCAGTATGAGACATTGCAGCTTTTGCACCTTCAGGGCTACGACCAGATTTGAGAACAAGAACAGGTTTTTTGAGTTTTTTAGTGATATTTTTACAAACTTTGAGGAATTCTTGGCCATCACCCATGTCTTCAAGGTACATTACAATGACTTTGGTTTGTTTGTGAGTTGCAAGAATTTTTAGAACATCAACTTCACTCATTACAGCTTTGTTTCCAAGACTGACAACAGCAGAAAATCCAATTCCTTGGGCACTAGCATCTTCAACTAGTGCAGCACAAATTGCTCCACTTTGTGATACAAGTGCAATTTTTCCAGACTTTGGTGTAACTTTGAGAAAGGTAGAATTCATCATTGTCTTTGGATCAAGATTCATCACACCAAGACAATTTGGACCAACAACTTGCATGTTGTATTTCTTTGCAATGTCTATGACTTGTTGCTCTCTTTTTGCTCCTTCTTCGTCTACTTCTTTGAAACCAGCTGTAATGATAATGACACCTTTGATTTTCTTCTTTCCACATTCTTCTAAAACAGGAGTAACAAGTGTATTTTTGATAACAATAACTGCAAGGTCAATTGATTTTGGAACATCTAAAACACTCTTGTATGCTTTTTTGTAAAATACAGTTTCCCTTGAGGGACTAATTGGGTAAACGGTTCCTTGGAAACCATTCATAATATTTGATGTAATAGTAGCACCAACACTTCCTCTTTTATCAGACGCACCAATTACTGCAATTGATTTTGGTGATAAAATAGGAGATTCAGTCATGGATACGTTGGATCTAAGGATTTTGTATAATAAAGTTATTCATGGGAATTACTGATCTCTAGTTTTTAGCTACTCAGCATTTTTCCTGCTAAATTTTCTTTTCTGGGAACCCAGACAATTGATAGTTTAGAAAATCTTCCAATTATCTTCCATGCTGTTCGGGCAAGTTCTCTAAGAACTTCATTATTTATTGCAAATTCATGATTAAGTTGGTTTACAGTATTTTTTGAATCACTGTAAATTGTGATTTCGTCATTAGAATCAACAAATTTGTTTAGTGCAGAAATTATTGCCAAATATTCAGCCTGATTATTAGTAATTTCAGGTTTTTTTTCGTAAAATGATTCTCCTGTTTCTTTTACAAAAAAACCATATCCACCATTAGAACCTCCTGAACCATCAACATAGACACTAATTCCCATCTTTATACAACCTCGTTATCTTTACACTTAGATTTACTACTATCATGTAAACTATTGTAGACAATCCTTGTGAGACAATTGATGCCAAGTATGGATCGTAATTTAGAACAAGGAAATAATATTGTAATCCCCATCTAACTATGGTATAAACAATTTCTCCAATTCCAAGTGATGTAACTAATTTTTTTAGATCATGTTTTAGTCTCTTTGTATCAGTTTTTCCTGATTTCAGACGATATTTTTTACGGTTATCAAGATAGAATAAGCCACTAAAGACAGAAAAATAAATCACATAATCAGCAATAGTAGTATAAGTTGTGTTTAGATAGTCAGCTTGATCAGCTAAAATTTGTGCTATAACTGCAGAAATTGTTATTGATGCAGCAAATGCAATTAGAATATTTTTGTTAAGTTTCAAATATTCTTGTAACATGTGTTTTGACAGATTTTGTTACAATTAAACTAAGATTAATCCAAAGTAATTTTTAAGAATATTATCAATCCTACTAACTCAGCAACGCCAACTCCCAACATGTATGGGAAAATTTCATTGGAGAAGAGATGTTCCATTGAGAAATAAGCCATTGCACCAACAACATTATGCAAAAACAACATAGCTGCAACAACAATCATTCCAAGTGGAAGTTGAGCTCTTGTTTTTCCATACATATTTCCAAATATTGCAATCAAAATTCCCAATATTCCCATATTGATAATTGAGACAATTGACAAAATCAGAGATGTGGGCTCCATTTAGAGAAAAACACCTCTTGAGCTTTTATTTACTTTTATCCAATTTTTCCTCAATTTCATCAAATGTCTCCATATTTACTTCAAGAAAGGTTGAAATGAAAAACATAATGCCATATTTTTCACCTGTTTTTGTAATCAAATTATTTTTCTCAAGAACTTTAATGTGATGTTGAATTGCTTTGTAATCAAGACCTAATTCATTTGCCAATTGGTTAGTGTTTAGTGGATTTTCTTTTAATTTTGAAATAATTTTTAATCTAGTTAGTCCTCCTCGAGAACCAGCAAAAATGAACCAGAGTAATCGTTTTGCATCAGGATCATTTGCCATAATGAATGCAAAATCTTCTCGCCTACCACTAAAAGGTATTTTGCGTTAAGTTAACCAAAGTATAAAAAACATAATTGACCAAAAATAGCTGAAATAAAAAATGATGTTAAATTATGATGCACCTCTGTACAGACCACCTTCAGAAGCAAGGTCATTAATTTTTCAAGTTACATTAGGTTGTTCATTTAACGAATGTTCATTTTGTGATATGTACAGATCAAAAGAATACTCTGAAAGACCATGGGATGAAGTAAAATCAGAAATTGATATGATGGCAAAATATTTGCCAGATACTAGAAGAGTTTTTCTTGCAGACGGAGACGCATTAAATCTTGACTCTGAATACATGATAAAAATTGTAAAATACATTAGAGAGAAATTTGCAAAGATTGAAAGAATTTCTTGTTATGCAATGCCCATGAATATTCTAAAGAAAACTTCTGAAGAATTAAAGAAGATGAACGAAGCAGGTCTTGACATGTTTTATTTAGGAATTGAAAGTGGTTCAGACATTGTTCTAAAAAAAGTAACAAAAGGGGCAATTGGGAAAACCATCATTAAATCAGTTAACAAAGCAAAAGATGCAGGTTATGTTATGTCATGTATGGTGATTTTAGGTTTGGGTGGTAGAAAATATTCAAAAGAACACATCAAAGGAACTGCTGAAGTAATTAGTGCTTGTTCACCAAATTATGTAGGGGCATTAACTCTTTATTTAGAAAATGGAATCAAACAAGAATTTCTTGAAAAGTATCAAGGAGAATTTGTAAGAATTAATGATGATGAATCATTAGAAGAGTTACAAAGTTTAATTGAACAAATTGATACTAAAGATGAGATTGTTTTTAGAGCAAATCATGGCTCAAATGCATATACAATCAAAGGCACATTCCCTCAAGACAAACAAGAGATGTTAGATAAGATAGAATGGATGAAACAACATCCAGAAATTATGCGCCCTCAAGGATTAAGAGGATTCTAGATAAAATTTTCTTGATTCAAATAGACCACTTTGAAGATATTTACAGAATAGTCCCCATCAAAGATTTTTTTTGTATCACCATTTTCAGAATGTAAAACTCTGAATTTGTATTCATATGTACCATCTTCGTTCACAGTGGTTTGAGCAAAGTGAACAGCATTGTTATTTTGAAAAATCTGAATTATGACAGGGTATCCTTCAACATGATTTGCAATTTTTCCTTCTACAAATCCCCATGGCAAATCATTATCTTCAGACGCATGAAATACAAGTGTTGATTTTTCAAGTCCCATCATCCCATTAAATGGAATGATTTCTATTTGGGATACATGTGTATGATCATTAACCATTATTTGACCAGAATGAGGATGTGCAAAAGCTGAATCTACAGACAATGACAAAAATATGACCATAACAAAAATACTAGAAAATAAAATGATTCGATTCATATCAAAAATTCCCCAGAGCTTAATTTAAGATTTTTACTTACAAATTATCAATTACAGGTTTAAGATTGTCGGGTAACTCTGGTAATTCTGTATGGCTTTCATTATTTTGAAGAATTTCAGGACCTATACGTCTGACTCTTTGGGTTCCAATCAGAGTATCTATATTTCTCTGAATATCTTTTTCAGAAAGTATACTTTTTAATTTTTCAAGCAAAGTGGCTTCATCCTCATATTTTTTGATTCCATATTGAATTAAGATTATTTTTTCTTCAGAAGAAAATTCTGGCATGATGATTCCAAGTAGTTTAAGGCTAAAAATCTTTGATTATTGAAATATAGTTAAAATACGATGAATCGCAAACTATCTTGTTTGGTAAGCAAATTACAATTAATTCAGAATGTATTAGGCATGAAAAGATATGCCACAATTGCAATAATTAGCGGTACAGGATTAGGAATTATCTATTATTTTCTAACAATGTCAATGCTTCCATCTCATTTTGATGTAGCAGTAGAGTTATCTCCAACATACATTGTAACGTCAATTACATTAACAGTTGTAATATCAGCATTAGCTGGTATCAATTTTGCAATGATGGCATTTAAGATGAAAAGAATGAAGATGATGAATTCAGTAAAAACAAATTCTTCAACAGTTTTAGGTGGAGCATTTGCTGCATTTACTCCAGGATGTCCTGCATGTACTGCACCACTTGCGGTAATTTTAGGGGCAATTGGAGGACTGTCATTATTTCCAATGCAAGGATTAGAATTGAAATTTGTGTCAGTAGGAGTATTGATTTTTTCTATTTATTGGATTGCAAGAGGATTACAAAGTAAAAGTTGTTGTAAAATAGGATAAATTATTTTTCATCTTGATTTTCATAATATAGTCGAATGACTTCATCAACTACAGTATTAGTATCATGATCTTTTTCAGAACTTACAAGAAGCAGATGATCATCACCAAGGTAAAATGAGAATCGCTTAACCTTATCATATTCACCAAGAGTGTAGATAGTTTTTCCAAGCCATTTTGACATATCTTTGCGTGCCTTCCAATCCAATATGGATAGATTTACCAGTTCTTTTTCTGCATGGTCTGAAAGTAAGTTTTTTACTCCTTCTCTCATACCGCCACCTACACGAACTGCCCATTCATCATATACTGTAGCAAATCGAATTTTGGGATCAGCATCTAAAATTTGAGAGCAGAATTTTTCATAATCCAATACTGATCTATAAAATAGGAATTATTAAAGTAAAAAATCAAATCAGGCACATTTTTTAAAAGATGTTCAAAATCAATATTTTAGAGTTTTAGAAAATCTTATCATCTAGAATGATTTCTAACAATTATGGAAATTCAGGACGCTGTTGAAAAAATTTTGAAAGTCAGTCCTTCTGTAAGAGTAGTAAGTGTCTGTGATCTTAGAGGTAACTTACTGTTCTCAGCACGTTCTAAGAAGGTAAATCTTTTGGTGTCAAAGAAACAAAGTATGGCATCATTAAAGGCTGCTGCAAAAGATTGGAAACAACGAAAAAAACTGATGAGAACTCTAGGGCCATGCAAATATGTTGTTGCAGAATATGACAAAGTCAAGAGAATAGTAATTCCTGCGGGAAAAAACCATATTCTGTATATCACTACAACTGCATCTCTAGATCATAACAAAGTTGTCAGAAAGGTACGTTCTTTCAAATAACTGACAATCTAAATTTTTTTAATTAATTTTTTGTTTTAAAATTATCGCCAAATCTAACTAGGGAATGTACATTCATTGATTGTTTGGTATCGACTATCAGAGCTTTCTTTTTCCAGTACCGCGTCCTGAACTGACCCATAATCCTTTTGTGGATTTTGTTGGAGTGCTTCCTATATCACCAAACTTAATCTTACCAGTTCCACGACCTACTGTGATATACTTGTCTGCAGATGCTTTTTTTCTTGCTTCTTGAAGTTTTTTAAAATCATTTCCTGCCCAAGTTGAATCTTTGTCATCTACTTCGATTATTCTTGTACCTCTACCAGTTCGAATTCTTCTTTTTGCCAAAATGACCACATATAGATACTAATTATCATTAATAAGATTTTGAGAGAATGGGTTTGCGAAGATTAACGACCATTTGTGGATAAATTTAGAGGTAGATAGGCATGAAAGCAATTTTCATACTTGAAAATAGAATCTGAAAGTTATAACTGAATTTAACATACATTTCTTGTGATTCGAATAGATGTTTATCTTCCAAATAATGACGTCATGGCAATAAGTGAGGGCCTAAAAGCACTAGATGTTGGAGGATTGACAGTTATGAAGAAAAGAGGCAGAGGGAAAAAACCACCGCCAGAGATTCACGCAGGAAAAGGTTCAATGATTTTTACACCTCAATTTACTGAAAAATATGTAATGGAATTGTTTGTTGATGAGGGGAAAAAAGATGAAGCAATCAAGATTATACAAGAGAATGCATCAAGAGGAAAAATAATTGTAACACCAAATGTTCACATGATAGACATTGAAAGTGGAAAAATGGATTCAGACTAGATTATTTTGAATGATTATCAACATAGATAGCTTTTAGAACATCAGTTTTGCTGACAACCCCACCTAGTTTTTCATTGATTAAGACACCAATACCATTTATTCTATTTTGAATCATCTCTTCACAAGCCACAGTAAGATCTTCTTCAAAATCTACAGATTCAAAGGTTTTAGTCATTACATCTTTAGCTTTGATTGTTTGTCCAAATCCAGAATCAGAGAGAAATCCTTTTCTTGAAAATACTATAGAAATGGAATCATCAGAATTATCCAAAACAGAATCAGAATTTCCTTGCTCTAATGCAACATGAAACAAGTCACGAAATGTAAGAATGCCTTCAGGTTCATTGTTTTTGTTCTTTAGAAAAATTCTAGATATTTTCTCTTCAATCATTTTTGAGACAACATCTTTTAGAGTATCATCAGATTGCATAGAGAGGTATGAGATGGTCATAAGATCACCAACAGAGTGTTTACCAGCACAGTTTTGAGCATAGTATTGAGCGATATCAGTTTTTGTAATAATTCCTACAATACATTCATCACCTTGAGTTACAGATAAAGAACCAATTCCTCTTTCAAGCATAATTTCAATGCAGGTTTCAATATCCATAGCATCATTAACAGATGTGATTCTATTCATTATTTGAGATACAGGGATTTCATCAAGGTTTTTTTCTGAATCATCGTTTAGCAAGAACAATCCAATGTCTTTTTCAGTTATGATGCCATAATTTTCATTCTCTTTTATGACTAGTCTGCTAATATTTTCCTGCAATAGTTTAGATATTGCATGTGATAGCGAAACATCCTTTTGAATTGTAATTGGCGTTTTCATTATGGATCGTAGTTGAGTCATGTTCTAATCCTCTTTTATTTTCAAATATATTGTAAATTTTCTTAAAGTCATTTTATCAGATATACAGGGATTTTAGATTTTTGAAGAACATGATTTGACACACTTCCAATCATATCTTTTTTTGCAGTTCCAGAACCTGTAGTACTCATAACTATATGATCGAATTTACCTGATCTTGCAGTATGTAAAGTAACATGACCAGGTGAGCCTCTGAGTAGTTTTGTGGCAAATTTCACGTTTTTATTTCCTACACGTTTTTCAGCTTTTTTCAAAAGTATTTTTCCGTCTTCCTGAAGCTGTTTATCAAAAGTCTTTGTCCTAGGACCACCTTCAGAAACATGTGGAATTACATGGATACAGGTTACATGTCCATGTGTAAATCCTGCAAGAGTAATTGCTCTATCAAGGGCTTCAAATGATTTTTTTGAACCATCAAGGGGGACTAGAATTCGATTAAGATCCATAAAGCATTTCCAAAAATACTTCCATATTAACAGTGAATCCTATTTCCACAAAAGAAATCAAACACGGAAAACAGTTTTCAAAAATGATATCTAGTAATTCTGGGGTTTTAATCCATAAAGTATGGACCAAAAATAGCAATTTAAGAAGTTCATATGGGCCCACGGGGATTTGAACCCCGGATCTTCGCCGTGTAAGGGCGACGTCATAACCGACCTGGACTATGAGCCCAGAAACCAACGTAGTTAAAAACCATTTAAACTTTGAGAAAGGTCAGAATCTAAAAATTTGATAAGAAAATAGCAATTTTGTGGTTTTTGTAAATTTTTTTTCCAGTCCAATAGGATTAGGTCACGTAACAAGAGATATTGCAATTAAAAATAATTTCCATGATATTACAACGAATTTTGTTACAGGTAGTGGAGCTGCAAAAATTCTAAAAAAATTAGAGATTCAAGTAAATGATGCATATAGTCCACCTTCATTTATTGTCGAAAATGGAACACTGAAAAGTTCTACAAAATGGCTCTGGAAGTACTATCAATATTATAAAGATTGTAAAAAGATCTCACAAAAAATTTTACAAAAAGACAACCCCAAAGCGGTGATTAGTGATGAAGATTTTGCATCATTAACAGCAGCACAAGAGATGAAAATTCCAACTATTTTGATTACTGATATTTTAGAGACACATTTTACAAAAGGTCTGGCTTCATTTATTGAAAAAAAGATGAACAGATCAATGCTTGAAATTATAAAAAAATGTGAAGTTGTGATACTACCTGAAATCGGGGATTCAGAGAATAACATTCAAAGAGTAGGACCAATAGTACGACAAACAGATTATACTAGAGAAAAATTGCGAGAAAAATTTTCATTTGGTAAAAAAACTATTGTTATTTCAATTGGAGGAACTGATGCAGGTTTATTTTTGATAGATAAAGCATTGGACGCTATTTCAAAAATCAATCAAGACCTTGAAGTTATACTAGTATCAGGACCATCAGTTCATAAAAAATATGATAATGTGAAGAATTTAGGATTTGTAGAAAATTTACATGAGATAATTTATGCAGCTGATGTTTTGATTTCACTTGCAGGAAAATCAACAATAGACGAAGCTAGCGCATATGGTACACCTGCAATATTCATTCCAATCAAAGGTCATTTTGAACAAGAAGATAATGCAAAAGAACAAGGGTTTGTTTTTGAAGATATAGAAAGGCTTGAAAAGTTAATCATGTCAAAATTAGAAGAAAAGAGAAACCAAATCAATACAGAAGGTGCAAAAAAAGCTGCCAAAATTATTCAAAGCTTAATAGATAACTATTGATTTTTGTTAGAGTACCATGGCAAAATTAGTAGTAGCAAAATTTGGAGGTAGTGCTATAGGTCCAGATGGGACATCCATTCCAGAAATAATTCAAAGAATTACTAATTTAAAAAAAGACTCCAAAGTTATTGCAGTTTTTTCAGCTCCGTTGACAATGGATAATGGAAAAAAACGCTCACTCACAGATGTAATGTTAGAACAAGGAAGAAATGCAGAGAATGGTGTTTCGCCATCATTAGATACTATCAAATCAACATACGAAAAAATTTTAGGATTAGTAGACTCTGAAAATGAAGAAAATTGCAAAAATGTGATTGAGCAAAATCTCGAAAAGGCTAAAAAAGCACTAGATGAGGCATTTGAGAACAAAGAATTTGTTGACGAGGTACGTTCACGAGCACTAGCATTCTCAGGAGAGATATTGATGTCACATGTAATGAATTACATTCTACGAAGCAATAAAATCAAAACAGAAACTGTTGATTTTGAAGATTGGCCTATAATCACAGATAACAACATAGAATCAACAAACTTCCTTACATCAGAATCTCGTTCAAAAATGGATAAAACTGTAGAGTTGGTTGAACAAAACGAGGTTGTTACCATAGGAGGATTCATTGGGAAAACAGTAGACAGCATCACAACTACATATGAGCGTGGAGGTTCTGATCGTACCGCTGCAGATATAGGGATTTTATTTCATAAAAAATATGAAACCAGCATTGATTTTGAGAAAGATAGTGCAGTAGTTTCAGCTGATCCAAAAATAATAGAATCAGGATTAAGGGAAGTTCATCAATTATCATACAATGAAGCAAGACTTGCAGGGATGTTTGGAATGAAGATTTTAGATCCAATTGCAATCAAGGAAATTGTTGAAAATGGTGTTGATATGCCAATTACCGTCACAAATATGAAAAATCCAGATAAAGTTACCACAATAAAGAGAATATTAGATGAGCAAAAAGGACATCCAATCAAGATTGTTACAGGGAAAGAAAATTGTGCAATTTTCAGAATAGAAACAACATCGATACAAAAATTATTGACATCATTAGAGAAGGACAAACGTTACAGTGAATTTATTATTTTATCTCCATTCACAAAAGATGGAATCGAGTTTTCAAGAATATTATTCTTAGATGGAGATTATGTAAAGAGAAATGAAAAATATTTGCTAGGGTTTGATTCTCTTGCAACAATAACATACAACAGAGGAGTCATCACATTGATTGGAGATGAAATGTGGAGAGTTCAGCAAGTTGCATCCAGAACAAGTGCAAAGATTGGTGAAGCAGGACTAAACATTTTGAATATGGATGCACAAGAAGAAACTTCAAGAATAATTATTGTTGTAGAAGATGCAAAAGATAACATTAGAAAAGCAATCAGTGCAATACATCAAGAAATTTCAGAAATTAATTTTATTTAGTGAAAGTGTGGCGCACGGGTTTTTACACCAGTAGCGCCATCAAGGGTTTGTTCTTGGACCATTATCTAGATTCAGTCCGGCGTTACCCTAAACACGCGATACTATAAGTTACAAATTCTACTATTTAGAGCTGATCTATATAGATCTCTTCACATACGCTCAGCTGCGTACCACAAAATAATTCCTACTCCAAGAATAGCATACCACTTGAAGTTTCTTTTGTTTGTAAAGATATTGACAGAGCCCATTTCCTCATCTCTGTAAGTTGTCTGACGAATCTTTCTCATTTCAAACGCTTGACCAATCAAGCCTATTGTCAGAAGAGCAATAGCAACAAAGCCAAAAGTCCATTCCATACGAGTTATGTCCAATTACAGAATATGTAGTTTCATGCTAAAAATTGATAAAAAGATAATTCTTTAAATTAGCATAGTTTTTTTCCTCTCCTATGAAAGAAGTTGGAAAAATCTGGATGAATGGAAAATTAGTACCATTCAAAGATGCCAAAGTTCATGTTCTAACTCACGCATTACATTATTCTACATCAATCTTTGAGGGAATCAGATGTTATAATACACCAAATGGTTCTGCCATTTTCAGACTTCCAGAACACGTGGATAGATTCTTCAAATCAGCAAAATTGTATTCTATGAAAATGCAGTTTTCAAAAAAAGAGATTTCTGAGGGAATTATCAAGACAGTAAAGGCAAGTGGACACAAAGAGTGTTACATCAGACCATTAGCATATTATGGTTATGGAACAATGGGTCTAACTCCAACACAAAACAAAGTGGATGCTTCTATTTCATGTTGGGAATGGAAGATGGGTGAATCAAAAGCAGGAAAGTTCTCAGGAGCAAAATGCAAAGTATCAAGTTGGATAAAAATAGATTCCAGATCTCAACCAACACAAGCAAAAGCAGCATCAAACTATGCAAATGCAGCATTAGCAAGAATGGAAGCATTAGAAAATGGATATGATGAAGCAATCATGTTAAATTGGCACGGAAAAGTTGCTGAAGGAAGTGCTGAAAATATTTTTGTCGTAAAAGATGACATTATTCAAACACCTCCATTATCTGCAGGAGGGTTAGAAGGAATTACGAGAGACAGTGTCATACAAATCATTGAAGAAAATGGTGGATTTGTTATTGAACGAGATCTAGAAAGAGATGATCTCTATGCGGCAGATGAAATATTCATGACAGGTACTGCTGCTGAAGTAAAATCAGTAACACAGATTGACAAAGTGAAAATCGGCAATGGAAAAATGGGCCATATTACAAAAGCACTACAAAAATCATTTACTGATGTAGTAATGGGTAAAGATGAAAGATTCTTGCCTTGGTTGACATACATCTAAACTTCCACGAAGTTTTTTACCCACAAAAATACACAAAGATTATGGATTCATGTGCAACTGGAGATACACAAGAAATCTGTTGGTTTTGTAGAAAGGGTCGTCACGAAGATTGTATGAAAGAGATTCCAACACAAGGAAAATCAGATGGCCCTCATGATTGTACGTTTGATACAAAACTCATTCCGTGCAAATGTAGTCACTAACAATTAGTATCAAATACAGCTATATCTCAAAAAATTTATGAACTATAATGAAGAATTTTGGAAAAAATATGCAGATGAGAACGAATCAAGATATAATGAAGAATTTGCAAAATTTACAAAAGATCTTGCAATATCATTACGTTGTACAAACGTTTTAGAAATTGGGTGCGGAACTGGAATTGATTTAAGACTATTTCCAGATACATTTCAAATTCACGGAGTTGATCTAAATGAATATGCACTAGGTATTGCAAAAGAAAAATTCCCAGCTGCAAGTTTTAAAAAAGCAAGTATCACAGATTTACCATTTGAAGATTCATCAATAGATTTTGTTTTTACCCATGGACTATTGAATTATCTAGATGAAGATGTATTAGAAAAAGGAGTTTCAGAAATATACAGAGTTACAGGAAAATACGTCATGAATTGTGAAACATTCAATAATATCGAAGAAAAAATTGATGAAAATCAAACATCTCGAAATATGGTCAAACGTTGGATGAATTACAAAGTAAGAATTGTAAGCGATGTTGACATGCATGAAGATATTGAACCTGAGAAAAAACGATTTGTTTTACTAAAAAAGATCTAGTTAAGAAGCTTTAGTATCTTGGGTTAAAGATTTTGGAATTTCGACAGTAAATGTAGTTGGATTGTTCTTTACAGAAATAGTTCCTTGATGTATTTCAATAATATTTTTACAACTTGCTAAACCTAAACCAGTACCTTTTTGCTTAGTGGTAAAAAGAGGATCAAAGATTTTATCAATAATATCTTCTGGAATTCCATTACCAGAATCAGAGAATTCAATTTTGACGACATCTTTACTTTCGCTTATGTTTATAGTAATTTTACCACCACCATCAGGTATTGCTTGAATTGAGTTTACTAAGAAATTAATGAACACAGCATCGATTTTTACAGGATCACAATTGATATTCACATCTTTATCAGAGATAGTGATTTTAACATTAGATGGAACGTTAATTTTTTCTATAGAGGTTTTTAAAATTTCATGAACAGAGACGTTTGCTAATTTTAGAGGAGAGTTTCTAACATATCCTAAGACATCATCAACTTGATGAGAAATTCTAACTATACTTGTATTCATCATATCAAGTCGTTTTACTATATCCGGATCAGAGAGTTTTTTATCTGCGGGTTGTTGTTTCAACAAATCTACAGTTAATTTCATGACAGATAATGGATTTCTAAGATCATGTGCAACACGTCCAGATAGTTCACCAATCGCCGAAAGACGTTCTTGCTTTAGTAATTCTTGTGTTTTTTCTTCAACAAGGTTTTCTAAAGTGGTTTTTTGTTCTTCAAGTTCTTCTGTACGCATATGTACAAGTTTTGAAAGATTTTTGTTCAAAATTAACACAATTGTCGCAAAAACTGCCAACATAGCAACAACACCAATCATGAAATTTTGAAAAGTGGTTTGTTCTTCAGTTTCTATGAAAATGAAATGAACAAAGAAAATTCCAACTACCAAAGTAATTATAGCTAATGTTAATGGAATTCCAAATTTATTAATTGTTTCAAATTGTATTTTTTCTGAAAAGAACATAGATTGTTGTTCAGAAGTTGATATCTGTGAAATCTTATAGCGAGTATAAAATGAAAAAATTAGTAGGATGTAAGTATACAGCCAAAATAGATCAACAGGATGTCCATCAAAATATGTTCCATCAAGTTCTAAAAATAAGAAAAATGTATCTGCCACACCATATATGATGAATCCAAATAAAATTAAAATCCAAGAAAAATTTGCACTTTTCTTTCCAAGATACATAATTCCAACAATTGCAGGAATGACTTGGATTGAACCTAGAATTGGATATGCAAGAGCAACTGATGTAGGGAATGCATCTTCACCCAACATATCATCATATGCTGCAGTTACAGATGGAATCAAAAATGAAACAGATAAACCAATTGCAAATAACCAAACATTTCTGTTAACGGATTTAAGAATGGGTTTTAACGAAATAAACAAAAATGCAGTCATTAACGGATATGAAGCCATGTAAAAAATGTCAGCCTCAGATGGAAATGGACTACCATCCCAAACATGATCATACATTAACCAAAGAAATTCAGCAATAAACCAAGATACTGAACCTATACCAAATACAAGAAATGCTTTTGATTGATAGTGTTTTTGTTTGAATAATTTTCGTGCAAGTATTAAAGCAAAACCTGAAAGAACTGCAGTTGAAACAAGATATGCTGGAACTGAAATCCAAGCAAACTGAGCATCATCAACAAATGGTCTTACTTGGTATATCAAAGTTATAGAAACTAATACTATAATTAAAACTGCCAAAATAGATTTGGTATTAACAAAATCTACTTTTGAAAGAGATTTACCAGTACTCAAATCACATCAATATTGGTTATATGATATTCAAATGTATATGAACATATCATGCTACTAATGTATGTAAAAAATTCTGAGATTAAATTAGAAAAATAATTTTAGTTTAGAATTTGAAAAGCGGGTCTAGAGGGATTCGAACCCACGACAGCAGGATTAAGAGTCCTGTGCGCTACCTGGCTGCGCCATAGACCCACCAAAAACACTATGCCTAGAGTTGTTATTAATCTTAAGATTGGAAAATAAAGGAAAATTATGTTTTATGCTTTAGCTTCAACTTCATTGTATTTTTCAATGATTGCAGTTAGTGCAGTTGAAACTGGAACATCATTCATCTTTTTCTTTTCGGCAAGAAGTTTTTGGTATGCTTCTAGTGTGATGTATACTGGAATTGAACCATTTCCTTCTAACAAACCTCTAACGTTGTAAAGGGCAGTTTCCATTCCTCTCTCAGCAGATTTTGCAAATTTTGCTTTATCCATAATTGCTCCTAGTGGACCAAATGGCATGTCATAATCTACTGACATTGTAACTCTTGTGAGGTTATTTCCTAATGATTTGAATTCATTAGTGATTTGCCATTTCTTGAATGGACCTTCAATTTGTTTTGCAGTGATTTTCTCATTTCTAACAAATTCGGTTGTCTCACAATCCCACTCTAAACGTTTACCGCTAAAGTCACCGATAATTCTAAAGGTTGTACCTATACCCATGCCTTCCTTGATATCCATAGGAACGACTGTCATTCCTACTGCATCAGTTTTGATTTGATCAGAAACATGTTCTGGTCTTGCAAAGTAGGTAAAGACATTCTCAACAGGTGTCTTAATATCGATTGATTTTGTTACGAGGGTCAACGATTCAATGTCTTGCCAATAAGGATTTAAAGGTTTTGAAGATTTCCGAAGGGAATCGAGTTACAATATATTCATCTAATTCCAGTATTATTCCATATGACAAAAAAGCGATCAGTTTTGATTCTATCTTTTTTGATCCTTTTCTCAACCCCAGGACTAAATGACGTATTTGCCCATTCCATGTTTAATTCTGCTGAGCAGTTTAATGCAGGGTACAGGGTTCAAGTAGCTACAGCTCCCGAATTTCCACAAATTGATGAACCATCTCAATTTTTGATTAAAGTGACTGAAGGATTTGATTATGAAGACGTTGACAGATTTACAATGGGAATGAAGATATTCTATAATGGGAAACAGGTAGACACCATACCTCCTACAGCAATAGAAGGATCCCATTGGGACTTTGATTATGTCTGGAGAAATTCAGGAAATCATATTGTCGAAGTATTCTTGTATGATATGCCAAATAATTCTGAACCACTTTCCTTCAAGTTTAACATGGGTACTCAAAGCCCGTTTGGGCAAATTTTCATTATAGCAATTACTATAGGGGCATTATCAATGACAGGAGTGTTTTTGTATATCTATATGCCAAAAATTTTTAAAAAATCTAGACTTTAATCTCTGGAGATTCTCTTGAAATTCTAAATGCAAATAATGCAGTTAGTAACACCATTGAGAATAATAATATTCCAATACCCAAGTGAATTGCAACTAGAACGGCATGAAGTTTTGTATCAATTACTAAAGCACCAAGTGTAATTTGCGTAATAACAAATACCGTAGCAAGTGTACTTGTGATTTTGATTTTGGTGTCAGCTCGTTTGTTAAGAAAGCTTGCAACCATAGTTGCAATAACCAAAACACCTGTAGTAGCAGCTGCTAATCTATGAATCCATTCAATAAGATACTCTTCAGATGGCATTACACCATTTGGACATAGTGGCCATTCAGGACAAGTAAGTCCAAGTCCAGCTGCTGAAATATATCCACCTAAGAACATAAGTGAATACAATACAATCATAGTTGCTAGAGCAAGATATTGGATAGCCAAAATTTTTCTATTCTATTGTGATGTTACCGACCATCCAAGGATGAACGATACAATAGTAAGGATATTCACCTGGTTCATCAAGGGTTACAGAAAATGTTAGACCTCCGGCAAGGATACTACTATCAAATATTCCATCAGGACCATCTGCAGGAGTTCCACTTGTAACTGTGTGAGCAGCAGTGTCATCGTTTGACCAAACAATCTCGGTTCCTGCTGGTGCTGTTACGTGATATGGGATATAACATTCATTTGTTTCCTGGCATCCAGGAACTCCAGAGCCTTCTGGGAGAGAGATAGAACCATCATATGCAACTGGTTCAGTTGAGACTGGTACTTTTTCTTCCATTGTTTCTGTTTCCATTGGTTCTGGTGCTGCCTCTATAACTTCTTCTGGAACCTCAGCATCACCTACAATGATTTTTCCTACCATTCCTTGTTCTCTATGACCTGGAACTGTACAAATATAGTAAAATACGCCTTCCTCACCTGCGATAAATTCTGAAGTTCCACCTTCACCAGATTTTAGTGGGTTTGATGGGCTTGCAACTTCACTTCCTGGGAAAATTCCTCCAAAGCCCTCAGTGTCTGCTGTAACACCAAAGGAGTGGAATGATACACCATCGTTTACTACATTAAAGATTACTTTGTCACCAACTTCCATGTTGATTGTTGGATTGTTTCCTGGTTCTCCTGGTAATGCATTAAATGCCAAAGTGATAAAGTCCGAAGATTCGATAAATGAAAGGTCAGATGTTATAGTATCACCAGTATGAACTGCTACTGCAGTTGGTGCAGAATCACCTCCCATCATTGCGACAACTGGGGCAGGTTCTGAAATCCAATAATCCCAAAGTGAAAAGAAGATTGCTCCGCCAACAATACAAATTCCCAACATGATTGCCATCATTTTTCCTGTTCTTGCCGGTGTTGTTAGATAGTATTGATTTTCAGTCATTTCATTTATCTCCTAATGTGATGGGTTCTTTGCCTCAAATGGATAATAGTATTTGCCTCCAACACCAAATGGATCCTCTGGATTTGCAGGTTCTCCTTTTCCAGCGCTGTAAATCATGTTAACCAAAAAGACTACCATACTGACACCAATTACCATTGCACCAACTGATGCAATTTGGTTCATTGCAATCCATTCTGGGATTGGTGGGTAGTCAAAGATTCTTCTTGGCATTCCATACAATCCAAGTACGTGTTGAGTAAAGAATACCAGAATAGTTCCTACAAATGATAGAATAAAGTGAATCTTACCCATGGCTTCATTGTACATTCTTCCTGTAACATATGGATACATGTAGTAAAGGAATCCAATTGAACCAAATGCAATAGTTCCCATCACAAATAGATGGAAGTGTCCAACGACCCAGTAAGTATCGTGAGTTGTAAAGTCTAATGGCATAGCTGCATTTGCAACACCACCTGCACCTGCTGAGAAGAATAATGCGATTCCACCAACAGCCCACATCATTGGAGTTGAGAACTTGATTCTACCATTCCACATTGTTGCAATGAAGTTATAGACGTGCATTGCAGATGCTGGAACTGCTGCAAGAGTTCCTACCATGAATACTGTCTTTTCAGTGAAAGACATTCCAGTTGCATACATGTGGTGTGCCCATGATGAAAAGCCGACAATAGATAATAGTACAAATGCAAAGATACCAGAGTTGAAACTGTAGATTGGTTTTCTTGAAAATCTTGGAATAATCTCATACATCATACCAATAGCTGGAATGACAAGAACGTATACTTCAGGATGGAATGTAAACCAGAACAAGTGTGCATATGCAATTGGATCTCCACCCATTGCAGGATTAAAGAATCCAGTTACACCAAGTCTGTCAGTTAAGAGCATTAACAATGCTGCTGCAAATGTTGGAATTGCAACAAGGATGATTAATGATGAGGACAAGAATGACCAAGCCAATAATGGAACCTGACCAATTGACATGTCAGGGTGTTTACATTTGAGAATTGTAACAATAAAGTTGATTGCACCAAGAACTGATGATACACCTAAAATCTTTAGTCCAAATATCCACATGTCAGCTGCTGGACCCGGAGCACTGATAATAGAATATGGAGGAGTTGCATACCAAGTAAAGTCTGCAAAGCCTAACCAGATTAGTGCTCCTGCAGGAGGAATCATCCAAAATGCGATTGCATTAAGTTTTGGATAAGCCATGTCTTTGTACCTGACCATAATTGGAACAAAGTAGTTACCAACAGCAGATGCAAATGGTATGATAAACAAGAAGATCAAAGTGGTTCCGTGAACTGTAAAGATTCTGTTAAAGGTCATTGCATCACCAATGATTTGTGCTCCTGGTAAGAATAATTCAGCTCTAATTGCAAGTGCTAATGCACCACCTAAGAACAAGAATCCTATAGACATGATAAGATAAAGTAAACCAACATCAGTGTGATGAGTTGAAAACATTATTTGCCAAATTGGACGTGGTTTTTGTAATTCTAGAACCATTAGTTAATTCCCTCCAGTGATTCTGATAAAAGCGTTATCAAGAGTGTGGTTCCTCCACAATTAGTGTTCCACGCATGTTATAGTGAATTAATCCACAATATTCTCTGCATTGAATATCATGTTCTCCAACATCAGTTGGTGCAAACCAGACAGTGTTAACTCTACCAGGAATTGCATCCATTAAAACTACATAATCGTGAATGTTAAAAGAGTGATTTACATCTGTTGAATGTATTTCAAATTTGTAGGCTTTGCCTTTTTCAACATGTAATTCACCAATTTCTTTAGTACCATCTTCATGTTCAAAAGTCCAGAACCATTGTTGTCCTGTTACTTTGATAATTTCAGCACCTTCTGGAACATGTTCAACTAGTCTTTCTGCTTCCCATGCTTCTGCACCTACCCAACACATTATAGCGACTACAACGCCAACGTAAATCCATTCAGGCCAGTTAGAATGTCCACCCATTTCTACCAGTCAGTCCCCTCATATTGTGTTGGTTTTGCTTTTGGATGAGATTCTCTGAATCTCCAAACTTGCCAAATCATAGTACCTGATACAACTGCACCTACGACAAATGCAATAGTCATCATTCTAAAGAATAAATTCCAAATAATCACTCTACGATCAAGATATTCACCGGGTTCATCACCTGCAGCAAATGCGTACTCTACTGCAGGAACTATTACCATAACGGCCAATACTAAGAATAACCCGACTATTCCCTTCATAGTGAATGACTGTCGTGACCTTTGATTTCTATTTAAGGGTTTTCAAGATTATTAGCTACCAACCTTGATCGAAGCGAGTTGGATGCATTACGTTAAGTCCGGAAATAGAGAACTTTCGTTTGTTCTCTCTAAAGAGATTCAGTGATGCATTTGCTATGATTAATTCAAAGAGGTTAGTAGGGGATAGGTCTACAACTGTTGAGAGCATTGCCTTGATAGGATCCATATGAGTTACCAGTACAACATTTTCATCAGGATGGTTTTCAATGACATGATCTACAATTCCTAAAACTCTTTTTTTTACTTCATCAAAAGTTTCAACACCGTTGTGAGCAATTTCAAGATCACCTTGATAGAATTTCATAAAGACATTTCCATGATCATTAAAAATTTCATCATATGCCATTCCAGTGAATTTTCCCATATCAAGTTCAATTAATCGATCATCAATTGTAACATCAAGAGAATTGTGTTTTCCCACAATTTCTGCAGTATGTTGTGCTCTTTGGATTGGACTCGAATAAATTGCAGAAATGTTCATGTGTTCAAGTAGTTCAGCAGTATGTTGTGCTTGTTGTTTGCCAACATCAGTCAAAGGAACACCTTCTGTTCTTCCTGCCAATATTCGATCAGTATTATTTTTGGCCTGACCGTGTCTAAGGAAAATTATTTGGCCCAATATAATCGAAATTCAAATAGAGATAATAATAACATTGTCTGTAGTTAATTGATGAAAGTAGGAATTATTGGCGGAACTGGCGGAATGGGTAAAGGTTTTGCATTAAGATGGTCTCAAAATCACGATGTAATAGTTGGCTCTAGAGATGCTATAAGAGCATCAGAATCAGCTACAGAATATACAAACTTGGCAAAAGAAGCATTTGGTGAAATTAAAGGAAGTATTTCTGGAAACGATAATGTTTCAGTTGCAAAAGAAAGTGATGTATTGATTTTATCAATTCCATATGAGAACATTGATTCTGTATGTTCAGGAATATTACCAGAAGTTAGTGATAATTGTGTTGTAGTATCACCAATTGTTCCAATGACTAAAACAGATGTGGGATTTGAGTGTGTTTCAATCAAAGATAACAAACCATTCTCATACAAACTTGTATCAAACCATATGAAAAATAAATCAAAATTAGTATCTGCTTTTCATGTAATATCTGAAAAGAAGCTTGTGAATCCAACTTTGGAGTTAGATTATGATATTTTTGTTTGCGGAGATGACAAAGAAGCAGTAGGTGTTGTGAATACACTAATTGATGAGATTAAGGGATTAAGATCAATTTACTTGGGACCAATAGAGTTATCATATTTGGCAGAGATGTCAACTCCATTGTTACTCAATGCAATGATTCAAAACAAGATAAAAAATCCTGGAATCAAAATTATCTAAGTCTGATATTTTATCATGAGCCACGAGTATTATAGGCGAGGCAGAAATTGGTATACTGCCATGGGGGTTTTATTTTCTGTCATGGCAGGAATTGTTCTAATTAGACAGTTATTGGTATGGGGACCAGAATTTGTTGGAGATTTTCTGTTTAATGGAGAAATTACTAATGAAAAAGTTTCGATGATTATGTTGGCATTTGGTATTTTTATGATAGCATTAGGATTTAGAAAACATGAGCAAAAAAGATGAATTTCTAAAAACACAAAAGATTTTGCGTTTAGCTACTATTGGAAAGAATAAAACTCCACACATTGTTCCTGTTTGGTATAGGTATAGCGGAAAAAAATTCTATATCGGTACAAACATCAAAACTCAAAAAGCAAAAAATCTAAAGAAAAACAAGAGAGTTTCTTTTTGTGTAGATACAGGAATTAATGCACCAAATATCTATGGGGTTATGGGACAAGGAAAATCAAATTTAATCCTAGAAGAAGAAAAAGTAAAAAATATTGCAAAAAATATTCTTTTACGATATTTCAAAACATTAGAGAACAAATCAGCAAAAAAATTGCTTGATGATACTGATTGTATTATAGAAATTATTCCTGAAAAGATTTCTGTATGGAGTTATTGACTAACAAATTCTTCAATCTTGTTCATTGCAGAATCTAAAACTTGAAGACTAGGAAGATAAACTAGTCTGAAATGACCACTACCATATTGTTCTCCAAAACCAGAACCATGTACTGTCAACACACCTTTTAATTCCAAAAGTTTTGTAACAAATTCCTTGTCTGTTCCAAATCTATTGTCTTCAATTTTTGGAAATGCATAGAATGAGCCTTTTGGATTAGGACAAGAAAGTCCTGGCATCTCGTTTAGTCGTTTTACAACCAAGTCTCGACGTTTTTTAATTTCAGAAACAAAATTAGAGATGTAATCCTGAGGTCCACGTAGGGATTCCAAGGCAGCATGTTGAACGGGTAGGCTCGTTGCAATTCGAACTCTGGCCAATTTTGGGAGGTTTTCTCTTATTGCATCAAGTTTTGGCGAGTTGTTAAATGCGATATATCCAATTCTCCAGCCAGACATCAAGTGGACTTTGGAAAAACCATTTAGGACAATTACCGGAGAATCTCCTGCAACTTTACCAATTCCAACAAATTTTTCATCAAAGATGATTTGATCATAGATTTCATCACAAATTATGTAGAGATTATGTTGATTTGCAATATCTACTAATTCTCTAAGTGATTTTTCATTAAACACAACACCAGTAGGATTATTTGGACTAATCAAACAAATGGCAACAGTTTTTGAAGTGATTTTGGATTTTATATCATCAATGTCAGGAGTAGAATTATCCAGGTCAACACTAAATTCTACAGGTACTCCACCATGCAATCTAACATAGGAAGCATATGGAGGATAATATGGTCCTGGAAGTAATACTTCATCTCCTTCTTCTACAATTGATGAAATAACCATGTCTAATCCTTCAGAGACACCATTTGTAACTAGAATCTCATCAGCAGAAATTGACAATCCTTTAGCATTTTCTTTTTTAGCAATCTCTTGTCTTAATTCTAAAAGTCCTTCAGAAGTAGAATAGTAATTTTCACCATTGTTAATTGCAGTAATCAAAGCTTGCTTAACATTATCAGGTGGTTGAAAACCAAATTGAACAGGATCACCTATATTGAGATAATCTACTTGCATTCCTTTTTGTTGTACTTTTCTTGCAGCAAGAACAATATCTCTAATAGCATACTCTACACCTGCGACTTTTTTTGATACCTTCAAAGTATCTAGACAGATATTTAGGCCTGTTAAATTCTTACTTGTTTGGACTCGTTGCACAGCCTGGATAGTGCGGGCGGCTTCGAACCGCCAGGTCGAGGGATCGAAGCCCTCCGAGCCCTTTAGATTATCTTATTAAGCAAATAATTTTCCACAAAAATGAATTGAAAGTATCATTATTCAAAATTGGATTAACTTTAGTAATTGTGGGAATGATTTGGATATCAATAACTTTTGCAGATACTGAAAAAATTCAAGAGCAAACAATTCTAAAACAATCAAGTTCATTTGAATTAAAATCACAATTTACAGGTACAGATATTGGATTTTACAAAGTTTACATGCCAGAGTTTTCAGGCCAAGAAATATTCATTCAGAT
The DNA here is from genome assembly GCF_965262695.1 of Candidatus Nitrosopumilus sp. Taxonomy (GTDB): domain Archaea; phylum Thermoproteota; class Nitrososphaeria; order Nitrososphaerales; family Nitrosopumilaceae; genus Nitrosopumilus. The sequence goes on along the minus strand of NZ_OZ253550.1, from coordinate 1,455,770 downwards.
TCTAAACGTAAAAGATAATGTCATTCAAGAACAAATCATTCAAACAAAAATGTCAGTAGGGTATTTTGATTTTAGTGAAGATGGAGTATATACTGTTAAAGTAACAAACTTGGCAAAAAACCAAGTTAATTTGGAGATAGAATTCGGAAATACAAATTCAAAGGAGATGATCCCTCCAGGAATATTGATTCTGATTGGTTCTATTGCTATGATAGTAATGTCATATCTTAAAATCAAAAATTACAAAATGGCACAACCTGATGAGAATATCTCATAAACAGGAATACATTGAATTGTGTGTCCAAAAATTAAAACTAGATTAAATCCTAACCATATTGTAAAGAACAAAAATGTTACAATTGAGAAAGGCAATAATAAGTTGAGTTTAGTGTGTTCTCTGTTTTTTAAAATTAACAAACCACCAAGTGAACCAAGAACTAGTCCTAATTCTAATGGTTGATGAGACCAAGAGATCAATCCATCAATTCCAAATACTTCATGAGACAATGAATCTCCAAATCCCGAAATTATTTGAATAACAGAACCAATCATTACTAGTTTAACTCCTGTCTTTAGAGAACGATGAATTGATTTTCTAATTATCAAAATACCACCAAGTACTGCAGCCACAGCAGTCATTGAAACTCCAGCATACACAATCATGTGAGATGGGCTCCAGAAAAATTCAGGTTCTTTTTGTAGATGAGATATTGCATCCCAAAATCCTGCTGAAACTGTAATGACAGGACCAATTACAGATAGAATACATATGATATGTACAAGATTATCAGATTTTACAAGTGTAGAGTTTGAAATTCGTTGGATTAATCGCATTTACTCGCACTCAATAAAAGGAGTATTTGAAATATTGTAAAAATATCAATTTGAAAAAATTAACTTTGTGGCTAATTTTTAGAATTAACTATATTAGATAAAGCAATCTAGGGATTTTATGAGTCCTGGAATTGGATTAATGAAGAGAAGACTAGAAAAAGAAAAAGATGCTATAGCTCTTGCAGTTTCAGGTATTGCAAAAAAATATGATGTTGCTCCAGATACAATTGAAACTCTAGAAACAAAGTATCACGATGATGCTGGAGATTGGTATGTTGCATTAGGTTGGAATGAGAAAAAGGCAATAATACAAATGGACTCAGTTCAAGGAACAATAACTGAAATTAAAGAAATTTAATTATCAAAGAATATTTCAAAATATTATGACTAGTGCAATTGTTTTAGGAGGTTCAAGAGGCATAGGAAAAGCAATATCAGGATCACTAAAATCATTAGAAATTGATGTTTTTGCTGCATCAAAAAATGATATTGATACCTCAAATTTATCTAGCGTAAATGAATTTGTAAAAAATCACAATCAAACAGACATTTTAGTTCTAAATACAGGAGGGCCTGCCCCAAAACCATTTGCAACAATCACAGAAGAAGATTGGAAATTATATCATAACCAATTATTCTTGGGGTTTGTTACAATTTTACAAAATATCAAGATCAATGATGGGGGATATATTTTCCTTATTAGTTCAAATGTCATTAAAGAGCCAAATTCAAAATTAATAATTTCATCAGCTTATCGTGCAGCATTTGTAGAAGTATTCAAAGTATTAAGTAAAGAATATGCTGAAAACCAAATCAGCTGTATCAATATTGCACCAGGACCAATAAACACAGATAGAACTCAGGAATTAATAGAAAATGTTGAAGAATACAAAAAATCTTTGCCTATGAAGAGACTTGGAGAACCCGAAGAAATTGGAAACTTTGTAAAGTCAATTATTCAAAACGAAATAAAGTATTTGTCAGGAGTTACAATAAACTTTGATGGTGCAAATTCAAACTATATTTTCTAAAATTATTTTTTAAATTCAACATTTGGAGCATCTGGTTGACCGGTAATTGCAATTAGTCCACCATCACGTAATTGTTGTAATAACTGCATCACTTCTTTTTCAACTTGATTTCTTTGTAGTCCTGTTTGTTGAGCAAAGATTTCAACTAAATCAGTAACTTTACGTTGTCCGTTACAAGATTTCCAGAAGTCAACAATTGCTTGATTTACCATGAATCCCTGATCATGTTCATTTGCTAATACCATAGAACCATCTTCTTGTTGAACTAGTTTTCCAACACCTTGAGGTAATGCTGTTTCATAATTAATTGGTGCAGGAGTATTCATTCCAGCACCCATGTTTTTGATTTTAATTTTTGCTTCTTCAGACATTTTATCCATTGACCATGGAGGATCCCATACGATATCAATATTGACATTGTTTACTCCTGGAACTTTTTTGACAAATCTTGTTGCATCAGAAACCAGAGTTTCATGAAGAGGACAACCTTGAGTAGTCATTGTCATTTTGATATTTACGTCATTATTTTCTGCCACATCAATTCCATAGATTAGTCCCATTTCTACAATGTTTAGAGGGACTTCAGGATCCATACATTGTTTTAATGAATCTTCAATTGCCTGTGGAGAAATTGTACTCATATTGTTAAGAGCAATTTGAAAAACAATAAAAACTTTCTATTAATTAGCTGCAAATAATTTTGGAATAGATTCTTCATAGGGGGCAGCAGCCACACCTTTTTCAGTAATAATTCCAGAAATAAGTTCTGGAGGAGTCATATCAAATGCAGGATTGATAACTCCTATATCATCAGGTGCAGTCTTTTTTTCACCAATTCCAGTAACCTCAGTGCCTTTTCTCATTTCAATAACAACATCTTCAGCTTTTGTGTCTAAATCAATGGTAGATAATGGTGCTGCAACATAAAATGGAATTCCATGTTGTTTTGCCATTGTAGCCACTTGATAAGTTCCAATTTTGTTAAAGACATGACCAGTTTTAACAATTCTATCTGCTCCTACCACTACTTTATTCACTAAACCATTTGCCATAGAATAACCAACTGCTGTATCAGGAACCAAACTAACATCAAATCCATCATGTTTTAATTCAAATGCAGTTAATCGTGAACCTTGTTGAATAGGTCTAGTTTCAGTTGCTATTACTTTGACATTTTTTCCGCTCTCTCTTGTGGCTCGAATAACACCAAGTGCTGTTCCATACGCAACAGTGGCTAATGCACCAGCATTACAATGCGTCATGATAGTATCATTATCATCAAAAAGTGTAGAACCATTCTTTCCCATTGCTTTGTTTATTTCAATATCTTGATCTGCCATTTCTTTGGCAGTAGAAATAACTAATTCTTTAATTTGTTCAATTGAGTTTCCTGTTTTTGCAACATTCATTATTTTTTCTAATCCCCAACCGAGATTTACTGCGGTAGGTCTAGTAGCAAAGAGAATTTTTCTTGCTTCTTCCAAATCAGAAATAAGTTCATCTTTTGTTGTAGATTCACTTTGCAAAACAGCCAATGCTAAACCAAATGCACCTGAAACTCCAATTGCAGGTGCTCCTCGAACAATTAAAGTTTTGATAGCATTTGCAACTTGATTAAAATCATCATATTCTACAAAAACGAGTTCATTTGGAAGTTTAGTTTGATCAATCATGATGACTTTATTATTTTTCCATTCAACGGTTTTCAAAGAAGCAATATTTTGTTCATTATTTGTAGACAATCAAAAATTGTGAAATTAAACCATTTTTTAAATCAACCCATTTTATGAAGAGAATTTATCAAATGTTATATTCTTTATGTTATGGATTATAATCACTTGCTTAACTTAGAAGATTTGAAAAGAATAGACTCACAGAATATGTATGCTGTTTATGACAGATGGGCAGATATTGCAAAAGAACATTTTGAGCAGAATTTTGAATCGGTTGATCTAGATAATTTAAATCACATTGTTTTTGCAGGTATGGGAGGATCAGGAGCAATAGGAGATATTTTTTCATCAATTTTATCAAAAACCAATATTCATGTTAATGTGGTAAAAGGATACTTACTTCCAAAAACTGTTAATTCAAATACATTAATTGTAGCTACCAGTGTTTCTGGAAATACTCAAGAAACTCTTACAGTATTAAATGCCGCAAAAGAATCAAGAGCTAAAATTATTTCCTTTTCAAATGGAGGACTGATGGAAAGAATTTGTGAGAAGAATTCTATCAATTACAGACAAATCAAAATGCATCACTCACCTAGAGCATCTTTTACAGCATTTTTGTATTCAATGTTAAATGTATTAAAAGAACCATTATCTATCAAAAATAAAGACATTGTTGAATCAATAAATCAAATAAAATCATTACAAGCAATTATTTCATCAGAAAATCTTTCTGAAACTAATTCTGCTTTAAATTTAGCAAATTGGATGAATAAATTACCTTTAATTTACTATCCATGGGGATTAGAATCGGTAGCAACCAGATTTAAAAATTCTCTTCAAGAAAATGCAAAACAACATGCCATGATTGAAAACATAATAGAAACATGCCACAATGGAATTGTTTCATGGGAAAGAAAATCTGAAGTACAACCCATATTAATTAGAGGGAGAGATGATTATATCAAAACAAAAGAAAGATATGAAATTTTAAAAGAATTCTTTGAGCAAAAAGAAATTGAATATAAAGAAATAATGTCTATAGAAGGTAGTATTCTAACAAAAATTATCAATTTGATTTATCTTTTAGATTATTCTACAATATACAAATCTGTTTTAAATCAAATTAATCCATCACCGGTAAAATCAATAGATTTTATCAAATCAAAATTGACATAACAAATGATTTTATTAAAAATCAATTAAGATTAAGTTATCAATAATTTTAATAATAGACAAAAAAAAGAAATTATATTGAATATAGCAATTGGCATTCCAGCTTTTAATGAAGAAAAATCAATTGCGTCCATTATTTTACAATTGAAAAAGAAATATCAAACAATAATTGTTTGTGACGATGGATCATCAGACATGACAGGAGATATTGCAGATAAATTAGGTGTAATTCTCATTACGCATAAAAAAAATCTAGGTTATGGAGCTGCAATAAGATCAATTTTTTTGAAAGCAAGAGAATTAGAGATCGAAGCATTAGTAACATTTGATGCAGACGGTCAACATAGAGTTGAAGATATTGAATCGATGTTAAAGCCAATTGAGAAAAATAAGACAGATATTGTTATTGGCTCTCGTTTTATGGAAGACAATTCAAATGTTCCAAAATATAGAAAAGCAGGAATTAAAACCATTACAGGTTTAACAAATGTTGCAACAGGGTTAAAGATTTCAGATTCTCAAAGTGGTTTTAGATCTTACAACAAAAAAACACTTGATAACATAAATCCTTCTGATTTTGGAATGGGAATATCTACTGAAATTTTGATTAAAGCAAAAAAAATGAATCTGAAAATCATGGAAATTCCAATAGTTATTTTGTATGAAGGGGATACTTCAACTCATCACCCTGTATCTCATGGAACATCAGTAATTTTGAGTACTATGAAATATGTGTCCATAGAAAGACCGTTATCATTTTATGGAATACCAGGGTTTGTGTTATTTAGCATAGGAATTTTTTTCTCAGTTTGGACATTACAGATTTTTTCTGAAAGTAGACAAATTATTACAAATATTGCATTAATTGGAATGGGAGGATTGGTTTTAGGAGGACTTTGTATAATGACAGCTATTATTTTATATTCAACAGTAAGTGTGGTAAGAGAGAAAAATTAAGTTAAGATTTGCCTTAGTTTTTTCATGTTTGGTAATTCAGAATCCCAAATTCTTTTTTTCCCATCACCCATTATTTCATTTAAAGTTCTAATGTCACGAACTAATCGTTTCATTCCTTCTGGTTCAAGAGATGCAGCCTGATCGTGTCCATACATAGTTCTATCTATTGTAATATGTCGTTCTATAACAACAGCACCCAACATTACTGCCGCAACTGAAATTAATGATGCACCAGTTTCATGTCCACTATATCCAACATTACATTTGAATTTTTTTGCTAATATTGGAATAAGATTAAGATTAGCTTCATTATTTTTCATGGGATAAGAACTATTTGTATGTAATAATTCAAAAGGGCATTTTGACATTCTAAAAATTTTTACAGCTTTCTCAACATCTTTTAAAGTACTCATTCCGGTTGAAATAAAAGTATGTTTTTTTTCTTCTGCAATAATTTTCAGTAATTTTTCATGTATTAACATTGCAGAGGAGATTTTATTGTATTTTGTTTTAAATTTACGCATATGTAATTGGCTACCTACATCCCAACATGAAACAAACCATGGAATTTTCTTTTTTTTGCAGTATCGGTCAATTTCCTTAAATTGTTTATCAGAAAATTCGCGATTAAGTCGCATTTCTCTTTGAGTAGTTCCCCAGGGGCTATCTAAGTAAGAATTTAGAAAGTCAGATGTGTAAATTTTCTCTACATTTTTTTTCTGAAATTTTACTGCATCGAATCCTGCTTGAACTGCAGCATCAATAATCTTTTTTGCAATATTCACATCACCAACATGATTTGTGCCTATTTCGCCTATAATGAAAACCATATACTATATCAAAAAAATTTGTATAAAAATCTATGATAGTTAATATTCTTATTTTTTGTCAAGAATAAGATCTGTAATTTCTCTTAAAACACCCTCTCCACCTTTTAATTTACAAATATAATCAGAGTTTTTTTTAATTATTTCCATTCCATCGTTAGGAGTAGCTGAAAAGCCAACTTGCTTCATTATTTGAAGATCGTTAATATCATCACCAATATATGCTAGATTATTTTTTTTGAGGTCATATTTTTTACATATTTTTGGAAGTAATGATTCTTTTTTAGTAATTCCAATATAGACATCATTAATCTTTAATTTTTTTCCTCTTGATAAAACGATTTTAGACTTTTCTTTAGTAATAAAAATTACAGGGATGTTATGATATCTCAATAATTCCACAGCCATCCCATCTCGAGTATTAAATTTTTTCAAAGTTTCTCCTTTTTCTGAATAATACATCCCTCCATCAGTTAGAACGCCATCAACATCTGTAAGAATTGCTTTGATATGCTTGTATTTTTGTTTAAGATTAGATTTAGTGTTTATCATTTTTGTTTTCTTGGTACTAATAGTACATAGTACATAATAAATTAAAGGAATTAGAAGTGTTACAAATTTTGCTGTATTCAAAATATTCAGTATTTAAAAAAATAACAAATCATGTAATCTCACATTTTAAGTACTATACAAAAAGATTGATACATAACAGTGTGTGGATTATAATATAAGAAGAGGTGTTGATGTGAAACCTAACATAATATTTGTTTTATTAGATGGAGCAAGATCGGATAGAATTTTAAATTCAAAAGAATTTGCACAGTTATCTAAAGAAGGAACAATATTAAACAATATTTCTACTGCAATACCATATACAATAGGTTCTGTAAATGTAACTTTTTCTGGATTATATGGTAAAGAGAATGGGATTGATGCATATTACAAAATGTTTCGCTTGAAAGAATCAATAAAAATTCTTCCAGAAATTTTAAAAGAAAATGGGTATTTTACAGCATGTGATTTGTTATCTAACAAAATAGTAGCTAAGAGAGGTTATGATATACATCAAGCACATGATGAATATACTGATGATTTGACAATTCGACATCCAGAATTTATTAAAAATTGTTATTCACAGTGTAATGGGAAACCATTATTCATGTTTTTACATTTCACCAGGATCCATACAATTACAGTTTCTGAAGTTTTAAAAAAATTTGAATGGAACGACAAAGAGTTTTACAATAATAAAGATGAAAATTTAAAAAAAATTGATGCAGTATTTGACGAGTCTGCAAAATATGCTTTAAGAATTAAAAATACTATTAAAGAAATGGGTATTAATGATAACACCATACTAATCTTCTTTTCAGATCATGGAACAGGTATAGGTGAAAGGTTTGGTGAAAGAAATTATGGTTCTTTCACATTTGAAGAAACTATACGTACATTTTTTTTATTTTCTGGAAAGAATATCATTTCAAATAGATCATCTGATTGTTTACGAGAGACTATAGACATATTTCCTACAATTCTTGATCTTGTAGGCATAAACACCCAACTTGAAAGACCAGGAGAAAGTTTTTCAGATTTTCTTGTGGATGACAATATAGAATTAAAAGGAAAACAATTCACATTTTCAGAAACAGGAGCCCTGCACGGTCCATACCCTTCACCTAAAGAACCGAATGTATTTTGTATAAAAACACCTCAATCAAAGTTAATGTTTTTAAAAACTCCAAATGAATGGAAATTTTTTGATTTAAAAAATGACCCAAATGAATTGACCAATATCTTTGATGAAAATAATTCAAATCATGTTAAATTAAAGAAAAAACTTCTAGAATGGATTAATAGATAAATAATTAATAATTTGAAAATTTTGTTTAATCAACAAAAAACTCAATAATGAGATTTTTATGTATTACATGATTAAGTTGAAAATATTAATTGTTACTATGATTGATCCAAAAAAATTTCATCCACGAACCTATATTTTTAAAAAAATAATTGAAAATTTAAAAAAGAAAATCAATGTAGACGTATGCTGGATAATTTGTCAACCAGATAAATTTTCCATTTCAGAAAATGAACAAAATTCTATTTATGATATACATTCTTTTTCTAATGCAAATGACATTATTAAAAAAATTAAACCAGATGTAATTTTTGTTGATAAAGACAAGGATTTAATTCAAAATGCAATCACAACTGCAGCCAAACTTCAAGAAATACCCATAATTGCTAGGCCATCAATGATAAATTATAATCCAACACTTGAAAATAATTCTTCAAAAAATATCAAAATAAGAAATTTTTTCTCTACTCAAGTTCCATCTGATGAGTCAAGCAGAGGATTTATGCGACGTGGTAAATTTTTCTTTTATAAATTTTTATTTTTAATTCATACCAAAATATCTATAAAAGAGAATTTTTTTAATATAATTTCATCAAGTTTAAACGAATTTTTCCATATTGCAATATCACGTAATCAGTCTACATTAAATCCAAATATTGATCTACACTTAATTGTAAATTCAGAACAAGCAAATAATTATGAAAAATTTGGAATAAAGAAATCTAATCTAAAATTGGTAGGGAATATTTGGTTAGATCGTTTTTTTGAAATTATTGATTCAAAAGAATTAGAATTACAAAAAAATGTCAAAATACTAATAATTTCATCACCTCTTTTTGAACATGGAATATGGTCATCAAATCAAAGAGAGGATTTTTTATCAGAATTATTTTCAATTCTTAATGCAGAATCAAAATTTTCCATTTCCTTAAAAATTCATCCAACATCTGAAAGTCAAGAGTATTACAATAATCTTTTAAAATCTAAACATATGAAAATTCCAATTTTTCAATCTGAAGAATTATTGGAATTAATACCCAATTATGATCTTTTCATAACTTATGGTGCTTCAAATGCATTAACTGAACTTGCTTTCTGTCAAAAAAGAGTAATCAACATTCCATTAAAACAACCAATTGAATCTAAACCGTTAGTAAATGAAGCGATTTTTTGTGGATTTATTAAAAAATGTGATAAATTACAAGACCTTCTTTTCACGATAAATAATTCTCTCGAAATAGTTCCAAAACCAAATGAAGATTATTTAGATATGAGAGAGAAATTCTTTTTTAATTCAGATGGCAAATCAGCTGAAAGAGCTTCTGATGCAGTAATGGAATTTTTAAGTAAAACACATTAAAAACAGAGTGTACTTAAATGTAATATTAGGAATGATTTGTAATATTGAAAATTCTTTCTATTATTCCAGCTAGAGGCGGTTCAAAAGGACTAAAAAATAAAAATATCAGATTGTTATTAAGAAAACCCATATTACAATATTCAATAGAATCATCTCAAAAATCAAAATATGTGACAAAAACAATAGTAACTACAGATGATCAAAAAATTTCATCAATAGCAAAAAAACTTAATTGTCAAGTAATCATAAGGCCAAAAAAATTAGCTACAAATAAAGCCAAATTAGAACCTGTAATTTCACATGTTTTACAAAAATTAAAAATTCAAGAAAATTATATACCTGATGTTATCATTCTTTTACAAAATACGTCACCGCTTCGAAATCACATACATATTGACCAAGCAGTTAGAAAATTTCTTAGAAATGATTTTACTTCGCTTTTGAGCGTATATAGATCCCATAGTTTTTTATGGCAAATAAGAAAAAATGGAGCAATTCCTCTTAATTATAATCCAAAGAATAGGCCAAATAGACAAGATATGAATAGTGAATTTCTTGAAAATGGAGCAATCTACATTACAAAATATTCTGCTTTTCTTAAAAGTAAATGTCGAATATCTGGAAAGATTGGACTATATGTAATGAACTCTGATGATTCTGTCCAAATAGATTCACTAGAAGAATTGGAAATAATTAAAAAAATTATAAAAAATAGAAAGTCTGGTTAGTAATTTGTTTTTAATTTTTCAAATTATAGAATTCAGAAATAGTATTATTTTTAATTTTCTTTTGATATATTTCAAAGTCATGAATAGTATCAAGTTCCAACCAGCCATTTTCAATAGGTACAGACTTTATTTTGTAATTTTCTTTAATTAAACCCTGAAGAAAATCAGTCATGAAAGATTTTTCAAAAGGAATTTCAGAATTTAAAGGATTAATTCCATTATCATTTGCAAATTTTTTCATTTTATTATAATAATTCTGCAATATAGAAATTCCATTATTTTGGAATTTCATTAGTCCAATATATTGAGCATGAATATTTTTTAAAGAATCGACTCTTTGTCCTATATTTTTTATATATCCATTCTCAAGAATCAAGCTTTCTGCATCATCAAGAATATTTTCAAATCTAATTTTCCAATATTTTTCCCAGGACATATCCACCACCACTGAAACATCATCATTAGAATCAATTAATTTTTCAAGTACTTGTTTTTCAAAAACAATATCACCATAGGATATTATTGTAGAATCAGTAAATTTTTCCTTTGCACAAAACAATGTTTCTACCATATTTGTTTTATCATACACATGATTATGAAAATAGTTTAAGTTAGGAAAAGATATTTTTTCATGACAATATCCGGTAACTATTGAAATGTCAGAAATTCCACATTTTTGAAGAGTATCAATTTGTATTTCAATTAAACTTTTTTCAAATAATTTAACCATACATTTGGGATTGTTTTTTGTTAAAGGTAGTAAACGCTCACCTTTTCCAGCAGCTAAAATTATGGCATTCAATTATTATTTCCACAAAAATTTATCATTAAAGAATTTTTTTAATAAAAATCCATTCTCATCATCAAATGTTCTTTCAGGATGCCACATAACACCGATAATTGGATGCAAAGAATGAAAAAACCCCTCAATAGTTTCATCATAAGTAAATTTTGCAAATACTTCCAAATTTTGTCCTAAATTCTCTTCTTTTATCACATTTTTATGATATGAGTTAACGGAAATTTCGTTATTCTGAAAAAGAGATTCAATTGTGGGATTTTTTAATTGAATTTCATGTGATTTTACGATATGATTTTCATTAGTAGTTAAATTTCCTCCAAAAAATTTGTTTATTACTTGCATTCCTCTACAAACACCGAAAATAGGAATATTTTTAGAAATTGCATAATTCAAAATAATTTTTTCTGTTTCATCTCTATCTTTATGATCACCTATATTATCTCCTCCAGATAAAATAATTCCATCAAGAGACATTTCTTTTAGAAAAGATTCAGTAGAAGAGGAATTTGGAATAAAAACAGGTACATAATCAATAGATTCCAAAAACTTTGTCCAATCTTGACTAAGTGCATCTCTTCTTTCAATATAATTTTCAGCATTAACTACTCTCATAGTAATACCAATTTTTTTTGATTTCATTTTATTTACTTACTATGTTATGTATCCTAAATAACGTAAGGTCTTATTAACTTCTATTTCTTGATCATCTGTTTTATATTCTAAAATAACAATTTGTTGATTCTTACAATCTAATAGAATTTCAGAAGAATTGTTAAGTTTTTCAAAGATTATATCGCCACATCCAATGGATGCAGGAAGTCCAATTTCAGCACATCGTATTGACATATGAGATGCAACTCCTCCGTATTTAGTAATTAAACCTAAAGGTTTCTTTGTAAAAATCCAATCATATCCTGGATCTGCATTTTCTATCAATACAATCTTATTTTTTAGAATTGGAATTCGTTCATCGTGTGGTTTTAATCTTACAATTTTTGATTGAATTTTTTTTGAGGTTATGTAATTTGGTTTAGAGATATAATACTGAGTTATGTCAAAATCATGTTTAGAAAAAAGCAATGATGGAAGTGAAAGAAAATCATTAATTGATCTATTTTGTTTTTCAGTTTCTATTGAATTATTCCAAAATTTTTGGATAGAGACGTTACTAAGATTTTTAGTTTTTAAAATAGTCTTGATTGATAGATTTGATAGTTGTTTTCTATTAAATCCTAAAAGTGAACCAGCTTCTGCAATTAATTCCAAAGCATCACTTAGATTCTTTGTAAATTCAAATTTAAGATTTTCACGTTGAATAATTGAATTAGTAACAAAATCCAGAAAATTTACTTTATTAAAAATTATTCCATTTTGCGAGAAGATTTTTGTTAAATTTTTGTCAACTATTATTTTCTTTGAAGTTTTATTTTTACTAATTTTGAATTCATCAAAATAAGGATTATGAGAATCATATCTAAGAGCTGTAATATCATAAGTTCCAGGTCTCAAATGACCATATTTTTGTAAGAAGCTAGATTTAGTAATTTTTTTTTCCGAAAATAAAATAAAATCATTTTGGAATTTTGAAAGAGGGGTAGAAATTGAATTCATAAAATTTTCAATAAATTTTGGCGTTATTATTTTTTCTTTCTCTGCACTTCGAAGTAAAATTGAACTAATAAAAGAAATTCTAGCCATGGTCGAAAATGGAGTTGTGCCAAAAGTTTTACAATCTTTTAACAATTGTTCTGCAAAATTAAGAAGTATCTTAGGAGATTTAGGTTTAGTTTTTAGTTGTTTTTTTATTTCATTTCTATTAATTAACATAGTTTGAATTGATTTTTTACAGTTATTGTTAATAATTGGAAAATCATATAAAATATTGTTAGTAAGTATCAATAAGGAATTTTTTATTTGATTAATTTCTTTTGTTGAAAAATTAAAATTTTTTAGTTCTTTTAATCTTGAATCAATAGTTAGATCAAAACAGGAAAAAAGAATTTCAAATTCAGCCTTATCATGTAAAAAAGGATTAGCAGAAAGTTTTTTCAAATAATAATTGATTAATTTCTTTTTCAAATTTGCATGGATATTTTTAGGTAATAATGAATTGAAGCTTGCTCTAACATCTACATATGGTTTGTTTCCAAATTGCACCATCAATGAGGCTTTTCCAACATTATGATATCCAATTTTACTTCTACCTTTTTGCCATGAATCATTCATTATTAGATAATCATATAATGAATAATCAAGGCGATTTGGATTATTTCCAATGATCTCAGAAGGATTCCAATCAGTCATATCTGAAAATTTTGTAGAGTTACCGTAAAACAAATTTGAATCATTTAATTTTGAAAAAGTCTTTTTATTATTAGAAATCAATTTAGAAAATTTTTTATCAATTTCTTTAAAATTAAAAGCAGGTATTGATGTAATTGGCCTTACTTGAAAAATTATAATACTATTTTTGGTAATTGCAAATTCAATATCCAACATATTGTTTTTAAAAATTTTTTCAATTTCCATAACTGCCAAAAGAAGTTTTTTCCATTTAGCAGGGATTTCTGATTTTTTAATATTTCTGTAAATTTTTAGTGTCTGAGTCTTTAATCCTTTAGTAACAGTATCTGTTGATGAACCAATAGTATAATTTATTACAAAATAAGGTGCTCCATTTTCAGGAGTTCGTGAAAAAATTACTCCACTTAATATGCTATTAGTTACTTGTTTTTGAATTAAAATTTGATTACTAGGATTATTATTTCCTTTTTTCTTATAGGACTGTATTACTTTCTTGATGCTTTTTTTTATTTCTGAAATATTTTGTGAATCAACATCTAATATGCTTCTATAATTACCAGCTTGTGAACTCTCTATAGAATCTTCACCTATTGCAGAACTCCGAATTATAATTTTTTTGTGTTTGAATGATTTAGATATAAAATTTAAAATAGAGTTAGGGTTTTTTCTCCATTCATCAACAGTAAAAACATGGATCTGTTCAATTTTAGATTCTTTTATTTTTGATTTCAAAAATCTTAAAACATTAGATTTTGAAGTAAAATGAGTTTGATTATTTTTAATCATATTATTTGCATCGATTTATCGTTTTGAAAATATATTGATATCTTTTATTTTTGGATTAGGATATTTTTTCATTAATTTTTCAATACTAGTTTTCATTATTTTATTATTAATATCATCAACTTCATAAAGTGAAAATCCTAATTCATTTAATATTCGTAAATGTTCTTCAGGATCCATGTCATATTCTTTAATTGCATCTGGCCACCATTCTTGGAGAAGTTTTATTGTTTCATTTTTCTTTAAAATAGATAACATTCCTTTAATCGCATTTCCTTCTGAACCATGAATATCAATTTTTATAAAATTTACAATATCATGTTTGTCTATAAAATCATCTAGTGAAATTGTTTCAATTTTGATTGATTTGCATTCGTTATGAGGTTTTGATAATCTATGAGATATTGTGTTTGTATTTGTTAAATAAAAATTTTTTATTTCATTATTATTGGAAACTGCTTTTTGTATTAATGTCACATTTTTGTATCCATTCACATTAACATTTTTAGTAAGTAATTCAAAATTTTTTGGTTCAGGTTCAAATGCAAAAACATGTCCCTGAGGTCCAACAAGTTTAGCAAATAATAAAGTATAATATCCAATATTAGCACCAACATCTAATACCACATCGCCAGGTTTAATTTCTTGTTTAACTAATTCTGTTTCAGTTTTTTCATGATATCCATAAAGAGAAAGCGATAAGGAGTCATTATGATCTAAATATAATTTATTTCCTTCTAGTTCAACAAAATCCGGTTTCAGTTGAGAATTCATTGTTTGTACAAATTTTCGTACTTGTTTATTTTGAGAAATACCTGTACCAACTAACAATTTAGCACTTTTTTGATATATTCTATTCATAATTTTTTTCATCATTGATTTTATTAATTTTCTAAATTCTAATAAATGGTTCTAAGATTAAAATGCTATAAAATATAATAACGGAAAAAATTTTGTTATAATGTGAGAAAAACTGATTTTTTTATTGTAGGTCAAACCAGATCTGGTACTACAACAATTCTATATTTGCTAAAACAACATCCTGATGTATTCATAATACATTCTGGAACTGGAAAAATTCCACCTAGATTTGGATTTCCACCAACAAAAATTACCGAAGAAGAGTATCTAAAAGCATTTTCAGAGGCCAAAAATAATCAAATTTTAGGTGATAAATGTTCTGATTACATGATGTGTTCAACTTCTGCTGAAAGAATTAGAGAGTTCAATCCAGATGCAAAAATCATCATCAATCTAAGAAATCCAATTGATTGTATGCATTCGTTGCATACTTTTGAGTTAAATAATGCTGTTGAAACTATAGATGATTTTGAAAAAGCTTTAGAAGCAGAAGAGGAAAGAACAAAGGAAGAGTTAGAAACTCCAAATAAGTACAATCATAATCTATTTTATAGAAAAAATATGAAATATGTTGAACAAGTACAAAGATATTTTGATGCATTTGGTAAAGAGAATGTTTTAGTTAGGATTTTTGATGATTTTACATCTGAACCTGAAAAATCTTTTAGAGAAGTTTGCAAATTTTTGAATATTGATCCCAATTTTAAGCCAACTTTTGGTCGTTATAATGCAAATCGAGCTACTAGAAATAAATTCATACAGAAATCCGTTGTGAAAACAAATAATACAAAATTTAGAGATATAGTAAGGAAAATACCAGGCATACAGGATTTCTATAACTTTGTCAATCTCCCAGAAGTTGAGAGAGATGAAATAAATCCTGATTTCAAGAAAAAATTACAAAAAGATATGAAACCTGAAATTGAAAAATTATCTAACCTCATAGAAAAAGATCTAACTAAGTGGTATACTAATTAACATTACAAATATCCTAATTTCTTTAATTCTTCTTCAATTTTTTTAGTTTCTTCATCACTAATTTCTTCAGATTTTTTTGGTTTTTGTTTAATTAAATCCTGCAAAATTTGTTCCATATCATCAATAATTTCTGGGGATTTTTCTTTGATATTTTCATCTTCATAAGGATCTGTTGTTAAATCATAAAGATGTACTTGTTTTTTTGGATCTTTATTATCTCTAAAATATTTGAATTTTGATGTACGTATTCCAATAACATCAGTAGACTCTCTTTCAATCAATGGGTGAGTTTCCATGTATGCAGGTTGTTCTTCTAAATCTTGGCCTTTAATTATTGGTAAAACACTTCGTCCATCAACATTATTGTTAGGATTTTGGATATTAATAATATCAAACATAGTTGGGAAAATATCTATAGTACGCACCAGGTTTGTGATTTTCTTTCCACTTTCTATATTATGACCTACGAATAATAAAGGTACATGAATTTTATCATCATACAAAAAGTGGTTCAGATCAGATCTTTGTCCTAATAATGCACGTTCTTCATGAGGTTTCAAGTGGAGATTTTTTACTTTATTTTGTTTAATCCTCTTTCTTATTTTTTCTATAAAAAAGAAAAAATCAGATTTTAATGGTTCTAATGGTTTTGGTACTTTATTCCCTAAGTTACGTGCAATAGTTTGAAGAGATCCATTAACTTCTAAATTTATCTCCAAATCACTACGATGTACTGCTTTAACATAAGTGCCATGATCAGCAGTTATCGTGATTAATGTTGAATTAAGATCAATTTGTTCTAAAAATTTTCCTAACCATACATCTATTTCAGAAAGTTTTTGTTCATATTTATTGGAACCATATTCTGGTTTTTCAAAGTCTTTGGATACTCTTATTGGAAAATGTAAATCCATAATATGTAAGAAAAATGCCCATGGTTGTTGCATTTTTTTTGATTTTAATATAGAGACAGTATTCACACCTAAATTATTAGATAAATTCCAATAATGATCATAAGAGTAATCATCATTTTCAAATTTAGGAAAAAGACCTATAGTTTTTGATACAGATGGGATATAGCCATACGTATTATATCCTTGGTTTTTTAAAACAGAAAAATATGTTGGAATTTCAGATGGTAACTTATTGTATTGTTTAGTTGGTTTTATTCCAGTTTTAAATGGATGTAGTCCAGTAAAGAGACTAGCCCAGGATAACAGAGTACCATCGGAAGGACTAATGACATTTTCAAAATTAATTCCTTGTTTTCTGAGTTTATCTATGTTGGGGGTAATTGCAGTACTATTAACTCCAAGAAATTTATCAGCTCTTAAAGAATCAATAATTATAAAAAATATGTTAGGTGTCATTATTTGGATCGTTTATTACAGATATTTCAATATTGGTACACATGAATAAAATAGGCTAATTAACATCAGTTAAAGTCAAATAAAACTCTCTTAAAATGTAAAGAATGAATATTGAATCATTTTTTGATGGGAAAAAAGTGTTAATCACTGGTGGAACGGGTTCTTTAGGTCAAGCGTTAACAAAAAAATTACTAAAAACAAATGTAGAACAAATTAGAATATTCAGTAGAAATGAATTTAAGCAAATAGACATGGAATCAAAAATTCAAGATAAACGACTACGATTTTTTATTGGGGATGTTAGAGATTTAGGAAGATTGGTTTTAGCATTAGAAGACATAGATTTTGTTTTTCATGCAGCTGCATTAAAACATGTGCCGAAAGTTGAATACAATCCATTTGAAGCAGTGAAAACTAATGTGATGGGGTCCCAGAATGTTATTGATGCATGTATAGAAAAAAATATAGAAAAAGCTGTATGTATTGGAACAGATAAGGCAGTTTCCCCATTGAATACATATGGTGCAACAAAATTATTAATGGAAAAATTATTCATCACTGCAAATAATTATCTAAATCCAGAGACACATAAAACTAAATTTATCGCAGTCAGATACGGAAATGTTTTAGGAAGTAGTGGTTCAGTAGTACCAAAATTTATCGAACAAATTAAATCAAATCAAAAGATTTCCATAACTGATACAAAGATGACCAGATTTAGCTTAACTATGGAAGAAGCACTAAATTTTATATTAAATGCAACCATAATGGGAAAAGGTTCGGAAATTTTTGTACCAAAAATTAAATCATATTCAATAATGGATGTGAAACAAGCTCTTATAGAATTACTAAATGACACTGGTCAAGAAATTACAGGTATTAGGACTGGGGAAAAAATTTTTGAGACATTAATAAATTCAGATGAAATTAGATACAGTTGGGAGATTGAGGGTATGTATATGATTTTAAATCCACTGTTGGATGAAAGAGAGATTATAAAATCATATCCAAAAGCAAAACAAGTAGAAAAATTATCTTCATATTCATCAGAAAAAGTGGAAAAATTTTCAAAAAATGAAATAAAAAAAATTATTGAAGAAGAATTTTTAAAAATTAATAAAAACTAAATTTTGTAGTAATTTAAAAGATAATGCTTATGTCAAAATATAAAATTTTATCTAAAAATCATTACAAATCTAACAATTACACACTTTGTACCATTAGAGAAAAAGACATTGAAAAAATAAGAGTATGGAGAAATAAACAGATCAATATTTTAAGACAGAATAATCCTATTTCTAAACAACAACAAATTAATTATTACAATGACGAAATTAAAAAATCAATAACAAAAAATGAACCAAACGTAATATTGTTTAGTTTTTTGATAAATCAAAAATGTATAGGATATGGTGGATTTGTTCATATCGATTGGAAAAATAAACGTGCTGAAATTTCTTTTCTAACAGATCCTGCACGTATGAATGCAAGATTATATGAAAAAGATTTTAGTTTATTTTTAGACGTTATTTTTAAAATTGGGTTTAAAGAAATAGGATTCAACAAATTAACAACTGAAACTTTTGAGATTAGACCAAAAACTATGAATATTTTAGAACAAAAAGGTTTCAAAAAAGAAGGATTACTTAAAGATCATGTAAAAGTCAACGGCAAATATGTAAATTCAATAATTCATGGCATTTTAAAAAAAGATGTTCAGAAATCAAACAAACAAAAATTAAACATACTTGTCACAAGTATATCAAAAAAAGTTTCACTAATTGAATCAATCAAAAATGTAGGATTAAAAATGAATGAAGATGTAAAAGTAATTGGAGCGGATTCTAACAAACTATGTATTGGAAAGTATTTTGTAGATGAGTTTTGGCATATGCCTCCATTAAAAAAATTAACATTAAAAAAATTAATTGATTATTGTAAAATGAAAAAAATTTCAGTAATCATTCCTACTCGTGATGCTGAAT
Organism: Candidatus Nitrosopumilus sp.; assembly: GCF_965262695.1. Classification (GTDB taxonomy): domain Archaea; phylum Thermoproteota; class Nitrososphaeria; order Nitrososphaerales; family Nitrosopumilaceae; genus Nitrosopumilus. Next base: position 1,436,243 of record NZ_OZ253550.1, on the reverse strand, counting down.
TGATATTTTTTGCAAAAAATAAAGAAACTTTAAATAAAAATAAAATATTCGTCATGGTTTCTTCAGAAAAAACTATCAAACTATGTAACAACAAACTTGATTTTTACAAAAAATTAAGTACAATGGGTTTACCCGTAATCAAAACTTCAGTAAAAATTAATGATTTGAATTGTAAAAGATATGTTGTCAAGGAAAAATTTGGTGCCGGTTCTCAAAAAATTGCTTTAGATCTAAACAAAACTCATGCATTATTACACTCAAAAAATATGGAAAATCCCGTTTTCCAACCTCACATAGCAGGAAAAGAATTCAGTGTAGATCTATATGTAGATAAAAAAGGGAAATCAAAAGGATGTATTGTTCGTAGAAGAGACTTAATCAAAAATGGAGAGTCACAGATTTCTACAGTTATAGAAAATAAAAAAATTGAAAAGATTTGTGTGGAAATTGTAGAAAAGGTAAAATTTTATGGTCATATTGTTTTTCAAATAATTCTTGATAAAAAAAATAAAGTGAATATCATAGAATGTAATTGTAGATTTGGTGGAGCATCTACGCTAAGTTTGGCGTCGGGTTTAGATAGTTTCTATTGGTTTCTATTAGAAGTAAAAAAAGAAAATTTGAATAGAATTTTATTCAAAATTAAAAGTAATAAAAAACAAATTAGATATCCCAAGGATTTAGTCATATAATGATTATAGTTTTTGATTTAGATGAGGTTCTATATGATGAAAAAACTTTTGTAAAGAGTGGATTTCATGCAGTTGCTAGACATTTAGATAAAAATAAATTAATTCCATTAAAAACAAGTTTAAGATTTTTAAACAAAAGATTAGGAATAAACAGAACTAATGTTTTTGATGATTTATTAAAAGAGCATGGAATTTTCACTAAGAAAAAATTACAAAAATGTATTTCTGTCTATAGAACACATAAACCACGGATAAAGGTTTTTCCTGAAATAGAAGAATGTTTAAAAAAATTTAAAGAATATCCCATATACATTGTTACAGATGGGAATAAATTAGTTCAAAAAAATAAAATCAAAGCATTAAAACTTGAAAAAAAAATTAAATGTTATATGTTAACTTCTAATTATAAATTAAAGAATGCAAAACCTTCTCCATATTGTTTTTTAAAAATATGTGATTTAGAAAATGTTAAACCTAATGACGTTGTTTATGTAGGAGATGATCCCAATAAAGATTTTGTTGGAATAAAACCATTAGGATTTAAAACAATTAGAGTTCTAAAAGGAAAATATAAAAAATTACTCAAACCCAAAAAGTTTGAGGCACATATGAAAATAAATTCTCTTAAAGAATTTAATCCACAAATGTTAGAAAAAATTTCATAAATTTTAAACAATTAAATTTGTACATTAAATCTATTTCATAAATGAAAACAACCATAGTTGCAGAAATAGGTTCAAATTGGGAAGGAAGTATTAGCAAAGCTAAAAAAATTATCAAAGAATGTAAACTTGCAGGAGCTGATGCTGTAAAATTTCAAATGTGGAGAGCAAGTGATCTATATTCAAAAAAACATCCAAACTGGAATGAAATAATTAAATCAGAATTATCATTTGAGCAAGCAAAAAAAATTAAAGAATACTCAGATTCAATTAAAATAGAATTTTTTTGTAGTGCATTTTATCCAGAAGCAGTGGATTTTCTAAATTCTATAAAAGTAAAACGCTTCAAAGTAGCTTCAAGAACATGTGTAATGAAAGATGTTCATTCAAAAGAAACTTTGATTAAAAAAGCATCAACTGGAAAACCCATAATTGTAAGTATGGGAATGGGAGGAGAATTAAAAACTATAAAGAAAATTTTCTCAAAAAATCTAATTACTTTTTGTTATTGTATTTCAGAATATCCTTTAAAATTATCTAAAATTAATTGGAAAAATGCAATAAAATTTGATGGTTTTTCAGATCATACATTAGGAATTTCTGCTCCAATCATATTTACAATTTTGAAAAATCAAATGAATTCAAAATCTATATTTATAGAAAAACATGTAAAATTAAAAAATTCAATTGGACCAGATGCAGCAACAGCAATTGATACGGATGAATTAAAAGAAATGGTAAATCAAATTAGAATTTTTGAAAAATATGATTTTTCTATGAAAAAGTAATCTATTATTTTTTTTTAAGTAAACCAATTCCCGCCTTAATTGGGAAATCAGCACACACAAATTCTTGCGATAAATATTGTTTGGACTTACAAATTTCTTTCCAAAATTTAGAAACTCCAGGAAAGGTTTTTGATTTAATATCATGTAATATAATAAACGAGTTTTTTGTAAGCATTGATTTGTAATTATCAAAATCTTTTTTAACAAATTTGTAATCATGATTGCCATCAATTAAAATTAAATCAAATGGAGCAAATTTTTTTGTATTATTAATTGTTCTAGTGGATGTAGAATCTCCACAAATCAAAGTGAGATTTTTGAATCTATGATTTGCTCTTAAAGAATTTCCATCGACAAATTCTTGAAACGTATCGATTCCTACAATTTCATCAAATTGAAAAATTTTGTTCAAAATTGTATTTGTATATCCAGCATGAAATCCAATTTCTAGAAATTTCTTAAATTTGATGTTATTTGATTTTTCGTAATTTTTTAAAAAGAAAATTAATTCAGTTAATTCATCTGGAATTTGTTGTAAATGTGAATTAGAACCATTATACAGCATATTTCCGCCCCATTCAGCTGTTGTTTGATTACGTAAAAATTCACAAAAACGAATTTTTTCATCTTGAGAAAATATTTTTGGGTAGGAATAATTATTCACAAAATTAGAAAAATTTGGTTTGATTTAATCATTTATACAATAAATCATAATTTTATTACTAAACATTGTCCATTTTGAAGAACTAAAGGATTTTCTGGTTTATCTTTAAAAAACTCATCAACAGCTTTTCTTGCTGCTAATTGATACCCTTTAAATCCATAATCATCAAACAGCATGACTCCACCAGGATTCATTTTTGAATAAAAAAACTTGCAACAATCATCAACACTTTTGTATAGATCTACATCAATATGTACAAACGAAAAAGTTTTTTCTGTTATATTTTTAAAAGTTAACGGAATTAATCCAGGGTAAAATTCTATGAATTGAAAATCTTGTAAAAAAGATTTTACAGTTTCTTCAGATGTGTCGTTGAAATCATCTTGAGTATGACTACTAGGATCATCATCGGCATATTTTGGCATTCCTTTAAAAGTATCAAATAGATGTAATTGTTTTTTTAATGATGAATCATCTATTATTGAAGAGATCAGGAATGATGTTCCACCTTTGTAAACACCACATTCTGCAAAATCACCATTAACATTCAAACATTGTTTAGCTAAAATGTAAATTACATAGCATCTATCCTCAGTCACTTTAGTATGATTCTTTATTTTATCATAGATTTTTTGAAACCATTCTGAAAACCATGGAGAATAAGTATATGATGTGTAGGGATAACATCTTTGATAGTCAGCAATAGTTTTATCATCAATTTTTATCAAATGATATCCAAATTGATTAGTCATTTTTTGAATAATTTCTTTTAAAGTCATTACTAATTTACCAAATTTTTTGCAATAGAAAAAGGTTAGGAAAATTCGTTTGTGTATTTTATGATTTTTTCTACATTTTCAGTAGTTAGATTTGGATGTATTGGTATTGTTACAACTTCATTTCCAACTTTTTCAGTTATAGGTAATTCTTTAGTTGATTTGTACAATGTCATTTTATGAATTGGGTTATAATGAATTCCAGTTTCTATACCCATATTTTTCATTTTTTTCATGAATGATTTTCTTTTTTTTGTCAAAATCCAATATAGATGATAAGAACAGTCTTTTGAAAAAGGCATTTTTTGAGGTATTTTCAATTCTTTTTCATATTGTTTAGCGATTTTCTGTCTTTTTTTATTGAGCATATTTAATTTTTTTAATTGCACTAATCCGATTGCAGCAGAAAATTCATTCATATAGTAATTCCATCCAATTTCTTTTACATCATAATGGAAATTTTTTCTATTTGTAATTCCACACCATCTTCTTGCAATAATTTTTTTACTGATTTGTTTGTGATTTTTTGAATTGATTGCAATAATTCCACCTGTAGGCATTGCTAAATTTTTTACAGGATGGAAGCTAAAACATACTGCAAAACCATGACTTCCAATTTTTTTCTTTTTAAAGATAGAACCTGATGCATGAGCAGCATCTTCAATTAAAGAAAGATTATTTTTTTTGCAAATTTTTTCAATAGAGTCTATGTTAGATGGAAGTCCTCCAAAATGAACGGGTAAAATAATTTTAGTTTTAGATGAAATGGAGCTTTGGATTTTATCTGAATCTATACAAAGTGTTTTTGGATCAATATCAACAAAAACAGGTTTTCCACCATTTAATAAAATAGCATTTGCAGTTGAAACAAATGAGAGAGATGGAAGTATAACTTCTTTATCTTTAATATCAATTAAAGAAAGTGCCAAGTTTAATGCAGCAGTGCCACTGTTTACTGCTAAACAGTCTTTTGCTCCAACATATTTTCTAAATGATGTTTCAAATTTTTTAACATATCCAGTACCTGCTCCAGATGCCCAAAAATGACTTTGTAAAACATCATTAACAGCTTGTTTTTCTTTTGAATTTGTAACAGGATCGAATAATTTAATTTTTTCAGTCATTTTCATCTTTAATTAATTCTTTTATGATTTAAGAAATTTTTATCTTCTTTTAATGATTTTTGATATCCTTCGTCAAAATTGTGTTTAGTGTTTTTTAAAAATATATCTGGCTGTTGTTTCCAAATTTCAACAATATCTTTCATTAGAATTGGTCTTGATTTAATAATAGAAATTAAATTTTTTACTAATTCAAGATCTTCTATTCTATCAACCTCCCATCTCAAATGAGATAGATTTTCACCATATTCTAAATTAAAAATATTGAATTTTTCCTTATTTTTATAAATATAGGGGGTAACATGTTCTCTTTCCGATGGCAATTTAGCTTCTTCCCAACATCGCTTCAAGGATTCAAAAGTCATTATCTCTACCTCAGTTCCATATGGAAATGTATATGGTTGAAAATTTGTAATATAATGGAAATTGGATGAGATAAATTTTTCAATAACACTATCAACAATTTCAGGATCAATTAGAGGTTTGTCAGATGGGATTCTCACTATTGAAGAAAAATCATATTTCTTAGCACATTGAAAATGTCTATCAAGCACATCATTCTCATCTCCTCTAAAACATTCAATGTTAAGATTTGTAACATAATCAAAAATTATATCGTCTTCTTTGAGTTCTGTTGTTGCAACAACAATTTTATCAATTAATTTTGAATTTTTTAATTGATTTAATAAAAAGGATAGAACAGTATTTTCATTATCTACCTTCATCATTGCTTTTCCAGGTAATCTTGATGAACCTAGTCTTGCTTGAATAATACATCCTATCATCAAAATAACAATGCAATCAATGAATATAATCTTCTTCAAAATTTAAAAAAACATAATAATTTAAAACATATTCACAAAAAATCTAAATCTACCCTTAAATACTTGTTAAGAAGGCGATATTCATGAAGATACTTCTAATACAGCCTCCTGTACGTGTTGATCAAGATCCTCTAGACATTCCTGCGGGTTTAGGAATTTTAGCTAGTATTGCAGTAGAAGAAAATCATCAAGTTGCATTTTTAGATCTTAATTCAAAAAGACCAACTCCATCATGGAAACATGCAGCCAAACAAATTTCTGTAGAAAAATGGGATGTAATTGCTATTGGCGGATTAAGTAGTATGTATAAAGATATCAAAAAATTGTTACAGATTTCTAGAAAATTAAATCCTGATTCTTTGATTGTTTGTGGAGGAGGTTTTATCACATACATGCCAGATAGACTCATGAAGTTAAATCCTGAGATCGATATTGCTTGTATTGGAGAAGGTGAAGCTACATGGAGAGAAATTTTAAAGACAGCAGATACAAAAGAGTGGAATCAAATTAAAGGAATTTGTTACAGAGAAGATGATGAATTAATTTATACAGAACCAAGACCGTTAATTCCAGATTTAGATGTTATTCCTTATCCAGCTTATGATCTAATGGAGATGGATGACTATTTCAAATATTCAGGTTCTATGTGGTTTCCGGGTGGTTTTTGGAATAGTAAAAGAAGAATAAATTTTGTTACAGAACGTGGATGTCCTAGACAATGTACATTTTGTACACATAATGGAATGAACCGATGGGATCAAGAGGCATTGCTAGGTACAAAAAAAGTACGAATGATGGATGAGCAATATGGTTTTCAAGCAGTGACTAGATTTTTTTCTCCAAAATACATCATAAATCATGCAAAATATCTTTTAGAGAAATTTAATGTTGATTACATTTGTTTATTAGATGAAAATCTTACATCAAATCCTAAAAGAGTACATGAGCTATGTGATGCATGGATTGCAGAAGGATTACATAAGAAAATCAAATTAGGGACATCAGGTGATGCTCCTAGCATTACACCAGAAATCATTCAACATATGAAAGAAGCTGGTTTTGTATACATTTCAGTAGGAGGAGAAAGTGGTAGTGATAAAGTTCTCTTGAATGATATTGGAAAAGGGGTTACAGTTGCAAATAATCAACAAGCCATAGATATTATGAAAACAGGAGGGGTAGAACCACACATGACGTTTATGGTAGGAAACCCAAATGAAGACATTAACGATGTATTAGAAACAGTTTCATTTATTAAGAAAAATAATGCATTCGTAGATCCGTTTATTTGTACACCTTATCCAGGAACAAAAATTTTTCTTGATAATGAAGATTACATCTTAGGTCAATATGATGAACGCTTAGAACTAGTGAATAAAGGAATAATTTCAAATTATTCTGAAGAAAAAATCAAACAATGGAAAGAAGAAGCGTTAGAAAAATTTCTTATGTCATTGAATAATGCAACAGATTATAGTTGCACCGTAAGTAAAAAATTTGATTTTGGAGATCTTATTGCAATAAAATATTTTATGCGGTTACAAGACACATCTAAATTATTAAAATTAGCACATATTAGAGGTTGGCCACATGAACAAAAATGGTCAAAGGACTGTCCAGTTTGCAAAGCCAAAGAAGAACTATCAGTGAAAATTTCTACTTAATAAAAAAATCTATTTTTTGGCAAAAAGAATAAATAATTTATTAGAAAATTTTCAAACATGAAAGCAAATTTCAATATAAAAAAAATTGAAGGTGAAAAAAGAGATGACAAAGAAGAGTTAGAATCCATCATAGAACGTTCAGGAGTAGGTTCTCATATGATATTTAGAAGTAAAAATAAAGATGATGAGTTTTTTATTGATGAGATTTAAAGAGTAAATTACTTGTTTTTAATTTCTAAAATGAGTTAAGATTAATACTTAATCATTTGTGGATTTATTATGTCTGAGGATTCAAATTTTGAATTACAAGAGGGGACATTTCTACAATTAAAACAAAAAAAGCAAGAAATGGGATATGAACATATCTCTTGGGATAAATGGTTTAGAATTGCTTTTGAATTAGACTATCATGATTCGGATAAACAAATCATAGAAAAAATTTTTCAAAAAAATAATCTAGAGAAATATTATAATGGATGGATTAGAAATTTTGCAGATAATCTTACTGATTTGTCAAATGGAGATTCATTACATCAATTAGTTGGAAGAACTCAAAATGATAAAAAAGAAATTTCATCAATAGTAATAGGGAGGGGGCCATCATTAATGAAGAATAATCATTTAGAAATTCTCAAAAAAAGTGATTTTTCAGGAAATATTATTTGCACAGATGGGGTTCTCCCATTAGTGTTAAAATCAGGCATCACTCCTGAAAAATTTGAAAATTTTTATGTTGTTACTATTGACGTGCAAGAACATCAAAAAAAATTTTATCAAGAAGAAATTGTAAAAAAATTTGGAAATAAAATAAAATGTATGTTATCAAGTACAGTACCTAATTCAACATATCAAGCAATAATTCAAAACAAAATCAAAGTTTTTTGGTTTCATGCATTAGTAGATTACAATCAAAAAAGTACTTCTTTTAATCACATAATTGGATTAATGAGTAAAAATAAGAAACATCCTAAAGGTTTCCCTGCATTACAAACAGGTGGAAATGTGGGTACAACCTCTTGGATATTAGCATGGACAATATTAAAATCTAAAAAAGTTTGTTTAATAGGATTAGACCAAGGTTATCCCGTCAATACACCTCTAGAGCAATTAGAACATTACAATTTACCAGATTCTGTAGATAAACAAAGTATTTCTTTTAAGAAGGCATATCCTATTGTATATAATCCTGAGTTTAATTGTGAATGTAGGCAAACACCATTGTATCAATATTATTGTAATGCATTCAAAGAATTCATAGAAAAAACTTCAGATAGAGTTGTGACAATTAATGCAACGGAAGGGGGGGCATTATTTGGAAAGGGAATCAAATGTATGAAATTTTCAGAATTTCTACAAAACTAATGTTTAACAATAGAATTCAATAGTGTTTGTGATGCAGAATTTAGATTAGAGAGGTATTTTTTTAAAAATTGATTTCCATTATCAATTACAGATTTTTTAAATTTCTCATCAGTATTTAGTTTAGACAAAATTTCTTTTAATGAATTTGTAGATGAGATAACACAGGATTCATGTTTTAATATTTGAGGTACTCCTAACGCATAATCAATTGAAGGAATAAAAATTACGGGTTTTTGCAATAATTGGCTTTCAATAATTGTGGTGGATAATCCTACCATGATTAACACTTTACATTTTCTAATTAGAGACAATACATCTCCAGTAGTCACAATCTTGATATTCGGATCAATTTTTTTTGCAATATCGCTAACATCTAATTCATCTGCTGAAGGATGAGATTTTATAATTAATTGTTCTTGACTTTCAGATACGATTTGACAAATTTTGGAAATAGTTTCATTATAATTCTTAATATTATTAATTATTCTTCCTCTAATATGCATGTGACCAGGTCCAGAAGTTGCTAAAAGAATGTAATTTTCTTCTTTAGATTCAAGAACATTAGTATTATCATATCTAGGTGCACCAACTTTGATTATGTTAGAAGGGGATATGTGACCATTTTCAATAGCATCATTCACATTGATATCTCCCCAAGTAAGAAAATTATCTGCTTTAATAGGATATACACTTTGGGAAACATTAGCTTCAATTGCTTCAGATGTATCATAATGAAGACCAATTTGTAAAAGAGATACTGGAATTCCTTTTTGTTTTGCATAGTGAATAATTATTTGTTCTGTTACACCTACTTCTTGTAAAACTAAAACAGTTTTTATTTTAAATTCTTGAAATAATATTTTAGCTAATGCAATCTCGTAAGAAATCTCAGAAATTCTTTTTTGAATTAATTCTATAAAATAAGGTTTCATATATTTCCATAAAGATATGTTGTTTTGTACAAAATATTCTTCAAAAAATTTGTTTTTTGACCATAGCAATTCAATATTAGAAGATATTTCGTTAGAAATTTTTCTTGAAAGTTCTGCAACATAAGAAGATGATTTAATATGAGGGGTGATAACTTTGATTTTAGATTTTTTTATTATATCAAATGTTTTTAAATTCCAAAACGCAGGTCGTCTTCTTCCATAGAAAAATAAAGAAAAAGGAAAATTTTTTGATTTGGAAAATAATTCTTCATATCTATTGGTAGGAAATTCTACCACTAGTACATTTTCATCAAAATTTTGCTTAATTTTAGGACCGAAAAAAGTATGAATAAGTTTTTCAGAAATATTTTTAAATTTTTTATATGATGATCTAGAAATGAAAAATGTTACAAATTTATTCCCAAATTTGATGTTAATTCTAACCTTATCGTGTGCAAAATTGTACATCTTATTTTTCTGTTTCAATTGAATGACTTTTAGATTTAAATTTTGAACCAAGGAATAGATTTGTTCTGATGCAAAGAATGTTGAATCAGGATTACTTTGACAGATTTTAAAAACTTCATATGATTTTTTTAAAAAACCTGTTAAAAATTCTATAATTTGTTCATGGAACAAATTTCCAATATTCAATTTATCAAAATGGATTTCGTCAATTATACTTTCTTGATAACACCATTTACTAAATTCATAAACTTGTTTCTGTAATTGATCAATATCATTTTCATTTAAAAAATTATCAGAAGACTCATGAATAATTTTTTCTTTAATTAATTTTTTATGAGTCTTATAATCAAAAGATATTATTTTAAAGTGAGATTTTTCTTTAATTAATTCATTAACTGTACTAAAATCAGTTTGATCATCAATCAAAATAATTTTATTGTTTGAAGAAGGATTATCGCTCAATATCCCATTTCTTCCAATCATAATCTTCAAACGACACGTTTTTCATTTCGTTGTCGTTAGGTCGCCAAGCTGGATTTGCTAAAGTTAAGACGGTAGCCAATTCATCAGTAGTATTAATATGTGCAGATGAGAAATTTTTTGGGACTTGGACTAACACTGGATTTTTTTCACTAGATTCAATTTCATGGTATTCGCCTTTTTCATCTTGAGCAACAAAGATCACTTTCCCACGAATGCAAATAAAATAACTATCTCGTTTAGTATGCAAATGTGGACCTTTAATTTCTCCAGGATTTACTGATGAAATATAAATCATTTTAGGTTCAATTTCTAAAATTTCATCCCAATCTCTCCAGATTACTGTAAGAACTCCATTGATATGATTGTCTTCAATATCTTTGGTAAGATGGGTTTCCAGTTTAATTGATCTTATAGTATCATTTTTCAATTTATATTTTTGACTGATAATAGTAATAAAAATATATTTAAAAAATTTTAAAATTATATTTACAAATTTTTGATTAGATAAATCAATCAACTTATTATAAACAAAATTTCAATTAAATTATGAAATTATTAGTAACTGGAGGTCTAGGATTTATTGGAAGTAATTTTATTTTAAAAATTTTGAAAGATACTTCATTTCAAATAATTAATTTAGATAATGAATTTTATGGTTCAAACCATGAAAGTTTATCATCTGTTGAAAATTCAAAAAATTATGAATTTGTTAAAGGTAACATAACAGATGAAAAAATAGTCAATAAACTTGTAAAAGATTGTGACATAGTAATGAATTTTGCAGCAGAATCACATGTAGACAGAAGTATTTCTAATGTTAAACCATTTGTAGATTCAAATTATTTTGGTGTGTTTATTATTTTAGAAGCAATAAAAAAAGAAAAGAAAAAATTGGTGCAAATTTCAACTGATGAAGTTTTTGGAAGTTTAGAAAATGATTCTGCTGATGAATTATTTAGAATGAATCCATCTAGCCCATATGCTTCAACAAAAGCATCTGCAGAATTATTGATTAAATCATATATTACAACATATAATTGTGATTGTGTAATAACACGTTGTACTAATAATTATGGACCAAGACAATTCCCAGAAAAATTAATTCCAAAAACAATTATTTTAGCAGAATCAGATAAAAATATTCCAGTTTATGGTTCGGGAAAAAATGTACGTGATTGGATTTATGTTGATGATCATTGTGATGCAGTTTTAAAAATTCTACAAGATGGAAAATTTGGTGAATCATATAATATATCTGCAAAAAATGAGATCAGCAACATAACAATTATAAAAAAAATTCTTTCAATTTTGGATAAATCAGAAGATTTAATTGAATTTGTTGAAGATAGACCGGGTCATGATTTTAGATATAGTTTAGACTCAACAAAAATTCGTAATGAGTTAAATTGGAATCCCAAAACTAAATTTGATTTAGGATTGGAAAATACAGTAAAATGGTATTTAGAAAACAAAAAATGGTGGGAGAACATTTCTCAAGATACATTAAATCCGACACCCTGGAAAAACTAAATTTGATTTATTAATACACAATTATGAGAATTTGCATGAAAGGAATAATTCTTCATGGAGGCCATGGAACAAGATTAAGACCACTTACACACACAGGCCCTAAGCAATTACTCCCAATTGCCAATAAGCCAATGTCACAGTATGGAGTTGAAGTGTTAAAGGAATCAGGAATAAAAGAAATTGCCATAATAGTTGGAGGAATTGGTTCTAACAAAGTACGAGAATATTATGGAGATGGTGAAAAATTTGGTGTAAAATTTACGTATATTGAACAGGATTATCCAAAAGGAATTTCACATGCCATTGGATTATGTAAAGAATTTATTCAAAATGAAAAATTTGTAGTGTTTTTAGGAGATAATATTATTCAAAGATCGATAAAAGATTATGTAGCATATTTTCAAAATTCAAATTTTGATGCATTACTTTTATTGTGCGAAGTAGATAATCCATCACGATTTGGTATTGCAGATGTAAAGAATGAAAAAATTTTAAAAATTATAGAAAAACCAAAAAATCCACCTACCAATTTAGCAGTGACTGGAATCTATTTCTTAACTCCACTAATTTTTGATATTATTGAAAAACTTAAACCATCTTGGAGGAATGAATTAGAAATTACAGATGCACTAGATATTTTACGTGAAAAAAATGACAAGATTACATATCGTATGATTACAGATTATTGGAAAGATACTGGAACCCCAGAAGATATCTTAAATGCAAATAGTGCAATCTTGGAAAAAGTAATTCCATATTTTGATGGAAAAAAAGAGGAAAATGTTAGATTAAATGGAAATGTGATCGTAGGTAAAAATACTATCATCAAAGACGATGTTGTGATCAATGGTCCAGCAATAATTGGAGATGATTGTATAATTGAGAAAAAATCAATAATTGGACCTAATGTAAGCATTGGGGATAATTCAGTTGTTTCTCAATGTTCAATAAAAAATTCCATAGTAATGTCAGATTGTGAGGTCAAATGTAACATATCAATAAAAGACAGTATCATTTCAAAAAATTCAGTGATTCAAACTAATCAAAATAATAATGAAAAAATATTCATGTTAGGTGAAGGAACCAAAGTCTATCTCTAAATTTGTGTAATGTTAAATATCTGGATTAATTCAAAAAACAGTTAGAACATGGACCCATTAATCAGCATAATCATTTTAAATTATAATGCAGGTAATTTTTTATTAAATTGTGTTGATTCTGTTTTCAAGTCAAAATATACAAATTATGAAGTAATAGTAGTTGATAACGTTTCAAAAGATAATAGTCAAAAAATATGTAAAGAGAAATTTCCAAAAATTATTCTTATTGAAAATGAATCGAATTTGGGATATTGTGAAGGAAATAATATTGGATTAAAACATGCACAGGGAGAATTTGTTGTAATTTTGAATCCAGATACAATTGTTGAATCCGACTGGCTAAATCATTTCCTAGATGCACATAATATAGTAGGAGATGGTTTGTATCAACCAAAAATTTTGTCATTAGAATCTCCAAAAACTTTGTTAAGCACTGGAAATATGCAACATATTTTTGGTTTTGGTTTCCCTAGAGATAGAGGATTAACAGATAACAATCAACATAATGAAATTGAAAAAGTTGGTTATGCATCTGGAACATGCCTATTTACATCTATGAAAGTGCTAAAAAAAATTGGATTTTTAGATGATTTCCTATTTCTTTATCATGATGATCTTGAACTAGGATGGAGAGCTGCACATTTAGGAATAAATTCCTATTATGTTCCAAAATCAAGAATTTTCCATGCTGAAAGTTATGCGTTAAAATGGAGTGCAGAAAAATTTTACTGGTTAGAAAGAAATAGAAAATATTGTATCAAAACACATTATTCAAAAAAAACATATAGAAAAATTTTACCATATTTGTTATTAGTAGATTTTTTTGTTTGGGTGTTTTATTTCTCGAAAGGATTCCCAAATTCAAAAATAAGAGCAGAAAGAGAAATATGTAGAAATAAAAAAAGAATTAAAGAAAAATACGAAGAACTTGAAGATAAAAAAATAAAATCAGATTTAGAATTAATTAATTTTTTTCCAAACGATATTTTGATTCCAGGAAATTTGTATGGTGGAAAATCAAATAAATTCATTAACAAAATAATAGTAAAATTAAGTCAAAAAGCTAAAAATGCATTGAAATAAATTTTAAAGTTGTTCTGACAGAATCATTCCAATAGCATAATTTTTTTCATGTGAAATTGATGCTACAAAAATAAAATTTTTATTATTTTCATTTTTTAAGCGAATTGATGGTTTTGATTTAGAATGACTAGTTTCAATTTTTAAAAAATCTTCTTTGATATTAATTGATTTCATTAATGCTTCTTTCAAAGCAAATTTTCCTGCAAAATGCGAATATGAATCTTGAAATTTTAAACAATATTTAATTTCTGAATTGGTAAAAATTTTTTCGTAAAATTTTTTATTAGATTGGAAAGGCAATTCTCTAAATCTAGTCACATCAACAATATCTATTCCAGAGCCAATTTTTTCAAGCATGTCAATATATTGAGGCAATGTTTATTTATTCTCCTCGGAGCGTTTTGTGTATTGGCAAAGATTTCAAAAAAAGCTGAAAAATTTAAGAGAAAAATGTCACCAGTCAGACAAATAATGAGTTTTGCTGAACCTGAATATATAGAAAGTCTTGGAGTTAAACCTGAAGAATTAATTTCCATGGCAGGAGGATGGGTGAATCATGAATCTCCTAAAGAATTAAGAGAATCTTATGAAAAATTAGTTTCAGATCAACAATTATTCCACAAATCAGGAAAGTATTCTGCAACATTTGGAGACAGTGATTTTAAAAAAGCAATTTGTAAATTTGAAAAGGAATTATACGACATGGATATTTCTGAAAAAGAAATTGCTGCAGGGTCAGGTTCAACTCAATTAGCAATGAATTTGTTTGTAACTATACTTGATCCTGGAGATAAAATTTTGTTATTGGATCCTTACTATTGTAATTATCCTACACAGTTAATTACTGGAATACCAGATATCAAAATACTAAGTTTTCCAGTTATTGATGTAGATAAATGGGAATTTATTGCAGATAAAAAAATTGAAGCGTTTTCAGAATATATAATTGAAAATAAACCAAAAATGATTTTATTAACAACGCCTGATAATCCCACTTCAAAAATTTTATCTGAAAAATTTATGAGTGCAGCTCTAGCTGCAGCAAAGAAGATTGATGCATTTATTGTAGTAGATTTTGCATATAAGGAATTAATTTTTGATGAAAAATTTCCATCATATTTCTCATGGGCTCCAAATGAAAATTTTGTATCAATAAGATCAAATTCTAAATGGTGTAGAGGATTAGGTCGAAGATTAGGTTGGATTGAAGCACCAAAATATGTTATAGATGCTATGGAATCAATTCAAAATTCAACATCACTATGCCCCGATACACTACATCAAATGGCATTTTCAGAATTTATTAACAAATCAATTGAAAATAAAACATTAACAAAATACATCAAAGAAACAAGAAAGCTTTACAAAAATGCTATGGAAAAAACATCTCAAATGATTAAAAAATATCTTAATTTCCCCATTATTGAACCAGAAGGAGGACTTTATTTTTTTGTAAAAGTGAATTCAGATGGAACAAAATTTGTTGAAAATACTTTGAAAAAAGCTAGCGTATTATTTGTTCCAGGATGGG
The DNA here is from genome assembly GCF_965262695.1 of Candidatus Nitrosopumilus sp. GTDB lineage: Archaea > Thermoproteota > Nitrososphaeria > Nitrososphaerales > Nitrosopumilaceae > Nitrosopumilus. The sequence continues at coordinate 1,420,563 of NZ_OZ253550.1, read as the reverse complement.
GATTTGGTAGAACTGGAATGAATGCAATTAGACTATCAGTCGGCCCATTAGTTGAAGATATTGAAAAAATTGAAGAAGGTTTAATGAGAGTGGCCAAACACATAGATAAAATTATTCAAAATGAGGAAAAAAATGGTTAATGAACAAAATATTGATAAAAAAATCGAAAAAATAGCAAATGATGTATTGCAAAATAAAAATGTCACATTAGAATCATCAATGGAAGATATACCAGAATGGGATTCTTTAAAACATATTCAATTAATTATTGCAATTGAAGAAACATTTGATATTACTATAGATTTTTCAGATACATTAGATATGACTTCTATGCCGGCAATAAAGAAAAAAATTTTAAAATATTTACAATGATTGATTCATCTCAGCTTTCTGAACATCAAAAAATAAAAAACCAAATTGATTTAGAATATGAAAATATAGGAGAATTATTTTCAAAAAAAGTAAATGAAACACCAGACAAAATATTTTTGATTTGTCCAGGAAAAGGAACGGATGAATTTACATTTATTGAGTTTAAAAAATTACTAGTGAAATCCATACAATATTTCAAATCGATTGGACTAAAAAAAGGTGAAAAAATTTCACTAGTTTTCCATAATTCACCAGAATTTTTAATATTATATTTTACTGGATTAATTTTAGGAATAACAATCGTACCAATTAATCCAGATATATCATCAAGAGAAATTAAATACATTGTAGAGGACAGTGATACAAAACTAATATTTTTTGATGAAAAACTAGAATTAAAAATTAATGAATTAAATCAATTTTTCCCATCTGAAAAATTTGTAAAAATAAAATCAATTTATGATTTTGATAATTCATATGAACAAATAGAACTGGATTTCAAAAACAATGTTTCAATAAATGATTTAGCAGTAATAATTTACACTTCAGGAACAACAGGAAATCCTAAAGGTGTAAAATTATCTCACATGAACCTTTTAGCTGACGCAAAATCTATTTCAGAATGGTTTTGTTTTAATAAGGAAACTAGAACATTATGCATACTCCCTTTATTTCATAATAATGGACAAATTACAACTCTTTTAGCACCTTTGTATGCAGGAGGTTCTACAATTATTGTTAAAGGAAAAGTTAGTTTGTATTCATTTTGGGATTTAGTGAATCAGTACAAAGCCACATGGACTAGTGTAATGGCATCAATTTTATCAATATTATTGAGCCTGCCAAAAAACCGGAAAGATAAAACCCTTAATGCAATTCTTTGCGGAGGACAAGTTTTAACAAGAACAGTACAAAATGAATTTGAAAAAAGATTTTTTGTTCCAATTTTTGAAGGATATGGTTTAACGGAAACAACATCATTTTCCTGCATAAATAACTATCCTGCAGAAAAAAGAAAATTTGGCTCAATTGGAAAAGCTTTGTTAACTAATGAGATGGAGATTTTGGATGAAAAAAATTGTATTTTAGAATCTAATGTTGAAGGAGAAATTTGTATTAAAGGATATAATGTAACTGAAGGATATCTAGGATTAGAAGAGAGAAATAAAAAATCATTTCAAGATGGATGGTTTCATAGTGGAGATTATGGTAGAAAAGATGAGAATGGTTATTTTTACATTCATGGAAGAAAAGATTCGTTAATAATCAAAGGAGGAGAAAATATCTATCCGTCAGAGCTTGAAAATATTTTATACAAACATCCAGACATAGATGAATGTGCGGTTATAGGAATTCCTGATAAATTATTGGGAGAAGAGATATGTGCATTTATAAAAATTAAAAAAAATAAAAAATTAGATGAAAACGAGATAAAAGAATTTTGTAAAAACAAAATTGCAAATTACAAGCAACCAAAAAAAGTTTTCTTTATAAATAATCTAATTGATTTAGATGATATACCAAAAGGACCTACAAAAAAAGTTCTCTACAGAGAATTAAAAAATTATTATATAACAAAATGCAAAATTAATGAAAATAGTGAATAAATGTTTATCAACTAAGATTAGATTTAGACAGAATGGAAGTAAATAAGAAAGTGGACAAATCAGAAGATATTTTTTTAATAAATGAAAAAGAAGTTATGGAATTTTATAATCTTAGAGGCAACATTGGAAAACTAAAATTAAAATCAAAATTTCTTCGTTCATGGGTTCTACATTCACTTGCATATCATTCACTACATCCAGGATTTGCAGTTAGTATGCAAAGAAAGAGAGGGGTCAAAATTGGAAGATCATGTCATATTTCCCCATATGTAATTTTAGATCTTATATATCCAAAATTAATCACAATTGAAGACAATGTTGGGATAGGTAGCAATACAATGATTTTTAGTCATGTAAATCCATCAGCTAATTTATTTTTAAAACAAAATCATTATCCAAGAAAAACTGATCCTGTTATAATCAAATCAGGTGCATGGATCAATCCAGGATGTATCATAGGACCAGGAACAACAATAGGAAAAAATTCAGTGTTATCAGTAGGCAGTGTTGTTACAAGTTCAATACCAGATAATTGTGTTGTTGGTGGAAATCCCGCAAGAATAATAAAAAAAATTGAATAAATTGAATCTGTTAGGCATTGATTTTGAAGATTGGTATCATCCTGAATTAATTCAAAGGAGATTAACCAATGAAAAGAAAGAACCAAAAGTAATCAAAGGTATTCAAAAAATTATAGAATTACTTAGAAAAAATGAAACAACTGCAACGTTTTTTGTTGTAGGAGAATTGATTGAATACAAACCAGAACTTTTGGATATTATCTTAGAAAATGGACATGAGATTGGATTCCATACAATGTATCACACTAAACTTGATTCTATTGGATGTAAAGAAAGATTTGATGATGAATTAAAAGAATTTGAAAAGTTATCTGAGGGTAAATCTAAAGGGTTTAGGGCTCCAACATTTTCTCTCAATTATTCGACAAAATGGGCAATAGATAGTTTGGCAGAAAATAATTATACTTATGATAGTAGCATCGTACCTGTAAAAACATCAATGTATGGAATTGAATCTAAACAAATTTCACCCTATAGAATTTCAAGTGACAGTATTGATCAAAACAATAAAGATGGAAAAATAATGGAATTTCCATTATTAGTAACAAAAGTTCTAGGGAAAAAAATTCCTGCCGCAGGAGGATTTTATTTGAGGATTTTACCACTAAAAATAATCAGTAATGCAATAAAGAAATATGAAAAAAATGAAATTCCTAGTACTTTCTATATACATTCATGGGAACTAACACCAGAATATATGCCAAAAATTCCATTACCTCTAAAAGATAAATTTATCACATATTACAATTTGGAAAAAACATATTCAAAGATGGAGAAACTACTGAAAACTTTTAGATTTTCATCATTTGAAAATTTTCTCTCAAATAATCAAAACTAAAAATTATTTTTAGTTGTTGAAAAATAATCCAATGTATTAAGAATTCCTTTTCGTAAAGAAACAGTTGGTTTCCAACCTAATTTTCTTAATTTAGAATTATTAACAACAAAATTTCCTACATCAACTTTTTTTGTATATGTAGGTGAATCTACGTATTGAACTTTAGTTTTTGTTAGATCTTCAAGAATTTTTCCTAATTCATAAAACCAAGTTTTCTTACCAGAAGAAATCCAGTAAAGTTCTCCAGATTTACCTTTTTTCAAAATTGTTTCAATACCTGAGACCACATCAGAGACATAGACAAGATCACGATAGAATTTCCCCTTATTGTAAATTGTTAAGTCATTTCCTTTGAATGCAGAATAAATTAAATAATTTACAGCATTTTTTTGTGGAATTATTTGTTCTCTAGGACCAAAAGAATTGGTTATACGAAAGATATTGGTATCAAGACCATAAACGTCATGATAAACCTTAGTGAAATATTCGCTAGACAGTCGATTAATTCCATAAATTGTTGTAGGATTACAAGGAGTATTTTCAGTAACGGGTAATTTTTTTGGTTTTCCAACTACTATGAAAGTACTACCTAAAACAAATTTACAATTTAATTTTAGTTTTCTAATTGTTTCAAGAATAAATAATGTGGATTTAGAATTAGATTCTATATCGCGTAAAGGATATTTAAAAGATTTAGAATGAGAAGTTTCTCCAGCTAGATGAACAATAATTTCAGGTCTATGTCTTTCAATAATTTTTTTCAGTTTAGAGTGATTTGTAGTATTAACTTTTTCAAATTTAATTTTTTTAAAAATTGTTGAAATGTTATTTCTTTTAGTTAGACTTTTTGATAAAATAATCAAATCGTGATTTTTTCTTAAAAGAGATTCTGTAAGATGACTGCCCACAAAACCCATGCCACCGGTAATCATAATTTTCATAATCTATCAAAAAAACACATATCTATTAATCTTCACTACAATAAATCAAAATTATTAATTTATTTAGTAGAAAAATCAAAACGATATATTCTTACACTAAAATTATCAAACTAAAAATGAATAATATGAATAAAATAAAATTTCTAATTCAAACGATTCAGAAAATAAAAAATTGGCATATTATTCCATTGGTATATTTTGGTTTGTATAATAAAAAATATTTTATTTTAGAGTTCAAAAACGGATTAAAATGTAAATTAAGAACTAAAGAAACAGACATACATGCATTTGCAAATGTTTGGTTAGTTCAAGAATACAAAAGTATTGGATTTAAAATTGATGAAAACATTCCCATAATTGATGTTGGTGCACATGTTGGATTATTTGCATTGTATGCATCACAGTTTTGTAAAAAAGGAAAAATTTTATGTTTTGAACCAGTAAAAGAAAATTTTCAATTATTACAAGAAAATATTAAAATGAATAAATTAACAAATATTTTATTATATAATAAAGCTGTTTCAGCAAAAGATGAAAAAATTAAAATTTTTCTAGATGAAAATGATTCTGCTGCACACAACATATTTGAAAAAAAAGATAGATTTGAAGAAATTGAATCCGTATCTATTCAAACTATAATTGAAGATAATAATCTGGAAGAATGTAATATAAAATTAGATTGTGAAGGGGCAGAATTCGAAATTCTTAAGAATTTATCAAAAAACCACATCAAAATAATTAAAAAAATCTGTTTAGAGTATCATATTATCAATGAAAATTTTGATGATTTAAGCAATTTAAAAAAATCATTAAAAGAACATTTCAGATTAATAGAAATTAAAACATCCAAAAATTTAGGAATATTATACGCAGAAAAATAGAAAAAATTAGAGTTAAAAGAATTTTTTCTTGAATAATTTTTAGACCAAAGAGTCTTTAATAATTAGTCATAGGAAAAAATATGAAAATTGCATTAGTATGTCCTGCTTCGTTACCAGCTACACAATTTGGAGGAATTCTATTCTTAGCAGTTGATTTAGCACGAGAAATATCAAAATTAAATCACAACGTAACAATATACACAACAGATATGGATTTTGCAAATAATCCTAAAACGTTCAATAAACATCTTCCAAGATGTGAATCAGTAGAAAAAATTTTCATAAAAAGGACACATGTCTTGTTTTCATATGGATTATTTTTTATAAATCCAAAAATGTATAATCAATTAAAAAATGATAAATCAGACATAATACATTCTATTGGGATACGAAGTTTTCAATCATTTATTGCTGCAATTGTATCTAAAAATAAAAAAATTCCTCTGGTTCTTTCTGATCAAGGTGGATTAACTACCCATCCAGATCTTAAAAAGAATGGAATAATTAAAAAAATTTTTTATAAGTTACAAAAACCAATGATAAATTTTGTAATTAATCAAGCTTCAAAAATTATTGTTGCAAACAAATATGAACAAAGAATATTTGAAGAATTGAATGCTGAACATAAAACCATTATAATCAAAAATGGAATTAATTTAGATGATTTTAGAGAAATAAAAAATGATTTTAGGGAAAAATATTCTATCAATGAACAATTTATTTTATTTGTAGGAAGATTCAACAAAGTTAAGGGAGTAGATGTCTTAATTCAAGCATTTGACCTAATTAAAAATGAACCAGAAATAGCCGAATTAAAACTAGTGATTATGGGAGTAGATTTTGGATATGAAAAAAATATGTTTAAAATGATCAAAGATATGAAATTGGAACAAAAGATTGTAGTGATAAAAAATCCGGCTAGAAAAGATGTAATTGCTGCATATTCTGAAAGTGAATTCTTAGTATTACCCTCAAGATGGGAGTTATCTCCTTTAACACCTCTAGAAGGCTTTGCATTCAAAAAAACAGTTATTTCAACCAATGTACATGGAATTCCATCAACAATAACCAATAACGAACATGGAATACTCACAAAAACAAATGAACCAAAAGAATTAGCAGAATCAATTCTTAAATTAGTAAAAAATCCGGACCTTAGGACAAAATTAGGTTTGTCAGGTTTTAAATTAGTTAGTGAGGAATGTAATTCAGAATCAATGGCAAAAAACACTTTAGCAGTTTACAATGAATTAATTTCAGAATAAACTAATAAGACAAAGAATATTGAATAAGAAAATGTCTAATCAAAAAAGATCTTTTGATAATTCAATGGATATTCCATTTTTTGTTCCGTTGGTTACTAAAGAAGATAAAGAAGTTGTCAAAAAAGTATTGAATTCTACTTTGTTAACATTAGGTCCTGAATTAGAAAAATTTGAAAAAAAATTTGCTAAATTTACAGATACTAAATATGCTATTGGAGTGTCTAATGCCACAGCTGCATTACAATTGGCTCTTAGGACACTTAAAATTAGCAAAGATGATGAAGTGTTAATCCCAGATTTGACTTTTATTGCCACAGCTAGTTCAATTTTGAATAATGGTGGAATTCCCGTTCTAGTAGATGTTGAAAAGGATTCTTTGAATATTTCAGTGGAGTCAATTAAGAAAAAAATCACTAGTAAAACTAAAGCCATTATTGTTGTACATTTTGCAGGTAGAGCATGTAATATGAAAGAAATTATGAAAATTGCTAAATCAAATAATCTTTATGTAATTGAAGATTGTGCTCATGCAATTGGAACACATTTTTGCAGTAAACATGTAGGAACATTTGGAGATATAGGTTGTTTTAGCTTTTACCCCACAAAAAATATTACCACAGTTGAAGGAGGAATGGTTATTACAAATTCAAAAAAAATTTTTGACAATGTCAAATCTCTTAGAAATCATTCCATGACAAAATCCCTTTCGCAAAGATATAACAGTGGTAACCCATGGGATTACGATATAACAGAGCCTGGTTACAATTTCAGATTAGATGAAATTAGATCTGCATTAGGTTCTAGCCAGTTACGAAGAATAAAAAAACTAAATCAACTTAGACGAAATGCTTGTAAATATTACAATCAACATCTACAGAAAGTAAAAGGAATAAAAACACCATCCATTTCTAGTAACGATTCATGTCATTTGTATGTGATAAGAATTACTCCAGAATACAGGATTACAAGAAATCAATTATATAAAAAATTATTAAAAAATAAAATTAGGACAACTGTTCATTACAAACCTCTACACAAATTTTCCATTTTTAAAAAATATAAAAATTCAAAGAATCTATCAAATTCCTCTCAAATCTATGAAGAAATTTTATCATTGCCATTATATCCACAAATTTCACAGAAACAGCAAGATAAAGTGATTAAATGTATAAGTGAACAATAGATTATGAATTGGGGATTTAAATCATCAAAAATTCAGAATCTTTCAAAAATTGGTGTAGCCAACATTGGAGGATATGTTGTTTCTGCAGGACTCTGGTTTATTTTAGCTGGATTTCTTCAATCAGAAAAATATGGTGAATTGAGTTATTTGATTGCAATTGCAGGTATTGTGACAAGTGTTTGTTTAATTGGAGGACCACAATCAATCATAGTTTTCTCTGCAAAAAAAATTCAACTTCAAGGAACAATATTTATCATTTCATTTTTTTCAAGTATCTTCTCTGCTGTAATTCTTTACATCTTTTTACAAAATCTTGAAATAGGAATTTTTGTTATTGGAAGTGTAATTTATAATTTAACGATATCAGAATTATTAGGAAGAAAAAGTTATGGAACATATTCAAAAGTTTTTCTTTTGCAGAAAGTTCTTCAATTTATTCTAGCTATTGGCTTTTATTTCATAATGGGTGAAGCAGGAATACTTCTTGGCATAGGATTATCATTTTTTGTAATGATAAAAGTATTCTATGAAAATATCAAAAATAACAAACTAGATTTTAAACTACTAAAAGAAAAAATGACATTTATAATAAATATCTACATCAGAGATTTAACAAAAGCGTTCAAAGGAAACATAGCCCATATTATGATTGCTCCTCTGTTTGGTTTTTCATTGTTAGGAAACTATCATTTAGGACTACAGGTTTTTGGAATACTAGCAATTATTCCAGGTATTATAACTAATTTTGTGATTTCTGAAGAAGCTAGTGGGGAATCAATGAAAAAAATCAAAAAATATACTATTTCATTATCAGTGGTATTTGCAGGTCTAGGATTCTTTGTGGCTCCAGAAGTTTTACCGTATTTCTTTCCAAAATATGAAAATGTTGTAGATTTGATCCCAATTCTAAGCCTAGCAGTTATTCCTGCAACAATTTCAAACATGTTTATTTCAACTTTTTTGAGTAAAGAAAATAGTAAACCAATTGTAATAGGATATGCGATATCAATTGTTGTTTTGATTATAGGAATTTTCATTCTAGGCTCAACCATTGGTGCTTTAGGTCTTGCAGTATCATTTCTGCTAAGTCAAATATCTTACACAATTTTTCTAGCAAGTATCAAAAAATTTTATAAAAATATCTAAATGAATTTTTTTATTATTACTTTTAATATGTATAAAATTAAAAGAATTATACATTGAATGAAATTCTACAAAAAAACAATATTCAATTTTTTAAAAAACCAGTTTTTGGTTTAATTTTTATCATTATTGGTTCAATAATTTTTAAACTAATATTTTTTCCTTTAGAAATCCCTGTTATTCTAGACGGATTAAACTACTATTTTTTTGCAATGGACATAAAAATTACAGAAGAAATTCCAAATTATTCTCCATCAAAAATTGGTTGGCCTTTTTTTCTTTCAATCATTTTCAATGTAATTCCATCAAATGAAACATTCGTTTTTATGGAAATTCAGAAAATTGTTTCTATTACAATATTTTCGTTAATATCTATTCCAATATTTTTTTTAACAAAATTTTTTGTTCCAGAAAAATATGGGGTGATAGCTGCAGGAATTTTTGTGTTTGATCCAAGAGTCGGAATAAATTCATCATTAGGGAGTTCAGATCCTTTATTTGTATTATTATTAGCAACATCTTTAGTATTATTTTTAAAAACTAAAGAAATTTTTACATATATTTCATTTTTAACTGTAGGTCTTGCAACTACAGTAAGACCAGAAGGTGTGTTTTTATTTTTAGCAATGACAGTATTATTTTTTATTAGAAATAGAAAAAAAGGAATTAAAAATTTAAAATATTTACTTTGTTTAGTAATTTTCTTTGGAATATTATTTCCATTTTTAAATTATCAAGAAAGTATTCATGGAAATGATTTATTATTTGATAGAATTGAACATACTGCTACATATCATTCTCAAGATCCACAAATAACGAAAGGGGATTCCGGGATTCCATTTATTTTGAAAGGAATAGAAAATTTTCCAAAATATCTTGGATGGGTTCTCATACCTAATTTTATAATTTTTGTTCCAATAGGCTTCATTTTGTTTCTCAAAAAAATAGATTTTAACAAAATTTCTCTAATTTTATCAGGGCTGTTTTTATCAATACCAATTTTTTATGCGTATGCAATTCCGTTACAAGATACAAGATATTTACTACCATTATATCCACTTTTTTCAATTTGGGCAATTGTTACTGTAAAAAAATTGGAAGAGAAATATAGAATTCCAATTTTTATTCCATTAATTATTATAATTATTTTGTCTAGCTTATTTTTGATCTTTAATTATGACGTGGAATATGATTTAGAAGCAATCAAAATGTTAGAATCACTCAATGAAAAACCAATAACAGCAAATGCGTTTTATCCTCAGAGTATTTTTTTAGAACCTACTAATTTGCCTAAAACTATTGAAGAGTTAAAATTTTTTGCTATGAATAGAGAAAAAGGAGAGTCATTAAGAACTAGTATACCCGCAACAGTCAAAACAGTGCCTATTGATGGATTTAATTCTATTGAAGAATTAATTAACATAGGAAAAGAGAATGGATTAACACATTTGATCATTTCAAAAGATAATTCAAATAATTTATTTTCTGAAATTTATTTGAATGAAAACAAATTCTCATATCTTAAAAAAATTAATGATGAAAGTGAATACAGTAAATATAAAATAAAAGTCTTTGAAATAAATTATGAAGTATATTTTGAAACCAAAGAAAATTCTTTAAAGAAGTTATCAAAGGAAAAATGAGATTTAAAAAATAAAATAATTTATGGATTAACAATTAAGAAAAATTTGACAGAATATTATTTCCATAGAATAAAAAATACATTTACGGATAGAGGGTTGGATGGAAATAGTAAATTATTTCATATATTGAGTTTCACGTTTTTCCATATCACTAAAAACCACGCCAATTGTTCGTAATAATGTTACATTGTTTTCAAAACAATAATTTTGTAATGAGTTGATATATTCTTTAAATTTTGATGGAGATTCACCCTTTTTAGTTAGAGATGAAAAAAGATCATCATGATCTAACATGATTGTCTTATTTGAATAAGGCATACAACTAACAATATTACTAATGTTTGCGACACCATCAGGATTTTCAATTTTTGGAACAATCTCCACATGTTTTGGAACTGATGAGATAAACTTCTCTACATCATTTGAAGAGTTAACATTAGAAATTGCCAAATATTTAACATTTAGATTTTTTTCTAAAATTGGTATTAATTCATCAAATGTATAGGAATTGTGTGGAGGCTTGGTTCGTCCTATAGGCAAATCGATGAATATTTTGTGTATGGAATGTTTTGATAATAGGTCAGAAAGTTCATTTAAACTATTGACCCACGCCAAATTAATTCTATAAATGGCATTATCTGGAATTTTAAAATCAGAATTAGAAAGATTTTGAGATATAATTAACATACTTGAGATATATTTTTGCCATATTTAATTTTAAAACGTTTCAGAAAATTATTTTTCCCAGTCAAATTTTTTGTTCAAAAAATCATAAAGTTGTTCATTATATGGTTTGAAGAATTCAAGTAGTATTTCTCGTGTTTTAGAATTCATTTTAGATTTTTTTGATACATTAACTTTTTCTATGTTTGGGACATCATATTCAGGTAAATTTAAAAAGCTAAAAATTTCATTCATTGTTTTTCTTGTATTAGATGCTAAATTTTCACTTGAAATTATTAATATTTGATTTTTTGAAAATTGTTCAAACCATATTGGAAGTTGTTCAGCATAGAATGCTCTTGCCAAGCTAGAATTTTCAACTTTGGTAGCAAAATAATTATCATCTTTTAACTCAACATCCCATTTTGAAACATCATCTATTTCATTTTTAATAAATTCTTCAAAAGTTCTAGTTTCTCCAAATTTTCTATGTAGATGATAATGGGAATAAGTTCTATCAACAGGATTTCTGAGAACTATTATTAATTTGGATTTAGGAAATAATTTTTTTATTCTTTTTGCAATCCAAGGTCTACGCACATATGAAGGGGTAACATCATAGGTCATAAAAAAATCTGTTTTTAATTTTATTCTAAATTTTGTAAAGACAGATGGGAATAAGGAACGATACCAATTCAATCCTAAATGAAAATTTACATCAAAGAAACCTAATTCGTCATAAGCTGATTTTGACAATGAAGGATGTTGATCTAGATAATGATACAAAGAAGTTGTTCCAGTTCTTCCAGCACCAATTACAAAAAAATCAGGAAGAACTCTTAATGGACTGGTAATTCCAAAGAAATGTCTTTTTATAAATAATCTATAAAATCTTTTATAAGAAGATTTTTGAGATTTCAAATACACACACAGAAATACATTATGATAAATTTTAACCTTATTTCTAAAAAGTCATAATAGAGAACATTTTGATTTGAATATTATGGATAAAATTAAAGTTGCATTCATCTACAAGCCTTCAAATATTTTCATGACAGGTAAGCATTTTGATAATGTTTACTACAATTTTTTCATTAAAGCATTACCTCGTAATAATGAAATGGAGGTAACATATTTTCCTGAAGACAAAAAATTTGACATTTCAAAATTGGAAAATAAATTTGACATCATTCTGTTGTGGCAAAATAATGAATTTGGAACACCAGACTTGATTGGTATAAGAAAATCAAAGATTCCGGTTATTACCAGATGTGCTGATCCAAGAGAAACAAAAATTACTAAAGAATACCATAAGAAATGGAAAGTAGATTATTATTTTCATTTTTGGCCAAAATCTTTCTTTCACAGTATTTTACCAAAAAATTATAAATACAAATCAATAATTTACGGATTAGAGCCATCATTATACAAAAATGTAGAGCCATTTGACGAAAGAATAAAAAATAAAATTTTGAATTCAGGTGCAATAGGAAATTCAAAACCACTATCAAAAATAATTAATGATATTAGAAAACCAAGATGGAATGCATATCGTGTATATCATCTTAGAACAATTGTAAATGGTTTACCCTATGTCGATTATTTTCCAACTCTTCAAAATGAATTTGTTGGGGATAAATTTCCTCTCTTGCTAGAACAATATCAAGCATCAATTGCAGCATGTACTGTAACAACAGTTGCTAAAATGTGGGAAATTCCTGCTGCAGGATGCATGACATTTCTAGAGGTTAATGAAAAAAATGATGCAGATAGTTTTGGCTTTAAAGATCAAGAAAATGCAGTTTTTATAAATGAAAGAAATTATAAACAAAAATTTCAAGAATTTTTAGAAAATATAGAAGATCCTAAATGGAAGAAAATTGCTGATAACGGAAGAGAGTTTGTTATGAAGAATCTAAATAATGATAAAGCAGTAGAATCTCTTGTCGAATTAATGCGATGTGCAATTAAAGAAAATAGTTAAACAGTATCAATAAATTTTCATTTAAGGACTAAAATGTGGTGTTGGGAATGGAATAATGAATTTTCCCCCATTTTTAACAAACTCGTGTTCTTTTTCAATAATATCATCAGCAAAAATCCAAGCAAGTAATAAAACATAATCAACATCAATAAGTGGTCTAGGAGATTTGATAGGAATATGCATTCCAGGTACAAATCGACCATATCTTTCAGGAGATGCATCAACACCAAAATCAAGAATATCAATGCCAACTTTCCAATAATTTAACATTGTATTACCTCGTCCCGACATACCATAACCAATAATTGTTTTTTCTTGTTTTTTCAAATCACATAACAAATTTAGCATTTGAGATTTGTGTTCTTCACATTTCTTTGCAAAATTTTTGAAAGTTTCTAGTTTATCATATCCTTTTTTAAGTTCAGAATTTATGAGATATTCTACATTTTTTGAAATATCAAAATTAGCATTATTAAAAGAAGAATAAATTCTGATAGTGCCTCCTCTAATGTCTAAGTGTTTAACATCAAAAATTTTCATGCCATATCGTTCTAAGAATTTTTTTAATGCTAAGACAGAATGATACATTGTATGTTCGTGATAGATCACATCATATTGTAACTCATCAATCATATCACCTAGATAATTTACTTCAAAAATAAAAACACCATTTTCTTTTAAGAGATTTTTTACACCTAAAAGAATATCATCTAAATTATCAACATGTGCAAAAACAGCATTACCTACAATTACATCAGCCTTTTCATATTTTTCTAGAATTTTTTCAGATAAATTGAATCCAAAATAATCATCAATTACATCAAGACCTTTATCTTTTGTAATTTTTACAACATTTTTAGCAGGATCTACACCTAAAACATTTAATCCCAAATTTTTTAGTGGTTCTAAAAGAATTCCATCATTACATGCAACTTCTACTACAAATCCATTATCTGGCAAAAATCGCTCCTTTATTTCAGATGCATATGTTTGAAAATGTTCAAGTACACTTTTTGCAGCTACAGATGATAAATAACGGTAATCTCTGAAGAAGGTGTCTCTCGGAATCATTTCAACTACTTGAACAGAAGCACAATTTTTACAAAAACATACATCTAAAGGATAAGAGTCTTCTTTACCAACATCCTCCTCTTTTAGAAAATTTCCAGCTAAAGGCATGGTTCCTAATTTTAGAAAGATCTCAAAATTGTCAGAATTACATAGTCTGCAATGTTGAATTTTTGTCATGTGTGTTTAGGAAGATAAAGTGGTTATAATGATTTTGAATTCTATAAAAATGAAATATAATAAATTAAAAAGAGGCACATATGAAGTAGAATCATATTTTGACTGAAAAAAATGTGTTAATTACTGGAGGTGCAGGATACATTGGAAGTATTTTAGTTAATTTAGCACCAGAAAATTGGAAAATAACAATTTTGGATAGTTGTATAGTGGGCAATACACAAGTAAATTTTCAAAAAAAAATAATTTTTGTTAAAGAAGATATTAGAAACGAGAGCGTTGTTGACGATTTAATTAAAAAGTCAGATGTAATAATTCACCTTGCAGGAATTGTAGGTGAAGCATCATTTCAAAAAAATCCAAAAGCATCTTGGGAAATTAATCAAAATGCAACTGAAAAAATTATAGATTTAGCAAAGAAATATGATAAGAAGTTAATTTTTATGAGTACGTGTTCAGTGTATGGGTTTAATACTGAAATTTGTAATGAAGAAACCAATCCAAACCCAGTTGATGATTATAGTAGAAGTAAATTAAACTCAGAGCAATACATACAAGAGAATCTTCAAAATTACATAATTTTTAGGTTAGGTACAGTTTATGGATGGTCACCAAGAATGAGGTTTGACATAATAATTAATAGAATTATTGAAAAAATGTTATGGGATGAATCAATTGAGATTTTTGGGGGAAAGCAATGGAGACCCTTCATTCATGCTAAAGATGCAGCAAATGCTTTGATTTTGGCAGCTGAAAAACCAATTAAGAAAGAAATCATGAACATTGTTGGAGAAAATCATCAATTATTAGACGTAGCAAAACAAATTACAAATAATTTAAAGATCATTTCACAAAAAGAAGATAATAGAAGTTATCATGTTAATAATAATAAAATCAAAGAGAAATTGAATTGGAAACCAAAAATGAATATCGAAAAAACAATTAAAGAATTCAAAAAAGTGAACTACGTGGAAAAAATTTATCATAATCATGAATGGGATTATTCCTAAATTATTTTTAAAATAAAAAGTTCTAAAAAAAATAATAATTATGAGAAGTGCAATTTTTTAATCTTGTTTTAAGTAAATCAAACTATAATCAATAATTATTTTAATGTCTAAAAAATTTTTTCTTTTTATAGGAGGAAAATTTTAAATGGTATTATGGAAACCCATGTTGGAAAAAATTTAGGAAAATTTATTGAAGCTGAAATTTTATCTGCAAAAGAATCATTATTAATTTCAAGTCCAGGCATTTCTCTTTTTATTGGAGAAAAAATTTTTGAACAGTCTCAAAAAGGAATTAAAACAAAAATCCTTACTAGTGAAAATGGAGGATCAGATTCACATGAAACCAATAAATTGGCATTACAATTGTTAAGAGATAAAAAAAATCAACAGTTTTTAGATTATAAAATTGTTGAAACTCAAAAAATAGAAATAATTCATCCAAAGATCTACATAATAGATAATAATTGTGCCATAGTGGGTTCTGCAAATCTTACAAAAAATGGATTTTATAACTTTGTAGAATTTATTCAATTGTTTAGAAATAAAGAAGAAATCGAGACAATAAAAGAAGATTACAAAAAACTTTGGGACTTGTGTTGTTAAAATTGGAAACTCATGTAGGAATTGGGATTGGAAAAATTATAGAAGAGAAATTATTGAATGCTGAAAATGAAATTTTAATTTCTACACCAATGATTTCCCCAGATTTTGCAAAAAAAATGATTTTTTCATTAAAAAAAGGAATAAAAGTTAAGATAATTACAAGTGAGCCATATTTTGAAGATGAAAAACAGGCAATTAGCATTTTACAAGAAAAATCTTCAAAAAAACATAATGAGAGTATTGAACTTAAAGTAATAAATTTTAAACAAGCTGCATTGATACATGCAAAAATTTACATTATTGACAACAAGATAGCAATTACAGGTTCAGCAAATTTTACTGAAAAAAGTTTTTTTAAATTGCCTGAATATATCATCATACAAAACAAAGATTGTGAAATTGAACAAATAAAAAATAATTTTGAATATATTTGGAAAAACTTTCGACACGAATCACAAAATTTGGTAAGAAAGAGAATAAAAAATATGGCTAAAAAATTATTATTTAGAACTTAATGAGGAGAAAATTTGATTTAAGCTGAAATCAGAAATAATGTGTTTATTTTGATCAATATCTATTATCACACTAAATTCACCTTTACCTAAAGATTTGATTCTTTCTTGAATAATACTTTCAAATGGGAATTGTTTGTATAAACTACCTGGAAAACAACATGGATCAAACTCATTATAGATTAAAACTAACTTGTTTTTTTCACCATATGCACTCATAATGTATAATTCTTCATAGTTTGCAATTTTATAAAATTCAGGAATGTTTTGTTCATAATCACCAAGATCAGAAGGACTAGAACGCATCCAAATTGGAAAAGAACCAGCAATTGAATAACTTTTTTTAATTCTATCATCCAAAGCTGAAATTACTACTGTGGACCAACCACCACCAGACAAACCAATCATATTAAATGATTCAAAAATATAGTCTCGATCTATTTGATTTAATGTAATCATTACGGGTTCAATAAAAAATTTTATCGAATGCAGGTTATCATTATCAATTAATCTAAAATGATTGTGTGAATTTAGTTTTATTTTACCTAATTTGGGTACTTCAACTACAGGTTCATTATTCATTCCTTTACCAGGCATCGAAAAAATCAAAACTGAAAAATTTTTTTCTAAGAATTTTTGAATGATTTCTTTATCTTGTTCAAAAGAATGACTATCAGGTCCTCTTAACGAACTTTTATCATGACCTTGATGTAAAATAATTAATTGATTGTTTGTTGTTTTTGGTAAGAATAGATAAGATGTAGAGGTCATACCATATTCCATTTCTACAATAAAAGAATCAATTTGTGAAAGGGATTCAATATCAGAAAATAAATTATCATTTATATTGATTGAGTGATATGTTGGGAACTTATTTTCGGGCAGATCGCCATTAGGCCAGATATAGTTCTGTAGATCAATTCTTTTCGTTTCAATATCATCTTTAGAATTAATGTCGATAAGAGAATCTATTTCTGTTAGTTCTTGATATATTTGATGTCTATCAATTCTTTCTGGTGGAAATGTGTCAGTTAATGTAAACTTTGCAGTACTAATCAATTCAAATGGGAAAATTTCATAATGACCAACAGACAATCCATACAAGAATACAGATAAAATCACTAAACTAAATAACAAATATTTTTTTTTAGTCATTGGAGGATTTTTCTTCCGTTTCTGTTTTGATATATTTTAAATCCAATTTATTAGATAATGTTCTTTTTTCAAGAAAATCAGTTAATTCATCTTGTAATGTTTTTATTTGTTTTAATTCTTCTTCATTTAATTTCATATTATTTGTAAATTTTATCAATAATGATGTCAACTGTAAATTGATTTTCAATAAAATTTCAGTATTAACAAGAGTTCTTGCTTTATAGGGATCAGTTTCATAACCTATGTCTATTTCTGCTTTTCTTGCAGAAGATCTTTTCCAATGAACAAATCCAATTAAAATGAGCAATGGCACCCCTATTCCGCCCACAATTAGAATATAATGCAAAAAAGTAGGAAAAATAGTTTGAAGAAATGGCATTCTTTCAATTGCAAGATAAAATGTTACTGTTAAGGTGTTAATGGCTGCAAAGATGAATGCAAAATAGATACTCCATCCATTTCTAAAATAAAACCAGGCACGAAATCCAATATCTCGTTCATCCATCGATTTTATTGAGATTCAACACATATATCTATTTGACTAGAATTATACAAAATTAATAAAAATCAAGGAATTAAATATTAAAAAAAAATAATTTTATTGTGAAATTACTTATTGCATATGGAAGTAAAGGAAAGTTATTTCATTTAACTGAATTTTCTGAAGCACTTGAAAAATTGGGGGTTGAATGTAAATTAGTTAAAGACACGGATTATAGTAAAGGATTTCCAAGTAAAAAAATTTCTGATTGGTTGCCAGATAAAAAATTTCAAAAATTAATTCAAGAGTTCAAACCTGATGCAATTTTTATTGATCGACAATCTCATTTTGGAATAGATGCTTTGAAAATAGATATTCCATTATTTGTTTTACTACGAGGGCATTATTGGTCTGAACAAGAATGGGCTAAAAAAACAATTTACAAAGATCTAAAAAATAGAACTATTCTTGGATTACGAAATAGAATTTCTGAAAAAATATTTGCAAAATGTACTGCAATATTTCCAATTTGTGAATACTTGGTAGATATCATTAAGGAACATCATCCTTCCCAAAAAACACACGTATTTTTTGAAGGAATTGATAAAGAAAGATGGCATAGTGTGAAAGGAGCAGAATTAAAACATCCATGTGTAGGATTACTTCAAGATGCAAATTGGTGGGGGAAAACAAAAGAAATGTTAACACTAAAAGAAGTTTTAAAATCTACACCAAATGTGACTTTCTATTGGGCAGGTGATGGTCCATATAGAGAGAAAATTTTAGAAGAATTAAAAGAATTTGAAAACTTCGTATGGTTAGGAAGATTAGATTATCCAGACAAAGTAAGAGAATTTTTAGCTGAAATAGATATCTATGCTTTAATCAGTGGAATGGATTTAGCACCACTAACACTAAAAGAAGCACAATTAATGGAGAAACCAGTAATTGCAACCAATGTTGGAGGAATACCTGAAATGATGAAAGATAAAATTTCAGGATTTCTAGTGAAAGAAGGAGATTCGGATGATTTGATTAAGAAATTATCAATTTTATTAAAAGATGATGATTTGAAAAAGAAAATGGGGCGTAATGGAAGAGAATTTGTTATTGAAGAATTTAGTTGGGATGTAATTGCAAAAAGATTCATAAAAAATATTGCATCATATATTAAAAAGTAATTAAACAGAAATCTTCGTAAAAATATTATAAAAATACATTTAACGTAAAACCAATGAATAATCAATTGTAGGAGAAATTAATTTACAAATTGTCAAGAATGAATAATTTACAAATTAGTAAAATTTTTCGAAAATGTTACTATGGTCTAATTAAAAGAAATTTTAGATATATCTCAAGTCCATTTAGACTTCTTCCCAATTTTATAATTATTGGTGCAGTACGGTCCGGAACAACATCTTTGTATTATGATATTTGTGAACACTCATGTGTGTTACCAGCAGATTATGACGAAATAGGATTTTTTGATTCTAATTATGAATTAGGCATTAATTGGTACAAATCTATGTTTCCAACAAAAATAGAAAGTAAAAAAATTGAATTAAAAACGGGTATATGTATTACAGGCGAGGACACTCCATTCTATTTTTGGGACACTGATGCTAGTAAAAGAATTAAAAATGAAATTCCTAAAATTAAATTAATCATTTTATTAAGAAACCCAATTGATAGAGCATATTCAAATTATAATTTAGGAAAGAGGTCAGGTAATGAATCACTATCATTTGAAGATGCAATCAAGAAAGAAATTGAATTATTAAAAAAAAATAATGATTTTGAAAGTGATAAAATTGAAAAGTTTAGAAGAAATAGATCTTACATAGCTAAAGGATTATACCACAATCAAATCAGAAAGTGGCTTGCATTATTTTCAAAAGATCAAATTTTAATTTTGAATACAGAAGATTTGGAAGAGAATCCTCATCAAGCATTGAAAAAAGTTTTTGGGTTTCTTGGGTTACCAAATGAAGAAATTAAGAATATTCAGCATAGAAAAGTTGCAAATTATGAAAAAATGAATGTAGAGACAAGACAGTTTTTGAGTAATTTGTTTAAACCATACAATGAAAAATTGTTCAGACTTTTAGAAAAGGAATTTGATTGGGACTAAATTTAATATTTATTTTGATGCGAGTAAATGCCCACGATATTGTTTTTTTGGAGTGTATTTTGAATTTAAAATAGTTACATTAAATCCAAGATTTTTTAATCTGTTAGATATATTCTGAAATCCACTATGAAATTCTAATAAGATATAATCAAATTTTTTCAGAACATCATCCAAAGAATCAAGCAATACCTCATATTCACAACCTTCACAATCTAATTTTAAAACCAAATTAGAGTCAGGGATTTTTGAAATAATTTCTTCCAAAGTAGTTTTTGGAATTTGTATTCCATGTATATCATCTTCTTGAAATGCAAAAGTTTTATCACTTTTTTCATAATTAATTTTAAAATACCCAGAAGCATTTGACAACCCTGCATTAATTAATTGAATATTTGAATATTCATTAGATTTAATATTTTCAATAGCAAATTCAAAAAATTTAGGTTGTGGTTCAAGCATAATCACTTTTTTTGCACCCAATGAAGAATAAAGTAAAGAAGAATCACCAACATTTCCCCCAACATCTATTAAAATTTTATTTTTTACAGGAAGTTTGGAATAATAGTCCTGAAGGAAAATATCAAGTTCAATTGTTTCATAGTGTTTGAATTTTAATTTTTTAGAATTATTTTTTATGATCATATAGCCATCTTCAAAAGTAATTTTTTGATCAAGATTTTTTAAAATTAGAGATAGTTCAAACTTATTTTTAATTTCAAAAGTTTTATTTTTTTTTGTTAAACGTAGGGGATATTGTCCTGCCTTAATTGTTTTTAATGTTTGGAAAGGATTTTGAAAATTAAAGAGAATGTTTATAATCATTTCAAATTTTTCAAAATGTTTAGAAATTTTGTATATATAAAATGATGATAGTTTACTTCTTATTTTCCAACTAAAAGTCATATTTTCTTTCATGTTAATATCAAAGAGTGGTGTTAGAAGATAATTCTTTTGATATAAATAAACGATACCAAATTTCAAATGCAAGTAATCCTAAGAATTTATTTACATACATTACATTAAGATCATCTTTGTTAATGTATTTTTCAATCCAATGTTTTTGTATCCAACCATCTTTAACAACTCTTGAATCAAGCAAAAATGTTTTGCACAATTCTTTACCATGATTTTTCCATAAGTTTAACGTATTAACATTAAAACCCAATTTTTCTTTTGAAATTAATGATTCAGCATCATTTTTTTTCAATAATTTACGTAATGGAAGCTTTCCAATATTGTTGATTTGATCATATTTTAATTGGCTCGGGATTTTTAATCCATAAGCAATTAATTTTTCATTTAACAAAGGTGCAATAACATTAACATCAAAATTTTTTGCTATTCTTGAATTTACAGGATTAAAATTGTACAATAATTTTCCATTATAATCTGCAACAAAAACCTGTTCTAAACTAGATAAAGAATTATCGAAATATGGTAAAAGAAGATCATATATGGAATTCCAAGAAAAATTTGATTTTTGTGCAAAAAGAAATTCTTGATCTGGTACACGATCTCTTTCATGACAAGACAAATATGCTTTCACTTTTTCCAATGGAGTAGATTCAGGATTTGTTAATGAGAGAAATTTTTCATATCTAAATGTATAACCGCCAAAAATTTCATCTCCACCATCACCAGAAGCAAGAATATTTGAAAGTGTTTGGGATTTTTTTACAACATAATACCAATGTAAATCCCAAAAAGGTAATTTTATTTGAGATACAGCTTTTGGCAATTCAGATAGATAATTTTCTAGAAATACAACATGATGATTAGCTTCAAACTTTTCCGCAATTTTTGATGCATTTTTTGTTTCATCTACACTATTTGCAAATTTTATGGAAATTGCATCGATTTCAAGATCAGGGTTGTATTTTCGAATTAATGCAAGAATTAATGTGGAATCAACACCTCCACTAAGAGCAATACATAGTTTTTTTGGGTTTAAGGATTCTAATTTTTTTGATATATGTTCAGAAATTAATTTTTCAATTAAATCAATATTTGGAGGTTCATTAATTGTTTGAAAGTCACACCATGTTTTTGTAGGAAGTAAGGAGGTTATATTGGGATCATACCTAAGAGTTAAGATATTTACTATTGATGAAGGATCCAATACAGAATTAAAAGTCACCACGACCTAATCCTCGAAAAATGAGTTTTTCTTTTTTTGCAACAATTGGATCAAAAATACCTCTAGTATCTACTAAGATAGGATTTTTCATTTTTGTAAAAATAGAAAGATCTATTTTTTTAAAGTCATCATGACCAGTGACAAGAACTGCGCCATCAATCTGAGGAATTATGTTTTCAAGAGAATTTTCAACTTTTAAACCAAAAACTTCTTCTGAGGAAAAATATGGATCAAAAATATAAACAGTTGTACCTAGGTTTTGAAATTCTGTAATAATTTCTTTGGCTGGAGATAATTGAATATCTTTTACATTTGGTTTGTAAGAAACACCAAGGATCAGAATTTTACTATTTTCTAGAGATTTGTTACATTCGTTAAATGCATCAGAGGTAAGTTCAACAACATGTTGAGGCATTTTTTCATTTATTTTTCTGCCTTGTTCAATAATATTTAATTTTACACCAGTACGTTTTGCAGAATTCAAAAGTTGATACGAGTTTATAGGTAAGCACGGTCCTCCGACACCTGAACCTGGGTAATGAGGTTGGAAATTATATTTTTGTTTAGCAGCTTCAATTACTTTCATTGTGTCAATACCTAATTTTTCAAACATTAATGCCAATTCACTAACAAATGCAATGTTAATATCACGAAATACATTTGTAGTTAGTTTTACAGCATTTGCAGTTTTACAATTTGGCATTTCAACAAGGTCTACTGAAAAAACAAAATTGTAAATTAATTTGATTATTTTTGTAACATTTGCATTAATACCTCCAACTAATCTTGGAAGATTTGTAAAATCATGTAAAATTTCACCAGGATTTGCGTTTTCGGGACATACACCTATTAGAAAATTTTCTTCAACGTGAAGTCTATTAGATTCTGTTATTAATGAAATCATTTCATTTTCAATAAACCCAGGTTCGATAGTGCTTTCAACAATTACTAATGAATTTGGAGATAAAAGTTCTGAAAGTTTAGAACCAACACTAGTCAAAGCAGAATAATTAGGAACATTGTTTTCATCCATAGGGGTAGGCAAAGATAATAGAATCAGATCAGAGTTGGGGACAGCTTCTTCAATTTTTGTAGTAACAGAGAAAGTTTTTTTCTTTAAAACATCATTAAAAATTTCTTCATATCCAGGTTCATCTTTTAATGGAAAAATACCGGATTTTATATTTTGAATTAGATTTTCATTGATATCAACACCAATGGTTTGCAAACCAGATTTAGCAAAAGATAATGCTGTAGGTAATCCAATTCGGCCAATTCCAATTACACAAACCCTCAGAGTTTTAGAATCTAGAGATTTCTGTATTTCGTCGATATTATTCATATTAATTTTCAAGGTTGACATTTGAATTCCGATATATTTTGAACCTAATTTAGCCTTATTTTAATTTGTAAGAATTTTTTTAACCAAAATTTTAAAAACTTAATGATAAGACTATCAATGAGTTTTTGTGACCAAGGTAGTAATTACAGCCGCAGGTAAAGGTACCAGGCTATTACCATTTACAAAAGAAATGCCCAAAGAGATGATGCCTATTTTTTCACAAGTATTTTCTGAGAAGAAAGTGGTTTTACCACTATTGCAATATATTTTTGAGCAGTTCTATTCATTGAATTTTAGAGATTATTGTTTTATTGTAGGTAGAGAAAAGAGATCTATTGAGGATCATTTTACTCCTCATGAAACATATCTTAGGGAGTTATCAGGAGATTATAAAAAAATCGTGTTAAAGTTTTATCAGAAATTAGAAAAATCTCACCTAATTTGGATAAATCAGAATAAACCTTTAGGATTTGGAGATGCGGTTAAACGTGCAGAAAGATATGTTGGAAAAGAAGATTTTATTGTTCATGCAGGAGATGTAACAATACTAAGTAATTCCAAACATCCAATTTTACGATTGATAGAAACAGCTAAAGAATATCCAGAAGCAAAAGCAATTTTGCTCTGTAAAAAAGTTAAAGATTCAAAAAGATATGGAGTTCCAACAATTGAAAAATTATCTAATGATGTGTTAAATATTAAAGAAGTAATAGAAAAGCCAGAGAAACCAAAGTCAGAATTTGGAATATTGCCATTATATTATTTTAGGAAAAATATTTTTTCAAGTTTAAAAAAAATAAAACCAGGAAAAGGAAAAGAATTCCAGTTAACAGATGCGATTCAGAACATGATTCAAGAAAAACAAAAAGTTTTGGCTATTACTTTAGATAAAAATGAAAAAGAAGTTGATGTAGGTACAGTGGAATCATATAGAGATGCACAAACAATTACATTTAGAAAGGCATAATCTTTAGATGGGGGAATTTAAGATATGAAGATAGGAATAGTGGGTTTAGGATTTGTAGGACTATCACTTACAAGTGTTTTAGCATCTAAAGGATACGACATTGTAGGAATAGACGTAGACAAAGAAAAATGTAATAAAATTTCTAATGGTATATCACCATTTTTTGAACCAGGATTAGAAAAAGCTCTTAAAAATGGTTTAAAAAAAAAATTAGCAATTAGCGAAGATTTTTCATTAATTCAAAATTGTGATATGATTTTTGTTACAGTTGGTACGCCACAAAAATCAGACGGTTCAATTGAATTATCAATGATTAAAAAAGCTGTTTTAACAATTAGCAAAAATATTCTTAAAAATAAAAAAAATCCAATTATATTTATTAAAAGTACAGTAATTCCAGGAACGCTACAAAATATTATTTTACCAATTTTAGAAAAAAATACAGGTAAAAAAGCTGGAAAAGAATTTGGTCTTTTATCAAATCCAGAATTTTTACAAGAAAGTACTGCAATCAAGGATACAAAATTTCCACATGCGGTGGTTCTTGGTGGAGATGAAACAAAATTTATGAAGAAAGCAAAGAGATTTTTTTCAAAAATACACCCCAACGTACCAATAATTGAAACAAATCATCAAACAGCTGAAATGATCAAATATGCAAATAATTCATTTTTGGCAACTAAAATTAGTTTTATCAATCAATTAGCTAACATATGTCAAAATATTCCAGGTGCTAATATTGATGATATTGCACAAACTATAGGGTTGGATCCCAGAATAGGAAAACTGTTTCTAAATGCAGGACCAGGATATGGAGGATCTTGTTTGCCTAAAGATGTAAAAGCCATAATGAATTTTTCATCAAAGGTAGGGGTTACTCCATTACTTCTCAATGCAGTAGACAGATCTAATCAAAAACAAATTGAGTCAATAATTGATTTAGTTGAGAAGAATTGTGGTAATTTAAAGGGTAAAAATATTTCAATATTAGGACTAGCGTTTAAACCTAAAACAGATGATATTAGAGATTCAATTTCGATAAAAGTTATAGAAAAATTATTGAAAAAACATGCAAGAGTTACAGTACATGATCCTATGGCAATGAAAAATGTTAAGAGGAAATTTAAAGAGAGAATAAAATATGCGAATTCAATTTCTGAAGTTCTAAAAGACAGTCATTGTGGAGTATTAATGACAGCATGGCCAGAATACCACAATATTAAAAATAGCAATCTAAAAAATATGAAAAAAAGAATTTTGATCGATTCACGTAGAATTTTAAAAAATAAAAAATTAGATTGTGTTTATCATGCAATTGGTGTAGGAAATTAGATTTTTTTATAGCAATCTATTTTAAAAGACAAGATTTTCATCAAATATGAAAAAATTTCTTATTACTGGAGGGGCAGGATTTGTTGGCAGTCATTTAGCTGAAGAATTAATCAAAAAAGGAGAATCAATCACAATATTAGATGATCTAAATACAGGAAAAATGTCTAATCTTGAAAAAATTATAGATAAAATTGAGTTTGTTAAGGGAGATATCAGAGACAAAGACCTTTTAAAAGAGATCTTTAAAGATAAAGATGGAATATTCCATCTAGCAGCAAGAGCATCTGTACAAGAATCATTTAGTAAACCAGAAGAATATCAAGATGTAAACGTAAAAGGTACTGAAAATGTATTCATACAAGCTAAAGAATACGGAATTAAAGTAGTATATGCAAGCTCATCAAGCGTTTATGGAAACCCTATTGAAATACCAATCAAAGAATATGCACCACAAAATCCTATAAATCCATACGCACAAACTAAGGTTGATAAAGAAAAACTAGCTGAAAAATATGCTAAAGAAGGACTAAAAGTAATTGGTATGAGATATTTCAATATTTTTGGTGAAAGACAATCAAAAGAATATGCAGGGGTAGTAAAATTATTTTTAGAACGTATTGAAAACAAATTACCACCAAAAATTAACGGAGACGGATTACAAGCTAGAGATTTTGTTTATGTGAAAGATGTTGTTAATGCAAACATTATGGCAATGGAAAGTAACATTGATCATGCATTTTTTAATGTAGGTACAAATTCAAATATTTCAGTGCTAGAATTAGCAAATACAATGATTAGAGCAAAAAATTTGAATGTGGAGCCAATTTTTGGACCCGAATTAGAAGGAGATGTAAAGATCACAATTGCAGATACTAATTTGATTAAAAAATCATTAGATTGGAATCCAACTACAACCATACAAGAATGGTTAGAACAAAAAATATCAAATAAAAATATTTAATCTTAAAAGAAACAGAGATAAGCTAAAGTATTCAAAAATTTACAAAATTATGACTGTAATGAAAATATTAATTGGTGGTTCTAGTTCAAAACTTTTTCATTTAAAGGAATTTGCTAATGCATTAGAAGAATTGGGAATCAAAACCAAAGTTGTTCTAGATGTGGATTATTCTGATGGTTATCCGAGTCGAAAAATTTCAAATTGGATACAAAAGGATAAAAAATTTTTAAAGTTAATTGATGAATTTAAGCCAAATGTGATTTTTGTTGACAGACAACGACATTTTGGATTATCTGCAATTAAATCAAAAATTCCATTAATTATTCATCTAAGGGGGGATTTTTGGAAAGAGATGAAATTGGCAAAAGAAACAATTTACACATCATTTCTAAAGAGAAGAGCATTAAAAGAATGGTGGGAAATTGGAAATGCATGTTTTAATGGATGCAATGCAATTGTTCCAATATGCAAGTATTTAGAAAATAAGACTAAGGATGAAGTTCTAAACAAACCAACATTTGTAATGTATCAAGGAATTGATCCATCAAAGTGGTTTTATGAAAAAGGTTTTTCATTAAAACATCCATGTGTAGGATTACTGCAAGGAGCCGTCATATGGGATAAAGCAAAGGAGATGCTGTTACTTGAAGAAGTTCTAAAGGCCCTACCAAATGTAAACTTCTACTGGGTAGGAGACGGTCCATTTAAGGAAAAGATTATTGCAAAATTAAAGAGATATGAGAATTTTCATTGGTTAGGTTCATTAGAATATCCAAAAAAAGTTAGACAATATTTAAGTGAAATTGATGTTTATGCATTAATTTCAGGATTAGACATGTCACCATTAACCTTACTCGAAGCACAATTGATGAATAAACCAGTAATTGCTACAGATGTTGGTGGAATTCCTGAATTAATGATAGATAAAAAAACAGGATATTTAGTAAAAAAAGGAGATTCAAAAGAAATTATTGAAAAGATAACAGAGTTGATTAGGAACAAAGATTTATCAAAACAAATGGGTGTAGAAGGAAGGAATTTTGTTGAAAATAATTTCGACTGGAATATAATTGCAAAAAAATTTGTTAAAGATTTGGAAAATTTGTTAAAATAATTTTATATTATTTTTTACCAGTAACACTAATTCCACTTTCAATTTCTTTAAAGCTTGTGATTTTTAATTTTGACTCTTTAAACCAGGTTTTAACTTCTTTTGGAGTGTGTCTAAATGCAAATTTTGGTGAATACCAATCAAAATTCACTCCAATGCTTCTCTCAAAATTATCAGATTCATCCCAAAAACATTTCAAAAAATGCCAATACACAAAACGTTGTACATCATATTCACCCGCTTTGACACCTAAAAGAGGAATGTCTTGAGGTATTTTGATTTTCTTTTTTAATTGAGCTAAACCTTTGCCCAAAAGTGCCATTTGTTTAGAGAATTCAGCACATTCTGCAGTAGTCATTTTCACCGTTTTATTTCTAATGTAATCATCAACATATTCTCTAACAGGCGCTTTTTTATTATAAACATAAATTGAAATGTGACCTGACTTGGTAAGGAATTTTGTTAAATACTTGAATGATGTACCTGTGTTTTTTGTGTGGTGAAGAACTTGATCTGAATAGATATAATCAAAGAAATTTTTTTTGAATGGTAATTGACGAAGATCAGCCTGTAAAAAGTGCACATTGGGTAATTTTCCATATTTTGCATACGCAAAATCAATACTTTCACTTGCGTCTAATGCAAGAACTTGAGAATTTTTATTGGTTGATAGAAATTTTGCGCTATTTCCAATTCCAGTTCCAGCATCAAGGATCATAGATTTTGAACTCAAAAATTTATTGAAATTATCGAGTGTTTTCCACCCATACCTATCAAGGAACCATTTTCTTTGAAAATCTACCCAATCTTTTTTGTGATGATTTTTGTGATGTCTTTTCCATTTTTCACTGAATGCATCTTCTGTTTTAACAAAATCTTTTGTATTGTCAACAACAAATCTAGGAATACCTTTTGTAATCTTAAAGTCATCTTTACATTCATGACATTTGATCGAACCTTCTATAATTTCAGACCCTTGTTTTTTTTGAATTTTTACATCAACATCTTTTCTACATGTAGGACAAACTAAAAAATCAATTAGTTTTTGCTTCAATAATCAAAATTTTTAAGTGCTAAATAAAAACCAATATTCTAGATTTTGAGTTTAAGTATTTTTATAAAATTCAATATATTTAGGCAACAATTTTTCCCATGTAAAATTCTGGTTAATAAAATCAAATGCATTTTTTACAAGTTTTTCGGTTAATGATTTATCCTCTAAAATTGTGTTAATTGCTTCAAGTAGTTTTTGAGGATTTTCAGGAGGCACTAAAATACCAGTTACGTTGTTTCCTATTATTTCAGGAATTCCACCAACTTCCGTAGCTATTACTGGTTTTTTTAGATAAAATGCTTCTTTGATCACCTGAGGAATACTTTCCATTCTAGAAGGGATAACAAGAATAGCAGATTCTTTAAGTTTTTTCATAGTTTCGTCCCAGGGGAGATCGGTACAATAAACAACATTACCGTTAATTTTATCTTCAATATTTTTTAGAATATCAATTCCTTTTTCATAACTGTCTCTTCCAATGTAAATTACCTGATTTTTTTTTTCTGGCAAATCAGGTATTTTATCAAACTTTGATACATCTAATGGAGCAGGCAAGTATACAAAATCAATTCCTAATTGTGTTTTGTAGAAATTTTGTACGTATTTTGAATCAGTTGTAAACATATCAGGTATTTTGAAAGATTCTTCTTCAGCTTTTTTTCCAATTTTACTTGTTGTTTTAGAATGAATTTTTTCAATTTGTTGACCATAAATTCCATGAACCGATAAAATTTTCTTTTTTGCATTTATTTTTTTCATTACAAATGAAGAAGGAATATTCCATGCATGTACAGCATCATATTTTTTAGAATTAATCATTGCTTTCATAGTTCCCAAAATTGTAAATGATGGATTCTTCAAATTTTTTATTGGAACATGAGGAATATTCATTAATTCAATATCAAATCCGTTTTCTCTTAATTTTTCTGCAACTCTTTTTGCGTGACCACCAATTCCACCTTCATATCTTGGTGATATATACAGAATTTTCACAAAACAAAATTAGTTGTTGAGCTTAAAAGGTATTGGATTAAATTCTATTACATTGTTGCTTGTGCTGCTTGGTGGAACATTTCACTTTTTGCACATCCTGCTGCAAGTTCATCACCAGCGCCACGTCTCATAAGACCTCTGTATAGACCGTCTTCAAGTTTAACACCTTCTCTTTCTTCCCATTCTTCAACGGTAATAGAGTATTTCTTTTGGATTCTGTCTCTATACCATTCTGGAATTACATTAAATGCACAGAATGGAACGATTCTAAGATCAGGAGTAACATAGTGAATATCACATCTTTGTAGTCTTTCTAGGTCTTCATTGTATTTGTCTTGGAAGTGCATCATACCAAGGAATAATCCTTTGACATGCCAAGAACCAACTGAATCAAATGATCTCTTCATCAAGATATTACCAAACATCTTTGCTAAGTCTAATCCTGCTGGTTGCTTCTTTGAGTCTACAAATCCTTTGAGTTTTCTTACAACTTCTAGCATTGTGAAATACTTATTTTTACCAGAACGAATTTCTTCGGCTTTATCTTCAAATAATTCTAACATTCCTTGAATATCACAGAATTTTGTTAATGGAACGAACTTCTTTGTTTCTTCATCTTCAAAGATGTATGTTCCTGCACCACAAGCAAAGTGAATTGATAATTCGTATTTTGGTTTGCTTGAGAATGCTTCAATTACATTTGTTAATGGCATACAACTTGGTACTGGGAACCAATCATCAACAGTCACTTCACCATTTGTTTGCTCTTCAATTCTTTGAATACAATCAGGTACAGTAATTCTATATTTTTCACGTTCACTTTTACCCATTCTACCAGTTAGTGATACTGGTTGGAAGTTTACAGCATGAACTACATCCATATTCTTTTGAGCATATCTGATAATTCCACCTAATTCGTGATCATTAATTGATTTGATTACTGTTGGAACAAATACTACAGTTGTTCCTGTCTTTCTACAACTATCAAGAGCATATGGAATTTCCCAGTGATTCTTTGGATTTGTTCTTGCAGTTACACCATCAAATGAAAGGTACAAGTTGTTACAGCCAGCAAGTCTTACTTCACGTGCTGCTTCTGGATCCATTGCATGTCTAATGCCGTTAGTGTTCATCTGAATATGATCAACACCTTCTTCTTTCATAATTTTGATAACATCAGCAATGTCTTCTCTAAGCATTGGTTCACCACCAGTAATTTGCATAGAGTTTCCTGGAATTGGTCTTTCTGCTCTTAGAGTTTTCATCATTCCTCTGATTTGAGTATGATCTGGTTCGTACATGTAAGCACCTTCTAGACCTTTCTTTACATAGAAGAAACAATACCAACATGTCAAATCACATCTGTTAGTTACAATCATGTTTGCAAGTCCACTGTGAGACAAGTGGTTTGAACATAATCCACAATTATTTGGACAAGAACATTTGTCAATCATTACATTTGGAGCATGAGCACCTTTACCATCCATCCAGTATGTACTGAATTTCTTGTATAATTCGTAAGAACCAAAGTATAATTCCTCACATTCACCGTGAGTTGGACAAACTTTAGACATGAAGACTTTGTTATCTCTCTCAAAAACTTCTGCATCCAAAATCATGTTACAATCTGGACAGATACTTTGAGTGAATCTAATAGTGGATTTTTTACCTAAATTCTTTGTAGTTTGATTAGATATCTGAATCAGAGCCATGTCTACTATGAGCATTTTTCAGAAATGGTATATAATGCATTTCATACTTGGCCTCGGGTGGAATTTAGGAAGCAGGCATATGTGATTTAAATATCAAAACTGATCGACTAGATCGCATGAGCATATCAGATAAAACAAGAAAGGCTTTAGAAAAAATAGGCCTAACAAGTTATGAAATTAGAACATTTTCGGCATTACTAAAATCAGGAGAATTAACAGCATCAGAACTCAGTCAAAAATCAGGAGTTCCATATTCAAAAATTTACGAAGTTCTAGGAACTTTAGAAGAAAAAGGTTGGATTGGAACAGACGATTCAAGACCAACAAAATATTTTGCAAAATCGCCATCAACAGGATTAGAAACTACAAAACAGAAAATGGAAAATGATTTTTCAGAAAATCAAAGTGTCATTCTAAATGAATTAGTTCCATTGTATGAAAAAAGTGGAACCAGTGAAAAACCAGACATTTGGGTATTATCAGGTGCAATAAACATTGCAGCAAAAATTCTGGAAATGGTTGAGACATGTAGAAATGAAGTAATGATTGCATTGCCTGAAGCTGGTGAAGAATTAGTAAAACAAGCATTACCAAAATTAAGATCACTGCATGATAAAGGAGTAGAAATTACAATTCTCACGTCAGATAAAATGGATAAAGAATACATCAAAGCAATAAAACGAGTTGCTACAGTAAAAATCAAGAAAGGTTTGTTTGGAGGAGGAATAATTTCTGATAAAAAATATGTTGTAATATTGTTGGGTCCAGCCGTTGCTGCTGAAAATTCTTCAGATGTAGTTGCAATTTGGGCAGATCATGCAGGATTAGCCGGATTTGCACGTCAATATTTCGAATATTTATTAAAAGATTCAAAGAAGGTATGAGTATGGATGTATTAAATGATGAAGAGACTCTATTTGTAGGAACAGCAGAAGCTGAACATGTGGAGATGTATCTCAAAGCAATTTGGCACATCAAAGAAAGAGGAGAAGAAGTCAAAATTAGTACAATTGCAAAAATGCTCAATGTTAGACAACCAAGTGTTGTTCAAATGTTAAAAAAACTAAACAGTAAGAATTTGGTCACTTATAACAAAGCAGGAGTCAAACTTACAGATGAAGGTCAATCAATTGGTTCTAGCATGATGAGAAATAGTAGACTCTTGGAAGTTCTGATGGATAGTGCACTCAAAGTAGATATCGATGAAGAAATGGTATGTGGCATTGAACATCATATGAATAAACAGTTCACAGATGCTCTATGTACAATGCTAAAACATCCAAGAAAATGTCCTCATGATCATGACATTCCAGTTGGTGAATGTTGTAAATCAGCTTCATAGCATCCCAAAAGATATATCGTCTTAGAAATTAGATTAATCATGGCATGTTTTTGCGGATGTGAAACATATGAAAAAAATGATAATGGATTCAAAATTGCATGTGTAAAGTGTGGACATGGACCTCAAAACCATGATGATGAATTTAGAGCCGCTGCAAGAAAGAATGAATCACAAAGTCAAAAACGTGATGCAGACTTTGGCTAGAAAATTATTCACCGATTATTTTTACTAAAACTCTTTTTGGTCGTTTTCCATCAAATTCTCCATAGAAAATTTGCTCCCATGGACCAAAATCTAATTCACCATTAGTAATTGCAACAACCACTTCTCTTCCCATCACTTGTCTTTTTAGGTGAGCATCTGCGTTGTCTTCTCCGGTATCATTGTGTTTGTATTGATCAACCGGAGCATGTGGTGCTAATTCTTCTAACCACTTTTCATAATCATGAAGCAATCCACCTTCATTGTCATTGATAAAAACACTTGCAGTAATATGCATAGCATTAACAAGACACAAACCTTCTTTGACTTTGCTTTTGTCAACTAGTTTTCTAATATCAGGAGTAATATTGACAAAACCTCTACGTGATTGAACATTAAATGTCATATATTCAGTTAGTGAATTCATAATTTTTCTAAGTTAATCATCAATTAAAATCATAAGCAGGCTCAGAACTCAAGATCCTCATCATCATTTCAAAGGGATAGGTTCATCACCACCTGCAAGCCATATTTGAGGCAGATTCCTATTGAGTCTTTCAAGAAGCTTGATAAATGGCCAATAGATTATTCATTCAAAATGGTTGCAATTGACACTCCAGCATCAGTAGAAAGTTTTAGAAGATTTATCATCTCTAGCACGTGCAAATCCTATGCTCCAAGAAGTTATTTGGATGATTCAGAAGTATTTGCTGAAAGAGAAGATAGTTTAGGAGCAATCTATGTAGAGGCAGCTGACAAAGTAACTTTGAAAAAAATTAGAGATATTACATTTGTTAATGCAAGAGACATTTTAGGAATTATTTACAATTCAAAAAGTGGCAACACATCTCTCAAATGGCGTCAATTAAAAAGAAATCATGGTAAAGTAACTGGAGAAGCATCTGCAAATTCTTTAACAAATTTAGCGGAATCAGGAGTTCTTACTTTGGATTGGGTTGAAAGTTATCTCAAGAAAAAATCTGAAGAAAAAACTAACGAAGTAACAAACTAAACTCTTTTCTCTTTGTAGTTTAAGATAACAATATGATTACAAAGAATATTGATGATAATTTAATTTCTATCATCCCAGAAGATTCAGATGATCTTTTGAATTTAAGAAGAATTATCAAAAAAAATGATAAAGTGATTGGAGATACAACTAGAGTACTAAAACAAGATAAAGATTATTCTAGACCAGATAAGGGAGAGAGAATTAAAATTAGAATTGCATTAACTGTGGAAAAAATTTCACTCGATGATGTGTTAGATAGATTAAGGATTGGAGGAATAATTTCTGAATCAAGTAACGAGTCAGTACCACATGGAACACATCATTCATTTATTTTAAAAATTAATGATGGAATTACAATTTCAAAGAAAAAATGGTTACCATTTGAAAAAAATCTTTTAGAATCAAGTAACAACCAAGTTGGTTTTGTACTTGTAGCAATTGATACAGGAGATAGTGGAATTGCAAGACTAAGAGGAACACATTTAGAATTTATGCCAAATATTTACTCAGGTTCTGGTGGAAAGAGATACAAAACCAATTTTAACATTGAAAAATTCTTTGAACAAGTACAACAAGCAATTTCAACCATTCTCAAAGAAGGAGATGCAATAGTAATTTTTGGTCCAGGAGAAACAAAAAAGCGATTTGCAAATTTTATTCAAAAATCACAAAATTTACAAAAATTCAAAGTTCAAGTGGTTGAAGGGATAGATTCTGGAGGCGAAGATGGAATTTATACATTCACAAAATCAAATACAATGAAAGAGATAATGTCAGACAGTAAATTAGCAAAAGTATCATCAATTATTGATGAAGTTATGCTACTTGCAAACAAAAAAAGTAAAAAGTTCACCATGGGTTTTGATGAGACATTTAATGCAAATCAAATGGGCGCAGTTGAATCTCTTGTTTTTTCAGATAAAGCCATTCAAGATGATGAACAAAAAATGATAGATTTTCTAAATGATGTTGAAAGTAAGGGAGTGAAAATGTATAGTGTTGACTCTTCTACAGACATAGGTTTGAGAGTAACGGGTTTAGGTGGAATCGTTTCTTTGTTAAGATATTCAATAGAATCCTAATTTGTTGATTCTATCAACCAATCAAGATATGATTTGTTAATTGAAGTCACATCCACTTCAGCAATTTCTGGAACATCATAGGGATGAGTTTCTTTAATTTTTTCTTTAAGTAATTTCTTGTTTTTTGATGTTGTTTTAAAAATAGCAATGTATTCTGAGGTATTTTCTATTTTTTTATTCCAAGAATAGATTGAAGATATTTTCGAAATATTTACACATGCAACTATCTTATTTTTTACAAACATTTTTGCAATTTTTGTAATTGATTTTTTATCAGGATATGTTGAGATAATTACTGCTGGTTTCATAGTAACCGATAAATGTCCGTACCTTAAAAAAATTACAATTAATTTGGAACTTGATTTTATTACTCAAAACTCGATTATCTATGTATTAATGGCATGGGTAGTTATTGTCATTGTTGCAAAAGGATTAAAATTAGAAAAACATGGTTTTGAAATAAAGGCATACAGTCTAACTTACAAAAATAAACAAGTCAATTCAGTATTGTTAAAACTTCTTAGTAGGACAAGAAGGGGAATTAGGGT
Source organism: Candidatus Nitrosopumilus sp. (assembly GCF_965262695.1). GTDB lineage: Archaea > Thermoproteota > Nitrososphaeria > Nitrososphaerales > Nitrosopumilaceae > Nitrosopumilus. The sequence goes on along the minus strand of NZ_OZ253550.1, from coordinate 1,384,531 downwards.
TTTTGCAGATGTAAGTGTAATTTCAGGTTTCATTATGATGGGTTTTGCATTTTGGTTTTTGCTAAATAATGTTGCAAACTTTTTTGTTGCACAAACAGAATTTTCAGAATTGACTGTTCTTATTCCAGGAGTTACATTAACTTCAGCTGCATCAATAACATATTTTCTATTATCAATTCCAGTTGTACTAGTAATTCATGAGGGGGCACATGGTATTGTTGCAGCATTAGAAAAAATTAAGATCAAAACTGGTGGCTTTGCCATATTTATCGCAATGTTTGCAGGATTTGTTGAACCCGATGAAGAAGAATTTAACAAAGCAAAAAAGATTTCAAAGCTTAGAGTTATTGGGGCAGGAGCTACCTCAAATGTAATTTTCGCATTTGTTTTAGGAGCAATTTTACTTACAAATCCATTTTTTGCAATGGTATTACCTGAACCACTTTTGAGTACATTTTATGAATTACCTGAAGGAGTTTTGATTCTTTCAATCATCGAAAATTCAGGAGCAGAACAAGCAGGATTACTTGCAAACGATATCATCACATCAATAAATGACAAACAGATTCTGAGTCCGGCAGATTTCCCCAGTTTGAATCCAGGGGACATGGCAAGTGTATCTGTACTTAGAGATGGACAACCATTAGAATTTAGTCTAGAAGTAATGCCAGCACCTGATGACCCAGAAAGAGGATTAATTGGAATTATGAGAGACAATTCATTTGCATACAAACCTGTAATGAATTTCATTGAATGGAATGATCCAAATGTTTCAATGTTCCTCTTGTGGCTTTGGATGATATCATTTTTTATTGGAATAATCAACATGCTTCCACTACCAATTTTAGATGGAGGCAAATTCATTCATACTATTATTGACAAAAGAATTTCAGAAAAAGCAGTAAATGGTGTAATGTGGGGAATCTATGCATTCACTTTTGCATTGTTTGGTCTAAACATTGCCTTATCATATGTAAAATCTGGTTGGTTCACAATATAGAAAATACCTAAAGAATCATTAATGAAAAAAAATATTCAAAGTCATGAAATGTGACGGGTGTGAAAACTCAGCAGTTTATACTAGAAAATATTCTGGGCAAAAACTCTGTTCTGAATGTTTCTCAAATTCTATTGTAAGAAAGACTGCAAAAACCATTTCCAAACACAAAATGATCAAAAATAATGAATTAGTGGCAGTTGCCGTTTCAGGTGGAAAAGATTCTCTTGCATTGTTGAAAATCATTCATGAAATGTCATCAACTCATAATTTTAGAATTAAAGCAATTACTATTGATGAGGGTATTCCAGGATATAGAAATGAAGCATTAGAAATTGTTGAGAAATTCTGTGGAGAGTTAGGAGTAGAACACAAAGTTTACTCTTACAAGGATCTCTTTGAGCTAACACTTGATGAAGCATTAGACTTGAGAGAAAATGAGAAAACATCATCATGTTCAATTTGTGGAACTCTCAGAAGGAGAGCAATTGATCATGCGGCAAAAGATGTCGGGGCAGATGTTATTGCAACAGGACATAATCTAGATGACACATTACAAACATTTGTCATAAACATGCTTTCAGGAGATACCAACAAGATTGGATGGATGGATCCTGATACATCTTCAAACTCTTTAAGAAAAATCAAACCATTTTGTGAAATATATGAATCAGAGATAGTATTTTATGCATTTACAAATGATATTCCATTCCAATCAGAACCTTGTCCTCACATGAATGAAGGAATAAGAACAGAAATTCGTGAATTTTTAAATTCATTAGAAAAACAGCATAGTGGAATTAAAAATAATTTGTATCAATCAATTCTCAGAGTATCTAATATTGTAAAAGGAACAAACTACAAAGAAAAAATGGTTTGTAAGAAATGTGGTAATGATTGTACAGGTAATGTATGCTCAGTTTGCAACATGGTATTGAAACTAAAAGAGAATCAAACCTAATGCAAATATAACATACTTTGTTTTAGAAAAATTGGTAGTAGGTAGGATCGGGGTGCCAGCCGTGCCCTGTTCTGAAACCGGCTATATGCAGAGATCAGTAACTGTTGGGTAAATCTCTAGATGGGTAATTCCCGCTTGGTGTGCGGAAATGAAATCACGCCGAGGCGGGTGGTTGCAGGACTAGAATTATCCGAAGGGATAACTTCTAAGACCGAACCATCGAAAGGGATGAGGTCCGGGAGGGAGCAATCCTAAGGTGGAGCATCCACGCTTCCTCGTCAACGTGGCGGATCTTGTACGCCTTGAAATGGGGCTATTCGTCTAGACTGGAACCAACAGATCTGCTACCATTTATTATTAAACTCAAATTTACAAGATCATGGAAGGAATAATTTCATTTGGAAATAAAAGAAGTTATGATGACTTTAAAAAACAAATTCCTCCTCAGGTGTTGCCTTTGTTTGATTCAATTCGAGAATTTTGTTTTTCTTTAGGTGAAAATGTGGTTGAAGATGTTAGAATGCACAGAGTTGTTTTTTGTAAATCCATGACATTTCGATGGTTTACAGATGTAGAACCTCAAAAAGAAGGAGTAGTGATAAAAATTCAAAAAAATAGAAAAGAACCCATAGAAATTATTCAAATCAATAAGAACCAACAAATTTCTGAATTTTCAGATTTAATTAAAAAAGCATATGAGCAAATTCGCTAATACAAAACATCAAACTTTGAGAATTCATCAGTAAATTTTTCATTTCGGATTTCTACATCCTCAACTATTGCATTTGCAGGACCAGCATGAGCCCATTCAACCAATCTACTAACATTTTCTTCATTACCTTCTAAAATGGCCTCAACACGACCATCTTTGAGATTTTTTACCCATCCAAAAACATCATTTTGTATTGCTCTTGTTTTTAAGGTCTGGCGAAAAAAAACACCCTGAACTCTACCTGTTACAAAAAGCCTAATTCGTTGATTTGACATTCATCAAAGATTTCATAGAGTTATTAATCAATTTTCGGTTAAAGAAAAAACTACTTTCTTTCTTTAATTCTGGCTCTACCAGTCTTTCTTGCAGCAATGCTTCCAACTTTAGCTCCTGGAGGAGCATCTCTAGAAACAGTAGAACTTTGTCCAACATGTTGATGACGACCACCACCGTGTGGGTGAACATAAGCTGCTTGAGCAACACCCCGGACTATTGGATATTTCTTTCCTTTAGCTTTGAAGTTTCTCCATTTTCCACCTGCACTCATAAATGGTCTTTCACTAGCACCACCTCCAGCTAGAGTTCCAATCATGGCTCTATTTTTTGGATTTAGAGTAGTGAATTTTCCAGAAGGAAGTTTAACAGTAACACCCTCATCACCATGAGAGAAAACAGTTGCATCAGTTCCTGCAGATTTTACAATTGCACCACCATCACCAAAGTGCTTTTCAATATTACATACAATAGTTCCATCAGGAATGTTTTGAATACTAATTACATTTCCTTTTTCAATTTTTGATTTTAATCCAAATTGTAAAGTTTCACCAACTTTTGCTCCAAGAACTGCTGGAACAAATGATACTGAACCATCTTCAAATCTAACTTTAGCTAAAGGTGCTTCTCTACCACGTTCATGAACAAGGTCAATGATCTCACCTTCATGTTGTTCAGATAGTGGGAAACGAGGATAATTTGCTTTGGTGCCTACTTTACCAGTAGAAGTAGATCTGAATTGATTGCCTCCACGGCCACGTCTTCTTACTAATGGTCTCTTACCCAAAGTTGATCGTTTCCTACGTAAAGAGGATTTTAAGCTTGTGATTTTTACCTGTGATTTGGATAAATTACCACAAAGGTATAAAAATTAGACAGAGGGCATTTGTGTATGAGCCAAAATGCACTCTCTCTCAAAGTTTTAGAGGCATACACAAGAGATGTTGGAAGAGGAGTAGCAAGAATTGATTATGATTCAATGGACACATTAAATGCCTCTACAGGCGATGTTATTGAAATTAAAGGTAAGAGAAGAACAGTTGCAAAATGTCTTCCGCTATATCCATCTGATGAGGGAAAAGGAATTATCAGAATTGACGGACTAGGAAGAAACAATTCAGGAATTGCAATTGGAGATACAATTTCAGTTAGAAAAATCAAAGCAGTTGCTGCAGAAAAGGTTGTAGTTGCTCCATTAGAAGCAATTCCTCCAATTGATGAGAGATATCTTGCAGATGCTTTAGAAAGTGTTCCTTTGATAAAAGGAGATAACGTTATGGTCCCATACTTTGGTGGACGTTTAACTTTTCAAGTAATTGGGGTTACTCCAGCTGCTGATGCAGTTTTGATTACTCAAAAGACAGTTTTCCATATTGCAGAAAAAGGAGAAACATTACGTGGAGTTCCACAAGTAACCTATGAAGACATTGGTGGTTTAACTGATGAGATAAAGAAGGTAAGAGAAATGATTGAGCTTCCATTAAGACATCCTGAAATTTTTGAAAAACTAGGAATTGAAGCTCCAAAAGGTGTTTTGTTGTATGGTCCACCAGGAACAGGTAAAACATTACTGGCAAAAGCTGTTGCAAATGAAAGTAATGCACACTTTATCAGCATTTCAGGTCCAGAAATTATGAGTAAGTTTTATGGTGAAAGTGAAGCTAGGCTAAGAGAAATTTTCAAAGAAGCAAGAGAAAAGGCTCCTTCAATTATCTTCGTTGATGAAATAGATTCTATTGCACCAAAAAGAGAAGAAGTTACTGGAGAAGTTGAAAGAAGAGTTGTATCTCAGATGTTATCATTAATGGATGGGTTAGAAGCAAGAGGAAAAGTAATTGTAATTTCTGCAACAAACAGACCAAATGCAATTGATCCTGCACTTAGAAGACCAGGAAGATTTGATAGAGAAATTGAAATCAAAGTTCCAGATAAGAAAGGAAGAAAAGACATTCTTGCAATTCACAGTAGAAACATGCCATTATCGGATGATGTTAACGTGGATAAAATTTCAGCAATTAGCCACGGATATGTTGGTGCAGACTTGGAATATCTCTGTAAAGAAGCTGCAATGAAATGTTTGAGAAGATTATTACCTATTCTTAATCTTGAAGAAGAAAAAATCCCACCTGAGACTTTGGATAAATTAATTGTAAATCATGAAGACTTTACCAAAGCATTGATTGAGGTAACTCCATCTGGAATGAGAGAAGTATTCATTGAAAATCCAGATGTAAAGTGGGACGAAGTTGGAGGTTTAGAAGATGTTAAACGAGAATTACAAGAAGCAGTGGAATGGCCAATGAAGTATCCTGGCCTTTATGATAAATTAGGACATAGTATGCCAAGAGGAATATTACTTCATGGACCAAGCGGTACTGGTAAAACATTACTAGCAAAAGCTGTTGCAACACAAAGTGAAGCAAACTTTGTTTCTGTTAGAGGTCCCGAATTACTTTCAAAATGGGTTGGTGAATCAGAAAGAGGAATCAGAGAAATTTTCAAAAGAGCAAGACAATCTGCACCATGTGTAGTCTTCTTTGATGAGATAGATTCTATTGCACCAATTAGAGGAGCAGGTGGCGAAACTGCAGTTACTGAAAGAGTTGTTAGTCAATTACTTACAGAGTTAGATGGAATGGAGAACATGCACGGAGTTATTGTTTTAGCTGCAACAAATAGAGCAGACATGATTGACCCGGCATTATTGAGACCAGGTAGATTTGATAAAATTATTCAAGTACCAAATCCAGATAAAGATAGTAGAAAGCGTATTCTTGAAATTAATGCAGAGAAAATTCCTATGGGAGATGATGTAGACATGGACAAAATTGCTGAAATTACAGATGGAATGAGTGGAGCTGATACATCATCTATTGCAAATACGGCAGTTTCACTAGTTATTCATGAATACCTAGACAAGCATCCAGATGTCAAAGATATTGAAAAGAGTAGTATTGATGCAAAAGTAACAATGAAACACTTTGAAGAGGCAGTAAAGAAAGTAAGAGAACAAAAAGACCTCAAGATGGGCGAAAAACTAGTTGCATCTTATTACAGGTAGTTTTAATTAAATAGCGAATCTAATTCTCGTAAATGTCAAAATATAGAGGATATGAAGGGGATTCATTAGAATTCCTAAAGAACAATCAATTAGTAGTTGGAGATTCTGTAAAAATTCTTTTAGATATTACATATTCAGGCATAATTATGCCCAGATATGAGTATAGTGACGATAAACACATTGTTTTGAAATTAAAGAGTGGATACAATGTTGGATTAGAAATTGCTAAAATTAAGAATGTTAAGAAAATTCAGTCTTCAGAAAAAATTGTTGAGGAGCCTGAAAAAGTAAACAAAATAGAAGGATTGCCAAAAGTATTACTACTTTCAACTGGAGGAACGATTGCAAGTAAAGTAGATTATAGAACAGGAGCAGTTACTCCAGTATTAACTGCTGAAGAATTAAATTCATCAGTTCCCGAACTTTCTAAAATTGCAAATATTGATGCAGAAGTTTTGTTGTCAGAGTATTCTGAAAACATAATGCCAGAAAATTGGTTAGAAATAGCAAAAAAAATTAGCAGTTATTCAGATTCAGATTATTCAGGAATTATTATTGCCCATGGAACCGATACAATGCATTATACATCATCATTTCTTTCATTTGCATTAGCAGGATTTCCAATTCCAATTGTTTTAGTTGGTTCACAAAGATCTTCAGATAGAGCATCATCTGATGCGGCACTAAATTTGATAGGAGCAACAAGATTCATCACAGAAAGTAAAACAAAAGGAGTATACATTGCCATGCATAATGATGAAAATGATAACACAGTTGCATGTCATATTGGAACAAGAGTTAGAAAGAATCATACAAGTAAACGAGGGGCATTTCAAACAATAGGAGATAATCCAGCATTTATAATTGCAGAAGAAAAAATTCAAAAAAATATTTCTAAAGAAGTTTACAAAACTCTAGAATTCCAACCAAAAATTAATCTAGATACAAAAATTGCTTTGGTAAAATACCATCCAGGATATGATCCTAAACTAATTGAGCAAATTATCGATAGTGGATACAAAGGAATAATCTTTGAAGGTACAGGATTAGGACATGTTGGAAGAGTCACGTATGATTCTATAAAAAAAGCCAACGAAAAAGGGATGTTTCTAGGCATGACATCACAATGTATTGATGGAAGAGTAAGAATGACAGTGTATGAAAGTGGCAGAGATCTTCTAAATTTAGGAATAATTCCTTTAGAAGACATACTTCCAGAAGTGGCTCTGGTAAAAGCAATGTGGGCACTTGGGAATACTCAGAATATAGATGAGGTAAAAGAAATTATGCTTGATAATATTGCATCAGAAATGTCAATCTAGGAGAAAAAATGTCAGAATTTGCAACAGATGAATTAGGAGTTAAAGTAGGACTGGAGATCCATCAACAACTAGCTACTAATAAAAAATTATTTTGTAATTGTACACCTATTGACACAGACGAATATTCTGTAAAATTTCAAAGGAAATTACGTGCTGCTAAAAGTGAATTAGGAGAATATGACCCCGCAGCGTTATTTGAAAAATCAAAATCAAAAACTATAATGTATTTTGCAAATCCAGAGAGTAGTTGTCTTGTTGAACAAGATGAAGAACCTCCACATGAGTTAGATGAAGATGCAAAGAAAATTTCTTTGATAATTGCATCAGCACTACAATCAGATGTATTTAGAGAAATATATCCAATGAGAAAAACAGTTGTAGACGGATCAAATACTACAGGATTTCAACGAACAATGTTAATTTCACAAGGTGGTTCTTTCAATGTAGAGGAAAAAAAAATTGGAATTCAATCTATTTGTCTAGAAGAAGATGCAGCAAAGATTTTGGGAGAAGACGGTTCAATTAAGAAATATGGTTTAGAACGTTTAGGTGTTCCTTTAGTTGAAATTGCTACTGAACCATTTGAAGTAAAACCGCATGAAATTAAAAAAATTGCATTGGCATTAGGGAGAATTTTAAGGAGTACTAAAAAAGTGAAACGAGGATTAGGTTCAATTCGACAAGATGTTAATGTTTCAATAAAAGGCGGAAATGTCGTAATTGAAGTCAAAGGAGTTCAACAGCTTGATCAATTAGAAAAAGTGGTAGAATATGAGGCTAAAAGACAACATGGGTTATTAAAAATCTCAGAAAAATTACAGAATATTGATTGGACTCATGAAAATAAAGATCGTAAAGATGTAACCAAGTTATTCAAAAAATGTAAATCAAAAATTATTCAAAATGCTATAAAGAAAAATCAGAAAATAATTGGAATTTCATTTAGAAATATGGCAGGCATGTTTGGATATTCCCCATATGAAGGAATTAGATTAGGAAAAGAAGTAGCAGAACTAGTAAGATTTTTTGGAATAGGTGGAGTTTTTCATTCTGATGAGTTACCAAATTACGGTGTTGAAAATGAAGACATTAATGATTTGAAAAGAACCTTAGAGATTAATGATAATGATGGATTTTTAATTTTGGCAGCTCCAGAAGAGAAAATAGAAATAATCATAGATCAGATAGTTTTGAGAATCGAGTATATTAGAAATGAAGGAATTCCAATCGATACACGATTAGCAACTCAAAGTGGAGAGACTAAATTTCTAAGACCAAGACCAGGTGCAGCAAGAATGTATCCTGAAACAGACATTCCTCCAATAATAATTTCAAAAACAGAATTAAGTAATGCAATAAAGAACATTCCCAAATCATGGGATGATTCAATTAAAGAGTTACAAACAAAATATCAACTAAATCTTCAATTATCAGAACAACTTTTTGATTCAAATTATTTTGAATTATTTGAAAATGTAATTGGAAAAACCAAAGTAAACCCAACATTTGTAGCATCAGTATTATGTTCAACTATAACAAATTTAGAAAGAAACGGATTAGATTCAAAATTATTAAAAAATGAAGAAATAACAAAAACATTTCAATTTTTAGAAGAGGGAAAAATTACTAAAGAATCAGTTGAAATTATTTTTGAAAACATTATGAATGGAAAGTCTCAAACAATAGAAGAGGCAATGAAAAATGCTTCAATTGAGGCTGTAGATGAATCAGAATTAGAGAAAATTTGTCATCAAGTTGTTGAAAATAACCAAGAAATTATAAAAAATCAAAAAGAAAGAGCGATTGGGCCTCTAATGGGAATTGCGATGAAGGAATTAAGAGGTAAAGCATCTGGAGAAACGATCAACAAACTTCTTTTAAAAAATATCAAAAACAAATTAGAAAATAACTAATTATGCGGGAAGTGGGATTTGAACCCACGAACTCCTAGAAGATAAGGATCTGAACCTTACACCGTTGACCAGGCTGGGCGACTCCCGCATTGTGAATTTTTGAAATCTAGAATAAGTTTCTTTATTATACTGAAAGTATAACATCTGTCAACTCAAAATGGAATTCAAAGAAGTTTATTGTATGAATTGTAAAAAAGTTCTAGGACGTTACAATGTAAAATTTTATGATGATGATAAAATTTCAGAATTATTAAAAACAACTCATTCTACACATGTAAGAAAAGGACATCAAGTAAATATTAAGAAATTTACAAAAAGTTAATTTAATTTTTGAATTGCTTCTGAGAGATTTGAAATTCGATGAATTTTATTTTCAGTAATATGTTGATTCCACGGTTGAGAATATAGAATGACTTTTTTCTTGTTTTCTAGAAATTTTGACGCATTTAATGGTGAATCATCAATAAAGACATCATAATCCAAATCAGCTTTCATAGGACCATGAATTACTGAAACATAATTATCAAATGAAATATTGTGATATTTTAGCCAGTTTTTTACAAAAGAGTCAGTTGAACGCTCTCTTGCAGTTACAATATCTACTTGACCAATATCAGACAGATTTTTTGTGATAGAGGCTAGATTTTCTTCAGTAGGAGGAATCGAAGTCCAATTTTTCCAACACGAGCTTAACTCAGCATAAAAGTCATAACGATCAATTTCAAATTTTTTCCAAAAATCCCAATCAATAATCTCATGTTTTTGAATTTCTTGCCTAATTGAATTACTATAATTTAGCCATGATTGGATAACATCAGCAAGTACACCATCAACATCTAATGCGATCTTCATAATCAGTTAATCACTAGTTTGTTTAAATTCATCAAGTAGGTTTTTTTGATGTTTGTTGAGTTTTTTAGGAATATTTACTACAATTCTAACATACTGATCTCCCTTGCCTCTAGAATTGATATGCGGTACACCCTTTCCTTTTAATTTGATAATTGTGTTTGGTTGACTTCCAGAATCAACTTTAATTTTTTCAGTTCCTTCCAAAGTTGGGACAACAACATCACATCCTAATGCTGCATCAACCATTGAAACATCTTGATCATAGAAGATATCTTTTCCGTCTCTATTGAATTTTGAATGAGGTTGTACTCTAACTCTAACAATTAGATCACCGTTAGAGCCACCAGGTACTTCATTTCCTTCATTTGGTACAGTATAATCACCTGAATCAATTCCAGGAGGAATGTCAAAAGTAACTTTTTTTGATCCTTTTTTCTTTCCTTGACCTCTACAATCACTACAAGGAGTTTCAATGATTGAACCTTGACCTCTACATGAAGAACAGGGTGCAGCAGTAACAAATGAAGCAAATCCCATGTTACGTGTTTGCCTTACTTGACCTTGCCCATTACATGAAGAACATGTTTTTTTATCAGTACCAGGTTTACAACCAGAACCACTGCACGTATCACAGTGAATTTGTTTTTGTAATTCTATTTCCATTTGTTTACCATGTAAAACATCTTCTAATGTAACTGATGTTTGATAAAGAATATCAGAACCTCGTTCTTGACCAAATCCAAATCCTCCACCTCCACGACCAAATATTGATTCAAAAATAGAATCAAATCCTCCACCTCCACGACCAAAGATATCGCTAAAGTCACCACGTGCACCCTGAAAGATATCTTCGCTAGAATATCTTCCATCTACACCTGCATGTCCATGTTGATCATACAGTTGTCTCTTTTCAGTGTCAGAAAGAACCGCATATGCTTCAGAAATTTCTTTAAAGTGTTCTCCGGCCTCAGCAGATTGATTTCGATCTGGATGAAACTTTAATGCTAATTTTCTATACTGTTTTTTAATTTCATCATTAGAAGATGATTTAGACACTCCTAAAACTTCATAATAATCTCGCTTTGCAGACATGAATCATTCCTTTATTCTAATTACTGTATAAATGGTTGAATTTTTAAAATTAGTTAGTTTTTGTTTCGTCATTTGAAGCGGATTCTGTTGTTTGTCCATCAGCACCTTGTTGTCCATCAGCACCTTGTTGTCCATCAGCACCTTGTTGTCCATCAGCACCTTGTTGTCCATCAGCACCTTGTTGTCCATCAGCACCTTGTTGTCCATCAGCACCTTGTTGTCCATCAGCACCTGGAGGAGGAGCTGCATTCTTGTAGAGTTCAGTAGTTACTTCGTTTACTAAAGATTGTAATGCTTCAAGTTTTGGTTTTAATTCTTCAGGTTCTTTATCTAAAACCTCTTTTACTTCTTTTACAACATCAGTAATTTTAATTCCTTGCTCTTGAGAGATTTTATCTTTTAGATCATGATTAACTAATTTTTCAGTAGTGTAGATGTAACTTTCTGCTTCATTTTTAAGATCAATTTTCTCTTTCTTCTTTTTATCTTCCTCAGAGAACTTTTCAGCATCTTCTTTTAATTTTTCAATTTCTTCTTCAGATAATTTGGTTTTTGTTTCAATAGTAATTTTTGCTTCCTTTTGAGTTCCAAGATCTTTTGCAGTTACATTAATGATTCCATTTGCATCAATATCAAATTTGACTTCAATTTGAGGAACCCCTCTTGGGGCAGGAGGTAAATCAGCAAGATTAAAGCTGCCTAAAGAAACATTATCTGTGGCCATAGGTCTTTCACCTTGAACAACATGTATAGTTACAGCTGTCTGATTATCAGCTGCAGTTGTGAACACTTTTCCTTTTGAGGTTGGAATAGTAGTGTTTCTTTCAATAAGAGGTTCTCGAACTCCTCCAAGTGTTTCAATTCCCAGAGTTAATGGAGTTACATCAAGTAGAACAATGTCACTAGTAACATCACCAGCAATAATTCCCGCTTGAATTGCAGCTCCCATAGCTACTGCTTCCATAGGATCAACACCGGATTCAACTTCCTTTCCTATAACATCACTAACAAATTTTTTGACTAGTGGAATTCTTGTTGGACCACCAATCATTACTATTTTGTTAATATCAGAATTGGAAAGTTTTGCATCTTCAAGTGCTTTTTGTATAGAAGGTTTACAACGATCTACAATAGGTCCAATTAATTCGTCGAGTTTAGATCTAGTTAGTCTTAATTCAAGATTCTTTGCACCTGAAGATGGATCATGTGCAATAAATGGTAGATTAACATCAGTTTCCATTACAGTAGATAATTCAATTTTTGCTTTTTCGGCAGCTTCTCTAATTCTTGTCATTGCAGTTGTGTCTTGAGAAAGATCAACTCCTTCTTTTTTCTTAAATTCGTCAACAACATAATCAATCAAAACTTTATCCATATCAGTTCCACCTAGTTGAGTATCCCCAGATGTACTCATTACTTCAAAAACACCACCTCCCATTTCCATGATAGTAACATCTAATGTACCACCACCAAAATCAAAGACAAGTATCTTCATGTCTTCTTTTGCTTTATCTAATCCAAATGCTAAGGAAGCTGCAGTTGGTTCATTAATTATTCTAACAACATCAAGACCTGCAATTGTTCCTGCATCTTTTGTTGCTTGACGTTGATTGTCATCAAAGTATGCTGGAACTGTGATAACTGCTTTTTCTACAGATTCACCAATAAATGCCTCAGCATCTTTTTTTATTTTTTGTAGAATGAATGAAGAGATTTGTTGAGGTTTGTATTCTTTATCTAGAATTTTAAAGGTATAATCAGAACCCATTTTTCGTTTTGCTGCAACAATAGTATTGTCAGGGTTTGTAACTGCTTGTCTACGAGCAGGTTCACCAACTAAAAGTTCACCTTCTTTAGAAAAAGCGACTACGGATGGGAATGCTTTTCCAGCTGCAGTTTGACCTTCAGCTGCAGGAATAATTGTTGGTTTTCCACCCATCATCACTGCAGCAGCAGAGTTACTTGTTCCTAAATCGATACCTATTACTTTAGCCATTTTTAATTATCATCCTTTTTTGAAATTTCTACTAATGTCGGTCTTATAATCCTCTTTTGAGAAATATATCCCTTCCTGATCTCTTTGGTAATTGTATTGTCATCTAAATTAGGATCAGAGATGACAGATATTGCTTCATGAAGATTTGGATCAAAAATTTCTCCTAACGCATCAATTGGAGCCACATCGTATTTTTTCAACAGAGAATCCATATTTTTTAAAATTGAATCAAGACCTTCGGCATTGATTTTATTTTCAGAGAAGACGTCTCTTGCACGAATAAAATCATCATAGATTTTTAGAAAATCCAATAGAAATTCATCTACTTTAGCATTAACACCATTTTCAATATCAGATTGTGTCTTTCTACTAAGATTTTGAAAATCTGCTAAAATATGTTTTAATTTTTCTTCACATTCTGAAGTTTTTTGTTTTTCTGCATCTAATAACTCTGATGAGTTTTCTTTCACATATTCAGAAGATTTTGATTCCTCAACAGATTCATCAGATTCATTCTCAGAAACAACATTTACAGGAATTTCATCAGATTCATTTTCACTAGACAATTCAAACAGAATACTAATTTAGCTAATTTATACCATTATTGGATTGTTTCGCATAAAGGATTAGCTTTCACAATAATCAAATCAGAATCTTGTTTAGTTTTTTCAATAGTTGTAAAATCAGATTTTGAACATGCTACAACAATTGTTGTTTTATCACTATGAAATAGATCAAAATTTGGATCTTCATATGCTTCAACATCACCAATGTAATCACGTAATCTCGAAGTCAAATTTTGAAGCATCTCAATTTTATCCCCACGCATTGAATGTTGATCAAGTGTCCAAGATAATGCAATTTTTGTTCTGCTAGCTTTAAGATCATTTTTCTTTAAAGTTGCACGTATTTCATCTATCAATCGTTTGATGTAACCATCAATACCTTTTACACTTCCATTAATGAGATACATGAGTGTGTTTGCACCTTCAAAAGATGAGCCTAAAGATTTTAGATCTAGTAAGCCACCTACCATATCATTAAGGAATATTTCTTGAAAATCATCTGATGATAAATCATTTTTAGTAATTTCATCTTGAGCATATTTACAAACTTCTAACACACTACACAGACTTGAAAATCTTGAGAGAACATTAATTGCATGAAAATGTTCAGAGGATGAAATTGCAACAAAGTTTTTCTCTTTTTTTCCAGTAGTTAACAAACCAGACAATACAGAATCTTTTTTGCCATTAAAAGAACCAACAATTTTTGGTTGTTGATCAGTGCCTTCTAAAGGATAATAAAAATATGAAATATCTTTTCCAACTTCAAGTCCTGTAACATGTTCAAGTAAAGAAATATTTTCATTATTTCCACCAAATCCTGTTGGGAGAGTAAAAACAACAGAACTTTTTTTCTTTAAAGATGCAGTAGCATCTTTGAATTTTGAATGGATTTCAGTTTTGATGTCCTGTCCAGTTTTTCTGATTCTAGGAGTAAAGAATAGATATTGAGCTTTGGATATTGCCACATCAATTGGTTCCATAGCTAGTAATGGTTCATCTTCTTTTAGAGATGAAACGTTTGGATATGTTTTAGCAATTTCTGCTTTTAGTGAAATTGCAGAAGGGGTAGATTCATCAATTATGTAAACGTCGGCTCCTTTAATGGCCATTTGTGATGCAATAGCATATCCTTCGGTACTAAGGCCATAAACAACAACTTTTGTTCCCCCCATTACACTAAAGCTTAGGATTAGACTAAGAAAAACTTATTGAACTAACTTTAGTTATGGAAATTACTTGAAAATATGGATAGATGTTCTAACTCCAAAACAATTACTGTTTTCTGAACCAATAATAGAAAAATTAGGCAAAAAAAACAGTATTTTATGCACTTCTAGAGAGTATGAGGAAGTTTCAAAATTAGCTAAAATTCGTAATTTTGACCTTATTTTAGTAGGTAAACATGGTGGAGGAAGAAAAAATTCCAAACTAAAAGCAGGAAATGATAGAATTGGAAAGCTTATCAGAAAAATTGAGGCATTTTCACCAGATCTGGTAATTAGTTTTTGTTCACCTGAAGCTGCAAGAGTTTCATTTGGTTTAGGAATTAAACATATTGCATTTTGTGATTCACCACATGCAGAAGCAGTGATGAAATTAACATTACCACTAATTCAAAAGCTGTTAATCCCCAATACAATTCCAAAAAAAGAATTTTCAAAATATGGAATAAATGAAAAAAATATCATCCCATACAAAGCAATTGATGCAGCAGTAACAATCAAAAGAAAAACAAATGAAGATGTGAAACTTCCATTCAAAAATAATGGCCGAAAAAACATTTTGATAAGAATAGAAGAAGAAGAAGCATCATATACAGAAAAATCAAATAAAATTATTCCAATTACCAAGGATGTAATATCTAAATTTAATGAAGAGAATATTGTTGTTTTAGGTAGGTATACAAAACAAATTCAAAAACTACAAAAGAAAATAGGTAAAAAAGCTAAAATTGTAAAGATGTCATTTGATGGAAAACATTTGTTAAACAACACAGATGTTTTTATTGGTTCAGGTGGTACAATGACTGCAGAATCAGCATTAATGGGAATTCCCACAATATCATATAATGCAGTTCCAAACATAATAGAGAACTTTTTGGTGAAAAAACGATTGGTCATAAGAGAAACAAATCCTAAAAAGGTTTCAAAACATATAACAAAGTTTTTTGAATCTACAAAGCAATTAAATCAACTAAAAGCAAAAAAAATTCTAAACCAAATGGAAGATCCAATTGAGAAATTAATTAGAGTTATCAAAGATTAGTTTAGTGTTAGGCATATCAGAATAAAAAGTTCATTAAGGGAGTTAGCGTGCTCGATTTAGCAGCCCGATAGTGTAGAGGTCAAGCATATGGGCCTTTGGAGCCCGTGACGGCAGTTCGAATCTGCCTCGGGCTACTTTTCTAAAAACAATAAACTGTAACACGAATATAGCATAGAGTGTTTTTCTGAAAATAGGTACAATGTCAGACATAGTATTAGGCATGGGAGAAGTGGGTGAAACTCTATTTGGGTTACTAGATGAAAGAAATTTTAATTGTGTTGGTATTGACATAGAATCTTCAAAATGTAAAAATTATTCAGAAAATAGTTCAATTAAAAATCCAGAATATCTTCATGTTTGTTTGCCAGGAGAATTATCAGGATTTGTGGATACTACTTTAAGTTGGATTCCAAAATTAAATGAACTAAAAGCAATAATCGTCCATTCTACGGTAAGACCAGGTACTACAAAAAAAATTCAAGAAAAATCAAGTGTTCCAGTTTTATTTTCACCAGTTCGTGGTGTTCATAGAAGATTCTTAGATGATATCAAAAGATATACAAAATTTATTGCTTCAGATGATAATGAGATCAATCCTGAAATCAAATTAGATTTAGAAAAAAGATTTCAAAAAGTTGATTGGATGTCAACAACAAAAACAGGCGAACTTGCAAAAATTTTAGTTGATACATCGTATTATGGATGGCTTATCAATTATGCACAAATAACAAAAATGATTTGTGAAAAAGAAGGTATAGATTTTGATGAAATGTGGAAATTTGCAGATGAAATACATGAAAATTTAGGGAATAGACCAAAAATGTATCCAGGAATTATTGGAGGTCATTGTGTGATACCAAATTTGAATTTAATTGAATATGAAAATCTAGATGTAATTAAAAAAATTAATGAGATGTACGAGAAGTTTAAAAAATAATTTTATTTTCTAGAAATCTAATTTAGTTAGAAGTTTTGATGCAATAACAAATAGTACCGAAGCAATTCCAACAAGTACTAACATTTCAACAATCACAAAATCCGTAATAGTTCCAAAAATTCCTGCTCTAATTACATCAACCAGATAAGTCAATGGATTTAGATAAAATGCGGTGCGTAATGGTTCAGGAACATTTTCTGCAGGATAAAATGCAGAACTAACAAATGCAAAAAATAGAAAAACGGTGTTGATTATTACATTAAATCCTTCGCTAGAACGTAATCTTGTTGAAATTATGGACGCTAATGAACCAAACAAAACAGAGCCAGTGATGGCACCAAAAACGATCACAGGGATGGTGACGATTGAAAACTCTACAGATTCAAAAAATACTGGATAACCTACCAAGGCAATCAGAGAAGCACTGACTAAACCAATTATGCCAATAGTGCAGATATTGCTAAGAATGTAATGGCTTCTTGTGAATGGACCAGACATTATTTGTTCAAACATCCCATGCCTCCTATCATTCCAGATTATGATTCCTGAGACAAGTGTACTGTTCATTATGTTAAATCCAATCATACCAGATGCAAGAAATGCAGGATAATCAAGTTCCTTTGCACCAAAAGGAACATGTTGAATTAATGGAGCATATGCAAAACCTGCTACAAAAATATAGATCAGAGGAAAAATTACCTGCCAAATTAAGAATCCAGGATTCAAAGAAATTGTAAGGTTTCTGTTTACAAGTCTAATTATCGGATGCATTTTCTCTCACCATTTTTAAGAATATTTCCTCAAGATTTGTAGGGACTGCAGATAAATCTTCTATCTCAATATCATTATCATTTAATATTTTCAAAACTTTTAACAGAACTAATTCAGATTGTTCAGAGTGAATTACAATATTTGTTCCAGATTCAAAATTTATTTTACAATCATCAATCCCATTTAGTAGATCAAAAATTTTAGAAATTTTTTCTAGTAAATGAATTTTAATAGTTTTTTCTTTTCCAAATTTACTTTTTAGTGCTTCAGGGGAGTCAACAGTGATAATTTTTCCCTTATCAAGAATTGCAATTTCATCACAAAGATATTCTGCTTCGGTTAGAATATGAGTAGTGTAAAAAATTGTTAAGCCTGTTCTGACTTTATTTTTTAAATAATCTAATAGTTTTCGTCTAGCACTTGGATCTAATCCCACTGTAGGTTCATCTAAAAATAACAAATCCATATCATGCATGAATTCTCGTGCAACCTGTACTCGTCTTCGTTGACCAATAGATAGATCTTCATTTCTTTTCTTTCTAATTTCAACCAAATCAAAATCTTTCAAAAGTTGTTCCATTCTTTTTTTGCGTTCAGTTTTTGAAACATTCCACATCATCCCATACTTGTCAAGTGATTTTTCAACTGACAGAGTAGGTTCATAGCTTGGTTGTTGTAAA
The DNA here is from genome assembly GCF_965262695.1 of Candidatus Nitrosopumilus sp. GTDB lineage: Archaea > Thermoproteota > Nitrososphaeria > Nitrososphaerales > Nitrosopumilaceae > Nitrosopumilus. The sequence goes on along the minus strand of NZ_OZ253550.1, from coordinate 1,366,130 downwards.
ACCACTCCAATTTTGTGACGGATTTCTAATGGATTTTTGATTGCATCAATTCCCAATATTGTAAGAGAACCATTTGAAGGGGGGATTAAGGTGGTAAGTAATTTGATGGTGGTTGATTTTCCTGCACCATTTGGGCCTAAAAATCCAAAAACCTGTCCAGGTTTGACAGATAAAACAACATCATCTACTGCTTTGATTGAACCATAAGATTTTGATAAATGGCGAACATCAATACATGACATGTTAAAACTGCGATCATCCTACTAATTTAGTTAATCAGTTGTTTCATCATAGATTTTGTTGTAGTTCAGCAAATCAAGAGACAATATATTCAAAACAAGAAAAATTTAGAAATAATAATTTTAAATTAACAATAAAGCGATCTGATAGTATAGAAACATAATATAACAATATAATGAAATTTTTATTAATAGAATAAAGATAGCAATTATGAGTTGACTGAATTTGATAACCTTATTGAAAAATTAATTGAACAAAAGCCAGAACTAACTAGAGAAATTATTGAGGACCAAATAAAACTAAAAAAAGAAAAAATCGGAGCCGGATATTTAACTGATCAAGGAGCTTTATTTTTAATTGCATCAGATTATGGTGTTACATTATCAGGGCCACTAAAAGTAGAAATGAGTTTAAAAGATCTCTATGCAGGGGCAAAAGAAATTTCATTAGAAACTAGAGTTTTGAATTTATCACCTGCAAAACAATTTTCAAGAAAAGATGGTTCTCCATTTTATCTTAGAACTATGACCGTATACGATGATGCAAATTCTACTGCAAGTGTGAAATTATGGGATGAAAAGGCAAATCTTCCAGGAATTGAAAATCTAAAACCAGGAGATTTGATTAAAATCATTAAGGCTTATGTCAAATCAGATCTTGATGGTTCACCAACAATCAATATTGGTTCAGGTTCAAATGTAGAAGCTACTGATTCAACAAGTGAAATTCCAACTATTGATACAATTACAAAAGATGTAAGTGAACTACAAGAAGGTCAAAAAGATCTGGTGGTTTTAGGAGAAATTGATGGAGTTATCAGTGGTATGGAGTTTACAAACTCAAGAGGCATGCCTGGAAAGGCATTAAGAATGAGGTTAAAAGGTAAAGATGGAAGTGGAATGAGAGTAGTTCTATGGGGAAAAGATGAATCATCAATTCCAAATATGATTTCACAATCAGCTAAAGTAAGATTACTTGGTGTTAGGGTAAAATCAGGAAACCAAGGATTGGAAATTCATGGAAATGATGCAACAATTATTGAGATTGAAGGAGGAAAAGAAGCAGAGCCAGTAATTGCAAGAGTTCTATCAATGTCACCAACAGAAAATGGAAGAAACATGATTTTAGCAGTAGATAACAAAAAAAATCTATACAACATTAGTGATTCATCAAATTCAACTAGCATTTGTGTAGAAGGAGATGTCATAGAGTGTATGCCATCTAAAGCATATGGAAATTCAATAACACTTGATGATAATTCTTTTGTAAGAAAATTAGATAATGATGAAAGTATTCCTTCATTATCTCAAATTAGAACAAAGATTAATGATGTTAAAGTTGATGGTAGTTATTGCATAGAAGCAATAATCTTGAAAGTTCCAGAAAGACGTGAAGTTCAAACAAAAACGGGAGAATCAATTGCACTTTCAGAAATGTTTGTAGAAGATGATACTGGACAAATTTGGGTAAAGGGATGGAGAAATCAAGCTAGACTAATTGACAAATGTGAATTAGGAGAAATTGTTTCTATAACTGGTCTTAATGCAAAAGCTGGATTAGAAGGAAGAATAGAGATGTTCCTAACAGCATTTTCTAAAATTACAAAAAAGAATTAAGAATCCCAGAAACCTCTAGTAACTACATACTGTCTTTCTGCCTCATAGATCTGTTTGAATAAGTGTTCTTCATCAACCATATTGCGAAGAATTCGTGCAGCAGTGTCTGCACCTACACCATAACCAGACATGACAACAATGGCAGTTTTACCAAAATTCTCAACTAGAGAAGACACTTTCCAGGCACGATCTACCTTGTGTTTTTCCTCACTAGTCAATTTTTTCCCCTCATGTTTTTTTCTAATAATTTTAGGAAGATCGTAATCAGAGTAAAAAGTTGCAGTAATTTGTCGTCCTTTACAGTAAGGACAAATCAAAATATTCTTTACTTCATTTGTTTCAACAACACGTTCCCATTTTCCACATCTAGCACAAATTAAACGATGTTTTGTTTTATCCAATCTAGCTTTTACAAGATCTAAAATTCCTTTATCAAGATTAGCGGGAGAAGAATAATATTTTGATGTATGATCTAAGATAGGTTCTGCTAATTTTGAGAATTGATCAACTTCTAACCATTTTACATGAATTTGATCTTCACGAATTTCTTTTAAGATTTTATCAGTATTTTTGAGATCATATTTATCATGAAATAATTCACGTAATGCTTCTTGAACAAGTGCAGTTTTAGAATATCTCTCATACAAAAATCGTGCAGATTTTCTTTCATAAACTGCACCACGTCCTACAATACCAAATTTTTTTGCAACACACCATGTTCTCCAATTTACATTATGAGTACCAGTAAGTGATGCAGTAACCATAGAAAACAAATCATAATCATCTTTTAAGACTTCAAGAAATAATTTTTCTGAGATTCTAGATCTAGAAGATAATACTATTCGATAACCATCAGAACGAGAATCTACAACAGAACCCAACATAGAGGATAACATAGAAGAAAGTAATGTAGAAAGTGTAGAGTTAATTTTTGTACCAAAACAAGAATGTAGTACAATTGATCCTTGAGATCTACTAGATTCAATTACTATATTATTCTCATCAGAAATTTCATTAAAATTTAATTTTTCAATTGTTTTATTTGTTAACTGAAGTAAGCCTGAACGTACTTTGCTTCTAAAATTACCCACCTTTCTGGCAGTTTTATAATCAATAGGAATATTCTCACCTTCCCAGTATGGAACGGTAATTCCTCCACCTCTAAATGGCTCAACGTTTACTGTAAATGATTTCTCATCAACATTTAGAATTCTCCATTGTGAGCCTTTTAGAACAAAAATATTTCCAGAGTCACCATAATCACCTACAAATCTCTGATCTAAACTGCCAATGATTTTTTTTCCTACACTATCAAATACTTTGAATTTGAGAATATCAGGAATGGTAGAAAGATTTTCAAAATAATATTTGAAAGAACGGCCTTTCTTCCAAAAAGTCATCTTTGTTCGATCAAAAAAGATCAAATAATTTGAATCAAGTAAATCTAGAACATCTATAAGTTCTTCTAGTTTTAAATTTCTAAATGGATAAGCTCTTGTAATCAAATCAAATGCGTTGTCAATTGAAATTTCCCCAATTTGCATTGTAAGACCAACAAGGTGATGAGCAAGAACATCAAGTGAGCCATCATGGATTTTTTGTTCCTCAATAGAACCCTCTTGAATTCTTTGAAGAATGGCTTGTGCTTCATATTCGTCATCAGAGTTATTTGTGATGATTAATCCTTTAGCAGAAGCATTGCGATTATGTCTACTTCTTCCTACTCTTTGAACTAATTTTGATACTTGTCTAGGTGAACCGTAATGAATTACTAATTCAACAGAACCAATATCCAATCCTAATTCAAGGGAAGATGTACAAACAACAATTCCTCGTTTTCCTTCACGCAAATTTTGTTCAGTCTCTTCTCTAACTTCTTTTGAAAGAGATCCATGATGTAATTCAATTGGAATAGTAGATTTTTCTTTGAGTATTGAGGCTAAAAATTCAGATTCACCCCTAGTGTTTGTAAATAAGAGAATAGGAGAATTCAAATCTAATTCAGACACATGTTCAACAATTTTTTCTGCTACATCAGAAATTGTTCCATCAACATATTGTATGTCTACATCATATTTTCTTACAGAAGTATCTCTAATTATCTCGCATTTTCTTTTTGTACCTACAACAAATTTTCCTGCTTCTTCAAAATTACCTACTGTAGCAGATAAGCCTATTTTTGTAAGTGGGAATTTGGAATTGAATTCTAATCGCTCAATACTTAGAGAGAGTTGAGTACCTCTTTCACTAGATAGTAATTCGTGTACTTCATCAACTACAATCCATTCTAAATCAGATAATGCATCAAGATATTTAGTTTGAGTTAAAAGAATTACCAAAGTTTCAGGAGTTGTAATCAGAACATCAGGAGGGTTTTCAGAGATTTTTTTTCGATCTTTTTGTGTTGTATCACCATGTCTAATTTCAATAGTTAATTCACTTTGATGAGCATATTTTGTAATTCTTCTAAAAACATCTCTGTTTAATGCACGTAAAGGAGTAATGTATAGAGTTTTTATTTTTCCTGTTTTCCTAGAATTTTTCAATAAAGAGAAAATTGGTATTACAGAACATTCTGTTTTTCCAGAACCAGTAGGAGCAATAACTAAACAATCTTTTTTTTGTAGAATTATCGGAGAAGCCTTTTTTTGAATTTCAGTTAGATTGGAAAACCCAAAATTCTCAAATAGTGATTCAGGAATCAGATTCATCTGGTGTTTTAGATCGTGATCTTTCATAAACAATTACACCAACTAGCCCAAGTGCAAATAATACTACAGTAATAATCGGTATAGAATCAAAAATTCCTGCCATTAGTAAACTTCCTCATTGACCGTTAAATATCTTCAGAAGAAAGTCCTGATTTGTCAATTGTGTAAGAAAACGAATTTTCCATAAATGGTGAGTAAACTTTTCCATTAAATTTTGATAAATTTTTTGTTAGATGTATTTTGATATGAGTAAATGGATCAATTGCACCTTTCATATTTTCAATTTCTTTTCCTTCTAAATTCCTTATCATATTAGTAATAACGATAGGAATTTTGTTAGATATTGCAAAATTAGATAAATCACGCATGTATTTCATAAACAAAGAATTTTTCTCGAAAACAGATTCATTTTTTTGATATTCATAAGAAAACAAATCAGTTACATTATCAATTACAATTAATGAAAAATTTTTGTTAATATTTTTGATTGAGTTAATTTGTTCGGAAGTGTTAGTTAATCTTGAAACAGTAATTTGGTTAAGAAAATCTAATTGGGATTCAAGGGTTTTTTGAATATCAAGTATTCTTTCAGGTCTAAAACCTCCTGTCGTATCAAAATACAAAACATGACCTCCATTTTTGATAGAATTTATTGTCAATTGTAACAATAGTTGGGTTTTTCCTGTTCCATTTTTTCCAAAAATATCTACAATTACGCCATCTGGAATTCCTCCAAATAGAGATTTATCTAATTTTTCTAAACCAGTTGAGATCATATGTATTATTATTACAAAAAGAAGAAAAAATTTAAGGAATTTCTGTTTCTTCAAAGGAGGTAAGGCTTTTATTCTAGAGAACAAAGTTGCAAAACAAGTGAACAATTAGTGTCTCAATCAAATAGCGCAAAAAGACCTCTAACAACTCTTCAAAAAAGCACAAAGAAGAAAGTTACTGTAAGACTGAAAAATGAAGTCGAATACAAAGGTAAAATGGATAATGTTGATTCATACATGAATTTGATAATGACAGATGCTGAAGAACTACACGAAGGTAAAACTATCGCAAATTATGGTAGAGTTATCGTAAGAGGTAACAACGTATTATTCATCAAACTAGAAAATGAACTCTAGTAGGTAGTGAGTTTTATGACAAATAATTTTCTATTTACATCTGAATCAGTAACAGAAGGGCATCCTGACAAAGTTTGTGATAATATTTCAGACGCATTTTTAGATGAATTTCTTAGACAAGATCCTGATTCAAGAGTTGCAGTTGAAACAATGGTAACAACAGATTTTGTTGCTGTTTCAGGTGAAGTGACATCAAAAGCAAATTTGGATAAAAAAGCACAAGAAGAATTAATTAGAAAAACAATTAGAGAAATTGGATATGACGATAAAGATTTGATGTTTGATGCAGATACTTGTCAAGTCAATTTAAGATTACATTCTCAAAGTCCAGATATTAGTCAAGGTGTAACTGCAACTGAAGATAAAGAACAAGGTGCAGGAGATCAAGGATTAATGTTTGGATATGCAACAAATGAAACTGAAGAATTAATGCCTATGCCTATTTTGTTAGCACATAAACTAATTCAAAAATTATCCCAAGTAAGAAGAGACAAAACATTGCCATGGGTAAGACCAGATGGAAAATCTCAAGTTTCTGTAAGATATGAAGATAACAAACCAACTAAAATTGAAACAGTTGTTGTATCTACTCAACATGCACCAGAAATATCACAAGACGAGATTGAAAGAGAAATCATTGACAAGGTTATCAAACCAGTTTTAGGAAATCTATGGGATGATGATATTAAAATTCACATTAATCCAACTGGAAAATTTGTAATTGGAGGCCCACACGGAGATGCAGGCCTTACTGGAAGGAAAATTATAGTAGATACCTATGGTGGTTTTGGAAGACATGGTGGGGGAGCTTTCTCTGGTAAAGACCCATCAAAAGTAGATAGATCAGCTTGTTACATGTGTAGATATATTGCAAAAAATTTAGTTGCAGCAGGTCTTGCAGATAGATGTGAGGTTCAACTTGCATACGCAATTGGAGTTGCAGAACCAGTATCATTATACGTAAACACATTTGGAACAAACAAAATTCCAGAAAATCAAATAGAAGATTTAGTTAGAAAGAATTTTGATATGAAACCATCAGGAATCATTTCTCAACTAGATTTGAAAAGACCAATTTACAAAAAGACAGCATCATATGGTCATTTTGGAAGAAATGAGCCAGAATTTGGCTGGGAAAAAACAAACAAGATTGATGCACTAAAACAAGGCGCCGGTCTTTAACAGTTCTTTGACGGATTGAAAATTTGTTTTAGCTAGATTTTTGAGTTTTTGGTGATCTCCAATAAAATTTCCTACTAGGATATTAAGATCATCCACACCATAATCAAATTTCGGGTTACTTATTGCAAGATGATATGCTTTTTCGATATCAATGTAACATAGTTTGGTTTTTCTCTTTTGTAGAAATAATTGAACATATTTTTCAAATGAAATTTTTTCAGAGCCAACAAGATCTATTATTTTGTTATTGAATTTCTTATTAACAATAGATTGGAAAATTAATTTTGTAACATCATCTATTGAAATTGGTTGTATGGAATATTTTCCAGATCCAGGAATAGTGATTTTATTTTTTTTAATAGATTTTTTCAAATATTTTGTAAAAAGATCATCTTTACCCACAATATACGAAGGTCGAAAAATTGTATAGTTGATTTGTGAATCAATAATAGATGTTTCAGCCTTAAATTTTGATATAAAATACCCAATAGAAGTATTAGAAGATACTCCTAATCCACTTGTATAAACAAGTTTTTTGATTTTTGCTTTTTTAGATAAATTAACAATTTTTTGTGTTAATTGAAAATTGATTGATTCATAATCAATTTTTGTAGATTGTTTCCCAATTCCTATAAGATGAATTAAAGCATCAGAGTTTTTTATCTTAGGAAGAAGTGATTTTTCGTCATAATTTTTTGAGATAACTTTAGTTTCATTTTTGAATGATTTGAAATTTTTTCTAGATATTGAAATTAGATGAACATTTTTTTCAGATAAATATTTCCTGAGATTTTTTGCCACAAATCCACTGGCACCAGTAATCACTATTTGAATAGGTTTATCCATAATAACTTCACATAGTTTTTATTTTAAATCTATTTGGAAAATAAAAAATCCTAAACAAGAGTTAATACAGTAAAATGAATACACCAGTTGTGGCAGAAGAAAAAAAGCTAAGGACAGGATATACGACAGGAAGTTCTGCTACTGCAGCATCAAAAGCAGCATTACTATCAATTATTAAACAACAAAAGATTGAAGAAATTGAAATTACTTTACCTAAAAAATCTACAATTAAGATTCCTGTAAATTCATGTCAGTTTGAAAAAAACAAGGCAAAGTGTTCTGTAATAAAGGATGGAGGGGATGATCCAGATGTCACACATGGTGCTGAAATCATAGTTAAATTAACATTCAATGATAACAAAAATCAGATTGAAATTGATGGAGGGGAAGGGGTAGGCATAGTAACCAAACCTGGTTTAGGTTTGGAAATCAACAAACCTGCTATTAACCCAGTTCCAAAAAAAATGATTACAGAGAATCTTCAGGAAATAGGAGAAAACATCCTAAAAGAAAAAGGAATCAGAGTGGTAATATCAGTTCCAAAAGGTAAAGAATTAGGGCCAAAAACAGACAATCCAAGAATAGGCATCAAAGATGGAATTTCAATTTTAGGTACAAGTGGCATAGTAATACCATTTTCAACCGCATCATATGCTGCATCAATTAGACAAAATTTGGATGTATCAATTGCTATGGGAAATGATACAGTCGTGTTAACAACTGGAGGAAGAAGTGAAGATTTTGCAAAAAAGATCGTAGATCTACCAGAACATTGTTTTGTACAAATGGGGGATTTTTCAGGATACACCATTCAACAATGTGGTAAGAAAAATATCAAAAAAGCATATGTAGTTGGGTTTATTGGAAAACTTGCAAAAATGGCAGCAGGGGTAAAACAAACTCATGTCAAAGGTTCAAAAGTTGATATGAATTTTCTAGCAGAATTAGCAAAAAAAGTTAATGCAAATGGAAAAATTATTGAGGACATTAAAAAAGCAAACACAGCAAGGCATGTATCAGAGATCATTCAAGAAAATAATGTAGATGGATTTTTTGAGTTAATTTGTAGTGAGGTGTATAAACACATGAGAAAACACAGTGAAGAAAAAGTTCCAATTGATGTCATATTATTTGATTTTGAGGGAAACATCTTGGCAAGAGAACCAAAAGGGTAAGGTATTTTATTAAATCAGCAAAGTTTGGAATATGGATAAAATTTCAGTTCTTGCCATTACTAAAAATGGCATCAATATTGGTCAAAACCTTAAAGAAATTTTTCCAGAATGGACCATTTTTGCACCCTCTAAATTATCTAACCAAAATGACTCAATTACATGGTATTCAGAGCCTACATCAGAAAAAATTGTTGAACTTTTCAAAAATAATGATGCATTAATCTGTCTATTTTCTCTAGGTGCAGTGATTCGATTAATTGCACCACAGCTTAAAGATAAGAAGACAGATCCAGCAGTAATTGTAATTGATGATAAAATAAATTTTGTAATTAGTGTATTATCTGGACATATTGGAGGAGCAAATGAGCTTACTGAAAAAATTGCAGAGAAATTAAAAGCACAACCAGTAATCACTACAGCAGCGGATGTAAACAAAACTATTGCAGTTGATTTAGTGGGCAGAGATTTTGGTTGGAAGATTGAAGACGACTCAAATGTTACCAGAATTAGTGCGCATATGGTTAATGAAGAACCAATAGGAATTTTTCAAGATGCAGGAGAAAGAAATTGGTACAAACAATTACCAAAAAATGTTTCAAAATACAACACTATAGAAGAATTAAAGAATTCAAAATCTAAAGCAAATTTAATAATTTCAGATAAAATTATTGAAGATGATTTAACATCTGAATCAGTTATTTACAGACCACCAAGTTTAGTGATTGGAATAGGTTTGCATTGGGATACATCAAAAGAAACTATCAAAGAAGGTATCAATGACTGTTTAAAGAAATTCAAACTTAGTTCAAAATCAATAGCAAAACTAGTTTCTATAAAAAAACCTGAAGATGTGCAGGGACTGATAGATGTTGGAAAAGAGATGGAAATTCCAGTTGAATGTATTGAAAGAGAAGATTTAGCTAAAGTTACAGCTCCCAACCCTTCTGATACAGTAAAAGCATTTGAAGGAACATCTAGTGTTTCAGAGGCAGCAGCAATTCTAGTGTCAAATGGCAAATTAATTGTAGAAAAGCAGAAATTCCCACCAAATTTGACTATAGCCATAGCGAGGATTGAAAATTGAAGCGGGGATTATTGATAATTGATAGAGGAAGTAGAGAAAGAGAAGCATCTGAAGAATTAGAGACTATTTGTGCAGGAATCAAATCCAAAGGAGACTATGTTTTTACTGATTACTGCTTTTTAGAAGTAGAACCGCCATTCATTGAGGATGGTATTTCAAAATGCCTCAAAGAAGATATTGATTCGCTAACTATAGTGCCATATTTCCTATATCCAGGAAAAAAAGTCAAGATTGCAGTAACTGATACAATGAAATTACAAAAAGATACACAAGTGAAATTTCTAATAACTAAACCAATGAGCATGCATAAAACTTTGGTAGATATTGTTGAGAATAGAATTGCAACTACTCTAAAAGAAAACAATGTAACACTACCTAACAAAGATGTTGATGTAATGATTATTGGTCACGGTAGCAAGGATCCTAATGCGCAAATGTCATTAAACTATATTGTAGATGAACTAAAAAATTCTTACAGAAATGTTAGTCGTTGTTGGTTAGAAATTGAACAACCAGATATTTTTGAAGGAATTAAAAAATGTGAGAAAGATCAGCCAAAGGTATTGGTAATTGTGTTTTATTTCTTACATGAAGGGGCACATGTTAAAACAGATATTAACAATGATTTGATTCCAGCTTTAAAAGATTCAAATCTTAAAGATGCTTTTATTACAAAACATATTGGAATTGATAAAAAAATTATTGATTTAATTATTGAGAGAGCAAAAGAGGTAGAAGATGCAAACTAAGAAAGGCCAATCAATTGAAGATGCAAGTATGAAGATGATTGAAGAGGAAATTGGTTCTCATTCATATAATGAAAAAGAATGGCCTATTGTAAGAAGAATCATTCATTCTACAGCAGATTTTGATTTTGCTGATAAAAATAAAATAATTTTTCACAAAGATGCAATTGAGAGTGGAATGAAAGCCTTGAAGAATGGATGTAGTATTGTAGTTGATGTAAATGGAGTTATTGGAGGCCTCAATAAACAAAATCCTAAAGATTTCGGAAACGAAATTGTGTGTAACATTTCAAAATCGGAAATTATGGAATTGGCAAAAAAAGAGGGGAAAACACGCTCTCAGGTATCAATGAGAATTGCAAAATCAGAGATTGATGGGGGAATTGTAGCCATAGGTAATGCCCCCACAGCCCTTCAAGAAGTGATAAAAATGGTAAAAGAAGGAATTGTCAAGCCTGCCCTAATCATAGGCATTCCAGTTGGCTTCATTTGTGCTGCAGAATCAAAGGAGGAATTATCTAAGTTAGATGAGGCTCCATTTATCACAAATTTGGGCAGAAAAGGAGGGAGTTCTTCAGCTTCTGCAATAATCAATGCAATTTTCAAGTTAATTCAAGCAGAATCAGCTTCTTGAGTATTTTATACAGTTTTTAACAAAATTTTCTGCATAATTAGAACTATCAAAGTAAAGATGTCCATATGATGCAAGAGAATTATACTGAATTAATCCATCTTTGTTATTCTTTATTCCATCACCAACTTCTAATTCATAAGCAAATTTTGAATCTGAAGATATAGAATCTAATTTAGAATAATGAAATTCATGACCTTGAATACCATGTGATTTCTCAGAAATTATTGAACGATTAATTTTCCCTTTGGTGTAATTTAGCTTCATTTTTTTTGTCATAGATGTTTCTGCATCAAAAAGTCCTATCATTTTGTATTTTTTATTTCCTGATGAAATAGATTTTGTAAGATACATCAATCCCCCACATTCTGCATATATTGGAAGATTATCTTCAGCAAGATTTTTGATAAGTTTTTTCATGGTTTGATTTTTTGCTAACTTTGATCCTAGAATTTCTGGAAATCCTCCACCAATGTACAATCCATCACATTTTGGAATTTTTTTGTCATTTACAGGACTAAAAAATTTTAATGATGCACCTTCCCTTCTAAGTGCTTCTAGATTATCTTGATAATAGAAATTAAATGATGTATCTAATGCTACTGCAATTGTTGTTTTTTGTTTTTTATGATTAGGTTTTGGGATTTTTTGAAGTTCAGAAGTATTTTTTGTAAGTTCGATTATTTTGTTAATATTTAAATTCTTTGAAATAATTTTTGAGATTTTCTGAATTTTTTCATATAATGTTTTGTTATCTAAAGTAGAAAATAATCCTAAATGCCTTGATTCTAGACTAAGAAGAGGATCTTTTGGAATTACACCCACTATTGGAAGGTTAGTTTTTTGTAATGCCTGTCTACACAGATTTTCATGTTTTTTGCTTCCTATTTTATTAAGAATTATAGATGAAATTCTAGAATTTTTGTGAAATTTTTGAAATCCCAATGCGGTTGCAGCTATAGAGCGAGCAGTTTTGCTTGCATCAAGAATCAAAATCACAGGGGATTTTATTATAGAAGCCACATGATGGGTGCTAGCATAATTGGAATCACCACCAAATCCATCATAATATCCCATTACACCTTCAATTACCGATACGTTATATTTTGAATTTGAAATAAAACTAGATAACAAATGATTTTTTCCCATTAACCAGACATCCAAGTTGAATGTTTCATTTTTGGAAATACTTGAAAGGTAACTTGGGTCAATATAATCAGGGCCCACTTTAAATGGTTGAACAGAATATCCTTGTTTTTGAAGTGCATAAATTATTGAGCAAGTAATAGATGTTTTTCCAACTCCACTACTAACACCAGCTAAAACAATTCTTGGAATTTTCAATTTGCATAAATAATATTATTTTTTTATTTAAATCGATGTATTTCTCAAATACTCAATGTTTTTAGTCAGATAATGAAATGAGATGTCATGAGTGAAGGGTTGATAATTGTATACACTGGAAAAGGTAAGGGTAAAACAACTGCAGCATTAGGACTGGCATTAAGGGCTACGGGTTATGATAAAAAAATCTGCATGATCCAGTTTATCAAAGGTTCTTGGCATTATGGAGAGATGGATTCAACAAAAAAACTTGAACCAGGATTTGAAATGGTTGCAATTGGGAAAGGATTCGTAGGTATTATTGATGATAAAAGTCCAAAAGAAGATCATGAAAAAGTTGCAAAAGAAGCAATAAGAATCAGTAATGAAAAAATTCAATCAGGAAAGTATGATATTGTAATTTTAGATGAGATCAACTACGCAGTAAATTTGAACCTGATTTCAGTAGATGATGTGATAAAAATGATAAAATCAAAGCCTGACAATACAGATTTAGTTCTAACTGGGAATTATGCCAAAGAAGAAGTAATAGAAATTGCAGATCTAGTCACAGAAATGAAGGAAATCAAACATCCATTTCAGAAAGGAATCAAAGCAAAGAAAGGGATTGATTTCTAGCCAGCAACATTAATTTACACAGTCAGGAGTTTTAGAAGAAATGTCTACAGAAGTCCAAGAGATGCCTGAACAGGGAGAAATTGTTCTTGCTACAGTTACTAAAGTCATGGATCATGGTGCATATGTAACACTAGATGAATATGATAATTTACAGGGATTTTTACATATTTCAGAAATTGCCCCAGGTTGGATTAGATCAGTTAATAGATTTGTAAAAGATGGGGAGAAGAAAGTTCTTCTTGTTAAAAAAGTAAATCCACAACGCGGAGACATTGATTTATCATTAAAACAGGTTTCAAAAGATCAGAAAAAACAAAAACTAAAAGAAGTTAAAAAGTTTGAAAAAGGAAAAACCCTATTACAAAATGTTCAAGAAAAAACAAAATTATCTGATGAAGATATTGAAAAATTAGAAGATAATATTTATTCAAAATATGATTCTATTTATGATGCATTTATTGAAATTGGAAGAAATGGAATTGACTCAGTTAAGGAATTAAAAATTCCAAAGAAAACTGCAAGTGTTATTGAAGAAATATGTTCTAAGATCAAACTTCCTTCTGTAGAAATTAGAGGAATAATGGAAATTACTAATTCAAAATCGGATGGAATTGAAATTATTAAAAAAATTCTTTTAGATGAATTAAAGAAAGATTCAACAATAGATATCACATATTTAGGTGCACCAAAGTATAGATTATCAATTACTTCAGAAGATTTCAAATCAGCTGAAAAATCATTAAAGCCAATAATTGCAGATATCCAGTCAAACATAGAAAAGAAGAAGGGTTCATTCAAATTTACTAGAGAAGAATCAAAGAAAACTAGAGAAAATTAAAATGAGATTTCAATTAAGAAGATGTAGTAAATGTTTTCAATATACACTTAAAGATACATGTCCTAAATGTAAAGAACAAACAATTTCTGCACATCCAGCAAAATTTTCACCAGATGACAAGTATATGAGATACAGATTAGCTGAAAGATACAATTAAAAAATTAATTTATTCTCACATATTCTTTATTAATTTCGTAAATAAATATACCAATTACATGTCCTCCTTTTTCAACATCAAAACTTGGAGATGCATAAACTAAACGTAAAGGTCCATTTTGGTTTTCTGAAAATTTAATATTTTTTGTATATACAGGGACAAAACCAGGTTGATAAGAAATTGATTGTTCATTAGTTTGAGGATGAATATAAACAACTGGTGAAAATGGAATCATTTTTCCTAAAAGAGTTTCATTCCAAAAAAAGTTAGTTCCACTAGTTTGATCTAAATGAAGATATTTTTGCAATGGTTCTTCTGCAATTCTCATAAACCATTGTTTTTTCATTTCATCGCCACCGCCATTTAAAAGATAGAGAGGTTGACCATTATGATCCACTAACAATCTTTCACCTGCAACAAATACTAGAAAATAATCAGATTCCATTTCACGTAAGAGTTCCCATCCTTCATCAGGTGAACTAATGAAAGCTTTTGCTATTTTTTTGATAACATGATCTATTAAAGTAGAATTATCAGCTAATGATGCTCGTTCACCTTTTGTTTGAATCCAATATCCATAATCCCACCAAGCACCAACAACAGCATTTTCAGAAGTATTATTTTTTATCCAATCCATTGCATCTAACCAATCAGAAGTTCCAATTTGGTATTTTGTTCCACCATTAAGAATAGTTGGTGGAGTATCAACTATGCCTGAGACACTTATTTCAGGTAACGCAAGAGGAATTATTAAAAGAATTATAATTCCAGACAAAAAGGATAATTTTAAAATATTATTTTTTACTGTTTTAATTTCGTGTTTATATGAAAAAAATTTCTTAATCAATATTGAAATCGCTATAGATGATAAAAGAATAACTGACAAAGAGCCAAAAACTTCAAGTCTTACAAATGCGGAGCTAATATAAACTCCAAATAAAGAAAAAATTAAACAAAAAGATATCATATCATTTTTAATAAAATCTTGTTTTCCATTACTTTTCAAAATCAACCAAATTCCGATACCCGCAAAAATCATTAAAACAGAATGAAACAGAAATGATTGTGACATAGTGGTAGTTGCGTGTTCTGAAACTGAATCAATAAGAGGTACAGTAGTTGTAAAAAAAGGATTTATGGCATTTAAGTATCTATAACTTGGTAGGGAAATAAAAGCCGAATCATCATTTAGAATAAGTAGACTTGATGCAATAATGATTATTGCTAATAGAAATAGTAATCCATTCCTAGTTTTTGATTTTTCATTGCTTTTATTTTGAATTAAAATACAAATTACTAAAAAAATCGTAGGTACTGCTAATGATAATCCACCTAATCCAAAAACAAAAGTTGTGCTTAATCTTTCAAACAATAAAGAAGTCAAAAGTGTTGAAATTGTAAATAATGGAATAGTCCAAATCAAAAATTTATGGTCTTTACGTAAAAAAGGTAATGTAATAAATAAAACACCTAAGGGAATAATAAAAAATTGATCTCCTCCCCATGCAGATAGTCCAAATACAAATAAGATTCCTGCTCCAATTAATTTTGTAATTGTGATTTTTTTATTATTAGAATTTATTCCACTTAAAAAAAGATAAAGTGCTAAAATGCTAAAAAATAAACCAAGAGGTTCAGATTTAAACCAACCAAGTTGTCCACGGACAATTATAGGTATAGAAACTGAGAAAAATAGTGATGCAAGTAATCCTGCAGTGGTACCTCCAATTACTCTAACTAATGCAAAAATAATGATTGTGGTTAAAGAACCAAAAATTACTGGAAATAAAATTGTAAAGTCATAAAGATTGTTACTGCCAGAAATCCAATATGTAATTGCGGCAGTAATATGTAACATAACTTGTGAAGTATCAGATATATTTCTTCCATGAGGATACCAGCTTAGTTCATCATTCCATGCGAAATAAGAGTCAATACCATTATTTACAATGTATTCAGTAGCTCTATAGTTAAAAAAAGGATCAAATTCATGTAACTCCCACCCAAATTCTGCAGGTGAAGATCTAAGTAAAAAAGATACAGAAAAAGATAATGCAAGAATTCCTATTATTAAGAGATGATGTAATTTTAGATCAAATTGTCCAATTGAGAGCAAAGTAGATGTAGAATTCAATAATTTCCAACGTAAATCTAGTCTTATTACTCTTTATGAAAAAATTTAATTTTTTAGGATTTCTAGTTATTGTGGTGCGTATATACCAATTAGTTTTGCTTCAGCAATAATATGATCTTTCATAGAATTTTCAAGTTCTGATTTAGTTGAGCCTTTATCTAAATCAAGAATACTATCAAGAGCATACAATTTGAAGATGTAAGTATGTTCTTTATCAGGAGGAGCTGGTCCACCATAACCAATTTCTCCAAAGTCAGTTTCACCTTCAATTGAATTTTCAGGTATAGAATTTTCATCTATTTTCTCTACATCTTTAGAAATATTCCACAAAACCCAGTGAACCCAAACTTTTCCAACAGCTCCCATGGCATCAGGATCATCCATTATAAGAGCTAGAGACTTCGTAGATTCTGGAACATCACTAATAATTAATGAAGGACTAACATTCCCATTTTTGTAACCAAATTTTTTTGGTATTGTTCCATCATTTTCAAAAGATGAACTTTCTAGTTTCATAGTTATAATGAGAAAAAGCCTAAAGTTAAATTTTTCTAGGATTCTAAAATTATTCTATCATTAGAAAGAGACAGTATGGAGCCTCCTACAGATTTTATTTGTTTTTTCAATTCTTTATCCATTGTACCAATAATAGATTTATTGAATTTTGCAAATTCTAATAGTTCTTTATCTGCAAAAGAACCTGATAATTGAATTGTTTTCAAATTTTTGATGTAATCTAATGTTTTTTCAATATCATGTTTTTTTTCAGGAATCAAATGTAATTTTAGTAATTCTGTTTTTACAACTTCTGGAACAACAAAGGAAATAGTACCTATTTCTACATCAAGATTATCAATGTTTTTTATCCTTCTAGTAGCAAGATTAATGAGAAAACTGGTATCACAGATTACTTCAACCAACTATTCCGGCACCAATTAGTCTCCATCGTTCATCAATTCTTCTACTTAGTGCTACATTTCCACCTTCAAAAATACAGGCAGGTCTTCTTAATTCAATCTCTACATTTTTAGATTTAACTTTAGACACTTTGCCTAATAATGGAGCAGTACCAATATTTACTCTAAGTAATTCCCCTGTTTGTATTGGTTGAACTTTGATATCTTCAGTAGTTCCTACTGCTGAATCAAATAATGTCACATCTAGTTTTAATTTTGTAGAGTTTTCAGGTAGTGTTCCTGGTTTTCCAATTACTGAGCCAATAAATGAATCACTACGAGTCATTGAAGGATCTAATTTAGTACCAATTGCAACTAACCCACCAGGTTTTACTGATTCAACAATTCCTGCAGCAGTTCCTAACGAAGTAATCTCTGTTACTAATGGTTCATAAGTTTTTTTCTTTTCATTTAAGATTCCAGGTTTAATCTCAATTTCATCACCAATATTGAAAATACCCTGAGTTAAACTTCCACCAA
Source organism: Candidatus Nitrosopumilus sp. (assembly GCF_965262695.1). Classification (GTDB taxonomy): domain Archaea; phylum Thermoproteota; class Nitrososphaeria; order Nitrososphaerales; family Nitrosopumilaceae; genus Nitrosopumilus. The sequence continues at coordinate 1,348,242 of NZ_OZ253550.1, read as the reverse complement.
TAACTCCCCCCTTGATATTTTTTAGTTTAGTACCAGGTTTGTTAACATCAAAAGAACGCAAAACATGCATAACTGTATCTTGTTTTTCATCTCTATCAGGAGTTTTGATACTAGATTCTATTGAACCGATTAATGCATCAACATTTAGGCCAGACTGAGCTGAGATTGGAATGATTGGTGCTTTTGCAGCATGAGTTCCCTTAACAAATTTTGTAATATCTTGATAGTTTGCAAGTACTTCTTTGTAAGATAATAAATCAACTTTATTTTGAACAACTACAATCTGTTGAATTCCAAGTGTTTGAAGTGCTAAGAGGTGTTCTTTTGTTTGTGGTTTAGGAACCTTCTCATTTGCTGCAACTAGTAATAATGCGCCATCCATTAAGGCAGAACCTGACAACATGTTTGCCATCAAACTTTCGTGTCCAGGACTATCTACAAAACTAACAACTCTAGATAATTCGCTTTCTCCACCACAGTTGTTACATTTTGGTGTTGTAGAATAGCCTAAAGGTTCTTCACAGCTCTTACATTTGTAAAATGCTGCATCAGAATATCCAACTCGAATTGTAATTCCACGTTTTAGTTCTTGACTATGAACACTTGTCCAAGAACCAGTTAATGCTTGGATAAGAGTAGTTTTTCCATGATCTACATGGCCAGCAGTTCCAATGTTAACACATGGTTGATAACCATACTTTTCAATATACCAATCAGGAAGTGTATCTCGCCAATGCATGAGTCAAAATGTAGAATCGGTATATGTTAAGTTATTCTTTTTTATCTTCAGATTTTTCTTCTGTAGATTCTGCTGCATCTTCTGCAGGAGCTTCAACAGGTAATTCACCATCAAATTTACAATTAATTTGATAGATTTCTTCTGAAATAGTATTTCCACGCATTAATTTTCTAACTCTTTGTCCTTTCTCTGCATCTTGTAAGCCAACTCCTTTAGAAAGTAGAACATATTTTCTTGCAGCTCCATGAATATCATTTCTCATTGGGACACCAGATTTATCACTGCCTCCAGTGAGTTTTAGTTTTCCACTTAAACCAACAACAGATGCATCAGTTTCATGTCCTAATTCAAGTCCCAAGAGAGGATTCGCATCGCTATCTTTAAGCTCTTTTGACATTGATTTTCCTTTGATATCTGAAATGGTAATCTTGAAGTTTGCCAAGTATTCGAAAAAAATCTAAAACGACTAATTAACCTTTGGACATTATTTTTAAATTGTTCACAATAAAGATGTACATGGCTGAAGATATACGATGTCCAAAATGCGATAATAAGATGGTGGATATGCAAGCCTGTCACATGTTTTGTCCAAATTGCGGTTCTCATTTAGATTGTTCAGATAAAGGAAATTATTGGTAAACTATATCCCAGGTCTATCAGGAATGTATTCAGAAGACATGTTTATTGCTTGATCTTTCATGATTTCAAGATAAGTTTCATAATCTGCTTCAAAATTACAATGAGGACATTTTACATTTGTGACGTCATCATCCAAGACTGCAACTTTTTCACATTCGGGACATCTTGCATCCATGTACTAAATTGTGAATTAAGATATTTAATCATAGTTGATGAAGGTGGCTCAAGCAGAGTTAGTTTAGTCTGGTATGACATCAGCTTCCCAAGCTGAAGGCCACGGGTTCAAATCCCGTATTCCGCATTACAATTCACGAATTGCTTGTTCTATTATTCCTCTGTCAGGAGCCTTTGGGAAATATTTCAAATAGTTTTTGAGATCATCTTTTGCATCACTGTTCTTATTTTGTTGTTCTCTAAGATAAGCACGATTTTTGTAAATTTTAGCAGAACGTTTTGGATTGATTTCAATTGCTTTTGTGTAGCAATCTTCTGCTTTTTCAAAGTTATTTGTTTTAAGATAGAAATTTCCAAGTCCATTATAGGTCAAATAAGAGCGATTATTGAGTTCCAAACACTTTTCATAAAATTTTATGCATTCAGACGATTTTTGTTCATTCATCATAGTACCCAGAAGATGTAGTGCAATAGAATTATTTGGATTCAATTCAATTGCTCGATTTAGTGATTTGATTGCTTCAGAAAAATTTTTCAGAATACTTTGTCGTTCGGATTCAAAACATAATCGATTTGAGTTTTCAAAAGAATCATTCTCAAGTTTGATAGAAGATAAAACATCTTCAGGTGCTATTATTATCAATAATTTGCCTTCTTCAGACCATTCTTTTTCAAAAATATCTTCAGGTATTGCACCTTCTTGCATTTCTCCTTCTTGATTTCCTGTTTGAATATAATGCAAGATAGTTTTTTCTTCATCATTGTAACCAGTAATAATTGATGCATGTTGAGTAACCTCAGGAATTCCTGGAAGAATTACTATTGGAGGGATTCCAGAATCAATAATTTTTTTTAGTTCATTTAGAGATGAATGGACAATTTTACATACTAATCCATGTCTTTCTGCAGATTCAATTCCCTCAATTAGTATGCTGCCGTTAAATCCGGCATATTTTTTTGCAGTCTCAATAGCTTCAGCCATTGGTAAATCAATATTCCAATATTTTGAGACAACATTAACTGGTAATGGTAGACAAATATTTTCTTCTTCAACTAGAGGTAAAAGTAATTCATGGTCTTCTTGTTCCATAAATTAATCAAATTTTCAGAGTAATTAAAATCATTCAGAGCATACAAAACTTCTCAATTAGATTATTTCCATCTAAACTCATTTCAGGATGAAATTGGGTTCCAAAAATAGGCTTGCTCACATGTTTAATAATTTCATATTTACAATTAGTGGATTCTCCAATAGAAACTAAGTCTGAAGGTAATTTGGAGATCTCAAAATTATGACTTTCAAAAACTAGTAATGAATCGTTATCGATTAGATTATTTTTAACCATTTTTACAGTTTCATTTCCTTTTTGAAGAGAAGAACTTTTCTTAATTGTTCCTCCTAAAGTAAGAGCCAAAATTTCTGCACCATAACATATACCAAGTAATTTAGAATCATTTCTTATAGAATAATTTACAATTTTAGAATTTATTTCATTAATCTTTTTTTCATTTTTTCTTCTTCCAGATAAAATAAAAGAATCATAATTTGATAATGAATTGAGATTCAAAGTATTTGGTGTTTGAATATCAAATGAGATATTTTTTTCAGAAAGAAAATCAGTTAGATTTTTTGTATAAATTGATCCATTATCTACAACCAGAAGCAATTAGCTGCCTACCTCAATTGAGACATAATGAATCTCAGATATGCCATCTTTGACATATATTGTTCCAATGTTTAGATTGTTTTCTTCTTCCCACATGAATACTCTGTCACTTCTTGGTTTTACAAAGTCATCAATGAACTGTGATAGGAATTCTATAGTTTCTTCACGTTCATTTTCAGTAAAGAAGAATAACTCTCCTTCATTAAATGACAATGGGATTTGTATTGAAGTTGGTTCTGATACAGTAATTTCATTTTCCTCAAATACTTTTTTGATGATTTCAATTCTATTAGTTCTATCTAGTTCAACATAATCATCATCAGCAACAGTAACAGAACCTGCAACACCTGAGACTTTCTTCAGATAGGCTTCAAAGGCTTGTTCTTGAGTGTCTCCTAGTCCAACAAAATATTCTCCATTAAATGCTGCACCTACAGCTGCAATTGTTCCTAATTGTGCAACTACACCACCTGCACCAGCAGTATAAACAGGAATAAAGTAAACATCATGAGCGCCTACACGATACAAAATATTATCACCAATTCTTGGATTTCTCAATAATGTCTTTAATTGAGCAAATTCAGGATCTCTATCAAGTGCTTCTCTAACTGCAGTTGGACCAATTAATTTGGTTGTAGAGTTTAGAGGAACTTCATAGAACTGCAAGTCTCCTAGATTAGTGAGGTCGTTTTCAACTACCATATATCCTGCAAGGTTTCTTCCTTCAGAACCACGTAATTCTAATGATAGTAATCCTAAGAATTCAGTTTGATCAAATCCAGGTGGTTTTGCCTCAACATAATAGGTATCAAGACCACGAGGAATTTCATAAAATTCATTTGCTTGAATGAATGTTTCAACATTGGTTACATGGTAAACATTGTACATTTCAGTTTTCCAGTTAAATAACTCAACAGGATATCTAATTTGCTCCTCTAACCAAGCAGGCATTGGTTCGAATCGTTCCTCATATTGACTTGCAAACATTTCTGTAAAGAAATCATCTCCTGTCTTTAGTAATTGAATATCACCATCATACGAATCAACAAGAGCATATCCAACTAAACGCAGGTATGGATTTCCAACAGACCAAGGAACATCTCGTGTATCAAATCCAATTATTAATGGAATTAACCAATAGGAATTTTCTCCATCAGTTACAGGAAGTGAATCTAGTTCTTTACCAAACAAGTCATAGAGGAAATAAGGATACAAGGTTTGCATTCTATCATGGACATCTTTGTATCTCATTATATGGACAGATTCTGCTGGAAATGAAAGCAAAAAGTTTGGCTCAAATATCCAACTTAATGGTGGTGAAACATCTAATCCACCCAATCCAGAATACGATACGCCACCAAGCTCTGCACTATCAGAGCCTCTGGAATTAGGATAACCTGACCAAGTTGTTTCAAATAAACCGCCTTCACCATAGTAAATTTCTCTTTGTTTGAAAAATTGACTACTATCAACAATTTGTCCATCAGTAGCTTCCAAAGTAAGGAATCCTTCTGGAACATGCGTGTATACAAGATGTTCATTGTACCATCTATTTTCGAGACTAACTGATGTTGGAAGAACAGGCTTCATTGAGGCTGTCCAATACAAAGTATTATTGAATCTCAGAATATCATTATCTTCAAAGTTTACATAAGGAATCAAACCAATTTCAGGCTTTAATTTGGCAAAAGCTGCTTCCCAATCCCAAACTCGAATTACATCTAAAACATCACTATTTTGAGAAACATAGTTTTTGATATTGTTTGGAGAAACAGAAGTTAACTGAACATCATGAGTGTTTTCTTGTACATTATTCAGCTCACCTAAGTATCTATTAACTCCAATTTGTTGAGCTGTATATGGTCCCAAAAATTCAATCTTTTTTGCATCTGCAATGCTGTTATTTACAGAAACAACTCCTGCAACAATTATTGCAATTGCAATAATTGTAAGTATTCTAATGTATACGTCTCTCTTAAACATATGAGTTAGAACACGTGCTCTAATCCTATCAACTACTGAAAATGCAATTAATGCAAAACCAATAACAAGTGTACCACCAATTACGTATCTTGTGTTATAATCAATTTGATCAGTGAAAAATAAATTAAATCCTGCCCAAATTATACCGATACCAATTATTCCTTCAATAGTTGAAACATAGTTTAGGTATCTAGGTTTACCTTCATTAGAGTCTTGAAGGAAGGAAGTAATTACATTAATTATTCTGTGTAACCCAACATACAAAACTAGACGTAATCCAATTGCTGCAAGTATTGGAGGAATCAAAATTACTAATGCAGGAATCATTGGAACTACATTTTCTGCAGCATAGTTTGGATCAGTTTCCGGTGTGACAAATGGTAATGAGAATAATTTTGGTAGATTTTCTATTCCAAGATAATTTCCATCAATAAAGGACATTGCAGCAAATCCAAACATAATATTTGCAAAGAATGCACCAAAGAGGAAGATTTTGGTAATTTGCCAGATGACAAATTGAGCTGAACTTAATTTGTAGTCTCTAAAACTTGGCACTGCATTAGATATTGGCTGTTGTCCACTTCGGCCTAAAAATCCAATTGCGGTATTAATTGCGTACCAGAAAATAGAAGAACGTCCGGCGGCATTTACACGAACTAGAGCTATTGCAGATAAAATAATGGTAGAAACAAGTGTGTAATAGAGAGGCTTGGTAAATTGATCGCCAAATTCTGTAAAATTCATGGATAAAATGACTGCTTGATTTCCTACAATTGCAAAAATTACAATACCAATGATTGCAACAATGCCCAATCTGATGTATTTTCCAGCATCAGGAGGAGGAGTCTGCTTATCAGTAGAGGCGCTATACAAAATCAAGTTGAGTTAAGATTTGGTAAATTAATGTCTTACCAGCAAAATCAGGCAATTGTTGCTAGTTTTTTACAGATCATATAGACTGCAGCAAATGTCGGAACACTTACTTTTTCATTATGATATGGACCAAATTTTTTATTTTTTAGTTTAAATTCAACTGGACAATTTGCTAATACTTCTACAGCATCATCGCTAAGAAAAGATGAATCTGTGTAGGCATCAAATTTTTCTAAGTCTATACAATGAATTTTTGTAAGACCACTTTTACTGTTGATAGAACCTGGTAAACGAAATATTCTGTGTATATCCATTGTTACATTAGGATCAATTTTTGTTCCAATATTTTTAGAAATATCATCCAAAGTTTGTTGAAATGATGAATAACCATTTGAAAGTAATTCTGAGATTATTTTTGATCTCTTTGATTTTGAGCCGTAGATATATTTGGAAAATCTTCCTCTCCATCCAGATTCATCAAAGTTTGGAAAAGAATTTCTATTTGGCTTGAATTTTTTCATGCCAAATTTTTCAGGAATTGCACCATTAAACATAATGTAATCTACAAGTTCTGATCTTTCTCTAGAACCAATTTGTTGGAATTGTGAATTGTATACATAGACATGAAATCCTTCATTACCAGAAAAATATACTTGAATGTCATTTTTATTTATTGAAAAATCATTTGTTAGAATTTCTGATAATTTTAAAACCTCAGTTTTTGATGAATCTATACAATTTTTACATGGTAGAGATTTCTTTTCTAATTTGGTTGAATTACATTTTAAGCATTTTTCAGAATTATTTGAAATTTCATTACATTCATTACAAATAGATAATGTGTGACTTGTTCTACAAGACAAATTAAGATCTTTGGCATCAATGTCAAAAATAAGATCAGCTTCTTTCCAATCTTTTTCATTCATAGGTAAATTAGGAAATGAATAGTATGCATTAGAACAATATACGTCAGATGGGACATTTTGCATTAGTAGTAAATGTAATTCTTTGTCGTCTTTGACTGAAATATGACGTGTCATTCCAGAATTAAATTTCTGATAACCAAATTCTCTTTCAGAGGTACGTTCAGGTACTCTAATCAAGTCAAATTGTTCAAAATAATACTTTTTGAACGTACCTTCTAGAAATTTAATATCAGTTTCTTTCATTATTTTCTCTTCTTTCCAAATTGTAAAGGACTAATAATGCCATCACATTCTGACGTTGCAAAACAAAGACTTTGTGTTTTTATTTTTTCACATGAAGGACATGAGTATTGAGTACCACTACCTGATGTTCCAGCTAGATGATTAAGCTGGTAAAGAGTTACACGTTCATTATAATCAGGAGCATTTTTGAATAATGGTGCAATTTGTTGAACAGACTGTCCTTTTGAAAGAAGAAATGTTGCCAGCATAAATCTACCAGAATGTGGAAGATTTTCACCTTTTTCAAGTATGTCAATTGCATGTTTAATGCATGGAGGATATTCTCCAGTTGTTACTGTAAAAGTAGAGAATTTTTTTGATAACATTACAAGTTTGTTTACAGAATCTTCAAAACCAGGAATCATTGTAGGTGTTTTTGCATTAACTATTTTTGAATTGATATATGTACCAAGTTCTTTTCTAATCAATCTTACAGTTTCATGAGGAGTAAGAAAAACTTGTCCATTTTCCACATGTCTGTTAATTAATTTCCATTCTCGTTCATGAAAATTAATTGAATGTTTTAGATAATCTGATACCGGGATTACAAAATAATCATTAATTTTTTCTATCTGAACTGAAAATAAGTCATCAATAACCCTAATTGCTAATTGTTTTTTTGATTCATCTGAGATGTTTGCTAAATCCTTTTCCAGATATCTTTCAGCTCGTCGTGCTTCAGCAAGAGCAAATCTCTTGATTAGAGTATGCATGCCACTTAGTTTTAACAAGACTATAGCAAGTAAGAATGAAAAAACCTCTCTCGGAAGTGCTGCTTCTTTTGACACCTGATCTTCAATTAGATCAGATTTGTAGATCTTTCCATCTGCTGCAACCTGAATTCGATCATATGCCTTAGTTATCAGTTCTTTTAGATCAGGATCGGTTCCAAATTGTTCTAAAGTGAATCCCTTATCTTTTAGATATTGACCAGCGTCAGCCAAAAATGGATATTTTGCAATTTCATCTTGTCCAAGTGCCAGCATAATAGTAAATTACCTAGTTTACTTAAAAATCTGGTTTCAGTATATTTGATGCTGATTTAAATTATGTTTGAATAAAATTTCAAATATGCAGATTGGTTGTCATGTATCAATTTCAGGTTCCATTGACAAAGCAGTTGATAATGCAGTTGAAAGAGAATGTTCAGCCTTTCAGATTTTTACAAGAAATCCAAGAGGATGGCATGCAAAACCACTTACAAAAGAGGACATTACAAATTTTAAATCAAAATTAAAAGAAAGCAAAATTGATAGATTTGCAACTTGTGCACATATGCCATATTTACCAAATTTAGCTACACCAAAAGAAGATGGATTTGAAAAGTCAGTAAAAACATTGGTAGATGAAGTTGAGAGATGTGCACAACTAGGAATTCCATATCTTGTAACACATCTTGGAAGTCATTTGGGAACTGGAGAAGAAGCAGGAATTAAGAAATTAGTTGAAGGATTAACTCAAGCAGGTAAAACAAAAAATGATGTAATGATTCTATTAGAAAATACAGCAGGACAAAAAAATTCCGTCGGTTCAGACTTTAAACAATTAGGAGAAATATTCAAACAACTAAAACCTGCAAAAAAATTTGGTGTTTGTTTAGATTCATGTCATGCATTTGTTTTTGGATATGATTTAAGAGCCGAAGCTAAAGTCAAAGAAACTTTTGCAGAATTCGACAAATATGTAGGAATAGATAATTTGAAAATTCTTCATCTAAATGATGCTAAAGGTGATATTGGTTGCAATCTTGATAGACATTATCATTTAGGAATGGGTGGAATAGGTGAAAAAGGGATTTCAGCCATTGTAAAGTTTGCAAATAAGAAGAAGATACCAATAATTTTGGAGACACCTATTGATGATGATAGAGATGACTTTGAGAACATTCGAAAAGCAAAAGAATTTGCGTAGAAATTTATTCAATGGTTTTAGTGAGTAAATATGGACTATGAAGCAGTAATGAAATTAGCACTTGAGCGTGGGTTTTACTTTCCAAGCTGTGAAGTTTATGCTGATGCACAAGCTGGATTTTGGGAATATGGTCCAACAGGAGTAGGATTAAAAAATAAATTTCTAGAATTATGGAGAAGAGAGTTAATCAGAAGAGACGGAATGTTAGAAATTGATGGTTCTCAAATCATGTCAAAATCAGTTTTTGAAGCTTCAGGTCATTTGGGAAATTTTGCCGATCCGATAATAAAATGTACAAAATGTAATTCAACATTTAGAGCAGATAGAACAATTGCAGAGTTGACACAAATTGAAATCCCTGAAAGTGCAGATTTGGAAGAATTTGATAATGCAATTAATCAAAATAACATAAAATGTCCAAAGTGTAAAGGGGATTTTGATAAAACAAAGAATTTCAATATGATGTTTAGAGTGGGAATAGGTCCTGAAGAAGAAGAAGCATATCTTAGACCAGAAACATGTCAATCAATATTTGTTGATTTTCCTAGATTATACAAAACTATGAGAGGAAAACTACCTTTAGGAATTGCACAGGTTGGAAAAAGTTTTAGAAATGAAATAGCACCTAGACAAAGTTTGTTACGTTTGAGAGAATTTTATCAAGCAGAGATAGAGGTATTTTGTAATCCATCAAGATTAGATGAGGTTGAAAAGTTTGTAGAGATTCAAGATACGGTAATCAGAGTACAGACAGATTCTGAACCAGTTGAAATGACTTGTAAAGAAGCAGTAGAGTCTGGAACCGTTCCAAACAAGTTTGTAGCATATTATCTAGGAATACTAACTGAATTTTATGAAAAAACAGGCATAGATATCTCAAAAAGCAGGTTTAGGAAATTGGGAGATAAAGAAAAGGCATTCTATGCAGAAGTTGCATTTGACTTTGAAGTAGAAACGACGATTGGATGGTTAGAATTAGTTGCATGTAACTATAGATCAGATTATGATTTGTCCAGTCATGCAAACAAAAGTAAAGAAAAATTTGAAATTATGGATGGTGATGATAAGGTATTACCACACGTGTTTGAGATTTCAATGGGAATTGATAGGAGTTTATACACAATATTAGAACACTCACTTAAAGATGACAAAGAACATGAAAGAATAGTTTTGTCACTAAAACCATACTTAGCACCAACTCATGTAGGAATTTTATCATTAGTAAAAAAAGATGGATTAAAAGAGAAAACAGATGAGATTTATCTTTCTATTAAACGAAAGTTTGATGCTTTCTTGGATCATTCAGGTGCAATTGGTAGAAGATATAGGAGATTGGATGAGATTGGAGCTCCTTTTGCAGTCACGGTTGATCATCAAACGTTAGAAGATGATACTGTCACAATAAGAAAAAGAGACTCTATGGAACAATCTAGAATAAAAATTTCTGACATGGATTCTATTCTTTTAGAATCTGTTGGTTTTCCATAGATTAATCTGAATGAATTAAAATTTTTTGAGATATCTTTGATTTTGTTTTTACAGTGAAATCTGTGAGTAAGAACTTTTAGAAAAAGTAACGAAGTTGAGGAGTAATAAAAATAGACTGTCAAGCCTAAAAAATAATTAAAAATTAATAACTACTGAAAATTTCTGGGAGAATATGTTGGTAGAAAAGCCAAATAATCAGATCTCAATTATAATTCCTACATACAATGAATCTCAAAATATTCTCAACATATTAAAATCAATTAAAGATAATTTGCCCAAAAATATTTCAGCACAAGCAATTGTTGTTGATGACAATTCGCCTGACGGTACAGGCAAAATTGTTGAGGATTATCTAAAAAATTTGAAGAAAATTACAAACTATACAATTGAGATTATTCACAGAAAAACAAAGGATGGTTTAGGTTCTGCAATTATTAAAGGAATTCAGCAAGCAACTGGAGATACAATCGTTGTAATGGATTCAGATTTTTCTCATCCGCCACAAGTGATTCCAAAATTAGTTGAATCAATAAAAAAATATCAGTATGATATTGCAGTAGCATCACGTTACATTAAAGGAGGTAAAATTGAAAACTGGTCTGCAAAAAGAAAACTAATCAGTAAGTTTGCAACATTGATTGCAAAAAAAGGATTAGGGATTAATACAAAAGATCCAATGTCAGGGTTTTTTGCATTCAAGAAAAATATTCTAAATGGATTAAATATTGATGCAATTGGTTACAAAATTCTTTTAGAAATTCTTGTAAAAACAAAAAATGTTACAATTACAGAGATCCCATATACGTTTCAAGATAGAGAGTTGGGTGCAAGTAAACTAAGCATGAAAACAATTTTTGATTATTACAAATCAGTTTGGAAACTTTATCGATATGGTAAACCAGAAGAAGAGAATGAAAAAAGAAAATCTGTAAAATTTCTTTACAAGGCAGCAAGATTTTACACAGTTGGTGCTTCGGGATTTGTGGTAAACTATTTGATATCATTATTGTTTGCAGGTGGAATTTCAGATATGTGGTACTTGCATGCAAATGTTATTGGAATTATTGCATCGATTACAACTAATTTTATTTTAAACAAAGCTTGGACATTTAATGACAGAGATTTCAGAATCAAAAAGACAATGTCACAGTATGGTAAGTTTGCATTGTTTAGTTCACTAGGCGCACTAGTACAATTAGGGATGGTATTTTTCCTAGTAGATAGTGCTGAAATTTCATATCCATTAGCATTGATTTTAGCAGTGGCTACAGCAGCATTTGGAAACTTTGTTTTAAACAAGAAATTTACCTTCAAAGAAAAATTACTAAACTAGTTTTTTAGAAATTAAAATAAAAAGAAACGACTAACGTCTTTTCCCAACTACTCAAAGGTAGAAGTAGAGGTACCTGACGAAAGTCCAGTTGAGGAAGGTACAGATGGGAATTTATCACCAATCTGTTGTTCAGCTACTGCAGATGCTTCTTGTAGGATCTTCTCTGTTTCTTCACTAGAAACATCAGACTCCATGTTAAATGAGTCTCCTGCAAGTGAATCCATCATAAGTCCATTGAGTGTCTGGGTCATGGTATTCAATTCTGAGTCTGCTTCTGGCATGAATCTTCCTAGCGATGACTTCAATCCCTTCATTGTAGACATTGCTGGTCCAATTGCTACCATAGCATCACCAAGATCATGAATAGTTGTGAGTCTTAGTTGGACTTGTTCTAATGACATTCTTGCGTTGCCGAGCATCTTTGTAACTTTACGAATTTCAGCTAATTCGTTAGACAAAACTCTACTTGTGCTAGTATCATGTTGCTGCATTGCAGTCACGACTCTCTGAAAGAGTTGCGCATCTCTTTCGTGCAGTTTACCTAACATAGAGTCCATTTTTGAGATTTGGACTTGTAGTTTGTTTACTGCAGTTTGAATTCGTGGTTTTAATGCACCTTGAGGCTTTACTGCTTCTCGGAGTTTGCCAGTTACGCTTTGGGTCTCTTGTCGAGCCCAAGTCTTATCGAAGTTTGGCATGATTTGGATTTAGAAATTTAGTCTTAATGTCGGGTGTAAATTTAGATCAGTTTTTAGGTAAAATTAGCTAACAAACTATTATTCTGAGATTCTATTTGTAATGTTGTGGCTAAAATTGCAGTATTTGATTCAGGATTAGGCTCACTATCTATCATTAAAGAAATGCAAAAATCATTCAAGTCTGAAATCATCTATTTTGCTGACCAACAAAACTACCCTTACGGCAAAAAATCTCAGGCTCAATTAGGAAGAATTATGCGTAAATCCATCAATTTGTTAGAGAAATTTTCGCCTGATTTCATAGTTATAGCATCAAATACACCCAGTCTTATGCTAAATCTATCTACAAAGAAAATCTTTGATGTAAAACCACCACTAAAAGAAGCAAAAAAACTCACAACATCAAAACAAATTGGAATTCTTGCAACAAAATCTGCGATAAAGAGTAAAGGGTTATCAAAATACGTTCAAGAAAATATTCCCAAATCTTTTAAAATTTTTAAAATTAATGGTTCAAAGCTTGTAGATTTAGTAGAGTCTGGAAAATTTCTTACAGAAAAAAAATATTGTGAAAAAATTATTAAAAAAGAATTACAAGTATTAAATAAAAATCAAATTGATGTTATCACATTATCTAGTACACATTTACCATTTTTAAAAAAATATTTAGAAAAAGAATTTCCAAACATACAATTTATTGATCCAGGAAATATTGTAGCTCAAAAAATTTATTCAAAAATAAAAAATAAACAATTGAAAAGAAATTCTTTAAAGATTTTTACTTCTGGAAATACAGAAAACTTTCAATCAAAATTATTAAAAATTGGAATTAAAAATAAAATTAATTTTTTGTCTTTTTAGCTTTTCTATAACCATGACTGAATTTTTTATCATATAGTTTTGAATATTCATATGTTTCAGGATCAATTACATCACTAATTATGACAATGGCAGTTCTAGTAATTTTCTCTTCTTTGAGTTTCTTTGCAATATCACCAAGTGTTCCTTTGATAATTTTTTGATCTTTCCAACTTGCTCTATACACTACTGCAACAGGTGTTTTCTTTTTGTATCCACCTTCAATTGCTTCTTTTACCAAGTCTGAAATCAAATGAACACTAAGATAAAAGATCAATGTTGATTTGTGTTTTGCAAGTTCTGAAATTTTTTCTCTTTTTGGAACTTTGGTTCTAGATTCTGCTCTAGTTACAATAATTGTTTGAGTTACTCCTGGAAGGGTTAATTGAGTTCCCAAAGCAGCTGCTGAGGCTAAAAATGCGGTTACTCCAGGCACAACTGTAGATTTTATTCCTTTTTTTGTAAGATTATCAATTTGCTCTTTGATTGCACCATAGATTGATGGATCACCATCATGCAATCTGACAACAAGTTTGTCTTTTTTTGCATTTTTGTATAACACATCAAAAATTTCTTCTCTAACCATTCCAGCTGCATCATAGAGTTTTCCTTTTTTACACAATTTCAGAATTGGTTCTGGGATTAAAGATCCAGAATAGACGACAACATCTGCTTTTTGAATTAATTTTTTTGCTTTAACAGTAATTAGTTCAGGATCACCTGGTCCACAACCAACAAAGAAAACATCAGACACGTTTTACCACCAGTATAGAGAAATATTTTGTAGTTAATGTATCATCATTTACTTCACCTAGAGTCATCTTTCTAATTATTTCATTTTCAGTTCCCAAGTCTTGTCCAATTGCAAAAATAGAATTATCAGGAAATCCTGATTCTTTTAAAACATCAATAACTTGATCAAAGTATCTACCATCCTTTAGAAATATCATGGATTCGGAATTTTTTGCAATTTCTTTAACACTACTCAAATCATAACAAGAGGGAATGATTGCAACTTTTTCTGCACCTTCTGCAATACTTACACCAACCTTTGAAGCAAAAGTAAACATTGAAACAATTCCAGGAATAACACTAATGTTCATTTCTGGATATTTTTCTGTAAGATCTTTGTGCATGTAAATCCAAGTACTGTACAAAAATGGGTCACCTACTGTGAGATAAACTACATTTTTTCCAGATAGTACAGTTTCAGCCATAATCTTTGCATTTTTTTTCCAAGTTTCTTTAAGAACATCTTGATCTTTAGTCATAGGAAAAATTAGTTTTACAATCTCTTGGTTTTTGGATTTGTCAATAAGAGAATCAACTACAGATAATGCAATGCTAGGTCTGTCCTCTTTTGATGCAGGGCACATGATAATATCGGCATTTTCAATTGCCTTTACAGCCTTAACTGTAAGAAGTTCTGGATCTCCAGGGCCAACACCGATTCCTATCAATCCAGGCATAAAATGACTAATTTTTCTCCCAATTAAAAGCTAGATTAGGCTTTAGTTGCAGAAATTATGGTTATTGGATTTCGTGCTAGCATCATGGTACCAGTAGTGGTTTTTCTACTCTTAGATATGGTTACTTGAGTAATATCCACTTCTTTAAACTGTAATTTATCCATAACTTGCAACACAGAATACAGTGTTTCAATAAGTATAATTCCAATTACAATTCTACCTCCAGACTTTAGTTTTTTTTCTGACAGCTCTACAATTTCTTTTGTATCACCACCAGTACCACCAACAAATATTGCATCAGCTTCTTCAAGTTCTGAGATTTTTTCTTTGGCATTACCAAATATTACTGAAACATTTGAAAGATTAAATTTCTGTAGATTCCTTTTTGTCAAGTCCACTGCATTTTGATCATAGTCAATTGCAAGTACTTTTCCTGAAGATTCAACTTGCAATGCAGATTCCACAGAAATAGATCCACTACCACAACCAATATCATATACAGTTTGTCCTGGATTTAGTCTGGCTTTACTAATTTGAACAGTTCTTACTTCTTCTTTAGTAATAGGAACTTTTTCGGTTCTTTCAAATTCCTCATCAGAAATTCCAGGAGTTTTGTAATTCCACATTAGATTATCACCTTCTGTAGATTCTACTACAGATTAATTCCAGGAGAAACGTTTCCAGAATGAACTAGGGTATAAGTTACAATCCAGGTAAACAAGTACAAGAAAATATAGCTACCAATTGCTTGTGTAACAATTTTTTTTCTATCTGATGATGGTAATTGCATTTTCATTCCTTTTGCCACAATAATTGTTGCAAAGAATACTATAATCATAAATCCAATTGACGCCCATCTTCTGTCTTCACCTTCAATATCTTCAAAGATAAAAGTAGCAGTAGTACCTGCAATAACTGCAAGAACAACACGTAACCAAAATAATTTGTTTAATTTTTTGTCTTTTTCACTTTTTTCAGCCTCATTTATTGGAGGTTCTTTTGATGGCTCAGGGGCTGATTCAGTTTTTTCTGTTTCAGGAATATCAACTGGCTCTTCTTGAGGAGATTCCTTCTTAGAGTCCTCAGGCTCAGGTGTAGGTTCTGATTTTTTCTTTTTGAATTTAGCCAATTAAATTTCTAGCGTGTCTCAAGCAAACCATGTTTAATATCTTTGGTCAAAAATTGAGCACGTCATAGCAAGGATATAATTTTAGATGTAAAATATGATAGGCATGACATTATCAGGAATTGAATTACGGTATTTGGTCGATAAAATTTCAAAACAAGTTGAAGATTACTATGTTAGTAATATCTATGGAATAACAAAAGATAGCATACTTTTCAAATTACATCATACTGAAAAAAGTGATCTCTTTATGATGATCTCTACTTCAGGTGTTTGGCTAACTAAAGTAAAAATTGATCAAGTTGAACCAAACAAATTACTCAAAAGACTACGAAGTGATCTTCTTAGATTAAAATTAAAAAAGATAGAACAAATTGGTGCAGAGAGAATTGCATATTTTATTTTTGAGGGATTTGGAAAGGAATTTGTCTTAGTTGGTGAATTTTTTGGAGATGGGAATATTTTACTGTGTAATAATGAGATGAAAATTCTTGCATTACAGCATTCAATTGATGTAAGACATAGAAAACTAAGTGTAGGATTAGAATATACTCAACCTCCACAAAGTGGATTAGATATTTTCAATTTATCTGAAACAGATTTTGAAGGTATTAAAACAACAGATTTAGTTGCTGCAAAATGGTTTGGACGTACTTTGGGTCTACCTAAAAAATATGTTGAAGGTGTTTTTGAAATTGCAAATGTTGATCCAAAAAAGATTGGAAATCTTCTAAATGAAGAAGAAATTAAAAGAATTTTTGAAATAACTAAGAAAACTGTTTCAGATATTGTTTTAGAAAATCATGATCCTATAATTGTAAGAAATGAAAAAACAGAAGTTCTTCCAATTCAACTTGGAAAAATCAAAGGAGAAATTACTAAAGTAAACAGCTTCATAGAAGGACTTGATACTGTTTTTACACAAAACATTGTAGAAAAAGGAAAATCAATTCAAACAAGTGGTTCTGATAAGAAAATAAAGGAACTTGAAACCCAAATTTCTGAGCAAGAAAAGGCAATTCAAACAGTAAAAGACAGATCAAAAAATATCACAAACGTTGCAAATTCTCTCTTTGAGATGATTTCAAAGGGAATTATGTCAATTGAAGATACATCTGCACAAGTAATTTTGGCAAGTAATAATGCAAAATTGGTCACTGAGAAAGGAATATCATTAATTGTTATTCAAGATGAAAAAATAAAAATAAACACAAAGACATCTTTACAATCAATTGCATCTACATTATTTAACGAAGCAAAGAAACAATCAGGGGCAATTAATTCAATTGAAGAAATTAAATCTAAAACTTTGAAGAAATTAGAAAAGCTACAAAACAAAACAGAGTCCGAAAAAGATTCAATTTTAGTTTCTGAAATTAGAAAGAAAAATTGGTATGAAAGATACAGATGGTTCTATACATCGGATGGATTTTTAGTAATTGGTGGTAGAGATGCTGCATCAAACTCTGCTGTCGTGCGAAAACATTTGGATAAAAATGACAAAATTTTCCATGGAGATATTTTTGGTTCTCCATTCTTTATTATCAAAGATGCACAAAATGCACCAGATACCAGTATGAATGAAGTTGCACATGCAACAGTTTGCTTTAGTCGTGCATGGAGAGAAGGAATGTATGGTGTTAGTGCATATTGGGTCAATCCTGATCAAGTGAAAAAATCAGCTCCTAGTGGAGAATTTCTTCCAAAAGGTTCGTTTACAATTGAGGGGCAAAGAAATTTTATCAAAAGTGGAAATCTCAAACTAGCTGTTGGAATAATTCCACAGGAAGATGGTTTTGCACTAACATGTGGTCCTCCGGAAACAATCAAGAAAAATTCAATCTGCTATGCAATAATTGAGCCTCAGGGAATCGAGATGGTTGATGCGGCAAAGAAAATTAGAATAGAATTTTCAAAAATTCACGAAGAAATTACCAAAAAAATCACGATTGATGAATTTGTTCGTGTAATGCCTGCTGGAAAAAGCCAAGTAAAAGATGTCAATAGAGGAGAAGCAGATATTCAAAAATTCATTGATACTGAAGAGGACGATTAGAATCAGTATCAAGGGATAGTTTCATTCCATTATTTATTGAAGAAAATTCTTCATCAGAGATAATTATTAATGGAATATTTGCTAGTGCACACCCAGTGGCTACTGTAAGATCAGCTTTAGTACAAATCATTGCAAGAGGTGCAGTTCCATTTGATTTTATAGAGTAAATTGTGTATGCACCAACACTACTCCCAACACCTGAAGGAAAAACTAGAATCGTATCTTTAATTGATTTTTCATATATAGAATGATTTTTGTCACTAATAATTCCAGTTTTTTTATCAACTGTACCTAAAAAATTAATTGCATCTTTTGATTTTAAAACAGTGCCTTCAACTTTTCCTGAAACTAGAACTTTCATCTTGTCTCATCTTCTATAATTTGTGATAGTGATTTTAAATTCACACCAACACCATTAGAGTTTTTCAAGTAAAATGCACCCTTAATACTATTAGTGGTAACTGCATCAACATTATCTTTGTTGATTAATGGAGTAAGACAAGTACAACAATCAGAAAGAATTTCGCATCCTGCACGTTCCAATTCATTTGTATAACCAATTTTGTTTGCTTGTTCTTTTACAGTTCTTGGAGTAAATATCATACATCTTTTCTCAAACGTTCTTCCCTTTAGTTTTCCAGCAAGTTCTGAAATTTCTTCCAAGCCCAGTTGAGGACTACCAAGTGTAATGATATCACCTTTCTCAGATGTGTTTAGCTCATCATGAACATTTTGCATTGCTTTTTCATCAAAATCAATTTTTTCAGAATCTGGATTAACTTCTCCAAAAATAAATTTGGCACACGTTCCAGATGTACCCATTCCCCCACACATTGCTTTACATTGACGATTATCCATCTGGCCTAAACCAGAAACATTTACAGAGATATCTCCAACTTTGCCAGCAAAAAATCCCAACATTCCATATGTTAGTTCATTTGGATCGTCTACTTTCATTCTAATTGTAACATTTGACGAATCTTCTTTTCGCAATGACGAATAGGGGCTTTTTCCTGTTAATGCACTAGCTAAAGCACTAAATGCACTTTCTTTGTTTGTTTTCAAATTATCATACGAATTTGCATGAATTGCAGCATTACTTTCTGCAAATGCAACTTGTGTTCCATCTTTTGGAATATCAAAAATTTCATAAGGAATACATGAAAAAGATGGAATTACGCCCATCGTTTCATATGAATTTCTAATAGAGAGTTGTTTTGAGATAAAATTTTCATCTAATCCATAATTTGATACATTGTCAATATCAAATCCCATCGGATTTAGAGTAGTCTTTACTTTGACTCGAGCATCTTTACTAATACTAGAAAGAAATTCTTCTCCTGCATCACCTATTGTATTGTAATTTACTCCTGAAAGGTGAGTCCATTCAATTGGAACTAGTTTTTCCGCATCTGTTGCCTCACCAGTTGCAACAAGAATTCTGTATGCCATCTGCATAATTTCACCTTGTTCACCTTTTAACGCAGATTCTTCTTCTCTAGTTAATTCCAATGAGATTAATTTGGATTTACAGTTATAATACTTGTACGTAGTTTTTCATATGAAAATGGAAAAAATTCTAAGCAAAATGATGGATACGATGAACTCTGTAAAGACACCACGGATAACTGCATTAAGAGATCTTCATGATGCTGAAACTGGTCCATTTAGTATTTTGATTGGAACGATACTCTCTGCTAGAACAAAAGACGAGAGTACAACCAAAGTAGTCAAAGTGTTATTCTCAAAATACAAAAATCCAAAACAACTTGCAAATGCCAAACTAAAAGATGTTGAAAAAATAATCAAACCAATTGGATTCTATCATGTAAAATCTAAAAGAATTATCGAAGTTGCAAAGATAATTGATTCAAAATACAAAGGCAAAGTACCTGAAGATTTGGATACTTTAGTAGAATTACCAGGAGTGGGAAGAAAAACTGCAAACTGTGTTTTAGTTTACGCATTTGAAAAACCTGCAATTCCAGTTGATATTCATGTTCATAGAATTTCAAATAGATTAGGATTAGTTGAAACAAAGAATCCTGAAGAGACAGAACAAGAATTAATGAGAAAGGTAGATAAAAAATTCTGGATTGACATCAATGATACTTTTGTAATGTATGGTCAAAACATATGCAAACCAATATCTCCAATGTGTGATGTATGTAAGATAAAAAGAAGTTGCAAGTTTTACAAATCTAAGAACGCTTCTTAGTTAGAAACAATACACCAACTATAACACCAATACCTGCTGCAACATAAAATGGAAACATTGCAAATGCATTCTTTGAAGGATCACCTGAGAGAAATTCTAAAAGTAAACTACCAGAATTGACTGCAGGAGGATCAGTAGAACCCTCCATTCCATGTACAGAATAAGAACCAATTGCAAATTCTCCAATATCCAAATTGGTAACTACAATTCTTGCTCCGTTATTTACAGTCAGTCCTGCTCTGTCAGTAAAGGATATGATTGATTTTGCTTGAGGATACCAACCTCTTTCCAAGTCACTATGAACTACAATGTATCCTTCTTTTGGAGTTTGTACTGCAACCCAGAATTTGTTATCAGGAATTGAACCCATTCCGACTTCAATAAATTCATCTTCAGAATTAGCGTCATAGAGCCTAAAGACTGCATTTCCATCAGGATTTGCATAAAGTAGATTGTTGTCAATTGTTACTTGCCAGCTTACTGCATGAATATCATTTAATGGAACAATAGATGCATCTCGTAAAACTCTGTTAAATTCTTCAGCAGGAATCTCTATTGAATCAATAATTAATGATGGATTTACTTCCTGAGCAAATGCAGGCGTAATAAAAATTCCAGAAAGTAAAATTGCTGCAAATAGATATTTCATTGAGCTAGTGCAAGTTTGATTGAATAAATATCTAATCAACAAAAGGTTTTGGATGATTCAAGATTACTTGTGCAACTTCAGGTCTTAAGATAAATTCAGAAGGTGCTTGTCCATTTTGAATCATTTCTCTTAATGCAGTTCCACTAATTTGCTCTTTGTCATCATTATCATGTGGACATGCCTTTGGAGTTGTGTATGTAAGACATTTTCTACAATAGAAGAATGGTGGGAAAAATACTGGAGATATCTCTAATTCAGGATAATCTGAAAAGATTTCTTGTGCTGCCATCGGATCATAGAATTTTCCAACTCCTGCATGATCTCTACCGATAATAATATGAGTGCAACCATAATTTTGTCTCATGATTGCATGATGAATTGCTTCTTTTGGACCTGCATATTTCATTTGAGTATGTAAAGTTCCTAATCTACATCTATTTTCTGGATAGTAGTGTTCTATCATTGTTTCATAACATTTTACGATTACTTCATCAACAAAATCACCAGATTTTTTCTTTCCAATAACAGGATTCACAAACACTCCATCTCGTGTTGTAATTGATGTTTTTTGTAACATCTCATGTGCTACATGTGGAGGATTTCTAGTTTGAAATGCACAGATAGTTTTCCATCCAGCTTGTGCAAATGCTTCTCTTGTTTGTTTTGGAGTAAGTCTATTTTTTCTAATTTCAGTATCATTTGGTCTTTGAATAAAATCAATTTTTCCACTCACCAAGAAATCTTTCATTGATATTGTATAAGATACACCTGGATGAGCTAAATCATTAGTACCATAGACTCCTTTGGCTGCTTTTTCCTTATCAAAAGTAAATATTTCATCAACATGTAATACTGCAATACCAATTTTATCTTGATTTTGTAATAGTACATCCCCTGCATCTTTCATTTTATTAGCAGTTTCTTCATCAACATCTAACACAATAGGAATGGTCCATGCCAAATCATTTGCTAGTCTTCCTCTTGATACAACACTTTCAAAGTCTTGTTGGCCTAAAAATCCCTCTAAGGGGCTAAAGATACCATCTGCAATGTTTTCAACATCGTTTGCAAGATCTTCTGAAATTGTAATTGAGAATAATCCAGTAGGATCAACATCTGTAATTCTGTTAACTAGTACTCCACCATGAGGTTTGATTGAATCACTTTCGGACATACTAATCCTCATTTTTACGCTCTATATGAAGGCCACACTCTTTGTGTTCTCCTTGTTCCCACCACCATCTTCCTGCACGAATATCTTCTCCAGGCTTTATTGGTCTAGTACAAGGTTCACATCCAATACTAGGATAACCTTTGTCAAGAAGGCTATTGTATGGTAAATCATATTTTTTGATATGTTCTTGAATTTGATCCCATGTCCAATCAATTATTGGGTTAATCTTTAGGATACCACCGTGTCCATGATCAATTTGAAACATTGTTACATCTTCTCTGATTTTGGTCTGTTCTCTTCTTAGTCCCGTAATCCATCCATCTAAAGTACTCAACATTTTGTTCATTGGATGTACTTTACGTATTTCACAACAAAGTTTTCTGTTCTCTACACTTTCATAGAATAGATTTAGTCCTTTTTCTTTTACCATATCTTGAACTTCTTTGGTGTCAGGAAATAATACCTCAATTGTAATATTGTATTTTTTTCTCAAGACATCCATGATATCATATGTCTCTTGAGGCAATCTCCCAGTATCTAAAGTAAAGAATCTAAATTCTGGATTAATTTTTAACATCATATCCATTACGACTGCATCTTCAGCACCAAAGCTAGAGGCTTTTGCAACTTTAGGATGTAAATTATCTGATACCCATTGAAGAGCTTCTTCTGCAGTCTTTATCTTTAAGTTAAGATCATCTACTTGTTCTTGTGTAAATCTAGTCACATATTGAGTTAAAGTATTTGTTTTATATTGATTACGCGAAGTTTTATCCTAAATTATAAACAAGTAGATTTTCAAGTAGAAAATATGGATGAAACATCGTATGTTATAGTTTTTCCAACTATATTTTCAAAAAATAAGATTCCACAATTAATTTCAAATATTAAAAAAATTCTCAAAATAAAAAATCAGCAATTCAAATCTGTAAAACGAGATGAAGAAATTATTTTAGTTGATGCCAATGATCCAGTTTTTGCATCATCCGCAATCAACATGCTTTTTGGAATAAAAGAGATTGCAATTGCAAGACAAATACAAAATAATTATCAGGATATTGTTTCAGAAATTACTTCTGTAGGAGGTAATTTACTCTTAAAAGGTGAAAAATTTCTAGTTAAAGTAGAGGGAATCTCTAAAGGATTTCTTGTAAAAGATGTTGAAATTGCTGCAACATCAAACATTATAGAAAAAAAAGCAAAGTTAGGTGCTTATCCAGGAACTGAACAAAACCATGACAAATTATTATATACATTTTTGACAAAAAACAATGCATACATCTGTATTTTTTCAGATAAAGGAAAAGGTGGTATTCCATATCAATCACAAAACGAAAAGACAATTTGTGCAGTATATGATGAATTATCAGCAGTCTCCTGTTATGAAACCATAAAACAAGGATATGATACAAAAGTGATAGTTTGTTATCGACAAAAATCAGAGTTGATGAATCTATCTAAAACACTAAATCAGATAATTCCGAGATTAGTTCAAGAAAAAATTGAATTAGAATTCTTTCATCTAAAAATAAATCTTAATGGAATTAAAAATTATTTAACATATGTAAATTCAATTTTGGAAATAATGCTCCAATTCTCAAACAAACGAGTCGCATTGGCTTTATCTCCACAAATATTTGCATCAGATTTTATAGATAATTCTCTAAAACTAGTATTTTCAAAAAAGAAAATTCCACTTGTTCCATTATCTGGAGTGGATCTAAGTTTGTTTGATGACGCAAAAGAGATTGGATTAGAGAGAAATATCAAGAAGTTAGAAAAGATTGCAACTATCAATTCAGAAGAAATTCCAACTTTTGCAAAAAAAGAGGTAGAAAATGCTCTAAAAACAAAAAAAATCATTTCCATTCAGGCAGGGCCAAATAATGTACATGATATTTTGGATTCGCTAGAAGAGAATCATTGAGAATTTAAACAGCATTTTTGTTGCAATATTGTGCTCAAAATAGGAGAATTCATCTACCCATGGGGAAGTGGTCACTATTCTAGAATGATGAGGCTAAACGAAGTACTTGGTGATCACATAAAAGAAGAATTCGAAGTTCATTTTTCAAGCAAAGATCATGTATATGAAAAATTATTAAAAAAATTCCCAGATGAAAAAGAAAAGATTCATGAAATTTTGATGCCAACTCCAATTGACGGAAAGTTTGGTCCGAGTGTTTCAATGTCATTAATGAATTTATTATTACCAATTTCAAAAAATCCACCTCTAGTTAGACAAATTGCAAACTATCTTAGAGAGGAAAGAAAACTCTACAACAAAGAAAAATTTGATTTGGTAATCAATGACGGAGATATGGGATCAAATATTTTAGCAAAAAATAGGAACATACCAAGTTTATTCATAACAAATCAATTTAGACCAAGATTATACAATTCTAGATCATATCTATATCCAT
This sequence comes from Candidatus Nitrosopumilus sp., assembly GCF_965262695.1. Lineage (GTDB taxonomy): Archaea > Thermoproteota > Nitrososphaeria > Nitrososphaerales > Nitrosopumilaceae > Nitrosopumilus. Next base: position 1,323,556 of record NZ_OZ253550.1, on the reverse strand, counting down.
CATTGATATTTGTTGCAAAACAAATTCTAAAAGCTTCAAAAATTCTTGTTGCAGATTCACCACCACCATATACAATGTGTGAATACAATCTAAATTTCATAAAAGAGGCTGAAGATAAAGTAACTTATGTTGGTCACTTCACAAATAGCAAAAAAATCAATAAAGTAGAAAGTTCTGATCTTGAGAAATTAATTAAAAATAATGAATTTGGTTATTGGATGAGAACTGGAAACAAATCAACAAATGATGGAACGGGTCAGAGATATGAAGAAGTATTTCATAAAGACGAGATGAAAACAGAAAAAAGAATAATATCTCACGCTAGAAATGATCCAAAAATTGATTTAGTTATTGGAAAAGATGGAAAGAGGTATTCTATCTTTGATGCATTAGACAAAAAAATAGATTGGATTCAGATTGACATTGGATTTCTTTCAGAACAGGAAAAAGACACAGTGTTGGATTCATGTAAGTATGCTGTAGTAAATGGCTCACATACTGTAATGGGTGAGATTATGGGTGGAAAAGCAAAACCAATCATAGGAATCCCCATTTATGATGAGCACACAAACAACATCAAGTGGGCTGAAGAGAAGAATTTGGGAATACTAGCCACAAAAACAAAGCAGGTAATTGAAGGAATTGTGAAAATTAAAGAGAATTACGGGAGATTTGAAGAGAGTTTGATTGAATTTTCAAAGAATTTTATCCCAAATGGTGCTGAAAATTCAGCAAAGATTGCTGCTCAGACCTTAGAAGAAAAGAGATAATACATTATTTTTTGAATTTCGCTCATCTGGCACGCGGGATTTCGATGGGCGAACGGACCGAAAGGGATGATGAAAAAATCCGCGTGTCAGATGTTTATCGATCAATTAGTAATGTGGGAACGCTTTTATGGAAAAAATTAAGCCAAATCATCAGTGCCTAACTGTCCAGAATGTACACATAGGGAGAAAAAAAAGATTCAAGAAAAATATGAATCTGAAGTTCTTGAAGAAGAAAGAAGTAGAGAGGATCTTTTCAAATTATACGATGAAATTGACATCCCAATGAAAATGGATGAAAAGAATAGAAGAAATTTTGTCTGTAAACGATGTGGACTCTATGCTACTAGAGAACAAGTTTCAGACATCAGATACAAACTCAATCAAAAAGAAAGAACACGTGATGATAAACATGATGACTATTTAGAATGGTGGTCAAAAAGCAAAAAAGAAAAAGCTGAAAACTAGCGTGAGTTATTATGGTAAAAAAGAAAAAAGAAGATGAAATTCCTAAATGGGTTACTGATGAAATCCAAAATGCAAAATTCAAGAAACCTGAAGAATTAAAGAAATCAGGATATATCCTAGAATTTTATTATGAAGATAACAAAATCGATGTTCAATTGTATGATGCTGTAGAAGATGGTAGACATATTGTAACTATGGATGTTCCAAAAAGTATCAAAATGGATGACTTGTTAAAAGGAGAAGTTTATGAATTTGTTTTTGATCAACACAAAGCACCACTTAGCAAAAAGGTCTCAGAATATTTACAAAAAGAAAAAGAGATTGAAATGAATGCAATTTATCAATTTGATTTGAAATCACTTGAATTATTAGATGTAGGCTCTAGTGAAGCCGATGATGATGCTGAAGAGTAATTCAAAATTACTTTACAGAATCTAATTGTTTTTTGAAAGATTTTCCCATAATAGGATTTATGAAATAGGGAAACGTATGCTTTAGCCAAACAGCACTTCTCACTACAGAAGGAACAATAATTTCTAATCTAGAAGAATTTGCAGCTTTTAGAATTGCTTTTGCAACTGTTTTAGAACTAAGAGATGTTGGGGAATATTTTGGCATTTTTTCAAAAGAAGGATGATCAAAAAAATCTGTTCTAACCATTATTGGACTAACAACTGTGATTCCTACTCCCGTGCCACTTAGTTCATGTTTGAGACCTTCTGAGAACCCCAACATGGCAAACTTTGATGCACAATAAGATGCAATTCCTGGAAGACCAAAGCTTGCAGCAACTGAAGCTACATTGACTATATGACCAGATTTCTTTTCTAACATAGTTGGGAGAAAATTTTTGATACAATACATCATTCCAAAATAATTTGTTTCCATTTGAGCTTCTATTTCATCAATGGATAGATCTTTGACAGAACCATATATTGCAAAACCTGCATTATTTACTAATACATCAATAGAGTCAAATTTTTCTAAAACAGTTTTTGACATTTCTTTTACTTGTTCTTTATCAGAAACATCACAACTACAAACAAGAATAGATACATTGAATTTTTTTAATTCATTTGCAAGTTCATCAAGTTTTTCTTTTCTTCTTGCAACTAAAATTATGTTAGCGTCTAATTTTGCGAATTCTATTGCACTTTGTTTTCCAATTCCGGATGAAGCACCAGTAATTAGGATTGTTTTGTTTTTAAAATCCACAAATCAAAAAAATCGTTTTAAGATAAAGTGGTTTCTATGTGGCTTGAGGTTTTGAGATTCTACTCAAAGCCAACTTTACTAAGAGTAACCAAGTAATAGCAATTGGTACATAGTATGTTGCAATTCTCCAGCCTATTACTGCATCCCAAGCTAGACCACCTTGAGAAACATCAAAGTCAAATGGGTTAAGATTATTCAGATATGCAACAATTCCAAACTCAGCAAGACCAGAGCCACCTATAGTGATTGGGAGATTTCCAATTGCATTTGCGCCCATTACAGCCATGATAGAATCAAATGCTCCAATAACATATCCTGTTCCCATTGCAATGATCATAAATGAAATTCCATAAAATGACCAAGATGCAAGTGAAAACAAGAATGATATTGTAAAAACTTTTTTTGATTCAGAAGTTCTTAGATTTTCTCTGCTCATAGTACATACTTCTTCCATCCAAGAGTTTGTTTGTTCGATATATTTTGCACCTTTTTCTTTTCCAAATCTTTTAGCAAGTTTTCCCAAGACTTTAGGGACTTGGAATGTACGTTTAGAAGATAGAAAGAAGAGTACCATCCACAAAGCAGTTACAGTAATACTAGTACCTAGAACAACTGCCGCAACAACATATGCTCCATTTAGTAGTGCAAGTATTCCTGCCATTATTGATAATAGGCCAGCTGCAAATACTTCAGTGACAATATCCATAATTGCAATCCATGTTGATTTTGAAGGCTTGACACCATTTTTGTGCAAATAATAGATTACAATAAATTCAGCACCAACAAACATTGGAGTTGTAAATTTGATGAACTCACTACCTACACGAACACCAGTTAATTTCAAAATAGAATCAAAATTACCAAGATATTTTCTTGTAATGTATGCAAATTTGACTCCTTGAAGGCCTAATTTTATCATCATCGCTACAACTGCGCCAAGAAATGGAAAGAAACCAATTGCCAGAACATCTTCTAGTTTAATATCAAATTGAATAGCTATAATGAAAATAGGAATTAAGGTAACAGGAATAGCTGCAAGTCTCCAGTTCATTTGATGATTTTTTTGAAGAATCAAATATGAAAGTTGATAAAATTAGGTAAAGTAATTTTTTATGCCTAGTGCTAGGCATGAATTTTGTACATAATTGATGCTAGTTTGAAATATGAGCAAATTATGAACCAGACAGGATTGAAAACTATTTTTGTTTCTGGAACTGCTGGTTCAGGCAAATCATTACTATCATCAAAACTGTATGATTACCATACAAAGAATGGAGCATTTACATCCATTTTGAATCTAGATCCAGGAGTAGAAAATTTACCATATAGTTGCGACATTGATGTAAGAGACTTTGTAGATATTGTATCTATCATGCAACAATATGATCTTGGTCCTAATGGTGCACTAGTCATGGCAGCTGATTTGATAGCATCAAAAATTGATGAGATTCAAAATGAAGTTAATAGAGTAAATCCAGATTATCTAATAGTTGATACTCCAGGACAAATTGAATTATTTGCATATCGTTCCAGTGGACGTTTTCTTATAGATAATATTACATCTGAAGAAAAAACAAGTGTCTTTCTTTTTGATGGTGCTTTAATTACAACTCCAGTAAATTTTGTTTCAATTGCACTTCTTGCAACATCTATTAGATTACGATTGAATTTACCCACAGTGAATGTACTAACAAAAACTGATCTTATTGGAGCAAATCTTAAAAAGATTCTACAATGGTCAAGTAGTTTGAGTACTTTAGAAAACGCTATAGCAAAAGATGCTGATGGAGATACCTATACTTTGACTACAAATATTTTGAGAGGATTGAATCTTAGTGGATTTGCACAAGGATTAATTCCAATTTCAAATGTGACAGGAGAGGGGTTTGTTAATCTAGAGGGAGCCCTTAGCAGAATTCTTAATTTGGGTGAAGAGGTAGAAGACTAGTGGCATCAAAAATTACAGTAAAAGCACCTTCTTCTACAGCAAATTTAGGTCCAGGATTTGATGTATTTGGTTTGGCAGTTGATGCATTTTATGACGAAGTAACCTTGACTAAAACCAAAAGTGGAATAGTAATTGTCACTGATGATGCCATTCCAACAAATCCTGAAAACAATACTGCAGGATTAGTTATAAAAAATATGAAAAAAGAATTCAAGATAAAAAGTGGAATTGAGATTAAAATCAAAAAAGGAGTTCCTGCAGGATTTGGAATGGGGAGTAGTGCCGCATCTGCAGCAGCTAGTGCAGTAGCACTTGACAAATTATTTGGATTAAAGTTGGATGGAAATTCTTTGGTAGAATATGCAGGATATGGTGAAAAAGCTAGTGCAGGAGCAGTTCATTATGATAATGTTGCAGCCTCTGTTTTAGGAGGATTTGTAATTGTTAAAACAAATCCATTACAAGTAACTAGAATTGATCCTCCAACAAATCTTAGAATGTGTGTTGCTGTTCCAAAACTTGATGTGCCAAAAAAGAAGACCAAGGTTTCAAGAGGGGTTATTCCGAAGAAAATAAAATTAACAGACAGTATTTTGAATTTATCAAATGCAACAACAATAGTAGCAGGATTTATGAAAAAAGATCCAGAATTAATCGGAAGTTCAATCAAAGATGTAATTGTAGAACCTGCAAGACAACATATGATTCCAGGATTTGTTAAAGTCAAACGAAATGCTCTAAAAGCAGGTGCATTAGGCGTGACAATCAGTGGAGCAGGACCTTCAGTAATTGCATTCTCCAAGAGTTCTGCAGATTTGAAGAAAATTAGCTCAGCAATGTCAAAAGGATTTGCATCGACAAATACAAAGTGTCAGACGGTTATCTGTAAACCAAGTAAAGGTGCTGCAGATAAAAGAAAATAATTTGATGAATCATGAAAAAAGCAGTAGTTGTGTTTAGTGGAGGTGTTGATTCTGTTTGTGCAGTATCATTTCTTAAATCAAAGTACGAGTTGTATGGAATTACTTTTTCATATGGGCAGAAAGCAAATATGGAAATTTCTGCTGCAAAATCTTTTGCAAAGAAGTTAGGACTAAAACAACACAAGATTATCGATATTGGTTTTATGAAAGAGTTGTATGGAGATTCTAATGTTTTGACTAGTTCCAAGAGAAAAATTCCAAGCAAATTTGAATATTCTATAGTAGTACCAATTAGAAATGCAGTTTTTCTCTCAGTTGCATCTGCATGGGCATATACCCTAAATGCATCTCTAGTTGTGTATGGAGCGCACACAGGAGACAAACATTATCCTGATTGCAGACCTACTTTTGCAAAGAAACTAGAATCCGCATTTAACCAAGGTGAGATTGATGGAATTAATTCAAAGTTAAGAAAGAGAATAGAGATTTGGTCCCCATACAAAGAAGGATTATCAAAAAGTGATTTGTTAAAGAAAGGCAAAACAGCATTGGGAAATTCTATCTTTAAAACGTGGAGTTGTTATTCAAACAAAAAACTTCATTGTGGAGTTTGTGAATCATGTAATAACAGAAAGAGTGCATTTGAGAAAGCAGGAATTGTAGACAGAACAAAATATCTAAAATAATTCTAGTATCTGTTTTTTAGAATTTTCTTTTTTAGAATAAACCCTCTTATTCCAATATACCATGCCAAGAAGATTAATCCAGTGATTCCCCACCAGATATAGTTTTGAATTTCAGGAGAAAGTTCTGTAAGAGTTCCAACTACTTCTCTTGCAATTAACATACAGATTGCAAGAACTATTGCAAATTCTATTGCGTACCAAGTAAAACTAGGCCAACCTTCCTTTGGAATATGAGCAATTTTTCTTCCATCATTCATGATTTTTTTGAAATAGAGTCGATATTTAATTTTTCAGATATCAATAGGAAGAATCAGAAGCACGTTTTCTAATTAAGGTCATAATTCCCTCTTTTTCCTCTTTATTTTCATAAATTCCTCTAAATGCTGATGAGGAAAGTGTTGCATCGTTTCTAACACCGCGCATCTTCATACAAAGATGCTCTGCATCAGCTAAAACTACAACTCCCTTAACTCCCTGAGAGTATAGTTCATCTGCAATGTTCTTTGTTAGTCGTTCTTGAATTTGTAGTCGTTTTGAGTATTTTTCTACTAATCGGACTAGTTTTGAGATTCCAAAGACTCTGCCATTTGGAGAATATGCAATGTGTATTTTACCAAAGAATGGAAGCATATGATGCTCACACATTGAATAAAATTGAATATCACGTGCTACTACAACATCAGAATCTTCTGAGAATTGAACAGCTAATTCTGAATCAGAATCATATCCAGAAAAAATTTCTTTGTACATATTGGCAATTCTTTCAGGGGTTTTTTTGAGACCTTCACGGGTAGGATCCTCACCAACTTCAATTATTAATTCTCTGACAAGTTTCTTTACACGTTCGTCATCCATTTTGATGATTTGAGACGATTTTTCTAGTATTTGAACGTAATCTGGTTTTTAGGCTGGTGGTAACTATGGTGCGCCAATGAATTTGTGTAATTGAGGAACAACTTTGACATCAATGTAATGAGGATAAACAATATCATACAAATTCAACAGTAATTCAAGAGAGGGTTCTGCAACACCATATGTTGGTTGAATGATAAATCCATCAATGTCATCTTTTGAGACGATATCAAAAATTTGTTTTACTAGTTCTTCAAAATCATCAGGTTTTGTTTTTGAGCTGACAACTATTTTGATGTAAGTTGTTTTCTTAGCATTAACAGAGGATTCTAAGCATTTCATGGTATGACTAATCAATTTCTCATAATGTTGAGAGTCAACAAAATCTGAATCCTTTGTTTTGAATTCAATTTTTACAATGTCAATAAATGGTAATACATGATTGAATCTATCAACATCAAAACATGATGATTCCAGATATGTTGGGATTTTTTTCTCCTGAATATGTTTTGCAAGTAATGCAACTGCTTGATGTTGAATAAGTGGATCACCTCCCGTAAAATTTACTTTGTATGTTTGATTTTTCAGGTTAGAGTCAATTAGTTGATTTGCTTCCTCAATAGAGTATTCTGTACCAGAATCAAGTGGAAGAGATTCTTTTGTATCACAATAAAAACAAGTAAAAGGACAACCTGCAAGTCTTACAAAAAGTGTTTTTGTTCCATAAAGAATACCTTCTCCTTCTACAGATGTAAATATCTCAAATAATCTAACTTTCAAGTAATAATGGTAATTTTTTTCATTATTTATTCAGTGAGTTTCTAATGCATTACTGGTTCTTTTGTGTAGAACAATCCAGAGATAAAGAACACTATGCCTAGAATGCCAATTGTGCTTCCAATTAGTTCTACTTGATTTTGAAGATCTCCTTCCATTGGAGCCCATAACCATGCCATTAAAGCGCCAACTACAATCATTGGAATTCCCACTCCAACAGTGATTGCTTTAGATGCCATGCTCAATCCTGTTTGGAAAATGTATAATAAGTTTATGATAATTTTTCAGAGAATTGAAAATTATTAATTGAGATTGACTATGAGTTGTTTTGCAGTGATAATGTTATTTTCAGAATCATAGCTAATCACATAGAGTAATGCAGATGAGCCATTAGGGAATGGTGTAACATTATCTATGGTCATACCATTACCAGTTGTAAATTCTACAATATTTGGAGTGCAACTAACACAACCAACTTTGTAATTTTTCACTGAATCATCGTTATTCCATGTAATCTCTACAGTTGCAGAGTAACCATCATAGTTTGAAACAGAGGTGCTAACAGAATCTAACGGTTCGGCAAATGCTTGGTTTGTAGAAATGATGCCTACTGTCAATACCAATAGTGCTAGTAATGCAAAGATTTTCAATTCTCTTCCTCCAAATCGTTTCGTAATTTGACCATATTTAGAAGATCTTTTTTGTAAATTTCTACTACATCTAACCTTTCTAGCCTTTTTACTGCTCTCCACATAGTGGTCCTTGGTTGAAGGAATTTCTTTCTTAGATCACTTTCAAAGACTTCACCTCCATTTTCAGAGATAAATTTGACAATCTCTTTGTCATCTTCTCTCATGTCTGGTCTGAGACTGAAAATTGTATCAGGAGTTAGTGTATCTGTAGTTGGTTTTGGGGGGGTTGGAATTACTTCTGTTTGTAATTGAGGTTTTGATTGTCTCTTTTTTGCTATAATTACTGAAGCAATTGCGACAGCTGCAATTAGACCAGCTATTAGACCAATAGTAACAGAATCAAATGAAGATTCAGATGGAGTTGTAGGTGTTTCAACAGGAGTACTAAAAATATAATCTATTTGTGTAGGACCAATAGGAATTTCTAATTTAATTTGAAAATCTAATTGTTCCATATTTTCAGGTATGATATCCATTCCCACAATAACAGAATTTTCTGGCATTAGTAATGAATAGTTGATAGGAGAATCAAATGAGAATGTCCAAACTCTACCTTCTTTGGAAATTAGATCATGAATATCATAGTTAACGGTAATAGAAGAATAATCATTTGTTTGAATCATTACCTTGTCTTCAATAATTTCTCCAGGTAATGTCGTACCATCTTCTCCAATTGCAACAAAGTTGTCTATGGATGGACCAAAGAGACTTAGTTCAAAGTTTGAAGAATCCACATCAATTTGGGATGAGATATGTGTAGAACCATCAGAATTGATAATTAGATCAAGAGTTCGAGTAGTGGCAAATGAGGTCTGCAAAGGTATCGTTAGTGCTACAACAAGCAATCCTGCTATTATTAGGGGTGCATTAACCATTGTATCGATGATACCATCAGTCCTTACAAAAAGCATTCCATCTTCTCGAGACTCTGTCCTATGAATTGGTACGAGTTGGGGGTTCATTGGCTAATACCTTAGGTTCATGCTCTCCACGAGTCCCTGAAATCTCTTGAATTCTTGGAAAAATTGAAGTCCTTTTTCAGTGATTTGAAAGACTCTATTTCTGTCGTTTTTGACAGACTCGACTAAGCCTGCTTCTACCAGTTTCTCACATTTGTCTAGTACTGCATAGTGAGATAGGTTGGCTTTGCGAGATATTGCAGATACAATGATTCCCTCACGACCGCCATCAGCAGTAACGTTTAGGATATCACCCATGATGCCCATTTCGGACCTGTATTGTTGTTTTGACATGGTATAGTATACAATCAATTAGTTATTGAGGAATGTTTTGAAACGCTATAGCGGAACGCAAAGCGGAACGCCATTTTGAGTGGAAAAAATAGTTGATTTTTAGCAAAAACGTTGCGGGGAAGAAAATTCCTAAAAAATTGTGCCTAGTTTTTTGTGTGAAAAATACCAGTTTTCATGCAAAGAACAGACTTTTTGAAAATTTGAAGAAAGAATGTTCAATTTTGCAGATTTTGTGAGTTTTTGCAGAAATTTTCTATATAAAGAACAGAATGTTTCCTGTACGTTCCTAATCTATCATTTTGATGTGTACTTTGCATGGTAAAACCCCAAAACAGAACTATTGGTGCTATTGCTGTCCTTTTGATGCTTGCTGCATCTCCAATAACTGTAACCTATTCGTTTGCAGATAATACTGGAGTGTATGAACCAAAAGGAAGTTCCAAAAATGAGGGACTAGGAGTAATTCTAACCGAAAAAATGGTTGATGGAAAGCTCAAAGTCCAACGTTATGCCTTACCATCAGATACTTCAAAAGAAGACATGCAGAGAATGTTGTCTTTAGAGACATCAGGATGGGCAATAATGAATTACAAGGCCTATAATGCTGGAATTACTCTCTTTGACGGAAAGGCAATAAAGGTCGGGCAAGACTTGTGGGAGATTTCAACTAATGGAATCCTCAGTCTTGGAGAAAAAGAGTTTGACCTAGAATTAAGTGGAAAATCCAATGGTTCCCATGTAACTATGCATGGAACTGCCTCAGATGAGGATCTCAGTTACAAAGTTGTATTTTCTGGAAAAATTACAGAAAATGAGAATGTCTTTGAAGTTTTCTTTAATTCTGCAGTAAATCCTGAGATGGGTCAAAATGTCAAATTTCTTCAGATTGGAACTACCAGTTTTGAAAAATCAGTTGATTCTAACCAAGAGTTCAGAAACGCAATTTCGGTGAGATAATTCACCAAATTTTTCCTTTTTTTTGAGTAAAAATCATTCACCTTGTCAGCTTTGGGATTCATAGTAACTTTTTATTCCCATTTTGAAAAGTAAATCATAAAATGTTTGATAAATTCAAGAAAGAGGAGGGCGGAGAAATGGTAGAAGAAAAACCTGAAGAAAATGTTGTAGAAGAGACTCCAGAATCTACCGTTTCAGAGACTTCAAGTCAGATTGGAATTGGAGAATTAATGGGAAAACGTGCCCAGCTTGAAGAAGCAATTGATTATGTCGGTTTAATGATTAAAAATCTCAAAGATAAACGAACTTTGCTTGAAAAAGATATTGAAGAAGAATCAGTAGATATCAAAAATCTCAAAGAGAAACTCCAGAAGGTCAGTGAGTATATCGAAGAAGAAAATAGAGGAATTTCAGAACTTGCTGAAAAGAGAAAACAAGTAGAATCTGAAGCTGATGAGGTTGGCTCTATAATCAATAATTTACGAGAGAAGTTATCAGGTGTTGATAGAATTATTGATGATGAAGGTAGTAGAGTTAGAAAGATAAAAGAATCTAGACAGTCCACAGAATAGTTTCATAGTATTATAATATACCAAATAATTTTTTTAGAAATCGATTTCTAGTAAAATTTTGATGTTGATTCTGTAGATGTTGATGATTCAGTTGGAACTGATGGGAACATCTGTCCTGCAGAACTTTCTGCTACAGCAGCTGCTTCTTTGAGTATTGCATCAGATTCAGCGTTTGTAGATTCATCCATTCCAAATGCTGCATCACCTGAGAAACTCTCGGTCATGAATCCACCTAACATTTCAGCCATTTGTCCAATTTCAGCTTCTGCTCCAGGCATTACTTTTCCAAGGGATGATTTGAGATTCTTCATCAATCCCATTGTTGGCATGATAGCTACTACAGTATCACCTAGATCACTAAATGTTGTTAATCGTAATTCAATTTGCTCAAGAGCAACTCTTGCACTACTCATAATTTTGATAACTTTTCTAATTTCTGCTAATTCATTTCCTAGAACTTTACTTGTTTGTGTATCATGTTTTTGGGTTGCTTCTACAATTCTTTCAAATAATTGTCCGTCGCGTTCTTTTAATCCAGACAACATTTTATCTAATTTTTGAATCTGTAATCGTAGTCTTTTGACTCCTTCTTGAACTCGTGGTTTTAGAGCACCTTTTGGCTTTACAGTATCACTGATTTTATCACCAATACTAGTAGTAGGTGGTTTAGTCCACTTGTTACTCAAATTTGCCATGGTTTTGGTTTAGGAAAATGTACTTAATTTCAGGTGTAAAGAATGATTCACAGCATGTGTAACTTCACTAACAAAGGCTAAAATTCAATCCAAAAATCTATTTACCATTTTTCTAGGCATAATTCATGAGTAAGCCATTTGGTTTTGATTTGCCAGATAATTCAAAAGAATTAACAGATAAAGAATATGTCAATTTGGTAAATCGAATTAGAGGTAATTTTCTTAGCTATGTTTCAGTTTTAGATTCAACACTTACGGTAATTATTTCAGACTTATTTTTGCGTGACAAAAATGATTTTCCATTATGGGCAAAAACTGTATTCGATGAAGATAGAACTGCATCTTTTGGAACAAAAATAGTTTGGATATCAAGAATAATGAAAAATCATCAAGACTTCAAAAAAGCAATTGAAGAGAAAACTAGAATAAAGATTCAACAAAAATTAAATGAAATTAGAGAAATTAGAAATGATTTTGCACACAATTTTGCACAAAATAAAAAGATCGAACCTGAAAATGTAAAAAATAGAATTATCAAATTATATGATTTTGAAGAAGGAATGACAACGCCAAAATTATTCAAAATGGAAGAAATTATGGATTTGATAAATGATCCGTGGATTTTAGAACAACTTGAAAAAATAGAAGTACTAACCAAGAAAATAAGAGAAAACTAGAAATTTATTTTTATAATGGAATTCTTAAATTGTTTTTGTGAATAAAAAAATTATCATTATTCCGATTGCAATAATTATAGGATTTGTTATGATGATGTCTTTGGACTCATCTGAGGAAGATGACGAGACTGTTTTTCATGTGACACTAGCAGAACCACAATTATATCAAAATGGAGAATATACAGAAACTTTTGAAATAAAAAACGGTGAATATTATTTCAGATTTGTTCCAAATGGAAGCAGTCCAGAAATTTTATCAATTTCATTAGATGGCTACAGTATAGAATTTTCTGAAGATTTCAAATTAGAAAACACTCTACATGAAACAGGAATTTCTGAATATTATACATGGAAATATCTTGGAGAAAATCAAATTATGATTTTAGAAGATCAGCAAGTAAAGATTAGCATTAATCCAAATGGAAATGTGATGGGTTCGGTATCTGTCAGTATTTTACAAAATTAAAAGAGGCGTAATCCCCTTCATTGCAGAACTTTGAGAGATTCCCTCTCGTTGTCAAACGACCTTGCGTTTGATTGCCTATATCGTTCTGCGGGGTTACGCGATTTTAGTCGATAGGAATTATATCCTTCGGCATTAATTATTATAGGAACTTCAACTATTTAACACTTAATATAATAAATTACAATTAATTCTTCAATTATTGAAATATTTTATTCGTATTTCTTAAAAATCGATCTATAAATTACGAATTTTCATGTAAAAACTATTGAGTTTATCAGGTAAAGTTGCACTAGTAACTGGCGGAAGCCGAGGAATTGGATTTGCCACTGCAAAAGTTTTGTCAGAAAATGGAGCTAGTGTAGTAATTACAGGAAAAAATCAAGAACGATTAGAAAAATCAGCTTCTGAAATTTCTAATTCATTTGCAATAGTAGCTGATGTTAGAAAAACTGATGATGTAAAAAATGCGGTAAAAAAAACTGTTGAAAAATTTGGTAGATTAGATATTCTTGTAAACAATGCAGGGGTTTTCCCAAGAATTAAAAAACTTCATGAAATTGAAGAAGGAGAATGGAATGAAGTTTTAGATGTGAATCTTACAGGACAATTTAGAGTTACAAAAGAGGCAATTCCTCATTTACAAAAGACATCTGGTTCAATAATTAATATTTCATCAGATGCAGGACTAAAAGCATACCAAGGATTTAATGCTGATGCATATTCTGCAACAAAAGCAGCGTTAATTGTTCTTACAAAATGTTGGGCACTTGAATATTCCAAAGACAAAATCAAAGTGAATTGTATTTGCCCAGGAGTAGTTGATACAGATATGACAAAACCATTTGTTAAAACTCAAAAAGACAGAGATTTCATGGATTCAGAACACCCATTAGGAAGAATGGGTAAACCTGAAGAGATTGCAAAGGCTGTACTGTACTTTGCCTCAGATGATGCATCATGGACTACAGGAGCAATATTAGCAGTAGATGGAGGAGAATCTACAAAATAAATTCACATGAATTTAATAGCACCTGAAGAGAGTGAATTATGTTGAAAGATAGAAAAGCAAAAGCAAAGTTGATTATATTATTAGGAGTTATTTGGATAATTGTGTCATTACCACTTCCTTGGATAATTAACAATCCACTAGTTTCAGAATCTCAATTTTTCACAATTCTTGGCATTATTGGGATTATTTCCATTCCATTTATCGCACTTGGAGTAGTATGGACATTAAAGCCAGAACTTACAACTTAGGAATATATTTTGAAAGACATACCAATTTTAGATAAAATTCCTGAATTAGATATCGCTATCAAAGCAGCCCAAGATGCCGGAAATACAATTTTAGAGATATACAAAGGAGAATTTGAAGAATTTACAAAAAAAGATGATTCTCCAATTACAGAGGCAGATCTAAAAAGTAATGAGATAATCAAAGGAATTCTATCTCAAACAAAGCACAAAATTTTATCTGAAGAAGATAATGATGATCAAACTAGACTATCTGAAGAAACAATTTGGATAATTGATCCATTAGATGGTACTTCTGATTTTATTGACAAAACAGGTGAGTTTACCGTAATGATAGCACTTGTAAAAAATAAAAAACCGATTCTTGGTGTAATAGGGTGGCCAACTGAAAAAATATTATTTGTTGCACAAGAAGGAAAGGGCGCATTTAGGTATTCAAATGAAGAATGGAAAAAAATGACAGTAACTACAACAGGAGAACTTCCAAAATGTAGAACTGTTGGTTCAAGACATCATCTATCAGATAAGGAAAAAGCCTTTATCAAAAAATTAGGAATTGAAGATTTTACAAGTATAGGAAGTTCATTAAAAGTTGGAAAAATTGCTTCAGGTGAAGCTGAGGCATACATTACAACTACAAACAAAATGAAAGAATGGGACTCAGCTGCATCATATTGTATAATTTCTGAGGCAGGAGGAAAAATGACAGATATGTTAGGAAATGAGATTTTATACAACAACAAAGAAGTCCATCATAAAAATGGAATTCTAGTAACAAATGGGATTATTCATCAAACAATAGTTGATGAATTTAAAAAATTAGAGTAGGTTTCTTGATTTAAGAAATTCCTTTACTTTGTTTGCACTATCATCAAGTGATTCATTTTCTGTATCAACTATGAGATCTGCTTTTTCAGGAGCTTCATAAGGATCATCAATTCCTGTAAATCCTTTGATTTCTCCTTTTCTTGCTTTGGCATACATGCCTTTGACATCTCTTTTTTCACATTCTTCTAGTGAACATTTGACATAACATTCTGCAAACTGATCACCTGCATCTACAATCGTTCTGGCATTTTCTCTATTCTCAAGATATGGTGAAACTAGAGATACTGCACTTGGAACGCCATGTTTTAACAATAATTTTGCCAAGTGGGCAACTTTTTTGTTATGTTCATCACGTCCTGCTTTTGAGAAATCTTTTGGAGAGAACCATTCTCTTAGTTCATCTCCATCAAGCATTGCCAAATTTGGGATATCTTTTTGCAAGTCTTTTACGATGGTAGTCTTTCCTGAACATGGAAGACCAGTCATCCAAAGAACAAAAGGTTTCATGTAAAAAATTTCTAATTTGCCCATAAAGAGCTTACGTTAGTTTTTCACCCAAGGTTGGTTTTCCAAGTATTCAATCTCTTTGATCATATCTTCCATTTTTTTGGAAATTGTCATAACTGATTTAAATTGCTCATACATGTCAATTTCTTCTTCTTTTGACAAAACTTCAGCTTCTGCCTTATCAAAGAAATCTTCTTCTTTATTCATATGATCCATCAAATACACAGAATATGTCTTTAGGTATCTTGCAACAGGTTCTCTTGCATCTTCACCTTCCTTCCATCTTTTGAGATGTTTTTTGATTTGTAGAGCAATTCTGCGAGAAAATTCATGTTCAATTAACAATCCCCTAATCTCTTGTTTTAGATGATCATATGTTGCAACACATGGGAAATAGGAATCTTCTTCTCTGGAATAATGAATAGAGTCTAAGAATTCTTCAATAATTAATGTGATTTTATCAATATCAGAAAAAGGAATATCTATTCCAGCATAGAGTTCTGTATAGCATTTTATGATGACTTTTTCTAATCTTCGTATTTGTTTATGATCTTCACGTAATGTCTCAGTACCACTCAAGTGAGAAAATTACATCCTAGTTGATTTAATGTGTATCTAAAATTACTATCGAGCCTAAAAGGGTAACCAAATCTAGTTTAATTTTTATCTGAAGATATCAAGATGCAGTCAGAAGTGAATTTCATAGTATTATCTATTTTGAATTTGATTAGAGGACAGACTAGTGATATCCCGTTGGCCAATTTTGATCCAAGTTTGATTTTTGAAAAATTTACAGAGATCCAGAATTCAGTTGGAACCTTGTCTTCACAAGATGGTTTTATTGCTCCAGCTCATGTAATTTTACTTGCAGCAGGAGTAGTAATCTTTCTTGGTGTTGCAGGTGAAGCATTTTTCAAAAGAACTGGAATTCCCGATGTTGCGTTTTTGATGATTTTAGGAGTTATTTTAGGTCCAGTACTTGGTTTGATTCAACCAGAAGCTGTGATTCAAGTAGTTCCATACTTTGCAGCACTTGCATTGATAATCATCATGTTTGATGGCGGATTGAATTTAGATATCAAACATGTGATAAGGACTGCTCATTTTTCATCAACACTAGCGATTCTTGGTTTTATTTTATCAGTTGCAATGATTTCAATTGCAGCTCATTACGCGTTAGGATGGCTTTGGTTAGAGAGCATTCTGTTAGGTTCAATTGTAGGAGGAAGTAGTTCTGCAATTGTATTTGGACTAGTCAGAAATGTCAAAATTTCAGAAGAAACAAAGTCAATGCTAAGTTTCGAATCAGCATTAACTGATATTTTGGCTACAATAGTAGCATTCATTCTATTTGAGGCAGTACTTGCAGGAACATTTGATTTACAAATATTACAAGAAACTATAGGACGAGCAGTTGTTGTAGGTCTAGTTCTTGGATTTGGTGTAGGAATTCCTTGGATGTACGTATCAACAAAGCTTGGAAATGCTCAACACGCATACATGCTCACATTAGGAATTTTGTTTGTACTGTTCTTCTTGGCAAATTCATTTGGAGAGTCAGGTGCTTTGACTGCACTAGTATTTGGTTTGATGTTAGGAAACAAAAATCACCTAGCACGCATTCTTAGATTTAAACTACCAAAGATTGAGATGGATGATCCAACTCACAACCAACTCACATTTTTGGTAAGAGCATTCTTCTTTGTGTTTGTTGGACTAATGGCAAGTTTTGGACAAATAGAATACATGATATTTGGAATTTTAATAACAATTGCAGTATTCTTTGGAAGAGGAATTGTTGCAAAAGTAACATTAACAAACAGATTCTCCAAATTAGATAAAGCTGTTACAAACTCTATGATTCCTAGAGGATTAGCTGCAGCAGTACTTGCTACTTATCCAATAACTATGGGTCTACCAAATGCTGAAGCATATCCACAAATAATATTCTTCATCATTTTATCATCAGTAATTATTACAACAATTGGAATGGGAAGATCAAAAAATATTCCACCGCCTGATCCAGTAAAAGGTGGATTTGTAAAACCACCTGAAGATCCTGACGATACATCTAAAGATGAATCAGAAAGTACTGAAGATTTTATTGATGAATCAAAAGAAGGTGGATTTGTAAAAAAAGTAAATTCTCAAGAACGAAAATTATAGTTCAAGTGACTCTTTGAGTCCTTTGTATCTGTTTCTAATAGTAACTTCAGTCACGTTTGCAGCCTCGGCAATGTCTCTCTGAGTCTTATCCTCACCATTTTTGACACATGATAGGTATAGTGCTGCAGCTGCCAATCCCATTGGATCTTTTCCTGCAGAAACCTCGTTTTCTTGTGCTTTTTTGAGCACTTTGACTGCATATCTCTTTGTTTTTTCTGCAATTCCAATTCTGCTTGCAATTCTTGCAACACATTGAATTGAATCAGTTACTGGCATCTTCAAGTCAAGTTCTTTGACTAGTAATCTGTAACATCTTGCGATATCTTTTCTTTTGATATTTGCTGCTTGTTCAACATCTTTTAGATTTCTTGGAGTTTCAGTGTCACGACATGCAGCATAAAGTGCTGATGCCATTAGAGCTGAAATGGAACGACCTCTAACTAATCCCTTGTCTAGGGCTTTTCTGTAAATGTAAGCTGCTTTTTCAATTACTGCATCTGAAATTGCTAATTTGTCTTTAAGTCTGTTTAATTCACTAAATGCTTGTCTAAAGTTTCTATCAACTGGTTCATGGACCTGACTTCTACTATCCCATGTTCGTAGTCTCTCAATAGTACTTTTCATAGAAGCTGTTAATGGTCTTCCAGAAGCATCTTTGTTTACTGGATTGATAATTGTTGCAAGACCCATGTCATGCATAGTTAGTGAAGTAGGAGCTCCTGCTCTTGCTCTATCACCATGTTCATCTTGTGTAAAAGAACGCCATTCAGGACCTGCTTCTTGTAATTTTTCAGTAATTACAAAGCCACATTTGGAGCAAAACATTTCTCCTGATTCATTATCAGTAACTAATTTTCCCTGTGCACATCTTGGACAGAGCTCTTTTGTTTTACTTACCATAATTGATTCTGGAATCCTAGGATTGGTGGTATTTATGAATCAACAAGTCATTTTGAGGAATTTTTGAGCCTGTAATTACCCAGAATAGTCATAATGCAGTTGTGATAATAAAAGATATGAATCGGTTCTGGATTGTACCCTTTCTAGTCGGATTATTCTTTCTAATTCCAAGTATTCATGCTGAAACTCTAGTTCAAAATCTAGAAGGAGGAATGGATATTGAAATTACTCATCCTGATGAAATTGTTGTAGGACGAGATGGAATCATCTCAATTTTGATAAAAAATAACGGATGGGAAGAAAAACAAGATATTTCATTTGAGTTTTCAATATCTGAAATCCCAGGATTAATTGTAGAACCAAACAATGTAACAATTGAGAAACTTGCAGAAGGTGGTTCATATGGAGAAAATATAAACCTGAACATTACAAATGATGCTAGTCCAGGAATTCATTTTTTGAACATAAAATATTCTCAAGTATTGGTTTCAAATAATGAAACACCTCAAGATCCATTTTATCATGATATTGCAATTCCAATTACAATAAAAGAAGATCCAAGTGTAACTATTCACACAAAGATACCTGAATCAATTTTTGCAAACGCAGAATTTCCAATTGATGTTGAAGTAGTTTCAGAAGATATCGATATTACAGATGTAAAAATCAAAATTATTCCACCTAAAGATATTGAATTTAGAGGAGAAACAATGCATTCATTTTCTAAAATAGAAAAAAATACTCCTGTTGGAATTACATCACGAATTATCACTCCAACTAATGAAGTAAATACAGAGTACAAGTTACCATTTGAGATTATTGTACAGTATACGGATGATGTTAGAGAAGAAAAAGAAGATTCTCAGACTGTTTCAGTAGTGTTACGACCAAGAACGTTTATGGAATTGACAACTGATGGCGGAATCTGGATTGGAGATTTTTTTATTGCACCTTATGTTAGCCTTGGAACAATTATAGGAATTCCAGCTGGTGCAATCATATCATTATTGGTAAGAAGAAAGACATCTCCAAAAAAGCGCAGAAAGAAAAAAGTCTAAGATTCTAATTTTTCTTTGATATTTTGAATGTATTTTTGGCTATACTCTGTGAATAGTTGGATTTTAGGTTGAGATAATGCCATTGCCCCAGGTCTGCTATTCACATGGGCTTCAGCAGCTTGTTGTTGTTCTAAGAGTTTTTCAAGTTCTTCTTTTGATTGTGATTCTAGTTCTGAAATTAGAGTTGTAAGTTCATTTTCTAAAATTTCTTGAGTATCAGGAACTACAGGTGGTTCAGCACCAATAATCTCTTTTGTGGTGATTTTCCCAAATACTTTTTCATCTAAATAATGCAACAGCCACAAATGGAAAATAGTGTTATAAATTTAATTTGGAAGAATTCCAAGATCTGCGTTGCAGTGCAATCAAATCTTTTATCTTTGAATAGTTTCTGGCTTCATTGATGACTTATTGTATTGGTAAATGCAAAGAGTACAAAGCGCTGAAACCATCACAAATTGGCAGATATGCTGCTGGGCAAAAGAGATGTAATTATTGTGAAGTATTTGTAGAATATGATGGATTGACTTGCCCATGCTGTAATAGACAGTTAAGATGCTTACCTAGAAGTAGAAAGGGGAAAGAAAAGTATCTATCTCAAATTGTAGTTAAAAAACAACTACTGAACTGATACAGATTTCTTCTTTTGGGTTTTTGTAGGTTTAGATTTTGGTAGTGTTATATCCAAAACCCCATCAGTGAGTTTTGCTTTTACCTTAGATGCAATTACATTCTCAGAAAGAGGTAGTGTTCTATAGTAAGAGACCTGACTACGCTCTTTTGTAAGGTAATTTTTCTTCTTTTCTTCAGATTCTTCCTTGTGTTCTCCTGAGATTTCAAGAGAGTTTTCAGTTACATTGAGTTTTATCTCATTTTTCTTTATTCCAGGAACATCCATCTTTACTCGGAATTGTTTTCCTTCATCAATAATATCACAAGATGTATGTGACATTTTTGGCATAGTCATTCTTGGAAATGAAGAAAATGCTTTTTCCATCTCCTTTCTCAAATTATCAATTGATTTGTCAATATCAAACCAACTTGAAGTTTGAAATGGAGATACAGCAGAGCTTTTTTTCATAGGTTTTTTTGTTGCCATAAGTGCTCATACAGTATTTTTTTTTTTGTTAAGTTATTATGACGATTATCAATCTTGAAAACAAGATTCAGATCTACTTATATGAAATCAATACTAGTATAATCATGGCAATACCACCGGATGTAGAAGATTTTGTTGAAAAGCATATCAAATTAATGATATCTCAAACAGAGTCATATCTGCCTTTTATCAAAGTTGCATTTCCATATTCAAAAAATGTAGCTGATGGCGTATACAATCTAATCATAGGTAGTGCTCTGTCTGTATTTGTGAATCAATATGCAATGAGAATGAAAAATCCGACTGTAGAAGATTTTTCAGATTTTGGAAAGATTGCACTAAAGTACAGAGATCAGGTTGATCAATTCTTTAAATAATTTAGGCTAATTCACCTAGAAAATGAACAGTATCATTTGTAACAATTACAGTTCTATCTTTTGGAACACGGAATAGTTTTTTTGCATCATTTGTTTGAACGATTAATTTTGAAAATGGATCTTTGAGTGATTTGTATAGTATTCCTTTATCACCTACAGATTGAGACCAATGAGTGCCCTGAACAAATGAGATTGTTTGATATTTTACAACTTGATATGAATAAACCATTTCTAATCAATTGATATTATCACACTCATTAAGGATTTTCCGGTTATTATTGAGATATTTTAGGTTCAAAATACCTAATTTCGTTTTTGTGTGAAATCAGGTCCATAGTTTTTATAGGTTTGATATTTTTTCCAGACTAAATGACTCTCAAACTAAGATGCGAAGATTATGGTTTTGAATGTCAATATGAAATTGACGAGGAGAAATCTATCAGTACAATTGAGAAATTAAGAAATCATTTTGAAGAAGAACACGGAATTGATTATACTGTTGAAGCAGTTACACAAATGATTCAAAATCGTGGCCACTCTTTAGAATCAATTAAAAAATAATTTTTAAAAAATTTCTTTTTCATTTTTAACATTTAATACAATGTATGTTGTATTGATTTTAATTAGTATATTTTTCTAAAAGATTAGGAATTTTTTGTTTGTAAAGTATAGTTTTGATTACAAAATTTCCTGTAACAATTTATTTTTATTTTATGTTCACTATGTATATTCAATAGTGGTAGAAAATTATTCAAACGATTATGATGTCAAGTGTAAACTAGACGCTTGCAAAACCTACCCTACAATAACAGATTCTGAACGAGGAGAAATTTTTTGTGGGGGTTGCGGTCTTATTCTAGTGCAAAACTTAGCTGATGCATCATATGAAAACAATGGTTACACTCAGGAAGACTTTATGAAGCAAGCCAGAACAGGTCCTGCAACATCACTAACGATGTTTGACAAAGGATTATCAACTGTTATTGGAAACAATAAAGATTCTTCAGGAAACGCGTTATCAAGAAAAACAAAATACGAATTCAACAGACTTAGAACATGGGATCAGAGAAGCAAATCAAGAAAAACTGCTACTTTGAGTAGAGCCTTTACTTTGCTTCATTCAATGAAGACAAAGTTGGGTGTGCCAGATAATGTGGTTGAAAATGCTGCCTACATTTACAGAAAAACTGTTAGTGCAAAATTAACACGAGGAAGAACAATGGCATCATTGATTTCAGCCTCATTGTATGCAGCATGTAGAGAGAACAACATTCCAAGAACATTAGATGATATTGCCGAAGCTGGTAATGTAGAAAGAAGAATACTTTCCCGAGATTTGAGAACCATAATCAAAAAGCTTGAATTGAATCTTAATCAGTATGATACTGCCTCGTTTATCTCAAAAATCTCAAACAACATGAATTTGAAAGAAAAAACAAAACGTGGAGCATTTGAGATACTAAAACACTGTGAAGAAGAAGGAATTACTGCTGGAAAACACCCAGTAGCACAAGCTGCTGCTTCATTATACATTTCATGTATACTTAATGGAGAAAAAGTTAGTCAGAAGAAATTCTCAGTAGAAGCAGGAATTAGTGATGTGACAATTAGAAACAGAACTGCTTTGATTAAGAAAATACTAAAGCTTGATGAGTAGAAAATCCAAAAAATCCTACATGTTAATTGTAGGAGAAATTATTTTTTCATAAAATACATCTTTTAGGCTATTTACCAAATCCATAATTACACGAACTTGTTCCATTGTGATCTGTTCTAAATCCTTTATTCTTTCATGTAATTGGGATATCTGGGATTGTAATCCTAATTTTTCATTTTTTAGAGTAGAGATTTGACCTTGAAGATTTCTGTTTTGTTGTTTTAAATTTTCATTTTCTTCAGTTAATCGTTGAATTTTTTCTGATTCAGTTTCTCCTGGAAATGGTTCAGGAACGGGTTCAGGCTCTGGAATTGGAATTGGTTCAGGCTCTGGTGAAGGTTCTGGAAGTCCTGGGGGTTCAGGCTCTTGATCAGTCTCAGCTGCAAATGAAGGTAAGAAACTAAACAGAACAGTAATTGCAATCAAACCAAATAGAAAAGTAACTCTCATTTTATACCAAAAAGTTTAGGGTAATTTTGTATATGAATATGGTTATTGATTGTTAAGAATGAAAAAGAAGATTATTTGTAGAAATCAGGTTCTTGATCTCTTTTTTGTTTTGGAAGATCATCCATAACAGCTTGAACCACTTCATTGTGATTGTATGTCAAATGTCTGAGAAACTTTGCAGATTCATCTGCTCTAGTTTTCTCATCAGCAAATAACATCTCAGGGCTGCTAAGCTCTGCCATCATTGTATTACATTCTTGGCAGGGATCAAAGTCAAGATACAGTTTCATATTTTGTCTCATTTTCCTTAGTATTTAGACTATTTTATGGATTGAGCAAGTGGTGCCTCTTTTTTTCGAGGCTTTACCTTGTCAATTGCGTCAATTAGTTCTTGTTGAGATATCTTGATGTCTTTGACGTTTTGTGCTTTACCACCAACATATTTTTTGAGAGCTGCAATTGCTGCTCTATTTGCAACTGCTGCAATCTCTGCTCCACTGAATCCGTCAGTCAACTTTACTAGTTTTGCAATGTCTACATCACTTGCAAGTGGCTTCTTTTTGGTGTGAATCTCAAAGATGTTTTGTCTTCCTTTTGTGTCAGGATTTGGAACTTCGATAATTCTATCAAATCTTCCAGGTCGAAGTAGCGCATCATCTACAATGTCTAGTCGGTTTGTTGCACCAACTATCAATACATTGTGTAGTTCTTCTAATCCATCAATCTCAGTTAGAATTTGAGATACCACACTTTCTGTGACATGTGATTCTGAACCACCACTGCTTCTTCTGGGCACAAGTGCATCTACTTCATCTAAGAAGATTATACATGGTGCTGCTTGTCTGGCTTTTCTGAAGATTTCTCTGACTCCTTTTTCAGATTCACCAACCCATTTTGAGAGTAATTCTGGTCCCTTTATGCTGATAAAGTTGGATTCTGTCATTTTTGCAAGTGCTTTTGCAATCAAGGTCTTACCAGTACCAGGTGGACCATGTAACAAAATTCCTTTTGGTGTTTCAACATCAACATAATCAAATGCTTCTTTGTGTTTGATAGGCCATTCAACTGCCTCACGTAGTTCTTCTTTTAGTTCATCAAGACCTCCAACATCATCCCAACTTACATTAGGAATCTGTACTTGAACTTCACGTAATGCGCTTGGTCTAACTTCTTTTAATGCATCTCTAAAGTCTTCACTTGAAATTTCTATTTTTTGAAGAATTTCTGATGAGATTTTATCTTCATCAAGATCAATCTCAGGAAGAATTCGACGTAGTGATCTCATTGCAGCCTCTTTTGATAATACTTCCAAGTCAGCTCCTACAAATCCATGTGTAGTTTTTGAGATTTGTTTAAGATCTACTTTATCATCTATTGGCATTCCACGTGTATGAATTGAAAGAATTTCAAATCTTCCTTCATCGTCAGAAATTCCAATTTCAATTTCTCTATCAAATCTTCCTGGTCGTCTAAGTGCTGGATCAATAGAATCTGGTCTATTGGTAGCTGCAATAACTACAACTTTGCCTCTAGATTTCATTCCATCCATCAAAGTCAAAAGTTGAGAAACTATTCTCTTTTCAACTTCACCTGAAACTTCGTCTCTTTTTGGAGCAATAGAATCTATTTCATCAATGAAGATTATGCTTGGAGAATTCTCTTCGGCTTGATTGAAAATTTCTCTGATCTTCTCTTCACTTTCACCATAGTATTTGCCCATAATTTCAGGACCGCTAAGTGAGATAAAGTGAGCATTAGTTTCACCAGCTACTGCCTTTGCAAGAAGGGTCTTTCCTGTACCTGGGGGGCCATACAACAAGACTCCTTTTGGAGCTTCTACACCTATCTTATCAAATAGTTCTGGATGTCTCATTGGTAATTCTACCATCTCACGAATTTTCTGGACTTCGTTTTTGAGACCACCTAATTCGTCATATGTTATTCTTGGAATAGATGCATCAACTGATTTTGTCATTGTACCGAGTTTGAAGATTGTATTTTCAGTAACTATAACTGGTTTTGATGGTTTGGTGCTAGTTACAATGAATTGTACTCTGCCACCCATCTGTGTGTTAAGTGATAATGTATCTCCAGTTGTAAATACATGATTAAGATAGTTGTAAATCATGTATTCTTGTAATCCTTCAGCAGATATTTTCTCAGTTGGAGACAAAACAATTTGTTCAGCATTAGAAGCTTCAACGGATTTTAAAGAAATCTTATCACCAATTCCTGCTCCAATGTTTTGTCTTGTCATTCCATCAATTTTGATAATTCCTGTTCCATATTCTTCAGGATTTCCTGGCCAAAGTTTTACATGTGTTTTTTTGTTATATATTAATTCTAAGATTTGACCAGTGTTCCATTTTTGATCCTCAATGATTTTTGGATCAATAATTGCTCTTCCTCGTCCAACATGTTGTTGCGGAATTTCATCAACTTTTAAAATAATTTCACTCATTTTTTCACCTCAAAAATTAAGGGGGGTTTATTCAACCTCCACCTTTTTGCCAGTTGGTTTTTCTTCAACTAGTTTAAAGACTAGTTGCAAAATTCCATTTTTGTAGGAAGCCTTTGCAGAGTTTTCATCAACTTTATGTTGTACTGGAACTTTGACATGATATTTTTTATCACCATGTTCTGCAGAAAGATCTACAACTTTGTTGTCAACAACAATTTTGACATCAGTCTTTTCAACTCCTGGCATTTCTGCTATGAGTTTCACAACTTTTTCTTTTTCATCAACTATTGTGTCAACGATTGGTTCTCGTGTATCAGAAGCTGGAAGTCGGCCTGGTTTGACGTTTCCATATTCTTTTACAACAGGTTTTCCATCAGGACCCACGGTCATTGTACAACCATAATAAAATGGGCCAGATTCAGAACCATTTCCCTTGAACTCCTCAAAAATGTCATCTGTGTTAAAAAAAGAACTAGACATTTTTTTGAAGATTCTATCAAATTCACTATCAAAGAACATTGTCATATTCACCTATAGTATGTAATGTATATGACATTATATAAAGATTATTAGATAATCTTCGATTTCTTACATAAGCCTATTATAACTGACATTATATAATAATCTTGATGAGAATAGCAAGTATGTCTGTGCCTGAGGTTGTCAGGGAGATAATTACCAGAAATCGCTCAATTTATGATTGCATGAAGATGGATTTGATAAACTATACAGCATTAGCAGTAAAGATTCAACCAGAGATTGAGAGAATTCTAGGAAATGGTGTCAATCTCAATACCATAGTTGTCGCAATCAAGAGATATGCAGATTCATTTGAAATTAAAGAGGAGATCAAAGAAGAACCAGTTTTGAAAAATGCAAGATTAGCATTGACTGACGGTATGATAGATATCAAATTTTCAATCAAAGATTCTAACCAAATGGATCCAATGGCAATTTTAGATAAATTCTCAAAGATTACTAATAATTATGAATTTTTTAGAATGTCGGATTCCTTTAGATTTCTTGCAGAAGACATGGAAGACATTAGACAAATTTTTGATAATGTCTCAGATAGAGATGATGTTTTTAGTACGGGTTTGGCAAAAATCAAAATCACGATACCAAATTCACAAAACCAATCAGATACAGTTTCCTATGTTGCAGAAGTATTGCATGCAAATGGTATAGAATTAGTTAATGCATTTTTCAGCCAAGATAGCATCATAATTATTCTAAATGAAAAAGACGCATCAAGGGCATATGAGATTTTACATTCAGATATAATGAGAGCCTAAAAATAGGCACGTACGCGTAATTTATGAAAAATAAACTCATAGGATATATTCCGTATTTTTCTGGGGTAAGCACATGGCTCGAAATAAGAAGAAAATTGTCGTTTTAGGAGGCGGTTTTGCAGGTGTAGAGTGCACCAGGAAATTAGAAGAATATTTCAAGAATGATTCAGAAATTGAGATTGTACTAGTTAGCGAAGATAATTTTCTTTTATTCACACCAATGTTACCTCAAGTAGCATCTGGAACTATTGAGACTAGACATATTGTTATGCCAATTAGAACAATTACAAAAAAAGCAACTTTCTATGAAGGTAGAGTCAAAAATATTGATCCTTATGGAAAAATTGTAAATCTTTGGGGTAGTGGAAACAAGAGAGGTATTTCCCTTCATTACGATTTTCTTGTAGTTGCACTAGGAAGTGAGACGAACTTTTTTGGGATGAATGATCTTGAGAAAAATGCGTATCAGATGAAGACACTCAATGATGCAGTTATGGTTAGAAATAGAATGATAGACATGTTAGAGCAAGCAGAAAATGAAACAAATCCAATTCTAAAACAAAGTCTTCTAAATTTTGTTGTTGTAGGCGGAGGTTTTGCAGGAATTGAAACTGCAGGAGAGATAATGGATCTTTTGTTAGATGTTAGAAAGTATTATCCAAATATCAAAAAAGAAGACATTAGAGTTGTAGTGTTAGAAGCATTACCAAACATCTTACCAGGTTTCTCTGAAAGTCTTGCAAAATTTGCACAAGAAAAACTAACAGAGCATGGAATTGAAATCAAGTTGCAAACAGCTGTAACTAGTTTTGATGGGGATGAAGTAATGATAAAGAGATTAGATGTGGATAAAGATGCAATAGATGATTCAATAATAAGTTCAATTCAATCAAAGACTGTAATTTGGACTGCAGGTGTAACACCAGTCAATACAATCAAAAGATCATTATTCAAAACAGACAAAGGAAAAATCATTGTTGATAAAAATTTAGAAGTAAATGATTTTCCAGGCGTATTTGCAATTGGAGATTGTGCATTATTTATGGATCCTAGTACTCAAAGACCATTTCCACCAACTGCACAAATTGCTGAAGCTCAAGCAAAAATTGCTGCAAAAAACCTTCATGCTTTAATTAGAAATAAAGAAAAAACCGAATTTACATACGAATCAAAAGGCCAGATGGCAATTATTGGAAAGAGAACTGGTATTGCATCATTTTTAGGAATGAATATTCATGGAATTTTTGCATGGTTTCTTTGGAGAAATATTTACTTATCAAAAATTCCAACATGGGATAAACGATTTAGAGTATTTCTTGACTGGACAGCTGATGCAATTTTTGATAGAGATATTTCAAGACTAAAGTTCATGAGACGTGAACCAGAAAAAGAATACAAAGTACTTGATGAAGTCGACGATGTTTGGTAATTAGTTTAGTTTTCTAATTTTATAGATGATTATTGCAGGAGCAGCAAAATACATTCCAATATTCATTAGAATAATTCCTACTCCATAAGAGATCATTTCTTCTTCAGAATTGATTTCAGCATAATTTAGAATTGAAAGTGTAGATAACATTGGAGTAATTGATAGTTTTACAATTTCTTTGAATAATGGGGATTCACGCTCTAAATCAGCAATTGTTGGAGAGAATGAATAGTATAGTTGGTTAAATCCAGCCATAAATGTACTTCCAGATTCAGTTGTAAGTATAGTATTATCTCTCAATTCTCTTAGTTTCTGAACTTGTGGGGCCATTTCAGAACCAAATGTAGCAGTTGCAATTAGACATCCACCATTTTCTTCAGAATTAGTAGAATTCTCAGATAGTTTTTTAAAAGAATCTATTGTTTCATCAAATCTTTCTAGTTGAGAATCAAAATCATCTACTCCATTACTGTATGAAAAAGTGTAATAATTATCTGAACTAAGAATTACTACTTCTTTGAATTTTACATTGTAATCTTGACCATTGGCAGAGAAAAGTCCTTGGGCATTAGTTATGTAAGCATCTTTTCCATTAATGGTAGTTTGTTCTTGAGAAGTTACATTCAGTTGTCCCGATTCAATTACTTGTTTTAGTTCTTCAGTTTTATCAGAAATTATATCATCAATGGTTTTTCCATTTGATGGGTAAATTGTAAGTGAAATCACAGGATTAATCGCACCAACTTTTGGTCCAACTGCTACGACATGAGGAGAGTTTTCTTGAGTTTTCTCAGGTTGTTGTAACAGCCACCCTGCAGGAGCACTAAACGCTATATCATGTTCTTCACTTTCAAACAATTGGTTTCCAGTAGGTGGCTCTACGTTTGTTTGAATTCGTTCAGGTTCAGATAATGTTAGTAAATTGGAAATTTCAGATTGACTGACAATTGAAACTTTGGTAATTCTCACTTGTTCAGGATTTAGAGGTTCATCACGATTTCCAGTAGAAACAGATGCAATTTTATCAAGTGTTTCAAAGCTTTCTTCAGTTACAATTCTTCCAAATGCTGTATACTGTTCATCAAGAAAATTGGAATTTTGATGTACAATAAAGAATTGTGAGCCCGCACTGTTTGGATCTGCTGATCTTGCCATTGAAACAATTCCACGATTATGTTTTATGTTGTTAAATTCTGCATCTAATCTTTCATCAGGACCGCCAGTTCCCCAAGTATTTGGGTCACCATCAATTGTATTTGGATCACCACCTTGAATCATAAATCCTGGAATGATTCTGTGGAAAAGTGTCCCGTCATAAAATCCAGATTTCGCTAGCATGATGAAATTTTCTACATGTTTTGGAGCATCAGTTGGAAAAAACCCTATTACAATTTTTCCTAAATTGGTTTCAATAATCACTACGGGATTTGTTATAGAATCCGAATTGATATCTGTTTGAGCAATAGCTTGATTTGCAAGTCCAACAAAAAGTATAGAAATTGTTATTGTAAGAAATATTTTATTCAATATTTTTTCAAATTCTGTCTCACTTAAAAGCCAATTGTATTAGTTTTTAACAAAGTCAAACAGATTATTCCTATGCAACCTGATGAAAAGATTCAGGCACATATTGTTTCAGTGTGGAGAGAATCAAAAAAATTTCTATCAATTGGTGGAAAAGAAGGAATGTTGGTACTTACTGACAAACACTTAATGTTTATCCATAAAACTGAAGCAAAAATGAAATGGTGGAAGGCAATAACTCAGAGACAAGTAATTAATTTTATCAAATCAAAAAATACTATGATACGTCATGATGGTTATGATGAACAAGAATTAATGAATGATGTAGAAGATAAGAGAAATACAGAGTTGTCATTTGATGATATTATCGATATTAGTTTTGAAGAAAAGACTTGGGGAAGTGTTTTACAGTTAGAATATGAAAAAGATGAGAAAAGAGAGAAATTTCAATATTCCATTGCCCAGGATTGGGTAAAATATCCTGCAAAAGAGCCTACAAAATACATGAAAGTAGACTGGACACCATTTGTGCAATATATTAAAGACAGACAGAAATTTACAAAGTAAAATTGGGAAAAGTTTTCGCTGTAGGTGTAGGTCCAGGCTCACCAAAATATGTAACAGAAGTTGTCAAAGAGATAGTTCAAAGTTGTGATATTATAATTGGTTACAAATACACACTAAAAACAATCGAACATCTTCTTGAAGAAAAAGAAGTTCATGAAATTACTATGAACAATCAAGAGGAATCATATCAAGAAGTTCTTCCAAGATTAGAAGATAAAACTTTAGTAATTCCATTTACTGGAGATGTGAATTTTTCAGAATCAGAGGTTGTTGATAGACTAATAGAAATTTTTGGTAAAGTGGAAATTATTCCAGGAATTAGTTCAATACAAGTAGCAGCATCAAGAGCACAGATACCACTTGATAAATCCAAAGTAATCACAATGCATGTAACAACTCCAATTGAAGATAAAAAATTAGAATTACAAAAGGCACTGATCGATGGGTTCAGTGTTGTTTTAGTTCCAAGACCTTGGCCAAAACAACCAGACAAGCATTTTATGCCATCAGAAATTGCAGTTTATCTTCGTGAACATGGTTTTGACACTGAAAAAATTAAGGTTCATGTGTTTGAAGCTATAACTACTGAAAATGAAACTAATTTTGAAGGAACTGTTAAAGATTTGGAGGGAAAAGAATTTTCAGATTTGTCAGTTATGGTGTTTAATCAAACAAGTCTAGATTCATACATGAATTATAGATGGCAGTGGGAAAATTAATTTCCCTGTTGATTGTTTGTCGTACCAACAGTAATGTTGTCTACATTCGGAAAACTTACAGCCTCAATCTTCATCCATATATAATCAGGATCATATAGTTTGTAAATTCCTAGTCCGTCAATTGTTATAGTGGCAGATTCTCCTGGTGCAATATCTCCTGTTGAAATTCTTCCATCAGGTGTAAATGGATCATATCGATCACCATAATTTTCTTTGCCGCTAATAATACTATGAGATACGATGTCATCATTTACAAAAGTAATAGTAGTTCCTGGTTCTATCGAAAGTCTATCAATAGAAAAGAATCTAAGATAGTTTGTAGTATCAAGTCCTGGGATTGTGTTATCGGTTTTTTGTGCAGATGAGCCTTCGAGAATATGTATTTTTAGATCTGATTCTTCAGAGTTAGTAGAAATTTCTTCAATTTTTGTCAAAGAAGATAATTTTGTAGTGTAGATAATTTTGTAAGTATCATCAGTTGTTGTAATTCTACCAGTAAAACCATATACTGCTGCATCTTTACTTTCTGCAACTAGTCTTCCAAAGAAGCTGATTGTTGTATCAAGTCCAGTAGAGCTTTCTATATTTCCATTAATTCGAATATAACGGCCTTCACGTAAAAATTTCCCTTCTAATTCTGAAATAATAAATTCTTCATCATCAAGTGTGATGAATCCATCTTCTATTACAAAATTAATTGTGCTCCCACGTTGGTCTTGAGATGATAAACCAAGATCAATTTCTGTAAATTTGATTTGTTCTTCAGTTACAGCAAAGCCAGACCCCTCCAAAAGAAAGGCTTGGTTTTCAGAAACTTCTGCAAAAGATTCGTTGAAAAGATACCCTGAGAAAACTACGAGTAATGCTAGTAATGATATTGCAAACTTCACAATAGATATGTCCTCTAATTTGGTTTATAATTTGCTACTAAATTATTTTAGACTCAATAGGCAAATCCTAAAGGAATTAGATATCAAGTCCAGGCATCTGAAGACCTTGTTCTTGGGCAAGTTCAATCATGTAGAATTCCAGATATCCTCCTGCCAAAAGCAATCCAACTACAACTCCAATCTCAATTGCAGTAGGTTTAATGAAAGTTCTAAGATTAACTTTTTTAGTAATGGCCCTGATCAAAATAAAACTTCTAGAGATCCCTAATGAATATGCAGTAAGCTCCATCAATCCAAATGGAGATAAAAATAGAATTGCTAGTGGAGGAACTTCTTTTAAAATTGGAGCTGTTGTAGTTATTGCTGCAAATGCAAATCCTGTTGACCATGCTGAAAAGAGTCCCCAGGCAATGCCAAACCCTGGAATAAACATTGGAAGTGCTATTGTTGTGTTATGAGTAAATATTCCAAATCCATCGATATCCATAACTAGTTCTTCAAACTCTGACATGAAAATATCAGCTTCTTCTTGACTTACTGTAGACATTGAACCAATTTGATATGTACCTGCAAAGATTCCTACGAATATGAAAAATAAGGAAATTCGTAGTTTATTCACAATCCAATACAATTAAAACAATATTTGAGGGTTCGTAGGCGCAGATTTAATTAAACCACATCATATTTTTTGATATGAAAAAGGAACTGTCCTTTGCATTAAACTACGCACTAAACAAAGGATTCCAGATTCATCCAGATGCTTTTAAAATTTTAGAAAATGTTGATGTAAAAAAACTAGAGAAAATAATCAAGGAAATTGTTAGAGAGAAAACAAAACAAAAATTATTTCAAATCAATCAAGATGATTTAGAAACATATCTTGGAATCAAAGATGATCCGTCATTAGAAAATGAAGTTAAGGTTTTGTTGGATCCCACAGATAAGATAACCACTGGTGAAGGAGTAAAAGGGTATAATGCATTATTTTCTAGTCGATTTAACAAACTAAAACGGATTATTTCAGACAGACCTGAAGCTCGAATGTTAAAGTCTCTGACTTTTGTTAAAAATGAAAGATCTGAAGATGACATGTATGTTTGTGGTTTGGTGACTGTAAGAAACAGTGAGAGAAATGTAACAAAGTTGGTTTTAGAGGATCCTTCAGGCTCATTTGAAGGGATTATCTTTGATAATGAACTCCAAAAGACGGCAGATACTCTTCTAGTAGACCAATTTGTGATGGCAAGAGTTAGTGTAGGAAAAAATTCAGGATTTATCATAAAGGATTTGATTATGCCTGATATTCCTGATCAGACCACTAACAAGTCTGAATCTGAATCATATGCTGTTTTTCTATCTGATTTGCATATTGGAAGTAAATACTTCATGGAAGAAGAGTTGACAGAGTTCATTTCTTGGATATCTAGTCCGGATCCAACTGCAAAAAAAATCCGATTTATTTTAATTGGCGGGGATGTAGTTGATGGGGTTGGGATATATCCAAATCAGAATAAAGAATTGGTTTGCCAAACCATAGAGGAACAACTCAAAAAAGTTGAAAGTTTGATTGATCAGATTCCAAAAAACATCAAGATAATCATAATGCCTGGAAACCACGATCCTGGAAGAAGGGCACTTCCTCAGCCAGCAATACCAAAAAAATACAATTCTGGATTATGGGATAGGGAAAATGTAGTCATGGTTGGAAATCCGGCTGTTGTCTCATTAAATGGTGTCAAAGTGATGATGTTTCATGGACAAAGTATTGATGATATTGTAAAGACTACGCCAGGCCTTAGTTATGACAAGCCAACAAATGTGATGAAACATCTTCTTAGAGCTAGACATCTAAGTCCAATTTATGGTAGCCAGACTCCGATTGCACCTGAAATGCAGGATCTTATGGTAATTGAGGATATTCCAGATATCTTTCATGTAGGTCATGTCCACAAGGCCCAGTTGGATATGTACAAGGGTATTTTGTTAGTTAATTCAGGCTCTTGGCAAAAACAGACACCATTTCAGGCAAGTGTTGGAATGACTCCAAATCCAGGTATTGCTTTGTTAGTTAATCTAAAGACTTTTCAGGTTTTCCACCAAAATTACAATTCTAATCTAGACAATATCTTGCAAAGTTAGATCGTCTTTGAAGGTCTTTTTTATCATTTCAGATGATATTGTTAGTTTGTATTTTTTTGTCCTGCCATGAATTCCTTGATGAATTAGTCTTCCAGAAATTATTCCTGAAAGTTCAATCTCACTTAGCATTTGTGTGATTCTTCTTTGTGTTAGTTCATCTCGCCCAACCACCTTGCAGAGATTTTTGTATGATGAGTAGATTTCCCCAGTAGAAGAGCCATTTGCCTTCATTATAGCAAGTATGACTAGTTTTTCATGTAGAGGGTATGATTTGAGAGATGTCTCCTCTTTATTTTCTTCAATTTTTTGAGAGGCATCTCTGACGTGGTTTTCGGTTACTTTGTCTGATTGTTGTCTTTCAGCTAGTTCACCTGCAACCCTAATCAAATCGATTGCCCGTCTTGCATCACCATGTTCTCCCCCTGCAAGGGCAGCACATAGATTTAGAGCAGATTCGTCTACAGATTCAACCTCAAAGGCTTCTGATATTCTCTCCTCTAAAATTTTCTTTATCTGTTCAACATCATAATTTGTAAAGACAATCTCCTCTTCCCCCAAACTACTGATTACTCTAGGGTCTAGTTTTTCCTTGAAAGTCAGATCATTTGAAATTCCAACCAAAGTCAGTGAACCGGTATTAAGGCTCTCGTTGGCTCTAGTTAGTTGGTATAAGATATCCTTTCCAGTCTTTGAAACCAACTCTGCCAGATAATCAATCTCATCAATTACAAAGACCACGTTGAGTTTCTCTTGATCAATATTGTTTAGGATTCGTTTGAATACCTCACTAATAGCCAAGCCAGTTGAGGGTAATTCTTTATCTTTTAGGCCTAATTGACGCCCAAAACTGACCAATAATCCGTAAAGTGTGGTTTCTTTTTTTGCGTTTGAATAAATTAGTTTTATTGGGAAGTTTGACTTTTCTACTCTCTCTTGAATTTTTGAGATGACTTTTTTGACGACTAGTGTTTTACCAGTTCCTGGTTTGCCGTAAACTAGGAGATTAGACGGTCTTGATTGTTTGAGAATTGGTAAGAGTGATTGGGTAACTTGTTCTTGTTCATTATTCCTATGTTGAATGGTTTTTGGAATATAGGTAAAATGTAGGATTTCCCTGTTTTTAATAATTGATTTACCAGATTCAGCTGCATCTAATAATCTATCAATCGGATCAGACATACTCACACACCTTTGTTTCCTATCAATTTCATCTTAACC
This sequence comes from Candidatus Nitrosopumilus sp., assembly GCF_965262695.1. Taxonomy (GTDB): domain Archaea; phylum Thermoproteota; class Nitrososphaeria; order Nitrososphaerales; family Nitrosopumilaceae; genus Nitrosopumilus. Next base: position 1,288,070 of record NZ_OZ253550.1, on the reverse strand, counting down.
ATATCTCAATTAAGAGAGTATAGAATAGAATAGTAATTCTAGTTTAGTTTGTAATTAATTATTTTTAGTTAGTTTTTGTTTTTCTCAAAAAAAAAAAAAATAAAAAAAGAAGAGTGGAAATATTGGTGTGTGGGTTTCTTTAGATGTTAACAACTATGTTAATTTAGTGTTAAGGAAATTCCCAAAAACCCTATTTTGACCCCCTAATTTCCATTCCAGGCGTTAAGATTGATGTTAACATTGTGAATATCTCAAATCTAACCCCTTTATTTCCACTCCAGGCATGATTATTTCTTAATTTAAGGGGCTTAAACATGGTTAATTGTTAATAACAAAAAACAGGCTAGGCGTGGCTTACACAGTCAACGTTAACAAACCATTTAGTTAACAAATTTTCGCGGATCATTTGAACTGTTAACATTAGATCGAATAGATCCTAACATGGCCAAAAAACGTATTCGAATAGACATGGAAGACTCTGACGGTGCACGTTATGATATCAAATTAGAGGGCAACGTTACCAGAGATAAAGTCCTTAAAATATTTGAGATGATGGACTTGATGAATATTGAAGAAGAGCAAGAAACAACAAACATAGATTCTATAGGCTCTAAAATCTGGCATATTGTAGACAAGTTCTTCCCAATGGGAAAATTCACATCAACAAATATTCTTGAAAAATATGAAGATGAATTTAATGAACCTATCAAACTTAGTGTAATTTCCACATATCTCTCAAGATTTTCGTCAAAAGGTAGGGTGGACAGGGCTAGAAATGGCAGAGAATGGACCTATCAAACCATAAAAATCGGCCAAAAACAACACTAAACAAGTTAAGAAATAGTGATTTTTCTAACAATTAATCGGTCTTTTCCAAGGATTAATTTTACATATTCGCCTTTTTGGACGTCCATGTACTTTCTAAACTGTTTTGGAATTGAAATAGTCCCAACTGAGGTAATTTTCACCAAAACCTCATTTTCTTGAATAGACATGTTATGACTATAAATTAATAATATATATAATTTAATAAATTATATTGATTATAATTAATAATAAAAACCTGCATTTTTTGTGTAAAATTACATAAAATGACTTCGGGAAAACTTGAGAAATATCTTTTAGGCAACAGTTGGATTTGTTTCAACTTCCTCAACCTTTGCAATTCCCTTTTCAGTAATAGAATAGGTATATGGTTTAGATTCTGTATTTCGTTGAACAAGACCTTCTTCAAATAACTTCTTCATTAGTCTTGAAGTGTGCTCTCTACTCTTCTTTAATGTGATTTGTATGTCACGTGATGTCATAGCTTTGTCTGTGATTAGGTGCAACACGTAATTAGTGGGATTTGTGTGCTCAATATTGGGTATTTTAGGCGTAGAAACTGGTTTTTCAGGAATAATTTCTGGCTCTTGTGATATTACAACTTCCTTCTCTTGGACTTCATTTTTTGCTAACTTTTCTAAGAATTGTTTTAACTCCAAGTTTGGATCCTCTGTTTTTTGCTCAATTCCCTGGATTTCTAATGCATCTAGGCGTATTTTCATGTCAATTAACTGTCTTTCATAGTACTCTAAACGCTCAGATTGTGATGCATCAACCATATCACTCTTAGATTTTATGAATGGACGAATCTTATAGTACCCATACAAACCTCCTAAACCTACAATGAAGGCTAATATCACACTCAAAATCACTTCTGGGTCAGGAATCTCAATTAACATCACAAATTTTATGCCTATATTGTGATTTATCGTGATAGAACAACATTATTTCACACTTTAGATTAACAAACTCACACACATTATCACAACCAATCCAACTAATTGAACTGAATAGTTCTCACAACATCACATACTACATGCCTGTCTTACGAGCCTATCTATCACACTAATCACTTCATCTTCCCTTTCTGGGAAGATATCACTCTCATTAATCACACTAATCTGCTCAGATAGTTTTGATATCACATCAATATCATCAGGCAAAATGATGCCTAAACCACGTAAAAGTATGATTGAGTAGAATAATGAGACTAATTTTTCTCTAGACTGACCAACTTGCCTATAATACGCACCTTTTGAAATTGAAAACTCTGATTCAAGAATATTCTTCTGATTTAAAATAATTTCAATTTGTCGCTCTGTAAACAAAGATTTTTTGATAATTTTCCTAATTATATTGTTAAAATTAGATTCTTGAAACTCCGACATAGCTATACAAATCTGTATAATGACATTCCAATTAAACTTTAAAGAGCCACATACGAACCATTTCTATGGCTGGAACTAAAGTTGAAACATTCCTAAAATCAGAATTAAAAAAGAAAAATGCATTATTGTTTGTTCTAATAGATTCAGAGGTATCAAATCTAGAGGCATCTGCTAAACTAGCAAAAGATGTTGAAAAAATTGGAGCATCTGCAATCCTAGTTGGTGGCTCATCTGCTACAGATCAAATAGAGATGGCTCAAGTGGTAAAAGGCATCAAAAAAGGCATCAAAATCCCAATAATTCTGTTTCCTGGTAACGTTACAGGGGTTGTGCCTGATGCTGATGCCATTTTGTTTAGTTCCTTAATGAACTCAGAAAATCCATATTTTATCACACAAGCACAAGCCTTGGGGGCACCAAGCGTTCTGAAATTTGGTCTAGAGCCACTACCTACAGCATATTTGGTTATAGGAGATGGAACAACTGCATGGTTTGTTGGTTCTGCTAGAGGAATTCCATTTGAAAAACCCAAAATCGCTGCAGCCTATGCACTTGCAGCCCAATTTCTTGGAATGAGATTTGTCTATCTTGAGGCAGGTTCTGGTGCAAAATCCAGTGTAACACCTGAGATGGTCAAGACTGTAAGACAGTTGTTTAATGGATTTTTGATTGTCGGTGGCGGTATAAAGGACGTAAAAACTGCCCAAAACTTGGTTAAAGCAGGAGCTGATGCTCTAGTGATAGGTACTTTCCTTGAAAAAGGTGGAAGTCTCAAAAAACTCCAAGAAATAACAAAAGCAATTCAAAGAAGCAAGTAATAGTACTCTATTATGTCTGAAAACGACGCAATTTCTCGTATTAGTGGCATCAAAATGCCTGATTATTATCTTGATTACTACTCTAACTTATCCACAGATACATACTCAATTTTTGAAAATGCTGCTTCAGCTAAATCAAGCCTGGTAGACTCCTCAGGCATAATTGAGCCGAAAATCGCATTTGATTTGGCTGACCGTGTGGCAAAAATGCACGAAATTGATATTGCTGAACCCCTCAGAGAACTTCTAAAGATCAATGGAAAAGAACTATCTGCATTAATTCTCTCAAAAGAGATTGCTCAGGGAAAATACTCTCTGCCTGATTCTACATTAGAAGAAAAACTTGATCTGGCCGTTCGTGTTGGACTTGCAATAGTTACAGAAGGAGTTACTATTGCTCCTTTACAAGGAATTAATGAAGTTAAGATAAAGAAAAACAAGGATGGTTCTGAATACCTCTCCGTTTCAATTGCTGGTCCTATGCGCTCTGCAGGAGGAACAGAATCTGCTGTAACTATGCTGATAGCAGATCATGTCAGAAAGACTGCAGGATTATCAAAATTTCAAGCCAATTCTTTTGATGATGAAACAGGTAGATTTGTTGAAGAATTAAGAATCTATGAAAGAGAAGCTAGTAGTTTTCAATTCCATATTTTAGATGAAGATATTGAACATGTGATCTCAAATCTACCAGTAGAACTAGATGGTGTAGACACGGACCCTTATGAGGTTGTCAATCACAAATCAATGGTTCGAATCAAAACTGACAGAGTAAGAGGAGGTGCTTTACGTGTACTAAATGACGGTCTTATTGGAAGATCCAAGAAACTACTCAAAAGAATTGAAATGTACAATCTTGATGGCTGGGAGTGGCTCAATGACCTAAAAGGCGCTGTTCAGACAGGTGAAAAGCAAGAAGATGCAGCTACCAAAAGAATGCATGAGGTAATTACTGGAAGATCAGTCCTATCTATGCCTAACAAACTAGGGGGATTTCGACTAAGATATGGAAGGGCATGTAATACTGGCTTTGCCGCAGTCGGAATCCATCCTGTGATTGCTGAGATACTTGATCATACCATTGCAGTCGGAACCCAAATCAAAATTGACATCCCAGGAAAAGGATCAACTGTAGCATTTGTCGATTCAATTGAAACTCCAGTGGTTCGTTTGAAAAATGGAAATGTTGTAAAGATTAGGGATGTAAAACATGGAATCGAAATAAAAAACGACATTGAAAAAATACTCCATCTTGGAGATATTCTGATATCTTTTGGTGATTTTCTAGAAAACAACGCACAACTTGTTCCATCTGGATATGTCGAAGAATATTGGATGGAGGAATTGAAACAACAAATCGAGAAATACGAGCCTGAGGATCAATATCTAACTCAATTTCTTAACAGAATTCCAACAATAGATGAAGCATTAAAAATATCCATTGATTTTGATATGGCACTTCATCCTCATTATCTCTATTTTTGGGATAAGATATCTGCCAAAGAACTTGAATCGCTTTTGGAACCTAAAAAAATCAATGAAACATCAATTGAATATTCTGCACAAACAAAGAAAATTCTTGAAAACTTGGGAGTTCCACATGTAATTGGAGATGATAAAATTATCCTTGAAAATATTGAAGCTAAAATTTTCTTTAATTTGTTATTTAGAGAACAACCAAAAATTGATGATTCTTCTATTCCTCAAATAATTTCAAAATCTTCTGGAATTAAAATCAGAAATAAGTTTTCTACATCTATTGGGGTAAGAATTGGAAGACCAGAGAAATCTGCTCCTAGACAGATGAAGCCACCAACACATGTGTTGTTTCCTATTAGTGACAAAGGTGGACCAACACGAGATCTTCTAAAGGCATCTAGAAATGAGCATTTTTTCACTAATATCCACAATAGACATTGTACTCAATGTAATCTCCCATCAATTGGGATTAAATGCTCAAAATGTGGAACAAAGACAACCGTTACCTACAGATGTCCACATTGTAGAGATACTCTTGAAGAACCTTTTTGTGAAAAGTGTAAACGAAACGCTTTGGCATATTCTCACAAAGAATTTCCATTAAAATCAAAACTTCTTGAAGCCCAAGAAAAAATTCGTCTACGTGCCCAAGAACCATTCAAAGGTGTTAAGGAATTAATCAGTCAGGACAAAATTGCTGAACCTCTAGAAAAAGGACTGGTTCGACAAAACTTTGGCTTAACAGTATTCAAGGATGGAACTGTTCGATTTGATGCAACAAATTCTCCTTTAACACAATTCAAACCATCTTGGATTGGAACATCTATTAAGAAACTCAATGAATTGGGGTATTCTCATGATGTTGATGGCAATCCATTGGAAGATCCTGAACAGACAGTAGAACTTCGTATGCAAGATGTGATCATTCCATATGAGAGTGGCAAGTATCTCATTTCTATTTGCAAATACATTGATACACTTTTAGAAAAATTCTACGGCAAAACTGCATTCTATAATGTCAGAAACTCTGAGGAATTAATTGGACATCTGATCATTGGTCTTGCTCCTCACACATCAGTTGGAATTGTGGGTAGAATCATTGGATATTCTGAAACCCATGTATGTTTTGCAACTCCAAATTGGCATTCTGCAAAAAGAAGAGATGCAGATGGGGATGCTGACTCTATAATGTTGTTAATGGACAGCCTTTTGAATTTCTCCAGACAATTTCTTTCGGATGCTATAGGTGGATTGATGGATGCACCACTACTTGTTCAACCTCTTGTTTTGCCACATGAATCTCAACCACAAGCCCACAATCTTGAGGTCACAAAATCACTTCCATTGGAATTCTTTGAATCAACACTGCAACAAGTCAAAGCACCTGACATTACATCAGTTGAGATAATTAAATCTCGATTAGAGACAGAAAGACAATTCTATGATTATTACTTTACCCATACTACATCATCTCTTACAACTTCAAAATCCCGTAGTGCATATTCTACTCTAGGCTCAATGCTTGACAAATTTGATATGCAAGTTAGAAATGCTGAATTAATTGATGCTGTAAATACATCAGAAATTGTTTCAGATGTTATTTCAACTCATCTTGTACCTGACATTATGGGAAATTTGAGGGCATATGCCAGACAAAATTTCAGATGTACTGGATGTGGTAAATCCTATCGCCGAATGCCATTAATCCAAACTTGTGTATGTGGCCATAAACTGATTCCCACAATAACTCGTGGTTCTGTAGAAAAATATCTAAAACTTGCAAAAAGACTAGTTGACAAGTATGATGTCAGTGAATATCAAAGAGGAAGAATTCATGCACTTTCTGATGAAATTGAACTAGTATTTGGAAAAAGTCCTGGTGACCAATCACTTCTTACTGACTATGCTTGATTATCTTAATTTGACGTACTCGTATGCGCCTAATTTGTTATCAAAACAGAACTTTACCTTCTGGTAATTCTTTCTAAATGACTTTACTTTGGAAAGTAATTTTTTAGGATCTTTCTTTTCTATCACTACTTGTTTGATGAAAGAAGCAATTTCTTGCATCTCATTTTTCTTCATTCCAAGTCTAGTAATTTCTGAAACTCCTAATCTGATTCCACCTGGATGGAAATAATTTCTTCCAGCCTTGATGTCTCCTGGAATTAGTTGTCTGTTTACAATTATGTTGGCTTTCTCCAAATCAGCCTCAACCTTTCCACCATCAGAATAATCTAAGACATTTACCGCAATTTGATGTGATTGTGTAAATCCTCTACTTTCACCTAAAACTTTGAATCCTGCATCACTTAATGCATCAGCAAATGATTTTGCATTCTTTATAACCTGAGAAGCATAATCTTTTCCAAACTCTAATGCCTCAGCAAATGCAACTGCTTTTCCTGCCATGTTGTTTATGTGATGACTGCTTGTAAGTCCTGGGAATGTAGCTTTTTTGATTGGTTCTTCGTGTTCTTCAGAACCTAAAACCAATCCACCTTGAGGTCCAAACAGAGTCTTGTGAGTACTCATTGTCATGGTATCTGCACCTTCACGAAGTGGATCCTGGAATTTTCCTCCTGCAATTAATCCTGCAACATGAGCTGCATCATAATTGATATGCATATCATAACTCTTTAGAAAATCTGAAAGTTCTTTGACTGGGTGTGGGAACAAGAACAATGAACCTCCAAACATTGCAATTTTTGGCAGTCGTTTGTTTTTCTTTAACTCTTTTACTTTCTGTTTTGTCTTGTCAACATCAATAGTCATCTCTTCAGCATTAAATGGATAAAACTCAATTTCTAAACCATGAACTAATCCTGCAGTTCCGGAATGTTCTTTTTTTCCATGTGAAATATGACCTCCTGCTGGTATAGATGGAGCTAACATAACATCGCCTGGATTTGAATAAGCAGAATATACAGCAAGATTCGCTACCACTCCTGATATTGGTCTTACATCAGCAAATTTTGCTTTGTAGAGTTTTTTAGCTAATTTCATACATTCAAACTCTACATCATCAATGTAGATACAGCCAGCATAGACTCTTTCTCCAGGCCAACCTTCAGCATATCTGTTACCAAAATCTGAAATTATGGCTTCTCTGACTGCAGGACTAGGAATGTTTTCACTGGCAATTAACGGAATTGAATTTTCAAACCATTTGTGATGTTCCTTTAATTTTGTAAAAATTTTATTGTAAGATTCCTTATTTTGTGATTTTGCCATATTTTGCAACTTGATTTTCCCAATTTAAAAACACCGATAGACTATCAAATTCTTCACTCTTGATCTGGAAGGTATAAAAGGGGAATCCGGAGTTTTTGCATCAATGGGTATGCAAGCTACTTCCAAAGGAAATATGCCAGTCGTATTGCTAAAGGAAGGCGGTTCAGAAACTAAAGGTAAAGATGCACAAAAGAACAACATTGCTGCATCAAAGATAGTTGCTGAAATTGTTCATACCAGTTTAGGACCTAGAGGCATGGATAAGATGCTAGTAGATTCACTAGGAGATGTTACTATTACAAATGATGGAGCAACAATTCTCAAAGAAATTGATGTCCAACATCCTGCAGCAAAGATGCTTGTTGAAATTTCTAAAACAACTGATAATGAAGTTGGAGATGGAACAACATCTGCAGTAGTTTTGGCAGGAGCTTTACTTGAGAATGCTGAATCCTTAATTGATCAAGATGTTCACCCAACAATCATTGTTGATGGATACAGAAAAGCTGGAAGAAAAGCTAAACAATTCCTTGAGAGTATCTCAGATAAAATTTCAGCAAATGATAAGAATATGCTTAACAAAATCGCAAAAACTTCTATGCAAACTAAACTTGTCAGAAAAGATTCTGATCAACTTGCTGACATTATTGTAAAATCCGTTCTTGCTGTTGCAGAAAAAGACTCTGAAAGCTATGATGTTGATATTGATGACATTAAAGTTGAAAAGAAAGCTGGCGGCTCAATAAAAGATTCAATGATTGTTCAAGGTATTGTTTTGGATAAAGAAATTGTCCATGGGGGTATGCCAAGAAAAATCAATGAAGCTAAAATTGCTTTGATTAACACAGCATTAGAAATCAGTAAAACCGAAACTGATGCTAAAATTAACATTTCAAATCCTCAACAATTGAAATCATTTCTAGATGAAGAAAACAGAATGCTAAAAACAATGGTTGACAAAGTTATCGGTTCTGGCGCAAACATAGTCTTGTGTCAAAAAGGAATTGATGATATGGCACAACATTATCTGGCAAAAGCAGGAATAATTGCTGTTAGAAGAATTAAAGAAAGTGACTTGACAAAACTAGCAAAAGCAACTGGCGCAAGAATAGTTACAAACCTTGATGATCTTTTTGAAAAAGATCTTGGTAATGCTGACCTTGTTGAGGAACGAAAGATTGAGGAAGACAAATGGGTATTTGTTGAAGGATGTAAACATCCAAAATCAGTAACATTACTTCTCAGAGGTGGCTCTCAAAGAGTTGTTGATGAGGTTGAACGCTCTGTTCATGATGCATTAATGGTTGTAAAAGATGTAATTGAAAAACCAGAAATTGTAGCAGGTGGAGGAGCTCCTGAAACATATGCTGCAACAAAACTCAGAAACTGGGCTAAATCTCTTGAAGGACGAGAACAATTAGCTGCAGAAAAATTTGCTGATGCTTTAGAATCAATTCCATTAACCCTTGCAGAAAATGCTGGAATGGATCCAATTGATACTCTTACTTTATTGCGTTCAAAACAACAGAAAGGTGAAAAATGGACTGGCATTGATGTTATGAAAGGAAAGATTGCTAATATGAAATCTAGTGATATCATTGAACCTCTTGCAGTAAAACTTCAGATTGTTTCAGCATCTGCTGAAGCTGCATGTATGATTCTTAGAATTGATGATGTCATTGCTACCCAGAAATCTGCCGGCGGTCCACCTGGTGGTGGAGAAGGTGGAATGCCACCTGGAATGGGCGGAATGCCACCTGGAATGGGTGGAATGCCTGGAATGGGTGGAATGCCTGATATGGGCGGAATGATGTAAATTATTTTGGAATTTTTTCAAAAGTTTATTTGATAACCGACTTTACGAACAACATTGAATAAAATCTCATCAAAAACTCTTTCTGGTTTTAAGTATGTCTATTTGGTTGTATTTTTTGCCTTACTGGCAGGATTTTTTCATCCGTTAATTACTAACACTAATTTTGATGGTTTTGTTTTAGGGGTTTTGATATTGTTTGTAGGTCTTGCAGGTGGTATATTGTTGTACAAGGCTGCAACATCAGAGAAAAGACGAGGAATATTTCTTGGAGGCGGATTTGCTCTAATGGCAATTTCATTATACTATATTATTCAGATTACCGGAAGAGTCTAGACATCAAAGTATAGATAAAATTCATGTGGATGTGGTCTGATGGAAATCTCACGTTGATCTCTTCTTTCTAATTCAATGATTTTGTCAATTACATCGTTTGTATAAATTGGATTAAGGAATTTTCTATCACTTTCTAACTCATCAAGTGCTTCTCCAAGACTCTTTGGAAGAACACCAATTCCTCTCTTGTTTCTATCACTTTTTGTCATCTTGAATATATCATCACGAACCTCATCCCCAGGATCCATTTTTTTCTTAACTCCATCTAATCCTGCTGCAGTTACTGCTGCGAACACCAAATATGGATTTGATGAAGGATCAGGAGCTCTGAACTCTAATCTCTTTAGATTTGAGTAATTCTTACCTTTCAGATGTTTTGGAACTCTAACTATTGCAGAACGATTTCCAGAACTCCATGCAATGTATGCTGGGGCCTCATAACCCGGAACTAATCTATGATAGGAGTTTGTAGTTGGATTACAAATTGCTGATAATGCTTTTGCATGATTAATTATTCCACCACAAAAGTATCTTCCAAGCTGGCTTAATTCAATTTCATCATCTGGATCATAAAATGCATTATCTTTTCCTTTCCATAAACTGACATTAACATGCATTCCGGAACCTGAGTCCATTGCAATTGGTTTTGGCATCATTGTTGCAACTTTGCCATATTTTTGAGCAACATTTCTAATTACATATTTGTAAGATTGTGCGGCATCTGCAGCATTTGTCATGTAATCGTATTTGATATCAATCTCACATTGCCCTGCTGTTGCTACTTCATGATGATGGTTATCACATAAAATTCCAAAATTCTTATTGAGAATATTTACACATTCATTTCTGTATGGTGTAAGAGTGTCAGCAGGCGTACTTGGATAATATCCTTCTTGTAATCCCATTGGATATCCTTCACCTGATTGATTCCATGGAGCTTCTTTAGATTCAATTGAGTAAGATTGTCCTTTGTATGGTGTTAGAACATCCCAATGAACTTTATCAAAAACAAAAAATTCTACTTCTGGACCCCATGTACTAAAATCATATCCTTGTGTTTTGATGTATTCTTCAGCTTTTTGAGAAATTCCTCTAGGATCTCTTGATAATCTCCCTCTGTCTTCTCCCCAATAGACATCACAAAGCAATCTAGCTGTTTTGTTTTCTGTCATCCATGGAATTATTGCAAATGTATTTGGATCAGGTTTTAAGAGTAAATCTGAATCATCAATACTTGTAAATCCAATAATTGATGAACCATCTAATTTTGGTAGTCCATCTCTCATCTGCTCAGGAGTAAAAGTATTAGCAGAAATTGTAGTGTGATGAAAATGACCAGTTAGACCAGTAAATTGAAGATCAATAAATTGAATCCCTTCATGTTGAATCCTTGAGAAAACTTCGTCAGATGAGTACGATACTTGGATTGCTTTTCCGTGGCTGACTTTATAGGGCAATTTTATACTTCAATCAAACACAAATACATCCAGCATTTAAGGATTAGGTAAGAAATGTCCGAAACAAATCAAATCGATATCAACTATCTGCATCACATAGTATTACGAGAAAGTGAAGATGACTCCTTATTGGAAATAGATCCTAACTTTTACAGAAATCTCTCTGACTTTATAGGAAATCTGAAAAAACAGGAGTTTGATGGTGTTGAAAGTAAAATCAAAGACACTATGATAGAAATGGCTACAGAACTAGCATCTTTACTGATAAATATTAGATTAGAAAAAATTTCAAAATCAAAAGATTTGGAAATTGGTTATCTTCTTGATGAAGAAAAATTCATTCTAGATTCTCAAGAAGAAAAAAAAGATAGAAAAGAAATGATTCTTTCAGCAACAATTAATGGAAAATCAAAGTTCCTTGAGTCTCTATCTCAGAATCATAAAACAAAGAGAATTACAGTGAGATTTTTACAAGAAGTAGATGAAATTGTAGGTGCTGACCTTGAAAAATATGGGCCATTCAAAACTGAGGATATTGCTACTATTCCATATGAAAATGCACAGGCGTTAATTGCTAAAAATGCTGCAACAAAAGTTCGTTTGGAAGATTAGATAGAAATTATACCTAATTCATTTCTAATTACATGTCTCATACAGGTGTTGATGTAATTGATTTTCTTTTTTATACAATTTATCCTGTGATTGGAATTTTTCTTGTTGAGGGTATTAGTAGAGCAGTAAAAGCTCCTAAATGGATAAAATTGTGGACACAAGCTGCAGTCTCAATTGGCTTTGGAGTATACTATTGGTTCATTTTACCTGCACCTCAAAACTTCCCATTAACCGCAATGGTAATGTTTGCACTTGCTATTGCATTAATTTATCAAGGAAGACGTGCAAAAATTTCACCTGAAAAAAGCCCTTACTAAAAACGCCCAAAAATTCTTCTAAAAATATTTGGTCTGTCCCTTCCTCCATCTCTGATAACTTTCTTTTCACCAAATCTTTTTGCACGTATTTGGCTTAGTTTAACACATCTATGTTCTTCAGGAAGTCTATGTTCTGAACAAAAAGGATCTTTGCAGTAATTGCATTGAAATGGCAAATCAGTTAAATCGCCACAATATGCACATTTTTCAGACTTCACAATTTCATTTACTATTTTTCTTTTAATAAAGTTGCCAGTATTTTCTTGAGGATTGTTTTTCTTGGCTAAACATTTTTACGATGTCAAAATTCAGTGTGACTAATTGATTAAAGATACAGTAGCAATAATAACTGGAGCAAGTAGTGGTATTGGATTTGCCACCGCCTTAGCATTATCAAAAGCAGGTGCTAAAGTTGCTATTGGTGCTAGAAGAGTTGATAAATTAGAAGAACTCGCAAAAAAAATAACTGAAAATGGCGGAGAAGTGTTTTATCAAAAACTGGATGTTACAAAAAAATCAGAATGTGATGATTTTGCAAAAGCTGTTTTAGAAAAATGGAATTCTATTGATATTTTAGTAAATAATGCAGGACTCATGCCTTTGAGCTTCTTCAAGAATCTCAAAGTAGATGAATGGGATAGAATGGTTGATGTAAATATCAAAGGTGTATTGTATTCTACTGCAGCAGTTATCACTCACATGAAAGAAAAGAAATCAGGTCACATTGTTAATTTATCGTCTGTAGCAGGAAGGATAGTTTTTCCTGCTGGAAGTGTTTATTGTGCAACAAAGCATGCAGTTGCAGCATTTAGTGAGGGATTAAGACAAGAATTTAGCGTTCGTTCAAACATTAGAGTAACAAGTATTGAACCTGGAGTTGTAGATACAGAACTCAATAATACAATTACAGATGAATCTCTAAAAGGATTTGTAGAGAATGCAGCAAAGATGGAAGCCTTGCATGCTGAAGATATAGCAAACGCAATTTTGTTTGCAGTAGACTCACCATCTTATGTTAATGTTAATGAAATTTTGATAAGACCAACAACACAAGAACGTTAACTTGACAGATATTCCACATGTTGTAATTTTGGGAGGAGGTTTTGGTGGACTTGCTACTGCAAATGAGATTAGAAACTCATTGGCTTCTTCACAAGTAAAAATCACCATTATTGATAAAAAAGACTGGTTTATGGTAGGATTTGCAAAATTATGGATAATAAATGGAACACGAACCTTTGAAAATTCTATTGGCCATCTAAATCAATTAGAAAAAAAAGAAATCCACTTCTTACAAGATGAGATATTGTCAATTGATCTTCAAAACAAATATGTCAAGACTAAACAAGAAAACATCTCTTATGATTTTCTTGTAATGTCATTAGGTGCAGTTTTAGCTCCACAAAAAATTCCTGGATTAACAGAAAATGGATTCAATCTATATGACCATAATCAACTTTCAGAAATTCACGACAAACTCCAAAATATTGATTCTGGAAAAATTGCCATTTCAATAATGGGAATGCCATACAAATGTCCTCCAGCACCATTTGAGGCTAGTTTATTGATAGATTCTATGCTCAGAAAACGTGGAGTGCGTAATTCTGTTCAAATTGACTTTTACAGTCCAGCTCCAATTACATTACCTGCAGCTGGTCCAGAAGTTAGCAAACAAATTCTCGATCTAGTAAATTCTGAAAAAATTATTTTTCACAATTCATCTAAAATAAAATCAGTTGAATCAAACAAATTAATTTTTGAAAATGGTGAAGCTGAATTTGATTTACTTTTAGCTGTTCCACCTCATATTGCACCAAAAGTAATCTATGATTCTGGATTAGCTAAAGAACCCGGATTTATTCCAATTGATAGAGATTGTAAAACTCCGTTTGAAGATGTATTTGCAGTAGGTGATGTTACCAGTTTAGTAGTCACAGAAAATAAGGCAGTGCCAAAGGCTGGAATTTTTGCAGAAGGCGAGGGCATAACTGTTGCAAAAAATATTATATCAAAACTTCAATCAAAAGAAGAATCTGAATTATTTGATGGAAAAGGAGGCTGTTTTATTGAATCAGGACGAGATACAGCTTCAGTAATTGAAGTTGATATGTTTTCACAACCAGAACCTTCTACTAGTATTTCTGAACAAACTTCTGAAAATCTTTCAAGTAAATTAGAATTTGAAAAAGAAAGACTTTCCAAATGGCTTTAATCAATCAGAATTTTCTTTTTCTCTTGCCAGATGTTCTAAAACAGCTTTCATTTCAACACCAAGATCTTTATCATTTTTAGAAAGATTTAGTTTTTCAGGAATATTATTTTTGAAATCTTCAGCTTCTAACTCTATACTTCGTTTTTGAATGCAATCTATATGATCTTCTCCTGTCGCAGAGATTTTATGACAAATATTACAAATTTTCACACTTTTTGTTTGTTAATACGACGATTTAATAATTTCATTTTGTGTCTCTGAGACAAGGGATCGTCGTCTAGCTTGGTATGATACTAGTCTGGGGGACTAGTGGTCGCAGGTTCAAATCCTGCCGGTCCCATTACAATTTCAAAGTTTTCAAGAGTTTTTCAAAGTTTTCAAGAGTTTTTTCTTGCTTATAGTGTTTTAGAGCATCAATAATCTTTTCTTTGGATGGATTCTTGTAAATTTTTTGTACTTTTTTTGCGATTCCTGAACCAATAAAAATTGCTTGAGTAACTGACGTTACATTTGATGGTCTTCTTTTAACACTGGAACTTTCAAAATCAATTAGAGTAGATTTTGTTTTTCCAACAATGACATGTTTTGAAATATTGCTTAATTCACCATGATCAAAACCAATTTGATCTAAATTGTAACAATCCTTGAGAATTTCTCTTATTGTTGATTTTAATTTTTTTACACTACCTACTCCTTTTAGAGAATTTACCCAATCAATAATTTTTTCCCCTTCTATGTATTCCATCATCAAAAAATTCTTACTTACATCAAGCATTTTTGGCCCAACACTTACTGAATTTACAAATTTCAATAAATCACCCTCACTCCTCATTTCTTTTCTTTGTGAATCTGTTCTTCGAATTTTTAATGCAACTACTTTACTTCCTTTTTTTGCAAGAACAACTACGCCTACGTATCCTTTTCCAAGAATCTCCAATTTTCCTAATGTCATTGGACCAGTTAAGGAAATTGATTTAATTTTTAATTTTTCTAATTCATTAATTCGAGATTTTATTTGACGTGATGTTGCTTTTGGATATCCAAGAATTTCTGAGTATGGTTCATCTACAAATTTCTTAATTGAAATGAAGGAATGTGCCATCTGTTGAGATCAACTCACTTGCAACCTCTTTAATTGATTTGTTTAACCCTTTTTTTCCAACACCAACTTTGGAACCTCGTTTAAAGTCAGCTTGAAGGCCTTTTGGCATGCCTGTTTGAAGATTATCTTTCAAAAATTTAGTCATGAATTTACCTGCATCAGTATGTTGTCTCTTTTCTAGAGAAATAATTTTTTTATTTTTACCAACCCAGATCAATTCTGCATCTGAAAGATTTTTAGAAATAAAACTCTTAGAACTGCCTTCTCTGAAAAACTCTGGTCCATTTTTTACATGAACATCAGAAATTTTAGTTGATTCTAAAAAGAAAAAGAGATAGACATCCTTTTGTTGGTCTGTGTAAGCTTTACTTCTTAGTACCGTAAAACCAGCTAATTCTAACTGTGTACTCAGTGAGGAAGTAGCTCTCTTAATTTGTCCCCAAATTATATCTGGACTTCTAGTTTTAAAACTAAATTTTATTGATAGCAAATTTTCCCAATGTTTGGTTGAGATTTTTGATTTCTTGTTCTTAAAGAATTCTAATTTTGGATTTTCTTTAAAAGCTCTGCAAACAAGAATGAATTTCCCAATATTTTCATCAGAAATTGCTGCAGCTAAGTTTCTGTTACTATCTATTGGGTCAATTATTACTAAAGACGTATCAAATTTCTTTGTAGTTTTCCCAATCACTTGATTTTCTTCAATTTTAGAAATTGATTTTATGATGTTCTCAAAACTTCCAAAATGTAAAATTAAAACTTCTGAAATATATCCACTAAATCCTTGTTTTGCAATTTCAGCACCGTAAATTTGATTTGCTTTTAGAAATGTTTTCAAAATTCTAACTTCATCTCTCATTTTTGGTGTTAATGACTTTGACATGAATTTTGTGTGGAATGGTGACCTGTCTGCAGCACTTTTCCATTCTCCAACTTTAACATCGTAAAATGGAACTACATTGATCTTAGTGTCCTTTATTTTAGCCTCAACATATGGGTGTTCAGAGTATCTTACGTATGGAGAAAATTTTTTCAATGAATCAAAACCAATCTTTTTAGAAATTCTTTCAAATTTTTCTTCTGATGTAGATTTTTTGAACCTAACAAAAATATCAACATCTGCATCCTTTGATAACCATGTACCTTTAGCAAATGACCCTCCAAATTCTAATCCAATAACTTCAGGAAACTTTTCAATTTCTTTCTTAACTAATTCCAACGCTGATTCTGCAATTTGTTTTTTTGATTTTTTTACTGTTTTTGTGGGAATAACATTCTTCATAACATTAGAAATTATTTTCTTCATTTTACCGCTATTACCTCCTCTAAATTAGAATAGATTGGTCCACTAGATGTAAGTTCACTTTTTTTCAATTTTATGCTAGAAATCTTCTGTATTCCAAAATCTACATGTCTTTGTTCATCCAATTCTTTTGTTATATCCCCAATCTTCTTTTTAATTCTAAATATTGTAATATGAGGTTTGAATGGTTTGTCCGAAACCAATCCTAATGGTTTTAACACGTTTTGTACCTTTTTTGCTAATTCAATTAGGTTCCTCCCTCCTTCTTCATCTGTTCCAATCCAAACTACTCGTGGAAATTTGGGCTTGGGGAATGCTCCTACACCTTTCAATTTTATTCTAAATTCAGAAAACTTGATTGTTTGTAATGATTCTATAACATTTTGCACTACTTCATCTGAAATTTCACCTAAAAATTGTAATGTAAAATGCAATTGTCCTGCATCTATTGATTTTGCATCAATTTTCAAATTATTTTGAAAATTCTTTACCGCATTTTTTACGTCATCATTTGAAATTTCAACTGCCACAAAAGTTCGCATTACAACTTTCTTTGATGTATCTTTATAATAATTTCCGGTAGCTTCATAGACGAGCTTAGTTTTTGATTTACAATGACAAAACTAATTGTGTGTTTAACAGGCATGCCAGGAGCTGGAAAATCTACTATTGCTGAAGGACTAAAACCAAGAGGATATGATATTGTCAATATGGGAAACGCTGTAAGAGAAGAAGCTAAAAAAAGAAACTTGGAACCATCCAGATCAAATCTTGGAAAGTTAATGCTTGAACTTAGAGAAAAAAATGGACCTGGTGCAGTAGCAGAATTAGTAAAACCACAAATTGAATCATCAACTTCTAATGTAATTTTGATTGATGGTGTTCGTTCAAATGATGAGATTGAAGTTCTTAAAAAGATTGGAAACGTAAAACTATTAGCTATTCATGCATCAACTGATACTAGATTTGATTTCTTACAAAAGAGAGGTAGATCAGATGATCCTCAAACGAAAGAGCATTTTGAGGAAAGAGATAATCGTGAATTAGGCGTCGGAATTAGTAACTCTATTGCATTATCTGATTATGCAATATCAAATATTGGATTAACAAAAGATGAACTAATAGAATCAGCACATGAAATTATCCAAAGTTGGGTAGAATGAAGATTCCAAATTTTAATTGTAAAATTGAAATGTATTGTGCAATAAACCCCTCAGAAGATTCTGAAAAAATTCAAAAATCAATATCAAATATTTTTCCATATTCTAAAATTAAAATTGAAAATTCTTCAATTTTTGCAGAATCAAAAGATCTGAATTCTTTAGAAAAGATATACGAGGCAGTTCATTCAAAACAATCTCAAAAAACATTTCGAAGAAACATGCAAAAAAACCTAAGAAACGATTCAACTTGGTTTTATCTAAATAAGCAAGCTGCATTTGTAGAAAAAATAGCCATTTGTGAGGAATCTGAGGAATCTCCATTAGGACCAATCAAAGTCATTTTCACTTCATCAAAAATTGATGAAATTATTGATTGGTTTGTGTATGGTGATGAAAATTAGCTAAGAAAATTCAATCATTTTTGACTATTTTTTTTAGTATGAATCTAAAATCTATTTTTTTGGATTATTAACAAATGTTCATAAAATTAGGCATAATTGCAGGAATAATTATTCTTGGAGGAATGGTCTTCTCCAATGAGATAGGTACCATATTTCCATCAACATCTGCTACTGTAGTTGATTCCATCAAGACGGACGTATCAAATTTTGGTGCTAAAGCATCTGATTCTGTTGAAAAACGAATTGATCAATCAATTGATAAAATTGTTGATAAGACAAGTAATGCTATAACTGAAGAAATCAATGAAACTGGAGATAAAATAAGTGATGAAATAATTGAAACCAAAGAGTCTTCTCAAAAAATTATTAGTGAAGAAATTTCAAACCTCAATCCTATAGAATCAATTAAAAATATCTTTTCAGACAACTCTGAATCCAAACCAACTACTCAATCTTCACAATCTCAATCAACAATCTCAGAAAGCCAATCTCCATTAATTCATGAAACATTGTCATTATCTACTACACAAGAATCAAACGATGAAATCCTTCTTCAATATTCTGATTCAAGTGGAAAAACAGAAAGTGTTGATGTAGTTATTAGAACCAACGAAAAAGAAATTTTTTCTGGAACATTTTTCACTTCAAATTTTGAAACAATTGTACATGATATTTCTGGTATTCCATATTATGTAGATATGATAGTTGAACACAAAGATTATGGTACCGTTACATCATCAGTGTTTAATCCTGGTGACTCTTCTGATTCGCACATTAATGGAATATTCTCACAATCATAATCTAATTTGTTTTAAACAATGAAACAAATTCTGGAAGTGCTTTTGCACTAATATTTCTTATTGTCAAATCCATCTCTGATGACATTTCAGTATTTTCTGGATTAACTTCTATTAGCATTGCATTGTTTTGTTTTGCATATATTGGAATGGTGTTTGCAGGCGATACTACAAGTGATGTTCCTGCAATTATCATTAAATCTGATTGATTTGCATGAATTATTGCTTTTTGCCATACATCTTGTGGGAGAGATTCTCCAAACCAAACAACATCTGGTCTTAAAATATTTCCACATTTACATAAAGGAGGATTTTCAGAAAACTCTGTCATAATTTCATCATGAAAATCACAAACAGTACATTTGATTTTTACAATACTTCCATGCAATTCTAATACATTGGTACTACCTGCTTTTTGATGTAATCCATCAATATTTTGTGTTAAAACTACAACATCTGCAAATTTCTCAAGTTCTGCAATTGCTCTATGTCCATTATTTGGAATTGCCGAAAAAATATTACTTCTCCTCTCATTATACCACTCCCAAACAAGCTTAGGATTATCATAAAAGGCATCTATTGTAGCCAATTTCATGGCATCATAATTTCTCCATAGGCCATCTTTACCTCTAAATGTAGGAATTCCACTCTCTTGAGAAATCCCTGCACCTGTAACAAAAACAATTTTTTGAAAATTCTTTATTTGATCTTTAAGTGATTCAAACATCATTTAATCTCTATTTCCAAAAGATCTTTTGCAGTAATTACTGAATTATGAATTTCATTTGCCTCTTTCAAATGTTCAACTTCATCTTTGTATCTTGCTGAAAAATGCGTTAAGATTAGATTCTTCACTCTAGCATTTTTTCCTAATGTAGCAGCTTGCTTTGCAGTTGAGTGAGATGTGTCTTGGGCCTTTTGTTTTTCAGTCTCAAGAAATGTAGAATCAAATACAAGATAATCACATTCTTCAAAAAATTCCTCTAATTCTTTTGTTGGCATTGTATCTCCTGAAATACCTATTTTCTTACCTGGACGTTTTTCTCCTAACACATCTTCAGGTTTTATTATTTTTTCATTAATTCTAATTTCATTTCCATTTTGAAGTTTATTCCATAATTCTCCTTCAGGTATTCCTAATTCCTTAGCTTTTTCAACATTAAATCTACCAGGTTTGTCTTTTTCTTCGAATAGATATGAAAATGCCACAATTGAATGGTTTGCTTTGCATGCATGTATTGAAAATTTTTTATTTTCAAATATTTTTTCATCTTTAATTGTATTAATTATAATAGGAAATGATAACCCAAAATTCAAAACTTTGATGTTTGCAGCAATAAATTCTTCAATCCCACTAGGTCCAAAAATCTCTAATGTCTCAGTTCTATTTTGCATAGACATCGTTTGTAATAATCCTAAAATCCCTACACAATGATCTCCATGAAGATGTGTTACAAAAATTTTCATTTTTTTATTCCAACCTAATCCTGATTTCATATATGCAATCTGTGCAGCTTCTCCTGCATCAAACATGAGAATTTCCCCTTCTCTTTCTAAACAAATACATGATAACCCTCTATTCTCAGTTGGTTGTGCAGCTGAAGTTCCTAAAAATACAAGTTTCATTTTATCAAAATTGTCCTTGTCAAGCTTTTATGCCTATAGATCTGATATTTTTTTAATCCTTTTAGTTTTAGATTGTCTCCAAATTCTTTTTTGTACATTATAGCCATCTTCTTTCTTTTTGGCATAATAGTCACAAATCTCTTTATAATTTCTTCAGGTTTTTCTGATGTCTTTGTATTTTTTCCATATGGAAAATCTGTGACAACACCATCAAATTTATTAGATATATTCTTAATTTCTTGAAAATCTGAATGAATTACTTTTGATTTGTATCCATTTTCTTTAAGATTTTTTTTTGTGATTTCAACCATTTTTTCATCAAAATCTAAGCCAATTCCATGAATGTCCATTGATTCTGCCTCTAAAAGCGTCGTACCTGTACCACAAAATGGGTCACAGACTGTTTCACCTTTTTTTAGTCCAATTAGGTTAATCATTGCTCTTGTTAATTTCCAATCTAATTCATGTGGCTGAGATATTGCTTTTTTTGGTCTCTTTTTCTCCTTTATTATTTTGGAAAATCCGAAAAAATTTTCTTTATTTGTAAAAATTAGATATACTGTGATGTCTGGATTTTCAAGTTTAACTTTTGCATTAGAGAATTTTGAAATCATATCACCCATAGAATTTTCTAATTCTGGTATGTCAAACTGATTTGACGATAAGTTGATAATTCTGCAAACAAATGATTTTGTATTTTTTAATATTTCAAAATTTCCTTCATCTAAAAACAATCCAGACATTTTTCGTAATATTTGCCCTGAAGCCTTTACAAATGATGCCCTTTTTGAAATTTCGTACCAATTAGTTTTTGATTGAACAATTACTAAATTTGAAATAACTTTAATTTTAGAAAATCTATCAAAAGTTTTAGCAATGGCACTAATTTCATCTATTGCAATTTCTAATTGATCTTTAGATAATACAAAAAAACTTTCTGGCATTATACTATTGCCTTTGCAATTGTATTTGACACATCAACTATTGATGTTTTACCTGGAATTGTATTTGCACTTATAATTCTTGCAACCCCTGATTTCCTTATTTTCTTTTCAGCATTATTCATCAAAAGTGCATGTGTACATGCAACAAAAACTCTTTTGCATTTTTCTTTTTTTAGAAATTTTGTTGCATTAACTATACTTCCACCAGTACTGATCATATCATCAACTAAAATCAAATCACGTCCCATGACATCAGCTTTTTTTGTTTTTATCTGAACTTTACCTGTTTTTCTATCTCTTTTTTTTTGTAACGCAATGTATTCTATTCCCATCTCTTTTGCAAATTCTCTTGCTCTTTCTTTTCCACCTTGATCGGGTGAAACAATTAGTGGATTTTTCAGGCTCAGTTTTTTAAAATACGCAGCTAAGTCTGGTACAGCTGATACATTTTTTGATTTTATAGTAAAGTATCTGAGTCCAATTAAACTGTGAATGTCAACAGCAATGAGTTTTGACGCACCTGCACCTTTGAATAATTTTGCTAAAACCTTCATAGTAACAATTTCTCCTGGCAAAAACTCTTTGTCTTGTCTGGCATATCCCATGTAGGGAATTACAACAATTACTTCAGATGATGTTTCTTTTGCTTTTGAGATTAGTGATAATGCTTGAACAAGATTTGTATCAACAGGTGGATAAATTGATTGAACAACAATTGATTTTTTTTTAGATATAGTTCCTTTTAGTGTGATTTTACTTTCTCCATCTGGAAAAATCCTTACATCTGATTTTACTAAATTTGCTTTAGTCTTTCTAGCTAATTTTTTTCCTAAATCTTCAGATGCCTTACCACAAATTACTGATAATTTAGTCAACAAGAAAATGTGATTTAATGGGATTCTTAAGTTTTGAGAAAAATTAGACTAGTCTTCTCCTTCTCCACGTCCAATATCTCCCATACCGTATTCATCAATTACTTTGTCTCTATCAGGATCTCTTTGACTAATCTCATCAAATTCTTTCTTTTCATCACCCTGATAGACAGTTCTAATTGGCCATGGAATTCTAATATCATATTTCTTGAACTCTTCATACATTATCATTCTCAAATCAGTTTTCGTTTTGAATTGTGCACCGTAATCTCTGACATATACCCACATTGAAAAGTCAAGTGATGAATCATTAAAGTCACTAAATCTAACTACTGGTTGAACAACTTCAACATGAAGTTCTTTATCACATCCACAACTTGGTTTATTTTGATCTAAATATGGACATCTGTTTTGTCTTACTAGATGTCTTCCCTTAGAATCTATAATTTCCTTCATTCCTCTTTTTCCAACTTTTACTAAAATTGATGCTACTTGACGAGGATTGTTAAGATATGAAACACCAACCTTTACTATTGCTGGAACAAGCTTGTTTTCTTTTGTATAATTAACAATTTGTGCTGAAACTAGTTGTCTTGTTGGAATAATTGCAATTGATTCATGCAAAGCATCTCTAACATAAGTAACTCTAGGAGTTATTTTGTGCACATACCCATTATATCCAGAATCTAACTGTATTCTGTCACCTTCTATAACGATCTTATCTTTTCTAATCATAATATATGCAAAATAATTCTGCATCGTTTCTTGTAATGCTAAACCTAAACCAATTGAAAAACCACCTGTTGCAGTAGCAATTACTATCAAATCTACTCCCCACCATGCAACAACTCCCAAAATTGTAGCAACAAAAATCCCTATTGGTAGAACCTGTTTTGCAGATTTTGGAATACCTTCTCTTTTCTTCTTTGCATAACCTGGAGGACGAGAACTTGGAATAATTGGTTCATAACCGTGCATACGTTTTTCTTCTCGCCAGACATCTATAGGAAAAATTTCATCTGGTTTTGCACCAGGTCTTAATTTTCTACCTGATTGATTGTGTCCTTTAATACAATTTTGGAAATATTTTTCATATTTTGCACGTTCTGATTTTTTCCATTCTTCAAATGGAGTATCAACTAATTTCTCATATCCTCCAATGGGATTTCCTTTTGTAGTTCGAAATTGTTCTAATTTTTGCATTCCTTCTTGAGACTTTAACATCTCTTTGAATTCATCTTCATCAATATCTTCAGGTGTAATTTTGGGTGGTACCCATTTGTACAATTTGTGAAACAGGTCACCATCATCATCTACAAATCCACGCATTTCAAACCATGCATCAAAATCCTCCTTTTCTAAAATTGATTTATCACGTTTAGTAAGAGCTATGGGGATAAGATGTGATATTGTATAACCAATAACAAGAATATTGAAAGTATTGAGAATTTTGGCAAACATTTCATGAGGAGATACATCTTCGTTGCCAACTATTGTGAGATCTTCTCCTAATAGAACGCCTGTTTGAACATGAACATTAATTGCTGTAATTAACGCAATCGCAAAGAAAGGTAAAACAGCTCTTCTAAGAAATCTTGAGAAATGTGGTTTTTGATAATAGAATTTTTGTGAACCTACCCAAAATGAAAATTTTCTATATCCAACAACAATCCCAACAATCCCAACTATCATAATGATGAATGCTAGTTGTAGTGATTCTGAAGATGCTACAAGCTGAGAAACAGTTTCAAATTCTCCAACTGAAATCTGAGATAATTCTTCTTCAGCCATAACTAATCACCATCTTACTCCAATTCATATCCTAGAATACAAACGTTAAGGCATATTATCATTATTTATCAAAAAATTTTATGCGTATTGAGCCTGTAACCTTTAACAAGGGTAAATGGACTAATTACTAAATGACCTATCAAGAATCAGTTTGGAATGATTCTCCTTCACTAAAATCATTTACACTCTCAAATTTCCGTGATCTTCCACAAATTCAAAATCTTTCTGAGGAAAAACAATTTGAAATGGAAGTTGTAGGAAATATTTTGCCATTTAAGGCAAACAACTATGTTGTTGAACAATTAATTGATTGGGATAAAATTCCTACTGATCCAATGTACGTATTGACATTTCCTCAAAGAGGAATGCTAAAACCAGAACATTATTCAAAAATGGAAAATACCCTAAAAAATACTTCTGATAAAAAAGAAATTGCAACTGTTGCAAATGAAATTCGTTTACAACTTAATCCTCATCCTGCAGGACAAATGGAACTAAATGTTCCAACTTTAAGAGATGGCACAAAACTGTATGGAATGCAACACAAATACAAAGAAACTTGTTTGTTCTTTCCAAGTCAAAGTCAAACTTGTCATGCATACTGTAGTTTTTGTTTCAGATGGCCACAATTTGTGGGAATGGATGAAATGAAATTTGCAATGCAGGAGGGTGAACAACTTGTTCAATATGTTTCCGAACATCCTGAAATTACTGATGTTCTTTTTACTGGTGGTGATCCGATGATAATGAAAGCAAAAATGTTTTCAAAATATGTTGATGCTTTAATTGAATCAAAATTACCAAATCTCAAAACTATTAGAATTGGAACAAAAGCTCTTTCTTATTGGCCATACAAATTTTTAACAGATTCTGATTCTCAAGAAATGTTAGAAGTTTTCAAAAAGATCACTGATAGTGGTTTACATCTAGCATTTATGGCTCATTTTAACCATCTAAACGAATTATCTACTGATGCTGTACAATCTGCAATTAAAGAAGTAAGGAAAACAGGTGCACAGATTAGAACTCAATCACCAATTTTAGCTCATATCAATGATGATGCAGAGATGTGGGCAAAAATGTGGACAAAACAAGTTCAACTTGGCTGTATACCATACTACATGTTTGTAGTAAGGGATACAGGTGCTCAACATTACTTTGGTGTTCCTCTAGTTAGAGCATATGAAATCTTTAGTCAAGCATATTCATCTGTTAGTGGATTGGGAAGAACTGTTCGTGGACCTAGTATGTCTGCAACACCTGGAAAAGTACAAGTCGTTGGAACTACAGAATTTAATGGTGAAAAATTACTAATTTTGAGATTTTTGCAAGGACGAAACCCAAATTGGGTTAAAGAACCATTTTTTGCAAAATATGATGAAAATGCAATTTGGTTAGATGATCTAAAACCAGCATTTGGTGACAAATTCTTTTTTGAAGATGAATTAGACGCCATAAAAGCATCAAAAAGTAGTTAATTTCGATAATTTTTCTAATTTACCTGACCATCTTGACAAATCTATCTTACTTGATAACATTAGTAAACTGATTTTCTAAAAATATCAATTGAACGCAGATCAAGTATTACAAGCTATCCAAGATGAAAAAATTTCATTTATTGATTTTTGGTTTGTAGATATTTTTGGTGAATTACATAACGTTGGAATGCCCAGCTATGCAATTGATAAAAATAGTTTTGTTAATGGTCTTGAAAAATTAGACGCAAGTTCAATTGTTGGATTCAAATCTGTAAATAATTCTGATATGATCTTAATGCCTGATCCAAATTCATTCAAAATCCTTCCATCTGACTATGATCCTGGTCATAGGAAAAATGCTAGAATATTTTGTGATTTGTATGATGGCAGTACAGCTGAAAGTTCAAGATACAATAGAGATTCAAGAGGTATTGCATACAAAGCATCAAAGAAACTTGAAGAATTTGGATTTACTCATACAAACTGGGGACCTGAAATAGAATTTTTTGTCTTTGATACTATCAATGTTTATCCCTCACCATATGCTGCAACGCATTCGTATGGTGGTTCTGGTTATTCCATAGAATCTAAAGAATCCCCTTGGGCTAAAGGAAATGTTAGTACTGCCATAGATATCAAAGAAGGATACTATCCATCTCAGCCTAAAGATACACTTGAGGGATTTAGAAAAGATGTATGTGATGATTTGTACAATTACTTTGGAATTAAAATAGAAGCTGAACACCATGAAGTAGCAACATCTGGTCAATGTGAAATTAATCTTGTATATGACGAAATGATACAAATGGCAGATCATGTAATTGGAGTAAAAAATTTGGTAAAAGTTAAAGCTAAACGAAAAAATAAAGTTGCAACATTTATGCCAAAACCAATTTTTGGTGATAATGCATCAGCAATGCATACTCATCAAAGCTTGTGGAATGGGGATTCAAATGCAATGTATGATGAAAATGATGAACTTGCACAAATGAGTCAAACTGGAAGATACTATATTGGAGGAATTTTAAGTCATGCATCAGCTTTGTGTGCGATTTCAAACCCAACCACAAACTCCTACAAACGTCTTGTTCCAGGATTTGAAGCACCTGTCAATGTTTGTTGGGGATTGGCAAATAGATCTGCTGCAATTAGAGTTCCAATGTATAATAGAAACCAAGAAAAAAGTAAGAGGCTTGAATATAGAGTTCCTGATCCTACTGCAAATATCTATCTTCTAGAGGCTGCATTATTACTTGCAGGTTTGGATGGAATTAAAAATAAAATTGATCCCGGTGACCCAATTGAAGAAAATGTATACAAACTTTCTACAGAAAAGAAAAGAGAATACAAAATTGGCTCATTACCTGTTTCACTAAAAGGTGCCCTTGACTCTTTATCATCTGATTCAAAATTTCTTGAAGATATTTTCACTAAAGACTTTCTTGATGTTTATTCTGAACTAAAATACAAAGAATATGTTGCGTTCGCACAAACTCCTACTGCTTGGGAAGTTTCAATGTATGCTGATGCATAATTGGTACAAGTATCAAAACTATTCTTCAAACATAGAACATTTTTAAAATCAAATATGGCTTTTTTTAATATGAACTTCAAAATTCTATTCCTGTTATTGCTAATTCCCAGCTCATTTGGTGTTGCTTATGGCCACACTGTAGACGCAGTAGGAGAATATAGGGTAGAAATTGGTTGGATGAACGAACCAGTTGTTTCTGGAGAAACTAATGCAATTGAATTCTATGTCAGTCCTATGAACCCATGTCCAGAAATCCCAGAACCTATCAAATGTGCTGAATCTCAAGATTTTCAAAATGGAGTTGAAGGTTTGAAAAAAACAGTAAAGATGCAATTAATCTACAAAGATGAAAGTATCACCCTTCCACTTTCACCTGATCATAATGTTCCTGGAAAATATTATGCATTTGTAAATCCAACTGTATCTGGATTTTACCAAGCAAACGTGTTAGGATCAATTAATGAGACACCAATCAGTCTATCTATGCATCCTCCAAAAGTTGCAGAACGTTCCTACATTGAATTTCCTGAACCTTCTGATATTACCGTCCAACAAATGATTGATGGACATACTGCATTAATTGAGGATATTGGTGATCTGAAAGACTCTGTCAATAATCTAGAAGAAACTAAACAACAAATGGATATGGGTTATGCAGGAATCGGTGTTGGACTAATAGGAATAGCAATTGCAATTATTGCACTTGCAAAATCTAAAAAGAACTAGTCAGAATTCATAAAATCTTTTCTTCTTCTTAAAATTAAATACAGAACTGCTCCAATTGCAATAATTATTAATCCAACAAGAACTACCTCAACCTCAAATTGCAATGCCATGTAAACAGTTGTTCCAAATCCAAATAATGGCAAAATTGGGAATTTTCCAATATTTACTGGAACTCTAAATGGTCTTTCTAAAATTGGTTCTGTATATCTAAGAACAATTACTGCCAAGTTAATTGCTGCAAAAGTAATGACAACTGCAAAAACTACAATATTTGCAATAATTACTATATCTCCAACAAAAGCAAATCCTATTGAAGTAACTAAAATTGCAATTACTGCAATCCACGGTGTTTTTGTTTTAGGATGAACTCTACCTAAAAATTCAGGAAGAGACTTGCTTTTTGCCATTCCATATAGGATTCTGGCACCTGCAACTAATGTAATTAGAACCGTACTTGCTGTAGCAAAAAGTGCAATTAACGAAAGTGTGATACTACCATTCGTGCCTATTGCTGAATGTGCAACATCTGCTAAAGGGGCTGATGATGCAGCTAGATCCCCCCAATTCAAAATTCGAATTGATGCTAAAGAAACTAAAACGTAAATTATTGCAGTGATGACTATTGACAAAATTATTGCTCTTGGAATTGTTTTCTTTGGTTTTCTAACCTCTTCAGCAACATTTGCCATATCTTCAAATCCAATAAATGCAAAGAAAATCAACACAAATGCTAAAATTATACCTGTAATTCCACTTGGTGCTTCAAAGTAATCAATTGTTTCAACTGGTTCCATTGAAAAACCAAGGAAAATAATTAGAACAAGTCCTGCTGCAGTAATTAATGCAAATATGGTATTTGCCCACGCAGATTCTTTTATCCCAACAAAATTGACAATCGATAAAATTATGATTAGAAAAACTGCTCCAATTGTAATTGGTAAATCAATAAACTGAGTTAGATAACCTCCAAACCCTAACGAAACAGTGGCAGCAACTATAATCGATGTAATTGCTGTTAACCATCCTATAATGAAACCAAAAAAATTATTCTTGAATGCATTTTTTACAAAGGTATACTCTGCAGCTGCTTTTGGAAATAAAGCTGATAACTCTGCATAACTTAATCCAGCAAAAATTGCGACAATTGCGCCCAACAAAAAAGAAATCCACATTGAATTGCCTGCAAATCCTGCAGCTTCTCCAATTAAGACATAGATTCCTGCACCTAAAATTAATCCTACACCATACATGGTAAGGTGAAAAAGTCCCATGTGACGATGTAACTCAGACATTTCTGTTTTCCTTTCAGACTAGAAAATTTAACCCATATCCTACCATATAGGCGACAGTTGCTGCAATTCCACCAATAATCAATGTGTATATCCCTGAACGTATTTTTGACTTCCTTACAATTTTTGCTTTAATCATTCCGACAATGAAAAATGCAATTGCCACTGAAATTGTTGAATAAAGAAATGTATCTGAATTTAAATTCAAATCAAATGCAAAAAACATGATAAAAGGAATTAGAGGAATAACCCCAATTATATTAAAACCTACAAATGTACTAATAGAACTATCAACTGGTTTCTTTTCATCTTCAATTAATCCTAATTCTTCTCTCATCATAGTATCTACCCAAACCTTTCTTCTAGAAGTAATTATTCGGACAATCTCTTCTAATAATTCATCTTTGAAACCCTTTTTTCGATAAATATCGCGAATTTCCTCTTTTTCTTGATCTTCTAAATTATCAATTTCCCATTCTTCCTGTCTTCTTTTCATTTGAATAAACTCATTTCTTGCTTTTGATGCCTGAAAATTTGCTGCAGCCATTGCAAAACCATCAGCAAATAGATTAGCAAATCCTAAAATCAATATGATTCCAGGAGAAAGTCCTGCACCAACTACTCCAGCTACTATTGCAAAAGTTGTAACTGCCCCATCTATGGAACCATAGATAAAGTCATCAAAATGCCATTTCATGTTATGACGCTAATGCTTTTATAACATCACTTTTGCTAATTACCCCTGTAATGGTATTATTTCCATCAAGAACAACCAGTCCACTTACATTATTCTCTAATAACACATTACAAGCTTCAGCCAAGTCTTCATTAAATTTGATAGTGATTAACCCTTTAGTCATTACATCTCTAGCCAATGAAATGTCTCCAAACCCATCTTCTGAGAGAAATCCACGCCTAACATTATCAAAATTTGTTCCTGAAAAATCATCTTCACTGCCAAGTTCAATTGATATTCTAAATAGATCTCTAAATGAAATTATTCCTACAGGCTCTTCTTGTTGATTTTTTACAATTATTCTTGAAATTTTTCTCTCTAACATCTTTCTTACAACTTTATACAATGGCGCAGCTGTATGTGTGGATTCATAATTGTGAGTCATAAAATCCACTACTTTGTTTTTCTCTTGCATTCTTCTTGCAAAATATTTTACAAGATCACTTTTTGTGATAATTACTTTTACTTCCTGTCCTCCTCCTATAGATAATGAACTAATTTCTTTTTCGATCATAATCTTTGCAGCATTTTTAGGAGTTACATCTTGTTCAACAAATTCTATAGGCTTCATAATATCTGTGACAGGTATTTCTTCTAATCCTCTCTTTGTGGTCTCTGAGAATAAAAAAAGTCCTATGTCTTTTTCAGTAATTATGCCAATATGCTTTCCACCATCATTTACAATTAGTCTGCTGATCTTTGTGTTAAGAAGCATTTTGATAGCATCAGAAATTGTAGAATTTTTGATAATAGAAATTGGTTTGTTTGAAATTTCAGTAATTGTCAATTTTTACTCTAGAAGATTTTTTGTATAAAAACTGCAGATATAATTTTCAAGTCTGATTGTAATTTTAGAATTTCAACTTTGAAAATTAATATTCCTCTTTATATTGAATTGATAAAAAACCATCCCATGGCAAAATTCTCAAAAATTCTTGTTCCACTTGATGGTTCTACCAATGCTACACGTGGTTTAGATAGAGCAATTGAAATTGCAAAAGGTAGTGGTGCTGAAATCACTGGCTTTTACGTATTTCATTTACCTATCGCAGCAGGAATAAAATACACACAAAAAATGAAAGATGAGGCTCAAAAAAAGGCTGTAAAAGCTATTGGTCCTGCAATGAAGAAAGCACAAAATGCCGGTGCCAAATTCAAATATCACACCGGCGGTGGTCATACTGGCTCTGAGATTGTCAAATATGCTAAAAAAGGAAAATTTGACATGATTGTGATTGGTGCAAGAGGTATGGGTGGAGCAAAAGAAGCATTTCTTGGAAGCACATCTAATTATGTTATGCACAAAACCAACATTCCAGTACTTGTTGTAAAATAGACATCTTTTACAATTTTTATTTTTATTTTGATTCTCTAATATTCTATAAATGTAATAAACTACAAGTATAGTAAATTCTGCAAAATATACGGGGATCTGAAATATGGTTGAAAGTAATTATGATATTTTAGGAATTGTTGAGGGAACTACTGAAAAAGAAATTCGTGACGCATTTAGAAGGTTAGCTCTTCAGTATCACTCTGATCGTGGTGGAGAAAATGAACAATTCATAAAAATCAAACAAGCATATGAAGATCTAAAAATTGGTAAAAAATATCCTGAAACAGATATTGAAAAACTAAAAAACTCCAGAGTTTATTCTGATGAATCTGAATCTGATGTAAGAAGAAAAAATCAGATTCTAGGTCAACAATTATTTAAAGAAATGAAAACAGCTGAAGAATGGGCAGCTGCACACAATAGAGCAAATTCAACTGGATCAAGATTATTTGGTTCAAAAACTCTAGGTGAAATGGAATTTGAAAGAAAAGCTAATGGTGCTTTGTCCATTAAAGGAAACTTTATGGCAGGAAATTTAACTTATGATGGACCAATTACAATGCAGGGAAGTATTACTAGTCCATCATGGACTCAAGAATTTCAAACAAATATTCATCTGACAAAAGGAGATTTCAAATTTCTTGATCCTGTAGAAAACAAGTATAAAATAGAAAATGGAGCCAAAATTACTGTAGATAATGGCAACATTGTAGTGGGAAATATTTTTGGAAGAAAATTTAGAGTTGAAGATCCTAATGGTAAAGTTGGTGTCTATAAAATCCTAGAACATAGAACTCAAGTTTCTGCTCCAAATGGAAAAATTGTTGCTGAAAATGCAGTTAACACTGTTTCATTAAATGCTGATACAATAATTGTTCTAAATGTAGAAGATGATGTAGTAATTTCTGCACGTGAGATCTTGTTTTATGGAAGTAAATTTACCTATGATTCTGTAATCAAATTAAAAGAAGGTGGATTAATCCGATTCTTTGAAAATTTTTCAATTCAAGGATTAAGTGGTGATGCAAAAATTGAGCTAGAAAATGGCAAGAAAATTAGATTATTTGATCTCAAAACAAAGAAAATCAAAGATTTAGCTGATGAATTTGTTCCCAACAAAGAAAATTATCCAAGTGATGCAACAATGGTAGGTCATGGATTTACAATCACCTATGAAATGTTAAACAATCTCTCAAAAAAACCCACAAAAAAGCAAAAATCAGGTTGGGCATCCAGATTTGGCTTTTCTAAGAACTAATTAGATCAAAATATCATATAGCCTTATTCGGATTTTGCTCCAAAACTATCCAGTCCTTTTCTTCTAACTTCAAAAATGTTGTAACCATATTTTTGTTTTAATTCAATTATACATAATTCTGAAAATTCGTATTCTGAAAAATCTCGGAAAATATTATGTATATTTTCACCAACTACCAAACTATTTTTTGGACAAAGTGAGTTTATTTTAAAACATCTATTTACAGTAGGACCAAATACATCACTAATTTTAGAAGTGACGCTTTCAGCTACTTTTACCGGACCGTATGTTAAACTGATTTTGTAATCTAATTTAGGCATATTTTCTTTTTCGAGTTGGTCTTGTAGTTTTTCATGTGATTCAACCATACACAAACAACATTCCAAAATATTTTTCAATTCTTTATCATTACTAGTATCAACATTTGCAAATCTAAACATCAATGCATCTCCAATATTTTTTATGACTTCTCCTTTGTGATTGATAACAATCTTTGCCATAAAATTCAAAAATATTTCATATAGTTTAGAAACATCTTGATCAGATAATTTTGATGATATTCTAGTGGAATCAGCCATATCAATTACGCCTACACAATCATTTTCTTCATGCTGTGAGAATTTTAACAGCATATCTCCTTCAAGTTGTTTGATAACTTCTTCTTTTTCTTTAATCTCAATTAATGATTCTTGTAATTTTTGTGCCATTGAATCAAATGCGTTAGATAATTCTCCTATCTCATCTCTTGTTTTGATGTTTGTTCTAACATCAAAATCTCCACCTGCAATTTGATTTGCAGCATTTTTCAATTTGATTAATGGTTTTGATAGAGATTTTGACATAACAAAAGCAACAATTCCCATTACAATGATTATAACTATACCCGTTAGCAAAATTCTCTCTTGTAGAATACCTATTGGCTTTTCTACTTCGCCTTCATCAATTTCTGCAAGTAAAACAATTCCTAAATCTTGTGCACAATATGAAGAGCCATAAATGGGAACTCCTCTGTAATCAGGATAAAATCCGATATTCTCTTCTCCTTGATTGAAACATTTTTGCACACCTACAGTGTCTACTTTTTGTTGAAATACAGCATTTTCAAAAAATCTTGATTCAGATAACATTACAAAGTCATCATTAACAATGTATACTTCGCCTGTTTCGCCTAATCCACTTCTATTAAGCAAAATATTATCAATTGCAGCAGTTCTCATTCTAGATATTATCACACCAATTGGTTCATCACCAATTTTACTATCTGATGCATAAACAGGAGATACAACAATCATTTTTTTACCAGATTCCGTAGGTTCAAAATCAATAAAGGACTCCTTTAATCCTCTCTGGAAATACTCATTCTGAGAATAATCTTCATTAGAGATTCCTGCAAGTGAAAAGAATATGCTTCCGTCATTACCAATTATTTTAACATCTTCAAACCCAATTGAGAACCCAATGAGTTCTTGAAATGCTTGTACTTGGATGAGAAAATCTCTACGCTTTTCTTCTTTGACAGGTTTTAGTTCTTCTTTTGAAACTTTATTCATTTCTGTAGTTAAGAATTGAATCATAGGATCATTTGCTAAAATCTGATTTTGTTCAATTCTTGATTCAAAGAGTAATCTCAAAGTTTCTCCACGTACTGTGGATTCTCCAAATAATTGATCTCCTGTTCTCTGCTTTAAAATCTGGTCAGCATAATTGAAACTAAGGTATCCTATAATTGATAGTGCAACTACTGATACTATCATTACTAATAAAATGAGTTTTCTATCAAGATTAAATGAGACTGACAATTTCGTTCTTTGTTATTTCTATGTAAATATCAAGGCTTCTAGTATTTCCAAGTATATTATATCTACAGTAATTCTTCAATTTGATAATTACTTTTGAAAATAACTTCGTAAATTTATTAAAAAATTTAATGTATTCAATTCATGAAGAATTTCTACTTATTTTCATTATTTCTTATTCTAGGCTCAGTTCCAGTTGCTTTTGCTGAAGAATACATAGTTGATATTCCATTTGGTGCATATAATCCTGAACTAAATACTCCTGCAGAAGTTTGGTATGATCCTCCTTTGATTAATGTGATTGTTGGAGATACTATAACTTGGTATAATGATGACAGAGAAGCTCATACTGTAACTAGTGGTGATGGTCCAGGACGTTTTGGTTGGATGGATAATAGAGATTTTGGAACACATGATGGAATTTTCGATAGTGGTAGATTTATGCCTGGAGAATCTTGGTCATATCAATTTGAAGAATCTGGCAGATTTTCATATTTCTGTACAATTCATCCGTGGATGGATGGTATGGTAATTGTTGAAGAAGCAATACCAGATTATCCACATGATGCAACAGGAAAAGAAATTCAATTTCCTATTTTACAATATACCCCAGATAGAACTATTGAAGTTGATTTAGCATGGGATCCCCCTGTTATCAAAACTCATGAAAAAATTCAATTTGTATATCAATTCTATGATCCACAAACAAATTCTAATCTGGCAGAGATGAAGTATAACTTTGTAATTTTCCAAAATGGACAAGAAATTTTTCGAGATGAAGGGCTAAGTCAGATTGGTGGCGATTACAGAAATTTTGTCTTTTCTAATTCTGGTTCCATTATTATTAGAATTGAAGGAATTCAAGCTCCATCATTATTAGCTGAAGAAAGTGTTACTGTATTTGGAGATGTACAAAACAAAGAACAAAGATCCGTAGATTTCACTACTGCAGTTTATGCCAATCCTGAAAAAACATCACATGAATCATATCATATTAAACCTGCACAAAGATTAACTACCTATTACGAGTTAATGATTTTCATTATTCTTGTTCCAGCTGTGATGTTTATTGTTGCATTACTTTGGTTAAAGAAGAAACCCGATATGCCAAAAACAAAGCCTGGGGCTGTTAAAATTTAAAATAAGAAAAAGAAATTAAAAGTTGAACTAATCTAATCGATTAATTCGGTCCAACCTTTTACGAAGACTGAATCTTTGTGGAGTGGAACTGGTTGTCCAACAGTAAAGTCCATTGGTCTCATCCAAAAGATTGCTTTTGTTGGGCATACACCGATGCATGCACCATCAGAAATACATCTTTCTGGGTAAAAGACAAATGCTTTACCTCTCTTCCAGCCTTCAACTGGTTTTACTCTAAGGACATCTGGACCAAGTGTTGTACAGATTTCTACACATAGTGCGCATCCGATACACATTTGTTCGCTTATGTCTGGAATAATTCCTACTGGCATAACAAAATAAAATCTTGATTTGGCATTAATATAATTTGCCTAAAAATGTCGTGTTATAACGGCGTTTGAAATTTTATAACGGCGTTTGAATTTCTGATCGCATTTCAAGTTAGATCTGATTAGATCTTGAAAATCTTTGAATCTTCATCTATGGAACGAATAATCAAATTATTCTCTATTCTTTTTAGAAAATAAACTCCTGTTTTTGCAGATTTTATGATTTGTTTGCCTCCTGGCGTAAGAATCCAACCTTCGTTTTCTTTTTTTCTAGCCATCGCCGTTATGATAAGAGAAGAACCCACATCTTTTCCCAAGGATGCAAGTAACATGATGCATGAGTTGATGAATATGGCAGACTCTAAATCTTCAAACGTATTGTATACTCCATTAAACGAATCAATAATTACAAGAAATTTTTCTTTGGATACTCTTGTGATAATTTCTGTGAACTCTTTTTCCCAATTTTCTTTTGTAGGATGAAATACAGTCAGATGATCTTTCTTTTGAATCATACCTGATTCAATGTATCCTGTATATAACAAATCCATATCTACAAAAATTACTGGGGTTTCAACAGAATTAATTAATTTATTGAGAAACTCTGCTTTGTGAAACGGTTCTGAACAAAGTACTATGTTGGGTAGTTTTTCTTTAAACTCATTTTGAATATGAATTAGATTATTATCTAAAATCTGGTCAGGACTTTTATCCAACACCCATTTAGCATTTTACAGATATAATAATGAATTTAGTATCAAAAGATATTTCAGACGATTTTCCAAGCTCAGATAAAATCTATCTAAACAATGCATCAGTATCTCTGATGCCTAATCAAAGCATTGAAGCAATGAAGGATTTTCTAATATCTTACAACTCTATTGGGCCTGATTCAAAAGAGTCAGAGCCATTTGTAACTGAAAAATTAAGAGATGTAAGAAAAACTATAGCAAAAATTATCTCATGTCAACCTGATGAAGTTGTTCTT
This sequence comes from Candidatus Nitrosopumilus sp., assembly GCF_965262695.1. Taxonomy (GTDB): domain Archaea; phylum Thermoproteota; class Nitrososphaeria; order Nitrososphaerales; family Nitrosopumilaceae; genus Nitrosopumilus. The sequence continues at coordinate 1,250,970 of NZ_OZ253550.1, read as the reverse complement.
ACTCAAAGTACAACTGATGGAATCAATATTGTAGCAAATGGTCTTACGTTTGATGAAAAATCAAACATAATCATTCGTGGAATGACTCATGAGCATCATTCCAATTTTTATCCATGGTTAAAACTAAAAGAAAAAATTTCGATGAAAAATCTTTCAATTGACAAAGATGGATTTTTCGAACTTGAAGATTTAGAGTCATTGATTAATGATAATACAAAATTAGTTGCCCTAAGTCATGCTCTTTACAATACTGGCTCTATTTTGCCCTTGGAGGAAATTTCAAAAATTCTCAATGACGTGCCTTTTTTTGTTGATAGTGCACAAACTGTAGGATGCATTGATGTCGATGTTTCAAAAATTAATTGTAATTTTATGTCATTTAATGGTTCAAAATGGCTTTGTGGTCCAATGGGAACTGGTTTGTTTTATTGTAATAGAAAATCAAGTGAATTATTAGAACCAAGAACCATTGGAGGAGAGTCTGCAATTATTTTTGACGATACAAATTTGGCATTCAAAGAACTTCCTGATAAATTTCAAACTGGATTTCGAAACTATGTTGGAATTGTTGGACTAGAGTCTTCTGCAAATTATTTGCTTAACTTTGGTCTCAAAAATATTCGTGAAAAAAATCAATACTTGTCAAATCTTTTAAGAGAAGAATTATCTAAAATACCGAAAATTATTTTGTATGGTCCTGAAGATCCTAATTTCCGAACTAGTATTGTATCTTTTAACATAGATGGAATGGATTCACAAGAAGTTGTTGATAGACTTGAAAAACAAAACATTATCTTGGCTTTAAGAGAAATTATGGAAACAAAGATTGTACGAGCTTCACCTCATTTTTTTAATACAGAATCAGAAATAATGTCAGTAATTGATGCAATAAAAAGACTATAGATTTTCTTGTTCTTCGATAACCATCATGGTTAATGTAGACTGTACTTTGGTAATCTTTCTAATTTTGTTGGTAATAATTGAACGTAGTTTTTCACCATCATCTGAAGACAATTTTAAGACAATATCGTATACTCCGTAAACTCCTTGAACTTCATAGGTTACATTCTCATCTGTAAGGATTTGCTTTACTTCGTTGATGATTGATTCATCTGATCCTAAATCCGAATTTAGTAGAACATATGCAGTAGGCACACGAAATTTTTACTCAAAGAGTATTTAACTTTTCATAATTCAAAAATTGATTAATCAGCATTTTGTCTTATTGATGTGAAACCTATAGATCTAACACTTACAATATCAAAATCTATTCCAAGTTTTCCTGGTTCTCCAAAGCCACAATTCATTTCTTGGTCAAATCTCAAAGATGATGGGTATAATCTTGAGCTTTTGTTCCTTAGTTCTCACACTGGAACTCATCTTGATGCTCCTTTTCATTTTGTTAAGAATGGCATCAAAATTGACCAAATTCCACTATACAGATTAATTGGCAAAGCTATCCTAATTAAAACAAAAAAATCAAAAAACTCTCCAATCACAAAGTCAGATATTATTCAATTTGAGAAAAAAAATGGAACTATTCCTAACAATTCATCAGTTTTCTTTTTTACAGATTGGCAAAAAAATCTCAAAAAAGATAATTATTTTACAGAAAATCCTGGGTTGGCGTTATCTGCTGCCACATATCTTGCACAAAAAAAGATGAATCTTGTTGGAATAGATTCACCAAGTATAGATCTTGGAAAAGATGAATCATTTAGTGTACATCATGTTTTGTCAAAAAACAATATTTTGATAGTAGAAAACTTGGCAAATTTGAATAAAATTAATTCAAAGGAATTTAATTTTACAATTCTTCCACTAAAACTAAAAGATGCAACAGGTTCACCTGTAAGAGCAGTAGCACTCTAACATTTCGTAATGCTAAAAATATAGTAGATGTTGATATCTTATATGAGCAAGCCTGGTAATATATGGAGAAAAGTTCATGGAAAGATTACAAAAAAACCAACAAACTTTTCTTGGTTGATTGAAGAAAAATTAGCAGGCTCTGGCATGCCTACAAGTTTTGATGAATTTGATTGGATTGTAAATCAAGGCGTAAAATCAATTGTAACTATGACTGAAAATGCTTTACCTGAAAACTGGACACAAAATATTGATTATCTTCATGTTCCAACTCCTGATCTAACTGCACCTGATATGGAAAAAATTGATTCCGCAGTTGATTTCATACATGAACAAATTACAAATGATCAAGCAGTAATGGTTCATTGTGCAGCTGGAATGGGAAGAGCTGGAACAATACTTGCATGTTACTTTGTAAAATATCAAAAATTTTCAGCAGTAAAAGCTATTGAAATGATCCGTGAAGAAAGACCCGGTTCCATTCAATCTGAAGTACAGGAACTAGCAATTGGTTTTTATGAAAAACATATAAAAAATTAAATAGATTCTGAAACTAGTTTACCATCAACTATTTTGATCTTCATAGTTTTACTATCTGAAAAAGTTACTGTTAATTCATCATTTGAATCAGAGTCTTCAATTTTTAGAATTTCTTTCATTTTGAATTCTTCAACATCTATCATTCATTTTCACCTATTCTGGAATTGACACCGTCTCAATTTTACCATCAACCACTTTAACGAACAAAAATCTATTATCTTTCATAATGAAAGTTATACCACCTTCTTTATCAGGATCTTCTATTTCAAGAAGTGGTTGTCCTAACAAACCATCATATTTTGCCATACTAATTCCCCAAAAAAGTTCCTTATATCCCTAATTGATTTTGATCTCAATTTCTCCAGAATTGTTCTTGACGCTTCCTGGTTCTGTAAACTCGTGTTTTTGCCATGATGCAAATGCTTCCGCACTAATTTTGTGTGTGCCTTTTCCTAAATCCTCTGCTTTGAAAACAAATTTCTCATTAAAATCAAATAATTCCTCTCTAACTTCTTCTTCTGTAAGTCTGATAAATGGCTCAAAATTTTTGGCTACTTGTACCCAAACCCTTCTGTCTTTCATAGGGTTGACAAGTTTAGGATTTCTTGTCCAAAATATGGATGCCTTTCTGTAGGTATCGATTGTTCTACCCAATTCTTTTTTCCTAAAGCCACCTGACGTCAGTTTTACACCACATTTCATTTTGAATGAGACATCATTATTGTCGTATGCCTTTGTCCAGTTTGCCTCGTTGAATGCGTCTCTTAGGCCACCTTCAACTGAAAACTGTACATTTATCTCAATATTTTCATCTGAAGCGTATTCATCCTTGGATTTTACCAATTCTATGTCTGAAATCCTACTTTCGCCCATTTCTACTGCTCATAATGATTTATATCCGCAATAAGTGCTTTTTCTGAATACATGAACGCACAAGTGATAAGTTCAGAAGCCAAAGAAATCAACCTCTCAATCACTGAAACCGATATTGGGATTTTGTACCTAATTCAACATGAGCTTCTAAAGGAATCAAATATTGATTTTGCAGGTGTTATTGTAAAACATCCACTAACTAACGAGTGTTGGATGAGAATTAATTCTAGTTCAAAACCACTGGGTGAAATAAAGAAAGCTACCGATTCAGCAATCAAAATGGCAGATGAGTTCAAACAATTATTTAATTCAAAACTTAAGGTAAATTAGAATTGAAGTTTTGCCCCAAGTGTGAGGTTAAATTAAAAAAAGGTACTTCTGGCCTACAATGCTCAAAATGTGGTTATACTGAAGGACAAGAAGAAAAACAGACCAAAAAAATTATTGAAAATGAAGAACAAGAAGAATCTATTTTAGCTTTTGAAGGAGATGAAGGAGAGGAATCTCATCCAACTATCAAAATAGAATGTGAAAAATGCGGACATGATGAAGCAATTTGGTGGATGCTTCAAACAAGAAGTGCAGATGAACCAACCACACAATTCTATCGCTGTACAAAATGTAAGAATACTTGGCGTAATTACGCATAACGTTTAACTGGAACATAAAGTCAACAAAGTTGATTTGACTTTTGGAGCAAAAACAAGTGGTTCCGATGATCTAAAGGCAATCATATCTGCAATTTCAACACTTGTTGAAGAGGCAACATTTGTTGCAACCGCAGAAGGAATTTCTTTTAGAGGTATGGACCCATCTCACGTTGCTCTTATCGATATTTCTTGGCCTAATTCTGCGTTTGAAAAATACGAATGTGATAGTGATATAAAATTTGGAGTAAGAATAGATGAATTCTCAAAACTCATTAAAAGAGCAGACAAAAAAGACAGTATAGAGATTAGCATCTCTGAACAAAACATGTTGTTAGTTACAGTTGGTAAAAATAAAAAATACAAAATGCGTTTGATTGAAAGTTCTGCAACAGATACACCATTACCAAAGATACCATATGATTCTAAAATCATATTATCTTCATCAAAATTTGATAAAATTTTGGGTGATGTTCAAGTTGTATCAGACTATTTGACAATACATACATCTGATTCTAAAGGTGATTTTTCAGGAAAAGGAGATTCTGGAGAAGTTGTAATTGATTTAGACAAAGATGATGAAGATATTGAAGAGATTTCTTCTAAAGAAGACAGTGTTGGAACCTATAGTTTAGAATATCTAAATCCTGTAGTAAAAGCAGTAGGAACTACTGCGGGCTTTATTACATGTGAATTTTCAAGCGCAAAACCACTCAGAATTGAATTCAAAGTAGCCAATATTGGTCGAATTCACTTTTACTTAGCTCCACGCGTGGAAAGTTAAAGCATTTAAAGATTAACTAATTCAGGTATTTTGAATTGAGACTTGTAATAAAATATGGTGGAACGTCGATTTCCTCTTCAAAAGACATTCGAGCAGTAGCTAACCATCTAAATTCATTATCAAAGAAAAATCAAATCGTAGTTGTATGCTCTGCAACTAGTGGAACAACAGACGATCTAATAGAAATATCTGAATCAATTAAAAAAGAAAATAAATCAAAAGCTGAACAACTTGCATCAAAAATAACCAATAGACATAAACAATTAGTAAAACAGACAATCAAAAAATCTGATTTACGTAAAAAATTATTAAAAGATTTTGATGATGATTTTGCAGAACTTGTTGCATTAATTGATGGAATGGTGCTGTTAGGAGAGGTTACTCCAAGAACAATGGATTATCTTTTTTCGTTTGGTGAGAGATTATCAATAAAACTAGTTTCAATGGCAATTAGCGATTCAGGTAAGAAATCAGTACCTCTAACTGGAAAAGAAGTTGGAATAGTTACTGACTCTAATTTTGGTGAATCTAAACCACTAATTGATACAACTAGATTAAGAGTATCAAAAAATGTTGAAAATCTTTTCTCAAAGAAAATAATACCTGTTGTAGGAGGTTTTGTTGGTGCAGATCAACACGGTCATGTCACTACTTTTGGAAGAGGTGGATCAGATTATTCAGCAACAATTGTCGGAACTTGCATAAAAGCAGATGAAATATGGTTGATGAGTGATGTAGATGGTCTGATGACTGCAGATCCAAAAATTGTCAAGAATGCAAAGTTGCTCAAACAAGTATCATACATTGAGGCAATTGAAATGGCGTTATTTGGTGCAAAACAGATACACCCACGCACATTTGAGCCTCTATTATCAAAAAAAATCCCAATGAAGATAAGAAGTTCTTTTAATGTAAAAAATGAAGGAACTCTAGTTACAGCTTCTCCTTCGTCATCTGTAAAAAATACCGTAAAATGTGTTAGTAATGTTAGAAACAATGGACTGATCGATATTCAAGGTGGAAGCATGGTTGGAACTCCTGGTACTGCTGCAAAAATATTTGCAACATTAGCTAAAGCCGGAATCAACGTAATGATGATATCTCAAAATCCATCTGAATCTAGTATAACAATAGTGGTGAAGAATGCTGATCTTGATAAAGCTGTAAGTTCACTTGAAATGGAACTATTAGGAAAAATTATCAAAAAACTAGAAGTTACAACAAATGTAGCAATTATTGCACTTATTGGTTCAGGAATGCGTGGAACTGTAGGTGTTGCATCCAAAGTTTTTGGTGCTGCTGAGAAAAACAAAGTAAATGTTTCAATGATCACTCAAGGCTCATCTGAACTAAATCTGGCATTTGTAGTTAAAAATTCTGATACAAATGCAGCTGTTCGTGCATTACATAATGCATTTGCATTAGACAAAATCAATTAAGACAAAATCATTTAAGGGAATAATCTTAATGAAACTTGTTGAGAAAATTACTTGCCATATTGATAATTGGAATTTTTGCAACAAGCATCATTACAATTTCTTCATTATCAGATCAGTTTGCTGATGCAGGATCTAGAAAAAAAATTCATTTTACACAAACTTTCTCATCATCTCAAGATCCTGGTCAAGGGCATGAAAATCATCAATTATCTCTAATTTTGTCGCCTAATGAAGGTACAATCTATGATGGCTCTATGACATTTACCTCTAGTGAGCCTGTTCAGATTGTTGTTTTACATGAAATTAATTCAAATGATGCAAAAGGCCAACCCACTTGGAGTATTGATGGAGATACTGTTTATGGATTATCTCTAATAAATTTACAAGAAAAATCTGGTTCTTTTGAATTTACGGGAGCTGCACTTGGATTACACTCTCCAAATTCAAAACCATTTACATCAACTGTAAGTGTTGATGGGTGGATTAGAGGACAACCAACTGAAGTTGTTATGCAAAAAATTGAACTAGAAAAAGAAGAACCATCATCATTACTTTCAAGAGCAAATGTTCCTGCTACAATTCCGATGCATAAAGGAATCTATGATGGAGAAGAAGTTCTGTACATTATTACTGATGGCAGTGATGAAGAGTATGCAAAAATTCTATCAGAAAAACAAGAATGGAATGTAGAGCTTGCACCTGTTCTAGCTGATGTTCCAGAAAATACACTTCAAAAAATATTTGTTTTTAAAAATGGAGTTAAAGGGGATGGACTTTATGGATTCCAAGACGAAGTATTTTCTAGTACTCCACAACAAGAATCAGTATACAGTGCATTATCTTCTGTAGTTGAAGTAACCTGGAAAACAGGTCAAAAAGAGACTGTCTTTGAATCTGCCAATGATGTAATTGCAGCTAAAGAAAGTGGAAGAATTGAATTTAATGAAACAGGCATTGTACTCAATACTCCTCATATTGCTTGGCCTGGTGGTATGATGGAAATACGTTCAGATAAAGAAATTACTGATACCATGTCTTATGGAGGAGGCCAAATTACTGAATTAAATGAAGAGGAGATGACTGTAACATTTGTTGCTCATAGAGGATGGGGACCTGATGGAAGAACAATTTACTATATTGTAACTGATGCGACTCCATCTGGACCCGCCGAGATGATGGGAGTGTCTTCATCACCAACTTCTGCAAATCTAATTGCACATTCAGGAGCAGTTGATCTTTTCCAATTTAAAAATGGAATTAAAGGTACAGGTCCATTAGGATTTCAACCTGGAATTGCAGCAGCAGCATTAGGTGATGAAAATTACAGTCCAATGTGGAGAATTTATCTAATTGAATGGAATGATTCAGAAAATGCAAAAATTCTTGAAACAAAATCTGACATTGATTCATTCAGAGCAGATGATCTGATTACTGTTAGTATAGCACGACCAACTAATAGTGATCATATAGTAAATTGTCCATTTGTAGATCCCTTTCAATAATTCGCTAAAGGGATAAATTACTTCAAAGACAATTTGTTGTAAAATTGACTGGAAAATTGAATATTGTTGGTGTTGGTCCTGGAAATAATGATCATATGACTTTTAGAGCAAAAAAGGTAATTGGTGAAAGTGATACTATTGTTGGTTATGAAACATATGTAAATTTAGTTTCAGATCTTATCGAAGGAAAAACAGTTCATCGTTATGCAATGACTCAAGAAGTTGAGAGAGCTCACCAATGCATTGATCTTGCAAAATCAGGAAAAATTGTATCTCTTGTATCTAGTGGTGATCCTGGAATTTATGGAATGGCTGGATTGATTTATGAAACTTTAGCTGAAAGCGGTTGGGATCCAAAAGATGGACTTCAGGTTGAAGTTGTTCCAGGCGTATCTGCCCTCAATTCTTGTGCCTCTATTGTTGGCTCACCACTAATGACAGATTTTGCAGTTGTAAGTATGAGTGATTTGTTAGTTCCATGGGAAGTTATTGAAAACAGAGTAGAATCTGCAGCAAAAGGTGATTTTGTTCTTGTAATTTACAACCCTGCTAGTAAGAAAAGAATTCATCAGTTACAAGATGCTAGAAAAATCCTGTTAAAATATAGAAAACCAACAACACCTGTTGCAATTATCGTGAGTGCATATAGAGAATCTGAAACAATAGTTATGACTGATTTAGAAAACTTACCCAATCATTCAGACAAATTAGGAATGACTAGTACTGTAATAGTAGGGAACTCATCTACTTATTCTTACAAAGATTTGATGATAAATCCAAGAGGATACAAATCAAAATACAATTTAGAAGAACAAACTAATCCAGATCTTAAAGTTCAGTAACTTTTCTTAATTGCATCATGTAATTCTTCAGTAAGATCAAGCTTGTTTCTGATTGGAGATATTATTTTTACCAAATAATTTCCAACTGTTTGTTTCAAATCTCCTGGATGCAGTTTCTTTTCAGCAAAATCTGCTTCGAGTTGATTATAATTTTGATATGATACATTTCCACCGAATTTTTCAGGTCTTTCTACATTCATCTCATCAAATTCATGGAAAATCACCGTCTTTGCAATCTCTAAAAGTGGGTTGTTCTCTATGTTGGCCTCTTCGCACCAGGCTTTGTTCATCTTTTTCTTGATTTCATCATCTGTATTGTGAATAAAAACACCTGAATTTGGATCAGATTTGCTCATTTTTCCTAGAACTTGTGACTCGCTAGTATCTGCAGGCTTGGAAAGTCCTGGTAATAATTTGTGATGAACAGCTACTGGTACTCTCCATTTCATTTTAGGAAATATTTCTCTGACTAACATGTGGATTTTTCTTTGATCCATTCCTGCATGTGCTATATCTACATCTAAGGAATGAATGTCAACTGCTTGCATTGCTGGATAAAGTAGTTTGGCAACATCTATCTTCTCTTCGTTTTCTGAACGACCCATAATTGTTAGAGTTCTCATTGTTCTAGCTAATGACATGTGTTTTGTAAATTTTACAAGTTCTGACCAATATTCTGTTTTTTCTTCGTAAAGTTTTGAACCTAAAATAATTTCCGCATCAGGACAAACTAACTTGAAAGCATCTTGATAATATTTTGAAACTTTGGAAATTATTTCCCAATCCCCTCCTAATTTATCATTGATTAATGTGTGCCAATCTGCAAGAAATATTGTACACTTTACACCAGCTTTAGCAAAATCATTAATCTTGAATCCTGTACTGATTAAACTACCAAGATGTAAAAAACCAGAAATCTCTAAACCAATGTAATGCTTTGGAGATGAATTTGTTTTGAATAACTCAGTTAATTCATCACGTGTAACAACTTCTTCAGTTGGAGATCTTTCAATTAAATCAATTTTTTCAGTTATGTCCAAATCAAATCAACTTTCGAGTGGTAAACGTATAAAGTTATTCAAAGAATTTTTGAAAAATTAGAACCTTTGAATAGAAGATACGCCAATTACTATTATGACTCTTGAAGAAGGATTGGAATTAATTGAAAATTACAAAAAAGGTCTTGAAAAATTTTTAGAGACATTACCAGAACAATCCGTACAATTAGGTATAGAAATGGTCAAAACTCTTACTATGAATTCAAAAAATGAAATAAAAAATTTAGAATCCATAGAAAAAGCCCTTAAACGACCTCCAAAGTATGAATCTGGACTTTCTGAAAATTAATCTATTTACAATTTTTCTTGTGTTTTCTTAAATCTTCTTGAGTGTTAAATTCTGTTCCACACACTCTGCATTTTTCTTTTTTCTTGTTATGCGCTATTTCTTGATGTTTTTTTAATCTCTCTGAATCTGAAAGCACTGTTCCACATTTTTTACATTTTAACTCATTTTTATTTCCACCAAATAGCCCCATAGTATTATACAAACACACTAGAAAAAAAGTCTTAAGAGAAAATTTTTATAAAATTTAGACTTCTGATTCATCTAATGGTTTTCTAGGTTTTGTACTTAGATAGAATGCATGAGTACTGATGATAAATGCTGCTAGAAACATTTTGATTGCAAAAATTGTATTCCAAGGCCGATCCGGATCTGGGTACGCAATTGATAATTTATCAATATCTGGAAGTATTCCGTCAATAATTCCTGCAGAAATTTGAGCTGTTAATACTGAAAAGTTGTACATTACTTCAAACAAAGTGATAATTGAAAATCCTAACAACATTAACTGTAATAATGCCATACGTGTTCCAACAATTTTATCTCCTGCAGTTCTTCTCCAACCTATTCTAGATACACAATACCATCCAATTATTGTAGAAAAAAATATCCATGTTGACACTCTTGCAAAATTTTCAAATGGAATAGTTGTATTGTGTATGGCTTCACCCATTACGTATGTGCCATTTTCCATCCATTCAATCATTGTAACATATACTCCAAAGATTAGTGATGATGCCATGATGAATCCACAAACATAGAAAATATACAGAAAAACTTTGTACCCTTTGTCTGTTTTTTCTAGATGACGTGACTTCATTATGCCGATTGCCAAATTTTGAAATATAAAAATTCATGTGTAGTGATTGTCTTTATACAGTAGTACTAAGGACAAAATTTGTGAAAATTCCAATTAACATGCCTATTCTTGGCAAAGAAGAACTTTCAGCAGTAGTCTCAGTTGTAAAATCAGGTGGCCTCACTTCGGCCTCAAAGGATGGTGGAAAGAATGTACAGGAATTTGAAAAACTTGTCAGAACTTTTACTAAAGCAAAATATGCAGTTTCAGTAAATTCTGGTACTGCAGCATTACAAGCAGCACTGTACTCACTTGATATCAAAAAGGGAGATGAGGTTATTGTACCTTCATTTACGTTTGTTGCTAGTGCAAATGCTATTGCATCTACTGGTGCAAAACCTGTTTTTGTAGACATCTTAAAAGAAAATTTTACAATTGATTCAGGATCAATTGTAAAAAAAATTACCAGAAAAACTAAGGCAATAATGCCTGTACATTTGTATGGTCATATATCATCACTTGACAAAATTAAAGAAATTGCAAAAAAGTATAATCTTTCAGTAGTAGAAGATGCAGCACAATCTCTTGGTTCAACTTTTAAAGGAAAGCAAACTGGAACATTTTTTGAACTTGGATGTTATAGTTTCTATCCAGGAAAAGTAATAACTTCTGGTGAAGGCGGTATTGTAGTTACTAATAGTAAAAAACTCTATGAAAAATTACAGATGATTCGAAACCATGGAATGGTTAAAGGATATGATTCTAAAATATTTGGATTAAATCTAAGACTACCTGAAATTAATGCTGCAATAGCAAAAATACAAATTAAAAAATTACCAAAATTTATTCAATCAAGAAAACGAAATGCAAAATTATTATCAGACTTACTATCTGATACAAAAATAAAAATTCCTTTTGAAAGAAAAAATGAAAAATTCAATTGGTCATTATACACTATTACAATAAAGAATAGAGATTCAATTTTAAACAAATTAAATTCAAAAGGAATTGGAGCTGCAGTCTATTATCCTATCCCAGTTCATAAAATTCCTATTTACAAAACAAAATCAAAATTACCAAATGCTGATTGGGCATCAAAACATGTCTTGTCTTTACCTGTTCATCCAAATGTATCTGTCAAAAACATTGAATATATCGCAAAAACTGTGCGTGATTTAGTAAATGAATAGTCTTGGGAACATAATTGGAGAAATATGCAAAGTAGTTCTGCCTATAAAACAGGAATTTTACCCTGGCAATCCTAACTCACAAGTTGCAATATGTACACTTGCAAGCATACCATTACTTGATGATTTGAAAGATTCTGGAATATTGTCTAATGTGGCAATCATTGGTAGACTATTCTCAGAAAATAAGGGAATTGATAATATGATACAGTATGTTTATGAAAACAGGAACATAAAAGAAATGATTCTTTGTGGAAAAGAAGTTTGGGGTCATAAATCTGGTCATTCATTATTAAAATTACACAAAAATGGAATTGATGAAAATCATAGAATAATTAATTCCATCAGTCCAGAACCTTATCTTACAGTTTCTAAAGATATGGTAGAGTACTTTCAAAAAAATATTACAATAGTTGATTTAATTGATGAAACTAATATTGAAAAAATATTTAAAAAAATTAAAATTTCTTAATAGCCGTTTCTTTGTCTTTCTCTATTGATCTCGTTTTTCTTTTTGTATTCAGCTACAATGTCATCTGGTGTAAGATCTAATTCAAGTGATGCCTGAACTACAAAATGCCAAATATCGATTAATTCTTCTCTTGCCTCAGCTTCATTGAACTTTGTTGGTGTTTTCCACCATTTCCAGTTGGTAGTCCTTTGTAATTCAACTGCTTCATGCATTATTGCAGTACATAATGCAGATACTCTACCTTCAGAATTTTTTGGATATCTATCAAGCTTCATCATTTCTGATAATCCTTTTTGAAGTTGGAAAATAGTATCTAATCTGTCTTCAGTTACTTCTTGTGACAATGACAAATTAATTTGAGAAATTATTGAACTTAAGTCTTTTTAGAATCTGATCATTTTTTCATATATCTTGACTCTTTTTGTAATGTCTCCATTTTTGATCTTCAACAAACCATCTAATCCGTATCTTTCAACAGCAAATGAACCTAAAACATTACCATAGACAACTGCTCTTTTAATCTCAGAAAGACTGGTTGATTTTTTGCTTGCTAGGTAACCTATCATGGCCCCTGCAAAAGAATCACCTGCACCTGTTGGATCTACCACATCTTCCAATGAAAAACCGGCTGTTGGAAATATTACATCATCATAAAACATGAGTGAGCCATGCTCGCCTTTTTTAATAATTACATATTTTGCACCCCATTGCATCATTTTTTTTGCACATTTTATCAAATTGAATTCTTTTGTGAGAAGTTTAGCTTCTTCATCATTGATTACAACTGCGTCTACAGATTTTATCATCTTTATTACAGCATCTCTTTTGGTAGAAATCCAAAAATCAATTGTATCACACATAGAAAATTTTACTTTATCAAATTCTTTGATCAATGCGGTGTTTTGTTCAGGATCATTATTTGCAAGATAAACAAATTGAGATTTTCTATATGCTTCAGGAACTGTGGGTTTAAAGTCTGCTAGAACATTTAGCTCCGTCTTGAGCGTTGATCTAGTGCTTAATGTATTATCATATTTTCCATCATAACGAAATGTTTTCCCCTTTTCAATGGATAATCCTTCCAAATCAAGATATTTTGATAGAGTTTTGTGATGTTGTTTTGGAAAATCTTTTCCTACGACTGCAATTAATCCAGTATCAACAAAATTGCTTGCAGAAATTGCAGCAAAGGTTGCAGCACCACCTAAAACATTCTTCAGTGTTTTTCTTGGAGTTCTAATTGTATCCAGTGCTGTTGAACCAAAAACAGTAAGCATTTGTGAAGAAATTAATTTTGATGTATAAATTCTCTTGCTTGCTCTTCTGTTGGATAATATACAAATGGAATTTCAATTGATGTAAAGAATGCATCATATTTTGTTACACCTGTAATTTTTACTGATTGAGCTTTATCATTATCTGAATCTGTATGAAAAGTTCCTTTCACGTAACTACTATCCAGAGGTTGTATTGTGAATGGCTCTAATTGACCTTTACCTACCATTTTTTCATCTGCAATTACAAAAAACTCTGTCGTGCCTGAAGTTAGCATTAGTAATGATGGGTTTTCAAACTGTAGTTCTATGTTATATTCTGCCCCTTTCTCATTCTCACTCAATAACTCACTCTGAGTTATGCTCACTCCTATTTGTGATGCTGAGGCGTATTGTGAATATCCAAAAATACTCATTCCTAGTATAAAGAGAACAACCAATCCGCCTTTCTTTGATGAATTCATGATTAATTTTGAGAAAATTACATTTTAACACAAAGGGGAAAAAATTCCAATAAATTGTGTAAAAGATTTGATCTACTCTTAAAGCTCCTTAGAGCTAACAAAATAAATCAAAATTACATGATTGTTTGTTGATGGCTAGAATAAAACTCAAGTTAGGCGAGAATGAAATTGAGGTTGATTCTAGAGATTTCTATGTTGATAATCAAACATTAGGGGAAATTATTGAAAGTATGTCAAATCATTTACCTGAAAATCATGCAAAAGTTGTTTATGAAACTGAACCTGTTGCAATATCTGCTGAATCTCCTACCCAGTCTGGATTGGAATCACTTGAGGATGCAGAATTGTTTGAACCAGAATTTAATCAACCCACATACATTGCTCCAAATGAAATAAAATCAAAATTACGTATTTTGGAAACTAGCCGTTTCTTTGATTCACCAAAAACAGTTACAGAAACTGTTGAACAATTACGTGAATATGGTTGGGCAGCAAGTCCTTTAGATGTATCAAAAGCATTAGCAAAAATGGCATCAAACAGAGAAATTTCGAAAAACTCTAGTGAGAATAGAACTCATTACTTTGTTGAAGAATCCCTAGTTGTTAACTAGGAAAATTACATTTTTTACAATTAGAAAAAATTTCTCCATCTAAATGATCAAAATGTGTGTTGCAATCATTGCATGTGTGATGCATATCAAAATATCCATCTTTTTCTATCTCTCCAATTCTATTGGATTCTAAATTGGTGCTCTTGCATTTAATGCAATGACATCCACATTTAACTTTCATTATTTTTCACCGATAATGTATGTATAGTTGCAGCACCTATACAAATTATTGGAAAAGAAACGAGAAATTCCAATTGAGATTGATGATCATTTCAGATTATTTGGTAAAGAACCTTGGGAAGTAGATTATGGTGAAAAATGCCCTGTCTGTGATGTTAGAATTGATGAATATGGATTTTGTTCGTGTGGCTCTAGCGGAGATTAAACTTCTTCATAAAAGGTAAAGCAAGAATTACAAAAAAACCTACGATAAGTGGTGCCATTATTGAAAATTCAGGCACTACAGTTGTTCCAATAATACTAACTTGTCCTGATGTTTCTGGGTTGATGATAAGCCACACATGTGTTCCATTATTGATGTGTTGACGAGATGGAATTTCTTCATCATCAAGAAACACTGTATATGGTTCCCACAGTAATTCTAAAGGAATTATAGTTGTAACAAATCTATTTTCTCCAATAATCTCAAATGTAATGCTCTTTGATGGTTGATCAAAAATAAATTTATCAACACCTTTTTGATTTCGTATTTCAACCATGAATTCTTTTTCTTCCCATTTTACCTCTTCAAAATTTCTTGATTCATTAATTGGATATTCCAAAAGCATTTGGCATCCATGACATGCAATTCCTCTATTATCGTCTAGAAACACTGGTCGTCCATTCACAAAAAATAGATCAACTTCTTCAGGCAAAATAAAAGTTGTTGATTCAAGATATAAAAAATCCCATGACCATATACTGTCTCTTTCTAAAATAACATTATCAAGCTTATATTGTAAAACAGAGTCTTCGCTAGATGGCATTATCAATATTGCAGTATTGTCTCCTATCACTGAAAATTCTTTTTCATTACTTTGTTCATCTGTAACTAAAATATTTGAAACTGTTCCAGGGATCAAATCAACTTGTTTGGGCATATTTGTACCATCAATAATATGCATCACGTCAACATTTCCCTTTGAATCTATTCTAACTTCAACTAATTTTTGGTTGGCTTTGTCTCCAAATGTAACTTGTGCATAAGCTGTAGGGATAACCGATACAAGAGAAATTAATAATAAAATTACAAAAATTTTTGAATTCATTTATTCCACAGTTACACGAGTCATCTGTACCTTTCCTAAAGGACAATCATTGCCATCTCTTTCAAGATTTACAATTTTATCTGCTACGTCCATGCCTTCAGTAACCTCCCCAAATACCGTATATTGTCTATCAAGAAATGTGCTGTCAGTTGTAACTATGAAGAATTGTGAGCCTGCACTATCTGGGTCTTGTGCTCTAGCCATTGAAACTATTCCTCGTAAGTGAGATCTAGAACTAAATTCTGCTTTTACATTATATCCTGGACCGCCCATTCCCCATGAACTTTTGTTATCTGTTTTGGTATTGGGATCCCCACCTTGAATCATAAACCCTGGAATTACTCTGTGGAAAAGAGTCCCGTCATAAAATCCATCTTTAGCTAGTTTTTCAAAGTTTCTAACTGTTTCAGGAGCCAAATCAGGTAGAAGTTTAAATGAAATCTTTCCAAAATTTGTTTCAATATTTGCTGTAGTCATTAGAAATACTCTATACTATTATCATAAGAGTCTTTTGTGAAAATACATTTGATAATTCTTATAGATTGCATATCTATTTTGAAAAATCTATAACTCTCAGTACGTTTTTCGTTGACACATAAAATTTTTGGAGACTTAGAATTTTTCTATAGCGAAAATATGAATTTCTTATAAATTAAAATTTTGTAACTTCAAAAGTTATAGTCTTATATAGAACAGTTAGAATTTAGAATTCGTTGAATCGCACAAACCAGAGTACGATCATTAAAGAAGCAATTAATTCTTATCTTGACAAAGGGGTAACTGACAAACAAGACATCTATACCAAAGTGGTTGATGAGCTTGGTGTTCCAAGACCAACTGTCAGAAGAGTTGCAAGGGATCTAAGAACTGAATTATTACAAAAAATCCAAATCCTACAATCTGATATGCCTAAAGCAACTGTTGCTTCTGAAGAAGACGAATAAATTCGGCTCTTTTTTCTTTTTAATTATTATTATTCTTTGAATTTTACCATTACTATTATAAACAATGAATTTTTCAAATCATTTATGGGATACTTGGGAAACCATCTGGCTACAATCTCCACTGGTGTTTTTGCAGCAGTTTTAACTGGACTTTGGCCATATTTTGTAGACTTTGCACCAATACTAAATTTCGTATTCATCATGGCAGTCCCAATTACTTGGTTCCTTGTATTTACTTGCTGGATTTCACAAAAAAGTACTGATTACATGCATCAGCATGCTCATCACAGTGAAAAAAAAAGCTTGAGTAACACACAAACAATTCAAACTACCACAACTGGAACACAAGTAAGCCTTTCAGAAATTAAACAAGTTCAATCTGAATTATCTTCTGAATTAAACAATTTGAAAGAAACTGTAAAACTAAAAGATAGTGAAATAGAAAGACTAAATCAAGAAATTTCTAATCTTCAAACCCTTGTGCAGATTGAATCATTAAAAACTGAATTAGCTAATTTGAAAATGTTAGCATCAAAAAAGAAATAACCCTACTCTTTGCAATGGGAACAAACAATTCCATGATTGCTTTTACAACCTGGACAACTTTCTGCTCCCCCATAATGACATTTACATGAACACAATTCTGTAGGATCTTTTTTGTTACCCAATTGTATATTTCATAACTATTGTTAGTATTTGACTTTTACAGTTTTTCAATGTAATATTTGGAAAATTTAGAGATATCATAAACCCAAAATTAATTTTTAAGAAGTATGATCATGTTGAATTTGATAATTTTTAGAATTTTCTCAAATAAATTTTCAATATTTTAAAATCTATACAATTCAAAAAACATTTGAAATTTTTTTATGTTAGAATTTGTGTATTTTAAAAATTACATTGGTTAATCTTCTAGTTTCTCTGCCATTTTCAAAGTTTCATCAACCATTTCTTTTAGTCGAGCTTGTCCATTCTCTGAAATATTATTTTCATTTATTGATTCTGTAGTTAGAAAAACAGCTTTTGGATTTGTGATTACTCTGAAATATGATAATAACTGAGTGATTAATGTTTGAACGTCAATGAACCCTATATTTCCCGCAGCCAAAATTGCCATTCCTGCAACCTTCCCTGCAGTCTCCTTGTAATTGACATACTCAAACAAGTTTTTGAGCGCAGAACTAAAAAATGAATTGTAAATTGGAGAACCAATTAGCCATACATCTGCCTCCATAATATCTCGAGCAGCATCTTTTGTTGCTTGATTATATTCTTCCTCAGGACCTCTATAGCATTCAATTTGTCCATCAGATAAATTGATGAGTTTAACATCTTGATTCTTTGATTTTGTGTATTCGTAAACATATTTCATTATGATCTGTGTATTTGCATTTTTTCTTGGACTACCAGAAATCACTACAACTTTCATAACTAAAGCCAATCTTTTTTCTATTTAAATTTCTAGAGCAAAAAACAAAACGGGCTTGGAGGGCTTCGATCCCTCGACCTGTAACTTAGGAGGCTACCACGCTATCCATGTTTCGCGTCAAATTGACTCTGCGCCACAAGCCCAGCAAAAAAAACATTCTTAATTATTTAAGCGTAGTCAAGATTTTCTTTGATCATTTTTTGAATACTATTCCAACTTTTGTTTTGTTGATCATTCCATTTTTCAAAGTATACTACGTCCTTTAGATCAAGTCTTGGTAACCAACCAGCAGTTTCAAGATCTGGTTTTTCTGCAAAGTCATCTACATACCCTAAACACAAATACGCTACAGGAACAACATGTTCTGGTAATTCTAAATTTTCTTTTAGTGTTTTATTTGATAGAATACTTACCCATCCAAGACCAATTCCTTCTGTTCTGGCTGATAACCATAAATTTTGAATTGCGCAACATACACTATACAATCCTGCTTCTGGTATGCTGGATCTGCCTATCACAAATGGGCCAAATTTTGATGGATCATATGTTACGCACAAATTTACCGGAGACTCTAAAATTCCTTCTAATTTGAATGAAAGATACTTTGATCTCTTCGGTTCTTCTACTAATTGTGATGAACGATTTTTTTCTTCTTCAAATGATGCTTTGATCTTCTTTTTTGTTTCAACATCTTTTATCAGAATAAAATTCCATGGCTGCGAGAATCCTACAGATGGTGCATGATGTGCTGCGTGAAGAATTTTTGAGAGTATTTCATCTTCTATGGGTTTTGGTGTAAAATGAGACCTTACATCCCTTCTTGAATAAATTGCCTTGTAGAATCCTTTTTTCTCTTCTTCAGTAAAATTATCTTCCAACTAATTCACGCCTTTCTTCTTTTTATTCATCCTTTCTTTTGTTAAACGTTAATAATGCCACCATTTAGTTTTGTATTTCAATGGGCCGGTAGTCTAGCTGGTTAGGATACCGCCTCGACACGGCGGTGATCGTGAGTTCGAATCTCTCTCGGCCCACTTTTTAATTAAAAACCAGTACTGAATTCTTTGTCAATAGTACTCCATGAAGTTTGAGTAGTAAGCATTCCTTCAACAGAAAAACTATTGATTCTTTCATTTATCATATCTTCGTAAACTTCTGGATTTATTTCAGATTTTGTTAGAACAAATATGCTCTTCAGAGGTATTTGATCACCTGAAGAAAATACTGCTCTTCCTGGTAATGCAACATCCATTGCAGAATATTGACCTGAACCTAATTCAATTCCGTCAGTCAAAAGTTGATAATCAATAACTCCAACTGTAAATGCTTTGTCACTTGGATTTTTTACAAGAAATGTAACGTCAAACTTTGCTTGGTTATTCACATTATCTACATCTATCAATTCAACACTGAACAATTCAATTTCTGCTTGTTCTAACTGAGCATTATCTAAACTAGCATAGAAAACAATGAATCCCATTAAGGCAAAAACTCCTGCTATTGCAACATAAACTGTCATTTTGCTCTGAAGTGCCATTTCAATGTATCAAATTACGTACAACTAAAAAAGGTTGTCAAGATCCAAATACATAATATTTCATTCAAAATATGATTAATCATGGCAGCATTAGAACAAGCAATTCTAACTTGGATTCATCTTGTTGCAGCTGCAATATGGGTAGGTGGTTCATTATTCATTGGAATAGTTTTTTCGCCACTTCTCAAAACTATGACAAATTCTATTGAAGAAAGAATGCAAATAATGATTCGTGTGGGACGACGATTTAACAAAGTAGCTGTCCCTTCATTAATTATTTTAATGGCAACAGGATTGTATAGTTCACATGTGTTACTAAGTAAACCTGATCTTCTTGTTGCAACAAGTTATGGAACTTTTCTTATAATCAAAATACTTCTTGTAATTGCATTAATTATTACATACATTGTACATGTTAGAGTAATTAGAAAAGATGTTGAAGATAAAATAATGTCAAATCAAATGCCCGAACATCAAATTCAAACATTAAGAAAGAAAATCATTATTCTTGGAGAAATAACTGTGGTTTTATCTGTAGCAATATTGTTTTTTGCAGCATTACTTGATGCTGGTGTGTGATATTCCTTCAATAATTACTTCAAATCCGTTTGGTAATTTTCCTACACCATACTTGCAGCCTGTAATTTTTGATGTCACAAACAAGTTAGTTTCCAAGTGTTTTGTGATGTGTTTTACTTGAAACGTAGTTTTACCTTTAGCAAGACTTGCTGGAACTACAAGCATATCTGCCAGATTCCCATCTGCTCCTAATTGATTTTCTAAAAATTCATCAAGATCTATGTTGAATCTCTGTATTTTTTTATCAAATAACGCATCAATTCCTATAATTGAATCCTCATCAATACTGTAAACTAGTAAAGATGCACCTGAGTCTACTGCTTCTTGCTCTTTAATTTCTACTTCAACAACGAAATCTTTGTTGGTTAATTTTTCTTTCATTTTCTTAATTTCATTTTCAATTTTTTCAATTGGTATTTTTGAAAATGTACATGCAATTTTTACTTGATTTGTTTTTCTTTTTGATAATGAAATAGCTTTTACATTTGATGGATTAATTTCTAAACAAACTTCTCCACTTCCTTTTGGATAATACCCTCTTTTTTTTAACTCAAATGAAAAATTAATTCCCATTCTTGAATATACTTCTTTTAAGACATGTTCTGTGTAATCCATTGTAGGACTCCACTGCACATCTGTACCTCCTTTAATAGAAAGTTCAAGTTTATTTTGTGAAATAGCTACTATTGGAATTAAAACTTGTAAAATTAATGAAATGCTTCCTGCAGTTCCTACATCTTCAAATAATTTTGCATTTTTTATTTCTCCTGGGGTAAATTTTAATTCTGTAGATCCAATTTTATCTCCAATAACTTTACAATCTGAAATTTTTTTCAAAATTTTAATTGCAGTTAGATGTTGTGGTTTTAATCCTGGAATCTTTCTATTCTTTCTGATATTTTCAATATGTATTGGTTGTTTTGTAATGCATGAAAGAATAATTGCCGAACGAATTATCTGTCCTCCTCCTTCACCAAATGCTCCATTAATTTTAAGAAAATTCATAATTTTTTCTTCTCAGGACTCTTTATGATAGTTTTTTAAAAAGAAATTATCTATCATTTTGTATGAATGGTCTGTTAATAGGAAGATTCCAACCCTTTCATTTAGGTCATCTTGAGGCATTACGATTTGCTTTATCGAAAGTTAATAAATTGTGGCTAGGTTTAGGAAGCTCTAACAAATCTCCTGAAAAAAATAATCCTTTTTCAGCTGAAGAGCGTAAAGAAATGATTCTATCTTCAATAGATGATTCAATGAAAGAAAAAATTTCAATCTATTTTATTCCTGACTTAGATAATCATGTAAAATGGATTGAGAAAATAGATACCATAGTTCCAGATTTTGATATTGTCTTTTCAAATGATGAATTGACTAACCATTTATATTCAAAACGTGATGTTCAAGTTATCTCAATTCCTTTTTTGAAAAGAAACGAATTATCTGGAACAAATGTTAGAGATCTGATTATTAGCGATCAGAATTGGAATGTCCTGGTTCCCAAAGGTACCGAAAATTTTTTGATAACCAATAATGCCAAAGATCGTCTAACAAATCTCTAATTATAAATAAACCCCGTATAGTACTGACTGGTAGATAACACATGGAATATCTTTCAATGCTTCCAGGACCAACAAACGTACCTAATCGTGTTATGAGAGCAATGTTGGCACCAATCATCAATCATAGAAGTGATGATTTTGTTGAATTATACACAGATGTTGTTGACAAAACCCAACAAGTCTTTGAAACTAAAAACGATATTGTAGCATTGTCTGCATCTGGAACTGGTGCAGTTGAAGCAGGAGTTGTCAATTTAGTCAAGAAAGGTGACAAAGTAATCATTCCAGTTAACGGTGAATTTAGTAACAGATTATCTCAATTAATTGAAGGTCAAGGAGCAAATGTTGTTAAACTTGAAACTCCTCCAGGACAAAATGCAACTTTTGATCAAGTCAAAGAAGCATTTGACAATAACAAAGATGTTAAAGCATTCTATGTTGTTCACAACGAAACTTCAACAGGAACAATGGTAAATTATCTTGATAGAATATCTGATTTAACCTCTAGAAACGATGCATTCTATGTAGTAGACTCTGTATCTCTCTTAGGCGGTGCACCACTTCCAGTCGATAAATGGAATATTGATGTATGTATGACTGGAGCACAAAAAGCAATTGCAGCACCTCCAGGAATTTCTCCAATCTCAGTTAGTCCTAAAGCTAAAAAATACATGCAAGAAAATCCACCATCTACAATGTATTTCAATTTAGCAAGATACTTCAAATATTATGATGAGGAAAAACACACTCCTTTCACACCTGCATTACCTTTACTTTATGCATACAGAGAAGCGCTAGCAATCTTACTTGAAGAAGGATTACAAAATGTATTCAATAGACACAAAGTGTGTTCAGATGCATTATACTCTGGACTTAGTGCTATGGGATTGTCTCCATTTGCAAAAGAAGAGGATCGTTCTATCTCTATTGTTGCATTAAACTATCTTGATGGTCTTGAAGATAAGACATTTAGAAATACACTTGCAAACAAATTCAAAGTTCTTGTTGCAGGAGGATTTGGCAATCTTAAAGGTAAAGTGTTCAGAGTTGGATGTATGGGTGAAGTTAGTCCATATCATGTAATGAGAACCATTTCTGCAATTTCATCAACATTAGCAATGATGGGATATGAAGTAGATGCTCAAGCAGGACTAAAAACTGCTGAAGAAAAACTAAAGTCTCTCTAAAACCCTGTTAACTTAATATAAGGAAATTCGAGACCGATCACATTGACTTTCGATAAAGGTTCACTAATCCTAGTTGATTATACAGCTAAAGTCAAAGATAGTGAAGAGGTATTTGATACAACTCTTGAAGAGGATGCAAAAAAATATTCTATTCATGAACAAAATGTCAAGTATCAACCAAAACTAGTTTCAATTGGTGAAGTTTCATATCCAGTTCTTAAAGGACTTGATGAGGCTCTTGCAAAAACAGCTGTAGGTGACAAACTTACAGTTGAAGTTACACCTGACAAAGGGTTTGGTGAAAGAGATACTGGCAAAGTCAGAATGATTCCAATTAGAAAACTAGGTGAAGATGCAGAGAAAGTTTCAGTTGGTGATACAATTGAAGTCGATAACAAACGTGGAATAATTCGTTTCATTGGCTCAGGAAGAGTTCAAATTGATTATAATCACAGGTATGCAGGAAAAACAATTCTTTTTGATGTAAACATTCTCAAATCGCTTGATTCACCAAATAACAAAGTTGACGGAATTCTAAAAAACAGACTTCCAGTAGAAGACTCTAAAATTTCATTTGACTTGAAAGATAAAGAAGTAAGCATTACCATCCCTGAAGAAATTCTTCGTGCTGATGGCTTACAAATTATGAAGCACTTTATTCAATTAGATATTTTCAAATTTGTTCCTACTTTAGAAAAAGTAAACTTTGTTGAAACTCATGTCAACAAACAAACCCAAGAAAAGAAACCTGAAACAAAAGAAAAAGCACCTGAACAAAAGGCTGCTTAAATTAAATCACTTTAGTACTCTTTGCAAGACTTTTTGCTTTTCTTTCTGTCATCTCTATCTCTTTTAGAATTGTATATCTTTCTGGTCTCAAGTCTTGTGCAATAACTAAAGCATTGATTATTTGATCGTCTGTTAAACCAATTTGTTTTGCAGCTGTAGGTGCTCCTACATCTTTTAGTGTTTTAATGATTTTTTTCCAATTTTGTCCTTGTAGTTTTGCAATCATTATAGAACCAATACCACATTTTTCTCCATGAAGTCCAATTCCTGGAGCAATTTTATCTAACGCATGTGAAAAGAGATGCTCAGCTCCTGAACATGGTCTACTACTTCCTGCAATACATGATGCAACTCCTGCACTGATTAGTCCCTCTACTATTACTCTGGCATCTAATCCCTTTCTTGCAAATTCAGAAGAATTCTCCATGACTATTTCTGCACTCATCATGGCTAAATCTGCTGCATATCTTCCATAGTATTCGTTCTTCTTTTTATGACCTAATTGCCAATCTTTTACTGCTATAATATTTGCAATAAGATCTCCACAACCACTAGCTAGTAATTTTGCTGGAGCCTTTTTTATCACATCAATATCCACAAAAACACCCATTGGTGCAGTTGCCACTATTGAATGAGGTTTATCACTTTTTACAGAAACAAATGGACTGGCCATTCCATCATGTGATGCTGCTGTTGGTAAACTAACAAATGGTTTTCCTAAATTATATGAAATTAATTTTGCAGTGTCTACAGAACGACCTCCACCTATTCCTGCAATCAAATCTGAATTATCTTTTTTAACATTTTTTTGAATTTGATTTAGAGATCTTAATTGATTATCTATTGATGTATGCCAAACAAATTTGATTTTTTTTAACTTTAATGATTTTTCGATTTTTTTTCTTAAAACTTTTTGAACATTTGTTCCAGAAATCAAAGATACTTTTTTTGGTTTATTCAATGAATTCAGAAATTTTCCAAAATCCCCAATATTTTTTTCACCGATTTCAATGAGCCTAGGTAACTCCATTGTATGTGATTTCATGCGATCTTGATTTTTTGTCATTATTTATGATTTCCAGAGATCAAAAAGTTATTTAAAAGGGTGAAATGCCATTTACTTTATCTTAATAGGTGTATTTTTTGTCAAATAATGTCGAAGAAAAAATTCTGCACGGGACGACCACTGTAGGTATCCAGGCAAAGGATGGTGTAGTTTTATGTGCAGACATGAGAGCAAGTGCTGGATATTTCATTGCAAACAACAACACCATGAAAATTCAAAAAATAGATGATCATGCAGGACTTACCCTTGCAGGTGGTGTTGCAGACGCACAAAACATTGTTGATATTTTACGTTATCATTCTAATCTTCATAGAGTTGAAAAACATGGACCAATCTCAATTCATTCACTTGCAAGACTTTGTTCATTGATCTTCCATCAAAACAGAGGCTATCCATTTATGGCTGATATTTTGGTTGGTGGATATGATGCAGAAGGACCTGCATTGTTTAATATTGACATGTTTGGTTCTGTTGAAAAGAAATCATACGTTACAACTGGTAGTGGTTCACCAGTAGCATATGGTTTACTTGAAGAAGAATATAAAACAGATCTTACAGTTGAAGAAGCAAAAAAAATTGCTTTGAGAGCTGTAAAGGCCGCAATAGTTAGAAACATTGGTACTGGCGATGGAATTAACATCGCAATAATGGATAAAGATGGATTCCGTCTTTTGACTGAAGAACAAAAGAAAGCAGTCATTGAACTTTAGTGATTTAATGCAACGAAAACAACAACAAAAAGAATTACCTCCTAGCAGCCAGAATATAATGGCCACCATACTGCAAAGTATACCCAAAGAGGCAAATGTTACTAAAATTGAATACGAAGGGCCACGAATTGCACTTTATACAAATGCTCCTCGCTATCTGATGGAAAATAATCAAACAATTTCAAATCTTGTAAGTGTAATCAAGAAACGAATTGTTGTTAGAACTGATGAATCAATTAGAAAACCTGAAGATGATGTTAGAAAAATTATTGCAAGTTTAGTTCCAGATGATGCTAAATTACAGAATACTCTCTTTGATACTGCAACAGGTGAAGTTTCAATTGAAGCAAAACGCCCTTGGTTGTTACAAAGAAATGCAAAAGAATTCAATCACGCTGAAGTAACTGAAAAAACAGGCTGGAAAATACGTGTAAGAAAGGCCACAACTGTTCCATCTCGTACTATCCAAACAATTAATGCAACTCTCAAACAAGCTTCTACTGAAAGAAGTAAGCAACTAAAACAAGTTGGCGATGAAATTTTCAGACCCAGACTAACTCAAAGAACAGAAGTTTCACTTTATACTCTTGGTGGATTCGGTCAAGTTGGCCGTTCTTCATTATTACTATCTACTCCTGAAAGTAAGATACTCATTGATTGTGGAATAAATCCTGGAGCACGTTCTCCAATGGATGCATTTCCTAGATTAGATTCTTTGAATATTACATTAGATGATCTTGATGCTGTAGTTATTGGTCATGCGCACTTGGATCATACTGGATTCTTGCCTACATTATGCAAATATGGATACAAAGGACCAATCTATTGTACAGAACCAACACTACCTATGATGAATCTGATTCAATTAGATGCAATCAAAGTTGCAGCAGCTCAAGGAAGAACCCCTATCTATTCTGAACGTGATGTAAAACAAATCATGAGACAAACAATCACGCTACCATACGGAACTGTAACTGATATTTCTCCTGACATTAAACTAGTTCTTGCAAATGCAGGTCACATCCTAGGCTCTGCATTATGTCACTTCCATATTGGAAATGGTGATCATAACTTTGTTTATTCTGGTGATATTAAATTTGGAAAAAGTATTTTGTTTGAAGCTGCTAGTTGGAATTTCCCAAGAGTAGAGACATTGCTTATAGAAAGTACGTATGGTCTTAAAGAAGACATTCAACCTAGTAGACAAGAAGTTGAATCTGCTTTCATTAATGCAGTAAACAATACTCTTGCAGATGGTGGTAAAGTTCTAATTCCAATCCCAGCAGTTGGTCGTGCACAAGAAATCATGATGGTAATTGATCATTATATGAAATCCGGTGAAATGATTGAGGCTCCTGTATTTACTGAAGGAATGATTTCAGAAGCATCAGCAATACATGAATCATATCCTGAATATCTTGCACGTGAACTCAAACAAAAAATTCTAGAAACTGATGATAATCCGTTTGATTCTGAATATTTCACAAATATTGAGCATGCAGATGCTAGAGAAGAACCTATGAGAGAAGATTCTCCTTGTATAATTTTAGCAACATCTGGAATGTTAGAAGGTGGACCTGTTTTAGAATATTTCAAAAATATTGCACCTGATAAAAAGAGCAAAGTTCTCTTTGTATCTTATCAAGTAAATGGAACTTTGGGAAGAAGAGTTCTTGATGGATCAAAACAAGCAACAATGTTAGGAAAGGAAGGTAAAGTTGAAGTTGTAACGATCAACTGTGGTGTAGAAAAACTAGATGGATTTAGTGGACATAGTGATTATAATCAACTAATGTCCTTTGTACAAAGACTTAGACCAAAACTACGAAGAGTACTAGTTAATCACGGTGAAAGAAAGAAATCAGAAAATCTTGCTATGAACATTAGGAGAATGCATAGAGTTCCTGCTCATTATCCCCAAATTCAAGAAGCAATAAAATTATTTTAGATCGTATTCTGGTTTCCAGATCTTAATGTTAGATGGAGCAACAATAATTCTTTCTTCACCTAATCTTGCAATATCTGCACCAGCACTTTTTGCAATAGAATACAATTCTTCAACAACTTTTCGAAGCTGCTCGACATCTTTTTGAGCTAGTGGTGTTACTCTGAGAATCAAAATCATATCTTTTTTGATATCCTCTTGAATCGAATGTACATCACTGATATCTCTAATGGTGATAGCCTTTAGAAATGTCGTATTTTCTTGTTTTTGCATTCTATTTGAAAATGCGATCTACTCCCTCAAAAACTCTTCCTTAGTTTTAACTAATTTTTTAAAAAATTCACGCCTAAATTCTGAATTTAATGTACTCTTCTTCTTCTATGCTTTTAGTGCTAATTTCTTCACTGACGTCTCCGTTTTTTACTAAAACAATTTCTTGTTGATTTTTTGGCGCATCTGAATATCTTAGAGTTACTGATGCTGCAAATTTTGTATGATCTTTTACATTCTTTCCTCTTAGAATTGATGTTGGTCCAACATGATCTTTTGCTTCAAGTAAAATATCATTTGGTAATGCAATTGCTTTGATCATTTCATTTTCATCTTTGTTTCTACCAACAACAAATTTTGTTTCTTCATCTAATCTGAAATGTCTTCCAATTTTTAACAAATCAATGTCATTAATTGTTGGATTCTCAGTGTGTTTGAAAAGATCTTTAGCTTTAATTCCAAATTGTGGTTCTGTTAACAGACATCCTCCACCAGCATTAGGAGGATTTTCAATTCCATATTCTTTTGCCATGTCTAGTTGATTTCTTCTTGTTCTACCTCTTATCATTCCAAGATTTTCTCTTTTGATTAGTCCCTCTTTTTCTGGAATTGTTTCAGGTAGTAATGCAGCAGATAATGGTCTTACAATTTTTCCAACAAGATCTGATTCTTTTTCAATAGTTCTTAATGCAGGTCCATGTTGACTCATAGGACGTTGACCTAATACTTCTCCTGATACAATAAATTCTGCACCAATCTCCTCCATGTGTTTTTTTGCAGCATCAAACATCATTGCTCTGCAATCAATACATGGATTAAATCCTGCACCAATACCGTGTTTTGGATTCTTTAACATCTTGATATATTCATCTCCAAGATACACTGTCTTCAAATTTACATTAAGATCGTCTGCTCTTTCTCTAATCTCAAATCCACAACCTCTTCCACAATCAAAATCACAAAATGGAGTCTTTATTGCAACTGCAGATACATCGAATCCTTGTTCTTGCATCATTCTGACTGCAAGTTGGCTGTCTAGACCTCCAGATAACAATGCAACAACTTTCTTCTTCTCTTTTTCTTCAGTCACAGCGATCTAGGCTGAATTTCCATATACAAACTTTGCATCATACATAAATTGAGAAACAAGTGTTTTTTGTGTGTGAAACAACGTAGAAAAAATCTACTAAAACACGCCCAAAAGATCGGTTGCGATACTTTGGTTACTTTTGAACCTGAAAATCTCTTTTACATGACTGGATTTTGGGGTGAGGCTATAGGTCTGTTAGAAAAAAATGGAAAAGCTACCATTATTGCCCCAGAACTTGAGGTTGGAAGAGCCACAGACGAATCTGAAGATTGTGATGTAATCATTGCAGAACGTGGAACCGGTCTTGTGTCTTTACTTGTAAAGAAAATCAAAAAAAATCGTGTTTGTACTGATTGCCAAAATTATTCTATAATGACATCTTTGAAAAAATCTGTTCCAAAAATAAAATCCTCCACAGAACCATTTTACAATGCTCGTATAGTTAAAGACGAAAATGAGATCAAAATCCTCAAAAAAGCATCCAAAATCATTGATGAAATGTTCGAGATCTGTTCCAAAAAGATCAAAGTCGGCCAAAAAGAGTCTGAACTACAAACAATTTTGATGACATATGCAATGGAGCAACAAATGTTTGATACTGGATACAAATCGACTCTTAATCCACTAATTATTGCTGGAGGTCCTAATGGTGCTTTACCACATGCACAAGTAACAAATAGAAAATTCAAAAAAGGCGATCTAGTTGTAACTGATCTTACATTAAGATACAAAGGATATGTTTCTGATGCAACTAGAACATTTGCAATAGGTAATATCTCATCACAAGCAAAAGAAGCATATGAAATAGTTAAAGAGTCTCAAAAACTTGGGCTACAAGCTGTAAAACCAAATGCAAATTGTAAAGATGTAGATTTTGCATGTAGAAAATATATTGATGAAAAAAACTATGGTCAATACTTTATTCACTCAACTGGACATGGAATTGGTTTAGAAGTACATGAACTTCCAACAATTTCATACAGAAGTGATACAAAACTTAAAAAAAATATGGCAATTACTGTAGAACCTGGAATCTACATTGAAAATAAATTTGGAATTAGAATTGAAGATTCTTTGATTGTAAAGAAAAAACCAGTTGTGATGCACAAATTCACTAAAGATCTAGTCACAATTTGAGCCTAAGAAAAGGTTACCACATCAATAACGTGCTTTGATTCAGGATTGTTTGATGTAATTTCTTGAGATTCTACATTAACATTCCAATCAAAATTCATTTCTCCTTTGTATGATTTGAAATTCAAAATTACATTATATTCTTCTGAATCTATATTTGTAACAGACAAGTCAAGAACAGTTTTTTTATGTCCATAAATTTTTTCATCTGGATACTCTTCATCTATTTGATTTTTAATTACTTCTTTTACTGACAGCTTTGATTCTACTCCTGCATTATAATTTAGCAAAGTATCTACAACCATTTGTTCATCTCCTGATAACTCTGGTAGACTATTTTCAAAATTCTTCTCTGATAATACACTTTGAGCTGAAATTACAATTAATGCAACGGCTGCAAGATAAAATGGTGCTCTTTTTTTGAGAAATGCTTGTAAACCTGATTTTTTTGGTTTCACTTCTTCTTTCTTTTTCTTGTCTTTGGCCATTTTTTCCTAATTTTCTAGAGTTTTGCTGTTAAAATTAAAACTTCCCAAGGAAATTGAATTATTCCATTCCTCTTTGTGTAGGGTTTTGTATTTTCTTTTACCCTCTCTTTGAGCTCTTTTCTTTGAGATCTCTCAAGTATGTCTAATTTTTCTTTAATTGGCTTTGCTACATATCTGAGATAATTACTCCAGTATTGATCAAAGGTACCTGGACTGTATGGGAAATTGTAATCTTTGACTATAATTTTTCTAAAACCTGATTTTTTTATCTCCTCTCTGAGCAATTTTTTTGTCCCAAATCTGTCAAAATCTGGAGTTCCAGGTGGAACATAATTTGGGATAAATTGAGTTACCGCTTCAAAAATACAATCAAAATATGGGACTCTATCAGGATGTCCGTGCACAGATATTCCTAATTTACCTGATTCTTTGAGGCTATTTTTCATATTTTTTAGTGCCTTTTGGGCATTTGGAAAAAAAAACAATGCATACTGACATGTTATAATATCAAATTTCTCTTTGAATGAAAAATTCTCAGCATCCGCATTTACAAATGAAACATTTGAATATTTTTTATTCCATTTTTTTGCAACTTTAATTGCAGTAGTTGATGTATCTGCACCAATTACAAATCCAGATTTTCCTACCTTTTGATTTAATAATTTTGTGACAACACCTGTTCCGCTTGCAACATCAAGAATATGATCTCCTTTTTTTACACCAATTAACTCAACCAATTTTTTTGTACTTTGAAATGGACCTTTTTTAGCTGTCGCCCATCTTTTGTGATATCTAGGTGCAACTTCATTCCAAACTGACATGTTTCGTTTTTTATAATCAAATGGTTTTACTTTCAATTTTCTTTAAACTCTTTTAGATCTGATTTTAATGTTCTTCCTGTTTCATGAAAATATCTATGTTCAATTTCTTTCAGTTTTTTAGATAGTTTGAAGCTATCTGCATGTTTCTTTTTTTGTTTATCTGTAATTTCTTTGTATTGTGATACTAGTTTTCTTAATTCAGAATTTTTCATTTTATTTTCTTTTCGATCTCTTTTCTAATTATTTTTACAATCTTTTCTTTTTTCTTCCATCCTGATGATGTTGTTTTTTGATTATCCACAATTATGATTTCATTGTTGTTTGGATTTTTCTGATATTTTGTTCCAATATCATTTGCAATTATGATATCTGCATTTGATTCTTTTAATTTTGTTTTAGCTGATTTGATTAAGGCAGTTTTTGATAGATTGGTTTCTGCTTTGAATCCTACAAGGATGGTGTTTTTTTGAGATTTTTTTACTTGATCAATGATTTTTGGTGCCTTTTTGAGCCTAATTGTAAGTGATTTTTTGTTACTCTTTATCTTAGATTTTGATGCATTTTCAGGAGTATAATCTGATACAGCTGCTGCCATAATCACAACATCGTATTTTTTCTTTAGTTCTTTTTTAGTTAC
Source organism: Candidatus Nitrosopumilus sp. (assembly GCF_965262695.1). Lineage (GTDB taxonomy): Archaea > Thermoproteota > Nitrososphaeria > Nitrososphaerales > Nitrosopumilaceae > Nitrosopumilus. The sequence continues at coordinate 1,218,867 of NZ_OZ253550.1, read as the reverse complement.
ATCAAACATTTCTTTGTTTGTTGTAACGTTGATTATTTTAGCTCCTTTTGGTGACTCTTCGTTTCCGGGACCATAAATGAAAGTAACTTTGGCTCCAGATGAAACTAATTCTGAAGCTAACAATACTCCTGTTTTACCTGAACTAAGATTTGTTATTACTCTAATTGGATCAATGTATTCTATTGTTGGTCCTGCAGTCATTAGGATTTTTTTATTTTGTAATGTAGATGAGAAACCAAATTTCTTTAAAACAAATTTTAAAACATCTTCTGGTTCTGGTGCTTTGGCTTTTCCTTCAATCATTTGAGGAGAAAGAAATTGAATCTTGTTTTTTAGAAATTCAATGTTCTTTTTTACAGCTGAATTATCATACATTGACTCGTGCATTGCCAAACACATCAAAATTGGAATTTTTGAGCCAAATCCTACAGTTAGAACTGTTGAAATTGGAGTATCGTCAATTCCGTTTGCAAGTTTTCCTAGTGTGTTTGCAGTAGCTGGATACACAATAACTAGGTCTGATTGGTTATAGTCGGCCAATTTTATGTGCTCTAGTTTACCTGTAAGTTTTGTAATTACATCATTTCCTGTAGCCCATTTGAAATAATCTGGCTGAATTAGCTTTGTTACTGCTCCACTTGCTACGCATGTTACATCTGCACCATGTCTCATGAGTAATCTTGCAAGCTCTATTGCTTTGTATGCTGCAACACTTCCAGCTACACACAATACAATTTTTTTCCCTGTTAACTCTACACCATGTGATGAAACAATATCTAATGATGGATGATCATTTACGTTCTTTTTAACTGCCAATCTGTTCACGTAATTTTTTTAATTCTTCAGGATCCATTGAAAACCAATTTTCTTCTGCAGGAAATGTACTTGATTCTACATCATTTTTGTAATCTTCAAGGGATTTTACAATATCTTCAGAGAGATTCATGTATCTTTTTGCAAATTTTGGCTTTATTCTGTCATACATTCCAAGTAAATCCTGAACCACCAATACTTGTCCGTCGCAATTTACTCCTGAACCAATTCCAATTGTAGGAATATTTACAGTTTCAGAAATTACTTGTGCAACTTCATGACTTATCATCTCTAATGCAATACTAAACACTCCAGCTTCTTCAAGCTCTTTTGCATCTTGAATTAGTTTCATTGCAGAATCTCTTGTTCTTCCTTGTACTTTGTAACCTTGGGAAAGCATTGTTGTTTGTGGTTGTAATCCAATATGCCCCATTACAGGAATTCCAACATCAACAATTGCACTAATTGTTTCAGCCATGATTAAACCGCCTTCTAGTTTAACTGCATCAGCTCCTGCTTTGATTAATCTACCAGAGTTGTTGATTGCATCTTCAATACTTGCTTGATATGACATAAATGGTAAATCAGCTACAAGTAATGCATTATTTCGTGCTTTGCTAACTGCTTCAGTAAACATACACATTTGATCCATTGTTACAGGAATTGTATTCTCATAACCAAGCATTACCATTCCTGCACTGTCTCCAACTAGTAAGACATCAATTTCTGCCTTGTCACATAATGATGCTAATGTATAGTCATAACCTGTAATTACTGAGATTTTCTTTTTCTCTTTTTTCATGTTTACAATATCTTGTACTGATTTATGCAACTCTTGCCCTCCTTGTTAGATTATTTTTTATCTGAATCACATTTTCTTTTAGATTTTTCTTGTTATCAAAATCTGAAATTATTTTTTGGAGATTCTTTTCATTTCTTTTTGCTAATTTTTTAGACTCTGAAATTAGTAATTCTATTGCTCTTGTTACATTATCTACAATTGTAATGTTGGCAGTCTGTGATGTTCGTGAAAGTGGGTTTAGATCAAATGTAATAACTGTTTTTCCTGCATCTCGTAATGCCATAGTTCTATCACCATCTTCTAATGGAACAACTACGACATCTGCTGCAAAAATTCCATCTTTATCTACTATTCTTCGTGCCGAATCAATTCCTTGCAATCTTGTAGAGTTTGCAGAATTTGTACCAAGAATTTCTTTTGCGCCATTTTTTTTGAGAGTTTTGATAATTGCTTGTTTTCTCTTTTCGTTTGTATAAAACAGATTTACCTCTAGTTTTGCTTTGATTTGCTTTGATAATTTGATGATCTCCTTTGGGCACAAGGCTGCAACATTTCCATTAACTGAGATTACTGGTTTTTGAGCCTGGAGTAACTGTGCAGCTGCTGCCTTTATGGCTTGTTTTGCAGCCTGATTTGTCTTTTCACCAAGTAAATAGTCAAATGCTTCTCCTCTCCCTTGAGCCAAAAGTCCTTCTTTTGCTACTAGTCCTTTATCAAAACCATTAACAAGTTTTTCACGAATTAAAAGTGACTTTGCTCTTGGATGTGACTTTGGAATTAATGACATGTAATTTCAATTAATTATTTAGAACTCTTGCTCCAATATTGTCTAATTCTGAATTAATTATTACTCCATCAGAATATTTTTGTAAAATTTCTAAAACCTCATCTTCATCTTCTTTTGGAACCATTGAGAAAATTGTTTCACCAAAAAGTGCAATTCCACACTTGATGTCATTTTGAATTAACTCATCTACTATTTTTTGCATTCTTGGTGTCATTACATCTACATACTTTGCAAATTCTAGAGACATATCTTGAAAGTGTTTATAATCTTTTGATTCTAACAACCTGTTAACCATTTTCCCACCAAGTCCATTAATTTGAGAAAGTCTTTCTTTGATGAATTTGTTTGTTGAAATTGGGGAGAAACAGATCATAATAACTGAAATTTTATCTGTAGATATTTTTTCAACTGTTCCAATTCCTGGCGCTCCTGGTTTTATACGGACTTCAAATCCCCCATGAAATGAAGCTAAAACATCTCCTAATCCAGTTTTACAATTTACTTCTGCATTATGTGCAATTTGCCCAATTGTGTTTTTATCTAATTTTGTTTCAAGTGCTTGATCTAATGCAAATGATAATGACAATGCAACAGCACTGCTAGAACCTAAACCATATCCTACTGGAATTGAAATTTCATGTTCAATGTCAAAGAACTTGTTTTCAAAATCTCCCATCTTTAGAAATTCATTTAGCACAAATTCTGTAACATCTGTTTTATCTGATTGATAACCCTTTGTTGTAATTCTAAATTTTGAATCCTGATTATTTTTTTCATCAATTTTTACTCTGGTAGTGACACCTTGTTTAATTGAAAAACCTGCTCCCATTGAACCTAAATTCTCTAAATTGCTTTGATTATTCTCCAAATGAGCCTTGAAGAAACCTGTTACATGTGCAGGACAAAATGCCGTTCCCTTCATTGATCTGAGTATAAATTTTACACAAAATATAAGAATATGGCTTAAATTAATTAAATTAGTATAAATTGACTAAATTTGTTAGACGCCTGCAGAGAATAGGAAGTAGCATTCTAGTTTCACTACCAAAAGAATGGGTTGATGCAAACAAGCTAGACAAAAGCAGTCAAGTCGAACTTGAAACTGGCCAAGACAGCATTTCAATTTCTGCGAATAGAGAAACACGTCCAACAAAAGAACTTGTGATATCATATCCATTACCAAAAGAAGAAAACATTGTAGCTGACATTACTGGTGCTTATCTTTTAGGATATGACATCATTGAGATTACTTCTGATTCTATAATTCCAGGTGAAGATAGGGAAAAAATTCGTAATTCTATGAGACGACTTGTTGGAATGGAAATAATTGAAGAAGATTCGTCACACATTAACATGCAATTTCTTTTAGATGCTACAACACTTAATCCTGAAAAAATTCTCAAACGGATGAGTTCTATTGCACTTGGAATGTATGATGACGCATCAAATGGATTAATTGCAGATGACAAATCAAATTTACAAACATTATCAAAACGTGACGCAGAAGTAAATAGACAATATTTCTTACTTGTAAGATTAATTCGTAGTACACTTGTTGATAAAAGATTAGCAAATGCATTTAATTTAGAAAATATTGACGTTCTTGATTATAGAGTTGCAGCAAATCTTCTTGAGAATGCTGGCGATTCTATTGTAGAACTTGCTGATTTTATTTACAATTCATCTTTATCAAAAGAACAATATAAAAAAATCCATGACGCTGTAAAAAACTTTAATACATTAGCAGAAAAATCAATCGATGCCTTTACAAAACCTGATAGACTTCTAGCAATTGAAGCAATATCTTTACACAAAAAATTTGAAGATCAACTTAGTAAACTCAGAACATCATTAGGCAATAAAAAAGAAATCCCAATAGATTTTCTTGATATGGTGTTTATGTTTGAGCGAATCGCTCAATCTTGGGCTGATGTAGCAGATCTTGTCCAACCAATCTATAATGAATAATTAGTATAGCTTCTTTTTTGCAGCATATGTTAAAACTGCACAAATGGTCTTCGAGTCTTGGATTTTTCCAGACTTTATCATATTGAGTAGTTTTTTCATGTCTACTTTTACTACTGAGAGAATCTCATCATCATCAAGTTTCAAATCTGCAATTTTCTTTAATCCTGAGGCTACAAAGCAGTGTATAATCTCAGAATTGTAGCCAATTGATGGGTAGTATGTGATTAGTGGAGTCATTTTCTTTGCTCTGTACCCTGTTTCCTCCTCTAATTCTCTAAACGCACACTTGATAGGTTGCTCTCTTTTCTCTAATGTCCCTGCGGGAATCTCTAGAACATAACCATGTGGAAATCTGTGTTGTTTTACTAAAATTACTTTTTTATCTTCATCAAATGCAAGCATGGCAGCAGCTCCTCTATGTTCTATCATTTCCCGTTTTACTTTTCTTCCTTCAATTTTACCATCATAAACACTAAGACCTAAAATTTTTCCTTCATAGATCTTCTTTTTCTTCATGTGATTTCATGAAATTGTTATTATTTAATTTGTTTGATATGTTAGATGTAATTTTGGCGATTTCTTTGACTCTTCAATTGCTTTTTTTACCCAATTCGTATAAAATGAAATTTTTTTAGGAATAAAAAGATCTGCTGATTTTATATTTTTACTTGTTCTAACCTTTTGTGTTAGTTCATCCATTTTGAATATGCTATCACTATACAAAAATAATACAATCTGGTTTTTTGCAATAAAAGGAATTTGTAAATAAGATTCTGAAAATGTATTATTCAAGTTTTCTAATGTCTCTTTCAAATCCCCATCAATCCATGTAAGTACTGCATGAGGAATATAATCTTCAATTTTTGTTGGGTCATATACTAAAGTAAATTGAAAACCTTCATTATCATGTAATTTTTCAATACATCTTGTTACTGTCTTAGTTGATAGATTTGTATTCTTTGCAATTTTTTCAATTTTTTGTCTTGGTTCTTTAATCAACTCTTCTAAAATTTCTAAATCTGTTTTTGTCAAATTAGAATTGAATATTAAATTTTCAGCTTCAAAAATTGACAAGACTCTGAGATCTTTCATTAATTTTTTTGCAAGCTCTATCTTTTGTTCTAAATTTTCTTGAATAGCAATACCACATACTGTTACTCCTCCAACACATGGAACTACAATGTATGGTTCACCTACTAAACTGACTTGCTCTAAAATTTCTTGAATATTTTCTCCTGATACTACAAAGTATAATACACCGTGACCCAAAGTTGGCGGTTCAATTTTGACAATAAATTTCTCAATCACTCCTCTTTCTTGCATTTTTTTTATTCTGACTCGAACTGCTCCTCCTGAAAGTTCCAATTCTTTTCCAATCTGTCTGTCTGATTCCCTGCAATTATTGAGTAATCTGCTCAAAATTTTCATATCTAAATTGTCCATTTTGTCATCTCCAATACTATTCTACAATTCATAGATAACCAATATCATATAAAATTGTCTATATTATTAGCACTAGGCATCATATACATTAAATATCAGACTATTTTACTCATATCGTGGAATATCGATTAAGATTAGCAAAAAGAATGCTATTCAACAAAAAAGGAAGTTTGATTGGAGCAGTTTTAGCTGTAACAATTGGAATTTTAGTAATTCATGTAAATTTTGTAATTTTCCAAGGATTGTTCGATGCGATTGTTAGAGATATTAGCGATTACAGAAATGGCGATATTCTTGTTACTGATGAAGCAGACTATATCGACAAATCAGATTTATCAGTTGTAAGTTGGTTTGAAAGAATTCCATATGTGGAAGCGGCTACGCCGCGGCTTTCATCAACTGCCGAAATGAATATGACAAAAAATGGGAAACTAATCGAAGAAACCCGAGTCCCCCTAGTTGGAATTGATCCTTTTAGAGATATTAGAGCCTCAACTGTTCATGAAACTGTTTCAGAAGGAAGTTATGTTTTCTCAAGAAACTCTATTGTATTAGGTTCTAATGTTGCAAGAGATCTTGGAGGAGCTCAAGTTGGTGATAGTGTCAAAGTCCTAGTAGTTGATAGATGGGGACAAGATGAAATAAGAAGATTTACTGTTTCAGGAATTGCAAAGTCGCCTGGTGGTCAAGGATTTGATTATACAGCAGTTATTCATATTGATACTTTACGTGATATGATGAAGCGACAAGGTGATACAGGATCTTTTATGGTAAAACTGAATGATCCTACAAAAGCATTTGAAGTAAAGGAATTTTTCTTGCGTTCATTTCCAAATGATGATTTTTTGGCTGAAACCATAGAAGAATCAGCTGAAGAACAACTTGCTGGTTTTAGATCTGGTATTGCAATGATTAACATGATTGGTTATTTTGGAATGATGTCTTCAGCTTTTGCTATTGTAACAATTCAGATGATGTTAGTAAATGGAAAAACTCGTGAAATCGGTGTAATGAGATCCATTGGAGCTAAAAGAAAAGATATCCTAATTATCTTTATTTTCCAAGGAATGATTATAGGTGCAATTGGTGCTGGCGTAGGCACAGCTGCAGGCTTGGGATATACTTTCTATGCAAAGGAAACTAAAATGTCATTTAACAATAGTTTGCCACTTGAAGTTACTTACAATTGGGAGAAGATTATCCAAACTGCTTTGACTTCATTTATTTTGGCAATTATTGCGTCACTCTATCCGTCGTATAGGGCAACTAAGCTATTACCCGTGGAGGCGATGAGAACTGTCTAAGGTATTGGAAATTAACAATTTGACCAAAGTCTATGGTGAAGGCGAGAATAAAGTCAAAGCTCTTGATAATGCAACTCTTTCAGTTGAACAAGGTCAAATTGTCTTAATTGTTGGAAGTTCTGGTTCAGGAAAATCTACACTGCTTAACATGATTGGCTTACTTGATCGTCCTACAAATGGAAAGATCCTAATTGATGGAGTTGATACTACTACTCTAGATGATGACAAAATTTCTTCATTTAGAAACAAAAAGCTAGGATTTATTTTCCAATTCTCAAATTTGCTTACTGATCTAACAGTTCTAGAAAATGTCTTGTTACCACGTCAAATTGGAGGAACAAATAACACTGCTGAAAAAGATGCAAGAGATTTGCTAAAAGCAGTTGGATTAGAAGATCAAATGAATAAACGTGCAAATAAAATTTCAGGTGGACAAGCTCAAAGAGCAGCTATTGCAAGAGGATTAATCAATAAACCATCAATTGTTTTAGCAGATGAACCAACAGGAAACCTTGACTCTGTTACATCTGGAACTATAGTTCAATTGATGAAATCTATGGCAAAAAAACTCAATCAAACATTTGTTATTGTAACACATGATCGTCAACACTTTGGTGATGTCGACAAAGTAATTACAATAAAAGATGGTAAAGCCTTTGAGGGAGACATGCCATCTGAAATGGAGGTTTTGGCATAATGAATCAAAAACTACTCTTTTTGTTACTTGGATTCTTGTTAGTTCCATTGTTCATGAGTAATTCATATGCACAAATTACATCTGGAGGTTTTGGTGATTCTCCATTTGAGAGAGATTTTGGTGATGTCAAATTCTTAGATGCATACTTTGGTACACTCGATGAGAAAATTGAAGTTGAGGCTGGAGACAGCAATGTTCCATTTACTGTAGTATTTGCAAATGTTGGAACTCAAGACATTACAGGAATCAAAGGACAGTTGTCATTGCCTTTTGGATTTTCAGCTTCTGATGGACCGGGATCAATAATTAAAGCTGATAGTGATTCAAACTCTTTGGCAGGAGAAAATTTCCATTTGACATTCTTTGTTAATCTTGATAAAAATGTCAATATTCAACAATATCCTGGAACTGTAAAAGTTGATTATTCTAGATTAAGAGAGTCTGGTGTTCGTACTGCATTTGAAGACTTTCAGTTTAAGGTAACTGGTGATAGTGTAATAAATGTAAGAGCATTAGATCCATTTCTCACTTCTCTTAGAACAAACAATGTGGTAATTGAAATTGCAAATGATGGAACAGCTCCAATATCTAGTGTTGATATTGTTGCATCTAATACACAAACAGAACTTGCGTCTACATCTACATCTACCACTAATGTGGAAAATGTTGTAATCTTAGAATCTAATTGGGATGTTGGAAATATTGATCCAAGATCTTCTAGACATCTTAGTGCAACAGTCTATGTTCCAGAGGGACTAAAAGATGACACTCTTAGAATTCCTTTGTCTATATCCTACTATAATGCACATGGTGACCAACATGTAATTTCAAAAATTGTTGATTTTTACATTAAGGGATTGATAGAACTCACAATATTCAATGTTGATGTGATTGAATTATCTGGAACTCAGATGGTGATTGGAGAAATTATCAATGAAGGAAATGAGGATGGTTTGTTTGGATTTGTTAGTGTTGAACCACGTGGTGATTCAAACATTAAACCTAATACCCAATTTATTGATGAAATCGAAGTAGATGCACCTGTACCATTTAACATTCCAATTGAATTTGATGGTGAACCGAAATACGGAGAACATGATATCAAAATCACTGTAAGATACAAAGACAGTATTAGAGATGAGCTCTTTGTAATTGAAGATACTACTATCTTTGTATCTGAACTAACAAATGGTGATGAGTCTGGCCCTGACTCTTCAATGATTATAATTCCAATTATAATTGCTATTGGTGTGGGAATTTACATAATACGTAGGCGTAAAAAAACTGCAATTGCTGCCGGTGATTAAATTTTTAATATTTATCTGGAGAATTAAGATCAATTCGAAATGAGACTAAGTATTGTCATCATCATCACAGTATTGGTAATAGGAGGCATTGTTGCTATTTCTGGATTCATGACAAATCAAGAAATCACAGACATTCCTGAACTTTCAGAAATTTCTGATCCATATGCAAAATTAGAGAAATACAAAAATGAATTAGAAAAAATCAATCAATACAATCAACAAGTTTTAGAAGACTTGGAAAATCAAATCAAAAATTCTGATAATGAGCAATTAGAACAAATTAATCAAGAAATTGAAGTTGTAAAACGTGTAATTAATGATAATAAAGAAGAACTTGAACAAGTCATTCAAAGATTATCTGAAATAGAATCAAATCCTTGATCTGAAAATTACTTAAAATTTTTGTTATAATTGTACAATATTAAATTAGGAATCAATTGGTAAAAGGAATATTTCTATTTCTGCTTGGTAATATTGTGGGGTTTATTACGTCGTCACTATGATTTTTTCTAAATTCATATAGTAATTGACAAAATTATGATTGTTGGAAACTCATAGAAAACTAACAATAATTGGCTCTCTTTTGTTAGTTGCGACATTTTTGATAAATAATTATCATCAGACAGATCATCCTGGGGTTGGATTCAACTATGCGTATGTAACTGGAATTGGAATGCTCATAGCATTTGGAATTAGTTTTGTAATATTTACAAAAGACAGGCTCAAAAATTAATTGAGAATTCTATACTTTACACTAAAAATATAAGCAATTACTCGATCTTGCGATCATGCCATTTGATGAGATTGAAGTTCCAAAAGAATTACGTGAATTTATGATTGATGGGGCAGAAGAAACTATTCTGGGACAAAAAAATGGTGCACTAAAACAATATCGTTATGGTAATTTACACATTAGAGAATATGATGACAAATTTTTAGTACATACTGATAAAATTGATCCAAGAAAAGATCCTATTGGTCATCTTGTTTATGATGCCCCTGAAGTTTTGATTAGTTTAGCTTGTGCAATCTTTGGCGGAACTAAAATTGCAAAATCTGTTTTTAATAATAATTCAAAAAAACTTTCTTTAACGTCTGGTTTAGCTTCATCAGTTCTTTCTGGATACATTGGATATGTTGCCTCAAAAAAGATCAAAGATTATTTGGAGTAAATAATGTCTGCTGGAAGAACAATCTATGTACTGATCAAACTTTTGCCATCAATTTTGGCACTACGTAAAGATAGGAAAAAATGGTCACAACAAGAAAAAAACACAATTGATTCTGACCAATTTAGAAAGAATGCAAGAAAAGCTCTTGATACTTTTGTTTCTCTAGGACCTGTGTATATCAAACTAGGACAATGGTTATCGTCAAGAGCAGATATTCTTCCCCAACCATACCTTGAAGAACTATCTAAACTTCAAGACAGTGTACCTTCTGCACCATTTGAGCAGGTAAAACCAATCATTGAAAAAGACCTGGGGCCAATCAATGAGAAATTCGATGACATTGATACAAATTCCATATCTGGTGCATCATTAGGTCAAGTGTATCGTGGTTCAATTTCTGGACAACAAATTGTCATCAAAGTAAAAAGACCTGGTATAGAAAATATTGTACGAGAAGATCTCAAAGTCTTAAAGAAAATTCTTCCATTAGCTTTGAGATTTGTTGATCCTAATCTTAGATATTCTGCAAAAGCCATGCTTTCTCAATTTATTGAAACTATTAGAGAAGAGATGGATTACACAAATGAATCTCAAAATCTAAAAAAAATCAAACAAGACATGGAAAACAATGACAAAGTGATAGTTCCTTCTGTTTATGATGATTATTCCTCAAAAAATGTCTTAACTATGGAATATTTGCCCGGAATCAAGGTTACAAATGTACAAGAACTTGATGAGAAAGGAGTTGATAGAGAACAATTAGTCATTGATGTGCATAAGGTATTCTTTACCATGCTTCTCAAACATTCTCTTTTCCATGCAGACCCTCATCCTGGAAACATCTCAGTAACAGATGATGGAAAACTAATTCTTTATGACTATGGAATGGTAGGTAGAATAAACAACGAAACAAGATACAAACTCATTAGACTATATCTTGCATTAGTTGAAAAAAACCCTCCTCGAGTAGTTAACGCAATGGCAGAACTAGGAATGCTTACTCCTGAATATAATCGACAAGTAATTGAAAAAGGAATTGAATTATCAATTCGTGCAATGCATGGAAACAAACCTGATGAAATGGAAGTTCAAAGTTTGATGGAGCTTGCAAATCAAACTATGAGTAAATTCCCCTTTGTTTTACCAAAAAATTTAGCTCTTTACATGAGGATGGCATCAATTATTGAAGGAATTTACAAAACACATGATGTTGATTTCAAATTTGTCAAAGTTCTAAGGACTATCCTCCAAGAAGAGAATATGATTCCAAAAGCTTACGTTGAAGAGCTAAAAATTTCATTTGATAAGTTTGCAAAATCAATCGATTCTGCATTACGATTGGGACCTGAAATGGAGAAATTTATGGATGAATCTAAACTTTCTATGCATAAAAGAAAACCAATGGTATTTCTTGGTGGCAGTATTTTTGCATCTGCAATTTTTATTGGATCAGTATTGTTATATCAAACAAATGAAATATTTGGCATGACTGGAATGATTACTTCTGGTTTAATTATGATAGGTTCTGCAATTTTTAGAAAACACTAGTTTTATTCTATTGAGATATCTTTTCCTTTCTTAGTTACAGGAATTACTATTGTTAATACACCATCTTCGTATTTTGCTGAATCAATTTTCTCTTCTCCTTGTTTGATATCTATTGGGAGTCGAATTTTTTTATCAATAATGGTTGGTCTCTGTTTTGAAATTAATGATTCAGATTCTTTCTCATCTACTTCTTTGCATGCTTGAATTGATAGAATGTCTCCACACAATGTGAGTTTGATATCTTTTTTTGAGAATCCTGGGATGTCAATAATCACTTTGAGACTATCAGAACTAAGATACATGTCAATTGGTGGCAAAACAAATTCGTAGAATTCCCGTGATTTGTTTCCAATTTCCTTTATCACTTCTTTTACTAGTCCCATTTCGTGTTATGTGGCAAATTTTTGGTTATAAACCTTGAGAGAATTTTTGGTAAAAACAAAAAAGTTTAGGATGATCTTGAGCCTTCTAAAACTCCAGAATCTCCGTGAATTCTATCTATATGCTTTGAGAGATCATCTTTGCTCTCAAAAATTGATTCACAATATGCACATGAGTATTCTTCAGCCATATTATGAATTATTTTAAGAAGATATTAAACAATTCGTAAATTCCTAAGAACTTTGATAGATTTTTAATCAATTAATTTCTCTGTTTTGATAACTTATGATAATTGTAATTGAAGGCGGAGATCAAGCAGGAAAACTAACACAATCAACTATGTTAGAAAAGGCACTCAAAAAAAGAAAAATCAAGACCAAGTTATTTCATTTTCCAGATTACAAAACCCCCATTGGAAAAGAGATTAGAAAGTATCTTGATGGAAAAAGAAAATTTCCGCCACAAGTAATTCACTGTCTATTATCTGCAAATAGGTGGGAAAAATTAGAACAAATTAAAAGTGCTCAAGAAAAAAATTCTGTTCTCATAATGAATAGGTATTACCACTCTAACCTTGTTTATGGTTTGGGAAATGGGATGAAAGAAAAATGGCTTGAGAATTTAGATACGGGATTACCTAAAGCAGATCTTGTGATTTTACTTGATGTGAGTCAAAAAGAATCCTTTAACAGACAAAAAACCAATCGAGACAAATTTGAGAAAAATGAAGAATTTTTGAGAAAAATTTCTAAAATCTATAAAACTACTGCAAAGAAAAAACATTGGAAAATAATTGATGCTACAAAATCTAAACAAGAAGTTCATGAAGAAATCATGAAAACATTTTCAAAGAAAATAGGATTATGAAAAAAAATTATCTAGACATTATAGATCCGATTCATGATTTCATTAGAGTTTATGACCATGAACTCTCCATAATCGACAATCCTATTTTTCAAAGATTAAGGAGAATCAGACAATTGTCTGGTGCACATTTGACATATCCTGCAGCCCAACATACCAGATTTGAGCACTCCCTTGGGGTTATGCATATTGCTAGTCAGGCAGGAAATGTCCTAAATGAAAAGGGATTTTTCAAATCTGATGATATTGCAATTCTTAGATTAGCCGGTCTCTTGCATGATATTGGTCATGGTCCATTTTCCCATCTGTTTGAAGAAATAATTCAAGAAAAGAAAATTTCTCATGAAGACTTTGGAAAAAAGCTTATTCTAAAATCTGAAATCGGTGACATTTTGACAAAAAATGGTTTTGATAAAAAACTTGTAACAAAAATTGCATTTGGCGATTCAAAATTTCAATACATGAATGAAATTGTCTCAGGTGCTCTTAGTGCAGATATGATGGATTATTTGCTAAGAGATGGTTATTTCACAGGAGCAGAGCATGCAAAAATTGATCATAAGAGAATTACACAATCACTTGACGTTCATCAAAAGAAACTTGCCTTAGAACGCTCGGCATTGTATTCTTTTGAATCAATGACGCACTCAAGATACCAAATGTTCAAAGCAGTTTATTTTCACAAGACAGTAAGAGCAGCAGAGGTAATGTTACTTGAAGCCTTGAGATCTTCAGATGATGAGTTTGGATTCTCTACTTTTAATCTCGATGAATTTGTTCAGCTAACAGACGAATATGTTCTATCCAGTCTCCTTTCATCAAAAACTCCTAAATTAAAACGGGCAAGAAAATTTGCTCAAGACTATCAAAACAGGAAACTGCTCAAATGCGTATTTGAGAGAATTTTGACAAGTAGAAAAAATCTAAAGAAAACAAAAACAAACGAACTAAGATCTGCCATTTCCAAAAAATCCAAAGTTGAAGAAAATGAGATCTTTGTTGACAGTTCTGTAACTCCATCAATTCCACTTGCACCCTCTAAAAACGAGTCAAAATCAGTAATCCTGATAACAAATGAGGGTGGTAAATCTTCAGCAAAAGAGATGCCTATTTCTGAAATTCCTGTAGTCTCCGCAATTTCAGGCTTCATGAATATTCTGAGAATCTATACTCATCAAAAGAATAGAAAAAAAGTTGAAATTGCCGCAAAATCCATCATTGGTGAGCTAGAGTGAAAAAGAGAATTGTAATCAAACTATCTGGTAGAGTTTTTGCCATGGATAATGTAAAACTCCTGAAAGACTGGGCAGAATTTCTAGTAAAAATTAGTAAGGTTTGTCAACCAATAATTATTGCTGGAGGTGGAAATATTGCTAGACATTACATTAATCATGCAAGATCTTCTGGAGCTGATGAATCAACCCTTGATGAATTAGGAATTGAGATTTCTAGATTAAATGCAAAATTGTTGATTTATGCTCTAAAAAACAAAGCATATTCCCATCCTCCAACTACTTTGCAAGAAGTTAGACATGCAGTAGATGATGGACTAATTGTTGTTGCTGGTGGTCTTCATCCTGGTCAAAGCACTAATGGAACTGCAGCATTGATTGCAGAAAAAGTAAAAGCTGAGCAATTTCTTAATGCCACTGATGTTGATGGAGTTTATGATTTGGATCCAAATAAATTCAAAAATGCAAAAAAATTCAAACGAATTGAATTAAAAAATCTCAAAAACATGTTAGTTCATGAGGACTCAGTTGCTGGAGGGTATGATCTAATGGATATAGTGGCCCTAAAAATTATTGAACGCTCAAAAATTAAAACAAGAATTCTCAAAGCCAGTCCAAAAATTATTGAAAAAGCCATCAAAGGTGGTAATTTTGGAACTGAGATAATTATTCCAAAAAAATAACTTTAGAATTCATTTTGAATTGTAGGTCTAGTTTCAGTCCATATCAGAATCTCTTTTCCAGGATATTCTTCAACTCCTGAATCTCGAAGTTTCTTGTATATTCCCAAAGCTTCATCTTTTTCAAGTGCCTTTGATTGAGCCTTGGTATATCCATCCTTGTCTACTATTATTGCAACATATCCTTCTTCTGAATTAACAACAGCCGTGAAATCTTCATCTCCTACTGGTTGAAATTTTCCATCTACTTTCTTTGTGGTTAAAGTTAACATTCCAAATCCTGCTGCCTCGAACATCTTCATTTGAGATTTCCCTGCTCTTTGTTTTCCTTGTTGTACTGCTTGGAAATACTGCATAATTTTTCTCCCTCCCCAATGGTATAATAACTATCTCAACATTTAAGAAATCAAAGAAGTTTGCAAAAACTATGAATCCTAAAATCTTTGTTGGAATTGCAGTTGCAGCACTTGCTGCAGTATTAGGGGGAATTCTAATTATGGGACCTTCTATTGATCTAGAATCTCCAAGTTCAACTTCTGGTACTTCAGATATTCCACAAATTCAACCTATTCAAATTGAATTAGAAGAGATTGTTGTTTCAAAAATATCTGAACGCTCTGCTACAATTGATGTTGCATTTGAAATTTCAAATCCTAATGATCGTTCTGTGATTGTTACAACTATGGATTATCAATTGTATGAAACTGGGTATTCTCAATCTGAACAACTTGGTGGAGGACAAATTGGACATAGGGCTCAAGGAATGGTAGAATTTGGTTCAAATTACTATACTCTACTTGGTGGAAACTCTATCATACTACGAGATGAGATTGTGTTAAGAAATTCTGGTAACACTCCTGAATTATGGTCTGCTTTTGAATCAGATACTAACACTTGGAAAGTTTCAGGTGTTGTGTTTTACAATTTGAGTTCTATGACAAGTGGTCAGGAAAACGAACTATTCTTTGAATTTACTCAATAGTATCATAAAATTATAAAATTATGATAATTTGTTTTTAGAGGCAAAATATTGGCAAAGTTATAAAAGCAATTTCATTGGGATTTTATCAAATGGCAGAAGCAGGAATGGCCGCATTCGGCGCAGCAGCAGGAGTCGCAATTGCACTAGCAGTAGTGTGTTTCGCTCTTCGTGGTAAAGGACATCCAGAACCACTAGAATAAACAAAAAGGAATTAACTCCTTTACAATATTTTTCATTTATCTAACTAGTCTTGTTTGCCAAGTCCTAGCATTTCGGCTAGAGATGTTTGTTTGGTATTCTTTCTCTTTGTGAAACATCTCTCATAATATTGACATTCGGTACATTCTGCAGATGGTTCTAAGATTGGTGTTTTTTGTTCTTTGAGAAGATTGTTTAGAACCCTTACTCTGCGTATGGTATCTTCAAACATCTTTTTGTTACGTGTTAGTGAAAATGTTGATTCCTTTCTATCTCCTGTAATGTAGACTATCATTCCGTCTTCTTTGTCATATATCCACATACATGCATTAAGATACAAAACATCACTTGCATGAGGATTTTCTAATTCATCAGTAGCTGATCTGAATAGGAGAATTGCATCATCTACAATCATGTCTGCTTGTCCTCGAAGCTTTAGTTCATTAATCTCAAAATCTTTTGGATTGCTACCATATTCTAATTTTCTTAATAATCCCGAAAGAAGCTCGTTGAATCCTCTCCTTTCAATTTCTAGAGGTTCCACTCTGTCATAGTATGAGCGCCTCATACATCTAACGACTTCTTGAAGGTGGATAGTTTCAAAGTCCTTAGAATCAATGTCAATTTCTAGTTCATTTCCAATTGATTTTATCGCATTTTGAATAGTTGTTCGAAAATCTCTATCTCCCATCATGGTATATCACTTAGATAATCAGATCCTTATAGGTTAACTCATTATATTGGTCAAAAATTTTGAAATTTTGCTTGCAAATGCTAATGTTACAAAATGCACTCCAAAACCAACTACTGCGCCTATAACTAATTCACCTGCCCAAAAATAAAATCCCAAAAACAATGCCAAAGGTGGCAATGAGAATATCATGGCCATAAATGCACTAACCCAAATAGTATTGATTACTGTCTCTGTAGTTATCTCGTTTTTCTTCTTTGGAAATTTTATCATTTTCAGATCTATTCTTCTTCAAGAATCAATTTTGACATAGTTGTTTCTGTAGGGATTTTTTGTTCTACGGCATACGCAATTGCCGCCAAATTCCTCACCTCAAATCCTGTTAGTTTTGTGATTCCTATTATTGTTGCAAAACTAAACATTTTGGTAAATGCTCTAGCAGATGAATGATAAATACTCATCTCAAATGCTCTTTCAAATTCAGCAACTGCATCTAACTCATTTTCATTTTGTGGAATCATGTCTTTGTATTTGGTTGTGGCAAGCTCATTTAATGCATCTCTGACCGTACCTGCTGCCATCATTCTTCCTAGAAGTTCTCTTGGAACAGTTGGAGTTTGAGTCACAATCAAATCCTGAATTTGTGACTCTTCTAATCCCCAGAATTTTCCTCTAATTACGCTGAGAAGATTGTAAAAGTCAACATCCATTCCAACAATCTTTATGACATCTCTGTCTCTTGTATTTTTTAGAGCACGTCCTAACTGTTGGTACAAAATTTTATCAAAATATGTGTCAAAGACCTGTATGTTTTTTGTTTCATTGTAAAGTGTTGCAGCCTTTGCAATTTCATCTCCAAATTGAACTGAATTTAGACTTGCGACTGCTTCTTCAAGATCTTTTGCAACAAGGGATTTTATGATAATATCACGTTGTTTAACTAATTCTTCAGCACGAAGATTGATGTGATTCTCAATCTCTTCTTGTGATTTTCCTAGAACTTTTCCTTTGAGTATTAATTTTAGATTTGAGATAATGAATTTCATATAATATGCATCAAGAATATCAGAGTCTCCTGCAGTTTTTGCAATGGAATAATGAACATCAGCTAATTGTCCTCTAAAGGCTGATTCGATTCCTTGAGAAGTGTATGGTTTTTGAACATCATTTATTGAATCGCCGTAGACTGTATTTTTTATTCTGGTCATAAATTCATCAAGATCTCTTGATTCTGCTAAAGTCTGAAAATCAGATCTACTGAGTAATTTCCCTCTTTGACTGTATGACTTTACTGACGCGTAAACGTTTTTGCCCATTTGAAAATTGTTTATGAGTAACGGATTTTAATGTTTGGCGATCTATACAGGAACAAATTCTATGTGATTTTATCTAGGAATTTGATGGCGTCTTCTTTTTCCTGCTTTGAGAGCTCCACAAAAGCCACCAGAATTTCCTTCTGGATTGCCAATGACTCATCTGAAATATCCTTCAATTTTGTAAGGTCAAATGGGAGTAATTCCTTGATCTTATTATCACAAAATGCCTTTACGTATTTCTGAAAAATAGAATATGCGAATTTTGGACTTTTCTCTAATAGGCTAGACAGTACTTTCTCAAACTCTTTTTCTTCAGATTCTGAACTTGAAAAAAACTCTGCTAGCAAATTTTCTCTATTTTTGACATCATTAATTGAAAGGGCGATCAAAATCCCTTTTTTTGTAAGATGATAGTATGGAATCCCTTTTTCTTGAAGAGCTTTGGGGCCTCTCTGGAGAGGTAATCTGCCGTCTTCTTCTGCAATTCCCATGGGTAAAAGTATCTCATCTAGATCCCTGAAAATTCCTGAATAGATGTTCTTCCAGGCAATTCCTTGTTTCTTTGCCATTTTTTGTGATAACCCTGTTCTAGTTCTTTCAGCAGGATTGGCATCACTTGCAAGAATTCCAATAATTGCTCTTTGTCTTTGTGCTTCCCCTGTAAGCTCTTCCCCTTTGGTCTTGAAGGTATCAAAAATTGCTAGTTTGGTATTTGATTTGCCCATTTGCGATCACTTTAACATAATTTCCATATTTTATGTTACTATCAGAATATACTAAAATATAATAATTTACTTTTCTAGAGATTCTTGAGTCTCGAACCCTTAAATAAAATCCAATTTCGATAAATTCAATGAATTCTAGGAACTACAAGTATGCTCTATTACTTGTAGCCGCAGTATCCATCACAGCAGCAGGTGCAATGTCACAGGCATATGCACAAAGTGTTGAAGATGGTATGGACGGATATGTAAAAGGAACCAGTGGAATTTACACTGGTAACCCTCACGAATGTTGGTTTGATGATGGTGAAGGTGGCATGCTACCTTGTATGATCGATACAGGTGATACAGCATGGATGCTTACCGCAACATCACTCGTACTCTTCATGTCTCCAGGTGTCGCTTTCTTTTATGGCGGTTTAGCCAGATCAAAGAATGTCGTCAATGTTCTTGGTATGACTCTCATTGTTATGGGTCTCATGTCAGTACAATGGGTTCTATGGGGATACTCACTAGCATTTGCTCCAAACGCGGATGAAGGCGCAAACATGTTCATGGGAAGTCTAGATTATGCTGGATTTAACATGGTTTCAGCTTGGGCACCAATTGGTGAACTAGGTGCATGTCATGATACGTGGTCAGCTGCCTATCAGATGAATGAATTTAAGGAAGGTGAATATTGTAGTCAATCTTGGCCAGGAACTGTTCCTCACCAAATGTTTGCAATGTTCCAAGGAACCTTTGCAATTATCACACCAATTCTTATCATTGGTGGATTAATTGACAGAATTAAATTCAGCGCGTTAGTCATATTCGTACTCTTATGGGGTACCTTCGTTTACGATCCAATTGCACACTGGGTCTGGGGAGGCGGTTTCATAGGAGGAGGTGGATTAGACCTCGATCCAGACTTATCGCCAACGTTTGCATTAGACTTTGCTGGTGGTACTGTAGTACACATTTCTTCAGGATTTGCAGCATTGGCTGGAGCCTTAGTTCTTGGTCGCAGACTAGGATATGGCAAAGTGCCAATGGAGCCACACAACATCCCAATGGTAGTACTTGGTGCAAGTATTCTCTGGTTCGGATGGTTTGGCTTTAACGCAGGTAGTGAAGTAATGGTAGACGGCATTACCGTCAGCGCATGGACTGTTACAAATACCGCAACTGGTATGGCCGCAGTTACTTGGGTCTTGATGTCATGGGCACATACAGGAAAACCAAGTATTGTCGGAGCTGCATCAGGTGCAGTAGCAGGATTGGTAACAATCACTCCAGCTTCAGGTTGGGTAGGTCCAATGGCTGCAATTATTATGGGAATTGCCGCTGGTACAGTTTGTTATGCATGTGTAGCATTCAAGAATGCAAGAAAGTGGGATGACGCATTAGATGTATGGGGAATACATGGAATGGGTGGTCTTACCGGTGCAATTTTGACTGGTACATTAGCAAGTCCACACGTATGGGATACCGGAGACGGTATTGGTGCATGGACTGGCACTGCAGAAGGAATGGAACAGCAAGCAATCAGCATCATTGGTGCTGCAGTATCAATTGCATATGCATTTGGTATAACCATTGTAATCCTAAAGGTAATGGACGCAGTATGGCCTGGCGGAATCAGAGTCACTCCTAAAGAAGAGGAGATTGGTCTCGATTTGGCTCAGCACGGCGAAAGAGCATACGTCAACGAATAGAAAAAACCCTTTTCTTTTCTTCTTTTTATTATTCAACCCAAATCAATTTAGATTTGATCATTTTACCCAAGTCATGTTAATCTCAACTGATGAACTAAATTCCATATTGGATGATCCTAATCTCATTATAGCTGATACTCGTTCTTTCAAAGAATATTCTGAAGGCCATATTCCTGGAGCAGTTCATTTGGATTTGTTTGCATTTCACTGGATTGATACGACAAAACAAGGAATTGAGAATTTCAATAATCAGTCAAAATCCCTACTGTCTTTTCTTGGAGTAACTCCAGAAAAAAAAGTCATTTTTTATGATTCTGTTTCTGGAATGCTTGCAGCTAGAGGAGTATGGATGCTGATGTATTTTTCTCATCAAGATGTCATGATGCTTGATGGAGGAATCACAAAATGGCAAAAAGAAAATCTTGCAGTTGAGACAAAACCAAACGGATTCAAACCATCTGATTTTTCAGGCAAAATCAACCCTGCAATTATTTCAGGATTTGAGCATATTCGAGATAATCTTGATAATGTGAAAATTCTTGATGCTCGCTCGCCTGGAGAGTATGATGGTAGTACAGTTCGTGCTGCTCAATCAGGCCATATTCCAAATGCCATCAATATTGACTGGAGTCAGAACCTCAAAGAAGATGGGACTTTCAAAAGTGATGAGGAATTATCAGAAATGTATGATTTTCCAAAAGACACTGAGATTGTGACATATTGCCAAGGGGCATATAGGGCAGCCAACTCTTTTTTGGTTCTAAAAAAATTAGGATTCTCAAACGTTAAGGTCTATCTGGGCTCTTGGGGTGAATGGGGCAATCGATTAGAACTTCCTGTAAAAAAATAATCTTTGCAAAAACCAATTAATGCTGTAAAATTAATCAAAGTTATGGATACTTTTGATGCAATCAAAGAACGTCGTTCAGTAAAACATTATGATCCAACTCACAAACTCTCTGAAGATGAGATTGAGAAATTAATGTCTCTGGCAGTTTTATCTCCAACTTCATTTAACATACAAAACTGGAGATTTGTCTTGGTAAAAGAGCCTGAAATCCGAAAGAAAATCCGTGCTGCATCTTGGGATCAAGCTCAAGTGACTGATTCTTCATTGCTATTAGTAATTTGTGCTGATTTGAAATCTTGGAAAAAAGATCCTGCACAATACTGGAAGGACGCTCCAAAGGAAGCTCGTGACTTTTTGGTTCCTGCAATGGGATGTTTTACGAAGGAAAAGAACAACTACAAAGAGATGAGGCAATGAGATCTTGTGGAATTGCTGCTCAGACCATAATGCTTGCTGCCAAATCTATGGGATATGACTCAAATCCTATGATAGGCTTTGATCCAGAAAAAGTTGCACAACTAATCAATTTACCAGAAGACCATGTGATATCTATGATGATGGTAGTAGGAAAACAAATCAAACCAGCTATGCCTCGTGGTGGACAGCTTCCATTGGACAAAATTGTTTTTACTGATGGATTCTAAATTTATTCAGAAAGAAAATCTTTTGTTTCAAAAAATCCTGTTAATTCCTTTGATATTTGGTCTGAAAACATGCCTAAAATCTCAAAATCTGAAGGCGAGAACTGTTTTTTACTAAACAATGCAAGTACTGCAACTACTTTTTTGTTGTACATCAAAGGATAACCTGCAAATGATTTGAGTTTCTCTTTTTTTGCCCAATCATGATATTTTATTCGTGGATCATGTATGACATCATTAGAAACAATTGGTTTTTTCGTAGTAACTATCGCTCCTATCTTTAATGATTTTATTGGAACTTTGGAAAATTCACCTTTTACATTTTTGTATTTTCCTGCACTAAATCGTAAAATTAATGATTTCTCAGATTTATCCACAAACCAAACTCTTGCAAATGCTGCGTCAAAATATTTTACAAGACTTACTACTATGGATTGAAGTCTTTCATTTAGTGTATCATATTTTTTTATTTGTTGAAGTATCTTCAAAGCTTGAAGCTTCTTTTCATTAATGTGCTCTTGATCCGAAATAGTATATGGAGTACTTTTGACTAAATTTGATTCATAAGATCTATAATCTGATATCAATTCAGAAAATTTGTTTAAGAAATTGTTTGTCTCTAAATCAAACTGTTCTATAGAATCAAAAATAAAATGACAAATCCAATCAAAATCACCATTTAATCTGCTGGAATATGTACAAAAATGTGATTCATTAACATATTCTGTAAGCCTGTTTATCAATTCTGGTGTGTCTTTAGTAAATTTGAATTTCAAAACTATTGTACGGTTAACTTTTTCTGAAATTAATTCTGGGTTTAGTGTAACAGAATAACCTACAACTGTGTTATTTTTTTCTAATCTTTGTAATCTATGTCTTATTCCTCTATCTGTAATATGGTAATTCATATTTTGTAAAATCTTTGTAATGTCTTTAGATGATTTTCTAGCATTTTTTCCTAATTCTGTTAGAATGATTTTGTCAATCTCATCTACCATGGTCCAAATACTGATTGCTATTAATTATGATTTTCCGAGTTGGACATATTTTATCAATTTCATATACTCTAGCCTATTTTCATATCCAATCTGGACATTTTTGATAAAATATCTTTCCGTGAAAAATATATCCATTCCTACGTATACTATAACATGATTTCAAGTAAAAACTGCCTGAAATGCGGTTCACAAAACATAACCTTTGATGACGATAAATTCTATTGTGGAAATTGTGGTTTATCTTTTTGTAGTTTCACAATGGCAAAAAATATGGGAGATGTAATTAAAGAATGAATATGCTTGGTGTTTCATTAATAGTTGGTTTTACCATATTGTTTTCAGTCCTTGTTGTAGATGATGCATTTGGAACTTTTAGAGAATCAAGAGATACTATCAAAATTAGTCAAACAAACGAATATGCAAATTATGTTCATTTCCAACCAGAATGGAAGAGCTATCCTAGGAATCTCATTGTTGATGTTACAACAACATGGGAACGTGAAGTTGTTAGAGGGGAGGAGGAACAATCTGACATTACAAAACATGGAGCAAAACAAAGACAAAATGGCCTTCAATATGTAAACAGCAAGCCAGTAGTTGCAGTCCAATATGATTACCGAGATTGTGAATCTCAGTGGTTTCATTATGCAAAGACTGGTATTGATTTTATTGGATATAATCTAAATTTCTTTGAAGAGAATACATCCGTTCCAAATTCTACATATTCAGATGAATCTCAAAAACAAAAACTCCAAAATGGATTTGCGCAATTTGTTCCAATTTGTACATCTAAAGAATCAACAAACTATGAGTACACCGTATCAGTCAATGATGATACCATAGGATTTGATGTGTATTTTGTACCCTCATATATCCAGCAATGGTACTATTTCATGTATCCTGAAAACTTTGAGTATTATTCTAATGATGGATGTTTTGCAAACAACTTCCAAAAATTCTCAGGAACATGTAGCGAAGTTGATAAAAATGGCGGACTGTTAATTGTGGTTCCAGATGAATTGTCAAGACCAATGACAAAAATTTCTGTTAATCTGATTGAGACATAACCCAATTCTAGGAAATTCCTGATAATCTTTTATCTGCGAAATCCTCTAAAGAATTCATGGGATTTCTAAAGAAACTCAAAGACACTGCTGAAGCAGGTGTTGAAAAAGGAACTGACCTTGGCAAGAAAGGTGTTGAGAAAGGTGCAGAACTTGGAACCAAAGGATATGAGGGAACAAAAGATGCTGCCAAAAAAGGACACGATAAAGCTAAGAGTGACTAGATTCTTTTTTTAAAATCTTATTTTCTTTTCCAAACGAATTGGTTGTAAATCAATTCTGGTCTGATTTGTCTAAATGGCTGTGCGCCACCGTCATACCATTTTGTGAAGTATTCATACAAGTGCAATCTGAGTGATTGGATATACACAATCAATCCCTCAATCATCATAATTCCCAAGTTACCTCCAATAATCATTGCCCATGCACCAATTGATTCTGCACCTCCAAGTGAACTAAATGCATTATTTACTGTCAGTAACAGTGCTGCATGTACCAGTAACATAATTCCAAGTCGAGCATAACTGATTGTGTGAGCTAAACTTTCTACTGTTTTGCCTAGGAATACTTCCATTACAACATTTGCCGCCGAACCTCCATCTTCTGGATGTTTCTTTGCATGCATTATTCCTCCAACCATCATCATTGCCATAGATGCAATTACAATTACTACTGCAATTCTTGTGATAATCCAAACTTGTGCCCATTCTCCTAGGAATATTGTAACCCATGGAACAGCTTCTGTGTGTACTTTGGAATACATGTTCATGACATCATATTGTGAACCAATTGCACACATCATGATAACTACAATACCGCCATAGAGTGTAATGTTTGGAATTGCTTCCAAGTACATGACAATCTTGTGACCTTCTTTAGCTAATCTCCTAATTCTGAGAACCATTGCCCAAACAAGATGAATAATTCCGATGAACAATGAAACTTTGAGAATATTGATTACTTGTTCAAATGTTAATTCTGCAACACTGAGAATACCTACAATGAAACTTACTGAATGTAATGCTCCTCCCTCTTCTAATAATCCCTCCAATGGCCCCATATGATCAAGGTGATAACCAAATGCTTCTCCTGCACCAACACCTGCAATTGCTGCTGCTGCACCAGAAATGGCAATTAACATTCCCCATCTAGAAAGATTGCCTTGTCCTTTGAATTTGAATAACAATCCCATTCCCATTAATAATAAACCGTGACCCAAATCTGCGAACATTAATCCGTAGAAAATTGGCCACATTAGAGCAATCATTGGTGTAGGATCTGCTTCTCCTTTTCTTGGAATGCCTTGGCTTTCTGTAATTACCTCAAAAGTTCTAACGAATTTTTTATTATCAAATAATGTAGGAATTTGCTCTTTGTGTTTAGGATCTGTAATTTCTTCAGTTAACGAAGTCCATTGTTTTGTAATGTTTTTGAACTTCTCTTCCATTTTACCTGGAATGAATCCCTGAATAACTGCAAAGTGTTTAGTTCCACCTGGTTTTCTCAAAGTCTCAAGAACATCTTTTGCAACCAATGCCTCTTCGTGTAATACAAGAATATCGCGTCTAATCTTCTTCTTTATACCTGCAATCTGTTTTGCAATTTGTGCCTGTTTTGCTGTAAGTTCTTTTAGTTTTGTTTCAGCAGTGGCGTATGCCTCTGATGGGATCTGTGACATACCATCTGGAATTGAAAATGGATTTGCATTAAATCCTCTAAGTACTTTGAGTGCTTTTTCTGAATCGTCAATTCCACAAATTACCAAAATTGCTGCTTTGTCTTTGCTCTCTAAATCATATTTGTAAAATGTAATGCCTTCTAATGCTCTGCTAATTTCTTCAAAGTCTTCAGAATTTATCACAAAGAGATTTGTGTAGAAATATTTCATCAATCCAAATCCTGAAAGATCTATGTTGAGTTTTTTAGCAATTTCCAAAGTCTCTTTTAGTGAACGATATTCTTCTACTCCTCGTTTTGTGTCTGTTTCTTCTTCTAGAAGCTTTGCTGGTTCATCAATAACTGATGGGGCTCTCTTTTGGAGGTCACTAACCATGTCCTCAATTTCCCCAATTTCATAATCCTTCTTTTTGATGATAGTTCCTTTGAACAAAATTTCTAAAATTCCTACAGTTGGTGGGACTCCTAGTCCTTTGACTACATCATCAATTGATTGGTAGGTTTTTTGTGCCTCTAACAGAAGATCGTCGATTTCTGGTGTGACTAAGTCATTTTCAGTATCGATCTTATGAAACCATTCAAACTCTGTTAGTCTAGAAATTGCACTTGGAGACTCGCTTCTTGGTAAAATTATGCTTCCAAGTTTTAGATCGGCTACTACCAAGATAATCCAACAGGAACTCCTTTGATTTTAATATCTTTCTGAAACGCAATTCCCAAACATTAAAATCTATTACGGATTTACGCGACTCATTGGCAAATTCTGCTTTAGAATCCACTATTAGCAAAATTCTTGAACAAACAGAGAAATCCGTCATTTCAAATGTTGAATCTGCACTAAATGAGTCCCTCAAAACTCTTGATGATTCTGTTCCTAAACTCGAACAAGAATATGAGAAAATCATTGCAGATGGAAAAAAAGAAGCCGATAAAATTGAAAAACAGATTATGGGAAGTGCCGATATTGAGGCTAGAAATAAGCAATTAATGGCATTAGAAGATGCAGTCGATAAGGTATTTTCAAAAGCACTTGAACAAATTGCAAACGCTGATCGCAGTGGTGATTATTCTAATTTAATTAAAACAATGATTGAAGAAGCAACTCAAATTTTGGGAACTTCAGAAATTACAGTTTCTACAAATGCAAAAGATAAAGATGTAGTCCAATCTACTTTGTCACAATTCTCTGGAGCTGAAATGTCTTCTGATACAATTGATTGTCTTGGTGGAATTGTTGTAAAATCAAAAGATGGTGCAATGACATTTGATAATACGATCGATGCAAGAATTGAACGTCTGAAGCCTTTAATAAGGAAAGAGATTGCATCCAAATTCGGGGTAGGAGAATAAGATGGCAGCTCAAGGTAGAATTGTTTGGGTAAGTGGTCCTGCAGTTAGGGCCGATGGTATGTCTGAAGCAAAGATGTACGAAACAGTAACTGTTGGAGATTCAAAATTAGTCGGTGAAGTAATTAGATTAACTGGAGATGTAGCATTTATCCAAGTTTACGAATCAACAAGTGGATTAAAACCAGGTGAACCTGTAGTTGGTACTGGAAACCCACTAAGTGTTTTGTTAGGTCCTGGAATTATTGGACAACTTTATGATGGAATTCAAAGACCACTAAGAGCATTATCCGAAGCTTCTGGTTCCTTTATCGGAAGAGGTATCACAACTACTCCAGTTGACATGACCAAAAAGTATCACTTTGTTCCATCAGTTAGTAATGGCGATGAAGTTGCAGCAGGAAATGTAATTGGTACTGTCCAAGAAACTGATCTTATTGAACACTCTATCATGGTTCCACCAGACCACAAAGGTGGAAAAATTGCAAACATTGTATCAGAAGGAGATTATGATTTAGAAACTGTATTGGCAACAACTGAAGGCGAAGGTGAAACTATTGAACTCAAAATGTATCACAGATGGCCTGTAAGAAAACCACGTCCATACAAGAACAGATACGATCCAACAGTTCCACTACTTACCGGACAACGTGTAATTGACACATTCTTCCCAATTGCAAAAGGAGGAACAGGTTCAATCCCAGGAGCCTTTGGAACAGGAAAGACAGTTACATTACACCAAATTGCAAAATGGGCAAATTCCCAAGTTGTAGTTTACATCGGTTGTGGTGAGAGAGGAAACGAAATGACAGAAGTACTTGTCGAATTCCCACATCTCAAAGACCCACGTAGTGGAAAGCCACTCATGGATAGAACTGTACTTGTTGCAAATACTAGTAACATGCCAGTAGCAGCAAGAGAAGCAAGTATCTACACTGGTGTGACAATTGCAGAATATTACAGAGATATGGGTAAAGACGTTGTACTTGTAGCAGATTCTACAAGTAGATGGGCAGAAGCACTCAGAGAAATGAGTGGTAGATTAGAAGAGATGCCCGCAGAAGAAGGTTATCCATCATATCTTGCATCAAGATTAGCAGAATTTTATGAAAGAGCAGGTCGTGTTAGAGCCGCAGGAAGTCCAGACCGTGATGGTTCTGTAACTTTGATTGGTGCTGTTTCACCATCTGGTGGTGACTTTACAGAACCAGTTACAACTCACACAATGAGATTTATCAAAACATTCTGGGCTTTGGATGCAAAGCTAGCATATTCCAGACACTATCCATCAATTAACTGGATGAACAGTTATTCTGGTTATCTTGCAGACATTGCAAAGTGGTGGGGAGAAAACATCAATGAAGACTGGTTAAGCCTTAGAAGTGAAGTTTATGGTGTTTTGCAAAGAGAAGATACACTAAAAGAAATTGTCAGACTTTTAGGACCTGAAGCACTTCCAGATGAAGAAAAATTAATTCTTGAAGTTGCAAGAATGGTAAAGATTGGTCTCTTACAACAAAACTCATTTGATGATGTTGACACTTATTGTAGCCCAGAGAAACAATACAAACTAATGAAATTACTAGTTGACTTTTACAAGAAAGGTCAGCAAGCAATCAAGGAAGGAACTCCTCTTGCTGATATTCGTGCAATGAAAAGTATTACTTCACTACTCAAAGCAAGAATGGATATCAAAGACGATGAGATGCCAAAACTTGATCAACTAGAAGCAGATATGCAAGAAGAATTCAAATCAATTACAGGAGTGAAAGTATCAAATTGACAGCAGAAGGCGGAGTCCAATACAGTAAGATTGCAGAAATCAAAGGTCCTCTAGTTATTGTAGATGACGTTGAGAATGCAGCATTTGACGAATTAGTAGAAGTTGAAACTAGAGAAGGTGAAAGAAGATTAGGTAAAGTTCTTGAAGTTGGAAATGGTAAAGCAATCGTCCAAGTTTTCGAAGGAACTACCGGATTATCAATTGCCGCAACAAACGCAAAGTTTGTAGGTAAAGTTATGGAAATGCCAGTTTCAAGAGAAGTACTAGGTAGAGTCTTTGATGGTTTAGGTAGACCAAAAGATGGACTACCAGATCCTATTGCTGATAAATTTATTGACATTAACGGTGAACCAATGAACCCAGAACAACGTGAATATCCAAAAGACTTCATTCAAACTGGTGTTTCAGTAATTGATGGAATGATAACTCTAGTTAGAGGCCAAAAACTTCCAATCTTTTCTGGTTCTGGTATGTCACACAACCTCTTAGCAGCTCAAATCGCAAGACAAGCAAGTGTAGTTGGTACACAAGATGATTTCGCTGTAGTCTTTGCAGCAATTGGTGTGCAATACAGTGAAGCAGAATATTTCAGAAGAAGTCTTGAAGAATCTGGCGCTCTAAAAAGAAGTGTTCTTTTCTTAAACACAGCAGACGATCCTGCAATTGAGAGAATCATTACTCCTCGTGTTGCATTAACTGTTGCTGAATATTTGGCATTTGAATTAGGAATGCACGTTCTGGTAATTCTTACAGATATGACAAACTATGCAGAAGCACTCAGAGAGATTAGTGCAGCAAGAGAAGAAGTACCTGGAAGAAAAGGTTATCCTGGTTATCTTTACACTGACCTTTCAACAATTTATGAAAGAGCAGGAAAATTAAACGGAAAGAAAGGAAGTGTTACACAAGTTCCAATCTTGTCAATGCCTTCTGATGATATTACCCACCCAATTCCTGACCTTACTGGTTACATTACAGAAGGACAAATTGTACTTGGTAGAGATTTGTTCAGACAAGGAGTTTATCCACCTGTAAACATCTTGATGAGTCTCTCAAGACTGATGAAAGACGGTATTGGTGAAGGAAGTACCAGAGCAGATCATGGTGAGATTTCAAATCAGGTTTATGATGCATATTCTAGAGCACAGGAAGTCAGAGCACTTGCAGGAATTGTAGGTAAAGCAGGACTCACTGAAATTGATTTGAAATACATGGATGTTGGTGATGTCTTTGAAAACGAGTTCCTCTCACAAGCAACTGATGAGAATAGAACTATTGAAGAAACACTAGGTATCTTATGGAAGATTGTATCTAAACTACCAAAGAACGAAATTACAAAAATCAAAGATAAGTACGTAGATCAATATTACAAGGAAGAGTAGCAAAATGTCATTTGGACAAAATGTTGCTGCTACAAAAATTGAACTTTTCAAATACAAAAAGTCTAGTCAAGTAGCCGTAATGGTACAGAAAATTCTAGATGACAAGCGTAAAGTCCTTCTAAAAAACATTGAAGAGATGATTGAAGAAGCCTCAAAAGCTAGAGGTGGAATCTGGGAACCATTACAAGACATCTATAGTTCTGTAAACGAAGCATATTTGGCATTAGGTTCATCAACAGTAGACTCTGTTGCCGAATCAACTCCTTCTGTTATGGAAGTAGATGTTAATGTCAGAAGAGTAGTTGATGTAAAAATTCCTGCACTATCTGTTACTGAAAAAGATACAAAATCAATGCCATACGGATTTGCTGATACAAACTCTTCAATTGATAGAGCCGCAAAACAGATCAAAGAACTTTTGCCAAAAATCTGTAAAGCCGCAGAATATGAAAATTCTATCTTTAGTCTTGCAAAAGCATTAGAAAAGACTCAGAAATTACTTAACGCTCTTGAAAATGTCATTATTCCCCAATATCAACAAAAAGTGAGATTTATCATCGCTACTCTTGAGGAAAGGGAAAGAGAAGAATTCGCAAAGTTAAAAAAAGTCAAGGCTAAGATGGAGAGTAGATAATAATGGGAAAAGAAGAAATCAAAAAAATAATTGAAGATTCTAAAAGATCACTAGAAAGCGAACATGAAAATTTTGCAAATTCTGTTAAAGACGATCTAAGTTCTTTCAAAAAGAAAGCACTAGAAAAAGTATAATCCAATCTCACCATGATTTAAATATGGACTTTGAGGAGGCACATCATCCATGAAAACTATAGTCTTGTTACTTATGGCAGCAGCTGTAATTTCTATTTCAGGATCTACTAGTCTAGCTTATGCAGCAGAAGGAGACGCAGCAGGAAGTTCAGACTCATTGAAAATTCTCGGTGCTGGTCTAGCATTCGGTCTTGCAGCATTTGGTGCTGGTATAGGTCTTGGTCAAGTAGGTGCAGCAGGTCTTGCAGTCATTAGTGAGAACCCAGCTTTACAATCTAAGGTGTTCATCTTCGTAGGTATGGTCGAATCAATCGCAATCTACGGTATAGTTATGATGTTTATCATCTTAGGACAGTAGTCCTAAACAACATATTTTTCAATTTTTAAAATTTTTTAATTATAGTCTATGCGATTTACATCTAATACTCTTGCACAATATCTGCACTTGAGAACAGTTCCTTCCTTGTCAATTACATCCATAATGGACTCTATGTGTTCTGCACTGTTTGTAACGCAATCTGGATTTGAGCATCGAAATATCTTGTCAATCTCATTTGGTAGTGACACTCTTCTCTTTTCTACTAACTTGTAGTCTTTTATCATGTTGATAGTGGCTTTGGGTGCAATTACTGCAATCTTGTTAGTGTCATCGTCTTTTAGAAACTTGTTTTCCACTTTGATGATGTCTTTTTTCTTAAATTTCCCACTTGGGACATTCAAGGCTATAGTAATTAGACTGCCATCTTTACCATCTATTCTCAAAGCATTGATTACCTGAAGACCCTTGCCTTCATCAATATGGTCAATTACAGTGCCTTCTTTGATTCGTCGAACCATAAGTTCGGACTGTTCCATCAGAATACTTTGTATACCCACCTGTATATATCATTGAGAGAATGAACGAGTTCTACCAAAAAGACATAATCTCAATTAAGGACTTTAGCAAGGAACAGCTTGAAAAAATCTTTACATCTACTGACAAAATTATGCAACTGAATCCCTCTGATCGAAGAGAGATTTGTAAGGGAAAGACCCTGGCATATCTGTTCTATGAGCCAAGTACTAGAACTCGTCTAAGTTTTGATTCTGCAATGGCATCAATTGGAGGAAACTCTCTGGGAATCTCTGATACAAATTCTTCATCAACTCAGAAAGGTGAGAGCTTGGCTGATACTGTTAGAATTATGTCGATTTATTCTGATGTTCTAGTTTTACGACATACTTTGGATGGCTCTAGCAGATTTGCAGCTGAAGTTTCAGACAAACCTGTAATCAATGCTGGTAGCGGAACTGAAGAGCATCCAACCCAAGCAATTCAGGATTTGTTTACAATTAAAAAAGAAAAGAAAAAGATTGACGGACTAAAAATTGGAATTGTTGGTGATCTAAAGTATGGCAGAACAGTTTACTCTTTGTTGTATGGACTTGGAAACTATGATGTTGATGTTCGATTAATCTCTCCAGAATCACTAAGAATTAGATCTGATTCAACTTATGAAATCAAACAGAAATTAGACTATACTGAATCTACAAACATTGAAGATCATATTGATGACTTGGATGTTCTTTATGTGACAAGAATTCAAAAAGAGAGATTCCCCGATGAAGAGGAATATCTCAAAGTAAAGGGCAGCTATGTTGTGGGATTAGACTTGCTAAAACAGATGAAAGAAGACAGCATAATTTTGCATCCGCTTCCAAGAATCGATGAAATCTCAACTGATATTGATAAAACCAAAAATGCAAAATACTTTGAGCAAGCTGAATACGGAAAACACACTCGTGCTGCACTATTGGGCTTAACACTAAACGAAAATGGATTCTAAAATCCGTATTCCATATATCTAGAGACGTTTCAACAATCCTTATTGGCAGAAACTAAAGTTATCCCGATTTTTCCTCTGGACTTGGTATTGTTTCCAAGACAGGAGCTTCCTTTGAGAATTTTTGAGCCTCGCTACAAGCAGCTAGTTGATGATTGCATGCTTGGTGATGGTCAATTTGGTGTGTGTCTAATTGATGAGACAAACTCTGTTAATGGTTGGAACTCTCCTAAGATGGTAGGAACTATTGCAAAAATTACAAAATGCTCAGACGTTGAAATGGATGGACTGCAACTCCACATTGAAACCTTGGGGAGAAATTCATTTAAAATTAAAAAAATTATTCCACCTTCAATCCCTCAACCTGAAAACTATGATCCACTTTCAGTTGAAGGCCACCAACAAATCTCTGAAATACATGAAAAAATTGGAACTGAAGCAAAAATGTACATTCAAGCAGAAGTTGAAATGATTCCTGAAATCGACGAGAGTATTTCTCTTGAGCGATGGGAAAAACTAGTAGAGTTATGGAAAAAGAAGATTGTAAAACAAGCACTACCACAAGTAGTTGAACCACATTCGTTGGATCATGTATTGGAGCAATACTATCTTACAACTGACACTCCTACAATTGATTACATCTATTCGCTTTCTGCACTTGGGGCAAAAGATCCAAATGACTTGCAACCAATATTGGAGGCTACGACAATGGATGAATTACTTCAAAAGGTTGAAGAACTACTCACAATAAAATAGCCCTAGGTAAGATTTGAGATGATGTCGATTACAAAATTTTCAATATTGGCATTGGCAGCTTGTTTGTTGTTTCCAGCAAGCAGTGTCTATGGACATGGATTGGGAATTGATACCATATCATCAGTAGATGTTGCTGGAAAAGAAATCTCAATTTCTGTAGAGATGCCAATGTATTTTGAAAATGAGCAAGAGCAAATCACAATTACTGCAACTGACAAAGAGACAGATGAACCTGCAAAAAATGTGACATTTCTCATTGGGTTGTTCCATAGCAATGAGATGATTTTTAGAAATTACTTTTTCACAGAAAATGGCGTTTTGCCAATAACAGTACTATCACAACAAGGATATGATAATTTTGTAATTAATGGAGAGCAAGACTCGCTTCTAGGAGCATACCATGGAACTGAATCATCTCCAATAGAGATTGCCGGTCCTGTCTTCGATGCAGGTGGATTATTTACTTTTGAAATTGAGGTGAGAACCATTGATGAACCAACTAACATCATTGAAGATTCAGGTGTATATCGTGCAGATTTGACACTTGTTGAAACTACTTCTCATCCTCAAGAAGATGCTGAGGGAAATGATGTGCAATTTAGAATGAAATCCTATTTTGATCAAATTCAGAATTTCAAATATGATCCTATTGCAAAAAAAGTAACTTTTGAGATGCCTTTTGATTGGAGTGAGGACAGCATGTCTCATGTCCCCGTTGTACACGAAGAGGTACATTTTCCTAAAGATTTCATTGAATTTTTGAGTCCTAGCTATACAGGATATGCAAATGGAATTGAATTATTCAAAGCTTCAGTATCAATTGATGATTACACAGAAGAAGATGAAAGAATAGTTCACTTTGTTTTATTGCAAGACCATCTGAGATTTCTAAAAAATGAGATGAAAAAATCTGATGAGCCACTACCTGACAATATTGTTTTTACTTTAGCCACAAATGAAAAAATATCATTTCCATTAGAGGCATTTACAAAAAGTGAAGAATTCAAAGTGAATCTGTCATGGGATCCTGTAGACCTTGAACCAGGAGTTGAAACAAACTTTGTCTTTACTATTAGGGATGCAAGAACAAATGAACCTCTTCGAAACTCTGATTTCACATTTGTAATTATTCAAAACGGAGAAGAGATACATCGTGTATCTGGAGTGGCAACAGTTGGTGGAGAATTTGAAAAATTCACCTTTGCTGAAGACCAAACAGGTCCTACAACAATCAAATTTGAAAACATACGAAACACTGGACAAGAAACCGAGTTTGGAATAATGGTTGCACCTGAATTTGGTACTATTGCAATTTTGATACTTGTTGTTTCTCTAGTTGGAATAATCGGTATTAGTAGAAAATATGCGATTTTTACTATCCTTAGGGCATAATTTTTCCTAAAAATTTTCAAATCTAGGCACAAAAATCTCTCTAGTAGTTATATATGAGTTTCTAGTGGAAAATAATAATTGGATAAGAAAGAACTAAAGAAGATTGTTGGTGATGTCAGAAAACAAAATTCCATATTCTCAGACAAGTCCTATCTTGACAATCTATCTACTCCTGAATCAATTATTGGGAGGGAATCTGAATCAAAAAAACTTGTAAAATTCCTCTTGTCGTTTGAAAAAGGACTAGTAGTTCCATTGATTTCAGTTTATGGTAGAAGTGGTTCTGGAAAATCAACTATTGTACAATTTGTATGCAAAAACTTGGATGTTGATTTTTGTTATACAAATTTGAGAAAGGCAAAGACAGTCTTTGGATGCATTAACTTGATCCTATCTGAATTGGGTCACCAAAATCTAAAAAATGCTCAGGGAATAAACACTGCTTTTACCATATTAGAAGAATTAATTATGCAATCACTTGACAAGTCTGGAAACTCTTTATTCGTATTGTGTCTTGATGAGTTTGATACGCTATTTTATGATAAAAGAGGAAAACCATCTGACTTTGTTTACAAACTTCTTGTACTAGTCGAAAAACTTCGTACTCTAAAAAAATATCTTTGTATTGTTACTGTATCTAATAAGGTACTATCAGAATTTAATTTAGATGACAGAGTTGTATCTAGAGTAGGAGCATCAGAGATTTACTTTGATTCGTATTCCCAAAATGACGTACTAAAAATAATTCGTAACAGAGCAAAGAAATCATTTTCGCAAAAAATAGATGATCATGTTTTGAATTACTGTGCAGAAATTAGTTCATCTGAGCATGGTGATGCAAGACGAGCAATTGACTTGCTGAGAACTAGTGGTGAATTGGCAGGACTTGAAAATAAGGAAATTTCAAGACAACATGTAGATGATGCTATTGCACAACTACAAAAAAACCAGATAACTACAATGATTTCAGGTGGTTCTTATCATTTCAAACTTGCATGTGCTGCACTTGCTAGGCTCACTTTTGTTAATGATGAGGGTTGGCATAGCACATCAGAACTATTCAAACAATACCAGAAGATCATACCACCTGATTCTCGTCAGATTTCATATAGGAGATTCTCTGAGATGTTAGTTGAACTGGTAAACTCTGGAATTGCAGTATCTCAGACTATATCAAAAGGCCGACATGGATATGGAAGTCAATTCAAGCTTACTGTGGATCCTGATTTGATTGGGAATTCTTGTTTTCCTGATTGGTGGCCTAGTGTAGTAGAATCCAAAAAGAAAAAAGAATCTGCAGCTATAGCTTCTAAACAACTCAAATCACTGTATTCAGGAAGACGCCGTTCATCTCGTTTTGGAAGTTTGTACAGAAATCTTGGATTTTAAAATATGATATAATCTCAAAATATTTTGTTCTAAAAATCTAGAATCATTTTTGATAACTAGGTTTGAAAATTAGTTTCTGTGGAGGGATCTTTACAATACGCCATTTTACAAAAAACAATAATTTCAGCCTAAATGCGCCCATTTCTATCCCCAATTAAGTGGCTGAATCCCTATAGATTCAAACCAAAACTCGCAAAACAGATGTTGGTCTGTGAACCTAACGAGGCCAGTAAAACATGATTGCAACCCCAATCAAGACAATCACAGAACCTATAATTTCAAACCTGTCTGGCTTTTTCTTGTCAACCCAATATCCCCAAATTATTGAAGATACAACAAAGATTCCCCCATACGTTGCATAGACTTTACCAAAATCTGCAGGCTGCAAAGTCATTACAATTCCATAAGAAAATAAAATCAATCCTCCCACCAAACCCAAAACTTTTCCTTTATGATCACGTAACCACTTCCATACAAGATACCCTCCACCAATCTCTAAGAGTGCAGCAAAAAAGAAAATACCAACAGTTGATGCTACTTCGACCAAACCTTCTCTCCTTTTCTTGGATAGTAGAAAATTATCAAAACTCCAATTACTGCAATTATTGTTCCAATAATGTCATAGTTGTCAGGAGTTACTCCATCAATTAACCAACCCCAAAAAACAGACATTACAATAAAGACTCCCCCATAAGCTGCATAGACTCTATGAAAGTGAGTTTTCTGAAATGTTGGAACTACTCCATACAAAAATAACACAAACCCTCCAACTGCACCTAATACAAAACCAAAGTCTTCACGCAACCAAAGCCAAACTAGGTATCCTCCACCAATCTCACAAAGTCCAGCTAGAAAGAATAACAGAATTGAACTGAAAAAATTCTTTGGTTGCTCATTCATTTAATATCAAAATGGAATAAAGATTCTATATTATAACTCGTATCCGAAATTATCCAACTTTAATTGTAGCATATGATGATATTGCCACATCACTAAACTGCGTACCAATTAAGATCTTGTAATATCCCTCATGTGCATCATCACTTGCAGTTATGGTTACAGGAATTTTTACAGGTTCATCTGAGATTAGTGTAATTCCTGATTTTGGACTAACTGTAATTGTTTCAGAATTTGTATTTCCAAATAATTTAACTTCAGAATTTTTGTTTGAATTGGGTGTTATAGTTACAAAGAACTCTTTTTGTTCCCCTTGCTTGATTTCAATTTCATCACTATCTATTGAAATTAAAATTGGTAATGGAACAGTAGTGTCCAATACTCCTATGTTGTTTTCAACCCATTCAGTAAACCATACTTGCTCACCTTGAAATGTAAAGTCAAAGCTTTGTGCTAACCCACAATCACTCAAGTCTCCACAATCTGACCAATCAGGATTTCTTGATGGGATGTCATATTCTACAAGTGATTCTATGTCTGGATTAAAAACTGCCAATCTGTTTGCTGTTTGTTGATTAAACCACATGTTTCCATCTGAATCAAATGTATTCCAATAAGGACGAGTGATTGGTGTTTTTATCAACCCTGATGAATTACCATATGTCCAAATTGGTGGATCAGACGTTACAAACTCTGTTACTATTTTGTTTGATGGTGTGAATCTGTAAAATGAATCTCCTGCAGTATCTGCGATCCAAATATTGTCTAGTGGATCTACTGAAACTCCATTTGGAGCATAAATGCTATTGGGGAGAGTAAACTGTTCTGTTTCTTGTGTGTTGGAATTTGTTTTAACAAGTATTGCTTCTTTTTGATACTTCCACATTACAAACCAAATATTTTCTTCACTATCTACTGATGTCTGACTAGTGAAAAATCCTTCAGGAACTGTAATGGAAGAATAAGCTAATTTCCCTTCATCTAGTTTCTCATGGTTTAGAAGAATCACTTGGTTTCCAGTAAAATCATTTATCATAAAATTACCATTATGATATTCTATTTTTTGCGGAAATGCTTTGTTGCCATTTGAGGGAATCTCAAATTGATAATATGTTTTTTCTGGAATTGAGAACTTCCAAATTGCACCATTCTTGTCATCAGTAAACCAAATCTCATTATCTTCTGTGTATGTAATTCCCCATATCATAGATGCGCTATTCAAAGCCCACTGTTCATTTGGGTATTCAGTAAATGTTTCAGATTCAGGATCAAACATAGCTAGATTTCCTGTATTTGTTTGAGCAAACCAAATGTTTCCCTCAGGATCTGTAATTATAGAAAGTGGTTGTGTACATGGAGTTGGAATTTCAAATTCTTGAATATACTGATTAGATTTTGTATCAGAACTTCCACAATGTTGGGCTCTTTCATGAGGTTCATAATTATCAGCAGGAGTTCCAGTTAATTTTTCAATGTCTTTAATTTCTGTAGTAGAACTATCATTTCCAAAAGGGGTTAAAGTAAACACTGCCCCAAAATATATCAAAATCACAATTACGGGAATAACATAGAGAATTTTGTACACATGATAAAAGGCATTTTCATAGTTTTAATCCCTTGATGTTGTTCTATAGTTGTACCAACAAAAATACAGTTTTTGTCATGTTTCTACTGTGCATTATGTTTTCTAGTTGTGATTTTTTACAAACTTTTTAAAAACCATATTTTGTTTTAGTTCTATATGGATTATGAAACAGATTATTCAGAATATGTTCGAGATCAATCTGCAAGATTAATTCTAAAGTCAACATGTTCTCCCAAATCTGCAATTGAAATCAGCAAAGATACAAAAATTTCCCTTGGTACAGTTTACAGAAGACTGGAAATTCTTAAAAAATTGGGATTTTTGAAAACTTCAGGTAAAATTGAAAATGGTTGTAAGGTCATGCTATATCATAACAAACCTAAGAGATACCATATCTTAAACCCTAGAATTGTATTTCTTTTAAAAATTATTAACAAAAATCCTGGATTGTCTTTTAGAGAATTGCAAAAATTATCGGGTTATCCTTTTGGCACACTTTCAAACTCTCTTAATAATTTAGAAAAAGATTCTAAAATAATTATCAAACGTTCTACTAGACGTGCAAATTATTTTCCACAAGACACCCCATCCCTAGAATATTCAACACTAATCAATTTAAGAAAAGAAACATCAAAAAGAATAATTCTATTCCTTGTAGAAAATCAAAAGGGAACTTTTTCAGAAATTCAAGCACATGTCTGCAAAGCTCCCTCCACAGTTTCATTAACACTGACTAATTTGATTGAAGAAAACATTGTACTGCGAGTAAAAGGACTAAGACCACATTTCAAACTATTTGATACAAAAACAACTCTTAACGCATTGGATAGACTTGAGCCAAGTGTAACTGATACTATGAAAGACAGATTTGCTGATACTTTCTCTTATCTCTAGTCTGATCTAAAAATCCCAACAATGAAAAATGATAA
Organism: Candidatus Nitrosopumilus sp.; assembly: GCF_965262695.1. Taxonomy (GTDB): domain Archaea; phylum Thermoproteota; class Nitrososphaeria; order Nitrososphaerales; family Nitrosopumilaceae; genus Nitrosopumilus. The sequence goes on along the minus strand of NZ_OZ253550.1, from coordinate 1,178,982 downwards.
CATCACAAGAATCAAACTATGTGTTATCAGATCATGAGTTCCATAAGTAATCTCAAAGAATGGATTTAGCATATTTGCCAATGATGTGCTCTCTGCAACTGTTATTGCTGAAAACGCACCAAAGATCATTAGTAGTCGGATATTTCTAAATTCCAAATAGGTAATCAAACCAACTATTGACAAAAATAAACCAAAAATTACACTGGCTACGTGGATTGCATAATATCCTCTTTCTTCAAAACTAACTCTATCAAAACCAAGAGGAATAGAAATCACAAGAGCTGTAACTAAAATTATTAGGAGAATTTTTGTTTTCTCTTTAATGGATAGTGTTGGTTTTTGCAATGTATAGTTTTGAATTGGTTTGATTTTAAATTATTTGGAACAATGGTAAAACAATATCATCATTAATTAAAGAAAAAAGATATTTTTCATTGATGATGATTCTTGAGAAAGCCCCTAGAACTTTTTCAAGAAAAGTCATCATTGGAATGTTTGCTCTAGTCATGTTTTTTACTATTGAGCAATCACATGCTGAAGAATACACAATTAGTATTCCATTTGGAGCATTTAATCCAGAACTAAACACGCCTGCAGAAGTATGGTATGACCCTCCCGAACTTACTATCCAAGTTGGAGATACTGTAACATGGACTAATGATGACAGAGAAGGACATACAGTGACTAGTGGGGATGGGGCTGGTAGATTTGATTGGATGGGTTCTAAGAATCTAGGAGAAGCAGACGGTATTTTTGATAGTGAACGATTCATGCCAGAAGAATCATGGTCTTATACATTTGAAAAAGAAGGACCATTCAATTATTTTTGTATTATTCATCCTTGGATGGAAGGAATTGTGTTTGTGAAACCATTCATTCCAGATTATCCTCATGATGGTACAGGAAAAAAACATGAACAATTTCCAATGTATCAAATAACACCTGATCAATCAATTGAGATTAACTTTTCATGGGAACCTCAAATAATTAAAACACATGAAAAAGTAAATTTCATTTATCGATTTTATGATGCAGTGTATGACCTTCCTTTAAGAAAAATGCAGTATGATATTTCTATTATACATAATGGGAATTTAGTTTTTGAAGAAAAAGGTGCAGTTTCAAGTGCAGGTGGAGATTATCGTCAATGGATTTATGAAGAACCTGGAACCACAATTGTAAAAATTAAAAATATCAAGCCTTTTGGAACTGTAGCTGAAACACAAATCCAATTTGGTGAAGATGCATCTGCTAGATTAGCTGATTTTAGTGCAATTGTATATGAAAATACAGAAAAAACATTCACTAGTGATGAAATTGTTCAACCAAGACAAACTGTCCAATTTTATTATGAAATAGCAGTTGCAATTATTGTAGTTCCAGGTGTCATGCTATTGGTAGCTGTCCTTTACATGAAAAACAAAGGATCTGATATATCTACAAATCAAAAGGAGAGAAAGGCTACTCCTGTATGATATGATGGATGTAAAATCAGAACTAAAACTAGTTCGACTATCATTGATTGTTTCTATAATTGCAGGGATTTCTTTTCTTGGAGTATTGTTTTTAGATACTCCAAATGACACAAAAAATGATATTTTAGGCACAGAAACTGCATTTTCAGGGTTTGGTGAAATTAGTTTGTTTAACCCTCAAAATGCAGGTCTGTTTGCAAATAATTTCTATGAGGATACAAATCTTGGATTTGTGATATTCAAACCAAACAGCAATTGGGAAATTCATTCTGCAGTAGATGAATTTGAATCAGAAGAACTAGAATCATTAAAAACAATAGGATTTGTTGATGGAATATTCATTGAACAAAATCATAACAAACAGTTTTTGCTCACAATTTTTGATATACAAAAAGAAGATTTTTCATTACACGAATACATTGATGACCAAATCTCCTTGATGGAATCTCAAAATTACGATATACCTTTTGAACAAGTATCTCCTGACAATGATTGGGCAATATTTGCAGTAAATGATTCTGTTAGTCAGACATATGGAGAACAATTCTTGATTCTAAAGGAAAATCGATTGTATATGTTACAATACACAGGAGATCATCCAGAAACACTTAGCATAAAACAAAAAGAAAATATCAATTTTATCATGGATTCATTTGAGGTAATTTAGATGAAATTTTACTTCAAGTTTTTAGCACTTTTTCTAATTGTTTGTTTAGGGTTTTCTACAAATTCTGCATTTGGACATGGACTGGGAGGAGAAATGCATCCTCCTAGAACTATTGGAGATAGGGATGCAACTCTTTCAATAGATGTTTCTCCTTCTACATATGATCCTAATGATCCAGAAAATTTTGTGACACTGAAATTGTTTAATTCAGAAACTGAAGCAATTATTGAACATGTTACATTTATCTTGGAACTCAAAAAAGATGGAGAAAGAATTTTCAGATACATGTTTCATGATGAATTTGGCAATCTCAATTTTCGTGTGATTTCAAATGACTCTGATAAAATAGAAATTAATGGGGTTCAGGAGCCTCTTTTGGGAGGCTGGATGAGGGGAAATGATCAACCACTTACCCTTACTGGGCCTATTTTCTCCTCAGGTGGTCTTTATGAATACAAAGTGGAAGTACTCACAGTAGATTCAGATACAAATGTCTTAGATGTAAGGGTGGAACTAGAAGGAGCAATCAGTCTTGCAGACACCAAAACTTTTGGAGTCACTGATTCTCAAAACCAATCTCATGACGTTCAAGTTATTTCATATTTTGATGTCATAAACAATTTTGATTTTGATTCAAATCAGATGAGCTTTTCTATGCCTTTTGATTGGAATCAAGATCTTGAACAACTAAGTGTAATTCATGAAGAAATCAGAGTCCCAAATACATTTGGTGAGTTTCTGTCTACAAAGTATGATGCATATCTAAATGATATTTTGTTACCTGATGACATAGTAACCATTGATGATTATTCTTTTGATGATAGAACAGTTCACATGACAGTTTATCGTGAATTAATCAAAGAACTAAAAGAAGAGGCTTCAAAAGTATCTGATTCACAAATAGATTTTAGATTAAAGACAAGTGACCAGACACAGTTTCCTTTAGAATTTGCAACTCCTGATTATCGATTCAAAGTGTTCTTGTCATGGGAGCCTGAAATTATTCGTGCAGGTGAGCCTGTAACATTTTTTGTAGATTTTGATGAATTATTTAGTGCAAAAACTAAGAGAGTTACAGAATATGATCTTACTGTAATTCAAAATGATGCAGAGATTTACAAAAAACATCTAACTGGTAATGTCAATTCAGATACTTCAAATTCTCATACGATAACGTTTACACCAGAACATACAGGAACTGCAAATATTTTCTTCTCAAACATTGATGAGAATACTCTTTCACGAGGAAATTTTATCATAGTAATTGAGCCTCCTCTTGAATCACAAACCTCAAATTCCAAATCTGAAATTCCTTCATGGATTAAGAACAATGCAGGTTGGTGGGCAGATGGTTCTATTGATGATGATGCCTTTGTTCAAGGAATACAGTTTTTGATAAAAGAAAACATTCTACAAGTTCCTATAACTACCTCACAAGAATCTACTAACAATGAAATTCCTTCATGGATTAAGAACAATGCAGGTTGGTGGGCAGATGGTTCTATTGATGATGATGCCTTTGTTCAAGGGATTGAATACTTGATGAAAAACGGGGTTATTACTGTAAATTGAATTTGTGTAAAGGGGTCTGTGAAAGATTCCAGATAAAGATCAAGGGGCAAAAAATTAGATACGAAAATAATCAAAAACGATGCCCTGTATGTGAAATTTTTATGGTTTGCCTTGACATAAGATGTCCTTGCTGTAGTTGTATTTTGAGGGTAACTCCAAGAGCAAACAAATATCGAAAATCATTTCATGAAAGAAAAAATAACTCTAGACATTAACGAGATAGTGATTTAATGCCAGACGATGATGATTTGCCGAAAGATCTTGCACACATCACACCTGCATACAAACGTGCATTATGGATTGTCGTTTTAATCAATGTAGGTTACGGGATTGCCGAGATGATTGGTGGATTCTTGGCAGATTCTCAAGCACTCAAAGCTGACGCACTTGATTTTCTAGGTGATGGGTCAATCACGTTTTTGGGATTACTTGCAATAGGATGGGGTTTGAAATTACGTGCTCGCTCAGCTCTTCTACAAGGAATTTTTCTTGGTGTAATGGGAATAGCAGTACTTGGTTATACGATATATCGCACACAAGTTTTGCATGTTCCAGAAGCTGGAATGATGGGAGTCTTTGGCTTTGGTGCACTTTTGATAAACGTACTTGCAGTTATCATGTTGCTCCCACATAGAAAAGGTGACGCTAACGTACGTGCAGTATGGCTCTTTAGTAGAAATGATGCATTAGGTAATATTTTGGTAATAGTTGGTGCAGGTTTTGTATTTTTAACAGGAACCTCATACCCTGACCTTATAGTAGCTGGAATAATTGCTAGTCTCTTTTTACAGTCATCCTTCTCAATCATTAAAGACGCTAGAAATGATCTAAAACAATCTGAATCAACATAATCTGAATACTGTCTAAATTTCTTATTCTATTATCTGAGAATCATTTGTGAAATATGGTATATACTTTAAATTTAACAAAAACACTATCAATAAAGTATGAAAAATACATTACTTTCTGTAATCTTAATTTTTGCTATTGCTACAATTTCACTATCATTACTTTCTGAGCAAGTTATGGCTCAAACCCTGATGACTCCAAGACAGCAGATGATGATGGGAACAAATCCAGACCAAATCACATGTGTTGATGGTAAAGTTCTCATGATGAAAAATATGGGAATGCCTGCATGTGTTAATCCTGATAGTTATTTGAGATTAGCAGATCGTGGTTGGGGTAATTGGGATATGAATATGATGACAAACGACCCACAACAAATGCAACGTGTAATGAATAGCATGTTAAGCAATCAACAAACTGGAAAACTTTGGTATGATACTATGGCAAATGATCCTCAACATTTGCAGACAATGACTGATCAAATGAAAACAACCATGATGAACAATCCTCAGATGATGAGTCCTATGATGAATACAATGATGGATAATCCAGAACTTCGTCAACAAATGATGGACATGATGACACAACATCAACCAATGATGCAAACAATTCGAGGAAATGGCACTATGATGAATATGATGATGGGTGGTTCAATGAATCATGGTATGATGGGAATGATGAATGATCCTGAACTAAGACAACAAATGATGAATACAATGATGAACAATCCTCAGATGATGCAAGACATGATGAACAATGGAATGATGATGAACATGATGAATGGTAAAATGATGATGGGCCCAATGATGGGCAATATGATGATGAACAATAACATGATGGGAAACAACATGATGAATGGTAACATGATGGGTTCTGGAATGAATCAAGGTATGATGGGTAACAACATGATGGGAGGTCATATGATGGGAATGAATCATGGAATGATGTCAAATATGAATAACATGAGTGCTATGGGAACTGCAATGAATGATCCTGAACAAAGACAACAGATGATGTATGACATGATGAATCATTCACAGATGATGTATGACATGATGAACAATAATCAAATGATGAACATGATGAATATGGGAACTATGATGAATAGTAATTGGACTATGAACAACCCACAAATGATGAACAACATGATGGGTCAGATGATGAATGATCCTCAAGTAATGCAGAACATGCATGATATGATGTTAAACAATCCTTGGCACATGAAAGGAATGATGGGTAACATGATGAGTCCAATGATGAATGTCATGATGGATGATCCAGAACTACGACAACAGATGATGGATAATATGATGATGCATCCACAGATGATGCAGAACATGATGAACAATCAACAATTTATGCAAACTTTGAATCCCTAATCTTGGAATCTGAGAAAAAACAGTTTTGTAGATATTGTTCCGAAGACAAGTGTTTATTCCATTTTATGATTTTGGTTTAGGATAATTGGTAATACTATAAGCCTACAATAATAAAATACTGGTAAGTTCTCTAATGAAACGTGTCAAAAACTACATCGGGAAAAAATACAAAGCGATTAGAATCAATCAAAAAAGCACACAGCCAAAAAAATTCATTTACGACTAGAATGGAAGATTATCTTGAGGTGATCTCTGAGCTCGTAGAACTCAAAGGATATGCTTCTCCAACTGACATTTCAAATTATATGCATGTTAGTCCTCCCAGCGTAACAAAGATGCTTCGAAAACTTGATGCTGATGGGTATGTGGAATACACAAAATATCGTGGGTTAAAGTTGACCTCAAAAGGCAAAGCTATTGCAAATGATATTCGTCAAAAACACAGCGATCTGTTAGAGTTTTTTCAACTAATTGGCATTGAATCTGATGTGGCAAATAAAGACGTAGAAGGAATTGAACATCATTTAAACCCGAAAACTATGAAACAATTAAGAAAATTCACAACATTTCTAAAATCTAATTCTGATTACCTTCATTCCTTTAATCCTAAGAATAATTGATTCTTTACATTGTTCCTGATAATGTTAATATCTGTAAAATTACCCTGTTCTAATAAAGTTGCATTAGACTAACAAAGTTAGCCTAGGCTAACTTTATATTGTCTGAATATTTCTGTATATCATTCATGATGAAATCACGTTCAGGAATTATGTTGGTATTTTTGATTGCAGTTGCAACAGTTTCTATACTCTTTACTGCTTTTCCTGAAGGAATTAATGCACAACAAGATGAGAAAACATTTGTTACTCATAGTGGTGCTGTGGTAAAAACAACTGGTGAAGTATTAGATCCACTATACACTAGTGCAACCGTAGAATTTGATCCAATGGAATATTTGCGTGATTTCAATTATGGTCGTGTTTCACAGTTATCTGATGGAACAACTGTACGTGAATTTACAATTATTGCTAATGATGATGAAATAATGGAGGTATCTCCTGGAATATTTTTCAATGTATGGACATTTAATGGAACAGTTCCAGGACCAACAATTAGAGCGACTGAAGGAGATATTGTACGAGTCAAGTTCATCAACAATGGTGAAAAAGAACACACAATGCATTTTCATGGAATTCATCCAGCTGGAATGGATGGTGTCTTTGAACCTGTAGGTGGAAACGGAGGACAATTTGTTTATGAATTTGAAGCTGGTCCTGTAGGTGTTCATCCATACCACTGTCATGTTATGCCACTTGAAGAACATATTGTACGTGGTCTGTATGGTGTTTTCATAGTTGATCCAAAAGAAGAACGTCCACCAGCTGATGAAATGGTTATGGTGCTAAACGGTTTGGACATGGACTTTGATGGAGAAAATAATTTCTATGCTGCAAACACGATTCCATTTTATTACCAACATCACCCAATTCAGATTAATACTGATGAACTAGTCCGTGTTTATGTTGTGAACATGGTTGAATTTGATCCAATTAATAATTTACATCTTCATGGTAATCTGTACAAGTATTATCCCACAGGAACTGATATTGTACCGTCATTTTATACTGATATGATTACCCTTTCACAAACCGAGAGAGGCATCATGGAATTTGAATATGAATATCCTGGAAAATATCTTTTCCATGCACACAAGGTAGAATTTTCTGAGAAAGGATGGGTGGGAATATTCTTGGTAAATGAAAATGAAAATACTGTAGAGTCAAAAGAATATGGAACTTAGTGACAAGTCATCAAAAGGAAAACTGATTGCAAGTGGATTAATTCCATTTGCCTTTTTGGTAATTTTGATTGCATACATTTTTGGTCCTGGTTCTGATTTGTTGGATTTAGGTATTCCATTGCCTGAAATCACCATGGAAAAAGTTGATTTTATTGATTCTGAAATTCAGATAACAGTTAGGAATACTGGTCCAATTCCTGTTGAAATTGCCATGGCTGATGTAAATGACAGAATACAACCTGCGGCAGTTGAACCTGATAGGTATTTGGAAAGATACGAAACAGCTCTTGTCAGAATTCCCTTTGAGTGGAATCCTGCTGAACCATACATTGTAGGACTTACAGTTGAGGATGGTACTCGATTTGAAAAAGAAATTGAAGCAGCAGCTCCTGCATTAGAACCTAGTCTTGAACTAGTAGGGCTTTTTGCAATAATTGGAACTTATGTTGGAATCATTCCTGTAATGATTGGTTTGCTTTGGTTACCATTTATCAAAAAAATTAGCAAGCAAAAATACCATTTCTTCTTGGCTCTTACTGCTGGATTGTTGTTATTTTTGGGAATTGATTCTGTTGAAGAGGCATTAGAGGTTTCTGAAGAAAATCTTGCAGGTAGTTTTAATGGAGTATTGCTTGTTGCCACTGTTTTGGTATTGTCTTTTCTTGGACTGTATTATTCTGGTGAGAAATTAATAAGCAGAGCAAAATCTTCTCGAATTACCAAACCTGTTGCAATCGCACTGATGATCTCAATTGGTATTGGTTTGCACAACTTTGGTGAAGGACTTGCAATAGGTGCTGCAGTTGGTCTTGGTTCAATAGCATTTAGTACCTTTTTGATTGTAGGTTTTGCAATGCATAACACTACTGAAGGTCTTGCAATCGCTTCTCCAATGTCTAGAGAAAAGAAAGTGATTGGAAAACTTGCGGTTATGGGGATGATTGCTGGTGCTCCTGCTATTTTTGGTGCTTGGGTTGGAGGATTTGTTTATTCTCCATTTACCTCTGTGATATTCTTGTCAATTGGTGCAGGTGCAATATTTCAAGTCATTATTACTATTTTGAAATGGATACGAGAAGATGGTGACAAAAATCTTTCAAGTGCTGCCATGGCATCTGGTTTTGCAATCGGAATGGTTGTAATGTATGTTACAAGCATTTTTGTCTAAGAATTCATTTTTACCAAAATTTGATTCTCATGCGTGGCCAATACTCGGTAAACAGTATTTGGCGTGCAATCCAATCAATTTACAAAATTATTGAGTCTGTAAAGACTTGATATGTATGAAACATGTTTTAGACCCATTTTGGAACTTTGATAGAACTTCACAGATTTGAATCTTAACAGTTCAAACCTCTAAAGATATGAACTCCTACGTCTATTTTATTCTCCAATCTTAGTTCAAGCCTTTTTGGATTCAAATCAAAGCTTAGAAAATAATTTTTACATTAATCTGAATATTTTGGCAATCTTATCTTGAACTTGACTGGATTGTTTTCTGCATGAATCGAATCTCTGTGTTTTTCTATGATTGCTTTACAACTCTTTGAATGGCAAAATCCCTTAATAGAAGTAAAATCTCTATGTCTATATGGCAAAATTTCAAAAAATTCTTGTTCCTCTAGATGGCTCTGCAAACTCTGTGAAAGGATTAGATAAGGCAATATCAATTGCAAATGCAAGCGATGCTGAAATCACTGGATATTATGTATTTCATTTGCCACTTGCAGCTGGAATCAAATATACCAAAAAAATGAAAGATGAGGCACAAAAAAGAGCAGTCAAAGCAATTGGCCCTGCAATGCAAAAGTGTGAACGTGCAGGTGCAAAATTCAAATATGCTACTGGTGGAGGAAATACTGCTGCACAAATTGTTAATACTGCAAAGAAAGGTAATTTTGACATGGTAGTAATTGGTGCTAGAGGTATCGGTAATGCCAAAGAAACATTTCTTGGAAGTGTTTCTAATTCAGTAATGCATAAATCAAAAGTTCCAGTGCTGGTCGTCAAATAAGAATAGTTTTTTCAATGATCTAGTCGGCTCCACTGAATTTAGATTGCAACAAGTCTAACAGTATCCATGTTTTTGTTTACCTGAAAATCTTTTGTCATTGTAGAAACTTTTTCAGCATCCCCGTCAATAACAAAAAGCTCCATACACTTTTCTTTGTCAATTTTACTGTGAAGATGTGTTGTAATCAAATCCTCAAAGTTGTGAGTAATACCTGAAACAACGTGATCAAACTCATCATTATGTACCACCAAAAGAATTGCATGAATGTTACCCGACAAATCTGATTTTTGTTTTTCTTCTGAAACAAATGCTCTGATTCCTGCTCTAATGGCCTCAGACCTACCTGAGAATCCCATGTTTGATTGTAATTTGTCTAATTCCGATAGAATCTCATCATTTAGTGATATAGAGACAATTGGCATACGCCTAATGTTATTAATTATCTTATAAGTTTAGCAATTAATATTATTAAGATTTTATAGATTTATTAATAAAATTTAGTGAACTTCTTCGTGAACACGCAGATCAAACTTGCAATAATTTCAATAGTTGTAATAATCCCATTAAGCTCTTTTGCAGTTTATGGGACTAATCCAAATACAGAATCACCATTATCTGAAAATTCAAAACTGCAAGTAATATCATCATTTAATCCATTACATGAATTTGCACAAAATGTAGGAAAAGACAAAGTTGATGCTATTTTACTTGTTCCAGTTGGCGTTGAACCTCATGATTGGGAACCCACAATAAAAGATGTACAAAAAATGCAAGCATCTAATCTTATAATCATTAATGGAATTGGTTTTGAGAATTGGGTTGAAAAACTAGAAGACAATAACTATCAAGGAATTATAGTTGATACAAGTAATGGAATTCTAATAAATGAATCTGAAGACGATGAACATGGTCATGAATTAGGGGATCCTCACATTTGGCTAAATCCTGTTTATGCAAAAATTCAAGTTCAAAACATTGCAGATGCATTTTCAAAACATGATCCACAAAACCAACAATACTATCAGTCTAATGCAAAATCATACATTGAAGAACTAAATTTATTGGATTTACAAATTAGAAATGAATTATCTAGTTGTAACTCTGATTTTATTGCGTTTCATGATGCTTTTTCATATTTTGCTGATGAGTATGATTTACATCAACATACAATTATTTCATCAAATGATCCACATGGAGAAGCAACTGCAAAAACATTAGAAAATGTAATTTCAACAGCAAAAGAACTTGATATTAAAATAATTTTTAGTGAAGAAACAGTTGATACTAGAACTTCTGAAACCATTGCACATGAAATTGGTGGAAAAGTTTTGGTATTATCTCCATTAGAAGTTGCATCTGAAGGAACATACATTTCTAAAATGACACAAAATCTTGAGAATCTACAGGAGGCATTGTGTTGAAAGCAGTTGAAATTAACAACCTTTCAGTTCAATATCCTGATGTAAAGGCTCTTGATGATGTAAGTTTCGTGGTTAATGAAGGTGATTTTCTAGGCATAATTGGGCCTAATGGTGCAGGAAAATCTACTCTTTTTGATTGCATGCTTGGACTCAATACAAAGTACAAAGGAACAATCAAGTTTTTTGGTGAAGACATTAGAAAATCAAAAAATTTTCTTAAAGAAATTGGATATGTTCCTCAAAAACCAATTTTTGAAAAAAATTTTCCGGCAACTGTTAGTGATGTTGTTAGAATGGGATTGCGAAATGAATCTGATGAAAATAAAATCAATGGAATTTTACAACAACTTTGGATACATGAACTTCAAAACAGAAGAATAGGAGAATTATCTGGAGGACAATTACAACGAGTCTTTATTGCAAAAGCTTTGGTAAATAATCCTAAAATTTTGATTTTAGATGAACCAGTAACTGGAATTGATCAACAAAGTATTGAATTATTCTACAGTATTTTACGTGAATTAAATTCTAAACAAAAAATCACAATTATTTGGTCTTCTCATGATTTGGATGCAGTAAATCAACTGGCAAATCATGTTGCTTGTCTGAATAGAACTCTATTCTTTCATGGTGAATCAGAAAAATTCTTTTCTGATGATGAACTTGTCAAACAATACTCTGAGGCATCAATGCAGGAACATATGCATCATCATTAATCATGTCTTTTGAAATTCTAACTTACAGTTTCATGCACAGAGCATTAATCTCTGGAATTGCTATTGCCATTCTTTGTTCAGTTGTAGGATTGTTTTTGGTTCTCAGACGATATTCATTGTTTGGTGATGCAATAGCACATTCATCATTTGGTGGAATTGCGTTAGGTCTTTTGGCAGGGGTTTATCCATTATGGACTGCTTATGTGGTTTCAATAGTTAGTGCATTAATCATTACAAGAATCAAAGACAGATTCAACATCTCTGGTGATGCATCAATTGCAGTACTACTGTCCTCAGGCATAGCAGTTGGGCTCGTAATCATTGGATTGTCAGGAGGATTTACCATTGACATCTTTAGTTTTCTCTTTGGCAGTATCCTTCTAGTTAGTGTTGATGACACTGTTATGATACTTGGTCTTACTGGTGCAATTCTAATTGTGATATTGGTGTTGTATAGGCAAATTCTTTATTCTACATTTAATGAGGAGCAAGCTAAAGTTAGTGGAATTCCTGTAGAGAAAATAAATTATCTCATAGTATTTTTGGCAGGAATTACAGTTGTTACTTCTATACAACTTGTTGGCGTCTTGTTAATTTCAGCATTGTTTGTAATTCCAAATGTTTCAGCAATTATGTATGGAAAAGGTTTCAAACAGACTGCAATCATTTCCATGAGCTTTTCAATTTTTTCAGTTGTAACAGGAATTTTGGTCTCTTATATTTTTGATATTACCCCTGCTGGAACAATTGTCTTGATTTCAATTGGTTTACTTGCAGGAACAATGGGAATAAAAGCTAGCGGTTTACTTTCTAAGAATTAATCAAATCGTTTAGTCTTCTTTTGTCTTTAATGCTCTTCACATAGAACAAAGAAGTTGCAATAATTCCTAATGCAATTAATGGCGACGCAAGTTCTGTATACTTTAATTCAAATCCTCCTGATGATTGAACTTGTGATGCAATAACTGGAACCTCTGTCATCTTTATTGTTCCAATTTTTCCTGTTTGCCATTCAGCAAACCATACATTGTTGTTTCCATCTGATGTCATGAATTGCACAAATGATGTTTCTGATGGAACTGGAATCTCAATCAAATTATTATTGTCAGGATCATATGCACCGATATAGTCTATCGTATGCTGTGCAAACCACACATTTCCATATCTATCAAATGTCATGCCATATGGTAATGCTTCATTATTGGGTACAGTGATTCTCTCAAATGTATCTAAAACTGGATTAAATTTGGTAATTGCCAAGCCTGTATGCTCTGCTATCCACACATTTCCCTCATCATCAAAGAGTAATGCCTCAGGTCCTTGTAATGGTGGATCACTTGAAAATTGTGTAATTTGATTATTTTTTGGATCAATGTATCCTATATTTCCTGAACCAGTTGCTGTAAACCACACATTTCCATCCACATCAAGTTCTAAAGCAAATGGCAGGTTCTCTTTTCCTGGTAGAATAATTTCTTCAAATTCATCACTTTCTGGTATGTATTTTACAATTCTGTCTTTATTGAGAATTGTAACCCAAACGTTTCCATCAAAGTCTGCCTTTATGAAAAGAGGAGTGTTATCTGAAATAACAGGATCAAAATTTGGAAGTGTTTTTGTTGTAATTTCTTTTGTTTGAGGATCCAAGAACCCAATCTGGTTTCTAGGAGTGTCAACAAACCAAATCTTACCGTCCCTATCTTGAGTTAGAAATGTTGAACCTATTCCATCAAATGAATGTGATGTAAACTCTTGAGTTTCAAGTGAAAACTCCCATAAACGTGGAGCTAATGCATCACTTACCCAAAGTGTGTCTCGACCATCATACAATGGAAAGAGTGGTTTTGATTCTTCAGGTAATTCATATTCAATAATTTGTGTTTGAATGTCTGTTAGTTTTGGCTTTACTAGCAAATTCAAAATCTTTGATTCATTTGCATTTTCAGTTCTTTGTGCTTCAACTTCAACTAACCATTCTCCTGAAAATCCAAATGTTATTTCTCCTTGGAATTCTACTGGTCTATTTTCTTCTTGTTTGATTATCTCCATTGGAACTTCTATTGGTGAAATATTCTTTGATGGATTTGATACTTTGACTTTAAGCTGGTCTGAATCATAGAGTGGATTTCCTTCAAAGTCACTAACCTTGACTAGAATTGTGTTTGAACCACTTGAAAATGGTGAAATATCAACATCAAATTTTGTATTCTCTGTAAATTCTATAGTTTTGAACCCATAAACGATCTCTTGTGCATCAACTTTTTGGATTTCTCCTGCAGGCAATGTTCCGTTAGCAAGCAATGCCACAACTCCCAAAAGTATGATTCCTAATGCTGCATCAACTTTGAGTGTTCTCTTTAGTTTTTTGTGTACTGAAATTTTTCCTGATGAAAAATTCTCTTCAGCATTTTTCTGTATTTTGAATTGGAAAAATCCTCCCAATCCTATCATGACTGCTGCAATTGCTATTTTGAGTATGATTAATTGACCATAAACTGATTCAGTAATCATTCCTACATCGCTTTCTAAGAACCACATCAACGTTGGTCCTGTGATGATGACAACTCCAACTGCAATGATAAATGCAATTGAGAATCGAGGTATGAGTACCAGACTCATCTTTTCTCTACTTGATTCTTTTAATTGTGAAAATGTTGGAAGTAGTGTAAACACAAAATAGAAAATTCCACCAATCCACACTGCTGCAACCAAATTATGTATGTAATCTAATACTAGTGGAACTATTTGTCCACTTGCTGCACCATGTCCAATCATACTTGTTGTAGAGATTAGTACTAGTGATACTGCCAACATTGCAATTTGACTGCTCTTTGATAGGACTTTCTTCCTGTCCATTCCAAACCAAATTCCTAATAGAAGTATTGTTACTATCATTCTGATTAACCAAATATTTCCAAAATCAGTTTGTATTGCATCAATTGGTGATGCTTCTAATCTGATTGTTTGAACTGCAATCATCAAAATATCTGAAATGAAAACCAGAACAAGTCCAATCCCTGTAACTGACATGAATTTTCCATGATGGATAGATTGAATTTTTTCTAATTCTTCTCTTATGGATTGTTTATTTTGTGTGCCCCAAATTATGAGAGATGCAACTACTGCACCTAAAACAATTGTCTGACCTACTAGTCCTGGAAACCTTGCACCAGCTTCTGGTAGAAATATGAGTTCAGATGGTTGCTCTACACCAAGTAGCGAAGGATCAATTACAACATCACCAACTGCAAACAAGAATGCACCTGGAACAAGGTGTCCATCTACTTTAGAGAGAACTTTAGTTGAAACAGTGTAAACCCCATCCTCTAATGGCGGTGTTGTAACAATAAGAGATAACTCTCCCTCGTAGTAAGCTGTATCCTTGTTGTCTATCTGATTTCCATTTGTATCAAATACCTTGAGTTCACTAAAGTTAATGTCAATTGCTTCAGAAAAAATCACAATTACTTCAGTTGTTCCAGCTGGAGTATTAGATGTTAGACTTGGAATAGTCTCTTCAGTATATGGGTGGGCTGATGCAAATGGAATTGAAATAAATGATATCATCAATAAAACAATTAGAAATTTTTGCATTTACTCTTCAGGGCAACATTGATAATTTAAACAGTTTTCACGAATTCGAGTTTTGTACCAATTCACGTAAAGATAATAACGTGTAATTAAGAAATGATAGTAATGAAAATCGTAGTTTTTGGTATTATTGGTTTGTTGTTCTCTATTGGAATGATTGCTCCATCATTTGCACATACAACTGTTCATGTTGAACAATATGAAATTGAAGCAGGATGGGGAATTGAACCTCCAGTTGTAGGAATTAGAAATGATATTATTTTCAAAATTATAGAACGTGGAGAAAATGAAGGCACGTATTCAGGAATAACAAGTGCATTCAAGGGTGTTGATACCACTGTAATGTTTGGTGGTGCAACAAAGAAAATTGATATAAATTCTGACCCTAGACCTGGATACTATTTTTCACCAATTATTCCAACTAAGACTGGAACCTACATGGTAGAACTCAAAGGCGAAATTCGTGGAGTTCCAGTTGATGTAAAAATTCCAATTGAAGATGTAGAGCCTACTGCAGTATTGGATTTCCCACCTTCTAGTAGTGAAGGTGCTGCAGATGTTGCTGCCCTAAAGAACGCAATTTCATCTTTACAACAAGATGTTTCTAAATTAAAGTCCGGTGAGACTGAAGTAACGTCTGATGGTGGAGCAGCATATGACTTTGCAATATTTGGATTGTCGATTGCAGGAGCTGCAATAATCTTAGCGATAATTGCTTTAGTAAAAAGAAAATAGAAAAGAGGATTCCTAAAATCTTGGAACTACTCTAGATTTTGCAGTGACTGCTACGATGCTTATGATTGCAACAGCTAGTATCATCATTGCAATTGTACCAAATTCTGGAACAACATTTGTAAATACTACTTCTTCACCAATTGGTCCTGTCTTTTCGTCAATACCATAACCTTGGAAGGTAATAGTAATGTCTACTGGGTCAGAAGAACTTAGTGGTGCTGTTGTGTGCATACCTGTACCTTCATGATGATGTGCGCCTTCATCGTTTAGTACTTCGTCACCATTTTGTGTAACCATTATGTCATGGTTAACATGTTCTGCATCTGCGAATTCAATGGAAATTTCCATTGCTTCACCTGCAGTTGGTGCTGAAGCCCAAATTGAAACCATTGTACCATCTGATAACATACCTGTTGCGGTTGCATCACTTTCTGGCATCATCATCATTTCGTCACCATGATCGTCACCATGATCGTCTTCAGCTGCTCCGACTTCTTGTACTATGATTGTACCTTGCATCCAAGGATGAACCATACAGAAGTAAGGATATTCACCTACAGTATCTGGACTCCACTCAAATGAGCTTCCTGCCATTAACAAGCTGGTATCAAAGATACCATCAGGTCCACCGTCAGGGGTTCCTGATGTGTATGTGTGTGCTGCAGTGTCAGTGTTTGACATTATTACAACACCGCCAACATCAACTGTTGCAGTAGTTGGAATGTAACATCCATCTGCGGTTTCTTCACAACCTGGTGCACCAGAACCATCTGCTGGTAAGATTGTGACTTCTGAATGATCTGCATATGCAGCTGGTGTTGTTGCAACTAATCCAGCTACCATAGCAAATAGTACGAAGAAAGAGCAAATTGCTATAGTCTTCATTAACCAGTTTACTCGGTCGGATACATAAAAACCTCACTGGAATTTTCAGATATAGAATCTTAGTTTTTTCTCAATTGGTACAATTTTAGAATTCCAACTACAGGAATTCCAACATACATTCCAAGATTTAGTAGTACTATAGAGATTCCATATCCTAACATCTCTTGCTCTGAATCAATATCTGCATGATTTAGCAATGATAATGATGATAGCATTGGAGTAAGTGTTACTTTCATAACTTCTTTGAAAAATGGTTGCTCTCTTTCAAAGTCTGCAACTGCAGGTGAGAATGAATAATAGAATTGATTAAAAGTTGTCATAAATGCAATTCCTGAATTTGTTTTGAGAACCGTATTGTCTCTAAGTTCTCTTAGTTGTTGTACTTGTGGTGCAAGTTCTGAGCCAAATGCTGCTGTTGCAATAAGACAACCTCCATTTTCTCCATCTGGTTTTTCATCCTTTGGTGGTGTGATTGGTTGTGCATTTGCTTCGCCTACTTGAATATCAAAAGATACTGTTTCTCTTGGAATTGGTTGGAACAATATTCCTTCAACCTCAAAGTCCATTGAATACACCCCTTCACCAAGGTTAAACTCTATTGGAATTTTCACAGAGCCAAGAGAAGTATGTGTAAGTGGAATTGGACCAAATACAGTTTCACCGTCTTTTGAAACAGCTACTGTGTAGTCAATATGTTCTTGAACTTTTTGAGTTTGTGGATTGATAAAATCTATGTTAATCTTAGTTTCAACACCGGGTTTAATTGCATCATATGTTAATTTTACATCCAAAGTACTCTTGTCTGTAGGTAATGTTTGAGTTTCAGCAAATGCTGGAACCATTAAAAGTGGAATGAGAAATAATGCGAAAAGAATCTTCATGTTATACTTTGGAAAAATGATAAATAAAAATCGTACCCCAATTCTTAAAAAAAATTCTCACGCATAGAAATACTGTGCCATCTTTAAATATGGAATTAACATAATTTCATCATTGTACCAGAAGTTTGCTTTATTCATTACAATTATCGGAATTTTCACGATACCTGCATTAATCCCTGATGTATTTGGACATGGTCTAGGTGGAGATCAAGCTCCTCCAATATCATTTGGTGATATGGAAGTTACTGTTAGTACACAACTAAGTCCATCTGATATTACTGTAGGTGAGATTGATGATGCAAACATGCAAGTTCGTTTCTTTGATACTTTGACTGATACTAATCTTGACAAAGTAACCTATAGAGTTGAAGTCTGGCATAGTGGCGAACTTTTGGCTAGAAACTTGTTTTATGATTTGGATGGACGATTAGATGTTAAACTAACACCAAGAGCTGATTGTGATGAAGAAAATCTACATCAATGTACTGTTTATTATGGTTCAGAGCATGTTAGTGCTCCTGGCGCTCTATTTGTTCATGGTGCAGAATGTAATGATGAAAACTTGGACATGTGTGCAAGACCTGGAATTACAGGCCCGATATTCTTAGAGGGTGGATTATATCAAATTCGTGTAGATATTGAAGCTGCAACTAGTCCAAAATCTGTTTTGGCAAATTTGTTAAGCTATGAAACTTTTGTCAGTATTGCACAAGATCAAGACTTTATGATACAAACTGCTAATGCAGAAATTCCAGTTGTTGTTAAAACATACTATGACGAAGTTGATAACTTCAAATTTGATCAATCAGATAATTCAATTTCATTTGATATGCCATTTGATTGGAGTCCAGATTATGTTGATTTAGTTCAGGTAGTCCATGAAGAAGTTAGAGTTCCAAAAACTTTTGCACCATATGCAGAGGGTAAACAATTCAAAGGTTATGTCAATGGTGTAGAAATTGATCAAAGAGCATTACTAAATGATCCATATTCCTATGATGACACTAACATTGTTCATTTTCTAATCACTAATCAAGAATTACAGAAAATTAACGAAACATTAGGTGAATCAAATTATGATAATCCAAAAATGGATCTCAAACTTGTACCACTTGAAGCTGTAGAAAAACAATCAACTGAATTCTATCTTGTAGATACCACAAACTATGAACCTGTTCCAACAACTGTTAACATTTCATGGGATGGAAGTTATGGTGCAGGCGATGAAATTCCTTTTGAAATTACTTTCTTTGATGAAAGCAGAGAACTTATTCGAGATATGAGATATGTTGTATCCTTTATTGATGAAAACGATGAAGTCCTAGAGACATTCTTAGGTGATAATCCAGACATGCCGGGAATTATTGCAACAGAAGGAATCGATGTAAAGAAAATCTTTGTTCCATCTCAAGGAGTCTATAGAATTGATATTAGAGCATTAGGTACTGGATTAGCATATGATGAGACTTATGCAGGAATTGGTTCAGGAATAATTGAACTAGGACCTAGTATGGGAACATCTACTCCTGCCCCAGAAACACAACCACCTGCAGCAATTCCAGCATGGATTAAAAACAATGCAGAGTGGTGGGCTGATGGACAAATTGATGATGGTTCATTTGTACAAGGAATTCAGTATTTGGTTAAAGAAGACATTCTAAAAATACCACCAACTTCTCAAGGTGAAGGTGTCGGTTCCAATGAAATTCCAGCATGGATAAAGAACAATGCAGGTTGGTGGGCAGAAGGTGCAATTGATGATGATTCTTTCATTCAAGGAATTCAATTCTTGATTAAAGAAGGAATCATGAAAGTTCAATCATAGGTTTTTAAATAAATTCAGTAAAGTGATAGTGTAATGAAAGACATCAATGATATCATGCCAAAAGTTCCTAACATGAGATGGGGAGCTTTGATGAACAAACCTCCAACTAATGAAAAAGTTGAAGAGATGAACAAAATCTTTCCAAGTAATGGTAAATGGCATACTATCTTTGAAGAAAAAGACTCTGTTACAATTGATGGAAAAGAAATCCGTAAAAAAGATCCAAACAAGTGGACATAATTTGAAAAACCTATTCCTGTTACTTTTACTACCATTGTTGTTTGTATTTGCTTTTGATAGTGCCTTTGGTCACGGTGTTGGAAGTGAAACTTTTCCCCCTGTAGAATTTGATGGGAAACAAGTAACCATAGAAGTTTCTTCATCACAAAGTGATCCTGAAACAAATGATGATCAACAAATTTCTATTTCTATGATTGACTTTGATTCTAAAATTACTTTACGTGATGTTACTTTTCACATAAAAGCTGAGAAAGGAAGCCAATTTCTTTTTGAACAAGAATTCAAAGCAGATAACGGTTTTCTAGTCTTTAATTTTGTTTCAGAAGAAACCGATTCTATCATTATAGAGGAAGAAAGTGAAAGCAATGTCTTTGGTTCTTTATTAGGATTGGATAGTAGGCTGATTCACGTAAAGGGTCCCAAACTCAGTGAAGGTGGATTATACAAATTTGATATTAGCATACTCACTGCTGATGGATATTCCAAAACACTTGAAGAACCATTGATATTCAATGCAGGAATTTCTATTGCTCAGACATCTATACATGATTTTGTTGATCCAAATTTTGGAGACCAGAATATCCATGTAATTACTTACTATGATAAAATTTCTAATTTTGAATATGACCCTGATTCAAAAGAAATCAGATATTCTATGCCATTTGAATGGAGTCATACTAACATCAATCAAACATCAGTTGTTCATGAAGAACTAGTTATTCCAAAAACCTTTGGTGATTTACTTGTGTCTGGATTTACCATGTTCATTAACGGTGTTCAACTCTCTGAAGATGTATCAACAATTGATGATTTCTTCACTGATGGACGTACTGTTCATTTCATAATTTACCAAAAGGAATTACTCAATGTTTTGGAAAATGGAGCAAATGAAAATGGGATGAATTTTGTAATAAAACCTGATAGAGATTACCCACATTTGAGTTCAGTTACTGATAATGGACAATTTAGAATTCTTGTATCCTGGGAACCAGAGAATCTCAAATCTAATTCAGATGCAAAAATAAATTTTGATGTAACTGATGTTTTCTTAAAAAACAAACCTGTCTCAACAAATTATGAATTATCAATTACACAAAATAATAAAATAATTTATCAGCAAAGTGGAATTAGTACTGATTCAAGAGAAGAACATAATGTGGCAGAGTTTATGATCCCACAAGATGTTTCAGGAATTGTAAATTTGAATTTTAATAATTTAGATAACAATGATCTTGCAAGAACAACAATTCCAATTGTTATTGATAGAGTTTCATCTCAAAAAGAAATTACAATTCCTGATTGGATTAGAAATAATGCATTATGGTGGTCTGAAGAACAAATTGATGATAACACATTCGTCCAAGGAATTGAATATCTAATTAAGAACCAAATTATTGTAATTCCTTCAACCCAACAAGAAACTTCAGAATCTCAAGAAATTCCGTCATGGATTAGAAATAATGCTGCTTGGTGGGCTGCAGGACAAATAGACGATCAAACATTCGTCCAGGGATTAGAATTTTTGATTCAGAAAGGAATCATTCGTGTTTGATCGGTACCACTTCGAGAATTGAACCAGTCGGTTTAAATGAATAATTAAGAAAATTACACTACTTTGTTTAGGCCTGAAAAAATAGTTGAAAGAAAGTCTACATTATTTTCTATTGTTGTTACTGGAGTAGTTGCAATTCTTGCTATCCCAATTATCATCCCACACTTGCTACATGGCTATCATTTAGCACACATCATTTTGCATGTTGGAGGAATTTCTTTGGCAGTATTCATTACTGTACTTGCAATCTTTGCATATCACAAATTACGAACAAAACGACTTTTGCTTAGTGCTATTGCATTTGCAAATTTTATTGGAGCAGAAGTTGTCCTACTGATTGATGCTACTTGGCCAAACGTGTTTGATTTTGACATGATGTCGATTTCAGAGGTAGGACATTTATTGACGTTTATCACATTGGGACTATTAGCGCTAGGAGTGTTTAGAAATGACTGATAGAGATTCACAAATTCAAGAAATTATTGAAAAAAATCCAGGAATTCAATTCCGTGAAATCATGCGTTCTTCTGGATTAAAAAATGGAGTTCTAAGTCATTATCTAGATAAATTAGAAAGAAACGGAATCATCAAAGCATATCGTGGTCCAAGACAAGTTAGATTCTATCCTCCACAAATTACTGAAGATGAATCAATAGTAATCAAAGCATTAAGAAAACAAACCCCACGTGATCTGTTACTTGCACTAGTCAAAGAAGATGGTTTAGAATTTTCTCAATTAGTTAAAGAAGTAAACAAATCACCATCTACTGTTTCA
Organism: Candidatus Nitrosopumilus sp.; assembly: GCF_965262695.1. GTDB lineage: Archaea > Thermoproteota > Nitrososphaeria > Nitrososphaerales > Nitrosopumilaceae > Nitrosopumilus. The sequence continues at coordinate 1,156,604 of NZ_OZ253550.1, read as the reverse complement.
TTATACCTATCTCAATTAGTTGATGATGGATTAGTAGAAACAAAATTTGTTCAACTCAAAAAAAGATATCATATTAAAGTCAGAGACTTGATAGATAAACTAGTTGAAGACTATAGACCAAGCCTACTTGAAAAACCAACTTCTGGATTCGAAGACATCATCAACTCTTTCTAGAGTGTTTCATCCAAAAATTCTTCTCTTACTGGGATTATTTTCAATAATTCTATTCATTCCTAATCTGGCTTTTGCTGATGTCTTTGTTCCACTACATGAGTATCTAGGATATTTTGATTCTAATGGAATCTATACTGTAGTTGGAAATGTAAAGAATGAAAATGATTTTGCAGTGATTCCAACAATTACCGTTCCTGTAATTGAGAATTCAAAAACAATTTCAAAAACAATTAAACATGTTCCGCTAGCTGCTGGAACAGAGATACCATTTAAGATAAAATTCCCTGAAGTAACATCAAATACTCCAATTCTAGTTAATCCTGAATTGATATATGAGAAAACAATTGCACATGAAATTCCAATCCAAATAATTTATGATAAAACTCTAATCAAACATGATGATGGCCATATTTCAGGAAGAATACAAAATACTGGAAATGAAACAGTATACTTTCCAAAAATTTTTGCAGTTGTTCATGGTTATGAAAATGTTCTAGATATTACTCAAAATGTAGAATATATAGAAAAAATTGAACCTGGGGAAATATTGGATTTTACAATGTATCCTGATCCTTCCATAACTGATGATGTCTTTTACTATAGTTGCTTTGCACCAGTTGATACTACTGTAATTCCTGTTACTGCAAAGAAAAATGGCGGTGATTTTGATTTTAGATATGATTCAGGGGCGTGGTATTCAGCTGCAAAGTTTGATGAACAAGGAACTACTATGACTATGCGAGGCTACAATAGTTATCCATTAGAAACATATGCAAATTTTGAATTTGCTCCAATTTCCGGAAATGAAAAATTTTCCGTTACAATCAACGATGAACCTATAGAATTTATTCAAAGTATTGATGAGATGGGATTTTGGCATGTTGCATTTACAGTTGGACCACAGTCTCAAGGTGTGTTGAAAATTTCAGGCTTTGATAAAGGACTACCTCCAGAATTACCTACTATACCTGTATGGGTAAAACAAAATGCAGATTGGTGGGCAACTGAACAAATTTCTTCTTCAGAATTTTTAGAAGGAATTGATTTTCTTTTTGAAAAACAAATTATATCTGTACCATCACGAGAAGTAGTTTCTGAATCTCAATGGAAAATCCCTATCTGGGTACAAACTCCTGCAAGTTGGTGGTATGAAGAAAAAATTACTGACGAACAATTCTTGAATATAATTGAGAATTTGGTTCAACGAGAAATTATTGTCATTTGATCTATATACTTTACAGTGATTTACGATTACAATAAAACATCTGTTTGTTATGTAAAAAACATAATCACATCTCATATGTTTGGCAGTTGTACCACATGTATTGATTCCCCTAGAAAATCAATCCAAAAACAGCTTTAGAAAATATTCTTTATTATCGCTAACAGCTGTTTTTGTATTGTTTTTTGCATATTCCCCAACTTTAGAATCATCATATGCCTCTATGGAAGACGGTATTCTATCAAAATACACTGCAAATGGTCAATACAAAATTGAAATGAAGTGGTCCCCCTCTGGTGAAATCAAACCTGACACTGATTATTTCTTTGACTTTCAAGTAAAAGATGCCCAAACTGACACTCTACTTAGTAACAATTCCTTTAACCTGGAACTCGCTCAAAACGGTAAATCTGTCAATACTCTCACAAAAGAGTTTGATTCAAGCCTATTTTCTAAAAAATTTAATTTTCAGGATTCAGGTGTAATTTCCTTCATTCTGTCTGACATTAATCATTCTGATCAGGACGTAAAATTCTCAATGAAATTAGATGCTGGAACAACATTTCTTACTGATGAAAAAGGATTTACTGCCAAGAAAAGAACAGATGGAGCCCCACAAATTTTTGCATGTGGATTTGAAAAAAATGCAAAAACTCTCCAGAAATGTTTCCAAACCCAAACCTATGATGGCTATGGATGGTTTGGAAAAGTAAATTTCTTGATATATGCACCAGGATGGAATGAAGATTCTGATAAAGTCGAATACATTGGGAATACTGAAGCTAACAAACTAACATTAAGTTCACGTTCAGATAACCATCCTTATCAAGAACTTGGAATATGTGATGGATTTGTTGAAACAGGAGCAGATACAGGACTATTTGTTGGTCGTGTGAAATTAAGTGGACATGATCATGATGTTAATGGTGATGGTGTTGTAGATACAAAGTTTGGTAAAACAAAATGTTCAAACTCTCCAATTGATGAGTATGCAAAAATTGAAGCAGGAAGATCAGGTGCAGTTACACTTACTTGGAAATATCAGGAAGATCCTGTAAAGGTTGTTTCAAAAAGTATCAACTTTAATTGGAATGTAGGTAAACTAAACCTTTCACAAGAACAATATCATGTAGATGATACAGTAGAATTTACATTCTATGATAGAGACATGTACAAAGTAGCTGAAAAAGAATTTGATTTGAACTTTAAGGTATATTCAGATTCTGATAGAGCTGGAGTTGAAATTCAAACAGGACAGAATTACAAGTTTAAACATCCCTTTAGTTTCACTATGAATACTGAGGAAACTGTAGGAAAATCATTACGTGTTTCAAATGGAGATACAATTTATGTTCAATATGATGATTGTACAATGCCAAAAGTCACTGATAAAAATGGATTCACATACTCAGATGACCATTGTGTAGAGGTCATTGAGACAGCCACAGTTTACACTTACTGATACTTATGACATTCTGGTACATCTTTCGAATGAACCAGTCTGATATTTATCCCAAAAACAGCATTCTAAGACATGGCACTTAGAGAAAACCACGTGAACTATTCGGTATCAAATGAAGATATCAAAAAGTTAAGTGAACAAGCTCAGAAATATGCTGAAAAACTTAATGGAGTTTTTGATGAATCACACAAAGTTGTAATTGGTCAACAAGACGCTTTACAAAAAATTCTCATTTCAATAATTTCTGATGGACATGTACTTCTTGAAAGTGTTCCAGGTTTAGCAAAGACATTGATGGTAAAGACAATGGCACAAATTTTCAATGTTGAACATGTTAGAATTCAATTTACACCGGACTTGCTTCCTGCAGATATTTTGGGAACAAAAATTTACAAGAATGCTTCAGGATCATTTGTAACACAAAAAGGTCCAATATTTCATAATTTTGTACTTGCTGATGAAATTAATCGTGCACCACCCAAAGTACAATCAGCATTACTTGAAGCAATGCAAGAAAGAAATGTCAGTATTCACGGAGACACTTTTGAATTAAAAAAACCATTCCTAGTCCTTGCAACCCAAAATCCAATTGAAAATGAAGGAACATACAAACTTCCTGAAGCACAAGTTGACAGATTTGCCTTGAAAATTTTAATTGATTATCCTTCAAAACAAGAAGAGATTGAAATCATTGAAAAAAACTCATCACAACAAGATGACAAAATAAAAACTGTTATTAGTCCTGAAGAAATTTTAGAAATTCAAAAATTCAATGAGAAAATTTATGCTGACAAAGTAATTACAGAATACATTGCAGAAATTGTAAATGCAACACGAAAACCAAAAGACTATGATCTAGATTTAGAAAACATGATAGAATTTGGAGCATCTCCTAGAGCATCAATTTGGTTAATGAGAACCGCAAAAGCAAATGCTATGCTTAATGGCCGAGGTTTCATAATTCCTGAAGATATCAAAGCAGTTGCACACGAAGTTTTACGTCATAGGATAATCTTGACATTTGAAGCAGAAGCAAATGGAATTACCTCTGATAAGGTAATTGACTTTGTTTTAGAAAAAATTAGCCCTCCATAGACCATGACAGAACTTACTGAACTTTTGAAACAGGTCAAAAACCTGGATATCAAGACTAAAAATCTAGTTGAAGGCATGGAATCAGGCGCATATAGGTCCAGATTTAGAGGTGGAGGCATTGAATTCTCTGAAGTTCGAGAATATGCTGCAGGAGATGATGCACGGAGAGTAGATTGGAATGTTTCAGCAAGATATAATGATCTTTTTGTAAAAGAGTTTGTAGAAGAAAAAGAGCTAAATGTCTATGTTATAATGGACATGTCAGCAAGTAATGATTTTGGTTTTGTTAAAAGTAAAAAAGAATTAGGATTTGAAATAACTGCCTCTTTGATGTTTTCTGCATTAAAAAATAATGACCGGGTTGGATTGGGCCTTTTTACAGATTCTCTAGAAAAATTTGTTCCCGCAAAGAAAGGGAAAAAACACATGATGGATATTTTAAAAAAATTATTAGAATATGCTCCAAAAAGTACACAAACAGATATCTTTAGATCATTATCAGAATTACAAAAAAATCTAAAGCGTAGAAGTGTTGTCTTTATTGTTTCAGATTTTATGTCAGATTCATTTGTAAAACCATTACAATATCTTAAATTAAAACACCAGATTGTTTTAGTAAATATTTCAGATATTCGTGAGACAGAGATTCCTCAAATTGGCCATGTGTATTTAGAAGATGCTGAATCTGGAGAACAAATTCTAGTAAATACATCAGATAAAAAATTCCAAGAAGAATATTCCAATCTTATCAAGAAAACAAGAGATGAAAATGAATATGAAATGAAAAAATTGGGGATTGACTTTTTGAATCTTTCAAATGAGGAACCGTTTGATGTTACATTCAATCGCTATATTCGTAGTAGGAGGAAAAATTAATGGAAATTCATTTTGAATATCTTTATGCTCTATTTTTGCTTTTGATAATACCTGGATTGTATGTTCTTTATTCAAAATACAATTCTGAAAAAAAAGATTCAATCATGAAATTTAGTTCATTAAAAATTGTAAAAAAATCTGTAATGGGAAAAAATTTTCTGCGAAAACATTTGCCATTTGTTTTGATGATGGGGATTCTTGGATTGGCAATTATAGGACTGGCAAATCCTCAAATCCCAACATTATCCGTTGAAAATGGCATCAATTTGAGCATAGTATTGGATGGCTCTGAAAGTATGGCCGCAACAGATTATGAGCCAACACGCCTAGATGCAGCAAAAAACGCCATAAATAATCTAATTTTGAAAATGGGCCCTCAGCATAATGTGGGAGTTGTTCTCTTTGAATCTGGGGCGACCACAATATCTTACCTCACTCCTGATAAAGAAAAGTCAGTTAATGCAATTTCCTCTATACAACAAGGTCAAGGTGCTACTGCCATTGGTGATGGTCTTGCACTTGGAATTGATATGGCTTCATCAATTCCTGACAAGAAAGGTGTAGTGATCTTACTTAGTGATGGAGTTCATAATTCAGGATTAGTAACACCTGAAGAGGCAACAGAATATGCAAAAATTAATGGCGTCCAAATTCATACAATTGGATTAGGTTCAGTTGAACCTGTTTTTCTAAGAGATGATATTTACGGTGAACCACAATATGCAGAATTAGATGAAGAAACACTTGTTATTATTGCACAACAAACCTCTGGAAGTTATTACAAATCCCTTGATGAACAAACATTAAATGAAATTTTTGTCAACCTAAGCTCTAATCTTGATTATGAACTAGAGTATTCTACAATAAGAGACTGGTTTATAGCTACTGCAATTGGATTGTTGTTGATTGATGCTTACATAATTTATGGCAGGTACAGAATTGTCGCATAAATTATCAGATTTTAAAAATATAATTGCAACAATTTTTTTATTATTGCCTCTTATTATTGTGAATCCTGCATTTGCAGAATCTTCAGAAATCCAAATGGATTGGTTGATTGAGGGTCAAATTGACAAACAAACTGTCACTCCACAAGAAGCTGAAGTCATTTCAAGTTATGAAGAAGTTTTAGAAAAAGATGTAAAACTAATTTATGATAAATTCATTACCAATAACAAATACTCTGTTGGTGATTACAAAATTACAATTGATTCAGAAGAAGGTCAAATTCTAAATGGCATGTTAATTGAGCAACGAGATCTTAGACAAGACAGTTTTAAACATAAAATAAAATATTATGATAGGTTCTCTGATGGTTATATCGAAATTGCAGAGGCCCTACTAGATCCAATAGGAGATAGCAAATATCTGATTAATGGCAGATCTCTTGATTACAATCCAAATTCAAATTTGGAGCTTTTCGTGCTTGAACGTGGCTACAGTATGGATAATCTAGAAGCTATTCCAAATGATATCTTTACTCCTAAAGAGTTCACTCTTGGTAGGCAACTCATGGATGAGGCTATACGTAGTGGCGAAGGTGAGTTTGATCTAAGAGAATATTCTCCAAACTATCTCTTGCTTACTAAAGAACAAATTCAAGAAAGAATGGTTAATGCATTCTCTGAACAAACATCACAACTGTTTGATGGAATATTATCTGGTGAGCAACTTCCACCAGGCCAACTACCTGATACTGGCATAGCTGCATCTGTACCTACAAGAGAATCCGAAAATATATTTGATAATTTCAAATTTGAAAAACCAAAATTCGAAAACACAAGACATGTACGTGATTCATTACAAAGTAATCCATTCCAAATAACTGAACCTACCCAAAGCATTGAAAATATTTCATTGCTCTTGATAATTCCAGTATTTGTTGCACTGGCAGTATTTGGATATCTTTTGCGCAAGAAATTATCTGAAAGAAAATATGAAGAGCCACTATTACAAGTCTCAAAGCCTCAAGTTGACTTTAGAGAATTGACTCAACAGATGATAAGTAAATCTCAGAGTTTGTTTGAGAATAATCACAGAAAAGAAGCATTTGAGACACTCAGTCAGGCAATTCGATATTACTATTCACAAAATATGAAAATCTACAAAGAGATGACAAATCAAGAATTACTAAACGTGCTTAATGAATCAAAATCAAATGCATATGGTAAGGTAAGGGATTGGCTCTTGCTTTGTGGAAGTGTAGAATATGCAAAGTATGATTCCAGCGATGCTGACTTTAGAGATACGCTATTCAAATTTTCAAAGGAGATTTCAACATGATCAATCTCAAAACTAGTTCGTTAATTGGAATTACTGTTATCTTACTTGCAATTTCAATGCAAAACCCTGTTTTTGGAGACAATTCTGAGGCTAATGTCTTTCCTGATTGGGTAAGACAAGCAACATCAATTTGGCTAAATGGACAAATCTCTGATTCTGAATTCTTAGCACTAATTCAAAATGTTCTTGAAAAAAACATTCTACCTGATGAAATAGAATCCCAAGAAATTCTAAAGAATACTGCAAACACGATAATTCATGATGTCCCAGAACTATATGAGGAAAAAACTCCTGAATTAATTCCATATTGGGTAAAAGATAGAGCAGAATGGTGGATTGATGGAAAAATAAATGATCTGCAGTTTCTTAGAACAATTCATTATTTGCGAGAAGTTGGATATATAGAATACAATCCTGAACAAAGTATTTTTTCTAATAATGAAACATTTCAATCAAGCCTAGAAAAATATTTGTTAAATGATGAAGAACTTTTGAATATTACAAAAGAAACAAAGTGGCGAATATTTTCAACTGAATATGAATTTGAGGAAAAAGAAGGTGTTGTAGATTCTGTCAAAGTTATCTTTAATGATATTAGCAGGGTATACGAACCAATTTTTTACAAATTCAAAGTTCCTACATTAACGATGCAAATAGCTGAATTTAACAACAAAAATGATTTAGATAACTATTGGAATTCTTTTGAAAATAAAGATGATGTATTTGATTCTGCTTATCTTAATGGAAACCCAAACAATAATTCTGAATGTCTGTTCAATTATACTTCAGAGGGCGCATTAACTTCCTGCATTTATGAAAATTTTATAGTACATGTCATCATATTTGATCAACACAATGAACACTACAATTATGATATCTCCAATCTAATTTTAGATGAAAATGAGCCTACAACTAGATTTATGGGTGAAATTTTAAAGAAATTTGCTTTTTACAAAAATGAATTTGTAAACTCTCAATTACACACTGTTTTACAAAAAGAAATTCAAGAAAATAATTTACAGGAATCGCTTTCAAATATTCAAACTGTACCAAAATCTATTGAACCAGAAAAATCTGCAATTCAGGGTGTAGAAAATTTTTCATGCGTTCGTGATGATTTTGGACTAGTAACAATTTCAGGTCAATATCATAATGATAATCTAAAACGCTCTCAAGTTGAACTTTCAATATCTTTTATGGATGCTAAAGGAAACATAGTAGGTAAAACTAGTACCACATTTACTGATCTTCAAGAATTTGAATCAAAAAGATTTGTAGGTAATTCAAAATGGAATGAAAATTTCCATTCGTGTCAAATTGAAATAAAATAAAAGATCTAATGGTACATTTATCGAATGAACCATTCCCATTATATTGAAAACTACGTTTTAGAATCTATATGGCAAAAAGTACAAGGTCAATGGTAATTTTTGTATTTATGGCAGTTTTAGTGTCTTCTATTTCAATTCAATCTGTTTATGCTGATACCGGTTTTACAAATGTAAAAAAATCTGCAGGAATTATAATGAAATTCTGTGCAAATGAAACTTTCAAACTACAAGATTGTCATGAAAGATATGATGGAATTGGTTGGACTGATAGAATTAATGTTTTAATTTATGCTCCTGGATGGAATGAAGACACAGAAAAAATCGAACAAATTGGAACATCCGCAAATCCTATAGATGTTTACACTGATGCTGCACGTGTGGATGGTGTTGAATTTACAGAAACTGGTCCTGATACTGGAGTCTTTATGGGAGTTGTAAAAATGACTGGTGCAATGAGGTATCTTGTTCATGATACTTTCCTTACTACAGTTAGAACTCCTGGAATGACCATGGATCCTGATGGAATGAATATTTCAGCACATGACAGAGCTGTAATGATTGCTACTTCACCTCAAGATGGACGTATTACAGTTGATTGGGAATACAATGAAGATGAACATGTTTACAAGTCTGCACATTATGGATGGCAAATGGGCCAAGTAGAATTCCATAAAGATGCATATGACATTAATGAGAAAGTTACATTTTTCATAAGAGACACTGATTTATGGAAACATCATAGAGAGTTTTTCACAAATTATGTTAAAGTGTATTCAGATTCAGATAGAGCTGGTATTCATGTTGGTGTCCAATTTGTAAAAGATATGGATCATGCAACTATTCAGAATGCAGTTTATGACCGTCACTTGACTGAACCAGCTGCAAGCTCATTAACAAAGTATACTCCTGATGGACAATGGAAGACATACCTTTGGACTGAACCAGGTGGTGTAATTGGTGTTGATCAAGATTATGACTTTAATCTAATGGCTCATGATGGATTAACTGACATCCATGAAATGGGATTGTCATACGACATGGACATTTACCTTAATGGTGAGTTAATTGAATCAAGAAATGATCAATATTGGGTCGATGGACAAGGTGTAGAACCAATTACTTTTGAACAAAGAGGCTCTGCTAAAATTGTAATATCTAACATCTTTGATCAACCTGGTCAAGAAGTAAACTTCTCATTCCAAGTAGCACCTGAAGCAATTCTAGAAGAAGTTGTACCTAGACACGGCGCTTTTGAGGCAGGAAATATTCCAAATTATTTCGTCGGATATGAACATCCTCACTATATCAACTACCTTCCAGGAGAATTCTTTATGACCAGTGATGATTCTTCTCAAGAACAAAATAAACTAAGAGTGGAAAATGGTGATACTATTTACATTGAATATGAAGACCTTACTTTACCAAAACCATTTACACAAGACGATAGACTGGAAATAATTACAAAAGCATTAGTCCTTGACACTGGAGTCCAAATGGCTTCAGATGATTCAGAAATATTTGTTGAGTCTCCAAGACCTACAATCACTCCTGTTTCAGCTGATATTGATATTCCAAACTGGGTAAAAAAGAATGCAATGTGGTGGTCTGATGGACAAATTAATGATCCGGACTTTGCAAAAGGCATTGAATATCTAGTTCAAGAAAACATCATTACAGTTCCTTCTACTGAAGAAACAATAGATGATGAAGAAGCAAATATCGCATCAATTCCTATCTGGGTAAAGAATAATGCATCATGGTGGTCTGAAGGTCATCTTACTGATGTAGAATTTGCAAATGGAATCAAATTCTTAATGGCTTCTGGATTAATCAAAGTCTAAGAATTTTTGTTAACTTAAAATAATTTACAAAGTTTTGATTTACATGAATCAAAAATTATTTCTTGGATTATTTTCTCTAATTCTTGTTTTTGGATCAACACAATTAGCATATGGTGGTGGTTCTGGTAGTGAAGAAAGTGATGTTCTTTTTATCAATCAAAACTATTTCAAAGTGCAATTAGAAACAAATCCCTCAATTTTAGAAGGCACTGAAGAACATATCAATTTTGATATTACAACAATTAATGATGATACTGGACAAGTAGTTTCAGGTGCTGAGCACAGAGTTGAGATCTTTGATGGACAAGGAAATCTAATTGTAGAATTTACCGCATTTTCTCCAGATGGAAAAATAGAGACATTAATTGTACCTAGCCAAAATCTCAATTTTTTGGGTGAAACTGCAGAAAATGGTGCCTGGTTGGCCTCAAATGATTCTCCTCTGACTATAGAGGCTCCATTATTTTTGCAAGGAGGTCTGGTTGATGTCCAAATGACATTATTGTCAATTGACAATGAACCTACATCTGGAACTGATACAACATTTCAAATTTTGTTTACTATGGGAGAATTCATTCCATTTTCTATTGGCATTGATAACACTACGCATGATTTGATGTTTGCAACATATTTTGATAAAATAGAAAACTTTCACTATGATCAAAGAGAAAAAAAACTTACTGCACAAATGCCATTTGATTGGAATGAAAACTTTATTGAATCAATCCCATTTGTTCATGCTGAATACTACATTCCAAAAACTGTAGATATTTTTGAAAATCATGAAATCATATTGACTGTAAATGATATTTCTTATTTTGGTACGATTGATCGTTCTGGTGATGATGAAATTGTTGTTCACTTTTTGCTTTCGTCAAAAAAATTATTGAAAATGATTGATGAAAATCCTCCTGAGTTAAACGATAAAATGATCTTTGGTATTCAATCAGGTAAACAGAGAGATGTTCAAAAAAGTGATGCCTCATTAGAAGATGGAGATAAAGTAATCCAATTATCTTCTGAAGAAGACTGGAAATTCCACCTATCTTTATCTCCAAAAGGAAAAATTAATCCTGGCAATGATGTTACATTACATATAGAATTCCATGATCCTATTTCTAATGTAATTATTCAACAAAATGTTTATGATCTTGATGTCTTTCTTAATGGTAAAATTATAGAATCAAAACAAGGATTAGAGGCATATGATGGAACTGATTCTGTTAAAGTAACCTTTGATGAAATCGGAGCTGCACTTGTAAGAATTTCAAATGTTAACAATTTTGATACATCAGGAGAATTTGCATTCAAAGTATCTGAACCAAAAGAGGAATTGACTGGTGATCATCTTGTAGACATTGCAATAGGCTCAGCTCTTCCAGGCTGCGAAAACGATAATTCTTGTTACATTCCTGCTAGTTTGAATATTGAGTCTAGTCAAGTTGTATTGTGGGATAACAAGGATAGCTCTGCTCACACAGTTACTTCTGGAACTCCAGATGAAGGCTCTTCTGGCATATTTGATAGTGGTGTTGTGGCTGCAGGAAAAAAGTTTTCATTCAAATTTGAAGAAAATGGTAATTTTGATTATTATTGTACACTTCATCCGTGGATGATTGGCTCAGTTACTGTTGGAGAACCAAAAACTGCTGTTCCTGATTGGATAAAGAATAACGCAGGTTGGTGGGCAGAAGGCGCAATAGATGATGATGCCTTTGTTCAAGGAATTCAATATTTGATTAAGGAAAATGTTCTACAAATTCCTGTTACATATTCAGGTGAGGGAACTGGTTCCAATGAAATTCCAGCATGGATAAAGAATAACGCAGGTTGGTGGGCAGAAGGCGCAATAGATGATGATGCCTTTGTTCAAGGAATTCAATTCTTGATAACAAACGGAATTCTACAAGTGTAGTATATCCTACGAATGTACCAATTTTGTTTTAATCTATTTCATTTAACATAATTTACAGACCATAGTTGATGAGAAACTAGGAGGAGTCATCTTGGTTGCCTGTTTCTCATCTTTTATTTTTTATAATAGATATCCATAGTGACAAAATCTTGAAAACTTTTTTTGTAATTTTGTTATTGTCTCTGATTATCTCATTTAGTTCTACATCTGCTTTTGGACATGGATTAGGTGGAGAAGTTTTACCTCCAGTAAAGATTGAAGATAAAGAAGCATCACTATCAATTAGTATCAGTCCTTCTGTTTATGATTCTGAAGAACATGAAAAAATTATTTCACTCCGATTATTTGATGCAAATACTGATGCAATAATTGAACATGTTACATTTGAATTTGAATTAAAAAAAGATGGTAAACAAATTTTCAAAGAAGCATTTCATGATGAACTAGGAAATCTTTTGATCAAAGTAATCACTGAAGATTCTGAAAATATAACTATTGAAGGAGAAATTGAGCCTATTTTAGGAGGTTGGATGAAAAATAATTCTTCTCTACTTATGCGAGGACCAATTTTCACATCTGGTGGATTGTATGATTATAGTGTAAGAATTCTCTCTGTTAATTCAGATTCAAATGTGTTATCAGATGAAATATTATTGCAAGGTGCAATTAGTTTAGCTGAAACAAAATCTTTTCAAGTACTGGATTCTCAAAACAACAAACAAACCCTCCAAGTGATTTCTTATTTTGATAAACTTGATTCATTCAATTTTAATTCAAACAAGATAACACTTTCTATGCCATTTGATTGGAATCAAGATTTAACACAACTAAGTGTAGTTCATCAAGAATTTAGAGTTCCAAACACCTTTGGAGATTTTCTTTTTACAACATATCAAGCAGTTGTCAATGATATTTCATTACCTCATGATACTGTAACCATTGATGATTATTCATTTGAAGATAGAACTATACACATTGTTCTAAATCAAGAGTTACTAAATCAAATTCGTCATAATGCCTCAAAATATTCTGATAATATGATGACTTTTGAACTTAAACCAAGTGATAAAGTAAAATTTCCTCTAGAATTTGCAACCCCTGATTTAAGATACAAAGTATTCTTGTCATGGGAACCTGAAGTTATCAAAACTGGAGAAGATGTTACATTTTTTCTTAGTTTAGAGGAACTTTTCTCAGATAAAACAAAAAAACTAGTTGAATATGATCTTTCAATTATTCAAAATAATGCTGAAATATTTTCAAAACATCTTGTTGGAAATGTAAATTCTGAAACACCAAATTCACACAAAATACAATTTAGTCGTGATCAGACAGGAACTGCAAATTTTGTCTTATCAAATGTTGATGGGAATTCTTTATCCAAAGGTAATTTTATTTTAGTAATTGAGCCTGGAAACCACGAAATTGATGTTATTCCATCATGGATTAAACAAAATGCATCATGGTGGGCAGAAGGCGCAATCGATGATGACTCTTTCATTCAAGGAATTCAATTTCTAATCAAAGAAGGAATCTTACAAATCCCTTCAACTACACAAGGAACTATCTCTTCTAATGAAATTCCATCATGGATTAAACAAAATGCATCATGGTGGGCAGAAGGCGCAATAGATGATGATTCTTTCATTCAAGGAATTCAATTTCTAATCAAAGAAGGAATCTTACAAATCCGAAATTGAAAAATCTTATTATGTTTTGTATATGAGATATATAATGTATATATCTTTATATTTCGTAAATAGATATAATCATAAGAATGAATACAATCGAATATGAAAAAACCTCTTTTCTAGAATCTGTTAAACTACTATCAAACAGCAGATTCACAATAAAGTGCTACAATACCGGAATCACTCATTTTGAGAAATTTCTACAGCATAAGCATAATCTTACAATTGAAAAAGCCAGACAGAACTTTCTCAATAATGAATTAAATGTATACAAAACTCTTCAAGAATTTGTAGTTCATCTAAACAGCAATAACATTGGAGGTTCTGCAATACGAGCATATCTCTCCAGTACCAAAGGATTCATGCGCCATCTTGGAATCAAGATAAATTCTGATGATCTGAGACAACTAGTCAAAGTTCCACGAATTATCAAGAAAAGAGAAATACCAATCACTAAAACAATGATTTCAAGATTGTTACACATATCAAATCCTAGATTACAGACTGCAATCTTGGTCTCTGTTTCAGGTGGAATGCGTCTTGAAGAGATGGTACAATTACGTATCTCTGATATCAATTTTGAAACCACTCCAACTACTGTAACCATACGTTCTGAAATTGCCAAGCGTAGAGTAGGACGGGACACATTTCTCACCACTGAAGCCACTCAGACTCTCAAGGATTACCTCTCAATCCAATTTGGTTGGAAAGAAAACAGCACAAATTTACACCTTCAGAACACTTTTGTTTTTGGAAGGTATTCAGAAGAAAAAACTACCAAAGGCAAGTTTTCAATAGATTCTGCAAAAAATACTCTTCAGAAACATCTGCGCGAAAATGCTAACAAGGTTCCTGAATTACGAGTATTCAATGAAAATGGTCGTTATGCAATCCACTTTCATGGCTTTAGAAAATATTTCAGGACAACTTTGGGAAATGTTTGTGGCAGAGATTATGCTGAAGCCTTAATGGGTCATGCCTTTTACATGGATACATACTACCAGTTACCTGAAGACAAAAAGCAGCAGATGTACCTTGATGCAGAACCTCAACTTACAATTTCAGATTTTGAGACAGTAGAGAAGAATATCAAAGAACTGTCAATGAAGAACTCTCAGTTGGAAGAGAAATTCAACGATCTGTTAGATTATCTGAAAACAAACAAGATTGAAATTCCAAATTTATAATTTTCAAACTAAACTAAAATGTTTATATCATACTTTCATATTTTACACAATAACTTTGAACAAAAAATCCTTTTTCCTGTTTACGATACCTGTATTTTTTATTATTTCTTTGACAACATTATTTTTCATCGTACCTTCAATTAATGCCCAATCTACAACAACTGCATATTCTCCATTAGAAGATGCAGATCATGAAATTGTACCTGGAACTGACTCTTCATCCTCTTTGAATGTAGTGAAAATGGGATCTGTTCCTGGTTTCAGAGATTTGTTATTCTATAAAACACATCAATATGATAGTATTCAGAAGTTTACAAATTCTTGTGGAGGCGTGGTTAAAGGAACAGTAGCTAAATCCGAATCTAACAACTGGGGAGTTTCAACTAGCACAACTACAGGAGGCTCGATTTCAGGGGAAGTAGGTGGGGAAGGAAAACCTAAAGGAAGTGCTGAAATTTCTCGTTCTATTACTACAACTGTTGGAGTTGGAGGTTCTACAGGAACTTCTGCATCAATGGATTATAGTTGTCCTGCTGCTGGAGCAACACCTAATGTAAAACCTACTGCCGCAGTGAAATACAGTGTAAAAGAAATTTCTGGAGAATATCTTGTGTGGCATTTATTTAGCGATTATACTGAATACGAATTTCATTTTCATCAAAGAACTCCATCTAGCTTTGAATGTGAATTAGTATTTTGTGAAACAACTCCAGTCAGAGGAATCCCACCATCTGGTACTACTACAACCACCGGAGGCCAGTGATATACTTGAATAAAAAAATCCTTGTTGTATCTGTTGTAGCCATAATTGCTGTAATATTCTTCTCAGCTCATTTACTTAATTCTCAAAACCGTATTGATTCCATAACTTTAGAGGCTCAGCAATCTTCATCCCAACCATTGCCATTAGGGCATTCATCTGCCATAATTGTTCCTCACCTCTATATCATGTCTATTGATTATAACAACAACATCTTGAATCTTGAAGTATTGTTAGTCAATGAAGATGGTATAGATAATGTTAGATTGAATAATGAAACTTTCTTAATTGTAGAAGGTACTGTTAATGGAAGCAATACCATTATTGGCAAAGAAATGTTAGATTCACTTCCTGTTACAGAATTGAAACCTTTTGAAGAAATTTCAACCAATTTGACATTCCCTGTTTCAGGCAATTTACAAGAATTTAAGATAATGTATCTGATTGAAACAGGTACATTTACTGCACAAACTGAATCTGGTCCATTTCTAGTTCCATAAATTTACTACATCTAATTTGAATTATAGAAATATCAAAAATAGTATGTATGACTTTCATTATGCAAACAGTATTGAAGTTCTAAATCTTTGAACAGTCTTGGTTGAAAGTCAATTGTTAACAGGTCCAAACATTTATGTTTCAAAAATATTTATGAATTTTAAATGACGCAAAATAATATTCCAAGACCAAAAGTCATTTCATTATTCACATGTGGTATGGGAATGGACAGTGGTTTTGAAAAAGCAGGATTTCAAACAGTTTATGCAAATGATATTACAAAGTTTGCATGCGATACAATCAAAGAAGTCAAGAAAAAAGAGCTCAAAGAACAAACCCTTCATCTAGATGATGAAAAAAATATTTTTGAAATTACATCTGACAGTATTCTTAGCAATGTAGGACTTGCAAAAGGCGAATCAGATGTTTTGATTGGAGGCCCTCCATGCCAATCGTTCTCAACTGCAGGAATGAGAAAAGGTCTGAAAGATAAGAGAGGCATGGCCGTCATGGAGTACATTAAGAAAATCAAAGAAATCAAACCAAAAGCATTTGTATTTGAAAATGTTCAGGGGATAAAATCTATGGCCATGAGCCACATTTCATTTTATGATCGAATTGTCATGGATGAATCCAAGCTTGATGAGTCACAGAAGAGAGGTTCATTATTTACCTATATTGAAAATGAATTCCGGAAACTTGAAGAAGAGGAGCATGGATATTCAATAGATTATGACATTCTTAATGCTGCAGATTTTGGTGTGCCTCAGAACAGAAAAAGATTCATCCTAATTGGAATTAGAAACGAATTTGGAAATGCAACCGAGGTACTTAATGAAATCAAATCAAAAGCAAAATACGCAGATCCTAGAAAAGCTAAAAAACTTGGCAAAAAGGAATGGAGAACCCTTGAAACTCTCAAAGACAAATTTGAAGGAGAAAATCCTCCTGATTGTGCAAAGTTCTCTAACTCTGTTGTGGAATACATGTCACATGTACCTAAAGAGATAGGTGGTTGTTGGGTTGACTTGCCACCTGAATTAAAGAAAAAAGCTATGGGAGGAGCTGCAGACACTGATGATCCTCGCAGGAAAGGAAAACAAGGGGGAAGAACAGGATTCTATAGGAGATTAAGTTGGTACAAACCATCACCAACACTTGTCACATCCCCTACACAAATGGGAACATGCATGTGCCATCCTACATATGATAGGCCATTAAGTTTGAAAGAATATGCATTGATACAAGGATTCCCTGCAAACTGGAAATTCCAGGGAAGCCTTACAAACAGATACAGGATGATAGGGGAGGCAGTTCCAGTTGAGATGGCTAAAACAATAGCTGACACGATCAAAAAACACATTGATAATGCATAATAATTTATGAAAGGAACCTAATACCCCATTGCTTGGTTCAAAATACAAAAGATGGCGTACAAGAATTTCTGAGACATGCTTTTACAATGGAAAAAATATCTACTGAAAAAAGAATATCTGATCTTGTTTCGCGTTTTGATTCTTTAGAATCTTTCAAAAACCTTGATGTGTCCAAAAAGATATTTGAAAAACGAGACATCCGAGAAGCGCAAAGAGAAAGGCTAAGAAAGATACAAAATATTATTGATACACGAAAAGACATCCAAACAAATTTTGTTACATATGTTTACAACAGATTTGCAGAGAATGCAGCTGATTTGATATCTGGACTTACTGCAGAAAAAATGGTTGAAGAGAGCTCCATCAACCCGTTCCTTGCAAAAGCTTTAGGGTTGGACAATTTTGATGACTTGGCAAGATACTTTGTTGTACAGACTATGAGCAGAAGTTTGGTTACCAGTTTTGGTACAGTTTTGGAAATAATCATCAGAGTGATATCATGCGGACAAAAGGGAAATTGGTGGGACGTTGTAGAAGGGGATAATTTATGGTCAATCAAAAGTGGCCCTAACGATATGAACAAGGATCAAGTAACAGAATTCTCAAAAAGAGCAATTAAAGCTAATAAAGCCAACAAGAATTCCAAACCCAGAATTTTGATGACATATGGAAAAAAGCCTCACAGTGTTATCTCGGATACTCTTAAAGGAAAAAATCTAGATCCTGCCAAGTATACTGCAACAGGAAAACAAGTTTTTGAGCTTGTAACGGGAGACCCTAACTATCATTCAACGCTTCTAAAAATATTTTCCAATTACAAAAGACAAGGAAAAACACTTCTTGAGATGATGGATGAAAAAGTAGAAGATCTTTCAAAACAATTTAAACAAAAATACAAAAACACAAACAAATTGTTAGATGATACTTTTTAGAATTTTTTATTGTCTTGATGTGATACACAACTATTATGGCTGACATCTTTACTCCTGAAAAGAGATCTTGGGTAATGTCCAGGATAAGAGGAACCAACACAAAGATTGATCTTCAGATGAATGAGATTCTCAAAGGACTGGGATTTCCATACCAAATGTATCCAAAGATGTATGGCAACCCTGACTTTGTATTGGAAGAAGAAAGAATTGTAATCTTTTGCGATGGTGATTTTTGGCATGGTTATAACTACAAGAACAAGAAGAAACCTAGGCAGAAATTCTGGAAAGAAAAGATTGAACGGAACATGAGGCGTGACACTAATGTGACAAGGAAACTAAGAAGAGAAGGGTGGTCTGTCTTGAGGTTCTGGGAGCACGACATTGAGAAGAAAACTGGTGTATGTATTGATAGAATTGTTAGGAAGGTTTTAGAAAAATAACAAAATAATGGTCGGTTTTCTTTTTATGAACTAAAAATAATGTTATTGAAATGAACTATACTAGTTAATTTTGAATTTTTCAAAGATCATTTTTTTAGGTATGAAATGATCCTTTTAGGAATAGATTAGATCAATTTATAGATCGTTAGTTTACGATTTCTTGTTACCAAATACGATAATTTTATTATAGAATTTCATTTATCTCAAAACATGATAAAATATGAAATTCTTATTTCACCCAAAGCAAAATATGAAATTCAAAAATCAGGAGAACAGGAGAAAGTAAATCAAATTCTTCAAGAACTGTCGGGTCATGAAAATTTATCAGATATGTTAAAACCTCATGGAGAAAAATTTGTACTAACCGACACAGAATCTAAATTAAAGTTATATCTTGTTATGTCAGAAGAGGGAAACAAAGTTACGTTAGTTAAGTTAGTATTTCAAGAAAGCGTAGAACAAAAAATAAATGATGTAGGTGAGAAAGTAAAAAACCTTCAAGAAGAGATAGAATATCTCAAACGTGCAAATAAATCAAAAGAACAAAGAATAGTCAAACTTGAAAATTCTGTTAAAAAATTTGAGACAGAGAATGGATATCTATTTGAAATAGAAAGTGCTAGTGGTCAAAGAATAGATCAGGCTGATGCAGAAATAACAGAATTGAGATTACAGATAAATAAATTAGAAGAAAGAATAGAGCAGTTAGAAAAGAACAAACAATAATTCTAGTAGAAATTCAAAAAAAAAATCAATTACTTTATTTAGAAATTTTAGTGAATCAAAAAAGTAGTCAAGGTAGTCCAACTAGTATAATCGACTACCTAGACTAGTTGGACGTCGTTATTTTTCCTCACTGATTTTATATCTTTTTGATAAAATTTCTAGAATTTTTTCATCAAAAATATAGTACGTTGTCTGTACGCTTTTGCCGTTAATTACTCTGGTTTTCTTTATCCTCTTTGCCTGAAACTTGAATCTCAGGATTTTGGAAATAGAGTTTGGAGTTATTTTCTCTTCCATCTCATCAGGATAGTAAGACTTGCCACTTTTCTCGTCAAGCGTTCCTGGAATCTCTTTGCTGTTTGTAACTAGTTCCCATATATGGTTTGAACCTAATTCCTTTTGTTCCTCGATTATTGGCTTTAGGATCCTAAACAGCAATGACTCCAAACTTTCCTTTATTGTTTGATGTCTCTGTTCCAGATAGTATTTTGCAGTATCTTTAGCATCTTTCTCATATCTTGTTCCTGCAAACATGGAAAGAAAATCCTCCCATAACTCTTGGTCTCGACGTTCTAGTCCAGACTCTATTTTTAGGAATTCTTTTCCAATGTTTTGCAGTTTCCAAAACAGCAAACGATTTCGAAGTTTTTGCAAAGAAATCTTTTCTTGAGTAGATACAGTTTTGATGTTGCTCTCAGGACTTCCACCAAGCATGTAGACTGTTACTACTCTTTCAAGGAATCCCTTGTCTTGTGGTACACTTTCCCCTGCAAACCACTTGCAACAGAATATCTTGTAGAAAACTTGGTATTTCCCACTGTTTGTCATTATGACTCTAGGTTTTAGGCTTCCTTTGGAGTAAGATGACTTGTATGTCCGAATCTTCTCCCTATCCTTTACCATCTCCTGAGCTTCATCCTCACATATTGTGCCTGCTCCTTCTTCCTCAGTGCCAAGAAAGTTGTAGATGTCGGCATGTGGTAAATCTTCAGACATTAGGCATCTGTATGCAAGCCATCTTCCAAGATGTAACACTGTACTTTTACCCGACTCTGTTTCTCCAACAAAGAATGGAAAGTGAACCGTACTAATCCATTCCTGACAGTATGTGAGAAGTATCTCCCCTGAAATCAGTAACTGATCTCTTGGGTCTACAACAACATACCTTTTCACTTCATCCAGTATTTCATCTATCAGTTCATCTTTTGTAATATCTGTAGAACCTAGTTTCTCTATCTCATCCTTGGTAAAATAGAATGGCATGTATCCACATTCATGACGATAAAGTGGTCGATACACTGTCTTATCTGAAACCTTGATCTCATATTCCACTGAAACCTTTCCAGATCTTATGTCCTTGACAAGAAATGCAGGTTCTGAATCAACAAAGACAGATTCTACAAATCTGTTTTTACCTATGAATCCCTTTATCTTTGGAATACGTTTTGGTTCGTCTTTTTTTGCCAATTCTAGTTTGATCTGATGTGTAATCTTTTCTGACTGTCAATTGAGACATCAAATGTTACTATCTTACCTAAAACATTCTTCCATGCACTATCCAATGCAAATAGGAAGTAGCCTTCAAAATAATATGGACTAATCGTGCCTAGTTTCTTCATAATCTATCCACCCAAAACCTCTCACATGTATCTGCATGTTCTAAAAGTTCTAGCACTATCTCATCATAAGTCATTCCTTTCCTACCGATGCTTTTGAGTTTGTTTTTTGTATGGTTACTTAACTCTCCATTTTTCTTCATTGCCATATTCAACCCTCCTTTGGTTGGATCCTACGATCCTGACAATATCCACTGTTAGTCTTTTTACTAGCCTATGATAGCCTCAAAATAGAGCCTACAAAACAATTGTAGACTACCAGTATGTATACAAATCATTATTTAAAATATTACTAAATGAACTATATTCTTTTTTGAAATTTCTTATAGCATTTGACAAGTTTTTGAATAACATCATCCATTGATGTAAACTCCCCTGATTCTGCCTGTATGCGACCTTGAATTTTTAGAAGTTCTGTATGCAAATCATCATTAGCTAAACGTATTGTTTTTACCATGTTATATACAAAATAATTTAATATATTTAGGCGTTATGTTGCTCTACATCTAATATTGATTTGTCATCATCAGATTTTTCAAACACTGTTTTTTCTATATGTGACTGGTTTAAAATATGATACAAGTTTTTCAAATTCCATCTTGCAAATTTACACTTTAAAGAATTATAGTCTGAATAATGATTTGTATTACAAAATATTAAGATAACAAATATTCCTAGTGTTCAATTCAGTTTGTCTAACTGATATCCTATGAACTCATTACACCAATTATACTCATTACTATAGAGTGAATCAAGGTCAAGCATAATGTTAGTACATTTAGCTTCAGTTTGCTCAGGACCTATGTCTTTAGCCCATTCAGGTGTATACCCTGTTGTGTCTACAAAATAATTCTGATCATTATTTCCTGTATCTTGTTCAGTCATGTATTTTGATTTGAATTCATCTAATGTCTGATGTTCTTTCTTTGCACTATCCTCAGAATTATTACCTATCATGTTCCCTATGGCAGATGTAATAATCAATACTGCTATTGTTAACATGAGTATCCCTACAACAAATTTCTTCTTTGATTGCAGCATCCAAATTTTCATATTCTTGTTTTATCTCAGAGATATTTCAATGTTGTAACTATTTAGTAAATATATCGTATATAATATGTAATAATGCCCAAAACCCTAGAGACCAATTAGCTACAAGATAGCTACATGACTGATAACTCGTATCTTTTGGGCTTTGTTTTGGCCTCAAAATACCGCAAAAAGGTAATGATTGCACTAAAGGACAATCCTGATACTCCATCTGGAATATCTGAGAAAACAGAGATCTATCCCAGTCATATTTCTAATACGCTCAATGAGTTAGTTGAAAAGGAACTAGTTGTCTGTATTACTCCTAAGTTGCGAAAAGGAAGATTGTATGAGTTAACAAGGGAAGGGCAAAAAATTATAAAAAATTTATAAAATTTCTTTATCAGAGAATTATAATTTATGGATGAATATAGACATAAAAGAACAAAAATCATTGAAGAAAAATTTACACTTACTAGAGGATCTACTGATAATACTCTCGGCTTGCATCGTCAAGAATTTCTCAATGCAGGAAAAAAGGATCATAAAATTAAAGGGAAGTTTTATGTTAACCAAAATGAAAAATCAAATTATACAATAAAATTTTTCATTTTAACTGATCAACAATTTGTTTATTGGGCTGGTGATCCTAGTAGACTTCATGCTCCTGTATTTACTAGATTTTCAAAACAAAACCCAACAGATCCTCAACATTTTCTATATTCATCTAAGAATGCAATTCAGAAGGATGAATTTGAATTAAATTTGAATAAAGAAAATATTTTGTATTTTATTTTTGATAACAGTTTTTCAACCTTAACATCAAAAGATGTAGAATTAAAAGTGTGGGAAGAATGGGAAGAAAAAATTCAACCAATAGATGTTGTAACAACTATTCCCCCAGAAGACCGATCTTTAAGTAATGATGTAAAACGTTTAATCTCGCTTGCTAAAAAGGAATTAAAGATAATAAGTCCATATCTTGATACCTATATGGTCAAAGAAATTTTAGAAAAAGCTGATGAAGGTGTAGAAATACAAATTCTAACTAGAGAGAAAGAAAAATTCACAGGTTCTCCCGCAAAACAAGCTTTTGATTTTATTAGAAAAAAAATAGGTAAAAATCATCGAACAAATGAATATTTACATTCGCGACTTGTAATTTGTGATCAAAAAGAAGCTCTTGTATCTTCTGCTGATATCAAATTAGATAGTATGACTAGTCTCTATAATGCAGGAATAGTAATTTCTAATCCTGATGCATTACAAAAATTATTGGTGTTCTTCAAGCAAGCCTGGAAAGATTCTGAAGAAAAAACAATATGATTTTTTAAATTTTTAAAATTTGAGTCTGAATTGGCTTATTTTACATAGGAAGAATATGAATCTGTTTTATTTCAGATCGCATTATTTTCTTATATTATTACAAGTCTCATATACTGGAAATGTGAAGTGATCTCATTGGTTCATATCAATAATGTAAAATGCAAAGGACTCTATTCGTTCAAAGATCCTATAGAATTGGATTTTCCAAATAATACTGTCATTGTAGGACCAAACAATTCTGGAAAATCAAACATAATGAGAATACTCAAAATTCTTACAGATTCATTTTATCAAAGAACACAGCTATCGTACTCAGATATATTTCCAGACGAATACAATCCTAGCTTGGAATTTTCATTACAGTTTAGTGAAAACGAAACAAGAAAAATTCTGGATTTCTTTAGTTTCCCACTAGATAAAAAGAATGACAGTTCTGATTTTGTGCCATACTCAAATTATTCTATTTTGTTATTGTTGTTTAATTTTGTCAAAATAAAATTCACTTGGAAACGTGAAGTTGAAGGGAAAGAATCAGATCCCTATCTTGAATTAGATTTTGAAAAAACTGGACTAAAGTTTTTTGGAAGAATATTTGGAGATTTTCGTGTTTCAACATCATTTCCAAAACAAAATGAATCTCGAGAATATAACAATGATGTAAGATTAAGTGATCTTATACAATCCTATGATGATGACAAAAAAGCATTAGAAATCACAAAAGAATTTTTCAATTCAAAAAATCTAGAAGATATAGGCTCTCCTAGAATACGAATGGATCCAAACAAAACTCTTCCAGATAATGGAAAAATAATCATAACAAAATTATTTTCTTATCTTGAATTATCTGTAAATTCTTCCACTGAATCCTATTTTAGTGAATTATTAGGCACAATTCTTCATAAAGGATTTCAGATATCTTCTGGTAGCAAAGGCATTCAATCAAAAAACATATTGGAAATAGCACAAAAATTACGCACATCTAATAGGACTCCAGTCGCTGATCAAGACAAAAATGTTGTAGACTTTAACTCTGTTTTAGAAGAACAAGCATTTTCTAAAGCAGTTGAATTTAATGAAATACTTGAATCTGATGGAAGTAATCTGACCTCTTTTCTCTTCAGTCTAAAAAATTCTCCTAAACAAGATGCCAGAACAAAATTCAAGAAAATACAAGAAGGATTTTCCAGACTATTTGAAAACGAATTGTTAGAATTTGATGTAATACTCCAATACCCTGTTTCAAATAGAAGTCGTGTATGGTCGAGAACTAATCCTGTACGACCAACTATCCCAACAATAATGATTGAAGATAAGAATCTCAAAAGACAGTTTGCAGTTGATAATATGGGTGCTGGCATTCTTGAATCCATATATCTATTGACACTCTCGTATGGAATTGAAAATTCGGTAATTTTGTTAGATGAACCTGCCGTGAACTTGCACCCATCATTAATGAAATCAATCATAAAACATCTTCAAACTGAAAATTCCAATCAGTTTATCATCATCACACATTCTCCAGAGCTTGCGTCATATCAGATATTTGATAACAACTCTACTATTGTATACGTAAACAAACATGATAGTTCATCACATGTGTCTACTTTGACAGGGGAGATAAAAGAATGGTTTGAAAAAGATCGATCCAAACTTAAACATCAAATTGACGCACGAATATTTTTCTCAAAATGCGTTTTACTCACAGAAGGAGAGTCTGATCGTAATCTATTAGGAATTGTAAATTATTTAGAAACAGTAGACAAAAAATATGACATGTTATCACAAGATATCATCATAACAAGCGTTGGAGGAAAGAAAAATTTTCCTAAATATAGAAAACTGCTAAATGCATTTCATGTACCTCATGTTATTCTCACTGACGTTGATTCAAAAATAGATGTCTTCAAGAGTGATAAAACAGGTGAATTGTCAAAAGAAAAGTTGGTTACAAATGGCAATATAGTCACAATAACGGAAGGAAATTTGGAGGATTTCATGAAAGCAGTTGATCATGAAAAATTTTCTCAGGCGTGTACCGAGGGAGGAAAATCAAAACCCGCAGTATCAATGGAATTCTGCAAACTTGTAACACAATCAAACCCGAACATGTTGAAATCCCTTCAAGACTTCATAGAATTTTGTGTATCTTATCCGGAAAATAATGTCTCCTATTGAAATGAAACACATGTGATCTAAAAATGACGTCAACTGAAAAAAAATTATCTTATAAACAAAAATGGGCATTATCAATTCTTGCATTTGGGTTGTTGATTATTGCTTTTGGATTATTTGGAAATATTATAATTGATGTTGCTGGAATTCAAGATCCGCCAAATCTTAGTACCTTAATTGTTGAAGTTGGAATTGGTATAGTTATAGCATATGTCATTTATTCAATTTCAAATGATCAGCAAAAAGAAATGAAAGAACTTGTAAGAACAATTAATACTCAACAATATGAAATTAAAGAACTAGTAAATGATATTAAATCTATTGAAATAAAACAACAAAAATTAATTGAAGATGCTGAGAAATTTAGGAAAAGAAAATATGATTATGTCATGACATCAATTTCATTTTCACTAAAAAATTTTATTTCTATGTTAAATCAAAACATTTACTCAATTCATAATTTACCAAAAGATGATGATTCTCTGGAAACAATGGCTTTGACTGATAGCATTATTGATGATATTGTTAGTAATGTAATGATAATTAAAGATGGATTGAATGATTTAGAACAAACTTTAGATGCACAAGCAGGAACAATTGAACTAGATATAGAAAAAAATGTCAAAAACGTAATAGATGAATTAAAACAATGGATGCGAAATAAAGATCCATATGAGAACTTAGATAGTGCAGAAATTAAATCTAAAAAAATCACAAAAATTATGAATGAAATTCTAGAGAAATTACCAACTCCTTCTGTGTAAGTTCATTTTTGAATATTGAGCCTAAATTTCTTGTTTATACGGTAAAAATATTCTATAGAAACCACTTTCTAAATTGATTCAATGTTAGATACATTTTATGATCAATCTTTATTATTTTAAATTCAACTTCATTATACAATCTATATTCAATTGAAAAATCTTATTATACAAATTTCATTCAAACTAAATAACTAATGTTACCATTAAGAGATGAAAATCCACATCCTCCAGGATTTAAACCAAAAATTACAATTGGATTAATCATACTCAATGTTGCAATATTTTTCTATGAAGTAATTGCCACTGGTCAATTTTGGGAATTTTCTAATCAAAGAGCTGCATTCATGTTTTTTGAATGGGGTGCTGTTCCTAGCTGTATCACCGGTTTCTCATCAATGATTCAACCAGGAATTTCTTGTCCTGACACTCCATATTTTTCATTATTTAGTTCGATGTTCATGCATGGTGGTTTGATGCACTTGGGAGGTAACATGTTGTTTTTGTGGATATTTGGTGATAACATTGAGCTAAAGTTTGGCAAAGCAAAATTTCTTTTAATTTATCTTGCATGGGGAGTTGGTGCAGGTCTAGCTCATATAGTAATTGATCCAACAAGTTCAATTCCTGCAGTTGGTGCATCAGGAGCAATCTCTGGTGTACTTGGTGCATACTTGGCAATGTTCCCAAGAGTTCGAATTACTACTTTTCTTATGTTAGGATTCTTCTGGAGAATGATGCATATTCAAGCAAGGTGGTTTTTGCCATTTTGGCTAGTCTTTCAGAATTTGTTGCCATTTTTCATAGGTGGTTTTGGTGTTGCTGGTGGTGGTGTTGCATATATGGCTCACATTGGAGGATTTGCAATTGGGTTTGCAACAGGATACCTCTACAAGAAAACACACAGTTCTGAATATACATATGGTACACGATATGGATACCGCCCAGACTATTGAAAGCATAAATTCCTGATTCTAGTTTGAGTTTTCATGCCATTGATTACAGTGTCAATGTATCCTGGAAGAACTCAGGAACAAAAAGACGAATACGCAAAAGCAATCACAAAATCAGCAGTTGAGATTTTAAAAACAAAAGAAAATCATGTTATTGTTGTTTTTGAAGACAATCCAAAAGAAAATTGGTTTTTGGCAGGAAACCAACTTTAATTATTTTTTAAAAAAATTGACTGGATGACTCCTGCCAGTCGCAGGTTGACATACACACTATGGTCGGTATGATTCTATTAGAACAACTTTGCATAAGAAGAAAATGGTACATTTTGCGATTGTACCATTGGTTTATCCTTTTATTGTCATTTGATTATTGTTCTATTATGAAAGCTGCAGTTGTCCAATTCAAAGCATCAACAAACAAAGAAACCAATCTAAAGAAAATTATTTCATATATCGAAAAGGCAGCTTCTAAAGATGCAACACTGTGTGCATTTCCAGAATTTATGATGTTTTATACAAATTCAACTCAAACACCAAAACAACTTGCTACTCTAGCTGAAACCATTACTGGAAACTTTGTAAAAACTATTGCAAAGACTGCAAAAGAAAATCATATTCAAGTTGTAGGTTCATTTTATGAGAAGAGCAGAAAGAAAGACAGAGTATATGATACTTCATTTGTAATTGACAAATCTGGTAAAGTTATCTCTACGTATAGAAAAATTCACCTCTATGACGCATTAGGTTTTAGAGAATCAGACAAGATGGCATCAGGCTCAAAGATTGCAAAGCCTGTAAAGACAACATTGGGAAAAATTGGAATGATGATTTGTTATGATTTACGTTTTCCAGAAATGTCACGATCACTTGCAGCAGCTGGTTCTGAAATACTGGTTGCACCATCAGCATGGGTGAAAGGTAACATGAAAGAAGAACATTGGCTGACAATTAACAAGACACGTGCAATTGAAAATGGATGTTATGTGATTGCACCTGATCAAGTCGGTAACATCTACTGTGGACGAAGCCTAGTTGTAGATCCCTATGGAAAAATTCTGCTTGACATGAAAAAGAAACAAGGAATTGGATATGCTAACATTGATTTAAAAAAAGTCAAACAAACACGCAAAGTTTTACCATTATTAAAGAACAGAAGAACAGATGTCTATCCTACTTTGAAGGCTTGATTCTGCTTTTACAATTGAAATTTGAACACTGTTTAGTCCATTTTTGTTTTCGTGAGTAACGGAAAATTATCATTGGCCATTTACAAACATCACAAGGACTCTTTGTTGCTCTGAGTTTTGCTTTTTGTAATAATGGTGATGATGCTTTACATCCACCATAAAAGTTAGAACAACCCATGAATCGTTTTCTTGTTGTTCTCGAGCGAATTACCATTAATTCTCCTACTTTGCATTGAGGACATTGAACCAACCCATTTTTTGGAGAGTTTGTTCCAAGAATCATGTATTTTTTGTCTTTTGATGACCACGAAAGATACCCGTTCCCATCCAAATACTGAATTATCTCTTTTTTGAAAACGTTAGTTTTTGACTTTGTAGTTTTAACTGAATGTCTAACAACGGTTTTTTTGATCTGTACAGTCTGAAGTTTCTTTGATGGCATGTTCTACATTGAATTTACTAAAACGATTTTTATAGGGACTTGGGTCAGTGACATTTGTGGAAAAGGTTTGTGTTCTTGGCGCAGGAAGCACCAAGTATGGAAAATTAGCAGATAGTATTGCTGATATTACTACTCAGGCATCCGTTGCAGCCATAGAGAGTGCTGGAATTTCTCCTAAAGACATCAAAGCATCATACATCTCAAACGTATTTGGAGTTGCAGACAAACAGGTACACATTGGTCCTGTTTTGATGAGCCGATTAGGAATTCCCGACAAACCATCATTAACAATAGAATCTGCATGTGGAAGCGGTTCTGTATCATTTAGAGAGGCATATGCCAACGTTGCAGCCGGATTTTATGATTGTCTTTTAGTTACTGGTGTTGAAAAAGTAACTCATACTGGAACTGAATGGACAACAACTTACTTTGCATATTGTTCAGACTTTTTCTATGAAGGTCAAGCTGGTGCATCATTCCCAGGATTGTTTGCATCAATGGCTAGAGCTTACATGACAGAGTTTAACACAACTGAAGAAGACTTTGCAAGAGTTGCAGTAAAGAATCATGATAATGGTGTACTAAATCCAAAAGCTCACATGCAGAAAAAAATTACTGTTGATGATGTATTGAATTCTGCAGTAGTTGCAAGTCCACTAAAACTATTTGATTGCTGTCCATTTTCAGATGGAGCAAGTTCTGTAATTCTATGTTCTGAAAAGTTTGCAAAAGAACATGGTGGTGATTATGTTGAATGTATTGGTTCTGGTCGTGGTGGTTCTCCTGCTGCATTGCAAGGACGTGATCACATGACAACAATCCCAAGTACAAAACTTGCAGCAGCTGATGCATACAAGATGGCAGGCATTACTGCAAAAGATGTAGACTTTGCAGAAGTCCATGATTGTTTTACAATTGCAGAAGTTGTTGACACTGAAGACTTGGGCTTCTTTGAAAAAGGAAAAGGTGTTGAAGCAGTTCGTGAAGGCAGAACAAAATTAAATTCTGATATTTCTATTAATCCCTCAGGCGGTCTTAAATCAAAGGGACATCCAATTGGAGCTACTGGTGTTGGACAAGTAGTTGAAGTATATGATCAATTAACTGGAAACGCTGGTGAAAGAACCGTTAAAGATGCAAAGATTGGTTTGACTCATAACTTTGGTGCAACTGGCGCAAGTTGTGCTGTTCATGTTTTCCAGAGTGTATAAAATGTCCATTGAAGAACAAGTAATTGAAAACGCCAAAAATGGTAAACTTCTAACTCACAAATGTACTGATTGTGGATTTATCCATCTTTCTACGGCCTACTTTTGCCGAAAATGTGGTAGTAAGGGATTTGAAGATGTGCTTTTGGATGGTGTTGGAGAAGTTGCTACCTATACCATAATTACTGTGCCTCCTGCAGGCTTTGAAAAATACACCCCATACGCTTTTGTCGTGCTCAAACTAGATAATTCAGATTTGAGAATTTCAGGATTTATGGGCGGAATTGCTACTCCTGCTGATCTTCCAGTTGGAACCCCAGCCAAAATCACTGGTTTTGATGAACGAGGAATCGTCATCGAAAAGCAGTAAAAATATTTGTTTGAATTATTAAAAAAAATCAGAATCGATTTTTAATTATTTTGCAATACTGATCATTTTCATGTCAGTAGAAGTAACATGTGGAAAATGTGGTGAAAAGATTACAAACATGAAGATGTTAAAATCTCTAAAAGATGTAATGAATTCTTATGGTGGAAAATGTCCGTCATGTGGACAAAAACTCTCTACATCCGAGTTTTCATTAGATGTTCAAGAAAAATAATCTCTCATATTTGATCTTTTTTTACAATTTTTAAAAATTTGATCTAAAATCTTTCTATGCATTTAGAAAATTGATCAAATTTGATCCAAAACCATACTGTCATAAGTCTTAATTAGTGCGTTTTTTTAGAAAAGTACATGAAAATGAGTGACGAAGAATTAGAAATGGATCTAGATGGTGATCTAGATGCAGATGTGGATGATGATCTAGATGCAGATTTAGATGATGATTCAGATTCTCAGAAACGTGGTGGAATTTTACAATCTACATCAAAACGTGTTAGAATGATCTTCTCTGTAATGGCAAGTCCTAACAGAATTGATATTTTGAGAATTCTAAATTCAAAAGGTCCTCTGACTTACTCAGAATTAAAATCCCTAGCTGGATTCAAATCAAAAAAAGAGAGTGGAAAATTTGCATACCACTTGAGAAAATTACTTAGACAATCACTTGTTGCATTAAACAAATCTGAAAGACGTTACACAATTACAAATCTTGGAAAATTAGTTTTAAGCTTAGCCAGACAAATTGAAGAAAGATCAATTATTGAAAGCGGAAAGATGTATGTTAGAACATCACATGAATCAATTGAGGAATTTAACTCCCACAAAATTATTCAATCCTTGGTGCGTGAGGGTAGCCTTCCACTAGAGTTAGCACAAAAAATTACTGAAGAAGTTGAAAATAGAATTTACAAATATCAAACTACCTATCTTACAGGCTCACTTATACGAGAAATGGTAAATTCTGTATTGCTTGAGCACGGTCATGAGGAATACCGCAACAAGCTTGCACGCCTAGGCTTACCTGTATTTGACGTTCAAGAGATGATTACTAACCTCGATAATGTCGATAATGGAGCAGAAGGTCTCTTGTTTAAAACAGGCCAAAGAGTTTTTGCTGAACATCTTCTTACAAACATCTTACCAAAAGATGTAGCTGACTCTCATCTTTCTGGTGACTTACACATTGCAAATCCTGGAATTTGGTCAATGATACCTGATACAATATTTGTTAATGTTAAAGAGTTAATTGAAGATGGAATTGATCTTGGTGGAAAGTATCTTGATGTTTCAAGAATACCTGCATCAAAACAACTCGATGAAATTACAAGTGCATTGTCTGTTGTAATTTCACTTCTTTCAAAGGAAGCTTCAAATGAAATTGTACTTGATGGCTTAGTTTCATTGTTCTCAAAACATTCAAAGTCACTTCCAGAACTAGAACAAAAATTAACTGCAGCATTTGCAACTGCATCTACAACTTCTAAATACAATAAATCAAGTACTAATGTTTCAATTAGATTACAATTAGGTTCTGATACAAAGATAATTAATTCAATTATCAACGCATACAAAAATTATACAAAACTAACACCAATTCCAAAAATTGGTTTAATCATAGATAATGAAAAAGGAAAGATCGCTGATGTTTCAGCAGCTGCATCAGAAATAATTTCACTTGGTGGAAAAGTAATGTTTGCTAAAGGACAAACATCAAGTCATGGTGTTACCAATGGATCAACTAAGAACTCTGGACCACTTTCAATTATGCTTGAATCAGTATCAATCAATCTTCCAAGATTAGCCTTTGAATCAAACAAAGATGAAACTTACTTTAGAGCAAGATTGGCATTGTTGATGAAACCAGCTTTGTCTTCAATGGCATTAAGAAAGAAAGACATTTCAGATTTGACCAGACGTGGGTTGAATCCAATTTTGGCCAAAAATACACAATACATGCAAAAAAGCAATGTTTCTCTTGTAGTTAATTTAGTTGGTCTCAAAGAGGCTGTCTTTAACATCCTTGGATTCCAGGACAATAAGGAAGGACGTGAGATCCTTCACAAGGTAATTGAGACTGCAGTCGACGTTGGAGCCAAAAAAGGCAAAGAATTAGGTGATTCTGTGGCTATTTGTATGACTGAGACTGAGAGTTCTACACGCTTTGCAACCCTTGATGGTGAGAAATATGGCAAGAATTCCTCCCTAAACGCTATGGACGGAGATTCATACTCTGAAGGAATTACTATTGATGCCTCTGAAGTTACTGATTATACTGCTAAGAGTGAGCCGATTTCTGAATGTAACAAACTTACAAAGTTGCTAAACGGAGGCTTGTTTGTAACGCTAAAAATTGGTAAAGATGCAAAGCCTGCAGAAATCAAAAAAGCAATTGAGAAGACATCTGAACTTACAACTTCATTCAAACCAGTTCAAGATATTGCAATCTGTGGTGAGTGTGGTTTCAAAGATGAACCATTTGAAGACAAGTGTCCAAAGTGTAAGTCTCCATATGTTGTCTGAAATTCATAATTGAAAAACTAGTTACGATCATTTTTGAAAACTTTTTGATCTGTTTCAGACCGATGCGATCATCGTCTATTGCAGAAGTTATGCCATTATGAAGTTCATAGTAGCATTGTCAATTTTATTGAACCGAACTTTTAGACAAAAACTGACAAATCATTTATACCCGCATTGATCATAACCCTCTACGGGGAGATTATAATGGATAATTCACAAATAGAAAATACGATCAATGAGATCCGTAAGCGCAGTGGCGCAGTAACGGCTTTCAATAAAGATAAAATTTCAAATGCCATTTTCAGGGCATTGGCTGCCACCTCTAAAGCCGACCGTGGCCTAGCCGATCAGTTAGCAGATAACGTTGTTAACAAATTAGTGGAACAAGGATTCACTAGTACTAGAACTCCTACAGTTGAAGATATTCAGGATATTGTAGAGTCTACTTTGATTGATAGCGGTAATAGCGATATTGCAAAAGCATACATCGTTTATCGTCATGAGAGAAGAAAACTCAGAGACGAAAAAATGAAGGTCTTAAATCTAAAGGCCCTAGATCCAGTTTCCAAAAAGTTTGACTTGAATTGTCTTAGAGTCTTGGCATCAAGATATCTTTTCAGAAATGGAAAAAATGAGATTATTGAATCTCCAACTCAGATGTTTGAGAGAGTCGCAATACTTGTCGGAATTGGTGATCTCATGTATGATTCACAAGTCTTTGACGTATCTGGAAACTCAAAACAAGATGTAGAAGAAGCAAAATCTTATCTTGAAAAACTAGATGCCTTTGATTACAAATTCAAAGTTGGAGACTATTTCTTCAACAAATGGCATTTTAGATCACTCATCAACCATTACGTAACCCTTTCAAACAAGGGTCAGATGAAAGTAAGCTTCAAAGAACTTTTGACACTGCTTGCAGCAAAGAAACTTGACAGCTATGCAGACAAAATCACTGAATACTTTGATCTGATGGTTTCACAAGACTTTTTGCCAAACTCTCCAACAATGATGAATGCAGGTGGTAGACTCGGTCAACTTTCTGCATGCTTTGTACTTGGAATGAACGATGGCATGGAAGAGATCATGAAATCAACTTCTGATGCAGCATTAATCTTCAAATCCGGTGGCGGAGTTGGAATCAATTACTCTGATCTTCGTGAAGAAGGTGACATTGTAGCATCAACATCCGGTGTTGCATCAGGTCCAGTATCTTTCATGAACATCATTAACACTGTAACTGAAGTTGTTAAACAAGGAGGAAAGCGACGTGGTGCAAATATGGGTATCATTGAAGCATGGCATCCAGATGTTGAAAAATTCATCACAAACAAAACAGAACCTGGTGTTTTAGAAAACTTTAACGTCAGTGTTGGTGTTTGGGAAGACTTTTGGCATTCACTTGTAAACACTAGTGACGGTAACTATGTTTTACGTAGTCCACGTGACAAAAAACCAGTTAAAGAAATTAACGCACATCAACTAATTGACTTGATTGCATTGTCTGCATGGAAGAGTGCAGAACCTGGTTTGATCTTCTTTGATCAAATTAACAAATACAATGTATTTGCAAAAGCAAGACAAGCACCATTACGTGCAACAAACCCTTGTGGTGAACAAAGTCTTTACCCATACGAATCTTGTAACCTAGGTTCTATCAATTTGGTAAATCTCGTAAAGAGACAAGCAGATGGAACCTATGAATTTGATTGGCAAAGATATGAAGAGACAATCAGAAAGACTACTAGATTCCTTGATAACATCATCGATGTTAATCACTACCCAGTTCCAGAGATTAACGTAGCATCAAAAGAATCTCGAAGAATTGGATTAGGTGTAATGGGAGTAGCAGATCTCTTGTACAAACTGAGAATCCCATACAATTCTAAGGAAGGATATGAATTACAATCCAAACTCTCTGAAGCCCTAACATACTATTCCATGGAAGAAAGTGTAGCCCTTGCAAAATCTCGTGGTGAATTCCCACTATGTTCAAAGACTGAGTATCCTGAGGGAAAGATTCCAGTTGCAGGCTATTATGAAAAACCAAAAGAATCCCACTCCTATGAATGGGATGCATTAATTGAAAAAATAAAACAATATGGAATAAGAAACGTCCTGACAACAACAGTAGCCCCAACAGGTACCCTGTCAATGATTGCAGACTGTTCAAACGGAATGGAACCTGCATTTGCATTGGTATTTGAAAAGAGAGTTACTGTAGGAAGATTCTTCTACACAAACAAAATTGTCGAACAAGTCCTAAAAGAAAATAATCTGTACACTGATGAAATTCTTGCAAAGATTGCAGATAATTATGGTTCATTGAAGGGAATTGATGAAATTCCTCAATGGATGCAAGATGTCTTTGTAACTGCAATGGATATTCACTGGTCTGACCACTTGATGGCTCAAGGTGTATGGCAAGACTGGATTGGAAATGCAATTGCAAAAACAATCAACATGCCATATGATGTAACTGCAGAAGATGTAAAATCTGCTTACCTGCTAGCACATGAAATTGGTCTCAAGGGTATCACAGTTTATCGTGATGGCTCTAGACACAAACAAGTGCTTCACATGACAAGTGAAAATGCAGAAAAAACATTTGATGTTACTCCAAGTGAACATGTAACAGATTATGTTACAACACAAATTACAAACTCCTACATCAAATCACAAGTTAATGCAGCACTTGCATTAAAAGTACATGACGAGGAAATCAAATCTGAACCAATCCAACAAGAAGAGGTTTCAGAAGATCGTCTATGTCCAACATGTAAGAACAACCTTGTATTTGTAGAAGGTTGCAGCATCTGCATTGAATGTGGATTTAGTGGTTGTACTTCTGGATAAATACCAGAATCACAACTTTTTTACTTTCTTTTCTTTTTGAGTTCGTATGGATAAGAAGATTCTAGGCGTGGCTATAGGCATGGCTGTAGTCATAGCAATTGCAGCTGGAGTTTTTAGTGTTGATGATGCTCCTATCTCTGAAGTTACTTCTCAAAAGACTAATGAGAAAATTGGTCTAGTGATAAATTCCCCAAATCAATCTGTAACATTACAAGAACTAGATGAAATCTATTCCACTGCATCTGAATCTGGAATTGGAAGAAGCAATGTCTATATTTTCTGGAATTTGATTGAACCAGAACGTGGTGAATACAATTGGCAATACTCTGATGCCTTGATGAGCTTTAACCAAAAAAATGATCTCAAAGTAACACTTTACTTTTCAATAATTAATGGAGAAACACTAGGACCATTTCCAAATTGGATTGGAAAGCCACCTATTCAATCATTAAATGAAGATAGAGTTGTCAGCATTCTTGATGCAATATTGTCTAGATATCATATTGTTGACACTGTAATTCTTGCAGGCGAAACAGAATCTCAATTCAGATACTATGAACAAAATATTCCTCCTTACAAAGAATTGTTTACTGGAATATATGATAAAATTAAAGAAAAACATCCTGATGTAAAAATTGGAAATGCATTTGCTTTACACCAAGTTTTGAATAAGGATCTGCAAAATATTGTGACTGACTTGGATGTTGGTGATTTTGTTGCATTTACTTATTCTCCTGTAGATACTGTTGGTGATATGGTCAAAACCCCACAACAAGCAAAAGAGGAATTACAAGAAATCATTGATTTAACCGGTGACAAAAAAGCTGCAATTTTTGAGATTAGTTGGAGTACCTCTGATTTTGTTGGGGGTAATGAGGATTCTCAGACTGAGTTTTTAGAAAAATCATTTGAATTTTATGCAGAAAATGAATCAGAATTAGAGTTTTTCACTTGGTACAGGCAAAATGACAAGCCTGATGGAACCTGTTCTTTTGAAGCACAAGAGATTGGAGAAGACAAACTTACCGTAGGTGGTTCAGGTTTTGGTAGTAGTGAGCATGTAATTGAGAGATTAAACCATTATGTCTGCAATGCTGGATTGTTTGATGATAATGGTAATCCCAAACCAGGTTGGAATGAATTTAAAAATCAAATTCAAATGTTAAACTAAAATGATTTCCATAGTTTTAGCTGAATCTACATTAGAGCTTGTTCCATCTGAATTGAAACATCATCCATCAGTAATTTCTCATGCAAGAAAATTGGGAAAACTTTCATCTGAAATTCTATTAGATAATTCATGGCACTTTGCAGCAATGAAAGGAATCAACAATGAATTAAAGAGAGGCAGACCTGATCTTGTACATTTTTCAATACTTGAAGCTACAACGATTCCACTTTATTTAAAAAACAAAATCAAACTCTATGTTCATACAATTGATGATAAAGTAATCCAATTTGGTCAAAACGTACATGTACCAAAATCTTATCATAGATTTGCAGGACTAATTGAAAAATTGTATAGAGAAAAAAAGATAACAGCAAATAATGATACACTACTTGAAATTAAAAACAAAACCTTCTCAGAACTAATTGATGAAATACATCCATCAAAAATAATTGGATTTTCTACCAAAGGCACTCAAAATTCATATGAAAAAATTGCAGGAGAGATCAATAATGATTATTGTCTTGTATTTGGAGGATTTCAAAAAGGACATTTTTCAGATTCTATTGAAAAACAATTCACTCAAATGTATTCTGTTGGTGATGAATCCTTTGAAGGTCATACTGTAGTTGCCAGAATGCTCTATGAGTACGAAAAAACCATTTTTATGTAGGCATCAAAATTTGCATTTTGTTGCAGTCATAGTATAGCCTGGTTAGTATTCGGGGTTTCCAACCCTGTGACGCGGGTTCGAATCCCGCTGACTGCATTTCTTTGATTTCAATAAGAAGTAATTTTTAGGTGTAATTTTAGAAATTATTGTGAAACCTGCAGTAAGAAAACTTGCAATGGAGCGAATGCAAATTCTAATAAAAAATGCAATTAGCAATGCAAGAACTGATCCTGAACTTTCTCAACGTCAAGCTCTTCTTGCTCGTAGAATTAGTACTAGACACAAAATTCGAATGCCTTATGAACTTAGGATGGTTTTTTGCAAAAAATGCAAATCATTCATTGCACCTGGAGTAAATTCTAGAATTCGTTTGGGTAGGGCATCTGTCAAGTCGATCAGAATATCTTGCTACTTGTGTGGGCACACGTATCGCAAAATAATATCTCAATGATTTATAAGACGATTCTCGATTTTTTGTCTTCATGGCAAAGGTATACGATGTACCCGCAGATGTATTGATAGGAAAACTAGCTGATACTCTAAAAAATGAAGATATTCCAGCTCCTTCTTGGATTCCATTTGTAAAAACCGGAGCTCATGCTGATAAACCACCACAAAACCGTGATTGGTGGCATACTAGATGTGCTTCAATTATGAGAAAAATTTACCTTCATGGCCCAATTGGAATTAATGAATTAAGAAAAGATTATGGTGGTGGTAAACCATCTGGATATGGTGCAGCTCATCACAAAGATGCTGGTGGTGCAATTATTAGAAATGCTATTCACGGATTAGAAAAATTAGGTTATTTAGAAAAAGTTGAGAAGAAAGGACGTGTAATTTCTAAACAAGGTATGCAAAAACTTGACAGATTATCAACAGAAATTCTAAAAGAAATGATTGTTGAAAATCCTCAATTGAAAGTTTACACTTAGATTCAAAATGAGTTTTCCTGAATCAAACGATCAACCTCAAGACAATACAAATCATGAACTAGCTGCACAAAAAGAACAAATTCTAAAACAGATTCTTGTTCCTGAAGCAAGAATGAGATTAAGCAATATCAAAATGGTAAAACCCGAATTAGCCGATCTTGTTGAACAATATCTGATAGGAATGGCAACTCAGGGAAAAATCCCTGGTCAAATCACAGACGATCAATTAAAGCAAATTTTACTTTCCACACAGCAACCAAAACGTGATTTTAAATTCAATCGTGTCTGATCTCAGATAAAATATAATTATGGGTAGGCAGCCGGTTATTTTATGAAAGCCGTTGTATACAATGAATATGCACCAGATGATAATTACGCTAAGATCCTCAAAGTCCAGGATATAGACGAACCAAAACCAAAACCAGATGAGGTAATTTTTACCAATAAAGCATCTGCCCTGAATTATAATGATATTTGGGGAATGAGAGGAGTTCCAGTAGCAGTTCCTCTCCCACACGTTTCAGGTTCTGATGTAGCTGGAGATGTTATCGCAGTAGGCGAAGATGTACAAAATTTCAAAGTAGGTGACAGAGTTGTCTCTCACTCAAACTTGGCATGCAGAGTTTGTAAAGCATGTACTGATGGAAGAGAATTTGATTGTACCCGCAGACAAGTTTGGGGTTTCCAAACTGGACCACTATGGGGTGCATACTCTGAACAAATTCATTTACCAGAAGTAAATGTTTCAAAAATTCCTGATAGTGTTTCATATGAAGATGCAGCAGCAGCTTCAATGACTCTTCTAACTTCATGGCACATGTTAGTTGGTAGAGCTAACATCACTCCCGGACAAACAGTACTCGTAATGGGTGGTGGTTCTGGCGTTGGAAGCTTTGCAATTCAAATTGCAAAATTATACAACTGTGATGTAATTGCAACTGCAAGTCCAGACAAATTAGATAAATGTCTAGAACTTGGAGCAGATCATGCAGTAGACCACAGAAAAGACGATTGGCAAAAAGAAGTCTTTAAAATTTCAAAAGAAATAGCAAAAACAAAAGGTGAAGCACCTGGAATTGATATTGCATTTGATCATATTGGTCAAACTCACTTCAACAAGCAACTAACCTTACTCAAGTATGGTGCATCTCTTGTTTCATGTGGTGCAACAACAGGTTATGATGCACAAATAGATCTTAGACACATATTCTTCAAAGGAATTAACGTCTTAGGTTCAACACAAGGAACAAAAGCTGAACTTGATCAAGGTCTTTACTGGATGGGTCAAGGAAAACTAAAGTCCATTGTTGACTCTGTCTATACATTTGAACAAGCCGCAGAGGCTCACACAAAAATGTTAGATGGTAAATTCTTTGGCAAAATCTTAATGAAGCCTGAAGGCGCTTAGTCATTTAATGACTCAGCTCTTCAGAAATCTCATTTTTGTTCCTGGGAATAATCCTAGATTTCTAGAAAAAGCAAAAAGACTAGAGGCTGACATTGTATGTTTTGATTTAGAGGATTCTGTTCCAGATAATGAAAAAACAAATGCAAGAAAACTAATCAAATCTGCTCTTAAATCTAGAAAATCATACAAATCTTCAATTTTTGTTCGCACAAATTCTCCTGTATCTGGAAAAATCCCATCTGATCTTAAAGAAATCGTTCAAAAGGGAATTGATGGAATTGTTATTCCTAAAGTTAACAATACCCAAGAACTAAAAAAAATTGAAAAAATTATTTCAGGATTAGAGAAAACACGAAAACTAAAACCAATCCAACTAATTCCTTCAATAGAGTCTGCAGAAGGTGTTGTTAATACATATCAAATTGCTTCTAGCAGTAAAAGAGTAGTTGCAGTAGTATTTGGCGTATTTGATCTTCTAAATGATATTGGTGTAGAATATACCAAAGATGCTGAAGGCTCAAAATATTCTAGAAGAAAAATTCCTATAGATGCACGCGCCGCTGGTGTATCTGCCATAGATGCTATTTGGCAAGATCTAAAAGATTCAAAGGGATTGGAAAAAGATTGCAAAATTGGAAAAAGTTTGGGTTATTCAGGAAAAAGCATCATCCACCCAGATCATATTTCTATAACTCACAAATTATTTCATCCAAACAAAGGTGAAATTGAATGGGCTGAAAAAGTCTGTAAAACTTACCTTGAATCAACAAAGAAAGGAAAAGGTGCTACTACTGTTGATGGAAAAATGATTGATGAAGTTCACTATAAACAGGCAAAAGCACTACTTGAGCTTGTAAAATAGTTCATTCTAAATTTTTAATTATATTTTTCATTGTTGTGCTTTTTTCAAATATCTGTTTAGGCACAATTCCACTGACTATGAGCTTTTCTTTTTTGGCATCTATCAAAATTTCTTGAAAAACACATTGAATTTTTGATATTTTTTTACTTTCACTTAGAACTTTTCCTGTCTCTATAAAAAATCCATTGATTAGAAGATTTTCTATTTTTCTATATCCTGTGGTTTTAGGTATTCCTGATTCTCTTAGAATTTCTGGTATGGTGTGTTCACTTTTTAGAATTGATATGATCATCTCCCTAGTCTCATCATCCCCAAACATGTCTAAAATAATGTGAACTAGTTTTGAATCAAGTATAGTTAGATTATAATTTTCTTTCACTTTTTTTACTTGAATAATTTCTTTTAGACATTCATTTTCAAATTCATTAATGTCTAATTCAGAATTTTTTTTAATAATTTTTAATAATGTTTGAAAATGTTCAGTTGCAAGTTTGATTGACATTCCATGTTCTAAAAATAATTCACGTTCAATTTTTTTTAGTGTATCTGCATCAATTTTTTTCTTGATTTTGGTGGGTAATGATATTGAAATTAATTTGTCTAATCCTGGCATATATGGTGTCTGGAGATCTAAAATATAAAGAACACATTTGTTTTATTAATTCATGAGCAAATCTGTTATTATTATTGATGATGATGAGGATACTGTTCGACTATTTTCTGAATTTCTTGAGGAAAAGGGAATCAATATTGTAGGAAATGGATTTGATGGTGTTACTGCAGTGAAACTGTATAAAAAATTGAAACCTGATGTTACTCTTATTGATATTAACATGCCTAATGGTTCAGGGTTTTATGCAATCAAGAAAATACAAGAAATCCAACCCAAAGCACGTATAATTGCAGTTACAGCTGATACTACAACGGCAACTGAAGAAAAATTACAAAAACTGAATGTAATTGTAGTTCAAAAACCCTTCAATATTGAGCACGTTATTTCAAGCATAAACACCTAATTCCCAGTTTTGGGACTCCTCACATAATGTTATATTATAATTCTCATACTTTTTCACATGGCAAAACGAGTAACAATAATGATCGATGATGACATTGATAAAAAACTTAGACTTCGTCAAGCAAAATTAATTCAACAAGAACAAGCCTCCTATAGTTATTCTAAAGTACTAAACGAAACCATTCGTAAAGTCCTAAAATAACTGAAGGATTACCTCTTTTCAGAATAGATTAAAGATAATGAAATTATTCTAATTATTAGAAATGGTTAATCTTCTAGATCCTAACAATGTCATAACTAGAATGTTTAATGCAGGAAAATATGAAGAGATGTATAATTACTGCAAGGGACTACTCGAAAAAATTCCTAATGATATGGTTGCACTTCAAAATATTTGCCTGTCTCTGATTTATCTGAAAAAATATCAAGAAGCTATATCTTACTGTGATAAGGTTCTTGAAATAAAGAAATCAGATACTTATGCATTAAAAAATAAAATCTATGCACTAGAAAGTTTGGGTGATTATCACCTAGTTTTAAAATTATGCAAAGAAATCCTTTCTTCTAATCCTAATGACTCTTGGGCATTAAACAGTATGGGTTTGTCATTAAATGAATTAAATCAACACAAGGAGGCACTTGAATACTATGAAAAATCACTTGCAATAGATCAAAATGATGTTACGGCTTTGATGAACAAGGCTATATCTCATAGTCACTTGGGAAATTATGAAATTGCAATAGAATTTTACGACAAGGCCCAATCAGTTGATTCTAGCCTCAAAGAGATACCTCTTGCAAAATCCAAACTATTTGAAAAATTAGGTGATAGTGATAACGCATTTCTGGCAGCTCAGGGAATTCTTAACAAAGATATGGAAAAAATCAAACTGGCAGCAAAAGAAAACAAATGTTCTCTCTTTCATCAAGTTTGTGAAAATGAATTTGAACAATTAGATTCAAAGTAATCTTATGAAAATTAACTAAATCATTTTATACGTGAATTTGTAGATGATTTTGATGTTTACAGGAATTGTTGAAGGAATAGGAAAAGTAGAAAAAATTTCTAAAAATACAAAAAATCGTAGTGCAGTACAAATGACTGTAAACTTGGGAAAGCATGCAAAAGGATTGAAAATCGGACAAAGTGTAGCACTAAATGGTGTTTGTCTTACTGCAACAAAACTCACAAAATCTAATTGTCTATTTGAAATGATTGAAGAAACAACAAAGAAAACAGATCTTGGAAATCTTGAAGTTGGTGGAATTGTAAACATTGAACGAAGCCTAAAGGCTGGAGATCGACTAGAAGGCCATTTTGTTTTAGGACATGTAGATGGTGTAGGAATAATCAAAAAAATTCTAAAAAAGCCCAAAGAAGTTCAAGTTTGGTTTGAAGTACCTAAAAAACTAGCAAAATATGTGGTCAAAAAAGGTTCTATTGCAGTTGATGGAATCAGTCTAACTGTCACTGATATTAAAAAAAATCTTGCGTCTGTTTCATTAATTCCTCATACAATTGAAGTTACAAATTTTCAAACAAAAAAAGTAGGCGACAAAGTTAATATTGAAACTGACATTCTTGGAAAATACATTCTAAAATAAACCTAATAACCTACCACTTTATTGGTAATTACCAATTTTTAAGTAAACTTTATAATCAGTTTGAGGATTTTCTGGTTTATGTCTCTTGAAACTGCATTACAATCTCTAAAAAGAGGAGAGTTTGTACTCTTGTTTGACTCTGCTGGGCGAGAAAATGAGATTGATATGGTAGTAGCAGCAGAATTTGTAACTCCAGAACATGTTGCTAGAATGCGTCAACATGCAGGTGGATTACTCTGCATTGCAATAGATAATCAATTTGCAAATTCACTTGAACTAAAATACATGCATGAAATTTTATCTGATTCTTCTATCTCAAATAAAGAAATGATTATGGGATTGGCCCCTTATGGTGATCAT
The DNA here is from genome assembly GCF_965262695.1 of Candidatus Nitrosopumilus sp. Taxonomy (GTDB): domain Archaea; phylum Thermoproteota; class Nitrososphaeria; order Nitrososphaerales; family Nitrosopumilaceae; genus Nitrosopumilus. The sequence continues at coordinate 1,112,311 of NZ_OZ253550.1, read as the reverse complement.
CCAACATTCTCCTTATCTGTAAATCATTATCAAACTTATACTGGAATTACTGACAATGATAGATCTTTGACAATACGTGAAATGGCAAATATCTACAATGTCGAAAACAAACAAAAAAAGTTTGTATCATCTTTTAAAACTCCAGGACACGTTCCCTTGTTGATTGCCTCAAAAGGTTTGTTAGCAGCACGTCAAGGCCATACAGAAATGTCTGTTTATCTTACACAACTTGCTGGTTTGACTCCTGTCACTGCAATATGTGAAATGATGGATGCTGAAACATATACTGCATTATCTGTTGATAAAGCAGAAAAATTTGCAAAACAAAATGGAATTCCATTGATTGATGGAAAAGAGCTATTAGAATACGCCAAGGTGCATTAATTTTGAACATTGCTTTAGTAGTTTCGGAATTCAATGACGAAGTGACATCTAGAATGCACTCAGTTGCACAAGAAAAAGCTGATTCTCTGAAATTGAAAATAACTCATACGTGTTCTGTTCCTGGTGCGTATGATATGCCCATAATTGTTGATGCTTTATTGCAAAAAAATGATGTTGATGCTGTAGTTACTTTAGGTGCCATTATCAAAGGACAAACTAAACACGATGAAGTTATTTCTCATGCTGCTGCTCAAGCTCTGACTGATTTATCTATAAAATATCAAAAACCTGTATCTCTAGGCATATCTGGTCCTGGAATGCAAGAAAGACACGCTCATGCTCGAATTAGACCTGTAGCTGAACGTGCTGTAGAGGCAGTAGTAAAAATTTCATCAGAACTAAAAAGGATTCAAAAATGATTCAGCTAAGTATTTTGAAAATAACAGGTTATGGTCCATGGACTTTAACTTTAGGCAGTGACAGAGAACATGAACTACAAATGCTTCAGGCCTCCTTGTACAAACAACTACAACAATTATTTTCCGAGAAAAATTGTCTTGTTTTTCTAAATAGATCTGACGAATTTTTTGTTGTTTCAAATGGTATTAGTTTAGAAGAACATATTCAAATTCAAAAAACACTTGAAAAATCATTTGAAGTACACCTTACAATTTCAATTGGTTTTGCTGAATCTCCATTTGAAGCAAATTTGAAAGCATATGAAGGAAAGAAAAATGAAATTGTTCTAGATAAACAATACAATATTTTTGGTTTTGTTAATGACACATCTAAATCCAAAGTTACTATCATGCATTTGGATGTTGATGATCTTACATCTCAAAGAACAACAAACTCTCCATATGAAATTTCATCAATAATTTTTCATTTATATTCAAAAATGTCAAAATATTTTCTAGAAAAAAACTCATTGACATTCTTTATGGGTGGTGATAACTTTATGGTAGTAGCAAGTGACGAAGGAAAAAATTCTGTACAGGATTTCATTAATATGATAAAAAACGATGATAAAATTTTTCTGAATTGTGGTATTGGTAATGCTCCTACATGTAGAGATGCTGTAAAATTAGCCACAAAATCACTTGATACAATTCGTGAAATTCGAGATTCAGGAAAAGAAAAACCTGAAGTTTATGAATTATCATGTTAATCAAAAATATTAGTCTCCTTTTAGGAAAAGAACTGGAATTTGTTTCAAAAACAAATGTACAAATTCAAAATGGTAGATTCAAACGAATTCAATCTAACATCAAACCTAGTGGCAAGGAAGATTCCATTGATTGCGAAGGTCTCTTAATGATTCCAGGATTCATCAACGCACATACTCACATTGGTGACTCGATTGGAAAAGATGTCACTTTAGATAGTTCGGTAGATAAAAAAATACATCCTGTTTTTGGTGCAAAATCAAAAATTCTAAAAAATACTCCTCCTGAGAATTTGTCAAATTTTATGAAAAATACGTGTCACTCAATGATTAGAAAAGGAATTACCACTTTTGTTGATTTTAGAGAAGGGGGACTAGATGGTGTTATTTTATTGAAAAAAACATTATCTGAAATTCCTATACGATCAATTATCTTAGGCAGAGTAGATTTTTACCAAAATTCTGTTGAAATTCTAAAAAATCTACCCCTCCCAAAAGAAAAAGCTCAGGAATTACCTTTGATTATTCAAAAATGTGACGGTATTGGTGTTAGTGGCGCAAATGAGAACAGTACTTCAGTTTTGAATCATTACTCAAAAACATCAAAGATTAGGGCAATTCATTCTGCTGAAACAAAACAAAGCGTTGCAAAATCTAAAAAAATGACTGGAAAATCTGAAACGATTAGAGCATTATCTCTAAAACCTCATTTCCTTGTTCATATGACTCATGCATCAAAAAGTGATCTTCATGTGGCAGCAAAAAAAATCCGAGGAATAGTAATTTGTCCAAGAGCTAATGCCTCCTTGGCTGAAGGAATTCCTGACATTACTTTGATGCAAAAATCTGGATGTATGCTGGCATTAGGCACAGATAATGTCATGATAAACTCGCCTGATATGTTCAGAGAAATGGACTATCTTTGGAAAGTTACGATGGGCATTCAAAAGAAAAGAATCAATCCTAAAGAAATCTTGAAAATGGCTACTGTAAATGGTGGAAAAATATTGAAAAAAGATATCGGAGTAATTGAAACTAAAAAAATTGCTGATTGTGTATTTCTCAACAAACATGCATTAGATTTAGAACCAATGCATGAGCCTTATGCATCAATTGTTCATAGAGCATCAGAATCTGTAATACAAGCAGTAATGATTGGAGGTAAAATTGTTCATGGAAAAATCTAGACCTCGTGTTATTCTGAGTGGAGCAATATCTGTTGATGGAAAAATTGCAACCAAAACAAATGACTCAAAACTTTCATCCAAAAATGATATTCAAAGACTTCATAAATTACGTTCAAATGTTGATGCAATTCTTATTGGCAAAAATACTGTGTCACGTGATGATCCTCAACTAACGGTTCGTTATGTTAAAGGAAAAAATCCCATTAGAATTGTTTTAGATTCTAAAGGAACTATTTCTAAAACATCAAAAATTTTAAAATCAAGTAGTAAAATTCCAACTATAATTGCAGTATCTAAACAGATTACCAAAAAAAATCTCGATAAACTACAGAAATTCCCTGTTGAGATAATTAATGTAGGTAATGATTCTGTCAATCTAAAATTATTATTGAAAAAACTCTCAGAAAAGAAAATCAAGACTATACTAGTTGAAGGAGGGGGAACCGTAAACTGGGAATTTGTCAAACAAGATCTTTTTGATGAAATGATACTAACTTTATCTCCGTTCTTGATTGGTGGTGATGATTCAATTTCTTATTTGCGTGGTACTGGATTTTCCAAAATTTCCAATTCGCCTAATCTTAGACTCAAATCTGTAAAGAGGCTCAAAAACCATCTAGTTTTACATTATGAAAAGCTCTAAGTTCTTATACTTTATTTCGAATACAACTACAAGAAATTGGCAGTAAAAAAGAAAACAACTAAAAGAAAAACTACCACAAAAAAGAAGGCTGTACCAAAAAAGAAAGCTGCACCAAAAAAGAAAGCAACTAAATCAAAAGCAAAAAAACCCGCATTTGGTGGATATGCTATTAGTTTTGCAGGTCGTACAGAAACTGCTGAACAAATATTTGGTAAAAAACCAATTGCTCCAAGTGAAATGACTAAAAAGATTTGGGCATTTGTAAAATCAAAAAGCCTTTCTAATCGTTAAACCCACTTGTTAACGATAAATCGTTAACACTTTCTATCTTTTAATTATTTTAAAAAATAAGATATAGATACTGGAAAAAATCTCAACTCAACATGTCAACTGCATCATTAAGACGTGATCATGAGTTAATTGAAAAAGTTGTCAAAGCAATGGATGCAACTATTCAATTATTAAATGAAAATAAAAAAATTCCTGAATCAATCTTACTACCTGTTATTGATTTTTCAAAAAACTTTACAGATGTTTGTCATCACAGTAAAGAAGAAAATTCTTTGTTCCCTGCATTAGAACAAGCTGGGCTGCCAAAAAATATGGGTCCTATCGCAATGATGTTAATTGATCATGAGCGTTCTAGAGAGATTGCAGCAAACATGGAATCTTCTGCAAAAGAATATCTTTCTTCAGGTGATTCTGAGAAATTAATTTCTGATATGAAACAGTATGTAGAACATATCACGGAACATCTTTGGAAAGAAAATAATCGACTGTTTATGATGGCAGAAGCTCGATTACAATATGTTGCACAGAAGGTAGATGGAGAATTAAATGAAATTGAAGCAGCAAAACTCAAGGATTTAGGGAAATCTCGACAACATTATGAAGATCTTGCCGAAAATCTCACACGAGATGTTGCTGAGCAAGGAAATTAGGCTTGGCTGACAGTCTATTTGGTCAAGTGGTTTCTGTACGAAAATTTGCAAATGGTGACATTGAATTAGATTTCTATCATGATGATATAGTCACTGAATATCGATATTCATCTGATCCAAGTAGATTGGGAAACTTTCCAAAAGAATTGGCCGAAACTTTAGCATCTACATTATCTACTGACATTTGTATTGAAATTTTCTTTGGAGATGATGGAACTCCGACACATGTAGAATTAGAAGAATGTGATGAAGACGACGAAGATGATGAAGAATTTGACGAGGACTTTGTCGCAGAGGAATCATGAACTCTGAATGTACCTCAAAGCTCAAGGCGTTCCCAAGATCTCTTTGATCTTCACTCAACAATACATGTCATCGAGTGTCCTCGTCACTGTATAATACGCTAAAATTATACTTAAAGGATGCTCATAATTTCAACTGTAAAAAATTATTCTACGTAATGATGATGTGTTAGGTTATCATAGAATCTGACTGATTTTAGATTTACAAATTCTAACATTCCATATCTTGATAATTCCCTCCCAAATCCACTGTGTTTTATTCCACCAAAAGGAATTCTTGGATCTGAAATTACCACGTTGTTTACACTAACAATTCCTGATTCAATTCTTCTTGACATCTTGTCTGCTTTGGCAAGATCTTTTGTCCAAATACTTGCTCCTAATCCAAACTCACTATCATTTGCCATTTTGACTGCTTCACTTTCATTATCAACAATTGTTATTGGTGCTACTGGTCCAAATGTTTCTTCTTTTGCAATTCTCATGTCTGGTGTAATGTTTGTTAGAATTGTTGGTTTGTAGAAATATCCATTTCCATCCATCTCTTCTCCTCCTAAAAGTACTTCAGCACCTTTTGCCTTTGCGTCCTCAACAATTCCTGAAATTGTTTCTAATCCGTCCTTGCTTGATAGTGGTCCGACATCTGTATCAATTGACATTGGATCTCCAACTTTGAGTTGAGAAGCTTTTTTGATGAATAATTCGATAAAGTCTTTAGCAATATTCTTACCTACAAAGAATCTTTTTGAGGCTACACAACTTTGTCCACAATTGATAAATCTGCCTTTTACTGCTCCTTCAGCTGCCTTTTCTATAATGGCATCATCTAAAACAATGAAAGGATCACTTCCTCCTAATTCTAAAACACATTTTTTTAGATTCATTGCAGCTCTCTCCCCAACTTTTGCTCCTGCATTGGTACTTCCAGTAAATGTCACAGCATTAACTTCTGAATCAATAAGATGATTTGCAGAATCTACACTTCCAACTACGGTTGAAAATATCCCTTCAGGTATTCCTGCATCTGCAAATGCTTTTTCAATTTCAATTCCTGATTGCATGGTGACTCTAGATGGCTTCATCACAATTACATTTCCTGCCATCAAACATGGAGCTGCAAATCTTAGAGCTTGCCAATATGGAAAGTTCCATGGCATAATAGAACCAATTACTCCTAGTGGCTCAAATGTAAGAAAACTCTTTCTTGCATCTGTATTTAGGACTTCATCTGTAAGGAAACTATCTCCGTGGTCTGCATAAAATTCTAAAGCCCATGCACATTTTTCAACTTCTCCAATTGATTCTTTTAGTGCCTTTCCCATTTCACTGGTTGCAATTTTTGCTAACTCTGTCTTGTTTTTCTTTAAATGTTCAACTAAATTGTAAATGTAACTTCTACGTTTTTCATAATCTTTTTTCCATTCGGGAAATGCTCTTTTTGCTTTTCTGACTAACTCAAATACCTGATCTTTATCCATTGCCGAAAATGTTGTGATATCTTCACCTGTTGTAGGATTAACTGTAGTAATCTGACTCAAGGATTTTTTGGAACTGTATCTCCTATTTAATTTAGTAACTTTATACTCAAATCTAATTAGAAAATTTGTTGCATATCCTTTTTGATTTCATCAATTTTCTTTTGATATGCTTTTTTTGATTTATCGTTCTTTTTTAGATTAAGGACATTTCCACATGATGGACATTTGAACATCCCTTCAAGTGCATCCTCAAATGTTACTCTTGGACAGTCTTCATTTCCACAATGGTAAAAGTCTGATGCATTTTCATAGTCTAGTCTTTGTTGTAATCTCTCTTCGATTTTCTTTTTTTGATTTTCAATAAAGTGCTCTACTTCTTCTCTTCGAGTTCTCCATCTGTAAACAAACCATCCTTTTCTTTCATCTTTTACTCTAATTCCTGTGATGAGTGATTTTCCAAAAAGATCATACAATACTTTTCTTACCATGTTGATTCTAAGTCCTGTAGAACTGGCAATTTCTTCATCAGTTGCATCTTCTGCTTTCAATAATGAACGAGCTACTTTGAGATATTCGTCTCCTCCAATCATTGAAGCGATTCTGACAAAAGGATCTTCGTATTTGTCTACCAACTCTAATTTCTCCTGATGATCTATTATTAATCCCTTGTTTCTTTTACCTGTACATTTTTGCCTGTTTTTGTGGGTATGATCTTCCTCTTTGCATCTGGAAACTCTTTCTCAAACTGTTGACCTTCTTGAATACGATCTAAAAGTATGGCAAGTGCACTTATCTCAGAATGAGGCTGACTACCTATTCCAACATTGTAATCTGCCAATTCATAAATTTCACGAGGAACCTTTTCAGCACCAACAACTATTAACAATTTTTCTTCTCCTCGAATTTTTTCTTGAATATCATTAATTTTTTCACCATACATTGAGAGATGTACTATTTTGAATCCATCTGTTCTTTTCTTTTTGATAATTGGTTTCCAATTTTCAATAAACTCAATTGTAAAATTACCGCCCCATGTTTCGTTAATTTTTCCTAACGTATTTTTAATTTCTGGATTGACTTCTGTCATGAAAATTGTTTCTGCACCAAATGCTCTTGAAACTAATGCTACATGAGTTGTAACTCTGTCATCTCTGACTAATCTTTGTCCTATTCGTACTACTTCAATTACCAAATGTCTTTTCAACTCCTACCTTTTTTTCAAATTTGTGTGAATTGTAACTTTCCAAAATATCTTTTATCAATTCTTTGAGTTGTTTTACATTTTTCCCTGTTTTTGCAGAAACCGGAATCCATTTTTTATTATCTACCAAGTTTAATGTCTCTATTTTTTCTTCAATTTCATTATTTTCTAGCAAATCTGATTTATTTAGTGCATATACCATTCTGTCTTTTTCCACTCCTAATTCACTAAGTGTTCTCATACAGCTTGAAAATTTCTTTTTTAACTCAAAAATTGAGTCACTAATGTCTATTATCACAATAATGATGTCTGTATGACCTAATTCTTCCAAAGTTGATTTGAATGCATCAATCATGTATGCAGGTAATTTGCTGATAAAACCTACTGTATCCGAGATCAAAAACGGTTCTTGATTAATGGTAACTCTTCTTGTAGTGGTTGAAAGTGTTGTAAACAATTCACTGCTCTGGTCTCTTGTTTCTCCTGTCATCATGTTAAACAAAGTAGTTTTTCCAGCTGACGTGTATCCTGCAAGTGAAATTGTTTTGAATCCCATTCTTTTCCTTCCTTGTCTATGTAGTTCTCTTTGTTTTCCAGCTTTTTCTAATTTTGATCTAACGGTATTCATTCTATGTTTGATATCATTATAGTAAACATCGACTTCGAATTTTCCTATTCCCATAAACCCTGGTTGTTCACCCATACTTGAAAGTCGAACCTTTTCTTTTGCTCTTGCCATTTCATATCTTAATTGGGCTAACTTTACTTGTAATTTTGATTCTGAGCTTGATGCTCTGCTTTCAAAAATTTCAAGAATCAATGCTTCTCTATCTAATACCTCTCTATGTAATACTGATGCCAAATTGTAATTTTGACTTGGTTTTAACACCTCATCAAACACGATAACATCAGGTCTAATTTTTCCAGCAATCTCTTCAAGATTTTCTAAAATTCCACCACTTATTCCATACTTTGGTTTTTTCAAGAATTTCTGTTTCATTGTATGAACTACTTGAAAACCAGCCGCATCACAAAGTCCCTTGGCCTCATTAACCACATCTTCCTTATCATACGTGATTAAAATTGCTGATTTCATTTTGATTCCATGTTTTTACTATAATTCGAGTTAAAGATTCTAACTGTTTTGAAATCTATGATGTTTTTTTGATTGCTTTTTCTATGTTCATATTTAGAACAATTTCTGCAATATCACTGGCATATTCAGAAATTCTTCTAATGTTTTCTGTCATTCTTCTGACCCTATAGATCTCCTCGTCATCTTTTAGTGATTTTGAGGCTTCTCTTACTTTTTTCTCAAATTTTACAATTTCACTAGTCTTTTCAATGGTTTTTTCAGCCTGTGAGTAGTCTTCCTTGAACAAAGCTAGGCATGCATCATCTAATACAGATAAACAGAATTCATTCATATCTTGCAATTTTTCCAAAATTTCTTTTTTCACTGATTTTTTGAATTCCAAAAGATCTTTGGCAATAAACGCTGCATGGTCTCCTGTTCTTTCTATATTTTTTACAACTAATCTGTATCCTAGACAATTCCTTGGGTTTCTAAAGCCCATCTCTTTTAACATGTGCTCGTTTTGGATTGCTATCTTTAGCTGACGAATAATATAAAATCCAAATCTGTCTACTTCATCATCTGTGTTGATTACCTCTTGTGCCAAATCCAAATTATTTTCTTTGACAGCTAGTATGGCATCACTGGACATTGATTTTGCCAAATGAATCATTCTTTTGAATGCCCCATCAACTGATAATTCCAATAAATTTACCAGAACTTGTACTGTTATTCCACCACTAGAATCTGAAATTATTTCGGAACCCATCAACATTCTCTTTACTGCTTCTTTTACCGTGTTTCTCTGAATAGGACTTAATCTTCCATCTTTTGGTTTTACATTAATTGTCTTAAAACCCAAAAAATAAAGTGAAATTAGTTTTCTGACAATGGAAGATGCTTTTTCTTCAGAATTGATTTCAATTATTGCTTCTTCTTTCTTTTGACTACGCGATTCAAATTTTGGAGGATAAAGTTCTAAAGTTGATGAACCTTTTCTTACCATTCTAATCTGATCACCTTGTTTTAATCCTAAATCCATAATCCATTGTTTTGGTAATGAAACTATATACGATGATTTCCCTGTAAACTGGATTTTCCTTGTTTCCTCTCTTTCTTCCATAAACTAGAGGAAAAATTCCATTCTATATAGTTTTTTATTTTTACCATATATCATCATTGAACTAATATTTAGAGGATATCCAGGTTTGGATATGGACCACATTCTAAAACTCCAGTCTTCTATTGATTCTCTATTTGGAAATGGTACCTCAAAATATCTTCCAAAAGACATCGAGATGACCTTCTCAAGAAAGACTGGCAGAATTAGAACAGTCATGCATAAAGGAAATCTGTTGTGCACATTAAGAATTGATGGTGGTTTGGCAATCAGTCCTTACTTTGCTCAAATGCTAATGAAGAGTAAAACATTCAAAGAAAATTGTGTAGAGATAAACCAAGATGCTGCACCTTTTGTTCAAGAAGGCAGGTCAGTGTTTTGTAAACATGTTATAAAATGTGGAAAAAATGTTAGAATTTCTGCTGACACTCCGATTCTATTCAAAAACAAAGTTATTGCAGTAGGCAGGGCTGTTTTGTCTTATGAGATGATTTCTGATTTTGATAGAGGTGTGGCCGTTAAAGTTAGAGATAGTTTAAAAAGTCGTAAGGAGAAAAAAGAACTATGATGCGCGGAGGAAATCGCGAAATGCGAAGAATGATGGACAAGATGGGCTTGGACATGAATGAGATGTCAAATGTTCAGGAAGTCATCATAAAGACTGACAAAAAAGAGATCATTATTTCAAAACCATCTGTTACTGAAATGAAAGCTAAAGATAATTCCATTTTCACTGTCACTGCTGACAGCTATGAAGAAAGGGAATTAGAGGTTCCAATCTTCTCTGAAGAGGATATTCAACTTGTTAGCCAACAAGCAGGTGTTGATGAGGAAAAGGCCAAAAGTGCATTAGAAGAGGCCAAAGGCGATCTTGCTAGAGCCATTTTATTACTAACCACTGGATGATCCATATTTTACGCCTAAAAATACACTAAAAATGAATGATTTAAGTAATGGAATTATTGAAATTTGGGTGTAATGAGTATGGCTGAATCTAAAGTCACTGGAATCATCAAATCTCTAAATGTACTTGAAGATGATATTGACTCTTTAAACAGCAAAGTTGGAGATATGAAAAAACAACTTTCAGTAAAGGCCCAAAATGAAATAGATGCTCTTATGGAAAAAACTAGAGAAATGGCTACAAAAGAAGCTGAAGTTATGATAAATGCTTCCAAGGAAAAGGCAACTGCAGAATCTGCAAAAATTGCCCAAGATGGTGAGAGTAAATTATCAGAAATTCAATCAAAAATTGATGCTAATTTTGATGAAGCAGTGAAACATGTCGTGTCAACTGTTTTGAAGGCATAACCCTAAATCCTATATTCCGTTTTGTCAAATATCGATCCCTTACTTAATTCACGTATTGGAATTGCGACTTCCTATGGTAAACCATACTATAGATTTTCGACATATTTGAAAGCCCTCAAATTATCCTTTGATTCAATTTTACCTGAAGAAATTCAAAATTATTCTGGCCATCTTATTCTTACAACTCGTAAAGAATCTCCAAAAATCTGTGAAACCCCATTACTTCATGAGGATATTTTTGAGCATCCTCCAACAGTCATCCGAGGAATTATGATGCAAAAACTAAATCTTGATTTTGAAGAAAACGATCTTATTTTGGGAATCGATCCTGGAGAAAGAACTGGTTTATCTGTATTTTATTATGGAAAAGAAATTGAGAGCTCATTTCATTCATCTGTTGAAGAATTAGTTGTTCATATTATTCGAGTCCTTGGTGGTCTTAGAGCAAAAAGAAAAATTGTAAAAATTGGAAATGGGAATATGGGAATTGCAAAACAAATTGTCACCATGCTAAATCTGAAATTCTGTTCATCTTTTGAATTGGAATTTGTCGATGAAAGAAAGACAAGTATGAAAATTAAGAATTTCAATCAGAGAGGAAAACGAGACATGTTATCTGCAAAATACATCTCTCAAAGAGATGGATATAGACATTCTATATTACCACTGTCTATGACAGGTTAGTTTTTCATATTTTGAGAACAAACTTTCCATTTCTTCAGATCATACTGTATGAAATTCTTCTATTTTCTACATTCTTTTCAGAAAAACCTGAAATTTTTTGTCAAACAACTATATTGACACATATCATTTTTTCAAAAAAAACGAAATTCAAACAAGCTATACATATTTATTGAAGATTTATCGTTTTTCGTTGAAACAAATTATAGTGATCGTAAAATTAATTAAAATTTTTACAACTTTTTCTTATTTTTTATGCATATTTCATCGATCCATCCTTATATACTTATGAATTCTATACAATACTACCAAGATGACTTGTAAAGGAATTTGTGTAAGATACAAGGCTCAAAAGCCTGTTGGAACCGGAAGATATGCTTCTGGACAACGTCGATGTCAAATTTGTGAAATATTCATCAAATGGGAAGGACTATGGTGTCCATGCTGTGGCTATAGATTAAGAACTAAACCACGTAATTTGAAATACAAAGCCAAATTACGAGCAAGAGTTGAGGCTGATTCTATTGAAGCAAAATCAGCAGAAGTTCAACCAGAAGTTGAAGAAATTGCAGTAAAAGCAAAATCTAAAGCAAAAACTGCAAAATCAAAAACAACAAAGTCTAAGGAAAAAACTCCATGCAAATATTGTGAGAAATTATTTGTCTATCCAGACAAACACGAAAAAAATTGCAAGAAGAATCCTAATCTAGTTGATGCTTCCCAAGAGAATGAATCAATAGCAATAAAAGCATAAGACTTGTTCATAGCTTATTGAACTCTCCAAATGGATTTTTCCAAAAATTGGTAAATTTGGAGGGCCGTAACTTTTCTTTATCTATTCAAAAATTTGATAATGGTTATTTCATTTCTGTATCTGAAGGTTCCAATAAAATAGGCTCCATGGTGGCATCGATGGCAACTGGTCCTACTCCAATCACTACTACAATTATTCCATCTAGATCCGAATCACTTTTTCTCAAACTTGTTGCTGAACGAATTAGCACCCGAATGAGAGGTATTGTGTTGGTTTCTGCATTTATTCAAAAAGAATTAGAACCAAATACTGCAAAAGACTTAATGTCTGAGATTATGGAGATGATTGAGAATGAGTGATTTAAGAAATTATATCTCAAAAATTAAGAAAAACAAAGAACTCAAAACCATAAAAACAAAAGTTTCAACAAAATATGAAATAGCAGGAATCACAGCTAAAGTTGACGGTTCACATGCTGTATTATTTGAAAACATCAAAGAAAGTGATTTTAATCTAGTTGCTAATCTAGTTGGTACTCGAAAAAGATTTGCTCTTGCAGTTGGAGGAACTGAAGATAATATTCATGAAAAGGTTATTTCTGCCATAAAAAAGGCAAAGGCTCCTAAAGTCATCCCATCTGGAAAATTTCAAGAAAACAAGTCCAAAAACCTCTTTTCCATGCCTATTGTTACTCATTTTGAAAAAGAATCTGGCCCTTTTATCACCTCATCAATTGCATATGTTAAGAATCCTGAAACTGGAAAACAAAATTCATCTTTTCATAGAATGATGCCCGTTGACAAAACTCATTTTTCAATAAGAATGGTTGAAGGCCGTCATTTACATCGATGTTTTGTAGATGCAAAAGAACATGGTGAAGATCTAAAAATTGCAATAACTGTTGGTGTTCATCCTGCAATTTCTATTGCTGGAGCTTATCAGGAACAGTGGGGTAAAGATGAGATTAATATCGCAAACTCTTTGTTAGGTGGAAAATTAACTTTGACAAAACTTCCATTTACTGGATTGAATGTCCCATCAGGTTCAGAAATTGTTATGGAAGGAAAAATCCTTCAGGATAAGACTCATCCTGAATGGATGGTAGAAATGCTTCAAACATATGATCATGAAAGATCCCAACCTGTTTTTGAACTTGAAAATCTGTATTTTAGAAACAACCCAATTTTTCATGATGTTTTGTCTGGTTATTCAGAACACAGATTGCTTATGGGAATGCCAATTGAATCAAAACTAAATGGTGATTTGAAAAAGGTATTTAGGCAAACACAACAGGTATCCATGACAAACGGTGGATGTAATTGGTTACATGCAGTAGTACAAATAAAAAAGAAAAGTGATTCTGATGCAAAAAAAATAATCAAAAAAACATTTGAATCACATCGTTCACTAAAACAAGTTACTGTGGTAGATGAGGATATTGATCCTAACAATGCTGAGGCAGTGGAATATGCTATGGCAACACGATTCCAGGCAGATAAAGATCTTGTAATCTTAAAAAATGTGCGTGGTTCTAGCCTTGATCCGTCAAGTAATCAAAAGAAATTACAAACTGCAAAAATGGGTATTGATGCAACTAGATCACTTTCAAAACGTCCTGAAGGATTTGAATTGGCCAAAATCCCAAAAATTAACAAAATTAAACTCGAAAAATATTTCAAATAATCAAAATCAACTGATTAAATTAAATTTGGATAAATTAGAATCATTTTAGATAAAATGTCGTCTGAATCAAATACACGAGAAAAGAGTCCTGCTGAATCACATGCTGAGGTAATTGTTAGGATGTTCCCATCTGATGCAAATCCAGCTGGAAATGTGTTTGGTGGTGAAATTTTAAAACATATTGACATGGTTGCTGGAATTGTTGCTCAGAGACATTCTCAATCAAATGCTGTTACTGTCTCTATGGATAGTGTTAATTTCCTAAAACCTGTATTTGTTGGAAACGTTCTTTCATTAAATGCTCGAATAAATTATGTTCATAACTCTTCTATGGAAATAGAAGTTAGGGCAGATGCTGAAGATATTGTTACTGGAATTAGAACAGTAACTGGAACTGCTTTTGTAACATTTGTTGCACTAGATAAAAATGGCAAACCAATGCATGTTCCAAAACTCTCTTTAAAAACAGATGAAGACCGAACCAAATTTGAAGAAGGAAAAATCCGAATGGAAAAAAGATTGAAAAATCGCCAAAAATAATTTCTGATTTTCAGGGATCCCTTTAAGAACAACGAACCCTATCTTTAGTTAATGTCTGACCAAGAAAAAAATAATGAATGGGATTCATTGTGGCAAGAATATACCAAATCACTTGAAAATTGGAAATCTCTTTTTGAGCAGATTCAAAATGCCAGTAATGAAATGCAATCTAAATTCAATGACGTTTGGGAAAAAGCTACTGTTGAATCTAGTAATGAAACCATGAAATTATTTGGAGAAAATTGGCAAAAAGCAATGACTGATGCTGGAATGAATTCTTTTAAAGAATTTAGTGAGAACTGGCAAAAAGCTCTCAATGATAGTAACATGTCTACTTTCAAACAATTTGTTGAAAATTGGCAAAAGAGTCTTAGCACATCTGGATTAGAACAGATGAATGCATATGGTGAAATGATGAAAAAATTCACTGAAACATGGGGCTCAATGTGGCCAAAATCCAAATAAATTTTGAAAGAATAAAAACATCCTTTGTTCTAAATTTTTTATGTCTGTATCTCAGAATGAGTGTTTTGTTGAATTATCTAGTTTTGATGATTTAGCAAGATATGCATGTGCATTTAGAGAATATCCTCAACGAGTCTATTCCCAGGAATTTAATGGAGAACGAGTTGTCTCAAGTAGTTTGATGCTAACAAATACATTATTGATTTTCTATACGCCTCTGAAAAAATCAGGTCGATACATTTCTTATCAAGTAACTGGAGGAAAAGAAATTTGTGACATTGTAGAATCTACACAAAATATTTCTCATTATGCCCCTGTCATACATATGGAATCAGAAATTTCCCCCTTGCCTGAAAATGAAAAAGATATTCCAGATCAATTTCACCCAATACAAGTAAAAGATCTAGGCAGTTTAGCCAGATTAACATATGATCCTGAATTTCCAGATGAACAAAATTTAACATTGTTTGCTTTGCCTAGAAAAAAATCTTGGGTACTTGGCTATATTACCTCCTTAGAAATGGATGATGTGTATTATAATTTCAATTATGTTGAATTAAATTTTGAACCAACAAAAAATTTCTTAAAATATCAAGGCAATCATGGTAAAAATCCTGAATTCGCTGATACTATTGATCATGGTTTTTCATATTTTCCAATAATAAAAATAAAAAATGAACATTCTGTATTTGGATTTACAGATTAATTTAATCCCAAGATGTTAATTCTTTAATTTTCATTCTTGATTCTTCCATCAGCCTTATTAATACGGGAATGTAAATTTCAGATGCATACGCAATTTCAATCTCAAAAATATCTTCAATATCAATAAATGCTGATGTAGTTATTTGATTCTCGTTCACACTAGGCTCATTATTTTTAGTTCTTTTGTGATTGATTACTTCTAAAAATACTGGTAATTGTCTGTTGATCTCAATTTGTAACTCATCTTTTGAACGTAATTTTTCATTGCTTAAACCAACCATGATTTGTTGATTAATGTCATTTTCATATCTATCTTGAGCTCTTATCATAATTTTTATTTCAGGCAAAGTATTCTGCTTGTTTTTTAATTCACATATCTTTTTAATTACTTTTGGAAATCTACTTTTGTGTTCTTGATTAATTTTATCTATGTACCATTCTGAAAATTTAATCGCCTTTTCATCATTTTTTTCTTTTGCTCTTTCAAGAAATTTTTCATATGATATTTTTTCTGCTACGAATAATCCAAAATCTCTGTTAGCTTCATCAAAAATACTTTCTAATGCTTTATTTACAGAATCTATGAATTTAGAAAAAAAATGATTCACGTAGAAAGGATCAGGATCGTATTGCTTTATCTGCTTTAGATAAATTTTACAATCATCGATGATTTTTTCAATATTCATTGGCCATTGCCAGATTCAGAATTTGTAAATTTTGATTGTGCTTTCAAACTAATTGCTAATTCTTTGAAAATTTCATTTACACTTACATCTACTAGATTTATGGTGGCATTTTCCTTGACTATTTGTTTTTCAAACTTTTCTTTTATCGCAAATGATACTGATGACCAATGCAAAATTCCTTTTAGTTGTTCTTCAACTGTTGCATTTGTTGTTGGGAAATTTGCTGGCGAAAAAACAATGCCATTTGTCCATTGCATTGTAGGAATTGCTCCTCCTGAAGATCTAGTACTAAATGCTATTTGCTTCACCCAATCCTCAAATTTGTACTCAATTACTTCATGAATTACTAGTTTTTTCCATGGTTCTACAGAAATTTCCATCTGAACAAGGTTTTCTAAAAACCAATTATAATCTTATTTTTCAAGCACAATCCCAGAATCTTTGGTTTTAGACTCGCTTATTTAGTAGAAAATAATCACTATTTTTTATAATGGATAAATGGGCTGACTATTTGATTTCTGAAGTCAGTTATGATGCTAAACATTTGATTTCTGTTGCTATTAGACATCAAGATACTGTAAAAGGGATTACCACAGGTACTCCTGTAGATCGTCTAACTATTTCATCGGATATCAAAAACGGAATTTCTTACATTACAATTTACAGTGGAAAAAACTCTTGGAAAAAAGGACACAAAATTCAGACTTTTTCGATTGATGGTGAACCATTTTTACGAATTGATGGAAACAAAGTGGAATTAGATTCCTTGGGAGATATACCTGCCGTATCAAATCTTGAGTTAGAAGAACTTGATTTAGCTCCAGAACCAGTTACAGAAGAACCAGAACCAGCTCCGCCAAGTCCTAGAGGTTCATTACCAAAAGAATCCACAGAAGAACTTCCACAAGAACTTGATTTAGCTCCAGAACCTGTTACAGAAGAACCAGAAGAGGAAGAAGCTACTCCTGAACAATTAGCAAGATTAGAACAATTAGAGAAACAAATCCAAGAGTTAGAATCTATGCCCGAACCAGTTACAGAAGAACCAGAACCAGCTCCGCCAAATCCTAGAGGTTCATTACCAAAAGAATCCGCAGAAGAACTTCCACAAGAACTTGATTTAGCTCCAGAACCAGTTACAGAAGAACCAGAACCAGCTCCGCCAAGTCCTAGAGGTTCATTACCAAAAGAATCCGCAGAAGAACTTCCACAAGAACTTGATTTAGCTCCAGAACCTGTTACAGAAGAACCAGAAGAGGAAGAAGCTACTCCTGAACAATTAGCAAGATTAGAACAATTAGAGAAACAAATCCAAGAGTTAGAATCTATGCCCGAACCAGTTACAGAAGAACCAGAACCAGCTCCGCCAAATCCTAGAGGTTCATTACCAAAAGAATCCGCAGAAGAACTTCTACAAGAGATTGATCTGTCTGTAGAACCTGTTACAGAAGAACCATCCCCAGAACCCGAAGAAGCAACTCCTGAACAATTTGAACAATTAGGTGAATTACAAAAACAAATTGATGAATTAGAATCAAAATTATCTGCCAAACCTGTCCCAAAAATTCAATCCGAGCCTGAGATTGAACCTGTAATTGAAGAATATGCAGAGTTTAATGATTTAGAAGATCAAATTGATGAATTGGAAGATGAATTAGTTTCAAAATTACATCCTTCTTCTGATGAACCTACAGAAGAACAGATTTCAAAAGTACATGAATTAGAAAAAGAAATTGAAAAATTAGAATCTGCTGATATTGAACATGAAATCATTCAAACATTGCAAAAACAAAATAAAAAATTAGATGATATTGAGAAAAAACTCAAAGAACCTTCTCATGAAACTTCTTCGGAATCTTATTCCATAGAGGCTTATTGTGTTAAATGTAAAACAAAACGAAAAATCAACGATCCTGAGGAGACAATTATGAAAAATGGACGACTTGCAGTAAGGGGTACATGTTCAACATGTAGCTGTAAGGTATTTCGTATTGGAAAAATGAAAAAATAATTGTTGTAAAAATTACATTTGGCCTGATTGCCAGGCTTGGTTGAACTTCTTTATTGCTTCTTGATATGCCATGATTGAATCATCTCCTGATGTTTTAAGGAATTTTTCCCACTGTTCATTAAATTTCTTAATTGATTCGATATTGGTTTCTTTGAAAATATTTTCAATCATCTTTGTTTGTTGTTTGATATATTCAGGACCAATTTCTTCCCAAGTGTTTTCCCAACTAGAACTGACTTTCTTTAATAATTCTGCATCTGATTCTACAGCTTTTTGACATGCGTCATGATATGTCATTAAAGTTTCATTTGTAGCCTTTTGCCACTGTGCTAAAGACTCCTTCCATCCATTTAATGCAGCATTGTATTCTCTCCAAGCCTTCTCAAATTCTGGCTTTTTTGCGGATGATTTTGCCGCTGATTTTGGTTTTGTTGTTTTAGATTTTGTGGATTTTGGCTTTGAAGTTGTTTTTTTAACTGGTTTCTTTTTTGCTGTGATTTTTTTCTTGGCAGCCATATGGTAGTTTAAAATCAGTAGATGTTAAATCTTTCAATAATTCTGAAGTTTGAAAATATCTGAATTGACTTCATTTGAAATTTGATGCTTTTGTAAAATTGGTTGTGTGTTTCTTGTCCTTGTTTTGGAATAATTCAAAGTGTTCTTTGCAAAGATTTCTTGTCTCTCTAAAGCTTATCTGCACTGTTTGAATTGCTTTTGATTTACACTCTGAAATACTACATTGCATTATGTGAGATATTGATAATTTCTTAATAAAACTTTGAAATTATATTATTACCTGCTACAGATTTTTATCACTGAACTATATCATTTTAGTCATGAATGACGATGAAAAAGGAAAACGATTCTTAGAATTAATTGATGAGCAAAATAATGTTCAATGGAGCATTGTTGCAAAACTAACTTCTTTGATTTCATCAAACTGGAATTCTGTTGACATTCAAAAAGAACTAGAAGAATTAGTTGAAAATCATACTACAATTACAAAAGAGCTTAACAGTCTAGATGAAAATAGCAGTATCTTATAATGCAGAGTCTACCATTAATGCAATAAACAATACTGCCAAATACGGACTAGAAAATTTAAACAAAGTCCATGATGCTTTTTCCATGGGTTTTACTATTACCCAGATTGACAATGCAACCATCAAAGCCCCTGATGCAATTGCAGTCCATAAGTAAACTCCACCAACCATCTCTTCTCCAGATTCTGTTGTTATGAAAAATGGTGCTATTGAAAACAATACCATCACTACAGTTGAGCCTGCAATTGCCCTTGCAGATGTTTTTTCAGATTGAACTGCTGTTAGCATTGGAACGTTTACTTTGTTGTAATCATCTTTGAAGTGTAATGTTAATGCCCAAATATGCATTGGAATCCAAATGAATACTAATCCGGCCATTGCTAATCCCATGGTCCACAAGTCTGACATTGTAACTGCGACCCAACCAATCATTGGTGGTGAACCTCCGCACAATCCTCCTAAAATTATGTTAGTTCTTGAATTTCGTTTTAATGCATAAGAGTATACTAGAATATTGTTTAGTAATCCAAATGCTATGAATGCAGTAGCCCATAGACCTTGTTCTAATGTAGTAGTAAATGAAATTCCAAATGCTAATGCCAATGAAATTCCAGCTAATACTAATCCAAAATTACGTGCTTTAACTGCTGGATAGATTCTCTTTGATGGAAGTGGCCTGCCCTTTGTTCTCTCCATTATTGCATCGATATCTCTATCGTGATAATTTGTCAAAGTGTTTGCTGCAGCAGAACCTGCGGCAACCGAAAATAACATGAGTGCCCAAGTAGAAGGTGCAATTTCAATCCCATAGATGTTAGATGCTGTTAGAGCAGCTCCGAATGCGGTAAATACTAACAAATACCAAATTTTGGGCTTTGTTAACTCATAATATACTGCAACTCTAGATTCTGTTTTTTGTTTTTGCAATACTAGTCACTATCCTTTGATGGCATATATGGCATTGCTTTGGCACGTGATTTCATCTCAATAAATGACTCTGAAGACTGAATACCTTCAATCCTTCCAATTCTTTCTGAAACCATTTTGTGCATCTGATCTAATGATTTTGAATACATTGTAACAAGAATATCAAATCTGCCAGTAACTTCTGCTACTTCTCTTACTCCGTCAATTTTGAATAATTCTGTAATTATATGATCGCGTTTTTTTGTATCCATATTGATTCCAGTTAAAGCCTTAACATTGTATCCTAACTCTGCATCATTTACATCAATTGTGAACCGTTCAATTAATTTTCTTTTGACTAGTCTCTTAATTCTTGAATACACTACTGATGAATTTACATTAATTTTTTTTGATAAACGTGGAACCGAGATAGATGCATCATTTGATAATTCTGATAAAATTTGAAGATCTAGATCGTCTACTTTTGCCGTCTAAAACACCTGAGTCGTTCTAGATTTCTGGTTCTTATAAAGTTATTATTGAAAAAATTGCAAGAAAAATCTAGATCTTACCTTTTTTGTATAACATTTCAGCCAAGAGCACTGCGCCTTTAGCTGAACCCATTTTCTTGTTATGGGAGAATAACATGTATTTGAGTCCTTTATCAAACAATTCTTCTTTTTCAACTCTGCCAATTGTTGTAGTCATTCCGCCACCAACTTCTCTTTCCATTCTTGGTTGAGGTCTTGTTGGATCTTCATGGAATGCATAATATTCTTTAGGAGCTGATGGCAATCCTTCAACTGAAATTTTTTTATTGTAATTATTGTAAAGTTCTTTTGCTTTTGCTGGATCAATGTCTTCAGAAGTTTCAACAAAGACTGATTCAGTATGTCCATCAATTACTGGAACTCTGGTACATGTACAACTGACTTTAATATCTGCATCCTGGATTTTACCATCTACAAGTTTTCCAAGAATCTTTCTTGTTTCTAGTCTTACTTTACCTTCCTCTTTTGGAATGTAAGGCAAGATGTTATCTGTAATTCCCATTGCTGAGACGCCAGATTTTCCACCACCTGAAATTGCTTGCATTGAGGTCATCATGACCTTTTTTGCACCATATTTTTCAAGTAATGGTTTTAGTGTAATTGCTAAACCTGTAGTTGTACAGTTTGGTAGTGGTGCTACAAATCCCTTCCAATTACGGTTCTTCTTTTGAGTTTCAATTAGTTCAGATTGCTCATCATTTACTCCTGGAATGAGAATTGGGACATCATCTTCGTATCTATATGCAGAACTAGTTGAAACTACTGGTAGTTCTGCTGCCATTTTGGTTTCAATGTCTCTTGCAGCTTGTGATTCAACTGCTGAAAATATTAGGTCTAATTGTGATGTGTCAAGTTCGTCAATGCTCTTAACTGTCATTTCTTTGATATAGTCTGGGATCTCGCCACCAACATCCCACATGATAATTCCGCCTTCATTTCTAATGGCGTCAAGATAATTTTTACCTGCAGAGCGTTCTGAAGCTGCAATTTGAGTTACCTCAAACCATGGGTGGTTATTCAAAGATTGTACAAATTCTTGTCCAACAGAACCTGTTACTCCTATAATTGCAACTCTTTTCTTCTCCATGAATTAACTATTGATCGGTTTCAATTAATAATCGTTATTCAAATTACCAAAAGATACTATATCGCCTATTCCTATTTTGTAATGTGAAAATAAGGACAAAATCAAGCATTGTCAAGTATCATCCTGTATCTCACGGGGGTAAATTTTCTGGTGGAAACCGTCAAATCAATGTATTAGATTTTAGCTCAAACACAAGTCCTGCAGGGATGCCCTCCTCTGTAAAATCTGCTATGAAGAAAAAGATAGATGAAATGGAGTACTATCCTGATGCAGATTCTCTAACTTTAGTATCTAGCCTCAAAAAATATACTGGATTACCTGATTCACACATAGTTGTTGGAAACGGTGCAATTGAAATTCTCTATAATTTTTGTACTACATTTTTATCAAAAAAACGTGTTTTAATCCCCACTCCAACTTTTAGTGAATATGAATCTGCATCAAAATTAGCTGATTGTAAATTTACTTTTTTTAAAACAATGAACCTTTCTGAAAATATAGATTCATTTATCTCAAAAATCCCTGCAAACGGATGTGTCTTTGTATGTAATCCAAATAACCCTACTGGAACAATTTTATCAAAAAAACAAATAACAAAAATAATTTCTGTTGCAAAAAGTAAATCTAGTTTTGTATTTGTTGATGAATGTTTTATTGAATTAGTACCTGAATCAAATCAATCTATACTAAATTTAGTGAAAAAATATGATAATCTCTTTGTTTTAAGATCATTGACAAAATCGTATGGATTAGCAGGAATAAGAATTGGATATGGTATAGGATCAAAAAAAATCATTGAAATTTTAAAAAAAATAAAAATTCCTTGGAGTGTTAATGCATTGGCTCAACAAGCAGGAATGTTGGCAATTAAAAATAAATCCCATCTCACAAAATCAAAATCAATTATTAAAAAAGAATCAAATTTTCTAAAAAAGAAAATTGCTCAAATTCCAGGTTTTGAATGTCATGACTCTTCAACTAATTTTATTTTGATAAAAACAAAACAAGATTCAACAAAAATACAAAAAAAATTACTCAAACACAAAATATTGATTCGTGATTGCAAAAATTTTCGTGGATTGAATAATCATTACATTCGCATTGCAATAAAATCTCACAAAGATAATCTAAAACTTGTAAATGCAATGGAGGCAATTGCATGAAATCATTGATGATTCAAGGTACCTCTTCTGGTGCAGGAAAATCAACGCTGGTTGCAGCACTTTGTAGAATTTTTGAGAAAAAGGGATACCTTGTGGCTCCATTCAAATCACAAAACATGTCAAATTTTGGTTATGCCACGCCTGATTTTGAGATTTCTCGTGCTCAGGCAATTCAGGCAATTGCTGCTAAATGCCCAATTGAGCCTGATTTGAATCCCATCATGCTCAAACCTCTGGGAAATTACTATAGTGCAGTTTACCTTAATGGGAAATATTACAAGAAAATGCACGCAAAAGACTACTATGCAAAATTTGTAAAATCTAAAGGACTCAAAGCAGCTACTGCTTCATTATTAAAACTCAAAAAAAATTATGATTTAGTAATTTTAGAAGGTGCAGGTTCTCCAGCTGAAATTAACTTGCAAAAATACGATATTGCAAATATGCAAATTGCCCAAAAGGCAAATGCCTCTGTACTTTTAGTTTCAGATATTGACAGAGGTGGCTCATTTGCAAGTTTGGTGGGTACTATGGACTTGATTGAAAATAAATATAAAAAATTGGTAAAGGGATTTGTGTTAAATAAGTTCAGAGGAGATGTTGATGTTCTAAAGCCAGGATTTAGAAAAATAAAACAACTTACTAAAATCCCTGTAATTGGAACTATCCCAATGTCAAAAATTGATCTTCCTGAAGAAGATTCACTTAATGTCAAAGCAAAACAAATTAGATGGACAAAAAATAATCTTTCAAAAATTGATAAAGAACTAGATAGACTAGCAAAAATTGTAACAAATAATCTAGACATAAAAGCAATTGAGAGGATGATAAAATGATTTTAGAATCTATAATAATTGTTGGATTTGCATTGATTATTGATTTTATTTTTGGAGATCCAAAGAACAGATATCATCCAACTGCTTGGATTGGAGGATTGATTGCAAAATTAACCCCACTTGGACAAAATCAAAATCAAAAACTTGAAAAGATTGGTGGCATATTTGTAGTTACAATTCCAGTCGGAATTACTGTTTCATTGCTATTGCTGTTGGACTTTGGTATTTCATTTCTTTCAACTGACTGGATAACATTGGTAGTTTCAGTTGTGGTAGGTGCTTTGCTGTTAAAAACTACTATTGCAATCAAAGGAATGGAACGTTACGCAATGGCAGTGGTAGAATCACTTGAGATGGATAATCTAGATTCTGCTAGAGTAAATCTCTCTATGATTGTTAAGAGAAATACCTCTGATTTAGACAAAAATCATGTGATTTCAGGCGTGCTTGAGAGCGTGAGTGAAAATACCGTGGATGGAATAACTGGACCCTTGTTTTATTATGCAATTTTTGGATTGCCTGGAGCATTTGTGTATAGAATAGTTAACACTGCTGATTCTATGATAGGCTACAAAAATAATATCTTCAAAAATTTGGGATGGTTTGCAGCAACATGTGATACTGTATTGAATTACATTCCATCAAGACTCACTGGACTTGTAATGATAATTTCTGCTGCTTTATTGCAAAATAACTGGAAAGAATCCTATCAGATAATGATTCGTGATGGGAAAAAAACTGAAAGCCCAAATGCTGGATATCCTATGGCTGCATTAGCAGGTGCACTTGGCACAAAATTTGAAAAAGTAAATCATTACAAACTAGGCAGTGGTGAAATAACTCTTACAAAAGAACACGTTCGTTCTGCAATATCTATTATGAAATTGACTTCTCTTTTATTCTTTGGAATTGTAACTATTCCAATCATTACTGTTTTATCATTAATTGGATGGTGGATACATGCTTAAGGAAATTGGTTCTGTCTTTTCTTTTCTGACAATATTCCCATCATCAAATGCAACTCTAGAAAACATTGCAAAATACATGTATGTTTTTCCTATTGTCGGAATTGCAATTGGACTTTTAGTTGGCTCATTTGGTTTTGGATTATCTTTCTTTTTAGATCCATTACTTGTTAGTTTGTTAGTTGTTGCATCTATTGCAATTGTTACTGGTATACATCATGCTGATGGATTAGCTGATTTTGCAGACGGACTTATGGTAAAAGGAACAAAAGAGAAAAAAATCAATGCAATGAAAGATCTTTCTACTGGCTCATCTGGTATTGTTGGACTTGTTTTGTATCTTGTTGGGTTGATAATCACAATATCCCTTACTAGTGGCTTTGATTTGTTTAAAGCAATTTTGATTAGTGAAATTTTAGCCAAGTTTTCAATGGTACTTTTAGCAAGTTTGGGAAATTCAGCTGCATCAGGCTCAAATTCACCTTTTGTACATCTAATGAAAGACAAGAAAAAATTGGCAGCTGCCTTTGTCATCATGCTTATTCCTGTAGCCTTGATTGGTGAGACTACTGGATTAATCATGCTTGGAGTTACTGTCGCATTGACATTATTCCTGCTTGGTATATCTACTCGTAGTTTTGGTGGAATCACTGGGGATGTAATTGGTGCTACGAATGAACTTACAAGATTAGCTTCTCTGATGGTGTTTGTATCTATATGATTGGCATTGTCATGGCCGGTGGTAAAGGCACTCGTATGAATTTGGATAATGAAAAACTACTCTTACATTACAAAAAACCAATTATTCTTCATGTTGTTGATTCATTAAAAAATTCAAACTGTTTTTCTAAAGTTATTGCAGTAACTAGTCCAAATTCACCTAAGACAAAAAAATTACTTGAAGAAAATAATGTTGAAACATTTGATACTTCTGGACTAGGCTATGTTGAAGACCTAAATTCAGTATTACAAAAATTCAATGATTTGGTTCTAGTTACCTCTGGTGATATGCCATTATTGGATGCAGAAATTATTCAAACAATTGTAAATCAACATGACTCTAAAAAAACTTGGATAAGTATTCTTGTTACTGATGAATTATTGACATCTATTGGAACTCATTCTGAATATTCTATTACTCATAATAACAAAAAATGTCACTTTACTGGAATTTCTTTAATTGATTCTCAAAAAATCAATTCACTTGAAAATTTGGAAGAAAATTTTGTTATACTTGATGACAAAAGAATTGGACTTAATCTAAACACTAAACAAGATTATGATTTACTCAGCACTGCCTGAGACTTTGCCATTAATTTTTGCTTTAGAACCTGTTGCCTCTGCAATTGCGTTTCCACATGAATTACATGCGACTTGTGTTGATGCATGTGAATAAACAATTTGTAGTTCACCACATTCATTGCAGTTGACTTTTTGAAATTTACTTGATGGTTTTGGAATTTCGACGTGATCTTTCTTCATGCTGCCACCAACTCAAATTTCTTAATTCTAACACCTAGTTTATTGTACTTCTTTTTACATACGGTACATGTCATAATTGGAGTAACTTTCTTTGTAACTTTGGCTGGTTTTGCTAATTTTGGGAATTTCTGTCCACCATACCCATGTTTACGTTCAGCGTGTCTACGTTCGCCTCTTGCAGAACCACGTCTCTTTCCAGCCTTGTAAATGGAGACCTTTTGTTCAGTATGTGTCTTACATTTTGCACAATACTTTCGGATCACCTTTGGTATGTTCATATCAACAAAACCTCCTCAACCGTAATTTAAGCATTGAATCTATAATAGGCGCAAAATCTAATCAAGAATCGTGACTTCGAGCCTAGCAAATTCGATCTCTGCTCTAAATTCAGTGGCTATGGGCGACAAGAAAGCAGATCTGATTTTGAAAAATTGTAATTTACTATCTGTCTATACAAAAGAAATTATTCCAAAAACCCAGATTGCAATAACTGGTGATAGAATTGCATATGTTGGTCCAGATGCAACACATGCACAAGGTCCTAAAACAAAAACCATTGATGTCAAAAACAAGTATGTTGGTCCTGGCTTTGCTGATCCTCATCTTCATATTGATCAATTTGTACTTCCCTCAGAATTTGCAAAACAAGCACTACTTTGTGGTGTAACTTCACTTTTCTCTGATCCAATTGATGTTGTCAGTGTAGGTGGATACAAAGGATTTCAAGAATTTTTAAAATTAGGAGAGGATCTCCCTGTGAGAATTTTTCAAGTTGTACCTGGTGGATTACCTGTTGATGCAAAGTTTAGCAATAGCAATACTCTTACTTTATCACAAGAAAAATCTGCAGTAAACCATCCACATGTACTTGGATTGGGTGAAGTTTTTTCTTGGACAAAAGTTACTCTTCGCGAACCAAAAACAATGAAATCTCTTTCAGCAATGTTAGAATGTGATTGTATTATCAATGGACATACTGCTGGTGCAAGTGACAAAAAACTCAATGCATATGTCTCTTCAGGAGTTCTTTCCTGTCATGAACCCATCAATTTTGATCAAGTATTAGAGAGATTGCGTCTTGGAATGTGGATAATGATTAGAGAAGGTTCTATTAGACGTGATTTGAAAGAAATCATTCCCAGAGTTTTGTCTCATGGGACATATCTTGACAGATTGATGTTTTGTTCAGATGGTCTTGATCCAAGTGATATTTCAAAATTTGGTCATATTGATCATTGCATTCGTGAATCAATCAAACTTGGTTTAGATCCAATTGATGCAGTAACTATGGCATCAAAAAATAATTTTGATTATTATAATATGGGAAAAGATCTTGGTGGAATTGCACCCGGTAAGTTAGCTGATATTTTGATTTTCAATGATTTGAAATCCTTTAAACCTAAAACTGTGTTTGTAGGTGGAAAACTTGCAGTATCTAACGGAAAAATTGTTTTCCCTATAAAGAAAAAAACAATTTCTCCTTGGGCAAAAAATACTGTAAAATTAAAAAAATTCTCAAAAAATGATTTTCAAATAAAATCTACGAAAAAAGATGTTACAGCAAACACCATTTTCATGCAGACTGAGATTATCACAAAGATAGGTTCTGCTCAACTTCAATCAAAAAATAATCTTGTTTCTGCATCTTTAGACTCTGATATTTGGAAAGTTGCAGCTTTTGACAGAACTCATGGAACAAAAAAACACTCCATAGGTTTTCTTGAAAATTTTGGTGCAGATATTGGTGCATTTGCATCTACCTGGAGTTTTCATGAAAATGATATGATCGTTATTGGTTCAAATGATTCTGATATGGCAGTAGCTTCTAACCATCTAATCAAAAATCAAGGTGGACTAGTTGTGGTAAAATCTGGAAAAATCCTATCTTCTTTACCTTTACAATTTGCAGGAATCGTTTCCACAGATTCTTTTGAAAAAGTTTCATCTAATTTTGAAAAAATCAACAGTTCTATTGTTGATTCTGGTTGTAAATTTTCTAGACCTCATCTGATTCCTCTGTTCTTACCTTTCTTGGCTTTACCGTCAGTTCGAATTCTTTCAGGCGGTATAGTTGATGTGAAAAAACGGAGTTACATATCACCGATCTACTAAGTAATGTTAAAAAGGGGGATTCGGGGGATTGAAGCTGAATCTAAATGGCATCAATTCAACAAGGACCAAATGGACCTGTTTTAGTGCTCAAAGAGAGCGCATTACAACAAAAAGGTAAAGACGCTCAACAAAACAACATTGCAGCAGCAAAGTTAGTTACAGAATTAGTAAAAAGTAGTCTTGGACCCCGCGGTCTCGATAAAATGTTAGTTGATTCCTTAGGTGATGTTACTATTACAAATGATGGTGCAACAATTCTCAAAGAAATTGATGTCCAACATCCTGCAGCCAAAATGATGGTTGAAATTTCAAAAACTGTTGATAATGAGGTTGGCGATGGTACTACTTCTTCTGTAGTTTTTGGAGGTACACTTTTAGCTAAAGCAGAAGAACTTCTCAAAAAAGACGTTCATTCTTCAACAATTATTGACGGTTATCAAACTGCTGCAGAAAAAACTCTTGAAATCTATTCTGAATTATCAAAGAAAATCAAACCTGATGATAAAGAATCACTCATTAAAATTGCTACAACAAGCATGCAATCAAAATTAATTTCAGAAGACAGTGATATCTTATCAAAAATTGTAGTTGATGCTATTCTTAGCATAGTTACAAAGAAAGGTGAAGATTATTTTGTTGACCTTGAAAACATTAAAGTTGAAAAGAAATCTGGTGGTTCAATCCAAGACACTCAAATTGTAAAAGGAATTGTTTTAGATAAAGAAATTGTTCACAGTGGAATGCCTACAAAAGTTGACAAGGCACACATTGCTTTGCTTAACTCTGCACTTGAAATTGAAAAAACTGAAATGAGTTCTGAAATTAGAATTTCAGATCCAACTCAGATGCAAATGTTCTTAGAAGAAGAAAATAGAATGCTCAAAACAATGGTTGACAAATTACATGACATTGGAGTCAATGTATTGATTTGTCAAAAAGGAATTGATGACATTGCACAACACTATCTTGCCAAAAACGGAATCATGGCAGTACGCCGAGTAAAAGAAAGCGATATGATTAAACTAGCAAAAGCAACTGGCGGTCGTGTAATTAGTAACATTGATGATCTTTCAGAAAAAGATCTAGGTTCTGCTAATTTGGTTCACCAAAAGAAAGTTGAATCTGATAAATGGGTATTCATTGAAGGATGTAAACATCCACAGTCTGTTACCATGTTGATTCGTGGTGGCTCTCAAAGAGTAATTGATGAGGTTGACCGCTCTATTCATGATTCTCTCATGGTAGTAAAAGATGTAATTGAAAAACCAGAAATTGTAGCAGGTGGAGGTGCACCAGAATCATTTGCAGCCTCTCAACTCAAAGATTGGGCTGATAATTTTGATGGACGAGAACAACTTGCAATTAAAAAATACGCTGAAGCACTAGAAGTAATTCCATTAACCATAGCTGAGAATGCAGGAATGGATCCAATTGACACAATGGCAAACTTGAGAGCAAAACAAAACCAAGGTCGCAAGTGGACTGGTATTGATGCTAAAAACACAAAGATTGCAGATATGCTTTCTATTGATGTTGTAGAACCAATTGCTGTTAAAGAACAGATTATCAAATCTGCCACAGAAGCTGCATGTATGATTCTTAGAATTGATGATGTAATTGCAGTATCTGGTGGCCCAGGTGGCGGCGGCATGCCCCCAATGGGATAATTGATTAAAACTTAAGCATTCTAATTTTCATAAGTTATTGTTGTACAAATTAGGTGTTGACTTAGGTGGAACAAAAATTGAAGCAATTCTATTGGATGATTCACTAAATGTGTTGGAAAGAAAAAGAGTCTCTACTCCAAAAGAAAACTATTCTGAAATAATTAATACCATTTCAAATTTAGTTTCAGAAATATCAAGTAATGTTTCAGATTTTTCTTTAGGGATATGTACTCCTGGTGCAATTTCCAAAAAAACTGGCTTGATAAAAAACAGTAACACCCAATGTTTAATTGGAAAACCACTCAAAGAAGATCTTGAAGAAAAATTAAACAAAAAAGTCTCTATGGAAAATGATGCTAATTGTTTTGTTATGGCAGAAACAAAAATGGGCGTTGCAAAAAATTTTGATTCTGTTTTTGGTGTAATTATGGGAACTGGTGTTGGTGGAGGGATTGTTGTTAATAAAAAACTACACTCCGGAAGAACCAACATTGCTGGAGAATGGGGGCACCACACATTACATCGTAATGGAAATTCTTGTTATTGTGGAAAAACTGGATGTGTGGAGACCTACATCAGCGGTCCTGCATTGGAAAAAAATTGGAAATTACTCTCAGGACAAACAAAATCTATGCCTGAAATCCTCTCAAACCTTGATAATGATTTAGGAAAAATGTGGAAAGATGAATTCTTAGAAAACTTTGGTTTTGGTCTTGCAAATGTGATTGATATTTTGGATCCTGATGTGATTGTTCTTGGAGGTGGTTTATCAAATATTGATTTTTTGTATACTGAAGGAAAAAATTCAGTTTATGAAAAAGTTTTTTCAGATTTAGTTGATACTCCTATTTTGAAAAATGAATTAGGAGATTCTGCTGGTGTTTTTGGTGCTGCTTTATTAAATTAATTATTCAGGACATCCTTCCATTTTTGAAATAAAATAACCATTAGTCATTATTTCAATTTCAATATCTTCTGGAACTGATTGTGTGTGGCAAAATTTACATTCTTCAGTTGTTACTTTGGAATTTTCTTCTCCAATTGTATTGAGCCATTCTTTTGCATAAGAAATTGCCTTTTCTACATTATTGTTGTCTGTTACAACATCAAAATGCATTGTATGGCCATCTTTTGCCTTGACATATGTATCAAAAACATGAAAATCCATATTCATCACAAATTATTCCGAGTATTTATTTTTGATTTCTAGAACCTTGTCTACTATTTCATTTACGTTTGCATCTAATTCCGTACTAATCAAAATTAGTCCTGCACCTCCAACTGGAATTGTTACTCTGTAGATTTTTTCGTATTTTGCCAGTGCAAATATTGGTTTTCCAATCTTATCTGATGTTTTTTTACGTGTAGACCAACGATAAACTGCTTGAGACAATGATAACTCTGTTTCTTCTCTTGAAAGAAAACTTTCTACCCCTTGACGCATCTTGTCATGTAGTTCCCCATAGTCATAGACTCCTACATATCTAATTTTTTTGTCAGATTTTAAAACATCGTCACAAATTTTTTCGTATTCCAACTTCTTCACCTATTGAGGCTCAATTGTTGCAGGAGGCTTGCTTGAAATAGTATATGTCACCCAAGTAACATCTTCGATTTCATTTGTTATTCTATTACTCATCTTTTCTAATAGTCCATGTGGCAGTCTTGTCCAGTCTGCAGTCATTGCATCAATTGAATCCACAACTCTAATCATTACAATGTTTCCATATTTTCTTTCATCTCCAACAACACCTACTGCTCTGTCATCTCCAACTGCTGCATAAGCTTGCCAAACTTTACCATACATACCAGCTTCTACTAACTCATCTTCCACAATTTTACTTGCAACTTTTGAAATTTGCAACTTGGTTGGTGTAACTTCTCCTATGATTCTTACAGCTAAACCTGGACCTGGGAAAGGATGTCTCATGAAAAGCTTTTCTGGAACTTCAAGAATTTTTGCAATCATTCTTACTTCATCTTTGTATAGTTCTCTTAGTGGTTCTAAAATTTCTAAATTAAGCCAATCAGGTAATCCTCCCACATTATGATGTGATTTTATTACATCAGCTGGTCCTTTTGAAACCCCACTTTCAATTACATCTGGATAAAGAGTTCCTTGTGCTAACCATTTGAATGGACCATTTTTTTCAGCAAATTCTGTAAACACATTAACGAATTCTTCACCTACAATCATTCTCTTTTTCTCAGGATCTTCAACACCTTTGAGCTTGTCAAGAAACTTGTCTACTGCATTAATTGATGTAAAATTCACATTGAAATTGTCTTTGAACATTTCTTCAATCTCTTTTTCCTCGTTTAGTCTTAACAATCCATTATTGACAAAAACACATTTGAGTCTGTCTCCTATGGCTTTGTGAATCAACAATGCTGCTACTGTGGAATCTATTCCTCCACTAACTCCACAAAGCACATTTCCTTCAATTTTTGAGATTTTTTCAACTGCAGAATCAATAAAACCTTCCATCGTCCAGTCTTGTTTTGCTCCACAAACCTTCAAAACAAAATTTTTGAGAATTTCTGTTCCTTGTTCTGTGTGAACAACTTCTGGATGGAATTGAATACCATAAACTAATTTTTCGTCTGATGCTATTGCAGCAGCTTTTGCACTTTCTGTGTGGCCTATAACTTGAAAGCCAGGAGGAATCTCTTCTGCCTCATCACCGTGACTCATCCATGCTCTTACTGATTCGCCAACCCCATTTAGCAAATCTTTATCATTATCAATTGTAAGTAGTGATGAACCATATTCTTTGTTTGCTCTTTTCACTTTCCCTCCATACTTGTTTACAATTAATTGATGACCATAACAAATTCCAAGTAATGGTAGATTCATATCAAAAATTTTACTTTCTGGAACTGGTGCATCTGAACTATACACACTAGATGGTCCTCCAGAAAAAATTATTCCTTTTGGATTATGTTTTTGTAATTCCTCATAACTGATATCAAAAGGAACTAGCTCTGCATATACTGAAAATTCCCTGATTCTTCTACAAATCAAATGACTGTACTGTGACCCAAAATCTAAAACTACAATCTTATCCATACAATCACTTGTTGATATTCTCTAGCATTCTTGATAATGACCATCCTGCTGTATTGATTAGTTCGTTTACTCTTTCTTTTTGTCTGTAATTTTTGATAATTATTTCTCTAATGTCTGAGCCATTTTTGTTAATTATATAATCAATTATTGATTCTTGTTGGATTTTCCCATTTTCTACATCTGCTGAATCTTTCTTTTTCATTTCTCCAATTATTCTATCTAGGAAAAATGATTTGAAAGGAGGTGTATCTGCACTAATCTCTACATTGTCATCTAATACTATTGAGACTTGTTCAGGCGTAACAAATGCATTGGCAATAACTTTTCCATCTTTTCCCTGCGTAATTGGGATTGAATTTTGTACCTCTCTGACTGACTCTTTGATTTTTTGAGGCTCAACTTTTTCTGTGGATGTTAATTGTGATGCTTTGGTAAAACTAGATTCTTTTAAGAACAGATCTAAAATTGTAATATTTTTTTCTAAAGCCTCTATGGCTTCATGATGTTTGTCGACTTGCTCGATCAAACTTTCCTTCAAAGTAACAATTCCTTTCATTTGTTCCTCTGAAAATTTCATAATTTGATAAATGAGGAATGGGTATTAAATGCATTCTAGGTAATTATAATATCCAGGCTTTTGTATGGTATTTTCTCAAATCCTTGAATCCTAGTTGAAGTGGTAAATAGTTCTGCTTTTGTCTTCGTAGATAACCATTCTAAGAGCGATTTTCCTTTCTTTAATTTCTTTAATTTTATTTTTCTTTCAGATTTTTTTGTATTTGAAAACTTGCCTATCCTATTTCCAAAATCCATTCCAAATAAAATGATCTTTTTTGCTTCAAAGTGATTTGCTAGAAACACACATCTGTCCCCATCTGTAAATCCTCCAAAATTTTGTATTTTTTTAAATGGTTTTGTTTGTGTAGTTCCAATACAATTTTTGAATTTTTTCACAAACTCTAATTTCTCAATGTTGTCTCCATGTGCATGAACAACAAAAATTGTTTTTTTTGCAATTTTTTTTAACGAACTCTCGTCCCCATCTAGATCTGTTACAACAATATCTGGAATAATACCATTTTCTAATAATGGCTTTAGTGAACTATCTGCTGCAATTTTGATTTCTTTCTTTAGTTTCTTTAATTTTGGAATTGCAGATGATAATGATGGACCAGAACCTATGACAAATACAGTATTTCCTTGTATCAAATCATGAATCTTTTCATCTGTTTTTGATTTCTTTAGAATTGTATTCAATACCGTGGCTGATTTTTTGTCTTTTTGCTCATCATAATTGAATTCTCTTAAAATATCTGAATACTTTGTTTTCCAACCTGAAATCATCATATGACTCAAATTGCATTAGTTTTTGATAAACCATGTGACTAGAATTGCAAATGTGGGTGTTGGAGGCAAAAATCCAGTTCGAATAATGGGTATTTTGAATACTAGTCCCGAGTCATTTTACAAAAAATCTATCCACATTACTAAAACTCATATAAAAAATTCCATTCAAGAGATGGAAAATGACGGTGTTGATTTCATTGATGTCGGTGGAATGTCTACTGCACCATATCTATCTACTATTGTGTCTGAAAAAACTGAATCCAAAAGAATTCTTGATGCTGTAAAAATCATTCAAAATGTATCTAACATTCCAATTTCTGTTGATACGTGTAGGGCAAAACCTGCAAGGGATGCCTTAGAGCATGGTGTCGAAATTATCAATGATATTTCTGGTTTAAAGTATGATAAAAAAATGAAAGACGTTATTTCAGACTTTTCTCCATCTTTGATTTTATGTGCGTTTGATTCAAAAACTGTAACTGGAAATGCTGTGTCTGTTACAACAAAACTACTTCAAGAAAGTTTGAAAATTGCAAAGAAATCTCATGTATCTTCAAATAAAATTGTCTTAGATCCTTCTATTGGATTTTTTAGAAAAGAAGGAAAAGGCCCATTTTTTACAAAAATTAAATCTGATTGGGTAAAAAGAGATCTAACTATAATTCAAAATTTGAATTCTATAAAGGGAAGATACCCTATTTTGATCTCAGTTTCAAACAAATCTTTTCTTGGAAAAATTCTGAACAAAAATCCATCTGATCGGTTGTTTGGTTCTATTGCTGCTGAATCAATATCTGTCACTAACGGCGCAGACATTGTACGTACACATAACGTAAAAGCAACAAAAGATGCAATAACCATTGGATCAAACCTGAAAAAATAACACAAAGGCTTATAATCAATATTCAACTTTCTTAACAAGGTTTCATTGGAATTCAAAGAAGGATTAACTTTTGATGACGTTCTTCTTGTACCCAAATATTCAGATATCACAAGTAGAAGTCAGACCGATCTAAGCACAAAATTATCTCGAAATATCACAATTAACATTCCCTTTGTAAGTGCAAATATGGATACAGTCACAGAATCTTCTATGGCTGCAACCATGGCTCGTGCTGGTGGAATAGGAATTATTCATAGATTTTTGACCATTCAAGAGCAGGCAAATGAGGTGCTTAAGGTAAAGCGTTCAGGTAGTGTTATGATTGAAAATCCATATTCTATATCATCAGACAAATCTATTCAGGATGCATTGGATTATGCTGAAGACAAAGAAATTTCTGGATTATTAGTTGTTGACTCTAATTCTAAACTAGTTGGAATTGTTACTGAAAGAGATTTACTTTTTGCTGGTTCAAATGGAACAATTGCTGAAGTTATGACAAAAGATGTTGTTACTGCAAAACCTGGTGTGTCTTTGGATGAAGCTAAAGATATTTTGCATAAACATAGGATTGAAAAACTTCCAATTGTTGATGACTCTGGTATCATCAAGGGATTGATTACAAGTAAGGATATCACAAATAATACTGATTATCCAAATGCCTCCAAAGATAAGAAAGGAAGACCTTTGGTTGGAGCTGCAGTTGGTGTCAAAGGTGACTTTTTAGAAAGAAGTGAATCTCTATTGGATGCCGGAGCAGATGTTTTAGTTGTTGACATTGCACATGGTCATAGTGAGAACGCAATTAGTACAGTTAGAAATATCAAAAAAGCATTTCCTAATTGTGAATTAATTGCAGGAAATATTGCAACTGCTCAAGGTGCTGAAGACTTGATTAAAGCTGGTGTTGATGCAGTAAAAGTTGGTGTAGGTTCTGGTTCAATTTGTATTACTAGAGTAATTACTGGTTCAGGTGTCCCACAATTAACTGCAGTAATGGATTGTGCAAAAATTGGAAATGATCATGGAATTCCAATTATATCTGATGGTGGTACTAGAACATCCGGTGATGCAACAAAAGCATTAGCTGCGGGAGCCTCATCTGTAATGGTTGGAAGTATGCTTGGTGGAACTGATGAATCACCTGGTACAGTTTTAACTAAAAATGGAAAACGTTTCAAAGTTTATCGTGGAATGGCATCTCTTGCAGCCTCAATTGGAAGAAAATCAAAAGAAACAGGCTCAATTTCACTTGATGATGACTTGAATGATTATGTCGCAGAAGGAGTCGAGGCTATGGTTCCATACAAAGGAACAGTAACTGACATTCTAAAACAACTTGCAGGTGGTGTTCGTTCAGGCTTGAGTTATTGTGGTGCACACACAATCCCACAAATGCAAGAAAATGCAGAATTTATCAAAATGTCAAGAGCTGGATTTGCAGAAAGTCAGCCTCATGATGTTTCTTTAATGTAGATAATTTTTTAAGCAGTATTGAGATTGGTTGAATCATGTTATCAAAACGAACTATAATTGGACTGGTTGTTGGTAGCATAATTATTGGAATTGGTGGATATTCCTTAATCACACATATTGGAACAATCACAATTCATGAAAATTATATTGTTGGTACTGGTGATTCAACAGTTTACACAATTCCTGCTCCTGCTGGAACTCCACAAACAATGACAATTGTGGGTGATTCTTTTGATTTAAAGTTACAAAGTCCTGGTGAAGGATTACAAATTCCAAAGACATCATACAAAAAAGAGACAACACTAGAGTGGGTTCATAATGAAGATGGTGCAACAGGAATACAAATTCAGAATACTGGAAATACTGAACTAGAGATTACAGGAACTTTGATTAGAAGCTCTGATCCAATTTGGTTCACTTTTGATCTCATGGTCATTATCTCTGGAATGGTAATCATTGGATTTAGTATGGGATTTACATTAAGAAAGCCTAAAGGCTTTTAGCTTAGTTTTGCTGAAGGATACGAACCCAAAACTTTCAAAAATAACGTGTCTTGTTTGATTTTTTCTAACATTTCAGATATTTTAGAATCCTTTTGATGTCCTTCAAAATCTACATAGAAATTATATTCCCAAGTGTTTGTTCTAGTTGGTCTTGATTCTATCTTTGTTAGGTTTACATTATTTTTATGAAAATTCTCAATTATTCTAAATAACGAGCCTGGTTCGTGTTTTATTGAGAAAATTATTGAAGTCTTGTCATTTCCTGAAACTTCTGATTCTTTCTTTGATAATATCAAAAATCGTGTGTAATTGTTCAAGTTATTTGCAATATTTTCTGCAATAATTGGAACCTCATAGATTGCTGATGCTGTCTTACTTGCTATACCGGCACAATTCTCTTTGTTTAACTCTTTGACTATTTTTACACTACCTGCAGTGTCATATGCTGGAATTGTCTTCATTTTATGGTCTTCGATAAATTTTCTACATTGACCTAAAGCTTGTGGATGTGAATAAACAGTATCAACTTGATCTTTATTACCAATTCCAATTAGACAATGTTCAATTCTATGATAAATCTCACCTGTTGCATTTAGTGGTGTGGAATATAACAAATCATAACTTTCTCCAACACTTCCTTCTAAGGAATTCTCTACAGGTAGAACTGAATATTCTGTTTTATCTTTGGATGTATTTTCTAAAACTTCCGCAAAGGTTGCAAATGGAACTGTTTCAATATCTTCATCAAAGAACGATCGTGCTGCAGCTTCACTATATGCACCCCGTTCACCTTGGAACGACACACTAATCATTTTATTATTCTCTCAGTTTAACGAAATCGCTTTTACTAAAGTCTGTAGAAAGTTTTCTTTCATCAATCCATGAACATTCTGTACATTTTATTGCATCTCTCATAGGTACTACTTTTCCACCACATTTGCGACATTTTGTAAAGAGTATTCCCAAACTTGGCTCATCAATAGTTGCATGAATTGTACCATTCAGATGATTTAAAATTTTTAATTTTGCTATATCATTTACTAATGCAACATTTCTTTTTCTAATGTTTCTTGTTGAACAAACACATTCCACTTTTGATGTAGTTGGATTTCCATTAATGT
This sequence comes from Candidatus Nitrosopumilus sp., assembly GCF_965262695.1. Lineage (GTDB taxonomy): Archaea > Thermoproteota > Nitrososphaeria > Nitrososphaerales > Nitrosopumilaceae > Nitrosopumilus. The sequence continues at coordinate 1,073,767 of NZ_OZ253550.1, read as the reverse complement.
AATCAATTGAAACTGCAATCATAGATGACATTACTGCTGCAATTGTTCCAATAACAATATCTCCTACTTTTGGTATTGATAGGTTCTTTGGATGTTTGATATTTGCAGTTCTAGTAGTTTTATCGATGTTTTTTTGTCCAATGGTTGCTGCTCTTACCATATCTCCATCATCAAAAGCATTGTATCCGGCCTCATATTCTTCAATAGATGCTATTTTCTCGCCTGGAAACGTTGCATTTTCTGACATGCTCAAATTCTTGTTTTTATGATTATAATTGTTTGTGGCTCAAATGATCCTGATAAATCATATATTTACACAAATATGAAAAAAATCATGAAGGCTCTGGTTTATGATGAATATACTACAGATGATGATTTTACTAAAATTTTAAAAATTAAAGATCTTCCAATTCCTGAACCGAAATCAAATGAAGTCGTTTTCAAAGTAAAGGCAGCTGCCCTAAATTATGATGATATTTGGGGAATGAGAGGAAAACCTTTAACCATTCCATTACCTCATATTTCTGGAACTGATGCTGCAGGTGAAGTAACTGCAGTAGGTGAAGATGTAAAAAATTTCAAAGTAGGTGATAGAGTAGTTTCACATGGAAACATGTCTTGCAGAGTTTGTAAAAGATGTACTGCAGGACGAGAATATGATTGTAAAAAACGAACTATTTGGGGATTTGAAACAGGTCCTCTTTGGGGTGGATATTGTGAATACACACATCTTCCAGAAGTAAATGTTGTAAAAATTCCTGAAGGTGTATCCTATGAAGAAGCAGCAGCTGCTTCAATGACTATGTTGACTTCTTGGCATATGTTAGTTGGTAGAGCAAAGATTCAACCTGGCCAATTAGTTTTGATTATGGGTGGCGGTTCTGGAGTTGGAAATTATGGAATTCAAATTGCAAAACTTTTTGGTTGTACGGTAATTGCAACTGCTAGTCCTGATAAACTAGATAAATTACTCGAACTTGGTGCTGATTATGCAATTGATCATAGAAAAGATGATTGGCATAAAGAGGTAAGGGCAATTGCAAAAAAAATTCCGAAATCATATGGAGATGTTCCTGGCGTAGATGTAATTTTTGAACACATTGGAGGTTCTCATTGGAACAAGGAACTAACTCTCCTAAACTATGGAGGTACTGTAATTACTACTGGTGCTACTACTGGCTATATGGCCAAAACTGATCTTAGACATATTTTCTTTAAAGGACTCAACATTCTAGGCTCAACTCAAGGAACAAGAGCTGAACTAGAACAAGGATTCTATTGGATGTCTAAAGGCAAAATAAAATCTATAATTGATTCAACATTCCCTCTTGAGAGAGCTGTTGAAGCTCACACCAAGATGTTAAAGGGTAAAGGGCTTTTTGGAAAAATCATAATGAAACCAAGCTGATTGTTGATGGATGATCCAAAAACAAATTCTATTTTAGATGAAGGAAACAGGTTATTTTTAAAAGGAAAATATGGTGAAGCAATTTCATATTATGATAAAATTCTAGATGAAAATCCAAATCATTTGAGTTCTCTAAACAATAAAGGATATGCCCTAAGTAAACTCAAAGACTATGATAATGCTATGAAATGCTATGACCTTGCCCTTGAAAACTATCCTGATGATCTTTCTGTCTTGGTAAACAAAATCTCTTCATTTAGAAAACAAGGAAATCTTTCTGAAGGATTATCTCTATGTGATAAAATTCTAGAATCTAATCCAAAATACAATATTGCACTATATCACAAAGAAAGAATTCTATTTTCTATGGCTCGATATGATGATTCTATTTCCTGTTGTAACGTTATTTTGAATGACTATCCCAAAAATGGTGATGTGTTATTTGACAAGTCTTGTAGTCTGGCAATGCTTTCAAAAATAGATGATTCATTATCATTACTTGAAAAATCTATTTTACAAGGAAAACAATACAAAATTAAAGCAAAAAAATCAAAATCCTTTGAAAAATTGTCTGATAATCCTAAATTTCAAAAATTAGTATCATAACCAATGTGGAATTTCTAAATATCCATCAATACTTTCATTTCTGAGAATTTTTAACAATGCATTAGCTTGAGGTGATGATAAAACAGGCTTGTCAAACTGATTATCTGTGGAAATTCTGGGACATGCAACTTGAATAAATGCGTCAATTCCTTTTAGATTTCTTAATCTGTCATTTGTAATGTCTGTTAATGCAAATAACTGAACTTCCTTTCCTTCTGCTTCTAACTCTTCTTTGATTTTTAATGCAAAAACCTTTGACAATTGCCCTTCTTTCAATCCTACAATTACTCCAAAAGTTTTTGCTTCAGCTGCTTTGTATATGGCAAGAGTTGCTTTCTTTTTTAATTTCTGTGCAAAGTCTGTAACTTCTCTCACTTCATTAAAGTAAGGATCTAAAACATATGTCGGTAGATTTGTAGATAATGCAATTCCCGATGCATGAAAATTACTTTGTCCTAGGAAAACATATGCGTCAACTTCTTTTTTCAAGTCAGTTGCAGGATAAAATTCACATCCAAATACTTGTCCATCATTTAGTTGCCCTTTACCCTTTCCAATTTTTACTGTAATTCCATTTTCTGTTAAAATTTTTTCAACTTTGTCTACCTGATGCAAATGCTGACTATCTGTTACTAGAGAAATTACTTTGCCTTTCAAAATCTCTGCACATTTTTTTGCCACACTGTCAAACTCTACATCATCATAGGCATCAATTAGAATCAAGTTTTTTTCATATGTTTCAGTGTTTATTGTATGTCCTATGTTGAATTGAATTTCTGCACCAAGAACTTTGGAGCCATTTGAGTTCAAATCACAAGTTCCCCATGTAGTATCAGCTAAAACATATGCAGGAATGCCAAATTTTTTTGTTATATTTTTTGCAGTATCTTGTACCTGTGGTAAAATCCCATCTGGACCATTTAATGAAACTGATGCAGGATTTTTTTCTTCTATTTCCTGAAAAATCCTCTTTTCATCTATGACGATCAATTTAGCTTGAAATGTTATTTTATTAATTTAAACCAACTGCATCTTACAACAACTAAAAATGTCTGAATCAATTAAACACAATATGGTAAAAAAGACTGTTTTGAATATTGGATTTGATGACACTGATTCTCCAAAGGGCATGTGTACAACTTTTTTAGCATACAAAGTAGTTGATTTATTAAAAAAACAAAAAACAGAATTTCTTGATTTTCCAAAATTAATCCGATTTAATCCAAATATCCCATGGAAAACACGTGGAAATGGAGCAGTTTCTATTAAAATTAAAACTAGTAATCCTTCAAAAATAAAAAATCAAATAAAAAATCTTGTTTCAAAATATTCTGATACAAAAAATGGAGCTAACCCTGGACTAGTTTTCTTTGAAAGCGAATCTATCCCTTCTGAATTTACAAAATTTAGTGACTTAGCTTTGTGGCAATTAATTAATAGAAATAATGCAAAAAAATTTGTCAAAAAAAATAATCTTGAATATTTTTACAAAGGAAATGGCCAAGGACTTGTTGGTGCAATAGGCGCAATAGGATATAGTTTTCATGATCATACCCTGGAATTACTAAGTTATCGTAAAAAACAAAAATTTGGAAAAGAAAGAAAAATTTCAATAGACAGCGTTAAAAAAATGCAAGAAAAAACATATCCTGATACTTTCAATAGTTTTGATACAAAAAAAGGACGAGTTTTAATTACTCCACACGGTCCGGATCCTGTGTTTTTTGGCGTCCGTGGTGAAAATGTTGATGCATTAGTTTCTGCAACTAGAATTCTAAAAAGTGAAGAAAAATTAGATGGTTACATGATTTTCAAATCTAATCAGGGAACTGGTGATCATTTGAAAAACGAGTTTACATATGAAACAATGAAACCATATGCTTCTGGAAAATTGACTGGTATAGTATCAAATTCACCTAAAATTACAAAAGGAGGTCATGTATTTTTCAAAATTCTATCAAACAATAATGAATTTTGGTGTGCTGTTTACAAACCAACAGGCATGTCTATTGTTGCCTCAAATCTAGTAAAAGGTGATAAAATATCCGTTGGCGGTGGAGTCCGAAAGGCTTCAAAAAACTTTCCTCGAATTATTAATTTAGAATTCATTGATATTATTTCTCTTGAAAAACAAATCAAAACATCAAACCCAATTTGTAAAAAGTGTAACAAAAAAATGAAATCTAAAGGTAAAGAACAAGGATTTCAATGTGTTCGATGCGGAAAAAAATCCTCAAAAAAAATAACTGAAACCATTACTAGAAAAATTAACAAACAACTGTATTTACCAAAAATTTCTGCTCATAGACATCTTACTCGTCCTCAACAAAGATATGGCATCATCAATAAATCAAATAATTTTAAAAACTCACTATCTTGGTTTTGTGTTTATCAAAATAAGTAGCGGGGAGTAGATTTGAACTACTGAACTGCGGGTTATGAGCCCGCCGGGATGACCTGGCTTCCCCACCCCGCTGATTCAGAAATTAACACGAGCCGTATATACGCTTTATTGAATTCTTGAAAGTAATTAATATGATTTGAATAACTTGATTTTTCATGGATAAAAAAATCTCAATTGCAGTTGTTGTTATTGCAGTTGCTTTTTCTGTATACACTTTAACACTTCCATCAGATCCTATTCCATTACCAGAACCTAACTTTAATTCTAATAATGATTCAGTAGAAATTTTAGCAAAAAATCTAGATAAACCTCGTTCAATTGCAGTATCTGATAATCGAATTTTTGTAACCGAAAAAGACGGTTCTATTATAATTGTAGAAAATGATGTTCAAATAGAATCCCCACTTGCTACTTTACGTGCTGCCGATGTTTTTGATGGTGGATTGTTAGGAATTGCATTACATCCTAATTTTTCAGAAAATCATCATATCTATGTATTTTTGACTTATGAAGAAGATGACACTTTGTGGAATAAAATATTACGAATTACTGAATCTGAAAACAAATTACAAGATGCAGAAACTATTTTTGATAAAATTCCTGGTTCTTCTTTTACAAATGGTGGATTTATCAAATTTGGACCTGATGAAAAATTGTATGTAGGTACTGGTGCAACATCTGATTCATCTCACTTACCACAAGATCTTGATTCATTATCAGGTAAAATTTTGAGAATAAATGATGATGGTTCAATCCCTGAAGATAATCCATTTGCAAATTCCCCTGTTTACTCTTTAGGACATAGAAATCCTCAAGGAATGACTTGGGATGATGATGGGAATCTGTATGTTGCAGAATTTGGACCTGAAAAAAATGATGAAATTAATGTAATTTTATCTGGTAAGAATTATGGTTGGCCAGAACAAGAATGCTCTGGAAATGAAAATTTTGAAAATGCGGTTTTATGTTATGATCCAAGTATAGAACCTGGAGGAATTTTATTTTATACTGGCGACAAGTTTGATTTTGAATTCCCATTCATTATGGCCTCAATGAGGGCATCAAACGTGTATCAGGTAGATTTTGAAGAGGGACTAAGTTCTCAAAAATCTATCCTTAGTGGAATTGGACGTGTTCGTGATGTGGTTCAGGGACCTGATGGATATCTATATGTGATAACTTCTAACACCGATGGAAAAGGTTTTCCAGATGCTAATGATGATAAATTATTGAGGATACTGAAATAAAATGCCTGATTCATCAATTTCAAAATTTTTTGAAAAATCAAGAAAAGAACGATTAGATGTTATCAAAAATTTTGCAAATCTTTCAGAAGATGACATAAAATCATTAGAATTACCTGATGGTGGAATTACATTTGATAAAGCAGACAAAATGGTAGAAAATGCATTTGGAACCTTTTCACTTCCATTAGGAGTAGCAACTAACTTCAAAATTAACAATAAAGATTATCTTGTTCCTATGGTAATTGAAGAACCATCTGTAATTGCAGCCGCATCAAAAGCTGCCAAACTTGCAAGATCTAAAGGTGGATTCAATGTGGTGGCTGATGAATCCTATAGTATTGGACAAATTCAGGTTTTAGATACAGATATTGATGATTCAATTTCTAAAATTAAAGAAAATACACAAGAAATTCTGGAATTGGCAAACTCAAAAAGTAATACTCTTTCTAAGATGGGAAAAGGCGCAAAAGAGATTACTTGTAAAAAACTAGATACAGACTTCGAACCAATGTTGATAGTTGAATTACTAATTGATGTAGGAGACGCAATGGGCGCAAATGTTACTAATACAATGTGTGAAGGTGTAGCACCTTTAATTGAAAAATTAACTAGAGGTAAAACACTTCTTAGAATACTATCTAACTATTCTACAAGACGGATGGTAAAGGCAACGGCTATTTTTGATAAAGAATCAGTTGGTGGAGAAGAAGTTGTAGATAATATGATTCATGCATATCAATTTGCAAAACATGATGTGTATAGAGCAGTGACTCACAACAAGGGAATTATGAATGGAATTATTGCAGTAGCTAATGCTACTGGACAAGATAGTCGTGCAATTGAAGCTGCAGCAAATGCTTATGCATCACGTTCTGGTCAATACAGATCATTGTCTGAATGGAATAAAGATTCAGATGGAAATCTTGTTGGAACTTTGGAAATCCCTCTATCTGTTGGAATTGTAGGTGGAATAATCAATGTTCATCCTGTTGCAAAAATTTGTACCAAAATTTTGTCTGCTGAATCTGCAAAAGAGATGTCATGTATAATTACTGCAACAGGATTGGCTCAAAATTTTAGTGCAATGAGGGCACTTGCAACTGATGGAATTCAGAAAGGACACATGAGGCTGCATGCAAGAAATTTGGCATCTGCTGCAGGCGCTTCTACTGAGCAAATTGATAAGATAGTTTCTCAGATGATTGAAGAGAATAACATTTCAGTAAATAGAGCAAAAGAATTACTTGAACAAAATTAATGACGTTATTATATAGACAGATTGAAAGGAGATACCATGTCCGAAATAAGATTTGCAATTCCAAAAGGAAGCCTAGAGGATGCTACCTTCAAACTCTTAGAGAGATCTTGGACTAAGGTAAATCGTAAGAGTAGAACCTATCGTGTGTACCTTGATGATCCAAAAATTACTGTAAAAATGCTAAGACCTCAAGAAATTCCAACTCTAGTCAATGAAGGATTGTATGATGTTGGAATCACTGGCAAGGATTGGGTAGGTGAAACAAAATCTGACGTGGAGCCAATTTTGGACTTGGAATATGGAAAAATTAGACTTGTTATTGCATTTCCAGATAATTATCGATACAAGAATCTTGATGCAATGATTGCAGATTATGCTAAAAAGAAAAAGACTTTGAGACTCTCTTCTGAATATCTCACAACTGCATCTCGTTTTATCAAGAGCTGCAAATCTTACAAAAAATATTTTGGAAACAAAGATCCCCAAATTGTTACTCCTTGGTTACGTATTGGAACTAACAAATCTGTTCAGATTCATCTATCATTTGGTGCTACAGAAGCAAAACCTCCAGAAGATGTAGATGCAATAATGGATGTAACTGAAACTGGAACTACTCTCAAACAAAATAAACTAAAAATTGTAGATGAAGTTCTTACTTCAACTGCACATTTGATAGTAAACAAAAAATCTCTCAAAGACAAAGCAAAACGAGAAAAGATTTTTGATATTGTTACTTTGATGCGAGGGGCAGTACATGGCAAAAAATATCTACACATTTACCTAAATGTAGAAGAGAAAAATTTGCCAAAACTGCTAAAACAGATACCATCTTTGAAAAAACCTACAACTAGTCCCCTAAGTGAAGCTGGTTGGTACGGAGTTAATACTATCATCAAAAAATCAGATTTCCACAAAATAATTCCAAAACTGCGAAAAATTGCACAAGGATTAGTAGTGCATGAACCACGACAAATTCTGGAGCTTGAGGAGATCAAACGTGACGAAGAAAATTGATGAAAATCATTTCGATAAATAATACAGAGCAATTTCTAAAGAAAATAGGCACAAAAAACTCTTCTAAGAACCAAAAAATTGTAGAATCTATTCTCAAAGATGTAAAGAAGAATGGTGATGCTGCAGTCAAAAAATATGAAAAAAAGTTTGGCACAAAAATTTCATCATTAAGAGTATCACAACGTGATATTGCTAGTGCATACTCTAAAATTTCAAAAGAAGACATCTCTGCAATCAAACTTGCAAAATCAAGACTGTCAAAAGCAGAATCTGCAGTACGACGCCAATTCAAAGACATTACTATCAAATCTAGTGGAACAAAACTCTCAAAGTTATTTGTACCAATTGATAGTGTGGGATGTTATGTACCAGGAGGTGCAGCAAGATATCCAAGTTCAGCAATAATGTCAGTGATACCTGCAAAGATTGCAGGTGTAAAAAGAATTGTTGTAGTGTCTCCTCCTAACTCTTCAGGAAACATTGATCCTTTAACAATTGTAGCAGCTGATCTTTGTGGTGCAACTGAAATCTACAAAACAGGTGGCGTACAATCAATTGCCGCATTAACCTATGGCACTCGTTCTATCAAAAAAGTAAACAAAATAGTTGGACCAGGCGGTGCCTTTGTTACTTTGGCAAAATATCTTGTTAGCAACACTGTATCAATAGATATGATGGCAGGTCCCACTGAATTAGGAGTTGTGATTGATTCGGCAACAGATGCTGAAATTGCAGCACTAGATCTTATTTCTCAAGCAGAACATTCTTCTGATACATTTTGTTATGCGTTAACTCCGTCAAATTCTATTGCAAAGAAAATTCAATCTAGTGTAAACTCTAAACTTAAAAATATCCAACGTGCAAAGATTGTAAAATCAAGTCTTGAATCAAATGGATTCATTGGAGTCTGCAAACCTTCTGGTATTATCGATATTGCAAATAATTTAGCACCTGAACACTTGGAGATTATTAGTAAAAATCCTAAAAAATGGGGCAAAATCAAAAATCCAGGCTTGATTTTATCAGGAAAAAACAGTCCGTCTTCAGCTAGTGATTACCTGTTAGGCTCAAACCACATTTTGCCTACAAATGGATTTGGAAAAACTAGAGGTTCTTTGTCTGTACTAGACTTTGTCAAGCTTCTGACTAAGGTGGAAACAACCAAAAAAGATTTAGAGAAAATATCAAAATCTATGAAGAATCTAACTTTAGCAGAAGGATTACCCAATCACTATGAAGCAGTACGAGGTAGATTAGAATGAAAAACTCTTGGTATTCAAAAAAATTAGAAGAATATGCCAAATTAGGTGGTTATAAAAAACCTGAAAAATTTGATGATGTTTTAAAATTAGATTCCAATGAGAATTTTGTAATAAATAAAAAATTCCAACAAGACATTATTTCTTATGCAAAATCAAATTCTGATGTTAGAGAATATCCATTAGGAGGAGTTGAAAAATTAGTATCAAAACTATCAAAATATCTAAAAGTTCCTGAAAATATGATTGGTGTTGGAAACGGATCTGATCAAATTTTAGATCTATTTTTAGCAAATTTGGCATCAAAGAAAACTAGAATTTTGACATCAGATCCAACATTTGGATTCTTTGAAGAAAGATGTAAACTGTATTCAATTCCATGTACCAAAATTCCTTTTTCATCTGATATGAAACTAGACATTAAAAAATTCGATACTAATTTAAAAAAATGCCAAATACTTTACTTGGATTCACCAAACAATCCCACCGGATTCCAATTCTCAAAAACACAACTAGAATCTTTGATCAAAAAATTTGATGGCCTAATAATTATTGATGAAGCCTATGGAGAATTTGGCGATTCATCAACTGTTTCATTAACTAAAAAATATGAAAACCTAATTGTTGTTAAAACATTTTCAAAAGCCTTTGGTCTTGCGGGTCTTCGTTTAGGATACTTTGTTGCAAACAAGAAAATAGTTGAAGTATTCAATCAGGTATTGCAATACCCATATCCTCTCAATACTCTTGCAATTGAGGCTGGAATTGCTTCTCTAGATAAGGTAGACCAGATGAAGGATGCATCTGAAATTATCAAGTCTGAGAGAAAGAAAATCATAGAGAATTTACGTAAATATGATGCTTTTACAGTATTTGACTCCAAGGCTAATTTTGTACTATTTGATGCTAAAGGTGCAGATAAACGCGTATTTTCTGCACTAGTTGAACAAGGAATATCTATCCGTAAACTTGGAAAGATTGGTTCTCATCCAGGATGTTTGCGTGTTACTGTTGGAACTAAAGAAATGAACTCTAAATTCCTTTTAGCAATACGTGATCTTTTAGGATAAAAAATTGAGTAATCAAAAATTTGATTCTATAATATTTGATTGTGATGGAGTTCTAGTTGATATCACACAATCTTATGACAAAACAATTGACAAAACATGTAGATATGTACTCAAAGAATTTGCAGGAATTGATTCTATTGTTATTGATCACAAGATAATTGATGGCTTTAAAGCATCAGGAGGATTCAATGATGAAGTTGATTTGACATATGCTGCAGTATTATCTCTGTATGCAGCTAACAAACTAAACAAAGAGCCATCTGAGTTTATCTATAAAGTAATTTCAAATGCAGACAAAACTGGAATACGTTCTGTTCAATCTTATCTTGAATCTCTTTGCGATATATCTAAATTTTTATCTAAACTGGGATCATTAAGTGATAGACACAACAATCCTGTTTATTCCATATTTGACCAACTTTTTTTTGGACCAGAACTATATGAAAAATTATTTGGAAAACAATCACTGTTTTCTGATAAAGGAATGATTTCAAATGATAAAGTAATCTTATCTGTATTTCTATTACAAACACTACAAAAAGAATTTGGAACAAAACTTGCAGTTGTTACTGGCAGAGGAATTGAATCTATTCGTTATTCACTAAAAGATATGTTGAATTATTTTGATATTAAAAGCTCGGCTTTTCTAGAGGATGAGCCTAGAGAATTAGCAAAACCAAACCCTGCAACACTAATTCGTGCTGTCCAATCTATGAAATCAAAAAACTGTCTGTATGTTGGTGATTCTGTGGAAGATTACCTGATGGCAAAAGATGCAACACAAGGAGGACATCCTACAACATTTTGTGCAATTGTAGGCACAAGTACAAATCCTGAAGCCAGGCGTAAACTATTTGCAGACTATGGTGTAGAGATGATTCTAGAATCAATTAACGATATTCCGAAGGTATTAAATTTAGTTTCATAAACTATCAGTATTCTCTGGTGATAAGATGAAAAAACGTTCAAGCAAAATTAAACGTGAAACAAAAGAAACTGATGTTTCAGTAACTGTCAACATTGACGGTACTGGAAAGACTAGCGTATCTACTGGTGTAAACTTTGTTGATCACTTGATTACTGCATTTGGAAAACATGCAATGTTGGATTTAACAGTAAAAGCAAAATCAAAAGACAATATCATACACCACTTAATTGAAGATACTGCAATTACAATTGGAAATGCAATAGATAACGCACTTGGAAATAGATCTGGTGTTACTAGATTTAGTTATGCGTCTGTCCCAATGGATGAATCATTGGCAGAGGCTTCTGTAGATCTGGTAAAAAGACCATTTTACAAATTAACTTTGTCTATAAAGAGAACAAAGATTGAAGATGTGTCAAAAGAAGATCTTGAACACTTTTTCCAATCTTTACTACAGAACCTAAACAGCTGTATTCACCTTACTGTAAAGTATGGCGACAATGATCACCACAAAGTAGAATCTGCAATGAAATCTCTAGCGGTAGCATTTAGAATTGCATGTTCAAAAGATTCAAAACAAAAAGGAATTCCAAGTACAAAAGGCGCAATGTGATGACAAAGATTGCAATATTTGATTATGGAGCTGGAAATATTTTCAGTCTTAAGAATGCATTAGAAAAACAAAATGCTACTGTAGAAGTTCAAACTCAAGTTGACAAGTTAAAAGGATATGATGGAATATTTCTACCTGGAGTAGGAAATTTTGATCCTGCAATACAAAGTATTAATCGTGATTCAGTTGACTTTTGTCAAATTGTAGATAGTACACCTGTATTTGGAATATGTTTGGGAATGGAGATGTTCTTTGATAAAAGTCAAGAAGGAAAAGAGAAAGGCCTTGGAGTCATTACTGGTGATGTTGTTGTTTTACCTAATACACTAAAGGTCCCACATATGGGGTGGAATGCACTTGAAATAAAACAAGAAAACAAAATTCTTGAAGGTGTCGAAAATGGATCATGGGTATACTTTGTACACTCGTATAGAGCAAATCCTACAACACAGGATGTTATAGTTGCTGAATCTGATTATGACATTAAAGTTCCAGCTATTGTTCAAAAAGATAATTACTTTGGAACTCAATTTCACCCAGAAAAATCAGGTGATGTTGGTGCTCTAATGTTAAAGAATTTTTTGCGAGAGTGCTCTAAATGAAAATAATCCCTGCAATTGATTTGATGGAGGGACAAGTAGTTAGACTATACAAAGGAGATCCTAAACAAAAAACCGTATACAGCGATGATCCCATGTCTGTTGCCAAAAAATGGCAAGAAGCAGGAGCTGATATGTTGCATATTGTTGATTTGGATGCTACAATTGGTACTGGAAGTAATTTGGACTTGATTGAGAAAATTACAAACGAATTATCCATCCCTGTTGAAGTAGCTGGTGGTTTACGTAATGAAGAAATCATTGATAAAGCAATTTCTTTTTCTGATAGAGTTGTAATTGGTACTTTGGCATTCAAAGATAAAGAACTACTACAACGTATTGCTAAAAAATATAATTTTTCAAAAATTGTAATATCTGTTGATCACATTGATGGATTTATTGTTACACATGGTTGGCAAGAGAGCACAAAAACACCTTTGCTTGATGCAATAAATGAATTTGTGAGCATGGGATTTACAGAATTCTTACTCACAAATGTAAGTAAAGATGGAACCCTGGAAGGACCTGATTTGGAATATTTGGAAAAAGCATGTGATATACAAAATACAAATGTTATTGCGAGTGGTGGAATTTCAAACATTGATGATGTGTTTGATGTACAAACAAAAAATGCATTTGCCGTAATTCTAGGCAAAGCATTGTATGAAAATAAAATTTCGATTAAGGAGGCAAAGCAACTTGTTAACTAAACGAATTATTCCATGTTTGGATGTTGATAATGGACGAGTGGTAAAGGGATTAAACTTTGAATCAATTAAAGATGCAGGAGATCCTGTGGAACTTGCTGCCAAATACAGTAAAGATGGAGCAGATGAATTGGTATTTTTAGATATTACTGCATCTCAAGAGAAAAGAAAAACAATCAAAGAACTAGTATCTAATGTTGCTAAAGTAATTGATATTCCATTTACTGTTGGTGGTGGTGTTAACAGTATGGATGATGCAAGAAATATTTTACTTAGCGGTGCTGATAAAGTTGGAGTAAACACTGGAGCTGTAAAAAATCCTGAATTACTAACAGAACTCATGACAATATTTGGAAAACAATGTGTTGTAATTGCTATAGATGCAAAAAGAAAATATTCTGAGGATTCTACTAAAACAATGTTTGAAGAAAATGGAAAAAAATTCTGGTTTGAAGTTTTCATTTATGGTGGGAAACAAGGAACTGGACTTGATGCAATTCGATGGGCTAAAAAAGCAACAGAACTTGGTGCAGGAGAAGTGCTTCTAACCAGTATTGATAAAGATGGAACTAAAGATGGATATGATATCTTGCTTACCAAAAAAATAGTTGATACTGTTTCTGTACCTGTTGTTGCTTCAGGCGGTTGCGGAAAACCTGAAGATATGTCTGAAATCTTTGTAAAATCCGATGTCGATGCTGCTTTGGCAGCCTCAATCTTTCACTATGAGAATCAATCAGTTAATCAAGTCAAAGAAATTCTCAGAAAGAAAAACATCTCTGTACGATTATAAGTAAATTTTGTAATGAATAACCATGAATAAAACAATTGATGATATTGATTTTGAAAAAAGTGGTGGTCTTGTACCCGTAATTGTTCAAGATGCAAATACTAAAGAAGTTCTCACTCTTGCATATTCAAATAAAGAATCTTTAGAACTTGCAAAGAAAACTGGAAAATCTTGGTTTTACAGTCGTTCAAGAAATAAGCTGTGGATGAAAGGAGAAGAGTCTGGTAATACTCAAGAGATTAAAGAAATTCTTGTTGATTGTGATTCTGATGCTGTTATTTATTTAGTTGAACCCTCAGGACCAGCTTGTCATACTGGTGAAAGAGTTTGTTTTCATCATAATTTAGAATAATAATTAACAAACAGGTTCAAAATCACCTTCATCTCCTGGAAGTATTTGATCTGTTATTTTGAATTGTAGATTTTCATAATTTGTCCCTCTAAACACAATTGTCCAAGTTCCGATAAACTCTTCTGCAGTACATAATCCTTTTTGTACTGAAAGTTGTGGTTGTAAGTAATAGTTGAATACTGATTTGTCAGAACCATCAAATGGTATGGTAAAGTATATTGTAGAATGTGTATTGTTTTGTGGTCTGTAAAATGCTACTTGTCCTTTTTCATTTTCTTGCAATCCTCCAATGATTAAGAAAATTTTTTCTCCTAACACATATTCACTTCGATCGATTTGAAATGGTCCTGAGGTTATCCATTCTCTTGGTTTAGGATTGTATTCATTTTCAAGATTTATTTTCTCAATCTCATCTAATTTTTCTTGAATTTCTGGAGTTAGTTCTTCATCTGGTCTTAGCTCTCTATCCATTGTATCTTCAACTTCCATTGTGTTTGATTGTTCAAAATTTATTGTAAATATCGCAATTATTGCTACAGTTACAATTATTGCAGATATGGGAATAACCTTGTTCACAACAAAATTCTACTAAAAATCAGTAAAAACTTTACTCATAATTAAAAAATACATGAAAAATTGATTTTTCTTGTTTTTTTCTATTAAATTGATATTTTTTACTGTTATTTTTGAATACATTTTATTTTTTTTAGTATATTTTTTTGTTTGAAAAATTAAGTATTACTTAATTTCATATTAGGATTTTTTATCTATATAATTTTGAGAAAAAGAGATCTTGACTAGAACTTCATTACAATGTAGAGAGTGTAAAAAAGAGTATGAAACTGATTTTAAGTATATTTGTGATGATTGCTTTGGACCGCTGGATGTAAAATATAATTTTCCAACAGTCACAAAAGATACATTTTCTAATCGTGAGCACACTTACTGGAGATATTTTGAATTACTTCCAATAGAAGACAAATCAAATATTGTGTCAATTGATGCAGGACTTACTCCTCTAACAAAAGCTGAAAATTTAGGTAAAGTACTTGGTCTTAACAATCTCTATATCAAAAATGATTCTGTAAATCCAACGTTTTCATTTAAGGATAGACCTGCTGGAGTTGCAATCTCAAAAGCAAAAGAATTTGGATTGTCTGCAGTTGGTTGTGCATCAACTGGTAATTTGGCATCTGCAACTGCAGCACACGCTGCAAAAGGTGGTTTTCCATGTCATGTATTTGCACCAAGTAATATTGAGATGGCAAAGATTGCTCAAGCATTATCTTATGGTGCAAATTATGTTGCAGTTGATGGAACATATGATGATGCAAATAGAATTGCAGCACAGATTGGTGATTCTAAGGGAATTGGAATTGTAAATATTAACATGCGTTCACATTATGTTGAAGGTTCTAAAACTTTGGCATATGAAGTTGCAGAACAATTAGATTGGAATGTTCCTGATCAATTAATAGTTCCAGTTGGAAGTGGTGCAATGCTTAATGCAATATGTAAAGGATTTGAAGAATTACAACATGTTTCATTGCTAGGTAATGTATCTAACATGCATATGATTGCAGCACAACCACATGGATGCGCTCCAGTTGTTGATGCATTTAAGAAAAATTCCAAAGACGTAATTCCTGTTGAAAATCCTGATACTGTTGCAAAAAGTTTGGCAATAGGTGATCCTGGAGATGGAAGATATGTTCTAAAACGATTAGAACAATACAATGGATTTGCAGAAGAATGTAATAACAAAGAAATTTTAGATGCAATAATTCTATTGGCAAAAACTGAAGGAATTTTTACAGAACCAGCTGGAGGCGTTTCAATTTCTGTATTACAGAAGATGGTCGAACAAGGTAAGATTGACAAAAATGATAAAGTTGTATGTTATGTTACTGGAAATGGTCTTAAAGCAACTGAATCAATCATGGAAGTATTAGAAAAACCAAAAGTACTCAAAGCAGACATTTCAGAAATTTCGGCGGTAGTAAACTAATGGCAAATATCACATTTACAATTCCTTCAGTTCTCAATCAAAGCGGTGGAGAAAAAAAAATAGACATTTTAGCTGATTCCTTACAAGATGCTTTTACAAAAATCTCAGAACAAATGGGTGATGATTTTAAGAGAAGAGTATTGGAAGGCGATGGAACTCCGCGTTCTTTAATTAATATCTATATCAATGGCAAAAATGCAAAGTTTTCTTCTGGTATGGAAACTACTTTGAAAGATGGAGATGAGATTTACATTCTACCTGCAGTTGCCGGTGGCTCTGAAGAGCTTTCTCCAAAAGAATTAGACAAGTTTTCTCGTCAAGTAATGCTTGAAGAAATTGGATATGCTGGACAGCTAAAACTAAAGAATGCCAAAGTTTGTGTTGTTGGAACTGGAGGTTTAGGACATCCTATAATTTCTAGATTAGCTACAATGGGAGTTGGAAATTTACGAATTATTGATAGAGATGTAATTGAATTATCAAACTTACATAGACAAATAATGTTTGATGAAGAAGATGTTGGTCAAGTTAAAGTTGAAGTTGCTGCAAAAAAGTTACAAAAACTAAATCCTGAATGTAAAATTGAAGCTCTAGCTGTTTCAATAAATGATTATACTGCATTAGAAGTTGTTGAAGGATGTGATGTTGTAATTGATGCACTTGATAGTGTTAATGCTAGATATGCATTAAACAAAGCATGTGTAAAATATAACATTCCATTTGTTACGGGTGCTGCAGTTGGAACCTCTGGACAAGCTTTTACTATATTGCCAAAAAAATCTGCATGTTATTTTTGCATGTTTCCTGAATTAAACGAAGATACAATGCCAACATGCAGTATTGAAGGCGTTCATCCTCCTATACTTTCTATTGTTGGTGCAATTGAAGTTGCAGAAGCTGTAAAAATAATTCTTGGAAAAAAACCAAATCTCTCTGAAAGAATTTTACATGTTGATTTAGAAAATCTTGATTTCAATAGTACTAGAACATTTAGAGCTGAAGAATGCCCAATTTGTGGAACAGGAAAACTAGAAGTTGTACAAAAAGAAGAATTGATTTTAGAAGAACTATGTGGACGAAACAGGGGAAAGAGAACTTATTCTATTACCCCTACTGATACTTTTGATCTTGATGTTGATGCAGTTACTAATATTGCAAAAGAAAAAGGATTTCTAGTTGAGAATCAGGGTGATTTGGGATTGTCGATGAGAACTAATGATCTATCTGTTAGTTTTATGAAGAAAGGCTCTGCAGTTGTAGTTGGACCAA
Source organism: Candidatus Nitrosopumilus sp. (assembly GCF_965262695.1). Taxonomy (GTDB): domain Archaea; phylum Thermoproteota; class Nitrososphaeria; order Nitrososphaerales; family Nitrosopumilaceae; genus Nitrosopumilus. Next base: position 1,056,235 of record NZ_OZ253550.1, on the reverse strand, counting down.
AAGATGAATCTGATGCGATATCTCTATACAAGTCACTTTTAGGAAGAGAAATCAAGGCATAAAACAGCCTATAAAAATTTCATAAATTTTACAAAAAATTAAAAAATATGACGATCAATCTCTCAATTAGAGAATAAAGTATAATTTTTATAACATGAAATTATAGAATTTATATCAAAATTGAATAATTAATATAATAATTTCAAAAATATGAACAATTGTGGACAATTTGTCCATTAGGCTTAAATACTAACTTTGAAGAAAAATGTCAATAACATGAATAACGAAATAGGACGTAAAATAACTAGTCTTACATTAATGACAATTATGGTTGCCGGTGGACTGACCTTTGCAATTCCAGGTGTAATGCCTGAAGCAATGGCCGCCAACGCCAACCTCTTTGTATCCGCAGAAAACTCACAGTTTGATAACTATATGTCAGGACCTCAAGTAATTGAGGTCGTTGTAATCGATAGTGATATTGATGATACTGATGAAGGAAAGGGTGAACCAGACGTTACAGTAAACGGTAAGATCCTGAGAATGGCTCAAGCCGTAGATGGTAACTGGTATGGTTACTTTGCAGACAGAGACCAAGCACAAATTGCCGACTCTACTGCATCAAACGGAATTGGTTTAGACTTTGGATCATTTTGTAGTTCAACAACCGCAAATAGAGTATTGGGAGTTACACTTACTGATACTGACGGTGTTGCAATTGCAAACGCATCAAGAGCTCACGGTGGTGACCTAATTGGTTCTACCACTGGTGGTGCAATCACAGCATCTTGTGCTGGTGGTAATGTAGCCGCTAACGCCGTTGTTGAAAACAACGTAGTTAGAGAGTTCAAACAACTAAACGAAAATGCAGCCGCAGGTTCCGTTGCTGGTCAAATTGGTGTTAACGCATCAAGCGCTGATCACAGCGTAGTTGACTGGCCTTTCATTCAACTCTATCAACTAAACCCAACTGGTAACGTTGTCGTACAGTACAACAAAGGTGGTGGTGTTCAATCAACAACACTTACTTTTGATACTGTTGACCAATTTGCCGGTGCAAGTTTAGATAGAACAGTATACCCAACAGGTGCACAAGTTCACGTAACTGTCACCGACCTTTGGTTAAACATCGACCCAACAGATGAGGACTCTTGGACCTGGACAACTTTAGCAAGTAACAGCTCAGCTTATTATCAATTATTTGATGAAAACGGCAACAAAGCCGGCGATGGAAACATCGGAGATGTCAGTAATTTTGATATTGTTGGAAATGCTACTGCTTTAATGTGTGAAGACAACTGTATTCTAAAATTAAATACCGATCAACAGGGAAGTGGTACCGCTGTCGTTGACTTAAATGACAACGATGATGTTGTGGCAACAGCAACTGGTGCAACTAGCAGCCTTTCAGCTGCAAGTCAGCCAATTACTTTGACAGAACAAGGTCCAAACACTGGTGTATTTGGTACTTATGATGAATCAGATGTCTCAATCGTACAAGTTACCGATGGTGCACTAAGAGGCACATCTGCCACTATTGACTATAATGAAACTCCCGCAACTGTTCTTGTAGGATTTGACTTTGCTACAATTGACATCCAACCAGTTGATGACTTGTGGAACTCTGGTGAAGAGATTCCTGTAGTCTTGACTGATGGCGATGCCAACAAAAACAGCAGAGCAGATGAAGACTTAGACCTAAATGTTAACGGTACAACATTGATTCCATCACTATCAACTGGTGATCCATTCACCATTGGTGAAAACTCCACTGGAGTAGATGCAATGTTTGCCACAATTACTGCAGCTAGTTTAACCGGCACTCATAACAACATTGGTGTCGAAGATGCTAACTTCAGTTTTGTAAAGAACAACAATAGAACTGCAATCAACTTCCCAGTTGATTCATTCAGCCAAAGAGCATTATTCTTCAACAATACTGCACAGACATCTGCTGCAGTAGACGCCTTGGTCATTGACTTGAACCAAGATATTGAAGACTTGCAAGACTCTGTCGGTGATACCCGACCTGGTGCAACTAACAGACTACACGGATTTAACTATCTGAACATAGATGTTAGAAGTATCACAACTGGTACCGTAGATGTCTATTTGCTGAACAGTACTAATGGTCTAGACATTCAATCAATCAAATCATCAAGTTTGACAACTGCTATTCAATTAGTAAATGATGTTGCCCCACAATCATTAACCAACCTTAACAACACCAGAATCAATGAACAAATCTTTGATGCACAAAACGCTGGTGCTGATATTGGTTTGATGGTTGTTACAAACGCAACATTCACAGATGACACCACAACAGACCCATTGGTTATAGACTTCTTCTCCTTTGGTTTCGTAAATGATGGTCTTGAAGCTGGCGATAGAGTCGCTAACCAAATCATCAGATTAGAACTAGAGGAAACCGGTGATAACACAAGTACCTTTGAAGGTTCACTTGAGTATGTCATGGTTAACCAGCTAAACATCTTGAACGCAGATACCTATGACGGTCTATCTACAATTGCCGATGATCCTGGATTTATCGTCATTGAAGATTTGACTGACGAGGATGCTCCAAGAGTCAATTACCTTGACTTAGGTGCAGACGGTGTATCTACTCAAATAGCTGATCAAGAAGAAGCACCAAGTCACTCTGGTGTTGTATCATTTGATTCAAACACATACAAGAATGCTGACACAGTTACAATTACACTTGAAGACCAAGACCTTAACGTCGACTCAGATCTTATTGAAATTTACACCACAGTAACAACTGCCGGTGACACTAACCGTGATGCGGTTGGTTCTGCACAAGTACAAAACGGTGGAACCTCCATTACATTAAGTAATGGTGATGAACTCGGTAGATTACTTGATGTAACCTTTGATGATCAAAAATGGACTACTCCAACTGGTGCATGCTTAACAGCATTAACCGCATTGACATCTGATACTGGATTAGGTGCAACTGGATTCTCTCTAGTTGAAACTGGTTCAGACTCTGGTGTCTTTGTTGGAGACTTCCAAATCCCAACTGCATGGTGTAGAAGTGGTTCAACAACCACAGAAACTGCAACCGGTCTCGATATTGAAGTCAACTATGTTGACTTTAGAGATGCATCTGGTGAAGTCATCGAAGTAGGTGACAGTGCAGGCGTTCGCGCCAACACTGGTTCAGTAAGTCTTGACAGAACTGTCTACCCAGTACCATTTGGTGTTGAGTCAGACTTTACTGCAGATGCCACTAATGAAACCCCAAGTGGTAGAGCCTTGTTCCCAATCCACCAAAGTGGAATGAACACTGCTGGAACTGACCGTTCCGGTGAGGGTCTACAATCTGGTGAATTCATTAACGGTGGTGATCTTACTATCCACGTTAGAGTTAACGATCCAGACTTTGACATATCCGCAAGTGGTGAAGATAGCATCAACCAAAACAGTACAGCCTCTAGAGGACCTGTAAAGATCTCTGTTATCAGAGGTTCTTCCGCAGTGATTCTAGGTTATGCTGGTGGCCCTGACGCTCTCAAAGGTACTATTGATACTGATGGTACTAACACCGAGTCAACAAGAGCATTTGGTCCAATGACCGAAATTGCTCCTGATGCAGGAATATTCGAGTCTGATATTGTAGTTAGATACACTGACGGCCCAGCAAGTACCAAATGTCCAAGTGTCACTGATACATGGACTAACATACTTGATGCCGCAGGTACCACAGAAACAGACAGATTTGATGTTGCCGCAGCAACTGGTGATTACTGTATCTTACAAGGAGACATTCTCCAAGTAGAATACACTGATCCAGCTGATGCATCTGGTGATGTCAACACTGTAACTGATTCTGCTACATTTGATCTTAGAAACGGTGTATTGCAATCCGACAAATCTGTTTACATTATTGGATCTGACATGATCTTAACCCTCATTGAGCCAGACTTCGATCTAGACAATGACCAGGCTGAGACATATGACTTGGACTTAATTGAATGGGACTCTGATGCCGCAACCATCACCATGGGTGATGCTGACGGTGAAGGAGCAACATTTGACCCAGAACCATTAAACTTTAGAGAAACAGGTGACTCTACTGGTATCTTCCAGATTGTCATCGAAATTCCAGAAACTCTAGCAGGTGACAAACTTGAAAGAGGTGAGGAAGCAGTTCTCGAGTATACTGACTGGGGTCCATCCGGATCTGACTATGTAGGTGAAGAAGAAGAAGATGTCAACTTGACAATCTTTACTTCAAACTTCGGAGCAACTGTAGAGCTTGACCAAAAAGTTTACACATGGACTGATAAAGTATACATTACTATTGTCGCACCAGATCACAACTTCGACAGTGACTTAGTTGATGAAATTGGAAACACTAGTGACGACCCAATAAAGGTTGCAACTAGAGGATTCAACATTGACGAGTATAAACTAGTCGAGACTGGTACTGACACAGGTATCTTTACTGGTGAGGTTATCCTTACCGGATTTACACACGATGCTGACGGTAACACCGGAACCGGTGATGCCAACGGTAACGATGTTGTACAAGGTACAGCAACAGGTAGTGGTCCAACTGATGGTACAATCCCAACTGATGACGATGACGGACTTACAATCTCCTTTGAATTCTCAGAGGATGAAACTGTAGTCGGTTCTGCACTTATCAGATGGAACATCGGTGAAGTTCAGTGGCTTGAAGCAAGCTATCCAGCTAGCGGTACAGGTGTTGTAAGAATTATTGATCCAGACATGAACTTAGATCCAGAAGCAGTCGACAACTTCGATGTCGATGTGTGGTCTGACTCCGATGCCGGAGGTATTGACCTTACTGTAACTGAGACTAATGAGGCAACCGGAATCTTTGAAGGTACAGTGTTCTTCACTGTTACTGACGAATCTTCAGGTCACAGACTCAGAGTCGCAGAAGGTGACACTGTCACTGCAGAATATGAGGACAATACACTACCTGATCCATACACAACTGCAGATGAACTTGATATTACTGCCACTTCACTAATCGGTACTGTTGTACCACCTCTCGAGAGAGCACCAGCTGCTAACTTGAGAACAGTTGATGCATTCGGTAACAGCTTAGATTCTGTTTCCGTTGACCAACAGGTACAAATCAGCGCTGACTTAGCAAATGGTCAGGATAGAGAGCAATCATTCGCATACTTGGTACAGATTCAGGATGCAAACGGTGTTACAGTCTCACTAGCATGGATTACAGGTTCACTATCAAGTGGTCAATCATTCAGCCCAGCATTATCATGGATTCCAACTGAAGCAGGAACATACACTGCTACTGCATTCGTTTGGGAGTCTGTTGATAATCCAACGGCATTATCACCACCAGTTAGTACAACTGTCAACGTAAGCTAAAACTAGTTCACATTATCCTTTTTTTCTTTTTTTTGAATCCTACTTAACGAAAGTTATAGACAATTTTTCCAGAAGTAATATCTAGGAGAACATTAACAATCAATTAAATTGAAATTTCAAATTTTCTTTCTGATTTTTTCTATATTACTGATAATGCCAATTCATTATTCTTATGCGCAATCTGACACCATAAACGAGGAATTTGCTGGGCTTAGTTTGTTTACAAATAGTAAAGTCTATGCACCATCTCATAATCTTCAAATCTATGGAACTGGTTTGCCTGAAGAAAATTTAATTTTAAGATTATTTGCTCCTGATGAAACTATTGCAAAGTTTGATCAGTTGACAACTAATGCTGATGGTTCCTTCAACTATTCTTTATTGACATGGCCGCAACCTTCATCTAATTTTCCTTATGGTACATACACTGTAGAAGTAATTAGTACTGCCCAAAATGGAATTTCAAAAACAATTGATGTAAAATTTTCATCCACCACTGATCTAGTTGATGTTCCTGTTGAAAGACATATCAACACATTGGTTTTTGCACCTGAAACTGCTGCTATAAACCAGCCAATTCGAGTATTTGTGCAAACAACAAGTGATGGATTGTTGATAGGAAACGAAGCAGGCATTAAAGAATTATTGGGAACCACACATGTTCATCTACCTTCAGGGATGACTGTAACATTAACTAATTCATTCAAAGCTCTACATCAAGGGCTGTATTATGTAGATTATACGCCAATTGAAGAAGGAACTCATGTCTTTCATGTAATAGCATTTAGTCAGGGAACCACATCTCATGGTTCTGCTGCAACAAATGTTCTTAGCCAAGATTTAGGTGGAATATCTGAACAGATAATTAGATTAAACACAATTTTAGATGATACATCCAAAGAACTGGATGTTTTAAAATCTGAAATTGAAGGATTTGATAATACGCTAGAAACTGCAAGTGAAAAAATTGATGAAAGTACGGGAACAATTTCAACATCTGTTGAATTCATTAGTGAGGCATCTTCTCAACTAAACTCTCTATTATTCCCAATTATTGCATCTATAGGAATCATTGTTGCATTACAGATTGCAATTTTGGCACGAAGAAGATAGTTATATAATGTAAGAAACAAAAATTCTTTGATGCCCAAAGCGGCTATTCTCTTTTCAATCCTTCTTTTATCCTCTGTAATAACAAATTCTTATGCATTTACTGGAGATGATGTGCAATTTCAGGGAAACTCAGAAAAAATAGAATTTACTTCTCAAATAATTGACATTGACCCAAATTTTTTTGTTGAAAACAATTTCAAACGTTATTTGATTTTTGGAACAAATTTTCAAAATTCTGATCACTTAAAAAATAATTCAATTTATGGAGCACAATCTGATAATGGATTTTTTTATGTTTCACTTTTATCTGAAAAATCAGCTTCATTATTGGCAAGTCAAGGCATTCATGTAATTGAAGATTCTAAATTAGATTTTCATTCAGCAAATAATGAAATTGTTGATGCGTCAAGAATTGGTGAGATTACTGGTTCAGATAATGCAAAACAAAATTACAATGCATCAGGAAATGGAACTGTTATTGCAATTATAGATACTGGAGTTGATTTTTCAAATCCCGATATCCAACACTCTCTTGCTAGAAATGAGATTAATCATCCCATCATGCTTGACCCTGATGGACAAGGAATTGTTCTAACAAATTCAACTTTTTTTGCATACATTGATGAAAATGAAATTATACGAAATTACAGTAGACCCATTCCTGAACATATGACTTCTTCTGCATATGTTACTAAAGAAGGAGTATTTCTTGATCTTTCTCAAGGGGGAAAGGGAAGTGATATCCAAATTTATAATTCATTTTTTCCACAAATTGGTCCATCCCCAATTTTTAAAGGAACATTAGATAAGGATATGAAAATCGGGCAAGATAACAGAAACTACATAAAATCCCAAAGTGGAGAATATCGTCTTGGTGTTATGTATCAAGGTGGATTAAGTGGACCTCTTGCAAAAGTTCAAGTCGTACCTGTTCTTGTGGTAGATTCTTTTGTTTCTGGTGTGTACGATACAATTATTCCTGATATGAGTACTTCTTGGGAAGACTATACTAGATTCAGCTTGCCTCCTGGACAACAACCAAACTATGATTTTGATTTTACTGATGAAAAACCAATTGTTTTAGGAAGTGGTAAAGAATTTCTTGTTTATGATTCAAACAATGATGGAAAAATAGATTATAGTGCTGGAACAATTGGAGCACAAGTTTTAGATGTTTATGGTGTTATTAGAAATAATTCTACCGAAATTGATGATACATTAAATGCGATTAATGGAACTCTTTTACCTGCATTAGATTCTAATGGTGAATTTTTTGGTGTAATGACTGATTTTATGGGGCATGGTACTTCTAGTGCTGCATCAATTACTTCCCGTGGACAAGAAACATACGATATTTACAATGACACAAAAAAATATTCTATAACGGGAGTTGCTCCTGATGCAAAAATTTTACCTGTAAAGGCATTGTGGTTTGGTGATACTGTTTATGCATGGTTATGGTCTGCAGGATTTGAAAATCAAAATAATACCTGGAAGTTTACTGGCAAACCTAGAGTAGATATAATTTCTAACAGCTGGGGAATTTCAAATTTTCCATCCTACAAATCTGCACCTGGAATGGATGTGTTATCATTAATTCAAAGTATACTTGCAACCCCTCATTCCCTTGATGATGATTATCCTGGAGTTGTAATGGTATCTAGTGCTGGAAACTCTGGTCATGGATATGGCACAATTGGATTACCTAATGCATCTCCATTTGGAATTGCAGTTGGAGCCACTACCAACAATGTTTTTGTTGGATATGGACCATTCAAAGACCAACCAAGATTTGGAAATTCAACTAATCACTATAATCATGTAGTTGATTTCTCAAGTAGAGGACCATCATCAATTGGTGATCCAAAACCTGACGTCATGAGTATTGGTGCTCATGGATTTGTTCCATCAAATATGATAAAAACTAAAAAAGATTCAAAGGATGAATCCTTTTCATTATTTGGTGGAACCAGTATGGCTGCACCTCTAGTTTCTGGAAGTGCTGCAATTCTGATTGAAGAGATGACTAAACAATCTCAAAATTATGACTCATTCATGATAAAAAATATCTTGATGTCAACTGCAGTGGACATGAATAATGATCCTTTTACACAAGGTTCGGGGTTGGCAAATGTTAATTCTGCTTTGGATTATGTTCATGGAAAAAATGGTGTATTTATGGTAACTAATGAAAATTCTTATGAAAACATCAAAAAAATTCTTGAACCTTCAATTGAAAACTTTGATTATGCTGCAGTAGGTTTTGAACAATTTAAATTCCCTTCACACTCTCTCCCTATGACTAGTTGGTTTGCAGGACAATTAACTGCAGGAGATCGAACTACTGTAACTTTTACCATTACTAATCCTACAGATGATGAATTATTTGTTGATGTAAAACCAAAAACCTTGTCTCTTATCAAACATACTCAATTTAATGGGACAACATTTCCTAGACAACAAGATTCAATTCTGAATAAAACTGATACATTTATTCCAAATTATGTAAAATTATCTGATGTAAAACCCCATGAAGACCTAGAAGATTTCTTTGATGATGAAAACCCCATCCCTGATGAATCATCTTTATTGATTTTGAATGTGAATTTTCCTTTTGCCCAATTTATGAATAGCACTTCTGATGTCTATGCTGATGACCTCAAAATTTCTTCATTATACTTGTATGATTGGCTTGATAACAACAATGACACAAAAATTACTAGTGATGAAATATCTCTAGTTAACAGAGGCGGTTCTTGGGGAACTGTTCAAGAAATTCGAGTTTCAGAACCAAATGAAAAATTTGACGGTGTTCCATTAGTTGGTGTTTATCCAGTTCCTACACGATACTCTTATTGGTTAGGAAACACAAATCAAAATTCCACTTCAATGGATTATACCATATCTGCAAGTTATTATCAAAATGATAAATGGTCTATGTTGTGGCCTGAATCTGAAACAATCACTGTTCCTTCTAATGATGTTTCAACAGTAGATGTAACTTTGGTTACTCCAATTGATTTGGAAACAGGCGTGTATCAAGGATTTTTGAATTTTCAAAGTGATGTGCATGAAGTAAATGCACCCGTATCATTTGTAATTAAAGAACCTGTAACCGAAAATGATTCAACGATAATAATTCATGGAACACAAAGTGATGATGTTATTTATGGAAATGGATACACCAAAGGAGCATTTGATATGGTTAATCGTTACATGGCAGGTGATTGGCGACAATATTACTTTGATGTACAAAATGAATTTGTAAACTCTGCAGCTATAGAACTTTCTTGGACTCATGATGACACAAATCTAGCCGTATTTGTTATGGATCCATTAGGACAAATTATCCAAACTAATGTTCCCTCTGGAGTGTTTGGACATTTCCTTGGATGGCCATCACTTGATTGGTTAGGAACTGCCCCCTTTAGTCAAGGCGGTGGATTTTTCCCAGTAAAAAACAAAGACGACACATCAACTGTATTGTATGTACCAATTAATCAAACTGGCACTTACACATTGTTGACACACTCTACGTTATTTGGAGGAAATTCTACAACTGAAGCTATTACACTAGCTGCAAAATTCACAAACATTTCTTCTGAAATGATATCTCTAGATTCGGAAATTATGATGGAAGATGAAACATATTCAGACCTAGAAAAAATCACTAAAAATGAAACTATTTCCCCTGAAACAGAATCTAATCCAAAAGAAAACCCCGTTACATCTGATGACTCTGATTCTTTGCTTTTAACAGGAATTGGAATAGGAATCGCTATTGGAATCGCGATCGGAATTGTTTCTATTATTGTACTTAGACAAAAACCTGCAAAGTAACTGAACAAGGTTTATAAGCAATTTGGCGAGTACGTCAGCTTGAATGTCAGAGGTGGGGACGAAAAAGTCTGCCGGATTATCCCGAAGAGACTTTCTAAAGTTAATGGGTGCCGCAGGAACTGGTTTAGCTTTTGCTCCATTTGTCCCATTTGGTAATTTCATGCCAAACCCAAATCAGGCTTCACTTGAAAAAGTGCCTGTGATTTTGCCTGATGGCACTCAAGCTAATGTTAACAATTATCCAATAAATCACGCTGAAGTTATTACATATCCTGCAACAGGTGATGCCGCACTTGATGCTGAAGCATTTCGTAAATGGCAATTCATTAGACTACCTGAAGAATTAGGTGGAGGGAAAAGTGATGTTTCTGCATTTAGAGCTTATAGTATGATCTGTCTTCATCTTTGGTGTTTGTGGAAATATTGGCCTGATGAGGGAAGAAAGAGAGGTGAATGTCCTTGTCATGGCAGTATGTATGATCCACTTACTGGAAGAGCATTTGTTGGTCCTGCATCTGTTCAAGCTTCACCATCTGACACTTTACCTAAACTAACTTTGGAAATTGATTCTGATGGATTAATCTACATTTTACCCCCAAAGTTTAACGCACAAGAAAATGGAGTAATTGGATATGGCCGTTTCGCTTGAGCCAAGAAGAAACGGTGTAGTTGAATTTCTTTATTGGTTATGGGAAGGTGTAGATAGAACTATCTTTACTGCAATCAAGTTTTCATTTCCTGCAAGATTTGTAAGTCCATTTGGATTTTTGGGAATGCTTACATTCATCGTGTTTATTATTCTAGGAATTTCTGGAGCTCTGCTCATGTTTTACTATCAACCGATATTGGATAGAGCATGGGATAGTGTTCAATTCATTAATGATGAAGTTCCATTTGGTTTCCACATTAGAAACATACACTATCATGGTTCTAATGCAATGGTTCTCTTAGCTGTTCTTCACATGTATTACCAATACTTTAGTGGAAGATACAAAATTCGAAATGAAGTCTTATGGATGACTGGTGTTATTTTAGGTGTTGTTACTATCTTAGAAGCATTTACTGGATATGATGTTATATTCTCTGAAAGAGCAGAACTTGCAATTAGTATTGCAGCGTCGTTAACTACGTCAATTCCTATAGCGGGCCCTGTCATACGTGACGCGGCGCTGGGTAGTGGGTTCTCGGACTTTGTATTAAGATTCTATGCTCAACATGTGTTCTTGTTACCAATAGTTATGCTTGGATTAATGGCGGTTCACTTCCCAAGATTCTTGGTATTTGATGTACCAATGGTAATGGCAATTGGTGGTGCTATTTTGATTACTGGAGGTGTGTTCCCAATTGATTTAGGATTCAAGTTTGAGCCTACCGTACCGCCTGGTGTAACCGTTCCTGAATGGTATTTGACTGGAATTTACGCTTTCATGAGAACGCAATATGACAAGTTTGTAACAGGATTGTTATGGCCTTTGATATTCATTATATCGTTTGTATTGATTCCATTCATTGATAGATACAAGAAATTCTCTTGGAGAGAAAGACCAATCATTACTGCATTTGGTATTACTAGTCTTGCACAAATTATGGTGACGACTTATTGGGGATTCTATATCTCTCCAGATATCTCAATTCCATTAGTTGAGCGTTTGGTAATTGATCCTGTATTCTTCTACAGTGTGATGATATTGTTAGTTCCAATGAGCTTTGGATTTACTTACATGATGATCAAACTTGCAAATGAAGCAGAAAGAAAATCAAAATTAGCAAAAAGTACTGGTCCAAAGAAAGTTGCAACATTAAACTTGTCTGAAAAATGGATTAATTGGTTACTTGTTGCATTATTAGCATTCCAAGTATTCCTCAACATTGCAGCATACAATGCAGCAATAACTGGAATGAATAACATCTCGTTGTTCTTCATAGGACTTATCCTAATGGTGTTTGCTGGATTCTTCCATATCTACAGATATGGAATGAGTGAGCAAAAGAATGCTCCCCCACCCCCACCAGCACCTGTATCTGATGAAAAACCAAAACTATCTGAACCTGAAGAATCTTTTCAACTTGAAGGCTCTGGAGAATCTGCAAAACTTCCAGAAGGTGAAACTGCCGCAGAAAAATCTGAAGAGAAACCTATTGCTCCAGAAGTTTCTACACCAAAAACTCAAGCTGACTTGGGAGTTGGTACAGACAATAATCCAAATCTTGGTACTGGTGATCTTAACAAACCATGATCTCAAAAATCACAAACAAGCTTTATAAGAACTTGAGAGGCGAAAAAAAATTATGAGTAGTCCAACATCTAGTCATGCTTATGGTATTGGACTCATTGCATTACTTGTTGGATTATCTGCTTCTGTAGTCTTTTACACTTCATTTTATCTTCCTGAATCTTTAGCAAAACCATCTGTTTCTGATCATATCTTACATCCTGAAGAAGAATTTTTCTTAATTGAAATTGTTCCAGGTGCCGTTATAGATGGAAATGAAAACTATGTTCCAAACAAGCCAACGGTTTTGCTGACGTTTACAAATAATGTGAAGTGGATAAACAATGATGATACTGCTCATACTGTAACTCCTGATCATAGATATGCTGATGGATATAGTGGTGACTTTGGTTCTCCTGGAGTAATCAAACCTGGAGATTCTTATGAGTTCTTATTTACTGAACCAACCGTACTTCATTATTTCTGTCAACCTCATCCATGGATGAAAGGCGAAATTTCAGTAGAGAAGAGTAGATTCTAGACAGAATATTTTGCAAAAATTATCTGACTTTCAATTTCTTTATGTTGTTCGATAATTGATGCCCTAAATTTCACTTCATATTCTTGAGTTGGTTCAAATTTTATTACTGCTGTAAACTCTGCTTTATTCTCTGACATTGTATCTTTATTGATAAACAATCTTGCAACATTATTTGAAATGGTTTTCCCATTGTATGACTTGTAAGTGATATGCTCATTTGAATCCAAAATCTGTGTATTGATAACTACCCCATCATATCTTCCTGGGTATGACACAGAAATTGTTCCTGCGATTTCAGAATTTGGATGAATATCAGTTGAATTTATCTTGAATTCTATATCTTTCACAAAAACACATCTTCTGGTTAGAATAAATAATTTTGTTAAACGGGCCCAAAGGGCTTCGATCCCTTGACCATTGGATTAGAAGTCCAACACTCTATCCATGCTGAGCTATGGGCCCAAAAACCTAGCAATTAATTACCATTTTAAGGGTTTACAGCCACTTTTTTTGGTAATTCTCTCTTTCCATTTTAAAGAGAAATTGCTGTGCATATCCTGCATATTGACCAAAATGGTCTACAATCTTTTCATGTAAGATGTCATATTGTTTTTCTGTAATTGTTTTAGTATCTATTTGAAATTTTTTTGAATAATATTTTTCTAAAATTCTAATCATCCATCTATCTAATGGAAATGCTTCTAATTTATCAAGAGAAAATAATAAAATACAATCTGCAACTTTATTTCCTATTCCTGGTATGATTCGAATTTTCTTTTTTGCATCAAAATAACTACTTGTTTTCAAATCTTCAAGTGTAACTTTTCCAGAAGATATAATTTTTGAAGCATCTTTTATGAATTTTGCACGATATCCAACACCACAATTTTTAATTTCATTAATAGATGCTTTAGAAAGAGTTTTTGCATTAGGAAATAGAAAAAATTCTTGATTTTTGTATTCTATCCTTTCTCCAAATTTTTGTGATATGTTTTCAAGATTAGTTTTAATTTTTTGAATATTGGAATTTGATGATACAATAAATGAAATCAAACATTGAAATGGATCTTGTTTTATAATTCTTAATCCTGGATATTTTTTTACAGCAATTTTTACTGTTTTATCTTTTGAAATTGATTTAATTATCTCATCTAAATTATCTTTATTTCTAAAAAAATCTGTTTTGTAATTTTTTAAAGATTTTATTTTTCCATTTTTGTCTACTTGGAGAATATCCCGTCCATTAACCCCGTACCAAAACTCTTGATTTTTTCTCCAAAGAAAGACTTGACCACTATTTATTGAATTTTCAACATCTACTGATTGGTTAATTTGCATTTTTAGACAGCAATCTCTTCATTGACTGCAGGAGAACTTGCTTCTAATCCAAATTTTTCATGAATCTCTTGTGCAAATAAATCACATGATTCTGAATCCCCATGTACTGTCAATACCTTAGGATTTCCTTTAATTTTCTTGATCATATCAAACAATTCATTCCTATCTGCATGGCCTGAAAATTGAAACTGCTTTACTTGGGCAGTTACATTGAGGTCTTTTCCTCTAGTTGATACTGTTCCTGTTTCTAGCAATTTTTTACCTGGAGTACCTTCTCCTTGGTAGGAAACAAGAGCTATTCCGTTTCTATCATCAAATGCTAGATGCTGTAAATAGAAAACTGCATTTCCTCCAACTAACATACCTGCAGGTGAAATAACAACACATGGTTCATCCATCGCACGTTTTCTTTCAGAATGTTCTCTGATTGCAGTTGCTCCTTTGATTGCATCAGAAAATACTTTTGGATCTCGTAAATATTCTGGATGCTTAAACATAATTTCATTTACTTTTAGTGCCATTCCATCCATAATGATTCTGTGTTTGAAATTCGCACTCTTCAAAATACACGCAATCTCTTGAGAACGTTCAACTGAAAATGATGGAATGAACAAAATACCTTTTCTATCCATCACTTCATTTGCAAATTCTATTAGTTCTGCTTCTGACTCCTTTCTTGGTTTTTGTTCTGTCTTTGCGTAGGTACTTTCAGTAATCAACATGTCAATTTCTCCAATATCCAAATCCATTTCTCGAAGCATTCTTGAACCATTTGTTTTGATATCACCTGTATAGAATAGTCGCTTATTCTCAGATTCTACTAGAACTGTACTGCCACCAATCACATGTCCTGATTCTCTTAACTCAAATGTTGCATTACCTTTGGTGATTCTTTGTTTGAATCCAATCTCTTTTGCATTTTTCATCATGTTGTTTAATTCTGGTATGTCAAATGGATGTGAATTTTTTTCAATTTTTAACATATCTTCAATCAATAATTTTGATAAATCAAATGTCGGTGGAGTTGCATAAACATCCGTATTTCCACTCACAAAAAGAGATGGAACGTTTCCAGAATGATCTAGATGAGCATGAGTAATAATTATTCCATCCAAATCCTTAGGCTTTACGTGAAGTGGGTATTGTGGAGGTGTACCTCTTCTACCAAATAATACCCCATAATCAAGCAATAGATTTGTTCCATTACAATTCACCAAAAAGCCTGATCTACCTACCTCGTTGGCAGCTCCTAAAACTTTAACATTCAAGAATTAAAATGATTTTTCATCTACGTTAAAACCTTCTTGAGAAAGACCCGATCATTATGCTTAACATGGAATCTTCAAAAGCTTTAATTAGTGCAAGCTAAGATCCGATCCTCATGGGAAGAAGCTTCCAAGAATGGTTAGGACAACAAGATCAAGCCGTCGTCGCTAAAACACGTGCTGGTGACGAAGCAAACAAACCGCTCCTAAACCAAATTAACTGGATTTGGGTTAACAATCTGATGAATCAGAAAGCAGACCTTAATCCATCTTCTGCAGAATTACTTGACTGGGTTACTTCTGGTCAAATAGACGCAATGAGAAAATAAACGTGATTATCACGTTATCTTTTTGTTTTTTAAATTTTCAATCTAGATTCTGCGCATAATATTTGTCGATCAAATTTCATAACAGGGTTATGGATATCAATCATGGTTTAAATAGTAACCAAGCATTCTTAATTTTGTAATGCCAATAGCAATACTTCCAGACATCGATGAACAAAGATGTATCGGATGTGCACTATGTGTAGAAATCTGTACAACTCTTGGTCCTGATGTCCTTAGAGTAAAACCTGTTGAAGGCTGGAAGAGAGGTAAAGCATTTGTATTTTATCCAGAAAGATGTATTTCTGATGGTGCATGCATCGGTGTATGTCCAACGAAATCAATCTTTTGGATGAGACCAATGAATTACACTGCTGGACAACCAGTACCTCTTCACAAAAACGGTATCTTCATCAACGGTTGGGCAGAAGACGCAGCACTATAAGGCTGAATCTTTTAGCACATTCTTTTTTCTTATTTTTAATTTACAAAAAAGATTTTTTCTTGATATTTTTTGGCAATGTTTTTACAAAATACTTTAGGAATTCATCTTCTTTGTTGTATCGAATTTCTGAAAACTGATTGTTATCAAAAAATATCTTCCATGTTTTTTCAAATTCAGTAAACTCTTTAGGATCAAAATTCATTCTTGATGTTTCATGATGTGCAGCAGGGAAAATATCTGAAATCTCAATTGGAATTAATCCTAGTTGAGGATTGTATTGGCAAATCTGAACTTCTTCAAAATCTTTGAGTTTTTTTGATAGATTCACAAATTGATGTGATAGATAGCCTGGTTTAGTTGATGATTCTTTTGTGATTAGTAGTTTATTTTTCTTTGATTTGAATTTCCTTACTATTTCATGAAATGATTGTACCTCGGGTCTGTATTGATCCTCTTTATCAAATAGAAAAATTGCTCTTTCTTTGAATTTTGGTGTTCCAATTCTTAAAAATTCAGCATTTTCTGTCATTACTTCTACCATCTCAAATAATTTTGGATGTGCTCTTGCTTTTTTAATGACATATTCCCATAATCTGCCTTCATGTATTGCTTGTTTGACCTTATCCACTTCTAGTTTTATTGCATGTAGATTATGGATTGCAAGTTGATTGATTTTCTCAATAGATTCTAACTGTCGTAGTTCATCAGGAGTATACTTTGTGCATATCTCACAATTACATGGAAAAACCACAATATCTGATAAATTCCGTGTTCCATCTTCTGTAATGTACCTATTTTGTTTTGCGTATAGCATGTATGAAGCAGAATCAAATGTATCGCAGCCTAATGCTACTGCAAATGGAATAGTTAGTGGATGTCCTGCGCCAAATAGATGTAAAGGAATGTTATGTGGAATCTGTTTTTTAGCTGCCACAATCATTTGAGCTAATAATTTGTATTCATATGACTCCATAAATTCAACTGGACTTCCCAATGCTAGCATCTTGTATCCCATTTTGAGCAAACCTTTTGTTGATTTTGCAACAAGATCAAAATGTTCTCCTCCTTGAATTGGTCCAATCCAAATCTGGCCATTATCTTTACTATCTTCAATAGTTTGCTTGCACACTTTGAGAGTATGTTTAACATATGCTTCTGCCTTTTTTATCGGAAGTCCAAACCCTGTTGGTTTGTCTAATGGTATTGCAAAATCTGTCATGATACCTTGTTCAAAACTTGCCATCTCTTCTGGTTCTACTGGAACATCTCCATATTCTAACACTTGATATCCGCCAGAGTCTGTCATTATTCCTCTGTCATAATCAATAACTTTGTGAATTCCTTTTTCTACAGCTTTTTCTCCATAATTATTTTTAGTAATGTATGCATTTGTAATTACTAAATCAAATCCAATCTCTTTGATCTTTTTTGAAGGAATTGTTTGTTTTACTGGATGAATAACTGGAACATATGCAGGAGTTTCAATTATTCCGTGGTTGGTTTCTATTTTGCCTACACGGCCCCCCAAATCTGTCTTTGATATTTCAAACAAGTATCTTTTTAAATCAAAAGGCGTTATTTAATCAATCAACAAAAAATTTTTTCAAATCATTATTTTTTGTAACTAAATCAAGCCAATCTACTTCTTCTGAATTCATATCGCCTGAAATTACTGATTTTATTTTATCTACTGTCTCTTGAATACTTCTATCAGTCACATTAATCTGGACAACTTTGTCTTGAAATTGGTTTTTGGCATCATAAGTGATGACTCCTAAAATCTCGCTGCTTGCATTTTCTTTACTTTTTTTATCTGAATAACCTCTTTCATTGTAGACTTTAATCAAATCATATGGACTGCGTCTCAAAACAATGATTTTGGTAATTTTTTCTTTTTCTAAAACATAAGGTGCTAAATGTCCTATAATGATACATCTGTTTGAAATTTTTTCTTTAAGAATTTCTTGGAGTTTTTCCGTATCTACATCATTTGTTTCATCATTTTTCTCAAATAAGCCTGAATTTTTTGCGACCTCGTTAATGTCAATTATGTCTAATTTTGATTTTTGTGCAAGTTCCTTTCCAATCGTATGTTTGCCTACACCTGGAGTTCCAGTTATGACTATTGACATATGATAAATTAGAAAGGTGATGATTAAACGATTTCTGCAATACTAATAAGTAGAATTGAATTTTTGAGATCATTGCAAATTGGTCTTTTAGGTAAAGCAAATGTAGGAAAATCTACATTTTTCTCTGCTGCAACTGAGACTCCTGTAGCTTCAGGAAATTTTCCATTTACCACAATTGAGCCAAATGTTGGAGTTGCATATGTCAAAGCTGATTGTGCTTGTAAGCATTTCAAGATTGAACATCAAAATGATCTTTGTGTTAATGGAACTCGATTTATCCCTGTAAAACTAATTGATATTGCTGGATTAGTTCCAGGAGCTCATGAAGGAAAAGGTTTAGGAAATCAATTTCTTGATGATGCAAGACAAGCTGAAGTCTTGATTCACGTTGTTGATATTGCTGGCACTACTGATATTCAAGGACAACCTGTTCCACCTGGAACTCATAACCCTCTTGAAGATGTAGAGTTTGTTCAAGATGAATTTGATTTATGGTTTGCTGATATTTTAAAACGTGAATGGGATAAAATTACAAGAGAGATTCATCAGAAAAGAGCAAAACTTACAGATGGAATTGCAAAACGATTTACAGGTTTAGGCATCAAAGACTTTCAAGTACAAGATGTATTACAAAAACTAGGTTTTATCTCACGAGATCCAAAAGAATGGGTTGAAAATGATATTGTTGAATTTGCACGAGAACTAAGAAAAAATACAAAACCAATGATTATTGCTGCAAACAAAGCTGATTTATGCCCTGATCTTGCAATTATTAAAAAAATTAATGACAATGTGGTTCCTTGTAGCGCAGAAACTGAATTGTTATTAAGAAAGGCATCAAAAGCTGGAATTGTAAATTATTCGTCTGGAGATGAAGGATTTACAATTGCAGAAGGAAAAGAAATTGCTCCTCCACAACAAAAGGCGCTTGACTTGGTAAAATCTGTCTTTGAGAAAATCCCTTCTACTGGAATTCAGAAAATTCTCAACACTGCGGTTTTTGATTCATTGAATTTCATAGTTGCCTATCCCGTTGAAGATGAAACCAAACTTACCAACAAAGATGGTGTTGTTCTTCCTGATACAAAATTACTTCCTCAAGACTCTACTGCAAAAGATTTAGCTGAATTAATTCATGCTGATATTGCAAAGGGATTTCTACATGCAATTGACTGTAAAACAAAACAAAGAATCAGTGGTGATCAGAAACTAAAAAACGGTGATGTGATTAAAATTGTATCAACACTAAGTAGGGGATAACATGTTAGGATTAGGAATTGAAAGTACTGCTCATACTTTTTCTTGTGCAGTTATAGAAAAAAAAGGAAAAAAAGGAAAAATTTTATCTGATGTTAGGAAAATATACCGTCCTGCTGATGGTGAAGGCATTCATCCTAGAGAGGCTTCAAGACACCACATTGAAAACAGTTCATTAGTATTATCAGAATGTCTTGATGAAGCAAATATCAAAATCAATGATTTAGACATTGTATCTTATGCTGGCGGTCCTGGTTTAGGACCATGTTTGCGTGTTGGAGCTGTAGTTGCAAGATCACTTGCATCATTTTACAAAATTCCAATCTATCCTGTAAATCATGCATTAGGTCATATCGAATTAGGAAAACTATTAACTGGTGCAAGTAATCCTCTAGTTCTTTTAGTATCTGGGGGTCACACAATGCTTTTGGCATTTCTCAATAAACAGTGGAGAGTATTTGGTGAAACTTTGGATATTACTTTAGGGCAACTGCTTGATCAGTTTGGTAGATCAATTGGTTTTGCTTCTCCATGTGGAAAAAATATTGAAGAATTAGCAACAACTTCTTCAAACTATGTTACATTACCATACTCTGTCAAAGGAAACGATGTTTCATTTTCTGGTTTATTATCTGCAACAAAATCTGTAGCCAAAAAAAGTAAAGTTGATGCCTGTTACTCTATTCAAGAAACAGCTTTTGCAATGATTGCAGAAGCTGTAGAACGTGCACTATCTTTTACAAGAAAAAAGGAACTAATGATTGTAGGTGGTGTAGCAGCTAACAAGAGATTATCTGAAATGTTGCAAAATGTGTGTAAACGACATGGTGCAAAATTCTTTGTTGTTCCTTTGAAATATGCTGGAGATTGTGGCAGTCAAATATGTTGGACAGGCCTTTTGGAATCTCAAATCAAAAAAGGTGTTTCACTAAAAGATACTTTTGTTACCCAGTCTTGGAGATTGGACACTGTTAAAGTGAATTATTAATTTTTGTAATTGTCAACTGCATCATCAATATTTTTGAGCCAATTTTTTGTATTAAACACACCAAACTTGTAGGTTTTTTCACCTTCATCTGTCTTTACAATAAAACATACTTTTTTCATAAGTAGTCCTTCTTTCCATGTTTTAGTTACATTGTCTAGTGTTACATCTAAGATGGTGTCTCCCATATGTTTTGAAAAATCCATCATTCTTGCTCTGGTTTTATCAAAAGCTAATCTTTTGTTGGTTAATGTGAGAATTCCTGAACCTAAAACATCTTCACTACAATCTTCTTGTTTTAGTCTTTTTTCACCGTCTTCCATGATTAATTTTTATTGAATTCGTTTGAATATAACGGTAATGAAATTAATCAAAAAGGGTGCAGAAGCTGATATCTATCAAACCAGATGGCAAAATTCTCACGCTATTTTAAAAATTAGGAAGACAAAAAATTATCGAAATTCTTCTCTTGATTCAAAAATACGAAAACAACGAACAATCAAAGAATCTCAAATAATATCACAAGTAAAATCATTTGGTATTCCTGCACCTCTTGTTTATTTTGTGAATTTAAAAAATACGTCAATCATTATGCAAGAAATTCCTGGAAAACCTGTTCATGATTTATCTGAACCAAAAATAATTCAATTATCAAAATCAATTGGAAAATTGGTTGGCATGCTTCACAAAAACGGTATTATGCATGGAGATTTAACCACTTCAAATTTTATTTTTTTCAAAAATAATGTCTTTGTAATTGATTTTGGCTTATCTCAAAATACTATCAAACCTGAAGATCATGCAGTTGATCTTAGATTAATCAAAGAAATATTGAACAGTGCTCACGCAAAAATCATGATTCCTGCTTGGAAAAATTTTCTACTTGGATACAAATCTGTGATAGGTAATGCCAATTATGTGAAAATTACTAAATTAGTATCTGATATAGAAAGTCGTGGTAGGTATGCACAAGTTGTTTGATCTATATTTTGTATCTTCAAACACTCACAAATACAAAGAAGCTAAAAGCATTTTAGATTCATTTGGAATCAACCTAGGTTTTTTTAAATTACATTTGGAAGAGATTCAATCTGATTCACTAAAAGAGATCGCAGAAAAAAAAGCAAAAAATGCTTTTTCAAAATGTAAAAAACCAATAATTATAGAAGATGATGGTTTATTCATAGATTCATTGAATGGTTTTCCTGGTCCTTATTCTTCATATGTATTCAAAACAATTGGTAACAAGGGAATTCTAAAACTTGTTTCATCAAAAAGAAAAGCAAAATTTATTTCAATCATAACTTATTGTGATAAAAAAATTCTTGAATCATTTGATGCAAAATTAGATGGTATTATCTCAAAATCTCAAAAAGGTAAAGGTTGGGGATATGATCCAATATTCATTCCAAAAAATTCTAGAAAAACTTTTGCAGAAATTGATCATAAAAATGAATTATCTCATAGATTCAAAGCACTAAAAAAATTTTCTAATTGGTATTTGAATAAGCTGGAATCCAGCGGTCGATAAACCTTTCATTATTTTGCAAAATTGAAATTCTAGAAACAAAACTTTCATCCATAATTGAAAATATTTGACTTTGTTTTGCAACTTGTTCACTAAATCTTTTCACTTCTTCCATCTCTAACATGTTTGAATGTTCTAATCTATTTGTAGACCTTCCAATATGCATGTAAGATTTTATTTCAATAAAATGTGGACTTGCTTCTCTAAACATTTTGGCAAATGCTGGAATCATATCTATTTGATCATTATAATTTCTAATCAGAGTTATACGTAGAACAGTTCTTGTGTTGAGATGTTTTAACATTCCAAGTGTTCTATTCCATCTTTCCCATGAATCATCATATTTTGGTTTGTTAATTTTTAAAAATGATTCATAATTTGCCGCATTAGTTGATAAATACAATTGTGTGGGAAGCGCATCTTCATCTTGTAGTCTTTGAATCATATCTGGTTCTTGACCATTTGTAACAAGGAAAATTGATTTTGTTGCATCAAGAGAATTTAGATATTTTATCAACTCTGGTAACTTGGGATACATTGTGGGTTCTCCTGAAAGTGAAATTGCATAGTGACTAGGAAGTAATGATTCATCTAATCTTTGTTTATCATTTCTTGAATCCCCATAATACCCATTGATCAGTTTTTTTCTTTCAGCCATTAGTTTGGTTAAAATTTCTTTAGGTTCTGCAACTTGTTCTGGTTTCATTTCTAATGAATCATAAAACTCCATTGGTCTCCAACAATACACACAACGATTTTCACAATGCATTCCTGCTGGAGAAAATTCCATACATCTATGAGTTGAAATTCCATAAAACTTGTGTTTGTAGCAACTACCTTCATGTTTGAATGATTTTTTTGTCCAATGACATAGTTCTACAGTAGAGTGGTCAGAAACACCATACTTTGCTTTTTTTAATTGTTTAGAAATTGCAGGTTTGATCTGAATTAGTTGTTCTTCCCCTTCAACTACTTCTCCTGAACAACTCATTAGTCCAGATCTTGTTTTGGTTTACTTAAATTGATCGAGTTTTTTGTTAAAGATTGAAAATTTTCCCAAAACCCTTGATGTTTTTGGCCGAATTTAGAGTGAGGTTTAATAACTGGATCCTCAGGAATATTTTAGGCATTGAAGAAAATACATACTTTACCATTCCTATTGTTACTATTAACGACTCTAACTAGCATGCCTATCAATCCCGCATTTGCAGAAGGCGACTTGGACAATGACGGTGTTGATGATGCTGTTGATGCATGTCCTAATTTACTTGAAGATTATGAGGGTGCCTTAGATGGTTGCCCATCAAACTTCGTTCCATGGTATGATGAAGACTATGATGGAATAGAAGATCATATTGATCAATGTCCTAATCTAAAAGAACACTATAACAAATTCCAAGATGAAGATGGTTGTCCAGATATTTCTCCTGAAGGTGGAGAAGGAGGATTACCTGACTCTGATGGTGATGGATTTGTTGATACTGTAGACTTGTGTCCCAATCAACCTGAAACTTTTAATGGTATTTTGGATAGAGACGGTTGTCCAGATGACTTTGGTTCTGGTGACCGTGACAGGGATGGAATTCCTGATAATATTGATCAATGTCCATTAAGTCCAGAAACTTATAACAAATTCCAAGATGAAGACGGTTGTGCTGATTCTGCAAACGATTTAGCTTTTGTTGATACTGATAATGATGGAATACAAGATTCTATAGACTTGTGTCCCACAGAACCTGAAGTCTATAATGATTATCTAGATACTGATGGTTGTCCAGATGTTACATTAGATTCTGATTTTGTTGATACTGATGGTGATGGAATTGCAAATCAATTTGATATTTGTCCTACTGATCCTGAAACTTTCAATCGCTTTGCTGATTATGACGGTTGTCCTGATTCTATTCCTTCCTTTGCTGGTTCTCTGAATGATGCAGATGGTGATAGAATAATGGATGTGGATGATGCATGTCCACTAGAACCTGAAAGATACAATGGCTTCCAAGATGAAGACGGTTGTCCTGACATTCCTCCTTATTCTAGTGACAGTGATTCAGATCTTGATGGAATTCCTAACAGTATTGATCAATGTCCTACTGTAAAAGAAACTTACAATATGTTCGAAGACTTGGACGGTTGTCCTGACTTTGTTGCAGATAACAAAGGTTCATCTGATTCTGATAACGATGGTATAATTGATAATAGAGATCATTGTCCAAACCAACCAGAAATTTACAATAGCATCCAAGATAGAGATGGCTGTCCAGATGCTTATGGTTCTGGTGACCGTGATTTAGATGGAATCATTGATGCAAATGATGAATGCCCACTTGCAAAAGAAACTTACAATAATTTCCAAGATGAAGACGGTTGTCCTGATTCTGTCTCTGGACTTTCAGCACTAGACTTTGATGGTGATGGAATTACTGATTTGAATGATCAATGTCCACTAGAACCTGAAACAGTAAATGGATATCAAGATGAAGATGGCTGTCCCGATGTATCTGTTATGGATTCTGATGGTGACGGAATTAGAGATGCTTTAGATCAATGCCCTTCAACAGCTGAAACTTGGAATAGATATCATGATGAAGATGGTTGTCCAGATAATCCATCTGAAGCAGATTCTGACTTTGATGGAATTTTAGATTCAGTAGATGAATGTCCTCTAGATAGAGAAAGATACAATGGCTTCCAAGATGAAGACGGTTGTCCTGATTATCCTGATTATATTACCAGTTTAGATACTGACTTTGATGGAATTTTAGATTCAGTAGATGAATGTCCACTTGTTCCAGAAACTTACAACAAATTCCAAGATTTGGACGGTTGCCCTGATTCTATAGCTGATAACAAAGGCTCACCAGACTCTGACAATGATGGAATCAATGATTACAATGATCATTGTCCAAATCAACCAGAAACCTATAATGGAATTCTTGATCTTGACGGTTGTCCTGATGATTATATCCTTAGTCATGACCGAGACCAAGACGGTATTCCTGATGCAATAGATGCATGTCCAACTGCAAAAGAAACTTGGAATAAATTCCAAGATGATGACGGTTGTCCTGATACTATTTTTGAATCATTTGTAGTAGATTCAGATAATGATGGTATTCCTGATGTTAGTGATGAATGTCCACTAGTTGCAGAAAATTATAATGGCATCCAAGATGAAGACGGTTGTCCTGATATTGATACTACTCAACCTGATTCTGACGGTGACGGTGTACCTGATGTAATGGATATGTGTCCAACTCAAAATGAAACCTGGAATAAATATGTGGATTATGACGGTTGTCCTGACATCCTTCCGGTTGGAAATGTGGTAGTTGATACTGATGAGGATGGAATAAATGATGATGTTGATTTGTGTCCAAATCTTAAAGAATCTTGGAACAAATACCTAGATGCTGATGGGTGCCCAGATATTGCTCCAGAACAATCAAGATACAAACATGATGCTGATTTAGATGATATTATTAACGAAAATGACATGTGCCCACTTGAACCAGAGGATTATGACGGTGACAGAGACACTGACGGTTGTCCAGACTCTTAGGTGTTCATAAAATGAAACAATATCTTTTAGGATTTTTACTTTTACTCACCATGTCTATTGGAATGGCACCAAATGGTGTTTTTGCAAATGAGGCAATTGACACTGACGGTGATGGTGTTCCAAACGCTGTTGATGAATGTCCTCATCTCTTAGAAGACTATGATCCTGAATACGGTAACAACATTGACGGTTGTCCTGCAGACTTTGTTCCTTGGTATGATGCTGATTATGACGGTGTTCAAGACCATGTTGACAACTGTCCTACTGTAAAAGAAACTTACAACAAATTCCAAGATGAAGACGGTTGTCCTGATTTATCTCCTGATGGTGTTACTGGAATCGCTGACACTGACGGTGATGGTTTTCCTGATTATTTAGACTTGTGTCCAACACAACCTGAAACATTTAATGGAATTGATGACACTGACGGTTGCCCTGATGATGATAATTCTGTAATTGATAGTGATCAAGATGGAATCTCTGATAATAAGGACGCATGTCCACTAGAACCTGAAACTTACAATCAATTTCTAGATTCTGACGGTTGCCCTGATTCTGTAGACGGTTCATTATCTGCTTATACATTCCCAGATACTGACGGTGATGGAATTATTGATAGATGGGATGATTGTATTGATGAGCCAGAAAACTTTAATGGATTTCTAGATTCTGACGGTTGCCCTGATATTCCTGGAATAACAAATCCTGAAGCTCCTGATGCTGACTTTGATGGTATTCCTGATAATGTTGATGCATGTCCACTAGACCGTGAAAATTATAATAAATTTGAAGACACTGACGGTTGCCCAGATATAGTTCAACATGTAACCTTTGGTGACTCTGATGGAGATGGAATTCCTGATTTAGTTGATTTATGTCCATTTAGTCCTGAAACTTGGAACAAATATCTAGATTCTGACGGTTGCCCTGATTGGGTTGCTGATAACAAATCTTCCGCTGACACTGACGGTGATGGAATTGTTGATTATCTAGACTTGTGTCCAACACAACCTGAAACATACAATGGTTTCCTAGACTCTGACGGCTGTCCTGATACTTCTGATAACAAACTTGATTCAGATATGGATGGAATCCTCGATATGAATGATGCATGTCCACTAGAACCTGAAACTTACAATTTGTATCAAGACACTGACGGTTGTCCAGATTCTGTAGACGGTTCATTATCTGCTTATACATTCCCAGACACTGACGGTGATGGAATCGAAGATAGATGGGATGATTGTATTGATGAACCAGAAAACTTTAATGGATTTTTAGATTCTGACGGTTGTCCTGATGTCTTAGGTACAACTGCTGGTGATATGGCTGATGCTGACTATGATGGTATTGCTGACCATTTGGACCAATGCCCAACTATTGCTGAAAGATATAACAAATTCCAAGATGAAGACGGTTGTCCTGATAGTATTTTTCATCAAACTGTAGGTGACTCTGATAATGATGGTATCTTTGATGATATTGATGAGTGTCCAACTGCAAAAGAGACTTGGAACAAATATCTAGATTCTGACGGTTGCCCTGATTGGGTTGCTGATAACAAATCTTCCGCTGACACTGACGGTGATGGAATTGTTGATTATCTAGACTTGTGTCCAACACAACCTGAAACATACAATGGTTTCCTAGACTCTGACGGCTGTCCTGATACTTCTGATAACAAACTTGATTCAGATATGGATGGAATCCTCGATATGAATGATGCATGTCCACTAGAACCTGAAACTTACAATTTGTATCAAGACACTGACGGTTGTCCAGATTCTGTAGACGGTTCATTATCTGCTTATACATTCCCAGACACTGACGGTGATGGAATCATTGATAGATGGGACGCTTGTATTGATGAGCCAGAAAACTTTAATGATAATCTAGATTGGGACGGTTGCCCTGATGTATTAGGTGCAGAATCTACCACTCCTGTCTATGCTGACTCTGACGGTGATGGATATCCTGATGCTGTAGATTCTTGTCCAACAGAATCTGAAACTTGGAACAAATACCTTGACACTGATGGATGCCCAGATATTGCTCCAGAACAACAAAGATTTGTCCATGATGATGATCTGGATGATATCATTAATGACGAAGACTTGTGTCCTCTAGATCCTGAAGATTATGATGGTGATAGAGACACTGACGGTTGTCCTGATCCATAAATCTAGTTTCTATATTTTGAAAGAATCTATTTAACGTGAGACTTAATAAATACTTGATAATAGCGGAATCAGGGAACATGAAACAATATCTTTTAGGATTTTTACTTTTACTCACCATGTCTATTGGAATGGCACCAAATGGTGTTTTTGCAAATGAGGCAATTGACACTGACGGTGATGGTGTTCCAAACGCTGTTGATTTCTGTCCTCATCTCTTAGAAGACTATGATCCTGAATACGGTAACAACATTGACGGTTGTCCTGCAGACTTTGTTCCTTGGTATGATGCTGATTATGACGGTATTCAAGATCATCTTGATAGCTGTCCTACTGTAAAAGAAAATTACAATAAATTCCAAGATGAAGACGGTTGCCCTGATTTATCCCCTGATGGCGATGTTGGAATTGTTGACTCTGACGGTGATGGATATCCTGATTATCTGGACTTGTGTCCAACACAACCTGAAACATTTAATGGAATTGATGACACTGACGGTTGCCCTGATGATGTATCTAATTTACTAGATCGTGATCAGGATGGAATCTCTGATAATAAGGACGCATGTCCACTAGAACCTGAAACTTACAACTTGTATCAAGACACTGACGGTTGCCCTGACTCTGTTGATTCTATAGGTTCTGTTTATGAATTCCCAGATACTGACGGTGATGGAATTGATGATAGATGGGATCAATGTTTAAACGAGCCTGAAAATTATAACAACTTTCAAGATCAGGACGGTTGTATTGATATTCCAGGAGTAGACTCTGACGGCTTTATTGATTCTGATTATGATCATATTGGTGATGATGTTGATGCATGTCCACTAGAACCTGAAAATTACAATAAATTCCAAGACTCTGACGGTTGCCCTGATGTTTTACAATTACCAATTTCTGGTGATGCTGACGGTGATGGTCTGTTAAATGAATTTGATAGTTGTCCATACAGTCCTGAAAATTACAATAAATTCCAAGACTCTGACGGTTGCCCTGATTCACTATTTGATGATAGATACTCTTATGATTCAGACGGTGATGGAATTATTGATAATTTAGATTGGTGTCCAAATCAACCAGAAACCTATAACGGATTCCAAGACTCTGACGGTTGTCCCGACAGTTCTGCTTCCACTCTTGATACTGACATGGATGGTATTCCAAATGTTTTAGATATTTGTCCACTAGAACCCGAAACCTATAATCAATTCCAAGATGAAGACGGTTGTCCTGACTCTGTTGATGGTGTCTTGTCAAGTTACATATTCCCAGATACTGACGGTGACGGAATCATTGATAGGTGGGATGCTTGTATTGATGAACCAGAAAACTTTAACGGCTTTTTAGACACTGACGGTTGTCCCGACGTTCCTGGAATATCAAAATCTGCATTACTTGATTCTGATTCTGACGGAATTCCAGATGAAATGGATCTATGTCCTACAATTGGAGAACGTCATAATGGATTTTTAGATGAAGACGGTTGTCCAGATACAATCCCCTATGATTCATCTGGTGATGCTGATTATGATGGAGTAACTGATGATGTTGATCAATGTCCTCAAAGTAGGGAAACTTACAACAAATTCCAAGATTTGGACGGTTGTCCTGATTCTCTTGCAGATGGATTTTCTACATATGATTCAGATGGTGATGGTATAGTCGATAACCTTGACTTGTGTCCAACACAACCTGAAACATACAACGGATTCCAAGACTCTGACGGTTGCCCTGATGATTCTTCCTCTACACGTGATTCAGATATGGATGGAATCCTAGATGTCTCTGATGCATGTCCACTAGAACCTGAAACTTACAATTATTATCAAGATTTGGACGGTTGCCCTGATTCTATAGGTACTGCTACCTCTTCTTACTCTTTCCCAGATACTGATGGTGATGGAATTGATGATAGATGGGATTCCTGTCTTGATGAACAAGAGAACTTTAATGGATACTTGGATTGGGATGGCTGCCCAGACGTATTGGCTGCAGCATCAACCGCCCCAACAAGATTTGACTCTGACGGTGACGGATTCTATGATTCAATTGACTCTTGTCCAACAAATCCTGAAACCTGGAATAAATACAATGATGATGATGGTTGTCCAGACATTGCCCCAGAACAACAAAGATTTGTCCATGATGATGATCTGGATGATATCATTAATGACGAAGACTTGTGTCCTCTAGATCCTGAAGATTTTGACGGCGACAGAGACACTGACGGTTGTCCTGACAACTAATTTTTGAAATAGTAAATATATTCAAATTATTTAGTTTGTTTATGCTTCCAAAATTCTCCAGTCGGGCGTTTTTAGCTCCTATGGCTGGAGTTAGTGATCCTGCTTTGAGATTACAATGCAAAAAGATGGGAGCTGGATTGGTAGTAACTGAATTTACTAGCATTCACAGTATAATTGCAAAAGAACAACAACTTAAAGAAAATCTGAAAACAATTCAAGAGTTTATTGAATTTTCAGAACAAGAAAGACCGATTTCAGTTCAATTGTTTGGCTCTGATCTTTATGCATTAGAAAAGGCTGCAACTATTGTGGAGCCTTATTTTGATATTATTGATTATAACATGGGTTGCCCTGCTCCCCATATTACACAGCAAATGGCAGGAGGAGCTCTATTACAAGAAGTAAACCTCACACAACAAATTTTTAAAACTCTTGTGAATGCTGTGAAAAAACCAGTAACTCTTAAGATTCGTTCCGGTGTTACAGAAGCAAGCAAATTTCTCTTTAAAGAAATTGCAGAAATTGCTGAAGATGAAGGAATTCAAATGATAACTTTTCATCCTAGAACTGTCAGTCAAGGATATTCTGGAAATGCCGATTGGAAATTAATCAAAGAACTAAAAGAAATTTCCAGTATTCCTGTAGTTGGAAATGGAGATATTACTACTCCTGAAGATGCTAAAATGATGCTTGATGAGACTAATTGTGATTATGTCATGATTGGTCGTGGTGCTATGGGTAATCCCTTCTTGTTTGAACAGATAAATGATTATCTTAAGACTGGCTCCTACAAAGAATACTCTTTCAAAGATAGATTAGATTCATTTTTTGATTACCTTCATCTTACCAATCAATACAAAATCAAATTCTCTAATATCAAAAGTCAAGCCATGAGATTTACAAAAGGATTGAAAGGTGGTTCAAAACTTCGTTCCAAAATTACCTTTTCAAAAAATATTGAAGACCTAGAAAAGATCATGTATGAAGCATATTCTATGTCTTAAATTTATTTTTAAATTTAGTAATTTCCTTTACAAATGTTAATAGTTTGACCCAAAATAATGTTGAATTTTTAAGTAAATCGGACTATTCTTATATATTTCAAGATGGCATTTTAATTATGAAAATAGGAGTTAAATCATAATTGGCAACAGCTTATGTTCTCATAAACTGTGAGCTAGGTTCTGAAGAGGCTGTGATATCAGAACTAAAATCTATTGAAGGCGTTGTTGAAGTTCATGGCACATTTGGTGCATATGATATTTTAGCAAAAGTAGAATCTTCTCAAGTAGAAACATTACGTGAAACTATTACTTGGAAGATTAGAAAGATCCCAAAAATCAGATCAACACTAACGCTGATGGGAATTGAAGGACAACAGTGACTTCAAAATCCTTTGCTTTTATACTTAGTTTGTAATAAGACACTATCCCTTCAAAAAACATGTCCTCCAAAAGGATACCTCCTGAGAGGAATTTTCCTCTCAGCAGCTTAATTTCAAAATAAAATTCTGAATTTAATAAAATAAAATGATTAGAGGGCTTCAGAACCCGTCTTTTTAGATGCTATGTTTAGAGCACTTTCTACATTGGTGACTATGATAATTCCATCTCCGCCCTTTCCTGTAAAAGCTGCTTCAGCAATTGCTGAGGATACTTTCTCTAGATCTGAGTCATCTACTACTGTTGTTACTGTTGCAACTTTGTTATATTCTGCAGTGAATGAACCTGTACCTCTTCCTGATCTGATCTCTTGCCTCTTTCCAGAACCTCTACCATTTCCTTCTAAGATGGTATATCCTCCTACTAGATCTTTTATTGCATCAGAAACTGCACTGGTCTTATCTGTTTGAACTGTTGCCTCGATTCGTTTCATTTTCATTTGATTTTCTACTATTGTTTAAAAAAGATCATATGTATTTTTTAGAATTTTGTGATACATTGTTGGTTATTTCATAATCCTCTGAGCTTTTTAGTATAGAAAAGAAGGAAAATTATGAAAAGCGATGAAAAGAGATCTCACAGACTAAACTATCTTCTAAAATGCTATCTAAGCAATCCTCAAGAAAATGCCTTGTATCAAAGGGCAAAACAGATGGGTGTATCTGATTCTACTGCAAAAGACTACATCAGAACTGTCATTATCCAAGCCCAGAAAATCTACTCTAGATAGTCTGAAATCACTCATTTTTAATTAAATCTGAAATTAAGAGAAATTAATCGCAATCTTAAACAAGGAATTCATAAATAATCATTATAGGAGAAAATACTCGTGGATTCATTACTTGATGATGTAAAGGCTCTTTTGGAAAAAGATTTTGGTGATGATCGAATTTTAAAACAAATTCGTCGAGCTTGTGAGAATAATGAAGTAATTAGTAATTTTGAAAGAAACTATGTAAAAAAATTAGCAGAAAAACATCTTGGAAGAAAACCTGAGACTCCTATTGAAAAATCTGAAACTATTGCTTCTATTGAAAAACCTGTAGTTCCAGATGTAGTAATACCTGAAACGTCATCTATTCAAAAAACTCAAACAATTAGAACAACACCACCAAAAATTTCCTCTACATCAAGAAAGAATTCAAAGTTAATGATAGGCATTGGGGTTGTTGCATTTGTAGTAATCATTGCAGTTGCTGCATCATTTACTGGAATTTCTAACGTAACTCCTAATACTGTAAAACCTATTACACAAACAACTACCGAATCGCTAATGATTCAAACCGACTTTGCATCATATAACAATAAAGACATTATTTCAATTAATGGTGTTTCAGATACTGGTAGTTCAATAAATCTGTCTATAGAAAACCAGAAAGGTGAACTTGTTTGGACAGAACAACTTTCACTAAAAAGTGATGGCGGATATTCTACACTTGCAATTGCTGGTGGTCCTGGATGGGAAAATTCTGGTACTTATACTATCCAAGTAGATAATGGTGCTGAAACAAAATCTAGTACGTTTTCATTTACTGCATAATTCTCTCAAATTCTTTCCAATGAGAATCAATAATGTCTCTTAATTTTTCTACACTAATCTCTTCCATATATTCTCGATAAACTATGAACTTGTTTTGTCGATTTGAATCCTCTCCGTAAATATCATTAGTGTTTTTTGGTATTGCATTTGATTTCCACTGATTCATCTCAAAAACCCATATTGTTGCATCAGGATTTGAAAAATCAATATCATCACATCCAACAATGTATAGATAACATTTTGCTGATTGGTTTAGTTTTTCATGCAACTTTTCATATGCAATCATCTGACCTTTTGCAATGTTTATCTTATCATTGTGAAATCCCTTGAATTCTAGAATGACAAATCCTCCTTTGTGCTCAATCAACCAGTCAATATCTGTGCCTCCGGAGGCTATCATTCCATGTACGATGAGGTCTCCTAATACCTCTCTACCACGAGTAAATTCTGATTCATCAAAAATCTGATATTTTGCTTTTTGACTTTTGCGAATAATTTGAGGCTTGTATTCATTTTGTGCAGGCTCGTTTTTTTCGTAAATATTATCAATCAAATCACTAGTTTCATTGACCATAAAATTCTGAGTCAAAAACCTAATGATAAGAGAGTTTGTAAAATATAGTAAAGTTATTCTATTTTTCTGGCTTATCTGCAGAGAAATTCTCCGCCTGCACCTTTATACAAAATAAAATATTCATCAGGATTCTTTCTTTCTTTTTTTGCATTTAGTGCATCTTGATACATTTCAAAATGTTCTACAAGGTACAACTGATTTCCTGGTTCTGAAAAATAATCAATCCCAATCAAATCAAATCCATTATCTGGAGTTAATCTTTTCTTCTCTTCTGCAAAATTATCTTCAGTCAATCTTATTTTTGTAAAATCTATTCGTCATAGATCATTAGATTTTTTTCTTCTAAAACTGAATGTAGGTTGTGAACAGAGCGATACACATCTGATTCTTTTTTAGCTCCAGTACATACTAATTTTCCTGATGCGAATAACAAGATTACAGTTTTTGGGTCAAGCATTCTATGAATGAGTCCTGGAAATTGTTCTGGCTCATACATGCTTCTTGGTAATGTTCTTGCTGCTTTTTCCAGATGTATTTTTCCACCTAGGTTAATTGCTGCAACTATATTTTGTACAGTAATGACTGCATCATTTTTTATTTTGATTTTTCCTTTTCTGAGTTTCTGGACGACAGTGTTTACGGCTTTGATTGCCATCTCTTCTGACTTTGCTCCAGTACATACCATTTTTCCTGTTCTAAAAATCAAAGTTGCAGTTCTTGGACTCTTTAATCTAAAAACCAATCCTGGAAATTGCTCTGGATGATATTCAGTGTCAGGAAATTTTTCTGTAATTTCATTAAGGTCAATTTTTTGATCAACTGATGCAGATGCAACAACATTTTCAACACTCACAATGGGCTTTGTTTGAGGCATAACGAGGGACTTTAAATAGCCCCTTTATATATACTAGTCAAATTTTTTAGGAAAATTTGGGTTTGCTCAATGGTGACCAATCCATTGGTATCTGTATTCTTCATCGATAATGTCTGAAACTATCTCTTTGTTTTTGATTTTTGTTTTAGGTAATTTTACATCAAACAATCCTAACTGTCCTTTGTATGGGATGGGAACTCGAAATGATTTTGCATTTTTTAGTAGGAATCCAAAAGTTCTGTCATGAAAATTTTTTGAAGCAAAATGAAATTTTTGATCTACCTTAACTCGGTTTTGTGAATCATATTTTTTTACATCATAAATTTCGACTTTACCAACAATTGCACCTGTGACAAGTTTTCTGTTAATCTTTAATCTCTTACAGTCTTCTTTTCTAATCTTTATTGGAGCATGTATTAGTAATTCTCCACGAAAATTAGTATTCCATTTGCGTAACTCGATTGTCTTTTTTCCTAAAATAATTAAATCAGCAAATGGTTGAGATACTGAAAGGCATTTCAAATTATTCTCTAGCTACCTGAATGTATTCTCCAGGATTTTTGCCTTGTCCTTCAGGCAAATTAGTTATTCCGCCATTCAAACTCTGAGTGACTATTCCTTTGTTAGCTAGAACTTGTGCAGTCATAAGTGATGTATTTCCTGCCATACACACTAACAATGATTTTCCTTTAGAACCTTCTAGCTCTTTGCTAAGCTCTTCAGGAACTTGTTGTGTTGATAATAGGTTGTTAATAGTAGATGCCTTTGGTACAGTAATCTTTGATTTATCGACCCCTAGTGATTTTGCAATAATTTCAATTCCTTCTTCTTTAGGTGTGTACTGTGTGTGAACCCAAATGATATTGTCATAATCATCTGCAGCAGCAGCTGCATCTTCTACTGATATTTTCATTGGAGGTTTATCTTGTGAAATTTGCTCAAAGTTCTTTCTGTATTTTTCAATTCCATCTGCAATCATGACTACTCCTTTTTTGATTTCTCCCTTGTATACCATTTCTAATGCTGCATAAAGCTCCAATGCACTGCTCTCACCAATATCGTGTCCCTTGTCCACCATAAACTTGAGAAGAAATTTTACATTCTCAAAATCAACTTCGTGCTCTGTATATGATTCAGGATTGTATAGTGTCAAGCCTGCTGCCTTTGATTTTGTTCTAATTCCTGCAACATCTTGGCCTAGTGGTGGAAACACAACGTGAACTGTCTTTTTGTTGTATTTTTCAGACATGTACTTGCTTAGACCGCCTGATGTACCACCAGTTCCAAATGAACAAAAGAGTGCATAATCTTCTAATGAATCACCATTTTCGTGCAACTGCTGATCAATTTCAGGTGCAGTAACTGTATTGTGAATATCAATGTTTAATTCGTTATCATATTGTTTTGGACAAAACATATTGTAAATCTCTGCCAAGAATCTTGCTAGATTAATGATATCTTGTTTTGCTAGTAGTGCTTCAATCTCTCCAAGATTATTATCAAACACTTGAGGATTAAATCCCATCTCAGCTAACTGTGAACGAATGTTTGCAGCAGTTGCTTTTGCGGCCATCTCATCTGCTTTGTTCTCCATTCCAGGAGCTGGACAAATATCCATGTCCAAATCCATAATTTTGATATTTTCATTTCTTAACTCTTTGAATACACCTTCTTGTAATTTCCTTGAAACAAGTGCGACTACAGTTACTCCAAGTTTTGATAAAAGACCTAATGCAATTCCAAAGTTGCCTGATGTGGCTTCAATTACTATTCGTTTACCGTTACATTTACCAGATTTGATTGCCTCATGAATGATGTGTGATGCTGCTCTTACTTTGATAGAACCACTAAGTAATTCTGAATCAAACTTTCCGTAAATTTTGAAATCTTTGTCATCTAGATTTAGTTTAAAGACACTTTTAGCACATTCTTTCAAATCTGCAGTTAGATCAACTAATGGTGTTGCATTTACAATCTTATCCCCTTCTCTGTGTGGGATTTTGTTCCATACCTCGTCTTCAAATTTTTGTAACAATGCAGGATCGTAATTTTGATTTTCTGACAATTTCTAAACCTACTAATTTTTTCTCAATAAAATATCTATAGAAAATTAGTTCAGCCTATTTTCAATTTAGATGTCTAAAATTTTGATGACCTTGTTTGGAATGTCTCTCAAACGGCTTACTGCCATAGTTTTCTCATATCCCAAATGTCTTAGATTATTTGCAATAGTTGTGGCTCTAACCGTATTTGGTCCAAGGCCTAGTGCTGCCATGCTTATGCCTAGCCCTTTCAATGATTTTGTCATGTTTCTGACTGCATCTGGATCTGATGGCTCTCCATCAGTTAATGTCAAGAAAATATCTGGTCGTTTTGATTGTAAAACTGGAAACATCTTATCATATACTTCTGCTAATGGAGTTGAACCATTTGCAACAATCTGGGCTAATCTCTTTGCTGTTACATTGTTCCATTTCATGTTGTCGGGTTTTATAGACCAGCATACTACTGATCTATTCTCTGTACTAAATGCATAAACTGCAAATTTTACTTTGAGATATGCTAAGACTTCACAAAGTGCAAGTGTTGCTTTTTTGTATTCTATTGCATCTGATGAAATGCTTGATGAATGATCTAACAGTATGACAACTTTAGTTTTAATTGATTTTTTTATATCTGTAAAGAATGGCTCATTTCCTTCAATGTAGCTTTCTTCATCAAACTCGTCTCCTGAGCTCAAATGTTGTTCTTTCCAACCTGTTTTCCATTCTTTGAATTTTGTTTTTAATCCGTTTATCAAACTCATGTCGTAGATTGTTGTCTCATCTACATTTCGTGTAGATGGTATCTGAATTCCTATTGCTTCTGGCATCAATCCCTTATTTTCTGTCTTTTTATCTTCATCTAACAAAACATTGTATTCATCAATTACATTATCTCCTTTTAATATTGTAGAAGGATCAACTGAACCAAAATCTCCTTCTTTGTTTTTAGAAACTATCTTCAAAACTCTCAGCAACTCTTCTTCAGACAATGGCATTCCAGCTTTCATAAATGGCAGTGACACTGGAATTGTTAGAAGAGAATCAATTTCTAAAATCTTGATAATCTCACTGACATTTTTTTCTAGCCATTCTGTGTCATGATTTTCTTTGATTGCTTTGTTTACAATTTTTTTAGCAAATGTATCTGCTTTT
The DNA here is from genome assembly GCF_965262695.1 of Candidatus Nitrosopumilus sp. Taxonomy (GTDB): domain Archaea; phylum Thermoproteota; class Nitrososphaeria; order Nitrososphaerales; family Nitrosopumilaceae; genus Nitrosopumilus. Next base: position 1,018,246 of record NZ_OZ253550.1, on the reverse strand, counting down.
CTTATTCTCTCAAAATGACTAGACTGGATTTCTCCTTTGATTGCTCCAAACATAAAGTACTGATAAAACGCCTCAACTAACCTTGCTTTTCCATAAACTGTGTGTAATTGTGGCCTGGCAACAAGCATGTAGGCATAATTGAAGATAATCTCGTTGTCCATTCCTCTCCATACCCGTCTGCCTAGTTCCTCTACACGTCTTGTCTCCATTGTGTTTAGAATAAAACCAAATGCATGATCATTGCTGAGTATCTTTTTGCAAAATTTTATTCTCATTGCTTCATACCATAGTGACGTCCTGAATTGTCTGTACTTTTGAAAATCACTTCCAACTCTTTTTTCTAATGGCGTTAAGATTACCTTGTTTTCTTTTAGTCTTGTTCTTGTTTCAACTTTGTCTGAAATCTCTACAATTATGTTGTCTCTTTCTGACCATCTTCTAACAAGAAATGTGGCAATCTCTACTAGTGATTCGTTTTGAAGTTTGACTGATTGCATTTAGTTTCCAAACATTGAGGTAATGATGTCACTTACTTTTTGATATTCTATATCTCCCCACTGTGTGTACACATTTCCAAAAACAAAATTGGCAGCTTCGTTTGCAGCCATTCCCCCGTCTAATAATTTTGCAAAAGCAATTGTCTCCCTTAAACTTGGGGAATAAAATAATTCTTCAACAGCTGCTGCTTGTCTTAATGTGTTTGCTAGTTTGATTGCCTGAACTATTTGGGAATCGTATTCTCCTGATACATGTTTTTTCACAATCTCCAACTCTACTTCTTCAGGAGGATATTCTAATCTGATTCTAACTGGGAATCTGCTTAATAGTTGTGGAGGCAATTCCTTTGTTCCGCTGTGAGTTAATGGGTTGATAGTTGCAACAACAAACCAATTGTCTTTTGCTTTTACTACTTCGCCAGTTGATTCTTTTAATGCAATTTGTCTTCTGTCATCTAGTGCTTCATCTAATCTAAGTAAGACATCAGCTTCTGCAGAATTAATTTCATCCAAGTAAAGTAAACTTCCTTCTCTCATTGATTTTATCAAAACCCCTTCATCAAAACTCACGGTTCCATCAGTGAGTGTTTTTGTTCCAACTAGATGACTCTCTCTTGTTCTGAGGCTAAAATTGATTGATTCTAAGTTAGTTCCTTTGTTTTTTGCAAAATCTCTAACTAGTGATGTCTTGCCTGTACCTTTTGGTCCTATAATGAGCACAAAAAGGCCTGCATCATATGCCTTGTTGAGAGTTTGAATTGAATTATTCCAATCTAGATATTGAACTTCTTCCAAAGTACGTTTCCATTAATTTCAACAATATTTATTGTTAGTTCTATTTTCCAAATGCTTCTACTTTTGCAAAAGCTTCATCCATTCTTCCGTGAAGTGTTTTGTTCCATTCATCAAAACCAGATGGGTCTTTTGGATAATTATTATAGTGCTCTACTAACCATTGGTTTTCTTTTGATGTGTATCTTAATCCGTCTGCAACTGTTTTGTTCATTGCTCCTCGGATTATCATTCCAATCTTTCCTAATCCTGAAAAGTCTGGGTGTTCACCTTTACTGATTGATTCTACATCAAGATTTCCCAAAAAGTGTTTCATGCCATAACTGATTTGCTCATTTGTCATCTGTTGAACTAGTCTTCTAAACAGTTCTAGACCTGCAGTCTTGTAACCATACTCTTTAATGAAATCTAAATTATATTGCCATAGACTTGCTTCTGAAACATCATTTGCTTCAAGAGCTTGTGCAACATTATTTCCTATAATAGTTCCTGCAATTAATGCTGGACCAATTCCTCCTGCATCAATTGGTTTTGGCATCCATGCAGAATCTCCAACCATCATGTATCCTGCTGAAACCATACAATCGTTTTGTCTTCTAACTGAAACTTGGAAAATTCCTGAGTTATTGTTAATGTCTTCAGGGTCTTGGGAAAGTTTTGGATTTTTAATTGCTGTGTTTCTCTCCAAATATTCTTTCATTAAAGATTCGACATTGTCTTTTTTACCTAATCTGTTGTTTCTTCTTTCTAAAAGTGATTTTTCAACTCCTAAACCGATATTGACTTTGTTATCTGCTTTAGGAAATACCCATCCGTATCCGCCTGGGGCAATGTCTTGGTCTAAATGAATAATACAATAATCAGGATCAAACTCTGTTAGATCTTTTTGTCCTGGTTCAAAATACATGATGTATCTGCCAGTTGATTCCAAGTCTCGTCTATCGATTCTTTTTTCTACTTTGGTAGAGTTCTTCAATCCATTTCTAAGCATAGATGCAACACCTGTGGCATCAATGACAATTTTTGCTGTCTTTTTGAATGGCTCATTTGTTTTACTGTCTGTTCCTTGAACACCTACAACTTGTTGACCTTCATAAATTAGACCTGAAAGATTTTTCTCAAACTCAAATTCAATTCCCATTTTTTGACATCTTTCATTTTGAATTTCTGGTAGTTTTTGACGATTTAACATGTATCCTGCACCATCAAATGGAATTGCAGTTTCTTTGTCTGGAGAAAATGCCATGACGCCTTTTACGTCATGTTCGATTTCTGGTCTGGTCCATTGAACCTTGATTCTTTCTGACATGAAATCTACTGCTTCTTTGGAGCATGCATCTCCACATACCCAGCCAGATAATGATTTTCTACCTGGTAATGTTGCAGCATTTCTGTCAACTACCAAAATTTTTGCATTCTGATTAGTATAGTGTGAAATAGCTTGAGCTGTAATTGTACCTGCAAGGCCTCCACCTGCAATTATAACATCATAATCTGCCACGATAAGATGTTCGCCTGTCCGTATTTAAAATAATACCATGAAATTGTCTAAGGAATCGTGTGTTTTTGATTAATTGATCGATTCAAAATTTGGGGTCGGTTCGTCGCGGCGTCTTCAAAGCTTTCGCTCAGACTGGAGCGGCTGTTATCTCCTCATTCCCAATTGATATTGCGGTTTTATTCTATTTAATCTAGTTGGCAATCTGAAAAATTTCTGTAAATGTTTTGATGGTGTCTTTTTTGTTGTAGATGGGTGTGTGAATTTTTAATTTTATAGTGTCTTTTTCGCTTACTGTGATGTTGCCTTTCACTAGTTCTTGTTTGTCTAGTCTCATGTGAAATCTTGAATCAACTGTTCTCTCCTCAATTTCATCTACCAATCCCTCAACTTGTTCTGATGGTAGTAATTCTACTAGTCTTTTTAGGAAATTTAGAGCCTGTTTTTTGACAATTTTTACATTTAGCAAAAGAATTGGATTATCAAAGTGGCCTGTTGTTTCATTGACTGTAAAGTCTTCTTCTTTTAGTTCTAGTATCTCAAAGGATTCAAAAATTTTTGAAATATCTTCAGTTGCATGAACTATGGCATCAATTGTAATCTCTATCTTATCATTCATGGTTCTACTAGAATACGTTTGACTGTTTATGCTTCAAGCAAAACTGTTTCTTTCTCAGCAGTTCTGATGAGTTTAACTTTCTCAAGACCTACGTGTCTTACTCTGATGACTTTCTTGAATGCAGCCATAATGTCTGAGTTGATTTTACTGTAACATGTTGCTTGAACGAATTGCTCAATTGTCATGTCTGGAACTTGTTTGTTAATTACATCTCTTGCAATTAATCGAAGTGCATGTTTTCTAGATGTGTTAAGTTGTCTGTGAGTCAAAGCAATTACTTTGATTCTAAAGATGTATCCGTCTTTTGTTTTGACATCAATAATGAAATTGATTTTTGATGAACCGCGTCTTACAAGACTGCGCAAAAATTCTTTTGAATATTCAAATCTCTTGAAGATTGTTGATGCTTTGTCTCCATCAACTTTGTTAATTTGGAAATAGATTTTGTATTGGTGTTGTGAAGGATCTCCTTTTAGGATATCATAAAGTGTAACTTCTAAAACTCTACCTGCAGCATTTTCGTCATCGGTAATTGGTACATATCCAATTGGTACATTGTTAAATGAATCTGGAGCATTTACAGTAACCCAGCGTTTTTCACGCCACTTGTCCTTTACTCTACCTTTTCTACGTGCCAATTATTATCGACCTTTAAACCCAAAATATAAGGGTATGTCACTAGATCTCTTTCTGATTTCCCATGTAACTCTGTAAAACCTGAGGAATTTTGATGTGACCATCCTTTGTCTGGAAATTCTCCATAATTGAGACTAGAACTCTGGTTGTGGCTACAAGAGTGCTGTTTAATGTGTGCAGATATTGTGTGTCTTCGTTTGTTTTGTCTCTGAATCTGATCTTTAGTCTTCTTGCTTGGTAATCCAAACAGTTTGAACATGATACAATTTCTCTGTAGGAATTCTGTCCTGCCATCCAAGCTTCAATGTCATATGTTTTAGCTGAAATCTTTCCCATATCCCCCGTTGATAACAACATGACTCTGTGTGGGATCTCTAATTTCTGGTAAAACTCTTCAGCTACTGCTAACATCTTTTCATGCTCTTTCCATGAATCCTCTGGTCTTGCATAAACAAACTGTTCAATCTTATCAAATTGGTGTACTCTGAAAATTCCCTTTTGGTCTCGTCCATGTGCTCCAGCTTCTTTTCTAAAGCATGGACTTACTCCTGCATATTTTATTGGAAGATCTTTTCCTTCTATGATTTCTTTTGAGTGCATTGCTGCCATTGCATGCTCTGATGTCCCAATCATGTAGAGGTCTTCTTCTTCTACTTTGTAGATTACCTCTTCAAAATCATCTGCAATCACTGCACCTTCCATTGATGAGCGATTAATCATGTATGGGGGCTGAACCAGCGAATATTCTTTTTCTGTTAGAAAGTCTAATGCAAAATGGATTAGTGATTGGTTTAGTCTTACTAGATCATTTTTCAAATAATAGAATCTGGCACCTGCAACTTTTGCTGCCCTCTCTAAATCAACTAGATCTAAATTCTCAGATATGTCAATGTGATCATTTATCTTAAAATCAAATTCTGGAATTTGGCCCCATTTTCTCATCTCCTTATTGGCAGTTTCGTCTGGTCCAACTGGAACTGAGTCATGAACTAAATTTGGAATTGTAAATGCTAGCTTGGAATACTTGTTTTCAATTTCTTCTTGTTCTGATTCTAATTTTGCAAGTTCTGCTGAAACATTTTTCATCTCTGCTAAAATTGATGATGTGTCTTCTCCTGCCTTCTTTTTTTGAGAAATCTCATTACCAATTTCGTTTCTCCTTTTTTTGAACTCATCAGTCTTGATGATAAACTCTCGTCTTTTTTGGTCAGACTCTACTAGTCCGTCCAAGTCAAAATCTACTACTCTTGCCTTGAGCATATCTCGAATAACTTGAGGCTTTTCTTTGAGTAGTTTTGGGTCTAGCATTACTCTATCACCTTTAGTGCAACCTGAATATGATCCATCACTTCGTCTATTGTTCCAATCAACTGCTTCATGTTCTTCTTACTTTCGAAATTAAAAACTAGTTTGTTATCAACATTTTCAACATTAAGACTCAATCCTTCTGGAAAATCCACATTATCTGGTTCTAGCGCTTTTTTGACAGTTTCTGCCTTTTCTTTTGTAATGTTACTAAGAACTACCTGCACTTGACACGTTAACGACATTTACTTCTAAATAATTGAGAAACTCATCTAATTTGTCTTTAGTTATTTTTGCGCCAGCTGCTGCATCGTGACCTCCTCCAATACCGTCAAATTTCTCAGCACCTGTTCTCATCAAATCACTTAGGTTAATGTCTGATGTGCAACCAAATGATTTTCTTGATGAAAACTTGATTGTGTTCTCTTCTCCCTTTGTTCTCAAAATTACAATTTTTCCTGAATTCTTTGGAGACCCTGCAATTAGAGATGAAATAGTTCCAGTCATTGTTTCAGGGACAATGTCTTCTCCATTGACCATTACACATGTCTCACTTTCTGATATTCTCCATCTCTCATTTGATAGAATATTCATGTATTCTCTGATCATCTTTCTGTAATCAGTTAAAATGGTCTCACCTTCTCTTAGGATCTTGTTTCTGTCTCCCATGCAGATTGCCATTCCAACCCCTGAGCGGTTAATCCTTCCACAAGAGTTTAGCATGGTTGAAAATTCTCTGCCATCTCTTAGGAAACTTCTCCTATCTTCTCTTGGAAATGTGTATGTGTATCCGATTAATTCTGACATTATTTCAGTGGCATTTTTTCCAGATGTAAATTTAGTAATTGACTCGATGACCTGTCTTTTTTCTTCCTCGTCTAGTTCTGCTGGAACCCTCCATCTGCCCTCATCTTTTAGCTGAATGCCAGACGAATTTAGCAGGGAAAGGCATGCATCCCTGTTCCAGGTAAGTCCCTCGATAAATGGCTGTGACGTAAAGGCCAATGCATCCGGAAGTGGTCTTGTCTCTCTTCCAACCAATAATAGGTCTAAATCAATCTCAACTAATCCCTGCTCTTTTGCAGTATTTGCAATCTCAAAGTTCTTTCCTGTAAATGATTTTCTTTCCCCTTGGTCTTGTCTGTCTCCCAGTGCAGATACTACTGCAATTGATGACAAGTCTGAATTTTTTTCATCAAGTGCCATGGATGCAAGATATGCCATACCACCAGCACAAATTTCCAATCCTCCATCAATTCCATATTTCCATGCATTAATCACATTTTGATTATCCATCTCCTCGTCTGGAATCTGATGATGATCCAAAACAATCCAGTTATCCCCTAGTGTCTCATTGAGGTCTTTTCCAAAACCTCCTCCAAGATCAGTTACTATGTGAAAATCTCTGGAATCTGTTTTGAAAGACTCTGCGACATTTTTGCTAAACTCTTTTGATGTTCTAACAGTACAGTTTGCCCCTGCTCTGATTAGGGCTTTGGTAATAATACTTCCAGATGTTAACCCATCACAATCAATATGGGTTGTAACAAAAATTGATTTTTTGGATCTTATACAATCTGAAACCTTATCTTTGAAAAACGAAAGTGACTCATCAAGTGATTTTGTCATTACTCTAATTGAGCTACTACTGATTTATATTTCCAGGTTGCTGGAATTCTGCCAATTTTTTTGTAATAGACTGATAATCTGTGAACTTTGGCTTCAATTAATTCCAAAGATCTAACATTTCTTCTGTCTCCTTTATTGGCTTTGAGGTGCTTTTGAAGACCCACTGCCTTTTTGACAATGTTTTCAAGATCTTCTGGCATCTCTGCTTTCAAATCATTTTCTTCTAAAATCTCTCCAATTGTTTTCTTTGTAATTGGTTTGATTAGTGGGATTGAATGTTGGTCTCTTAGTTTAATTCCAATTTGGCTAGGAGTTAATCCATCTTTGGAATACTTGATAACTAACTCTTCGACTTCTGCAGGACTTTGTGTGATCCATGAAGGTGCACGTAGAGTAGCTGGTCTAATGGAGTGTGATTTTCCATGTCTGTGTGTATGCATTCGTCCCATAATTTGGCTCACTTGAGTACAGAATTAAACGTTACTTATACTGATCTCGTACATTCTTCGAAATTTGGGGCTCAGAATAAAGTTTTAAATAAGTACTATTCGTCCAATCGATTAGGTAAACGGTATGAATACAAAAGTACTCTTAACAGCAACCATGCTATCTGTATTTTTCTTCGGTGCCATCGGTGCAGCTTCTGTTGCATTTGCCCAGTACATGGGTAACGTTGGTGATGCAGGAGAAACCGGATCTTACACATTAGAGGAAGCACTTGAGATTCAAAGAAGAAGAATCGAAGCTGCTGAAGCAAACCCATCATCTGGTTCAGGAACTCCATATCTTGATGCTGGTGGTGTCGTCGGTGCAGCAGTTATTGCAGGTGCCGTCTTTGGTGGTATCGCAGGAGCTTTCTTCATTAGAGGAAGATCTGGCAAATACGCAGCAATGGGTAGAGGATAAAATACCTCACTTTTCTCTTATTTTATTAGCAGACCTTTAGTGTATACTGATCTCGTACTTTATGATAATAAAAGAAATGTATATATCGCAGAAATTGGGCCAAAATATACATGACTCCTATCGTAGGAACTTTCCTTAGCATCCTGTCATCATTAACAGGACAACTAGGACCAAACTATGATCCATTATTCTATGATGTAATGATCTACATCTTCGGAACCATGATGTTCACAGTATTCCTTCTTGGAATTATCTCATTCTGGTTACGTGTTCACGGATGGGCATACAAAGACAACCGTGAGAGATGGGTCGACGAATTGGACAGACACTTTGAAAGAGAAGGTATCGGTCTTATTCCAGACAACGGAAAATACTGGTAGAATCACTACCTTTTTCATTTTCATTATTTTTAATTCTCTAAAACAATCTAGCTCAAAGTCATTTTTTGAAATTTCTTTAAAATTTACAAAGTCTGCAATTGTCTAATTGTCTGGAAGGAAGTCTTTGTCCTTTGACTCATCATATGCCTTTGATGTAAACTCTGCCTTGTAGTGGTATCCGTCTTGTAGTGGGTGGTTAATGAAGTGAGGTGACTCTTTACCATTGACGTAAATCGTTGACTTGCTCTGCTCCATATCTCTTAGAGGGAAATCCCACATCCACAAAAAGTGGCCAATTTGGAATGGAAAGTCTTCTTCCCATTCGGCGTAAATCGTACCATCATTAGTTAGAGTGTACATAGTTCTTTGACATTCTCCATCAAAACCTGAGTTGATGTTTGCAGGAATGTCTGCTGGAATGCCATCAATAACTAACTCTAATGTTGCCTTGATTTTGTAAGGTGTATCCCTGTCATTGATACAAACTTTGAGGGGATCGTCTTGACCCAATTGAGCTTGAATCGTACTACTTGCAACACCTACTGATATTGCAATAACTGCAGTTATGGCTAGAAACTTTAGGGTCTTTTTCCTCTTGTAAGGATCACCAGTTCCTGGCCATATCATAATAGGATAATTCTAGTCAGATTCCTTAAAGTCCTTTCTCTTACTCGTAAGAAATCTCAATTGTATCTAACTGGTCTTGATGATCTGCAATAAAGTAGGTAATCTCATCTGAATCAATCTCCAGCCATTCAGATTCCCCTTTGTATGGCAGGTAGTCCTCTACAAACAGATCTCCTGGACCTGTCATTCTTACAAGGACATTTTCTCTTTTTGGACTTATCTCAAAAGGCAGCTTGAGGACTTTGCCCCTTCTCTGATTCTGTATGTTTACTTTGTATGGGTCTTCTCTAAATTCCACTTTTCCAAAAAAGTAACTTTGAAAAATATCTAATTTTGTGATTTTAAAATTTAGCATCTTCTTTGATTATTTTGTTATTGCAGATAAGACTTGGTTTCTGACTTACGTTAATCGTAAGGATGTTTAGAAAATGAAAAGGAAAAGGTTGGGTGGTTTAGATTACTTGCCAGGGTCGTGTTGCAAACGTAATGACATATCCAACGCCAATCATAATTGATTGATATGCGATGTTGGTATATGGGATTGGTTTGATAATTGGTTCTCCTTCAACGACAACTGTTTGACCTGGACCGAGTCCTGGACCAACTTGGGCTACATTGAGTTGGGTGTGTACGTGGTATACACCTGCTTCAAGTGCTTTTGCAGATAGTGCATAATCTACAACAGAGTTTCCTGGAATGTCAAAGACGTTTCCTGGTGGGTCTCTGGAGAGCATTTCCCATCTGTTACCTGCATTGGTTGACTCTGAGAAAATGGATATCCATCCTCTAAGGTCTCTTTCTACAAGACTGACTAAAGTTCCTTGAAGAATCAAGGTTTCACCAGTTTGCAGGGATTGTCTGTTAAAGGTCTCGTCTTCAATTCTGACGAAACGACTCTGGAGTTGTGCTTGGACACCGTGTGCATCTGCAGTTGGAAGAATTGTTTCAACCCAGTTGAAACCTAAAGTTCCTAGTGCAAGTACGACAGCTAGTCCGAATACGAAAATCTTTTTTTCGACCATAGTTATCCCTAATATTGTGAAAGATAATACACGTCGTTATATGTTTTACCTTCATTGCGAGGATCGATACTAATAGCGATGTTAATCATTGATGTTTAACATTGAAAATAGCAAAAAATACTTGTTATTTTTACAATGTACAAAATATTCAATGAAATTATTTCATAAATCACTTGAAAATCCATTAGAAATTGGAAAAAAAACCACTTGATTTCAATCTCTTACTTTATATTCTCAATATACACCAAGTGTATCATGGCACAGATGCCCGCATTAATCCCAAAAGAAGTTGAGATTCAGAGACTTAAGAAAATCTGGCTCATCGTCATTGCTATGGGATCTACCGCAGCATCAGTCGAAGTAGATAACTTCGTTGATGGTTCTCTACATCAGACATCTATCAGAGATAGTGCATTTACTCCAGCTCACTGGTGGTTATATTCCCACTTTGTAGCACTTCCACTCGGATGGGGTTCAGCAGCAATCTATGATAGAAAAGTTCCAGTTCTCAGAGGTCCAAATAATTCAATGAACACTGGTTTGAAAATGACCATTCTTGGTTACTTAGCAACTATGTTTACAATTGGAGTCAATGAGATGTGGCACTTCTGGTTTGTAGAGGAAATCTTTGCAGTTCCAAATCACTGGATGTTTAACATGGGTGTTGTAGTAGCATTCATGGGTGCACTCGCTTACGTAGTCAGAGTATATGCTAGACTCGTAGAACTAGGTGCAGAAACTCCAGGAGAGAACCCATATGTCGCAGAGATGTACAAGATGGCCTTAGAAGGCAAATTGTACAGTAGATCAATTCCATAGACAAAATGTGCAATCGCACAATTTTTTCTTATTTTATTATTTTTAGAAAAGACGTAGATCGTACCCTTACCAGCAGTTTAAGAAAGACTTAAAAGGATTCTGTAGTTGAATAATTCCAGAATGACTCTTCCAAAAGGATTCGGTTCAGGCGGTAGCGGTGGATCATCCAGTGCTGACGTAGAACGAATGATTGGAAAACGCGTTGAAAATATGACTGGTATGATTACAATTTCATACTGGGCAGCATTAATTGCTACTTTTGGTGGTACTGCAGCAGGATACTTCTATTATCCATGGGCATATCCAACAGCAAGTGGCCACTTTGCATTCATCGTACTTGCAATCATTGAGGCAATAGGTTACATCTTCTGTGTTAAAGTCATGGAAGAAGGTTCCAATAAGAACAGTAATGGTATAGTTGGCGGCAGTATTGCAGCAACCGTAGCATTCGTGCTATTCGTATCATTATATGTCGGTTGGTAATCCGAAGGCAAACCCTTCAGATACACTTCTTTTTCATTTTCATTTTTAGCAAAACTCTATGACTATTTGCCATTCAAAACAACGATCTTCATCACACTCTAAAATTTTATATACTGACCGTTTCTTCAACTTCATATGGTCTGGTTAAGACGATGTACACACTACTTGTTCATAGTAGTGGTTGCAGTTAACTCTACACTGTTAACAATTAATGCAGGAGACTACATCTTCTACACTGACTGGGCTTGGACTTCGTACACGGTATTCTCAATATCGCAAACGTTGATGCTTATTGTAGGTGCAACATATTACCTAACATTTACAGGCGTTCCAGGCACAGCAACGTACTACGCTCTGATTATGACAGTATACACATGGGTAGCCAAAGCCGCATGGTTCTCACTCGGTTATCCATATGACTTCATTGTAACACCAGTTTGGTTACCATCAGCAATGCTGTTGGACTTAGTCTACTGGGCAACAAAGAAGAACAAGCACTCCTTGATACTGTTCGGAGGCGTACTGGTAGGAATGTCTTTACCATTGTTCAACATGGTAAACCTGATAACAGTAGCAGACCCACTTGAAACGGCATTCAAATATCCAAGACCAACATTGCCACCATACATGACACCGATAGAACCCCAAGTTGGTAAGTTCTATAACAGCCCAGTCGCTCTCGGTGCAGGTGCAGGTGCAGTTTTGGGATGTACATTTGCAGCATTAGGTTGTAAATTGAATACATGGACTTACAGATGGATGGCCGCATGGTCAAAGTGGGACTAAAAACCCAACCTTTTCCTTTTCATTTTATTATCTACTACTAGTGTAAACTCTAGATAATTTTTGAAAAAATAATTTTGAAAAAAATTTGTTTTAAAAAATTTAGTAATTTTTGATTAACAATTCAAAGTGACCTGTTCTCTTTTTTGAATTTGAATTGATGGAACGGTTTGCTTGAATCTTGCTTACTTTCCAAGACTTTCCTGAGAACATGTCAGAGACTTGTTTTGAATCTGAATTTGATAGCAGTACTTTGCATCCTTTGGAATCTAGGTTGTTGCATAGTTCTGCAAGTCTTTCCAAGTCCTTGTCTGTAAAGTCCTTGTTAGTATAACTTGTAAAATTGGCAGTATCGCTTACTGGTTGGTATGGGGGGTCAAAGTACACCAAATCATCTTTTTTGGCATCTCTTAGAACTGCCTCAAAATCACGGCATTTGATTGAGACCTTGCTTGACTGTAAAATGGAGCTAACCGAACGTAGATTCTCCTCATTTACGATATTTGGATTTGTATATCTTCCTAGAGGTACGTTGAATTTTCCTTTGCTGTTGACTCTGTACAATCCGTTAAAGCAGGTCCTATTCAAAAAGAGCAATCTTGATGTCTTTTCAATCTCGCTTCTAGGGTTTGATTCTCTAACAGAGTAATAGTATGATTTTGAATCCTTGCGATAATTTCTTTCGTGATTTTTTAGAGATGAGATCAAGTCATCAATTCTATTTCGAATTGTAGTATATGCCAAAACCAAATCAGAGTTCAAATCAGAGATGCTGCATTTTTGACCATCTCTTTCAGTGAGGATGTGGAAGAGCAATGCGCCTCCTCCAATAAATGGCTCATAATAGGTCCCAAAAGTTTTTGGTAAATTCTCATTTAGAACTGGAATTAACTGACGTTTTCCACCTGCCCATTTTACAAATGGTTTTGGGATGACAGTTGATACTTGGGAGTATACTTGTTTCAATAGTTAGTATTGCAGAATTTTTTAACAATTCGGAACATAAAAAAAATTGATCTTGGACTAACTTTTTCCTAGTCTCAGAATAGCTTAAATACAAACTTCGTAAATCGACGAAAAACATATCCTGGAAAAATAACTTTGAAAATTGAAAAAAGCTTCGAACGGGATCCGGACCCGCGACCTTTACCTTACCAAGGTAACGCTCTACCAGGCTGAGCTATCGAAGCACAAATTCACCCTGTAGAAAATCCTTATAATTCTTCATTATCTTGGCAAAATCTGTAAACTGTTAAATTTCACACAGATTTTTACCCTTTTGGAGGAGTAATCAAGCCTGGCCAAAGTAAGCACATCTTGTGCTTTTGGACATGCAGGACTTAAGATCAAATAATGGGTGATCCTGTCTTTCAGGAGTTCGTGGGTTCAAATCCCACCTCCTCCATACAAAACTACTTTGGATTTTTGATTCCTCTAGCGTTTAGAACTTCGTAAACTTCTGGTATGGACCAGACATAACCAACATGTACACAATCCTTTTCGTCACAGAGCTGGCAATACAATTCTCCTTTCTGAACTGCAACTTCGGCGATTCTGTTTTTGATATTATCCTTTAGAATTATTCTATCATCATCGACTGAAATCTTTTCAATCTTTGGAGCATATCTTGCAAAGGTCTTGTCCTTTTGCATCATCTCCTCTAACATGTAAGTAACATAACCTGAGAAACTGTTGACACCTTTCATTGCAAGGTCGTCTTTGCTCTTTTGATAAACTTCTTGGAATTTATCATAGACTGTTTCTGAAACTGTAATTGATTTGAATCCGGCTTTTGGCAATTTACTTTTCCCTTACCGTACTTTAAGGTACCTTCTATATAAGATTTTATTTTAAAAAATAGGTTTTCAAAGTTAATGAAAATTAGTCTTTATACAATACCTTCATGGAATAGCAGTAATGGGAAGAGGATATTCTGAAGAAGAGATTCGCGAAAAACTAATTTCAGTTTTGAAGGATTCCGAATCCGGAATGTCTGGAGTAGAAATTTCTGAGCAGATGAAAGTGAATCGTGTCACCATGACAAAGTATCTCAAGGTCTTTGCAGCTGAAGGACTGGTACGTCAAAAAAATATTGGAAATGTTACGTTGTGGTTTTTAGAGCCAGGACAAGAGTCCTTTAATTTTCCTGATGATTATTTCAAAGTGGCTCCTCTGTTTCTTGATAATTTGGTTAAAGGAAAAGAGGACCAAGTCTATTCTTTGATTAGAAATTCCCTGCATTCAGGAGCTACTGTTTATCGTTTGATAATTGAAGTCATCAACCCTGCAATAGAATCCGTAAAGAATCTCTTTGATGATGGAAAGATTGGAACTGCTGAGCAAAATCTCCTCAGGACCACTATCTCAAAATCCCTTCAGATACTAAACCAAATCCCAATAGTTCCAGATTCCAAAAAGAATATGGTTGTCATTTCAGCTGATTTTCAAAGCAGCTTGGTTGCAGAAGCTGCCTCTGCTGCATTTCATTCAGATGGATGGAAGGTCTCCCATCTTGGAGACATGTCGTCTGCCATCAACGTGCTCTTTGATCTTGATTTTCAAAAACTCGTTTCAAAAATTTGGAAACAAAAACCTGGCGTTTTGGTAGTACTTGTTTTTTCACAAACCGGTGAGGCTTTGAATTTCTTTGCTGACTCTATTAATCCGATAAAATCAAAATCTGGAAAACGTATGAAATTGATACTTTGTGGAAACGCCACAAAAAAGGCCAAGAGTGAATCTGATCTTGTGACCGAGAAACTAGATGAAATTATTCAGTGGTCTCAAACAGTATATCAGAATTTGAAATAATGGGCCCGATGAGATTCGAACTCATGACCTTTCGATTATCAGTCGAACGCTCCAGCCAAGCTGAGCTACGAGCCCACTGGAAAAAGTTTTGCCATGACTCATTTAAGTCTAATTTTCTTTCCACTTGATAGAACAGCCAATTGAAGGGTCAAAGTCTTTTTCAATTTTTTGACCTGAAACTAGTTTATCGATATTGTTGATCATTGTCTTCTCAGTTGCAGCATCGTCAGGCTTCATGGCATTATCAATTCTTCCGTGAAATACTAGCTGTTTTTGGCCATCAAACAAGTATGGGTCTGGAGTACACATTGCCCCGTATTTTTTGGCAATCTCTTGTGTCTCATCAACTAGATAATCAAATTTGAATCCCTTTTCATTTGCAGTCTCTTTCATTGCCTCAAAACTGTCTTCAGGATAATCAGTAGAATCATTACTGTTAATTGCAATCATGGCAACATCATTGCCACATTTTTCATACAACTCGTTGAGTGCATCCACTTTGGCTTTGACATAAGGACAGTGATTGCACATGAAGATTATGAGATATCCTTTGTAATCCTTGTAGTCACCTAATGCATGTTTTTTATCATCAATTCCTAAAAGATCAAAGTCTGGTGCGCTATCTCCTGTCTTTAGCTTGACTTGAGATTCTAAAAGTACCATGAGAAAACACTCCTGCTTTCAAATAAAATTCTTGCCAAGAAGACAACAATTAAAATCTGCAGATAAGCCAAGTCTCGTGTGGGCCGGTAGTATAGCCTGGTAGTATACCCGCCTTGCACGCGGGGGGTCACGGATTCAAATTCCGTCCGGTCCACTTCTTTTATACGCGATCTATGCTGGATTTCAGACTGCTGGATGGATTTAAATAGGAAGAGTTTCCGTTTTTTCTCATGGCAAGCGCAGTAGACGGATGGCCGGTATTCATTCCACTTATTGTTGGATTAGCTCCAGGATTAATTTACTGGTTGGCAATTACCGCAAAGAGAAACTAAATCTTACATCTCTTTTTATTATTTTATTTTTCTAGTGTTAACTGGGTTAAACGATGTTACCTTTCTTGTTCACTATATGATATGTTATAGAAAATTAATCTCTGTGACAAAGAAATCCTGATGTTAAAATTTGTACTTGGCGCATTCTTGGTTTTTCTCTTAATTCCATTTTCTCAATCATTTGCCCAAGAATACTCTGATAATGCCCCCACACTTTCAGTATCCCTAACCAGTGAGGTTCCATATGTCTATCAGGATTCAGATGGCTATACTGTTGTAGTTGGCACCGTGAAAAACGAGAACACTCAGACCCCAGTAACCAATGTTCTGATTCAGGTTAACTTTTTTGATGATTTTGATCCTAGTCCAATAGAAGTTGTCCAGGGAAGAACAACACTTGAGGTCATTCCGCCAAATGGTGAATCTACATTCTCAATAAAGTCTGAGACTCCAAACCCTGCAATTACTGAGGCATCCGTTTCCTTGCTGGGATTTGATTCATCCTCCTCAAAACAAATGGGACTAACAGTATACTCTAGTGAAGTATCCCTTGACAAAACTCTGAGCTTTGAAGGGATTTTGAAAAATAGTGGGGCTCCTAATTCTGACACCAATGTTTACATGGCATTATACGATGGATTTGAGCCTTCTAGAATTCTTGAAGTAATCACTCTGGAACTCGGTGATGTGGAACCTGATGCTGAAGTATCCTTTAATGTTAATAGACAAATTGATGCAAGGGCAGTAGGATTTTTGCTGTTTGCTGAATCTGATATTTTCTCTTCAAACTTTGTTGATGTAGAACTTCCAGAACCTCAATCCTTGACTAAACTAGTTACAATCTCTAGCGTCTCTGTAACTGATCCTAATGGAGTGAAACTTTCTACGATTCCTCTTGATACAGTTGTACATGTGAAAAGTGACACCTGGATACAGTTTGCAGCAGACCAAGCTACTGATGAAACCCCATACACATACTATGTCCAAATCAAAGAGTCTGCAACTGGTAAAGTAGAGTACATTGGAAAAGATGATGGACGCTTTATTGGAGTAGGACCCCAATCATCCATAATAGATTGGATACCAAAAAGCAGTGGACTCTATTTCATTGAGACCTTTGTCTGGGACAGAAATGACGTTCCAATAGCCGATCAGGGCCCCTTTGTACTGATTAATGTCCAGTAGATCACACACCCTTTAAATCCAAAAAGAAATGTGCAGAGTTGGCAATGAAGTTCAACATCCTTTTGATAATTTCTGTAATATCGCTACTTGCAGTAGTTCCTTTGGGTCAAGAGGTTTTTGGTTATGGTGCTGCTCCCGTACAAAGCAGCTCTAACAATTTCACAGTCGATATTCAAACCGACAAAGAATCATATGCACTTGGCGAACATGTAGCATTTTCTGGAAATGTCAACAAATATGATGAGGATAGAAGTTTACGAATCTCAATTTTTGATTCAAAGAATAATCTTGTAGTTACTCAAAAAACACCTGTTAATTCTGATACTACGTTCTCTCATGATGTTTCACTAAATGAAAAATTCTCAGATGGAAAATATGTTATAAAGACACAATACGGTAACTCAAAGGCCACAATTGACATTACTTCCTTTATGATAACTTCTGATTCTGGAACATCCATGACATCAGACAATGCAAAAATTCCTGATTGGATAAAGAGTAATGCTGGATGGTGGGCAGAAGGTCAAATCGATGACAGATCATTTGTTGAAGGAATTCAGTTCATGATCAAAGAAGGTCTGATGAAAATTCCTGTAACTGAACAAGGTTCAAGTTCTAAAGAAAATAACATTCCTGATTGGATAAAGAGTAATGCTGGATGGTGGGCAGAAGGTCAAATCGATGACAGATCATTTGTTGAAGGAATTCAGTTCATGATCAAAGAAGGTCTGATGAACATATCTTCTTAATTTTCAACTAAAAATTACTCAGAAACTAGTAAGTTTATTTTCAAAGAGACTCAATAATTGACATGTCTCAATTTTCTCTAGTTGCAATGGGTGGGACATTTGATATCATCCATAGAGGACACATCACGTTACTATCAAACGCATTTGAAATTTCTGACAAAGTAATCATTGGATTGACCAGTGATGAGTTTGCACAAAAAAGAGGAAAGATGCTTTCTAACAATTATGAAACACGATTGGCAAATCTAACTGAGACACTATTCCAAGAATTTCCAAACTCTTCATTTCAAATCAGCAAACTGGATAATGATTTTGGACCTGCTGTTTTGGAGCCAGAGGTACAAGCACTAGTTGTAAGTGATGAGACAAGCAGTCAAGGGAATGTTCTAAATGAGTTGAGAGCAGAAAAGAACCTCTCTCCAGTCAAGGTCATAACAGTTCCAATGCATTTGGCAAAAGACGGCTCTCGAATTTCTACTACTAGAATCAAAAACTCTGAGATTGATTCGGAAGGAAACTTGTTATCAGTTGACAAGTAGCTTGCACAACTTTGAGTAATTGCAATAAAACAAAATTTCCAGATTCATGCTCATGGCAATCATTCCTCACATGATGAAAAAGATAGACACTGATGTTTCTAATCTAAAGCAGGGACTGCATCCTCAAAACCTGTCATACTGGTATGATAAAATCATCAAAGAGACAATTGAGATGGCGCCACCTTGGCTGCAAGACAAGATCAAGGTTCATCAAGATCCGATATTGTTGATGAAATTTAATCTCGACATTTCAAAACGTGCAGTTCGTTATTTCATGATTGCAGTTGACAATAACTTGGATGACATGCCATATTCAACAAAATTGTATTTTCTAAAGGTCCAAGAAATAATGTCCACTGAAATGGACAAATCTCTAGTTTGATTGCATTTTTTTATTCTAGGCACAAATGAGACCTGTAGGTATCTATAACCAATAGAATCCTCAGAATCATGGATCTTTACAGATCAAAGTACTCTGATAAGAAAAAGTCAGGAGGACGTAGACGCGATGATGCATCACGTTCTTTTAGAAATTCTCGAAACGACAGAGATGACTTTCGCAGAGACGACAGATATTCTAGAGATAGAAGAGAGTCTGCAACAGTAACTTGTGCTGATTGTGGCGATGAATGTGAAGTTCCATTTGTTCCAAGAAATAACAAACCTGTTTACTGTAGTGATTGTTTTAGAAATAACAAGCCACAAGATTCTGGTGATAGATACTCTAGAGATAGAAGAGAACCAAGACGAGATGATAGAAGAGAGTCTCGCAGAGACGACAGATATTCTAGAGATAGAAGAGAGTCTGCAACAGTAACTTGTGCTGATTGTGGCGATGAATGTGAAGTTCCATTTGTTCCAAAAACTGACAGACCTGTTTACTGTAGTGATTGCTTTAGAAAAAATAAACCAGAAGATTCAGGAGATGATAGATCTTTTAGAGATAACAGAAGAGAACCAAGACGAGATGATAGAAGAGAGTCTCGCAGAGACGACAGATACTCTAGAGATAGACGAGAACCTCGCAGAGATAACAGAAGAGAATCTGGTAGAGACAAACCTAGAAAACTAAATGATAGACTTTCCAAAAAACGAGAGAGCTTTTTCAGTAATGGTTCAGATAAATTCTATGCAACAATAAAAGAAAAATTATTTGAAATCTTGGGAGGAAAAGTTTGTTCTAGTTGTGGATTCAAAGATGAAAGGGCTTTGGGATTTAGTCCTGTTTCTGAAAATTCTTCTTTTGATGAGATTGGACGTGGCGGTGCTGCCTCATCATGGGGAAAGTATATCTCAGAACCTGAACTTGCAAGAGAGGAACTAAAGGTATTGTGCTTGAATTGCAATGAAATTAATCAACCTGTAGCAAAACCTAAAGAACAAAAATCACGACCTAAACAGAAAAAAAGTAAATATTTCCCACGATGATCTAAAACCATCTTTGAGAATTTATTAACACTTTAATTATAATAATTTTGAAATTAAATCATGAATGGCGACTTTAAGGCATTAGGGATTTCTCTAATTGCAGTAGTTGGAGTAATTGCACTCTGGACTGCATTTGGTGCATAAATTCAACCTTTGTCAATCTCTACTTGATTCCCAAGAATCTTAGTTGATGTTATTTTGTGTTCTTTGTCAATTATTGACTGAGCAAAATCTGCAAACTGTTCTACATTAGATTCATTCTCAAGTAGAATGCTGTGAGCAGATTTGTCTTTGAGTGAGATTACTAGTTCGTTTTTTACAAGATTTAGAATTCCTGTGATAAATGTCTCGTTTCCGTCTTTGATGTAGATTAGACTGGCTAGCTTCTGAGCCTCGTATTTGTCCTCACAGGTAATTGTTATTTTCATTTATTCTCAAAAAGAAATTCGTCAATCTTGTCTTTTGCTTTTTCACGTTTCTCTTGATGTACTGCTAGAAATGTATTCATCTTTTCAATTAGAATTGCTTTTAGTTCTCCAGAAAGCATTTTTCCGGATTTGTAATCCTCGTAGATTGATTTTAGTTTGTTATCATCTGGCTCAAAGAATATTCTGAGATACTGGTATGATACATCAATGTCTGGGTTTCCTCCAAGCTTTCTGTGTTCCTCCAAACTTGTTTGTCCACCTGAAAATGCATGTTTGTTTATCTTCTTTTTTACAACGTTTGGTGCATCTGTTGTGTAAACAGTACTGTTTTCGTTTGAAGCTGACATCTTTCCTCCAGGTCCTTCTAGTCCTGGAATCATTATGTTGTGAATTAGTGCTGGCTTTGTCTTTCCAATCTTTGGAGCAATGTCTCTTGTTAATCTAAAGTGAGGATCTTGGTCGACTCCCAAAGGAATCAAAACTGGCTTGTCTTCTATGAAGCATGGGGCAGATTGCAGTGATGTGTAAAAGATCATGCCAATATTGGTGTCATTTGTAAATCCGAATGTAGCTTTAGTGTTTGAGAAATTAATCTTCTTTGCAACTTGAGCTGCAATTGGGTACAGTGTTTGAATATTTCTCGTGTTGATGATGATTTTTGTTTTTTCTGGTTTGAAACCTAATGCAATAAAGTCTAGTGCATTTTCATATGCAAAGTTTGTTGTCTCCTCTAATGTCAGATTTTGTTTTGAGAAAAATTTCTCATCATCGGTTAGCTGAAAGTACATGTTGACATCAAACTTTTCTTGTAGCCATTTTGCAAATACCCATGGAACCAAGTGGCCAATATGGGTGTGGCCTGATGGGCCTCGTCCTGTGTATAGGAAGAATTTGTTGCCTTTGTCATAATCATCAAGAATTCTATTCATCTCTCTGTGTGAGAAGAATATTCCCCTTCTGAGCATGAAATGATCTTCGCCAGTAATTTTCATGATTCTTTGCAATAATTCTGGAGAAATCTTTTGAGTGCCAAATTGCTTGATTAGTTTGTCATAATCGATATCTCCCTCGACGTGCCAAGGAGTCACAACAAAATCGTCAGCTGACATTCAAATTGACTTAGGTTAAGGTTTAAAAAGTCTTTTTCGAACTTTTGGTGTTGTCACAGGTTTTTCACGATATTGAAAAAAAAATTATTACATCACTAAAAGACAACCCAAAGCAATCTCCTGAAAATCTGGAAAAATCTACAAAACTTTCACCAGATCAAATCCGACGTGGAATCGAATGGCTAAAACTAAAAGAACTTGCAATCGTTGATGAATCAAAATCAAGCATTGTTAGTCTGGGCAAAAACGGAAAAGAATCACTTGAGAAAGGACTACCTGAAAGAAGACTCTTAGATTTACTGAAAACCAAATCAAAACTATCTGATTTACAAAAGGAATTGGGACCAGTATTTGGGCCTGCTATGGGACTGGCAAGAAAAAACAATTGGGTAGATGCTACAGCAGACACAATTTCTCTAAAGAATCCTCCTGATGTTTTACCTGGAGAAAAATCCCTTAAGCAAATTGGAGAGAACAAACTATCTGTTACTGAACTGGACTCTGATGACTTGTCCGGACTATTGAGGCGTCCAGACTTTGTTGTAGAGGAAATTGTAAAGACTAAACAAATCACTTTATCTGATTCTGCAAAATCAATCAACCTTGATGCATCTTCAGGAGGAATTGATGTGGAGGCCAAAGTCCCTGAAGTCTTTGTTGCCAGAACTCATCCGCTAAAAGACACCATTGATGAGATTCGTGAAATTTTTGTCACTTTGGGTTTTTCAGAAATTTATGGAAACATGACTCAGTCAAGCTTTTGGAACTTTGATGCACTATTCACACCTCAGGATCATCCTGCAAGGGAATTGCAAGACACATTCTATCTTGATGGAATCTCTGCAAAAAAGATTGCAACACCTGAGCAAATCAAAAAAGTTTCAGAATCTCACAAGAAAAACTGGAGATACCAATGGGATATAAACGAGGCACGCAAGATGGTTTTGCGAACTCACACTACTTGTGTAACAATAAAACATCTTGCAGAAGCAAAGCCTGATGAGACACGAGTATTTTCTTTGGGTCGTGTTTTTAGAAATGAAAAAGTCAGCTACAAACATCTTGTAGAATTTAATCAAATTGAAGGTGTTGTTGTTGGAAAAGATGCCAATCTAAGAAACCTGATGGGAATTCAGCGAGAGTTTTACAAAAGAATTGGAATTACAAAAATAAAATTCTGGCCAACCTTCTTCCCATATACAGAACCATCACTTCAAACTATGGTGTACAATGAAAGACTAGGAAAATGGGTTGAGCTATTTGGAATGGGAATATTCAGACCTGAAGTTACAAAACCTCTTGGTATCACAAAACCTGTTTTGGCATGGGGCGGTGGTATTGAAAGAATTGCAATGCTAAAGTATGGTCTTGATGATGTAAGAGAATTTTACAATAACAACCTGAGTTGGTTGAGGAGTGCAACAAAATGCCAGTAGTAGAGTTATCTTATTCGAGTCTTCAAAAACTAATTGGAAAGTCTACAAAAAAACAGATTGCAGATTCACTGCCTTTTCTTGGACTAGACATTGAATCTGAAGACAAGGATTTAGTTAGAATCGAGTACAGTCCAAACAGGCCTGATTACTCCACTGACTTTGGAATTGCACTTGGCATGCAAGGACTGTTGGGAATCAAAACAGGTGCAATAAAACTCAAAATCAAAAAATCAAAACAGTATTCCATCTCTGTAAAACCTGATGTTGCCAAAGTAAGGCCATTTGTGACTGGAATTGTTGCAAAAAATGGCAAAATTGATGATAAAACAATCAAGCAACTCATGGCAATGCAAGAGGACCTGCATTTTGGTATTGGACGAAAGAGAAAGAAATCCTCAATTGGAATCCATGATTTAGATAAAATCCAATTCCCTCTAGTCTACACCACATCTGATAGAAAGCACAAGTTTACTCCTCTAAATTCTGAAAAAGAACTGACAATTAATGAAATTCTTGAGACAACTGAAGTTGGACAAGACTATGGAGGATTACTTGCAAATTCCTCTAAGATGCCTTTGATACTTGATGCAAACAAGAAAACAGTATCCTTTCCTCCTATAATTAATGCAGCAGTAACTACAGTAACTACAAAGACAAAGAATCTCTTTGTTGAGGTTACTGGAATTAACAAAGCCGATGCAGAAGACATGTTGTCTGTAGTTGCAACAATTTTGCAAAGTGCAGGATTCTCTTTAGAGTCAGTCCAGATATCTGGTGCAAAAAACTCTTCACCAAAACTAGCTGACAGAAAGATGACTGTCAGTTCATTACTCATTAATCAAACACTTGGTCTGGATCTCAACACTTCAAAGATTGTTTCATCTCTGAAAAAATCAAGACTAGATGCATCATCTAAAGGAAAAAATATTGTTTGTACAATTCCTGCATATCGTTTTGATATCTTTGGTCCAATGGATTTAGTTGAAGAAGTTGCTTTAGGCTATGGAATACAGAACCTAGAGCCTACACTGTCTCCTTCTCAGACACTTGGCCAGACAAATCCAATCTCACTACAACTAAAATCACTTAGCCAAACTATGATTGGACTTGGATACCTTGAAGCTTTGAATTCTAGTTTGACTAGCAAAAGAGTTCTTTATGAAATGGCAAATAGAGAACCAAAGACAATCATCTCTGTTCGTGATTCAAAAAGTCAAGAGCATACAATCTTGCGTGACTCTATCTTGCCTGGATTATTGGAGAATCTGTCAAAGAACATTCATGAATCATATCCTCAAAAATTATTTGAAACTGGAACTGTATTTTCTTCAGAAAACCCCATCTCTGAAACAACGAATCTTTCTGTAATCAGTGCACATCAAGACGCAAACTTTACTGAAATCAAATCTGTGTTACAGTCATCACTAAAGACAGGATTTGATTTGGAAATTAAAACAAAGACTACAGAGCATCCGACATTTGAGAAAGGTCACTGTGCAGATGTGATAATTAACAACAAGACAGTCGGCGTCATTGGTGAGATAAACTCCAAAATTATTGAAAATTATAAAATTCGTGTTCCTGTGGTTGGTTTTGAAATATCTCTATCTGAATCTATTCTCAAATCGCTTTAGAAAAGATACTGCAAGCAATCCAATTCCTGCAATGAATAATCCAATTCCAACAGTAATCTCAATTTGTAATCTTTGATAGATTGAAAACTGTTCTGGATCTTTTAGATAGTTTGTTCCAGATACCTCTTGATTTTCCAGATACTGAATTTGTGGATAATCAAAAATTATGATTAGTATACCTAAAATCAAAACTATAATTCCTACAAAAAATAGTGTTTGATTTTTGATCTCCATCAATGGTTTTTAGTAGGATAGGTTCTATTAGTAATCGCCCAAGAGCAGGCACGCAGACGGATTAGGATGATGTCGATCGTAATGATACCAATGATTTCTAATTCACCCAGGCGTGCTACATTATGGGCAACCCCGGTTTCAGAACCCAAGGAGGTTTTGGCTAAAATACCAATGATCTTGTGCGAGTCAGAACCGGGGAACAATTTTCATAAACCATAAAACATCCCTTGATGCTACAAAATTTGAAAATGGTAAATTACTGGTTGGCAAAACAAGAACCTAGTGGACCTAGAGGTTACAACTTTGAACAACTAAAAAAAGACAAAACCACAGTTTGGGATGGAGTCCACAACAATCTAGCACTAAAACACATGAGGGAAATGAAACCTGGTGATCTTGTATTTTTTTATCATACCGGTGATGAGAGACAAGCAGTTGGAATTATGCAAGTTACATCAAAACCATATTCCAATCCAAAAGAAGACGTTGAGCGTTTTATTGTAGTTGATGTAAAATACAAAAAAACACTGAAACGTCCTGTAACACTTGATGAGATGAAGAAGAATAAAAAATTCAAAGACTGGGAACTGATACGAATCTCAAGATTATCTGTAATGCCTGTTCCAAAACCAATCTGGGATGAAATTCTAAAGATTTCTCAAGCATGAATGTAATCGGTTTATTGATATAGTCGATTTTCGTAATTATTACATGGCAACAGCTTATGTGTTAATCAACTGTGAACTAGGTTCAGAAGAGGCAATTATCGGCCAACTCAAGGGCCTAGAAGGTGTTAGAGAAGTTCATGGAACTTTCGGTGCATATGATATTTTGGCCAAGATCGAGTCTGATACTGTTGAAAAACTTAGAGAAACAATTACTTGGAAGATCAGAAAAATTGAAAAGATTCGTTCAACACTTACCCTGATGGGTATTGAAGGCCAAACATAACCACTCCTTTTTCTTATTATGATTTTACATTTCATCTTTGTCGTAAAAGAAGAAGACCGCGAAAAGCGTCAGTTTGAGTATGAATATGTCAAGAAGATGGCTCAATTCTTCAAGGTATGGATAAAAGAAAAGTTTGGCAAAGACTATGAGATTCAATGCGATGAGATGATAACAAAACCTACTAGCATTTTGCAAAAACTTGACACACATACTCTAATTCGTGATCATGAGCAAAGAGGAAAAGACATCTATCATTTCTATCTGACTCATTTCAGGCCAATGTGGACTGACTGTACTTGTGAAGGATATCATGCAGAAAACTTTGGAATGGTGTTTTGGGTAAAACCAAAAGAAGAAAATGATGAACTATACTTGGCAGAAAAAAACTGTACAACCGTATCTCATGAAATACTTCATGAGCAGTTACGACAGATGGGACGAAAAAAACATGCAAGAGAAGTTCATGACATTTGGACTAAACATCTCTTTGAGCAACTAGAGTTTGAACAGTATGATGAGAATTTTAAAAGAACTGATGGCAAACCAATGTTTTTAGCTATGGATACTAGAGAACTGAATTTGTAAAACTAACACTTTGTAACAGAGTAAATATTATTTTCAAAGTTTGCTGTCTTGAAATTTAATTCGTTTTCAGCATCATCTTTTCTTGATTTACTCAAGGTTTCTAATTCGACTAGTGCATCTCCTTTGAATCCTACTGAAGAACCGTAAATTGCATCAGTTAGCATAGTTCCGTGATCACCGCTCTTGATGTCATCTACTATATCGTAGAACTTGGTTGCGTCTTTTTTGTTAACTGGATGTCCTGTTGCCTTGTTTTGTGCAACTGCAATGTACATTCCATTGTTTTTGACTGCTACAGGCATCTTGTGATTTTTTCCGGTTTTACCAGGAATTGTTTCATTAACTAGAACCTCACACTTGTGGTACATGCTTGAGACATATGCATAGAATCTGTATTGAGCATATTTTCCTGCCTTGTCTTCTTCGCAACCAACAAAGACTTTGTGCAATAATTCTAAAGCGTCATCATTCATACTTTGTAATCTGTCATCAATTCTTCCCCTTTCAAGCAAGTCTGACTTGCATTCTTTTGCAACTAGAACTAGGATAAAATCAGGTAAATTGTAATTTTTCAGAGCTGCAACAAATGCGCCAGCTTGTGACATGCCAAACTTTGGAAAACCCTTATTGACCATTTTTACACCTCAAAAATCTGCAACTCCCCAACCTGTAATAGAAACCTGCTTTTGGCTTATAATTGTTAAGAATTTACATGCCTAGGGCTTTGTTTTTACAATTTTTTTAATTGTAAATATTAAATTCGGGATGCATTTTTTGCATAATGTGAATATTGATTCTACACCAGAACTTGTTTCAGGTGTTTATGCTAAACTAAAAGAAAATATCGTAAAATTTCGAAATGTTACAGGACGACCACTAACACTTACTGAAAAAATTCTTTCTGGACATTTTAACGAAATTGATGATACAAACTATGCTGGCGGAAAAGACTATGTCTTTCTAAAACCTGACAGAGTCGCATTACAAGACGTTACAGGGCAAATGGTAATGTTGCAGTTTATGCAAGCAGGACTCAAACAAGCAGCATTGCCAACAACTGTTCACTGTGATCACTTGATTCGAGCTGAAGTTCAAGGTGATGTTGACATGAAAGTTTCGTTAGATGAAAACAGCGAGGTGTTCAAATTTTTGCAATCAGCTGCTGCAAAGTATGGATGTGGCTTTTGGAAACCAGGAGCAGGAATTATCCATCAGGTAGTTTTAGAGAACTATGCATTTCCTGGCGGACTGATGATTGGAACTGACTCCCACACACCAAATGCTGGTGGCCTTGGAATGATTGCAATAGGTGTAGGTGGACTGGATGCTGCTGAAACCATGGCTGGAATGCCTTGGGAGTTACTATACCCGAAAAAAATCGGTGTTAAACTAACTGGTGAGTTGAATGGTTGGACTGCACCTAAAGACATTATCCTAAAAGTAGCTGAAGAGCTAACAGTTTCAGGTGGAACAAATTCCATCGTAGAATACTTTGGACCTGGAACAAAATCAATTAGCTGTACTGGTAAAGCTACTATTACTAACATGGGAGCAGAAATTGGCGCAACATGTTCTGTCTTCCCATATGATGAGCGAATGGAGACTTATCTCAAATACACAAACAGAGGTGACATTGCAGAGCTTGCAAACCAAAACAAAGAATCACTTGTTGCTGATCCTGAAGTTGAATCAAATCCTGAAAAGTTCTTTGATAGAGTAATTGAGATTAATCTCTCAGAATTAGAACCACACATTGTAGGACCTCACACTCCTGACTTGGCACGTTCTATTTCTGAATTGTCTGATGATGTAAAGTCAAAAGACTATGTTGATCCAATCTCTGTTGCACTAATTGGAAGTTGTACAAATTCATCTTATGAAGACATGTCAAGAGCTGCCAGTTTGGCAGAGCAAGCAAAACAAAAAGGAATCAAAGCAAAGATTCCGTTACTAGTAACTCCTGGTTCAGAACAAATCAGAGGAACAATTGAACGTGATGGACAGATGGACTCCCTCAAAGACATTGGTGCAACAGTTCTTGCAAATGCATGTGGTCCTTGTATTGGTCAGTGGAACAGACCTGAGCTAGACAATGATGAAAAAAATACCATTGTTACAACCTTTAACAGAAATTTCCCAGGACGAAATGACGGACATAGAAGTACACTAAACTTCATTGGCAGTCCTGAAATGATTATTGCATTATCTTTGGGCGGAAAACTCTCCTTTAACCCTCTAGTTGATGAGTTGACTGCAGCTGATGGAACAAAGTTCAAGCTTGATCCTCCAAAACCAGCTCCTGAAGTTCCTGAGGAAGGATTCATGAGACCAGAAGGAATCTTTGTTGCACCACCCGACAACTCTGATGGCGTAGAAGTAATTATTGATCCTAACAGTAAACGTCTCCAAAAACTAGAGCCATTTGTACAATGGGATGGAAATGACTTTGAAGAACTGCCAATCATGGTAAAGGCCAAAGGAAAGTGTACAACTGATCACATCTCCCCTGCTGGTGCATGGTTGTCCCTTCGTGGACACTTGGATAATCTCAGTGATAACATGCTTCTAGGTGCAGTTAATGCATACAATGACGAAGTTGGAAAAGGCAAGAATGTTCTAAACAATGAACTTGAATCATTTTCAAGCATTGCAAGACAGTACAAGGAAAAACAGATGAGATGGGTAATCATTGGTGATAACAATTACGGTGAAGGAAGCAGCAGAGAACATGCTGCAATGACTCCACGATACTTGGGATGTGCTGCAGTAATTACCAAAAGCCTTGCAAGAATTCATGAAACTAATCTAAAGAAACAAGGACTATTGGCACTAACATTTGGCAATCCAGATGATTATGAAAAAATCTTAGAAGATGATAAAATTAGTCTAGTTGACTTGAATAACTTGCAACCTGGCAAACAAGTCAAGTGTATCATTACTCACAGTGATGGTAACAAAGAAGAGATCATGTTGAATCATTCCTACAATCAAGCTCAGATTGAATGGTTCAAAGCTGGTTCTGCTCTTAATGTTTTGAGAAATAGATAGTGGTGGGCCCAGACGGATTTGAACCGACGACCGATGGTTTTGGAGACCATCGTCCTACCAGGCTAGACTACAGACCCACAAGAATCGACATATTCATCTAGGATTTTAACTTATTTTTGACCAAGATTTATTTGAGATCGACAAGAAACTGTATTTGTTCATAAATTATGGTAAAAAAAATAATGTTTGCACTAGGGGCAATTCCTGTAATCATTGCTTTGTTAATTTCAGTTCCGCTATTAACAAAAAACGAGATTCCAATTTCAGCTGCAAACTCTTTTGACAGAATTGATATCGAATACACAAAACATCAACTAAAGACAATTGATTATGGTGTAACTGAACGTACTGGTGCACAAAAAACCGAAATCCTTTTGATAAAAAATAATGGTGAGGCAAAATATTCAGTAACTGAACAAGGATATCTTCAACCAGACATTCGGAAAAACTTGGATGAAAAACAACTAAACAAAATCAGGGCATTGATTAAGGAAACTGGCTTTATGCAAATTCCGTCTGAATCCTTTCCAATCTTAGAGAATGTAACTGAATTTCAAAAATCAAATGTAAAAATTACTTTGAATGGTCATCCTCAGGAGATTCATTGGCCAGAACAAAATGCAACTAGTGGCTTTATTCCTCCAATTATTACCATGGTCGAAGCTGAACTAGACCATATAATTTCCGAAGTCCGTGAATAGGTACAAATAGCCTTTTTGCAAAAATTATGCTATGCTTCCACTATCTGGAGAACGCAAAGACGCTAAAGGAATAATTTCTGAAAAATCAGAATCAACTGATGTTATTCGCGGTTCTTCAACTCTGAAACGTGGCTTTGCCCACATGCTCAAAAATGGAGTTGTGATGGATGTCACAAATGTAGAGCAAGCAAAAATTGCAGAAGAGGCAGGCGCAGTTTCTGTAATGGTACTAGACAAACTTCCATCTGATGTTAGAAAGGCAGGTGGTGTTGCAAGAACTGCAAGCATTAGAATTATTGAAGATATCATGGATTCAGTTACAATTCCTGTAATGGCAAAATGTAGAATTGGTCATGTTAACGAAGCTTTGGTTTTGCAAGAGACAGACGTTGACATGATTGATGAATCTGAAGTGTTAACTCCAGCTGATGAACTACGTCACATTTGGAAATGGGATATGACAACTCCTGTTGTTAATGGTGCTCGTTCTTTGGCAGAAGCTTTGAGAAGAATTGAAGAAGGAGCTGCAATGATTAGAACAAAAGGTGAACCAGGAACTGGTAATGTTGCTGAAGCCATTACTCATATCAAAAAAGTAAATGATGAATTAAGAACAATAAAATCAATGTATGATTCAGGTGACAATCAAGATCTAGTTAGAATGGCAAGAGAGTTCAAAGTATCTTATGATATTGTAGAGCAGACTGCAAAACTAGGTAGATTACCTGTTGTTAATTTTGCAGCAGGTGGAATTGCAACACCAGCTGATGCAGCTTATTTGATGTCATTAGGCTGTGATGGAATCTTTGTAGGGTCTGGAATTTTTGCAGCTGATGATGCAGCAGAGCGTGCAAGAGCAATCGTTTTGGCTACAACATTTTGGAATGAAGCAGACAAGGTCAAAGAAGCTCAGAAAATGATTGATGAAAGACAGTCAATGTTAGGATTAGATGTTAAAACTCTAGAATTACGTATGCAAGATAGAGGCGGTTCAGCATGAGTGCAAAGATTGGAATTTTGGCCATTCAAGGCGATGTTGCTGAAAACGTATCATCATTGGTAGCATCAATTGCTGACTTGAATCAGGATGCAACTGTTCATATTGTAAAGACTCCTGAGGAGATTTCTGCAATGGATGGATTGGTAATTCCTGGTGGTGAGAGCACTACTATAGGACAATTGTCTTTGGTTAATGGCTCTCAAAAAGTAATCAAGCAAAAAGTAGAGTCTGGCATGCCAGTTCTAGGAATTTGTGCTGGAATGGTACTACTTGCAAGCAATGCTACTGATAGAGTTGTTGGAAAGACAGAACAACCACTATTTGATTTTCTAGATATTGAACTTGAAAGAAACTCTTTTGGTAGACAACGCGAATCATTTGAGGCAAATGTCTCTATGGATTCAATTGGAATTTCAAATTACAATGGAGTATTCATTCGAGCTCCAGCTATATCATCCACGTCTAATGACATTGAAGTTTTAGCAAAATTAAATGAAAAAGTCGTTGCAATCAAAAAAGGAAACATCATTGGAACATCATTTCATCCAGAACTAACTGATGATTTGGCAGTTCACAAATATTTTGTAAATCTAGTTAAAGATTCAAAACAATAATTTCAAAATTAAAAATGGACCCAAAAATTACAGAGAAAGCTTGGAATCCAGAGTTAGAGGCACAGGTCTTAAAGAAATGGCAGGATTCAGACCTTTACAAGTTCACTCCAACTGATGATAATTACACTATAGATACGCCTCCACCATACCCTTCAGGCAGACCTTGGCACATTGGTGCTGCTGCTCACTATTCCCAGATAGACATGATTGCAAGAACTGCACGCATGAATGGCAAAAACGTCTACTTTCCAATTGGAATTGACAGAAACGGTTTGCCTGTAGAGTTCTACACTGAGAAAAAACACAACATCAGAATGAGGGAAACTGACAGAGGAGAGTTCTTGCATTTGTGCCGAGAAGCACTAGATGATTTAGAAGAAGAGATGGTACTGATCATGACAAACCTTGGTTTGAGTGGTGACTTGAAGAACCATTACAGAACAGATTCAGAAGAATATCGTGCACTAACACAATCAACATTCATCAAACTATGGAAAGAAGGAAAGATTGTTCTAGCTACAAGACCAAACAACTATGATTGGGTTTCAGGAACTACAATTGCTGATGCTGAAATTGCATATCAAGACTTGATGACAAAATTAGTTCACATGAAATTTAAGATTAAAGATACTGATAAAGAAATCATCATTGCAAGTACAAGACCAGAACTACTCTGTGCATGTCGAACTATAATTGTAAATCCAGAAGATGAAAGATATGCACCATTTGTTGGAAGTACGGTAGTAGTACCAATTACAGGGGTTGAAGTTGAAATCAAAACCCATCATTCAGCTCAGCAAGACTTTGGTTCAGGAGCTGTAATGGTTTGTAGTTATGGTGATCAAAACGACGTTGCATTGTTTCGAGAGATGGATCTTGAAGAGATTGTTGCAATTGGTTTGGATGGAAGGATGACTGAAGCTGCAGGAGAATATGCAGGACTCAAACCAAAACAAGCTAGAGAGAAAATAATTTCTGATTTGGAAGAAAAAGGATTTGTAGAGAAAATCGAAGAGATTAATCATAGAACACCAGTTTCTGAGCGAAGTAAGATTCCAATTGAGATTATTCCAATGGAGGAGTACTATCTCAAACAGAAAGATTCTATTGAAAAAATGCGAAAATTAGGCTCAGAAATCACGTTTTACCCCTCTATGCACAAGCAGATTCTGATGAATTGGCTTGATTCTATTTCTATAGACTGGCCAATTTCAAGACGAAGATACTATGGAACAGAGATTCCTATCTGGTATTGTTCTAGTTGTAGTGAACCACATGTTCCTGAACCAGGAAAGTACTATCAACCATGGAAGGAAAAATGTCCAATTGAAAAGTGTACAAAGTGTGGTAATGGTGAATTTATTGGTGAGGATAGAACATTTGATACATGGATGGATAGTAGTGTATCTCCATTGTTTGTTACAAAGTATGAAAAGGATTCAGAATTCTTTAAGAAAACTTATCCAACATCACTTAGACCTCAAGCTAAAGATATCGTAAGGACATGGTTGTATTACACACTTCTACGTTGTGACATGTTAACTAGCAAGAAACCATGGACTGAAGCTTGGATTATGGGTTATGGTCTTGATGAAAAAGGAATGAAGATGAGTAAGAGTAAGGGAAATGCAATTGATCCATTACCAGTAATTGAAAAGTTTGGAGCTGATACATTTAGGTTTTGGAGTGCAAGTGAGATTAATCACGGATATGACTTTAGATGCAATGAACAAAAGATAGAGTCAACAAAGAAATTCTTGAGTAAGCTATGGAATGTTTCAAGATTCTTGTCTAGCTTTATGGTAATCAAAGAAGGAAAACCTACTACAGTGGATAAATGGATTTTGTCTGAGCTAAATAATTTAGTTAAAGACTGTAAGAAAGGATATGATGAATACAACTTCTTTGTTCCAGCAATTGCAATTAGAGAATTTACATGGAATTTGTTTGCAGCTCATTACATTGAAATGGTCAAAAAACGAGCCTACGGGGAAGGATTTTCAGAAGAAGAAAGAGATGCTGCCATTTACACTCTACACAAAGTACTATCAACAGTTCTAAAATTATTAGCACCAATTACTCCATTTATCACAGAGCATCTATGGCAGACCTTATACTCTGAGACTAGTATTCACACAGAAAAACAAGCTGAAGCTGAAAGTATAGAAGATTATTCCAAAATTACTGAAGAAGTTGTGCAGTTTAATTCCAAAGTGTGGAATGAGAAAAAGGCAAAGGAATTATCATTAAAGGACTCTATTACAGTTGAAGTTCCTGAGAGTTTAGCAGAGTTTAAGAAAGATTTGCAGTCAATGCATAATCTTGAATAAATTCTGAGACAAAAATATTGTCCTTCAAAGGATCTATTAGTTTTGGTTCAAGACTCTAACTTCCTAAAAAAGAATTTTCAATTTGAGGAATGTTCTAAGACATATTGGAGCACATTATTGACTATCAAAAACTAATTACAATTATGGAATAATAGTTGAAGTGGGAGGATGGCATACTATAGATGAATTAAAGAAGAGTTATGGCCAGATTCCCCCTGAAAAGATCTTAGAAATTATTGAGTAACTACCAAAAGATTCAATATTTGTACTTAGAAATTAAATGTGAACTAAATTGATGAAAATTATTTTTATTTTGATATTTTTCCTTTCTCTCTTTTTAGGTAATGTAGATGTATTTGCTCAAGAAGTAAATGATTATTCTTCCATATTAGAAACAAAAAATTTGCTAGATACATATGATTCCATGTTTGATATTCATATTAGTGCAACCTTAGCTGGTTTGTCTTTGACAGCAGGAGCATTCTTGATGTCTGGTTTATTTGGTATTCGTCAACCTTCTACAGATTTATTAAAAAAATACTTTGAAAGTGATGTTACAAATTTTGAATCATTTTATCAAAAAATGAATGAAGGGCCAAAATTTTTCATAATTGCATTTGTTTTCTTTTTGATAAATTTAGTAACATTGGTAACTGTATTTGATTCATTAGTAGACTCTTCAATTAATTTAGAAATTGAAAAAATGATTGAAGCTAATGTTGAAAGTATTGACATTTTTAACATTAGCATAATTCAAAAAACATTCTCAATTTTAGGAGAAGGAATTCCATTTGGATTGGGATTGTATTTTCTACTTAAAGGTGGAAAAAGAATACTTGATTTTTACACAAAAATGAAGAATTAATTTATTTGGAACTATTCCATGATTTGATAATCTTTGCAAAATCAGGGATGGTTTCAAAATTTAATTGATCAAGAATTTCAGAACGAACAAAAATCTTTTCTCTTCCATTTTTTAATTCTGAAATGTATCCCCTATCAACAAATTCTTTCACATATTTAGTAAGATTTTTTGGGTCTGTTTTAAGAGCTGATGCTAAATCTTGTGGTGAGATTGGATTTTTAGATAAATGAAGTACTGCTACTTTGAGTACTGAGGTTCCAATAATTTTTTTTAAATCATTCACGATAGGTATAGGATTAGCAATTGTGATTATTCGATTAATGTTATGTGTATCACTTTTGATTCTTTCAATATCATTTCGAATATCACGTATGTCTTCCTTTACATCATCACTCATTTTTCATTTCCTCATTTTTCTTTTTTTGATTAGTTTGTTTTTCCATCATTTTTGGCAATAAATCAAAATCTTCAAGGTCAAAACTACGTTTGAAACGTTTTCCTCCTTGTGCAGAAACTGATTCCCCTATCCCGAGTTTTGGCCATTGATTCCAATACTTTGAAACTGACTCTGTAGATGATTTTGCTTTCTTAATGACTTCTGTACTTCCGATTTTTCCATCACTTAATTGATACACAATCTTTTTTGTGTCTGAATCTAAGATTGATTCAAAAAATTTTCTTACTTGTTCATATGATGATACTTTGGTCCATTTGATCAACTCGGTAAGATCATTGTGAATATCATTCAAAGTAATTTCTGGTTCTTCTTTATTCATGTTGATTTTCCTCCATTTGTAGGAATGTCAATTCCAAAATCTTCTAAATTAAAAGTACGCTTAAACCTCACTCCTCCTTTTACTTCTACAGTTTCACCAATTCCTTGAGTTTTCCATTCTTTCCAACAATCCGATACCTTCTGACTGGATGATTGAGCCATCTTTACAACCTGTGTTGTAGGATTATTTCCATCACTAAAATGATAAATCAATTTTTCAGTATCTGTTTTAAGAATTGTAGTTAGGTGTTCTTTAACTGAACTAAGTGATGATACTTTAACCCATTTGAGAATTTCTCTCAAAATTTCAGTTTGTTCATTATTCTCACTCATTATTTTTCTCCTTTTTTAATTTTTTTTCTCCTAGATTTTTTGGTAAAAATTTGTATATTGCATATGTACCCATTCCAGTAATTTTCTCAATATCTCTAATAGATGCTCCAGACAAAACCAATTGAGCAATAAGAAGTTGCTTAATCATTTTTAGTTCTGATTGTTCATTATTCTCATCACTGCCTTCCTTTTCATTTTTATCCTTTTTTGTCATTTTTTGGTATCTCCTTTCTTTCGGTTACCTAAAGGGAATGTATTTCTGATAGTTTTTGCGTTCATTCCTGAAGCTTTTGAAATGAGTTCATCTGAAACTCCTTCATGTCTAAGAAGAAGAACTAATAATTTTTTTATTGCCTCAAGATCCTTATCTTCAGTCATTCTGTATCATTCTCCTCTGCTGATTTATTTCTAGAAGTTTTGTTAGATTCTTTGAGTTTCTTGATCTTACTGCTGGGTAACATTTTTCGTATTACACTGGATTCAAGTTTTAATGCATAACCTATTTCTTCAGACGTTGCTCCCAATTTAATCAAAAGTAACATCAATAGTCTTTTGATATCTTCATAGTCTTTTTTTTCATTAGTCATTTTTACTCTCCTTTGATTTCTTTTCAGAGATTTTCGGTACATCAATTCCTGCTTCTTCAAGTGAAACAAGATGTTTCATTCTACCAACAAATTTTTCAGATTCTTCTACAATTCCTGATTTTGCCCATTTTCTCCAATATGCTGTAATGGTACTTTTAGGAATTCCTGATTGAGTTGAAATTTCACTGGCACTACGAATTCCATTACTTAACTCAAACGCAATTTTTTCTTCATCACTTTTCAAAATTGAAGGAACAATCTGTGAAAATTTTTCTAATCCTTGCAGTTTTGTCCATTTGGAAATCTCATTTAATCTATCCAAAATTTTATCTAGTTTTTCCTCACTCATGATTATCTCCTCAGTCAAGCACCCCTGTTGTTTTGTAAAAGGAACCCTTTGGTGTCTTTTCTGCTATGATAATTCCAATTTTAGTAAGATCTGATATTTTCTTTTTTACATTAATTTCAGATACCTTCAATTCTTTGGCAATCTCTGAAGCAAGAGTAGAATAATTCCTAGTTCCATCACTTAGTTTGATAATACTTGCATTTACAGGATCTTTTGATATTGTTTTCTTGAAGTTATTCAGATTCTCAAAATTGCTGATTTTTAGTATGGCAAAAATACCATCCAACTTTTCTCCAATTTCTTTTAGTGTTGTATCTTGACTCATTTTATTCCCCTTTTGTGCCTATAATTGACCAAATTATTATCATTATAGTATAATATATACACTTATAGTTAATAAACTCTACGATGTTTTTTGTATACTGGTATAGCCAATCGGTAAATTACCGTACTATTTGTATCTGGTTTAGATTAATTATAATAAATGACTGAATTTAGGATCCACTGTATACCAAATATCAATGACTTAATGGCAAATTTCCTTCTTCTTCAACGCTTACCGTGTTATCTGGATTCTCCGTTATGTTTAGTACATAAGGCAAAGCATCTTTAACATCCTCAACATGAGTGATGAGCAATATTTGTCTAAATTTGGTAGTTAATTCATGCAATGCTTGAAGGATACTTGCTTTCCTTCCTTCATCCTGACTGCCAAAAATTTCATCAAGTATTATAATTTGGGTCCCAGACCCTCCAGATCTTTGAGACAATTCTTCAGAAATAGCAATTCGAAGACATAGATTTACAAGATCTGTTTCTCCTCCTGAAAATCGTTTAATATTGTGATTTATTCCATCATCATTAATCTTTAACGTAAAATCATCATCAAAATCAACTGAAGTATATCTACTATTTGTAATTTGTTTGAGAAGAGATGATGTTTTTGCAGCAAGTTGTGGTTTTATTCTAATCATTAAATCTGATTTAAAATCAATCATTAATTTTTTGAGTGTAGTTAATTCTTGTAATGTTGAATAGATTTTTTTGATTTCTTCTTGTTTTTGCTTTTCTTCTTTAATCATATTTTCTTGTTGTTGAATTTGATTTTGGATTTGAAGCAATTCTTGTTCTTCTTTAATTAAATCTTCACGATGAGTTTGATGCTCTATGTTGGCTTCATGTTTTTTATTTTTAACTTTTTGGTATTCTGTTTCATCAAAACTTATTGTAAATAATTCTGTGTTTTTGGAATGTAGTTGTTTAGTTGACATATCAATATTTTTATCAACTGAATCAATTTGAGAATTTAATTTATCAATTTGTTTTACATGTTCATTTAAAGCAATTGAGTTTTGATATATTTTTTCTAGTTTTTGAAATTCAGATATTATTTCGTCATGTTTAGTTTTATTATAATTAACTTCCTTAAAATTAAATAGATTGTCTTGAATAGTTTTTTCTTCATTTTGACATGATTTTAATACCTTTGTGTTTTCTTCTATTTTTGTCAATAAATTGTTTTTAATTTGATTTTGATGTTCAATTCCTTCTTTTTCTTGTTTTTTCAGAGTAATTTGTTTTTCAATACTGTCCGTGTGTTTTAGTATAGTTTTTTGTTCTTTTGTAAAAGAACCAATTTCATTTGTAATAGATTGAATGTTTTGCGTTATAATCCCAACTAATTTTTCTACCGTATCCCCAAGAGGTCTCTTACATTTTGGACATTCACTTTTATCTCCAAGTTCTTGAATTTCAATTAATTCTGCATTTAGCTCATTTTTACGACTAGTTTTCTCAAAGATTTTGCTGTCAATTTGATTTTTCTGTTGATTTTGATTATCCCATTCATCTTCTAATTTTCTTAATTCTTCATTCATAAGATTAATTTTGGAATCTAAATCCCCATGTGGTTTTATTGATTCATGAAACTCTGATATTTTTATTTGAATATCTGATATCTTATTCTTACAATTTTCGAGTTGAGTCTCCAAAGAAGATTTTTCTGTAAATTTTAGTTTTAAAGAGTCTAATTCCGTTTTTGTTTTAGAAATTTTTTTAAATTTGTCTAGTTTTGGTTTTAATTTATTTAATACCTTTTGTGCTTCAAGTGACTCATCAAGTTTTTTTGTTAGTGTAATTTTTTCTTGTTTACGCCCTTGAATTAATCCTTTAAGACCTTCTATTTTTGTATTAATCTCTTGATGTTTTGTATATTTTTCTTCTAATATTGTAAATCTATGTTCGTGCTCTTCTAGTGATTTTTTAAGAGTACTTACTTTCTCTTGATTAATTGTAATTGATTTTTGTTTAATTTGTGCTTGTGTTTGCATGTTTTGTAATTCTTCTTCCAATGTAGATACATCTTTGATGTATTTTTCGATTTGTTGAATTTGAAGTTCATTTTGTTTACTGTCTTCTTTTATCATTTTAATTGCATCTTCAATTTGATCAATTCGTAATAATCTTAGAATTGTTTTTCTTCTTGTAGACCCAGTCATACCTGTTAATCCATCTAAGTCTTTTTGTCGTGCAAAAAGTGATGTGATAAATGCCACATAATCCATTTTAGTTCTATGTGTGATGTAATCGGTAACAGCTGTTGTACCACTTACATGAGGATTAGGATTGCCATTAAGATACAAATTTGCAGATGGAGTGCAGTTTTTTCCGCTTAGAATTCGTTCTATTTTTAAAGCATCAGACTCAAAAGTTAATTCAATAATGACTCTACATTTTTCCCGTTCCTTTGCTTGACTACGTTTGATTTCATCTTGTTTGGTTCGTGCAGCATCAGAACCATAAAGACACCATGCTAGAGCCTCCACCAAAGTCGATTTTCCAACACCATTTCGTCCAACAATTCCTATCAATCCCGTAGGAAATTCAATAATTTCCTCTTTGTAACGCCTAAAATTTTCTAATTCTATGCTATTGATCCGCATTATTCTATCATCTCATCATCCTCAACTTTACTAAGATAGTCCAAACCCATATTTTTCATCAAATCAAATTTTTCATCAGGCAGATCTTGTTTTTTCAGGAATGTTTCAAATTCTTCACTGAGACTACCCATTGAAGAAGTGATAGTTTCCCCATCTGAAATTTCATTTATGAAATTGAAATTATGTTCAACATGAATTGCATCTTTCATTAATTCAGCAATTTTTTGCCGATTAAGATTTGAATATGTCTCTTTAGAAATATTATCAAATTTTAATCGAATAATACTATCTTTTGTTTTTTCGTCAACTAGAGTTTGTACGGATTCAATGATTTGTTCTGGAGTTAATTTTTTACAATCAATATTTTGATAATCAATCATCTGCCGTGTATGTGTAGGAATTTTTTTTACTGACTTGGTATCTAGATCTATTTCAAGAAAACATTTTTCTTGTTTTACTTCATTAAAGCTTAATCGTTCAGGAGATCCACAATAATATGCATTATCCCTGATTTTTTGTAAAGAGTGGAAATGTCCTAACGCAATATAATCAAAACCATATTCAAATACAGAATTTGGAATAATTTGTTCCTTAAATTCTATCCAAGAATTATCACTAATATCTTGAACAGTACCGTGAGTCACAAAAATGTTGTATTTACATTTATTATCAATATCAAGTCGGGATAGATTCTCTTCTAATTCTAACTGCGAATATGTATGAGGAATTGCATGAACGGCACAATCTCCAATGATGTTCTTGCTATACTTTCCACCATATACCGGAAAAACATATGGGATAAAATCAAAAATTCTGAAAATTGTTTCTTTGGTTCTCTGTCGTGGAGTTGAATGATTTCCTGCAATAATTACTGAGGGAATTTTTGCTTCAGATAGTCTATGAAACTGTTGTAGTGCCTCAGAGATTGCTTTATTGGATGGACGCACCATATCAAAAAGATCTCCTGCATGAACAACTAAATCTGGTTTAGATTCTAGTATGTAATCAATTATTTCTCTAAAAACTCGGTAGATGTCAACTTCTCTTTGATTTAATCCTGTTTCGGAATCTATCGCAGTATAATCACTGTGTCCTAGATGTGTGTCTGAGAAATGTATTATTCTCATATTTTAACAATTTTTTTAAATCATTTAAATCACTATGTCTTAATTTCGTGTATGGATATTGAGGAGTTAAGCCTTGACGAAATTAACATATCTGAATTTAATACTAGAAAAGATTTAGGAGCAGGAACCGAAGAAACAAGCTTGGATGATTTAGCAAATAGCATTCAAGAAAAAGGACTTCTAAATCCAATTACGGTAAGAAAAAATAAGGATGGACAATATGATTTGATTGCTGGACAGCGAAGATTTCTTGCTAGTAAAAAAATTGGTTTAAACACAATTCCTGCAATAATTAGATCTGATCTAAATGATACAGACGCAACAATAATTTCACTTATTGAAAATGTTCAACGTGCAGATATGAATCCTATTGATAAAGCCAAGGCCTACAAAACAATTTATGAAAAATACAATGATTACACAAAAGTTGCGCAAGAAACTGGAGTTTCTGTTTCTACAATAAAAAAATATTTGACTCTTCTGAATCTTTCTCCTATATTACAAGATAAACTAACAACATCAGATGGCCCTACAGGAATTGGAGCTTTATCAAAACTTGCAGAGACATTCTCACCTAGTGAACAAACAAAAGCTTACGAGGAAATAGGAGGATTTAAGCAAAGCATTCAACTTGAAATTCTAAAACGAAGTGAAGGCGATTTGAATCAACTTTCTGGATTGCGAAATGAAGCTATGGAGGGTGCTTTTGATACGAGGACATGTACTGAAGGTCTTTGTTTTTCAATGTCTGATGAACTTAAAGAACAGATAAAGAAAATGTTAGAGGAACAAGAAATTATTTCTTTGAAAGAATTGGTAAAAAAATTGAAATGATAAATCAAAAAATATGAATTTAATAGCATCTTTGATTTTTACTTAATCATGGCCATAATCTACGGTCGTGCAGATTCTGAAAAACAACTACTAGATTTGTATCCGAAAAAAGTAAAATCAATTGATGATATTGATCGTGTCCACAAGGAGCTAAAACAAGAATACAAAACCACGGATGATGGATGGTTTGGATTAAAAAAATGGAACAAAAAAAAGCAAATTAAAAATTTTGAGAAAAAGAAAGATGACTCATTCCATGCAGGAGCAAAAGGAGAACTATCTGCACTAGATGTATTATCACAGATTCCAGATGATTTTCACATAATGTGTGGAGTAAATCTTGCATTGCCAAAATATGTTACATACAATGGAAAAAGAAATCTCAAATCAGCTCAAATGGACTTTGTTGTTGTATCTAAGCGTGGAGTTGTACTAATTGAAGTCAAAAACTGGACTGCAAAATATTACATGAACAACCAAAATATCTCACCACACGAGCAGGCTGACCGTGCAGCTAGAGTATTATGGATTTCACTTCAATCATGGCGTGCACCAAAGAAACCTAAAGTAAAGTCTGTAGTATTATCAACTAGGATAAACATGCCATATGATTCCAAATTCAAGTTTGTCTCTGTAAGTAATTTGGAGAAGATTAATTCATTTTTGCAAAACAGAGATGTTGAATTTTCAGATAAGGAAGTGGAGAGATTAGTTGGAAGATTGAAAGGCCATGTAACAAAATAATTTCTAAATCTTCTTTTTGAGATTTTTCATTTGTTTTTCTAATGCAGTAATTCTTTTTTCTAGTTTTGCCACTACTTTGTCATCTTTATCTGCTCTTTTTTCTAATTTGGCTAGTCGTCGATCTTGCTGTTGTTCGTGCTGTTTGTTAGTTAATTTTGCCATGAATAATCTAGGTGAACTATGAAATTAAGAGTTTTGGAAAATAATGAGTTTGATGGAATAATTGATTAATTGCTAGTTTGTTCATATTATATGAAGAATTTTAGTTTATTTTTTGCATGTTGTTTGATACTATTTTCCATATCTCTAATTCCATTATTGCCTGAATCTTTTTCACAGGAATCGGAAATAAATAAATTCGAAAAAGCAGAAAATCTTCTAAAAGAAAAAAATTTTTCAGAACTCTTGGTTTTATCTGAAGATGTTTTAGTTGACAATCCAAATGACATGATTTGGTTATATTACCAAGCTAGATCATATGAAGGATTAGGAGATTACAAAAAAGCTATAGAAATCTTTGAAAATATTTTGAAAGATAATGATATCATAACAAACAAGATAATATTTCATTATGCTGTTTCTCTTTATGAGGAAAAACAGTATGAATTATCCTTACAATATTTTGAAG
This sequence comes from Candidatus Nitrosopumilus sp., assembly GCF_965262695.1. Classification (GTDB taxonomy): domain Archaea; phylum Thermoproteota; class Nitrososphaeria; order Nitrososphaerales; family Nitrosopumilaceae; genus Nitrosopumilus. Next base: position 975,289 of record NZ_OZ253550.1, on the reverse strand, counting down.
TAATTGATGAGGAAGATGATTTTTTTACTGACTCACTAAATTTCAAAGGGCTGATCCTGATAAACATTGGACAATACGAAGAAGCATTAGAAACTTTTGAAACACTCATTTCATTAGAACTTACACATACCAGAGGAATTACAAACAAAGCAGCTGCATTATTAAAATTAGAAAGATATGATGAATCACTTGAAACTATAGAAAAATCTTTGTTAATTGAACCAAAAGATTCTGCAGCATTAGCAGTAAAAGGAGACATTTTTTTTCATATGGGTGAATTTGGAAATGCAGAAAAATTTTACACATTATCCATACTTGAAAATCCTGAAAATATAGACACAAAAATCAGAAAAGGGTTGTCTCTTTCTCAGTTAAGTCGTTTTGAAGAAGCACATTCTATTTTTGACAGCATTTTAAACAATAATCCTAATCATGTAGGTGCCTTGGTTAGTAAGGCTAAGGTATTTTTTGAAGAAAAAAAATTTGACGATTCTTCTAATATTTTAGATAGAGTTTTGAAAGTTGAATCTGAAAATATTGACGCATTAAACATGAAGGGTGGAATTTTCTTTGTAAATGAAAACTATGAAACAGCTTTAGAATTTTTTAATAAATCCTTAGAAATTGATGAGAACGATATTGAGGTACTAAATAACAAAGTTCTAGCTTTAGGGCACCTTGGCAATTATGAAGAAGTGCTTGCTACAACTGAACAAATTCTGAGAATAGATCCTGATAATGAGCAAGCGAATCAAAATAGAAAAATTTCAACAGAAAATCTAGAGGTCCAACGTTCTCAAGAATCGAGATTACTGTTACTTGGTATAATTTTGGTATTTTCGATAATCATTTTGACGTTTTCAGTGATTTTGATCTATAAGCGAATTCCTAAAACATCTTCACCTGTCGATTCATCTGTAAAAATCTATGTTGCAATTCTTGTAGCCGTTTGGGTGGTCATTGTGTTACTGGCAATCGTTTACATTGATCTTTACGAAGGAGTTTCAATACTCAATGAAAAAGGCAATGACCTTTCTAATTGGGTTGCTCTGACGGTTTCTGTTGGTTTGGGAATTTCAATAACAATTGGTCTTTTCATATACTCTAGTTCAATACAAAATAGAATCGGAGGAGCTGTTCAACGTATTGATACTGCTGCATCAAATATTGAGACTCAACAGGAAACTATAGGGGAATTAATTGGACAAGTGGCAGAAATAAGTACATCTCAACAAACTGAAAAAGAAAATAGAAGAAATTATTTTGAAAAAATGATCGTTACCGCATTAGGAACTACCAGAGAAAAACTAGCCCGGATTAAGGAACGTATAGGTACTGAACATGGAGTAATAAACCAAGCCATAATTGATGAATGGAATACATTACAAATTCCTGCTGAACGTTTTGAAATGATCATGATGATGGCAGGAGAGTCTTTAAATCATGAGATATCTGATGATGTTGATCAAATTAGGGGAACTTTGAAAAATTCACCAAGTGATGATTCTTCAGGATTATTGTCTCAGATAGATGAAGTTGAAGAATTGATTCTGCCTTTATTGACTGAAAAATTAGATGCTGTACGTAAGAAAGTGCTTGAAGAACATTTGGCTAAAATTGAAAGATTAAGAGAAAAACATCTGTCAGAAGGAAGTCAAAGTAAAAATCAGGATTTGATCAAAAGTAAATTGGACGTTGACGAAAGAATGTACAGAAGAATGTATGGCAAATAATCTTTGTATCTGAATTGCCTATCTTTTTACAATAACTCTTCAAAAAGCAATCAAGATCATAGATTATCTCATAGGGACTTGTTAAATTAATACAATGCCCTTACTTGTATCAGATTTTTCATTCTAAAATATCAGGATCATCAAATTCTTCAGCTTCAAATTTTTCTAATATTTCTTCAGGCCATTGAGATTTTTCACCATATTTTTGGATTAGTCTTTCTTCAATCTTATCTATCTTCTCAATTTCAACTTCAAGTTCTACACGTTTTGTCAGAATTTCCGATAGTTCATCTTCAGTAATATGCCCTCTCATATTTGCAAATTTTACCAAATTGTATGTAAAAGAATAATCTCCTGCAATCGATTTGAAAAAATCTGGTTTTGCTTCAGTTTCTCTGCACAATGATAATCCCTCAATAATCATTTTTTCCAAGAGGCGTTCGGCATGTTTCATGTTGCATTTTGTTTTATGGATGAAATGAAACTTTAACTCGTTTTCTGAATACGTTTTTTTATAATTTTCTTGCATAACCAAATTTCTAATCAGTTCTTTGATTTCACTTTCATCAATCTCAATTGTTGGCTCTGTTGGTTTTTTACTTTGAATCATTTTAAAATAATGCTGGATCAACGCATTATCGATATCTGAGATGGACTTTTCAATTTTGAATTTTGTATCAACATCTGCGTCTTCTAAAAGTTCTAAAAATCTGTCTCGTTGCATTTCTACTTTCTGGATTTGTATTTTCATCTTTGCAGCAAAATCTTGAATGTTAATTTCACTTACAATTTGAGAGCGCCAATATGAAATATCGTCAGTTATGGTATTACGATGTACTCCAAGCAATTTTGCAATTTCTGCAGCATGCTTTTTTTCCTCAAAATATAATTGATAAACCTGAACCCTTCTATGTTCTCGCTCTTTTATGGTGTATCTTCCACCTTTCTTTGTAGGCTCTACTAATGCCATAATTCTATTGCATTTTCATTTCATTTACCGGATCTGTGGAGTAAATTATTGACCTAAAGTCAACACAAAATTAATCTATTTTCAAAAACTGCACAGTTCTGCATAGTTATTGTGCCTGATTTTACAAATTGTCTTTTGAGATGTTGGATATTATGTGGGAACCCTTGTTGTATCCCTCATAAATGTAAACACCTACAGCTTCAACATTTGATGGCATTTTAGGTGCTAGTAATTTGATAAGCTCACTTGAAAGATTCTCTACAGTTGCCTCTCCTTCTAAAAGATAAGTTGTATTCTTTGGAACCTGTAACTCAAACATTCCTTTAGGCCCTTCAAATTGTATAACATAGTGAGAGTCGTCTTCAGATTTCATATACTTTCTATTAATGAAAAACTTGTGATCAAATGCAGTCAAAACTTCTTTAACGATTCTTTTTGCTTCTCCAAAATCTACAAGTAGATTGTCTTTCATCTGTCCTACCAATTCCACCATTACTGATGATGTATGTCCATGTAGAATGGAGCATTTCTCAACTAGTGGCAAGATATGTGCATAATCAAATGCAAATGATCCATCATCTAAAAAGATAGAACCAGTTTGTGGTGTCTTGTCATAAAATACGATATCTTGTAATTCTTTTAGTTGTGCAGCATATTTTCCGTGTCCAATTGCCATAACTTTCTGGTCAGGAAAGTCCTCTTTGATCTGTTTGTACTTTGCAATGTCTTCTTCGTTATCAATAACTTCAATCAATCCTTTTGCAGTTTTGAAATCAACTGTGACTTCTGTTCCACTTTTCAATGTAACCTTGTGATTGTATTGATATTCGTCTTCAAGAAAATCTAGCATCTGGGCTACTGTCAACTCTGTTCGAGTTCTCAGCAAATTTCCTTTCTTGTCGATATACTTGAAATCAGAATCCAATACTGCGGGACTTGTTGCCATGTAAAGTCATCTGCCCCAGAGTCATTATATAAATTCTGAAAATTCCGTGCCTAAAACTATAGGAAATCCCCTTCTTTTCAAAATTAGAGTTCGTTTTTATCCTGTTTGAATATGTTCTAGAATGACTTGGCTGGAAAAGTAAAAAAAATCATAATTATAGTCATCGTTGGAATAATGATTTCTGCATTAATGATGTCTTATTCAGATGTTATTGGCCTAGATAATGCAATGCTGGGAATAATTGCTGTTGTAGCAACAGTAGGCTCTGTCATATACCGTGTCTTTAAACCCAAACCTAGAACATCGTCAAAACAATGATCTGCTTTTAGCCATGATTCGTACTTTCAAAGCCCTTATGGATTCAACATTTTAATGGCAAAAATTTCCACTTTTAAAATTTTTAAAAATTACTTTGTACCTATTCAAGAGTTGCCGGAATGAAATTTCCTAGAGAATGGCGGTCAAATAAGAAATGGCATTGATTAAAAATTAATTTTCACATTCTTCTAGTGCTTTTTTGTATGCATCAAAATCACCTTCAGCAACTGTACTTGCAATCTCCATACACGAAGCTGCATCGGATGTGTTAACATCAACATCGTTTGTAACAGCTTCATTGACTTTTTCTTTCATTGCAGTAGCTGCTTGTGCTTTTTGTGATTTTTCTTCTTGAATGGCATCATATTCGACAAATCTTTTTTCATCACTAATTATTTTCTCAGCTTTTTTAGCTTCATTTTCAGCTAGAAATTGATTATTTGTATGAATAAATGGAATGGCAATTACAGCAAATGCAATGATTATCCAGTATCTTATTTTAAGATTAAACTTCAAAATAATCCCCACATAATATTCCTAATAACATTGAATTTTTATCATATAAGTACTAGATCTAAATAGTTCGTTCTAGCCAAATAGATTCATACTAGAAATGATTAATGAAAAAAATTTGCTTGCTGCACTAGTTGTATTGCATATTCTAGTCGGTAATGATTGATTTTTAGCCATGATTTGTACTTTCAAAGCTTTGTTTGATGTTATACTAGTGAATTTAGGATTCGAGCCAGATTGATATCATTTCTTGTGATGCCGCCTGCATCATGAGTTGTCAGTTCTATTACGAGTTTGTTGTATACGTTAAACCACTCTGGATGGTGATTCATCTTTTCAATCTCCATTGCGGCTCTGGTCATAAACCCAAATGCCTGGTTAAAACTATCAAACTGGATTTCTCTGTGTAGCTTGTCATTTACTATGCTCCATCCTGGCAAATTCTTGAGCTCTTCGGCAATTTCTTCTTGTGATAGTTTCATCATTTTCAGTATTATCTAATTCAATTAATAGTTAAAGAGTTTGATTCATTACCCTTTGTAGAATTTAGAGGGATAATCATGGATGAAAAATATCAAGAACTATTTGATAAAATCAAAACTGCAATCACTCAAACCGTTACAGAGAAAAAAATTGGAATTGCATATTCAGGTGGCGTTGATAGTACACTAATTTCAAAAATTTGCAAAGACATGGATTATGACATTACATTACTTACAATTGGATTTGCAGAATCCCATGATATCTTGTTTGCAAAAGAAGTCAATGAACAATTGAATTACCCTCACCATGTTTTGGAAATTGATCCAAAAGATTTCCCTTCAATACCCTCTAACATTAATGAAAAAATAAAGACTGACAATTTGTCCTGGAATGAAAACTGTATTGCATTTTACTATGTATCAAAACTTGCAAAGAGTTTAGGGATTAGTACGGTAGTTACTGCAAACGGAATTGATGAGCTATTTTGTGGCTATAATGCGTATAGAGAAGCATTTTCAGGCGGAGAATCTAAAATTAACGAAGTCATGGAGGCAAAACTAGACAATGAATTGAAAATGATGAAGGCAGTAAACATGATTGCATCTGAATTTGGAGTACAAATTCTACAACCATTACTTTCTTCTGACTTCGTTGATTACGCAAAGACTGTTCCAATTTCAGATAAAATTACGGATTCTGAAGACATCTATCGTAAACACATGATAAGAAAACTAGCAAGTCAAGTTGGTGTCCCTGAAGTTTCTTGTAACAAAAGAAAGAAAGCACTACAGTATGGCTCTAAGATTCACAAAACTCTGCTAAAGACTAGATGAACTTCTTTATTGTTTTCTGAACCGATTGGTTTACGTTACTGATAATTTTAGGTGATGCACCAAGATGTTTTTCTGGTGCAAATATTGCATCAATCTCTTTTTCAGTTAGCTTTGATGTGAATGCCTTGTCGTTTTTGATTGCATCTTTGTAGAACATTCCCTTGTCATTTGCCAAAAATGCAACTCGCTGAACATCTCTGTATGCAACAAATCTTGGAACACCTTTCTTGATTAGTGCCTCTAGTACAAATTCTGCAAAGATTTGTCCCTTTGTGATGTAGAGGTTGTCCACAATTCTCTTTTCATTTACCAACAAATTTGAAACAATTCTAGTCATGGTTTCTAGCATCTCATCAACTAGTATGGATACTGTAGGAATTACGAATCTCTCATTTGCTGAATTTGATAAATCACGCTCATGCCACAATGGAATATTCTCAAATGATAATGCAACTTGACTGCGAACTAGCTTGGATAATGATGATACGCGCTCACTTTTGATTGGATTTCTCTTTACAGGAACTGCACTGCTTCCCATCTGTCCTTTCTTGAATTGTTCTGCAACCTCACCAATTTCTGTTCTCTGCAGATTTCTAATCTCTATTGCAATTTTTTCTAATGTTGCACCAATCAAAGCAAACTCAAAGACGTATTCTGCATATCTCTCCCTTGGAACTACTTGAGTTGTAACTTCAGCTGGGAATAATTTTAATCGCTTTGCAGCTCGCTTTTGGACTTCAAGTGACTTTGCACCCATTAGAGAACCAGTTCCAACAACACCTAGTGTTTTGCAAATCAGAATTCGTTTCTTAATTTCTTCGATTCTCTCAACGTGTTTTGCCATCTCTGCTGCCCAGTTTGCAAATTTTAATCCAAATGAAATGATACTGGCATGTTGTCCGTGTGTTCTGCCAACTGCTGGAACTTTGGAATGCTTTACTGCTTTTTTTGCTAAAATTGATGCCATCTTTGCAACTTTAGGTTCAATGATTTGCAATGCATCACGCATTTGCATTGAATTGCTAGTATCTACCAAGTCATTACTTGTCAGTCCATAGTGAATCCATGGTCTTGCATTTTTACTGCATTTCTCACTAAGTGATTCTACAAGTGCTGCAGTGTCGTGATCACTTTTTGCTTCAAGCTGCTTGATTCTTTTTGCAGTAATTTTACCTGAAGTTGCAGCTCTGTGAATTTCTTTACCTATACTTTTTGAGATCATTCCGATTTCACTTTGAGAAATTGCAGCAGCACCTTCAATTTCTAATTGATAATTGACTTTTTTTTGCTCACTGAAAATCTCCATCATTTCTTTAGTGCCATAACGACCACTATCGATAGGTAGAATTGCCAATATCTTCACATGAATTTATTGGAAAATAAATCTACTCTTTGCTTAATACCGTGATTTGTTCACTGTAGCAACTTTCTTTTGAGATCTTGCTTCTTTTGTTTTCTGCTTTGATTTGCTTACTTTGCCTTCTGTTTTCATACTTTTTCCACTTCTTCTTGCTGCCCTTGATGCTTTTGCTCTAGTTTTTTGCTCTTCTTTTTGTTTTTCTTTTTCCTCTTCAGTTAGTTTTCCTCTTACCATATTTTCTCAATGCAATTTATCCTAGTTAAGTCCTATCATCATTTTCTGTTTTGAATTTTCAGAAATGATCATTTTACTGAAGATTAAAATTGGAACTTGCAGCTTTTGAAATTGTATGAGTAACGTTACTCCAAAGAAAATTGGAGAAAATCAATACCAAATTGATGCTGATTCTAATTCTGGTATGAAAGTTCCAGTCAAAATTTACGCAAATGAGGCATTACTAGACAAAATGCTTACAGACAGAACCATCATGCAAGCAAGAAACGTCTCATCTATTCCTGGAATTGTAGGACATAGTGTAGTTTTACCTGATGGACATGAAGGGTATGGATTTCCTGTAGGTGGAGTTGCAGCTATGGATGCTGAAGAAGGAATGATAAGTCCTGGTGGTGTTGGTTATGACATTAATTGTGGAGTAAGATTGCTCCGTTCTAATCTAACTGAAGAACTAGTTCGCTCAAAACTCAAAGATATAGTAACTGATCTTTTCAGTTCTATTCCATCTGGTGTTGGCTCTAAAGGTGCAGTAAAGCTTAGTCATTCAGAACTTGATGAAGTTCTAGTTAACGGTGTTAACTGGGCAATTGATCATGGTTATGGTTCATCAAATGATTCAGACGTATGTGAAGAAAACGGTCAGATAAAAAATGCAGACCCTAACAAAGTTTCAGATAAGGCAAGAAAGAGAGGGGCTCCTCAACTTGGTAGTTTAGGCTCAGGAAATCACTTTTTAGAAATTCAAAAGGTTGCAGAAGTGCATGACCAAGAAGCAGCAGAAAAAATGGGAATCAAAGAAGGAACAATTACAGTACTAGTTCATTGCGGTTCAAGAGGATTTGGTCACCAAGTTTGTAGTGATTACTTGCGAGTATCAGAGCAAGCAATGAGCAAATACAACATCACATTACCAGACAGAGAACTTGCATGTGTTCCAAATACTTCTGAGGAAGGAGAGTCTTACAGAAAAGCAATGTTTGCAGCACTTAACTTTGCTTGGAGTAACAGACAGATGATTACTCATTGGACTAGAAAATCTTTTGAACGAGTTTTCAACCAATCAGAGTCTGATCTTGATATGAAACTAGTTTATGATGTTGCACACAATATTGCTAAAGTTGAAAAACACAAAGTAAACGGAGAAGAAAGAAAACTAGTTGTTCACAGAAAAGGAGCAACTAGAGCATTTCCTGCAAACAGAGACGAGATTCCATCCAAATATCGTCATCTTGGCCAACCTGTCTTGGTACCTGGTTCTATGGGTACTGCAAGCTGGATTTTACTTGGCCAACCAAATTCCATGGATCTAAGTTTCGGTTCCACTGCACATGGTGCAGGAAGAACAATGTCTCGCTCAAAAGCTAGACGAAACTATACTGAAGATGACGTTAAAAAATCCCTAAATGACAAGGGCATTTTTATCAAAGCATTGACCAGAGATGGAGTTGTGGAAGAGACACCTCAGGCCTACAAGGACGTGGATGCTGTAGTTAATGTCTCTCACAATCTAGGAATTGCCACTAAAGTAGCAAAATTAGTGCCTATAGGTGTGATAAAAGGTTGAGCGATGAAGATTCAGAACTAGAGAGACTAAAAGCAAAACGACTAGCAGAGATGCAAAAAAACATTGTATCTAAACAAAGTTCAGACAAACCTACAGAACAATCCCAAGAAAAGCCTGCAGAAAACCCAAGAGACTTGCTGCTCAAAGTTTTAGGATTCAGGGGACTGGAAGTTTTAGAAAATGCTGAATCACAATTCCCTAATGAAGCAAAAATGATTGTACAAAAATTATCTGAGCTAATCAAATCAGGAGAACTTAATGAAACAATTGATGGCGGACAACTGTTAACATTGTTTAGAGCAGTTGGACTAAACATTAGGATGGAAACTAAAATCAATGTCGAGCAAGACGGAAAGTTTGTCTCATTAACTGATAAACTTAGCAAAGAATCAAAGGATGATGAATAATGACAATAACTCTAGAAATTTCTACAAAAAATTATTCTGATGATTCATTTAACATCAAAAGATCTCTTTCTCACATGGAATCACTTACTGGTGCATACAATGGTTACATGTTCAGTGAGCCAACAGAAAACTTTGGTTGGACATTTTTTAAAATTGCATTCAGAGATGATTTACAGCAAGGCATTGAAGAAAAGTTTGCTGACATGATTTCAAGATACCGTTCTAGTAAACCAGAAGAAAAGTTTGCAGACTTTATGCATGATTATTTTGCTTCTAAGAACTGTGAAGTGAAAATTAAAGTCGTCTAGACTCTTCTTCCTCTCTTTCCACCCTTCTTTCTAGTGGTGTCATGAGGAATAGGTGTAACATCATCAATTCTTCCAATCTTAAATCCGCCTCTTGCTAGTGCTCTGATTGCAGCTTGTGCACCTGGACCTGGTACTCTAGAACCAACTCCGCCGACTGCGCGAACTCTGATGTGAAATCCTGTGAATCCTTTTGTCTTTGCAGATTCTACAACTGCATTTGCAGCTTTCATTGCAGCAAATGGTGATGATTCGTATCTGTCTGCGTTGACATGAATTCCACCAGAACTGATAGAAACAGTTTCTCCACCAGTTAGATCGGTCATGTGAATGATTGTGTTATTGTAACTACTGTAAATGTGAGCGATACCCCATTTTTCTGGGCCCTCTTTCTTTGCCTCTGGTTGAGCCTTTGTCTCTACTGCTTCAGATTCAACTTCTTGGGCAGGTGCCTCAGTCTCTTCGACTGGTGCTTCTTTGACTTCCTCAACTTTGGCTTCAGTTTCTGACAATGACTACTCACACCTAAAGGGGTTTAAAAAACATTGATTTCCAGATTTTGCTTTGTTTTGGCCACTTGGCTCAAAAACGACCATTCTTCTTATACTGAAAAAAACTCTGAATCATCACATGGGGAATATTTTGTTTCTGGCAATTGGCGTTGCAGTAGCTGCTGCCTTGTTTGGTTCAATGGCAATGCAGTCACTTGCCCCGATCAATGAAATAATTTTGTCACCTCAAGAGAAAAAATGCCAACAGATTGCAAATGAAGGATACAAAATGCATGCACTATACCCTGATGCACACCCTGATGACTTGCCAGAAGATGACAGAAAACGATTACTATACCTTGATGACTTGTGGATGACTGAATGTGTTGCAGTTTTACCTGCTGAATCTGTCTTTAGTATTGTAAACAATGTTGAAAGAGATGTATTTTCAGGTGAATAATTTACCCAAAGTGTTTCCAACCAGAGTCTTTTAGAATGATTTCTCTGTTGTCTCTCTGCAATACTACACCTTTCCCTGCAGTGACATGACCAATCTCAATAATTGGTATTTTGAGTTGTTTTGCATTTTTTAGAATGGTTTGTTTGTGTTTTGGATTAACGGTAAACACAAACTCGTACTCTTCTCCTCCATGAAAAACCAAATTATCTAGATTGAGTTTTTGTAATTTTGCATGCTTTTCCAAATCTTTTTTGTGTGGAGAGTTGGTAATGACAAATTTCTTCTTTGACTGTTTTGCCATCTCATGCAGTGTAGTAGATAGGCCATCACTGGAATCCATTGATGATGAAAAATATTTTTTGTTTTTCAACCCAAAATCTACTCTTGGCTTTGGATGAATAACTGACTGGACAGATTTTTTGACAAAATCACTACTCCCTCTTTTCTTCTCTAGCAGAATGCCCAAACCTGCAGCAGTATAACCAAATGGCCCTGTTGCAAAAATCAAATCCTTGTTCTTGGAACCTCTTCTGGAAACTATTCCTTCAGCGCTCCCAAACAGGCATACATTAAACACAACTTCTCTTCCTGCGTTTGTATCGCCTCCTAGAATGGAAATCCCAAACTCCTTGCATGCCTTTCTAAATCCATTAGCAGCATCCTCAACTTTTGAGCGTGAAATCTTTGAGGGAAAGTTTACTGAAATTATGCCGTATTGAGGCTTGACTCCCTTTGCTACAAAGTCACTTACGCATGCTACTACACTTTTTCTTGCAGCATCTGATAGTTTCATTTTGGGAGGAATGTCTGTGCTCTCAACTAGAGTGTCTGTCTTTGCTATGATGCTTGGTTTGCTTGACTTGAAAATCTCCACGTCTTCAAAGTTCTTGTTTCCAAGTTTCTTTTGAAAAATTTTGATTATCGATGACTCATCTAACTTGCTCATAACTTTGATTCACCAACTCTATTGTGTCTTTGACAATCTTTTTGCATTTTTCTTCATCATTTGATTCAGCTGAAACTCTAATGATATCTTCTGTGTTTGATTTTCTTATCAACACCCAACTGTTCTCATCAATGATTCCCTTAACACCGTCTAGCGTATTGACTTCTGAATATTCTTTAGATAGTTTCGAATGCACATCATCAATTACTTTGTCATGGAACTGTGCATCAATTGCAGTCTTGTCTCTTATTTGGAAATAACTTTCCATAAAATTCAAAACTTCGTTAAACTTTGCAGTTCCAAGCATTGATGAAATCAAACCGCTAGTTAGAATTCCTTCTCTGCAATAATTGAATTCGGGTAAAATGAAACCTCCACTGCTTCCTTCTCCGCCAGCTTGTGCATTGTCTTTTATCATCTGTTCAATGACATTTGCTTCTCCAACTTTGGTTCGCTGAACAGTTCCACCGTTTTCTTTGATGAACTTTTCAACTGAAACACTTGTGTCGATACTTAACACAAAACTCTTGTATCCTAATTCCAATGACTTTGCAACTCCCAATCCTAATGTTACATCAGGTGTCTGTTTCTTTCCGTTTCTAACTACTACCAGTCTATCCCCATCCAAGTCAAACGCAAATCCAATCTCTTTTTGAGATGATGCAGAAACTAGATCGTCCAAATTGTCTGCAGTAGGATCTGGCCCTCTTGTGCAGCCTTGCAAATTCTCATTAATCACCTGAACCTTGCACCCGATGGATTCCAACAGTTCAGGCGCAAATCCTTTTGCAGCCCCGCCTCCAATGTCGACTGCAATTTCAGGCTGATTCTCCAAATCTCCTATTATTTTTCTTGCATCTTCAATGTATGATGATGAAATGTCTTGTTCTGTTCCAATCTTTGATGATTTGATCTCTTGATTCTCAATTATTTGTGGAAGTTCTTTTTCGTTTATTCCTCTTCCCTCAATGATGAATTTCATTCCATTCCACTCTATTGGATTATGCGATGATGATACAACAATTCCTGCACCATACTTTCTTGCTTCTCTAAAAACTACTGGAGTTGGAACAGTCTCTAAATTAAAAACATCAATCCCGTTTTTCATTAGTGCTGCACTGGCAGTATCTTTTATCATATGGCCTGTTGGTCTCGTGTCTTTTCCAATTACACATTTCCCAGATTGTACCAGTGATGAAAAATTATTGCAAAATTCTAGTACGTCTTTTAGATTGAGATCTTCTCCAAATATTCCTCTAATTCCTGAAATTGTTTTTTTCAATCAATCCAACTCAGAAAGGCTTTTTATTAACTCTGATGGCTTTATCCAAACGTGCCTTGGTAGCTCAGCCTGGTAGAGCGAACGCCTCGTAAGCGTTAGGTCGCGGGTTCGTACCCCGTCCGAGGCTTGTAACTTTTTCAAAAAATTTTCTAAATTATTAAGAATTTATTCATCAAGGGTTTCGATGTCTATTTCTAGTTCTTTTCCTAAACCTTCCCACCATTGTTTAGTTTGTTCTGTCATGTTCCCCTCATAACTTCCGTAAAACCATCCTTTATAGATCTGTCGGTTGATCAAATGTTGATCAATTACTAGTGTTTTCTAAAATTATTCTTCAGACTCTTCGTCTTTCTTTCTCTTGAATTTTCTGTACATGATAATGGTTAATGCAGCTCCTGCACATCCCCAGAACAATGGTGATAATCCAGGTTCGATTGTGGGCTGAAAAGCTCCAACAAAACTTGCAAACATAATTGCTATCAAAACTAATCCTCCCAATTCTAGCATTTTTGCCATGTTATCTCTGAGTTTTGGGTATTTTCAAAAAGATATATGGTTTTGTAAATTAAATCCCATCATGGACAAGTATCTTACTGTAGTTTTGATGTTCATGATTGTTACAATAGCAATTGCCTTTTTTGATCCAACTACAGGAGACATGAGATTCATTCCCCATCTGTTCTATGGTGGAATAGCAGGAATTATCATTATCTTCGTTTACAGTTCCTACAAGGAAAAGAAAGCAAGACAAGAAGCAAATGCTAAACGAAAAAGATCTAAAAAATAGGTCTTATAGTTCTAAACCAAATGATTCAGCAATACTTGAAAAGTTTGCATAAGATTCCAAATATTGTCTTCCTTTTGGTGTAATTACAAAAGTGTTCTTTCCGTCAAATTCTATCTTGTTGATTAGGCCTGCACCAGTCAAGTTTTCTAAGAATTTGGATAGTCTAGAATGTGATAGATTGGCCTTTGTTAGAAGTGATGTTGTCTTGATACCTTCCTGTCCTGATTGCTCAGTAACAGTCAACAAATCGGCTACAATTTGCATACTAGTTCTATAGGAAACCATACGTATCTACTCTAAAACTCAGATATAAGGGTATTACCACTAATTCAGATCAGATAAATAATCTCTAGCCTGATTTGCCAACAATGTCTGCAATTCCATGGTTTGATGACTTTGAAGGTGTTGCTTACCGGTATTATGATCTTCGCATGAATGTTGTGCCACTAGTTTCTGACAGAAAAGAGTCTGCCTCTATTTGGCATGATACCATTCGTTACTGGGTGGACCCATCAATTAAGATCAGATTCGTAGAGATTGGTGATCAGTACTGGTTCATCATGGGCGCTGATTCCCAAAAGCCTGATACGAACATGTCTTTTTACAAAGTCTTGCACAAGTCTGAAAATTACGAGCGATTCAAGAAAGGACATGGCGGAGAAGCATATTTGAGATTGGGAACTTATGCACACAAGGAACTTGGTGATGTGAAAAAGGATGCGTTGTGCAATTGTGGTCATGAGGCACGAGATCATGATGAAAATGACAATGATGAATGTCTGTATAACAAATGTGATTGCAAAAAGTTCTCAACGTTTCAAGTAAACTTGCTAAAAAGAAAGAAGACAATTACTGACATTCAATTCCTTGAAGAAAAAGATGTAAAAGATGATCCACTTGTTTGGAATTGTTTTAATGCAAATGATTTTTCAGTATCAGAATAACTAGTCCAAGTGTTTGTTTACTCTAACGTGATCTCCAGGATAATATTCATGAAGCTGTTTTGAATAACAGTCGCCGCAAAGTGTGCCTTCAACTTTCCACTCTTTCATTGGTTTGAAAGGCTGTTCAACTTGTTTACTGCATATTGCACATTTTTCTTTTAGTCCCAAAGTGTTTTCTGCTCTTTTTAGACGATATAAAAAACATTCCCGGTGTTACATGATAATTATGTTAAATACCACTTGTTTTTTATCAAATTCAGGTAGTAGTCTGACCAATGTAAACCTCCTGCAAGATTTTTACTTGGTTGGACTCTGCCTACTAGAATTACAATAAATTGCTAGTTAGTTTTTTTAGCGCCAAGATTTCGTCTTCTTCTTGTCTGATTTTTTTATCAATTACTCGAAGCATCGTATCATTCCAAACATGTTGAGAGAAAAAATTATGCTTTGTGTTTGCCATCTCGATTTCATCATCTACTACCGTATCTTCTAGGAATTTTGTCACAATCACATCTGCAAGCTTCAAAATACGAGAATTGAGTTTGAAACTGCGGAAAATTGGCTCTATTTTCCTAATGTCTCCCTTGTAATCACCTTTTGATTCCAAAATTTTCCTGTGTAAAATTCTAAAGTATACTGCAACATAGAACAATGTCGCGTATCTCTTTGTCTTGTGTCCTCCCTTCTTTCCATACTTTAACGATTTTTTTGCAAATTCTTTTACCAAATATGGATACAACAAGATTCTGTAATCATCTTTTAGATTATCATTGAAGATGTCATCGTACTTGCTGCCTCTTGGAAGAAACTGAGCTGGTGAACTGTATGCTTCAGTTGGTCTCTGTTCAATTCCTGCAACTAGAGATTGGATTGCATCTTTTGCAACAATAACTTTTTTGTGATTGTCAGGAAGATAGTTGTTGTATGTGGTATCTCCTAGATACTCGCATTGTTTTGATTTTGATTTTGTATCAAAAGAACCTGCTTGAATTTCATAAAAATAGCCACAGTTTTTTAATTGTGATTTGACTGACTTGTGAAAGTCCATCAAAGAAACTAAATCCTTTCCTCTGACAGAGTTTTGTGAATTTCTATACTTTGTAATGTTGTTTTGTTCTTGTTCATCGTCTGCCTTGATTATTGTAACTGTCATGGAGCCATCCATGTTCTTTGTTCTCTTTGAATGATCTAAAATTGAATTTGATGTTTGTGCGCCGTTTACAATTTGTGGTGCATGAAGCTCAATCATGTTCTCCCCTAGTTCTGAAAAATCACTTACTACAATAGTAATTCCGTTATTGTAAAAGAAGAATTTGTTAGGGTTACTCTGTAATGTATCTCTTAATCCTTTATTCACTGTGGTCTTGAATTGCATCCACTGCCTGATGTTAGACTCAAAAACATAATCTCTATTCTTGCTTACAAACTCTGTTAATTCACGTAGTTTTAGAATTCCCAGGATAGTATTTTCGTGTCTGAGCATCTTTTCTAGTCGTATTGATGATTTTTTTCCTGCAGCTGGCTTTTTTATCCTGTCCCATAATTTTTGAATAATTTTTTCCTCATCAATCACTTCTACTAGTTCATCATGATAGTCTACTTTTTGATCCGTAACATAGCAGCACTTTACTTTGAGATTCTTTTCTTTTATCTTTGTAACAAGTTGAGCAAGCTCTGGTCTCATCTTTGTAACATCTTTTGTAAGCAGTCTCTTTGCATCTTCTTTGAATTTCGCAATTGCTTCAAGTGAATGAGATGTACCATACTTTGATTGAAATAATCTAACTGTGTTATCTGAAAAATCTACTGGCAAGTATGCATCAATGCCCAGATCGTTTGCACCATCTACAATTGCATCTGCAGCATCGTCTTCTGTAGCCTCAAAAACCCTTGTCAATATCCATTGAAGAAAGTTATTTCCCTTCTCAACGTCGCTTTTAGAGTTCTCAGCGTATTCATGTATGCTTTCTCTGATGTTTTCTTCAAATCCTTCCAGTGGTGGACTGGAATTTTTTTGAACTAGAAGCGTGTGTGAGCCAGGTATGTATTCTAATAACCCGTTTCCGTTTTGAGCCAATCTACTTTTCTAGTATGTTATATATTTAGAGAATTTGGTAATTATGTAATAACTCAGCTTTAGATGTGAAAAGATTTGATAAAAAAAATAGTTGCCTCAAGCATAATTGGAATAGTAATCGTTGTTTCATTGGCTGTTGCTTTCTCAACTTCTGATATGGAACCAGAGCCTGCTCCTGAATCAAATCTAACATATTCCATGCAAGGAGTTTTGCAACCTGATGTCATGACTGGTGGTGATGTCATCATGCCAACCAAAGTTTCCCGACCTGGTTGTGAGGAAACAGACAGATGCTATATTCCATCTGTAATTACAATTAGTTCTGGAGAATCTGTAACATGGGTAAATGAGGATTCAGCATTTCACAGTGTAACGTCTGGATTTTATGATGAGCCACAAACTCTTTTTGATAGCGGACACATGGATCCTTTTGATTCCTACACACTAACTTTTGATGAAGCAGGAACTTTTGATTATTTTTGCACCCTTCATCCTTGGATGGAAGGACAAGTTATTGTAGAGTAAAGGTACCCGAGGGAGTCGAACCCCCTTGTATAGGCTTTGCAGGCCCACGCATAACCGTTCTGCCAGAGTACCGTTTTGAAAAACACAAAATGAACAATTAAACTCTTGTGATGATGTCAAACTGTTTTCATTTGCCTCAATATTGGTCCAATCCCTAAGGATTGAGGTTAATGATTAGAAGTACTTATGAACTTAGTAATTTCAGCCAAAAGTATTGCAAGTATATTTTCGTAAAGAAATTCAGGCTTTTGAATATGTCTCTTTTTCTGAATTAAAATTTAACAGCCAATCTGATTTTTGTTGTGAAAAATTATCAAAATATGTTTCATCAGTAAAATCTTGGAACGGAAAAATTGGAAAGTATTCTATAGTTGAAAAAGAGAATTATGTTCCAATTGATTTTTGCCCTTTCTGTGGGGAAAAAATAGAATATATCTCTGTGACCTGAAAATGAAAACTAGACTTTTAGTAATTACTGGACTTGTTTTACTATTACATCCTGCATTTGCATCTTCTCAAGTGTTTGGACAAATACAAACAATTGAAATCAGATTTGATGAAATAATTGATTTTGATGGTATCCCAATCCATTTTTCTGATATTGATACATCTCGTTGTCCTGTTGATGGAGAATGTAAACGTGAACAGGTAACTGTCATAATCAAAATAGATCGTGGTACATCTAGTAGTACTAGTTACATGATTCTTGAAAAATCTACATCATACGTAAAACCATATGAAATCAGAGTGATGGATATACAACCATGGCCACCACACATAGAAAAATCTGAATATGTCGCAACTTTGGAAATAGCTCCCACTCCTACACCTGAAGATGAACTTGCGTGTGGTAAGGGAAACTATCTGATAGATGGTGTGTGTCATCCTGGAAAACAAACTGGACTTACAAACGAACAACAACTAATCTCTAACCTATTCTACATTTTGTTGGCAGGCATTGGAGCTGGAATTAACATCGGTTTGATTATGCTAGTTACTTCAAATAAACGAAAAACAAAGAATGACAATCAAAATGAATCTTCTATATCAAGCGGGAATTTTATCAAAGAAAAACATCTTAGAATTTCTGCTATATCTGTTGTAATTGCCTTTCCCATACTCATAATGTTGTATGGTATGGTGACTTGTACTGATACTAGATGTGATCCCGCAACTCTATTTGGTACTGTAAAAATTTACTTTCTTGGGCTTTCTGGATATTTTCTTTCTATTGGACTACTTGCAATCCCTCTTAGTATTGTAGCACTAGCTTCAGGCTATCTTACAATCGGAACTGCTCTGATTCATGTTATACCTTGGATAATTTTGACACTGGTTAATCGTTATTCTGAAAAAATGTCTATCTTGAGAATCTTGTATTGGTGGATAATTATGACTTCTATAGCATTTTTGGCGTTTATGATTAAACCTTTTCCGATTGCAGGACCACTATAATCTGTAAAATTGACTCAAATATTTTTGAGAATTCTTTAAATGCTAAAACCTTCTAAGATATACATGGATTCAAGAATTGCACTATTTTCAATACTTGCACTTGCTGCAGTATTTGCAATGGCACTTCCAATGGATTCTGTTTATGCACAAACAACTGATATCATTCCAGATGATGAAGGCAAAGAAGGCGAAGGAAAATCTTGTCCATCTAAGAACAAGACTTCATCAGTTAACACCGGTTTGAATATCTAAATCTAAACTATTGATTAGAATTTGTTAAATGGTTTTGAAGCCAATTTTACATCTTCCCCTTTCACAGTTTTTCTACCTGCATGAGAAGCCATATCTACTGCACTTTTGGCAATACCGTTTGCCACTTCTTCAATAACTCTTCTTAATTCGTCTGCAGATTCATCACTGACTCTTTCGGCACCTGCTTTCTTTAGAATTCTATACATTGCAGATAGACCCAATTCTGATGATTTCATGAATCTTGTTTTAGTTTTTTCCGAAAAAAGATAATGAGTGAAAAAATATCACTAAGGAATCGATTTATACAGACTATTTCAAGAATTGGTAAAGAAATGACTTGGTACTTTGATTCTCATATCCATCTCTCTGATCCTCAATATTCTCCTGACATGGATTTTACTTTACAAGAAATGGATTTTTTAAAAATCAAAGCATGTTGTGTATCAATGGATGCAAAAAATTCCTTAGAAACTTTGGAACTTGCAAAAAAAAGTGAACTTGTTTTACCATTTATTGGAATTCATCCTGAATGTGCAAATGATGATCTAGAAAAAGTTGTTACCATGATAGAAGAGAATCATGACACACTAGCAGGAATTGGAGAGATAGGATTAGATCCTACGTATACAAATAACGACGAAGATACAAAAAGACAGACCCTTGTCTTTGAGACTTTGCTGTCTTGTGCAGAAAAATACAACAAACCAGTATCAATTCATTCAAGAAAGAGCTTGAATGAAGTTTTTGAAGTCATGACCTCGTATAATACCAAACATGCTTTACTTCACTGGTTTGATGGAAGTAAAAAAAACCTTCAAAAGGCAATGGATATGGGCTTTTTTGTTTCGTTTGGACCTGTGATGATTTATGCTAATGACAAGCAGACACTGTTATCAAAAAGTGATGAATCAAAAATTCTAGTAGAAACTGATGGTCCTGTTAGATTTTCTAGATGTTTTGAAATGAAACCTGCTGATATTGGCTTTATTCCTAGTGTAATTTTTAGTGCCTCAAAAGTTCTGGGAAAATCATTTGATGACACTGCATTATTGCTAGAAAAAAACTCAAACGCGTATCTTGGAATATAGGTATAAAATACCCTAATCTTTAGACGAGGCGTGGATAGAATAAAACGTCTTTCATACGAAGTCTTAGATAGTCACAAGTCTAAATTCGGTGAAGATTTTGCTGATAACAAAAAAGTTTTAGACCAAGTTTCAATTGTCCGCTCAAAGGGACTAAAAAACGAAGTTGCAGGTTACATTACAAAATTTATCAAAAAAGAGATTCGTGAAGCAAAAGCAAAACAAGCACAAATTGAATCTTCAAAAGCACTAGAACAAGAAGAAGCTCAATTCAACACTGAAACTACAGAAGCACCTGCTGCAGAAGCAACTCCTGAAACTACAGAGGCCCCAGCAGCAGAAACACCTGAAACTACAGAAGCACCTGCTGCAGAAGCAACTCCTGAAACTACAGAGACCCCAGCAGCAGAAACCACAGAAGCACCTGCTGCAGAAACACCTGAAACCCCAGAAGAAAAATCTGAATAATACATTAAGTATTAATTTCAAACTTTAACAAAATATTCTATGATTACTGTAAAACTTGTTGGCGGTGCCAAGAAATCTTTTTCAACAGACAAACTAGAGGTTGAAAAATCAGACATCTCCATTCAAGAATTACTTGATGAATTATTACAACTACAACCTGATAACTCTCTAAAGTTAGACACTGAAAATATTCTAGTTGCAGTAAATGGAGTTGACTCTTCTGCAATGGACGGAAAGTCAACTGTAATCAAAGACAATGATGTTGTAAGTATAATTCCTGTAATTCATGGCGGTGCTGCAAAAAAACTACTTTACAAAATCTCTTCAAAACAGATACAAATTGTACAAATCAAAGGCCAAAAATCAATTGATGTAAAGTTTCTTGATGAACTCAGAGAGAAATATCCCAAAATCATACTTCAAGCAGTATCAAGTGAGTTTATCTTAAATGGTTCACATCTCAAAAAGATCTTATCTCTTTCCCTAGAATCTCAAAAAAATGATATTCTGCTCTCAAACAAACTTGAAACTGATATCTTGATGCGCTTTGCATTGACAAAACAAATCTCTGCTGCAATAAGACTAGCTGGAATGAAACCAAAAACTGATTTTCTACTAGTTACAATTGGAAACAAAACTAGTTTAGATTCATTATACAAAGAACTCTCATCACTATGTGTTCCATTGTTTTCAAAAAATAATGAATCATTTTTGAAAAAGTCTTTTAAAATTTCTAAAAAACAAATTGATTCTGTTTATTCCAAAACTCCACTAGAAGATATCCTAGTGGAACAGGCAGCAGTTTTACTCTGAGATACTACGCTTGGTCTTCTCTGTACTCAAAATATCCGACTTTTTTAGCACAGAAATCCCCGCCTTGTTTCCCAGAATCTCAATTAAGACAACTTTATCTGGAAATTCAAGTGAAACCTGATTTTTTATCTTGCTTGCAATTTGTTTAATGATTTCCTGGCTGGACATGTCTGAGTTTCTTTTCTCAATTGAAATTCTATACTTTTCATCTTTTGAAATGTTGTTTGATAATTCTTCTACAACTTTTTCTATTTCTTCAATTTTTGTCTCAACAATTCTCTGAATTGGAATTATTCTCAGACAATATCTTACACTCCATGGCTCATCAAGAAGCGTCTCTTTTATTTTTCTGACAACTTCTACTGGATCTAACTTTGTCTCAGCAGTCAGAATCCCTGACATGCTAGTGATTGTAACTTTGGGTTCAGAGTCCCCAAATTCATCCAAAAACCCCCTTAGTTCCTCTTCTGTTTCAGGTTCAAGGTGTCTTGCACATGTTATTATCAGATTCATGTATCCAAAATCTCCTCTTTGCTCAAAGAACCTTCTCTGATGATTTTGATCTCTTCATTTTGTATTTCAATAATGGTGGATTCACCTTTGCTTGTAATTGTTCCCCCATCCACAAAAACATCATAGTTTTCTACATTCTTGATGCATTCTTGGGGATCAAAAAATGATGATTGTCCTGAAACATTTGCACTAGTCCCAACCAGACACTTGCATTTTTCCAGTAACTGTAATGTGCATTTGTGATTTGGAATTCTTAGTGCAATTTTGTCTGCAAGATTAAGTGATTCTTTTAGTTTCATGTCCTTTAGTTTCAAAATAATTGTTAACTGACCTGGCCAAAATTTCTCTACAAGTTTTTTTGAAATCCCATCAAACTCTGCAATCTGCTCAGCTATATCTTTAGAGTACACTAAAACTGGAAATGGTTTTGAAAAGTCCCTTGATTTAATCTCGTAAATTTTTTTTGCAGATTCTTTGTTGTAAGGATTGCATCCAATGCCGTATACAGTATCTGTTGGAAAAACAACTATTCCTCCATTTTCTATAATTTGAGATGCTTTCTCAATTCCTTGCTCATCACAGCTTACTTTCAATGATTTGTCCTAGTTTTTTTGTTTAATTACCATTTTCTTTTGAAAAGTTTTTAACATTACATTTTTTCTAGATACCGTATGTCTAATGCAGATTATGAGGACACTGATTTTGAAGATGACTTTGATGATGATTTAGATGAATTGGATGAAGACTAGATGTTTAATCCAAAATTGTCTGCAAAACTTGTAAACTTGTAATATGCTTGAAGGAACTCTCTTCCTGTTTGGCTAATTCTGTATTTGTTAGAACCTTGACTATCAACTTGTTCCAAAAGACCTTGAGAGACTAGTGTCTTTAGAATTCTTGAAATTCTAGAATGAGAAACATTTGCTTTTCTAATCAGATAAGTTACTGTTGCCCCGTCTTCGTCTTGAAGATCATCTCTGGTAGTAGATAGAATATCTCCGATGATTTTCATATGAGTTCTATACTCTGCCATATCTTACAATTTCTTTTGATAATTTCTATGATAGGACGTTGATATTTTCCAATATACCAAAAAGATAAAAGAATTTGACAAATTTTGCATTTTGAGCCTAGACTGAAAAATTACTCCAGTCCTTCATCAAATTTTATCTTGGTTAGAGGAACCTTGCTTACTGGAATGAATAATGCAATCAGACCGCCAATTTTGATTACCATTGATACTGAATATAGAATTGATTCAGGGAACACAAATGAATACCATCCCAAGAATTCTCCTAGTGCCAGCAACGCCAATCCTATTGAAACTGAGATTGCACCTTTGTTCTTGTTGTCAATGTATGACAGCATTGTTTCAATCGCACCATAAGCAAGCAAGATGAATGATACTGATCTAAAGAGATGCTCTAACTGTACTGATGAAACTAGAAACAATGGTAGTATTCCAACTGATCTAAAGTAACTTGATTTTGGAAAAAATGATTTGATGCTGTGTGAAAACGCAATGAAAAAGTAACCAACTGTCTGGATTGCAATTCCCAAAGTCTGTACCCATCTTTCAATATGTCCTGCTTTGATTGCAAAGTCTTCTGCCATGTATCCTGCCCAAATTACAAAGAATCCTAAACTAATTGAGAAAAATGCAATTGTTAATCTAAATAATGTTGGACTTCCTGTGTTTCTAAATCCAATTAGTGACATTATTCCAATTCCAAGTCCTACCAAAAATCCTATGAGATTAAGTATATTTTCTAATAAAAATTCCAATGATGTTTAGGAACTTGTTAAACTAATTATTTTAATCTGATGAATGATTTTACTATCTTGTTAATCCCATTCATCTAGTGAACCTGCAGTTTGTCCTTCTGTACTGCCTGCATAGTCACCAAGTATGTCTGAATACATTGCTTGATTGTGTGCTACAAATTTGATATACTCTCCATAACTCATATCCAAATCACAAGAACCACATTTTACAAAAGAAAAGTCTGGTGCCAATTCTGCATTCTCTTTGCATTTAGGGCACTTTATCTTCATGAATGATTTGGTCTTTGTTAACTATTATTGCTTTACATTCAATAAAAGATAAAAGGAGTTTCAAATTGCTGTTTTCTATGACTCGTACTTGTACAAAATGCAAGAATGCTATTCCTGATACTGAACAACTAGGTCCAGTTGCAGAAAAATATCCTACATGCAACAAGTGTTGGGCTGAATGGAAAGAATATCAAATCATGGTCATGAATGAAATGAAACTTGACATGTCAATGGCTGATCACAGGAAATTACTAAAAAAACACGAGAAAATCTTTGTAGGTGTAATGTCTCCTGAAGGAGAGGTTATTGATTACACAAATGAGGATAACAGAAAGCCTGACGAACCACAACCAGGCGCTTAAAACTTCAAGTGCTTTTTTGCATTTTCTGGAATAACTAACATTATTCTTCTCTTTTTACCATCATCAAGATTGCTGATTATTTTTTTAACAGACTTTGCCAGTATGTCCCTTTCATTTTCTTCTAGAGTAAGATAGATTTCTAAAATCCCATCTAGATTGAAAGTGATTAGTTTTTGAGGATTTTGTGATACTTCGGTGATGTATGCTGAAAACAATCCATCTCTTTGCTCTTCAGAAAGTGTAGTCAAAATCTTAAGCCATGTTTTGAACAGTTTTGCAAAATTAGGAAATGGGATTGTTGGACCTGCTTCTAATGCATTGTTGATCACCTCGTCTTGATCTGGTTTTGCTAGTGAGAAAAACTCCATCATACGTTTCTTCAAAATTGGATTTCTCAAAAAGTCTGGAAGATTTGCTAAATTAACAATGATGTTTCCTGCAAAATTCTCTCCGACCATCGATCTAGAAAATCCAATCTTGGTTATAAAATGATGTTACAGCACTTTAGCTTAAATAAACCAAGTTCAAGTTCAACATCATGACATCTACTGTTGTAGTTGGTGGATTTTTTGGAGATGAAGGAAAAGGAAAGATCATCTCATATTTGGCAATTAAGGATAATCCAAAAATTATAGTTCGTGGTGGTGCAGGACCAAATGCAGGTCACACCATTAAGGATGGCGACAAAGTTTACAAAGTTCGAATGCTTCCAAGTGGCTTTCTAAATAAAGATGCCAAAGTAATGATTGGTCCAGGAGTTGTAATCAATCCTGAAGTACTGCAAAAGGAGATTGATGACTTTGGTGTTTCAGGACGTTCATTTATTGACAAACACTGCGGAGTTATTGAAGAGACACATCTTACCCGAGACTCTAAAGGTGAATTAAAAGAGAAGATTGGTAGCACTGGTTCAGGAACAGGTCCTGCAAATGCAGATAGAGCAATGAGAGTTTTGAACTTGGCAAAAGACTTTGATTCATTATCTTCACTAATCACAGATGTTCCTGCAGAGATTAATTCTGCCCTAGACAAAAATGAAAATGTTCTAGTTGAGGGAACTCAAGGCACGTTTCTCTCATTGTGGCATGGTACCTATCCATTTGTAACCTCAAAAGATGTTACAGCCTCAGGAATTTGTGCTGACATTGGACTAGGTCCAACCAAAGTAGATGAAGTAATTGTTGTTTTCAAGTCTTATGTTACTCGTGTAGGCACAGGTCCGCTTGACAAAGAACTATCCCTTGAAGAAGCAGAAAAGAAAGGTTGGTCTGAGTTTGGAACCGTTACTGGTCGTCAACGTCGTGCAGCTGATTTTGATTTTGATTTAGCTAGGCGTGCAATCATGCTTAATGGTGCAACACAAATCTCAATTACAAAGTTAGATGTGTTGTTTACAGATTGTGCAGGAAAAACTTTGTATGATGAATTGTCTGAAGATGCAAAAGCATTCATAAAAAATATTGAAGATGAATTAAACACGCCTGTTACAATTATTGGAACCGGTCCAACTGTCAATGATGTCATTGACAGAAGAAGCTAGGCTCCAATTTTTTGGATAAGTTTAATTTGTTAATCGATCGTTAACTTTCGTGGAACAACCATCTCCTTCTCCTGTTGACAAACAACCTCGTTACATTCAAGTTCATTCCACTTTAGAATTCACTAGGCTCGTTTGTGCACTTGAGCGTGCACCCCGTGTGTCTTTCTTGCATGATCATGACGGTAGAAAAATTTTGTCAGTCCAAATGGATGTTCTAAAAGAAAAACCAATCGTATACTTTACACCCCTAGACCATAACGGTCACTATCTTCGTTATGGACTAAAGGGCGGAAAAGAAGAATCTGATATTGTAGATACTACTTCTGATTCTAGTAAACTGTATTCCCCAATTGTTAGAATAAAATCTCTACCAAAAACATTGAAACCTGGAAACGGAACTCTAGACAGATATCAACCAATTGAACTAGAAGACATGTCCAGTCTTGCAAAACTTACATGGGGTTTTGAAGATATACCATTTCCATTATTCCTATTTCCACACAATGACAAGTGGCTTTTAGGTGTCTTCATGAACTTTCATGAAGAAGGAACATCATACTTTTGCCATGTCTTGCTAGACCAAGATCCACAAAAACCATTCCTAAAGTTCTCAACTAGCAATGTCATTGAACCAGTCTTCGTAGATAACCCCGCAGAGCATGGTTATTCATACATCAAAATAATAAAATTAAAAGAGACTCATCCATTAGTTGACTATGCTCACCTTCAAAACTAGACTTTCTCAGATCGCAAAAACAAATGGCAAAGTAATTCTTGCCAATGACTATGATCCATCTGTAAAAAATTTAGAAGTCAAAACTATCTCTAATATCAAAAAACTACATCCACATCTTTGTGCAATCAAATTGAATTTTCATCTGTTACTTCCACTTAGTGAAAAACAAGTTCTAAAAATAAACAAGACAGCTCACAGATATGGTTTGCAAACAATTGCAGATATCAAACTAAATGATATTGGAAACACAAATCGTGTAACTACTGAAAACTTGTGGAAGATGGGATTTGATGCAGTTATTGCAAATCCAATAATGGGATTAGACAGTCTCAAAAATCTCGTAAAATCTGCTCACAAAAATGGAAAAGGTGTCATCACTTTATGCCATATGAGCGCCCCCGAGGCTAGATTGTCTTATGATATGGAGGTAAAACTAAGAAAAAAACAACAACTCTATCAATTGTTTTTGGATTGGGCTCTACAAGCTAAAGTTGATGGAATTGTAGTTGGTGCCACTTTTCCAAAAATTATACAGTACTGCTCTAAAAAAACTGGACGAAAACTCAGTATCTTTTCTCCAGGAGTTGGAACTCAAGGCGGTGATGCAAGTGAGGTTATTTCTTCTGGAACAAACTATCTAATTGTTGGAAGAACTATTCTTAATGCAAAAAAACCAACTGATGTTGCAAAAAACTTGCAGCTAGACAGTCTTGGTAAGTAACATCTGAGCTTTTGTTAAAACGGTCTTTGCATTATCAAAAGTAGTTTTCTCCATTGCAGTGTTGTAATCCATCCATGTATAATCAAGATGTTCATGTGAAATGTTCACTTCTTTGGTTGTGGTTTCAGCTAAAAAGAAAACTACCTTTTTGTGAACTAGTTCCTTTTGATATTGAAAATTATATTCAATCCATTCTTCAAAACCATCTAAAAAATTTACATCTGTTATTCCAGTTTCCTCTTTTGTTTCTCTAATTGCAGTCTCATGTGTAGATTCACCTTTTTCCATTTTACCTTTGACAAAATCCCAGTGTCCTGATGGATAATGTAAAAGTAAAAACAGATTCTTAGAATCCTCTTTTCTAAACAATACTATGCCTGCTGATGTCTCTTCTATCATTTTCCTAATCTTCTTTTTCTTTCTTGAAATGTTCTAATGGCTCGCATCAAATCTATTTTCCTAAACTCTGGCCAAAATATATCCATAAAAACTAATTCACTATATGCACTTTGCCACATCAAAAATCCACTGAGTCTTTTCTCTCCTGATGTGCGCAAAATCATGTCTGGTGATGATTGTGGCAAATGTGATGTGTAAAGATTTGACTCTATCTCTTTTTTTGTAATTTTATCAACGTCTAGTTGACCGTCTTTAATTTTCTCACCTATCTTTTTTACAGCATCAACTAGTTCATACTGTCCCCCGTATGCCAGTGCAATGTTTAGAAAATGATTATCATAATCTTTAGTAGCATCATCTAATTTTTTTAGAATGTCTTTAATAGAATCAGGTAACAACTCAATTCTTCCTATTCCCTTTACTCTCATCTTACATCTATGGATTCGCGGATCGTTGTACAGTTTCTCTAGTCTCATGCGAATCAACTCATAGAGATGATCTAGTTCTTTATCATTTCTATCCAAGTTTTCTGCAGACAACGCATACAATGTTACAATTTTGATGTTAAACTCTTCACACCAATCAAGGAGGTTTTCTACTGCATCAGCTCCCTTCCAGTGCCCTGTCTTTGGAATTGTCAGATGTCTTTTTGCCCATCTTCTATTTCCATCTAAAATTAATGCAACGTGATTTGGAATGTCTCCACTCTGAATTTCATTTTCTAGTCTTTTTCCATAAATCTTGTAGAGTCCTGATAACTGAAAAATCACATCTTTGATCTTGCTAATACCAGTTCACCTTTTGATGACTAGTACACGATTAAAGATATCAGTGTTTTTAAAAAACTCAGGCTAGAAAGACTCTAAATTAATCAGAGACCATCTCTTGGTCTTTGTGTTTTCTATATTTCTTGAATAGAATCGTGGCTGAAACTAGAGTAGCTGCCAGTCCTCCAAGAAGTGGTGGAATTAGAGTAAATGAACTCACATCAGAAATCATAATGTTGGTAAACTGGTAAATTGTTGGATACAAAGCAATCAAAACGATTATTCTTAGAATGTCACTGATTTGTCTTGGCACTCCTCCAATCCAGTTACTAAGTAAAGTTCCTGCAAATATTGCACCAAGTCCTGTCCACAATATTGGTAATACTCCTGCAACAAATTGACCAATAATTACTTGATCAGTTAGCTTAGCAACAAATGTAGTGTCTGCTTCTGCTAATTCTGGATCAATTGATGCAACTCCAGCTGGAACTGATGATAATATCAACAACACTCCTGCAACCATTGTGAACATTCTGATAAAGCCCATCGGCGTCGGCTTTGACCAACTTGACCAAACTCTATCAATATCAAATGCTCTAATCAAAAATGCACCACCTAAAATACTAACAAGCACTGCAAAAATTTCTGCAGTAATTCCAAACACTGATGCAATTCCACCAATTAACAAAAGTATTCCGGGAACTCCTAAGAAAAATTTAGAATATCTTGAATCATATGCAATCATTTTTAGATATTTTCCAAACACTGCATAGGAATACTCTACACTTCTACTTACTTTCATTACAACACGTTGAACTGAAACTACTGGTAAAACATTTTGAATAACTGGAATAACACTTTCATCATCTTCACCATCTGAAACAATAACTGCACCATTTGCTGAGAATCTCTCTAATACTTTTCTTGTTTCTACAAGAATTTTTTCATCAGCTTGCACTCCTCTGTCTTTGACACCTGCAACGGTAACGACTTCAACTTGATACCCTTTGCTTACCAAGTCTTCGTATGTCTTGATTGCTGAAAATATTGAGTTAGAATCTGCATCTTCAGGATCTTCTAATGCTAGTCTCTGTGCTGCTTCAATACATGCATCTCTTCCCACTACTGGCGTAACTATACCTGCCTTTTCCCCTACATCGTTATCTCTATCTACACAAATAACAAGTAATTTGTTGGCAGTAGATGCATTAACATCTTTTTGAACCTTGTCTGAGCGCTGAGACATTCATCTTGTATCGTAGAATTGCTTTTTAACGATTTCCAACAATTATCATTATTAAAATTCGGTTTTGAGGCTAACCTGGTCTAGAGTCATCAGAAATTTTGACTAGTTCCATAGATTCTGCTTTTAATGATTCAATTTTCTCCATTACCTCTGAGATCTCATCTTCAGAACTTTCATTTTCAATTAGATTTGCCAAAACCTTGGTCTCTCCAATGTATGAACTGAATTTCTTCATTGCATCCATGTAGCTAATGTAACTACTTTGCCATTCCTCAGATGGTTTTGATGTGACAAATTCACTGATTTGAGCAGTTGTTTGTGTTGATGTAACATCAGCTGATGCGATGTATTCTTCTGGTGTGATCTCTCCATTTACAAGTTTTTGATATTCAATCTCAGTTGATTTTTGTAAAATTTCATGAATCTCTTTTGTACCGTCTAGATAGTTTTCATAATCTGTAACGATGAATGTAGCTTCGTTCTGTTGAGGTATTGTCCACACAAGAAAACTGGCTCCAGTAATTGCAGCTAAAATGATTATAGTTATTGCAATTCCTTTTTTTGATGCCATTTTTCTTCTCTAAAGTCTGGTAGTTTATAATTGATAATCTTTGAAGAAATTTTCAATTATTAAACAAATATGAGAAAAATTAGTTTTTGGCATAATCTTGACCATTATTTTCTAAAATTTGCTAACATTCGTTAAAATTTTTGAATATCGGCTTTTTTTGAGGCATAAAAAAATTTACCTACATCTAGCCTGTAGTGAAATATTTTTCACAGGCTCTTCCTAAATACCAGCGTGCTTGACAATTTTTAGAATGGTTACAGCATATTGCGTAAAATGCCGCGAAAAAAGGGACATCAAAGATCCCAAAGAAACTAAACTAAAGAATGGACGTCCTGCCGTAAAAGGTACATGTCCTGAATGTGGAACAAACGTTTTCCGTATAGGAAAAATGGAATAATTTAGAAACAATCCACACGACTCTTCTTTTTCAAAACCCATATAGGGTCTAGTCTACACTATTTCTTAGTGACCAAAACAGAATACGAAAGTCTACTCAAAAGGATACAAGACAAACTAGGTGATACTGAAAAGGAATCTACTGCTAGGTTTGAACTTCCTGTTGTGGATGTGATGTGGGAAGGCCAAAAAACTTTCTTGCGTAATTTCTCTGAATTTCCAAAGGTGCTCAGACGTGATCCTGACAAAGTATTACAATATCTCTCAAAGGAATTTGCAGTTCCTGCTGAACGAATCGGTGACAAGGCTATGTTTATTGGAAGACGTGATCCTGATGACTTTACCAGACTGTTTCAAATTTATGTTAAAGATTATCTTGAATGCCCTACTTGCAAAAGCCCAGATACAAAAATACTAAAAGAAAATCGTATATCCTTTTTGATTTGTGAAGCCTGTGGTGCAAAGTCAACTCTAAAAGGTAAATATGCATAATGCCATTTGCAGTACGTCAAACTGATTATCAAAAAAATCAAATGTTAAACATCTGTGATGCAGAACTATTGGGCAAAACAATTGTTGAAGGTGAGCTAAACATGCACATCAGTGAAAATTACTATGGAGAAAGATTTGTAGACAAGGAAGAAGCTGAAATTTTACTAAAAAATTCTGCAATCATTAACATGGTTGGCGATGAAACCATTTCTTTATCTCTTGGATTGGGTGTTGGTTCTGAAAATGGTGTTAAAAAAATTTCTGGAGTTCCTTTTCTTATTGTTTTTAAAATGTGACATGTCATTTCAAAAAAAGAAATTCATTTTATCTAGCGGAGGTATTACAAATTAATGACTGATATTCTAAGTAAAAAATTAGAATCAAAACTAGATAAAAAACTAATTTCAAAATCTAAACGAAAAACTTTGGATGATGGTTTTAAAAAAGGCAAAGTGGTAAATGAAGTATTAGATAAACCAACTGTTATGACTCTATACAAAATGATTACAGATCATGTAATTGCATATGTTAATGGTGCTGTAAGTGCTGGAAAAGAATCCGTTTTGTTTTGGGGAGTTGATGAAAAAAACTCTGATGTTGCATTGAAAATTTATCTTGTTAGTACTTCTAATTTCAAAAAACGAGAGCCATACATTCTTGGTGATCCTAGATTCTCAAGTGTAAAAAAAGGAACAAAAAATCTAGTGTATCTTTGGGCAAAAAAGGAATACCGAAATCTTACTCAGTGTTTTGAGGCTGGAATCCCTGTTCCAAAACCACTCCATGTGACAAATAATGTACTTGCAATGGAATTTGTGGGTGAAAACGGCGCTCCTGCAAAACCATTACTTGAATCACAAGTCGATGAAAATGACTATCATCAGGCAATTCAAATTTTATTCAATATGTATCAAAATGCAAAATTGGTCCATGGAGATTTTTCAGAGTATAATATTTTCAAGACTCAAAATGGATTGGTAGTTTTTGATTTGGGTTCTGCAGTTGATCTAAGACACCCTAATACTCAAGAATTTCTTAAGAGAGACATTAATAACATTACAAGGTTCTTTAAAAAAAGAGGAGTTTCTGTTGAAGATCCGGATGAATTATTTGAGGATATTGTAAAATGAGCTTTGAAAAATTACTCCGTATTCCAAATGATAGAATTGCAGTACTGATTGGAAAATCTGGCAATGTAAAATCCAAAATTGAAAAGGTATGTCATGTCTCTTTAGATATTGATGGTGAGACTGGAGAAGTTCTAATAAAGTCTGATGGAGATGTAGAAAAAATTCAACCATTCAAGGCGATGGAAATTGTTACAGCAATTGGTAGAGGTTTTTCTCCTGAAAATGCTATGACCTTGTTGAAAGGTGAAAACACATTGCACGTTATAGATCTTAGAGAGTTTGCTGGAAAATCTAATGCAAATGTTGAAAGGATAAAAGGGAGAATTATTGGAGAAGGTGGTAGAGCAAGAAGAAATATGGAAAATCTTAGCAGTACTCATATCTCAGTTTATGGAAAAACAGTTTCAATTATTGGTGATGCAAGTAAATTACGATTAGCAGTTGATGCAATATCTTCTATTTCAAATGGAAGTATGCATGGTGCAGTTTATGATAAACTAGAAGCTGCAAACAGAAAAGAAAAGCAAGAAAAAATGAAACTGTGGGAAGATCAAGATGTCTTCTATTAAAGAAAAATTTAATCAAATTTCTCCTAGTGAGTTTTTCTATAGTAATCGTGACTTGGCTGGATTCAGTAATCCTACCCGTTCACTGTACACTGCTGTCCGGGAATTTGTTGAAAATGCCCTTGATGCCTGTGACCAAAAGGGAATACTGCC
The DNA here is from genome assembly GCF_965262695.1 of Candidatus Nitrosopumilus sp. Lineage (GTDB taxonomy): Archaea > Thermoproteota > Nitrososphaeria > Nitrososphaerales > Nitrosopumilaceae > Nitrosopumilus. Next base: position 942,391 of record NZ_OZ253550.1, on the reverse strand, counting down.
TGATGTACACCTAACAATCAAGGCTGTCGAGCCTGACAAACCAGACCCAAAACCCTACATCTTGACTGTAAAGGATAATGGACCTGGTGTTGATGCAAAACACATCCCACTTGCATTTGGAACTGTTCTTTATGGTTCCAAATTTGGATTAAAACAAGCAAGAGGTATGTTTGGACTTGGTGCAACAATGGCAATTTTGTATGGTCAGATTACAACAAACAAACCAGTAATTGTAAAAAGTTGTGCTGATGGACAAACTCAAAACCAATTTGAAATTCTACTAGACATTCAAAAAAACAAACCTGTAATTGTAAAACACAATACAAAAGAAGCTTCCAAGAAAGGACTTTCTGTTAGTATTTGTTTAGAAGGTGATTACTCTAAAGCGGGAAATAAAATTAGAGATTATGTCTATGAAACATCATTAATTACTCCTTATGCAACAATTACTTTTGATGATCCTAAAGGACAAAAATTCCAACACCCTAGATTTGTAAAAGAGATACCTCCACCACCAACAATTATCAGACCACATCCACATGGAATTGATGTTGAAAGAATCAGAAGAATGATTGTTGAATCTCAATTTGAAATTCCAACAATTGATGATGTGATGATTGAAAAAGTTAGAAAAGATTTAGGGTTATCAAAACAGAATCTTAGCTTTACTGCAATAATGACAAAAGCAAAAAAGAAATGGAAAAATCTTTCTCGTCAAGTACGTGTAGTGATAGCATTATTATCATTTCTTAAAATGGATTTTGAAAAATTAAGTAAAATTAGAATTGAAGATCTTGATGTTCCAAATAAAAAATTACATTATTGGGACTTTGGAGATTCTCAATCAAAAACAGTTGATATGGATCCTGAAAGTCAATATTACAAACAACTCACTAATACTGTTCAAGGTGAACCATTAACCACATTTCTTACCAAAAGATTTCAGCGTGTAGGACCTACTACTGCAGTAAAATTTGCAGAATTTGCAAAATTCAAACCTGAAAAACGCATGGGCACTCTTACCAATCAAGAACTAGTAAACTTGAGTGACTCTCTTCAGAAATTCGATGATTTCATGGCTCCAGATTCTAGTTGTTTGGCTCCTTTGGGTGAATCCCCACTTGAAAAAGGAATTAAAAAATTCTTTAATCCTGATTTTGTTGCTGTAGTTCAACGACCCGCATCAGCATATTCAGGATTCCCGTTCATCGTTGAGATGGGAATTGCATATGGCGGTGACATAAAGTCTGGCGGTCCTCATGTGTATCGATATGCAAATAGAATTCCCCTACTTTATGATGAGGGCAGTGATGTAGTTCTCAAAGTAGTTAATGATACTGATTGGGGGCGATACAAAGTTAAAGGTGATCCACCATTTATCATAGTATCTCATATTTGCTCAACTAGAATTCCTTACAAGACTGCAGGAAAAGAAAATGTTGCAGACAGACAAGAAATTGAACGAGAACTACGATTGGGACTACAATTCTTATCAAGAAAACTAGCAGCTTTCATGTCAAAGAGAGGCCAAGCAGAAATGGCAAAAAAACGAGCCAATCTTTATGCAAAATATATCCCAATGATCGCAGAATTTTGTACTGAACTAGCTGGAAAGAAAAAAGAACCTAATTACAAGAAAATTTTAGAAGATTTGGAACCTGTTGAAGTTAAAACAGAACAAAAACCAGTAGAGGAGGAAAAACCAATTGAAAGCAAGTGAGAAAAAAGCAAAAGAGATTAGTAAAAAAGCTAAAGAAAAACAAAAGAATATTCTAGAATCTCTAAAAAGTCACGGTGCAAAAATCTATGAAGATTTAGAAAATGGCCAGTTCCCAAAATTCTCAATCCCAAGTCGTTCTGTTAGTAATATCGTATATGACAAAAAACTACGACAATACATTCTAGGAAATTCTACTGCACTAAGAAGTGCAAAGAATTCCGCACAACTCCGTTCATTTACCCAACTTATGTGGCTTGCATTTTTTGCAAATCGTCTAACTCAAGAGAAAAAATCCTCTACATTAAGAGATGTGTATTATTCCTCACAAGCATTTGCAATAGAGTTTGATGACCAATCTGAATCAGATAACATCATTGTGGATTTGGAGGCAGTAACCTCAAGACCTAGAGAGGATTTTCATATCTTCCCTGAGGAGAGAAGCTCTATCTTTGGTGACTTGAACATTGAATATACAATTCCTGGATATGAGGGCAAATCAATGAATTTGTCAAACCATCCTGATGGTTATTCCATTGGACCTAGTTTGACTACAGCTGAACTAGTTGATACTAGTGCTGAAATTGTAATTGCAATTGAGAAAGGTGGTCTTTTTACAAGATTTGTTGAAGAACAAGTTGATAAAAAATTCAAATCTATTATTATTAACACTGGAGGACAAGCTCCACGTTCTACTAGAACTCTACTAAAACGTCTTCATGATGAAATGGGACTACCTGTTATCATCTTGACTGACGGTGATGTGTATGGAGAACATATTGCTATGGTAATCAAGTCTGGTTCTGCAAATGCAGCACATCTAAGGGAACTAACTGTTCCTGATGCAAAATGGGTAGGCGTTTGGGCTACTGATATTGAAAAATACAAACTACCAACAATCCCAATGACTGAATCAGACATTAAGAGATGCTATGATTTGCAAAAAGATCCAAGATACGAATCAGGAATCTGGAAAAAAGAACTTGAAGTATTTTTGAGATTAAAAAGAAAAGCAGAACTGGAGGCATTTGCAAAGTATGGTCTTACCAATATTACTGACAAGTATCTTCCACAGAAATTAGAGCTAGCAAAAAGTCTGTAGCTATTTTATTCTAAGTGTCAAGACACCGTTACGATATTTGAAATCAAATATCTGCATGTCATTTGCACCTTCTATTGGAACTTCTTTTGAAAATCCAGCAGTTCCTCTGATGTAGAGCATTCCATCTACTAGTCTGACTGCAATTTTATCTTCAGGACCTGGGACTTCGGCAACAAAGACAAACTCTCCTTCACCTTTGATTAAATCATATACCCAGTTCTTTTGCTCTTGCTCTCTTGATTGTGTGTAGAGTGGTTTTTGGTCTTTTGTCATCTTTTTCAAGACTCTGACCCAGTAAAACATTGTAATTGCTGCAGCTCCGATTAGAAAGAAACTAACAAATCCTGAATCTGCTCTCTGAGTCATGATATAGATTATTCCTAAAAATAAGATCACAATAATTGGAATTACAAAATTCAATGACTGTTCATTTGAATATGCACCCTTGTAACTAGACACAGTCAAAATTTGGGTTTACCAAATATAAAGTATCTTTGGTTTTTATTACCATTTTTTAAAATTTGAGCTATTGTCTGATGAGAAAAAATCTCCAAAATTAACAAAGCGAGAAATTATACTTCGAGGAAGTATTATGGCTGTAATTACTACTATTCCATCACTTGTTGTATTTTTACTAGTTTGGGTTTTCCTTGATGATGTTATGATTGGAGCAATTGCTGGTGCAATAGTTCATTTTATTGCAATGGGATTTTCTTTAAAGATAGCAAAAAAACTCCTAGTCAAAAAATGACATATACTGTGTTTTACAAAGAAAATAGTTGAAAAATTATGGATTCTAAAATTGAAGATGATCTAATCTCTGAAATTCATTTGAATTCTACTCAAGCCAGAGTGTATCTACTTGTTACTTGTTATGGAAAAATGTCTGCTCAAATAATCTCAGAAAAACTAAAGATTTCTCTAAATGATGCAGAAGCTGCAGCAAAAGATCTAATGAATTTTGGTGCTTTCATAGATGTCTCTGAAACTGAATATGAGGCAATGCACCCAAGATTTACTGTAGTTAACATGTATAGACGAATGTGTGAGCGAGAAAATATCGAGTTTAAACGAAACAAAGTTGTTGATAGTATAGGTGTGATTTTGGAGAAACCCTATGATGATGCAAGAACTAAATAATACTACGATTTTTGAAGACCATTGACCATTGATACTGAGACTTGTAAACATCAACCAGTCTATTTTGGTGTAGTTAACATCAACATTGATGAGAGAACAATTGGTTCAGTTGACGTATGGCGATGTGGAGTCTGCAAGAAAAGATTCTGTGAAGAAAAACAACTGGGAATTGAAGAATTGGCTGATCTTGTAGGGATGCCGAAAATTGATCCTGATGCAAAATGGGGAGTTACGGTTTGTAAATTACAGCAAGGAAAATACAAGTGGAAACTAGTAAAACTAAAAGAAAATGGAGAAATCAAGCACGAATGCCTTGACGAGAAAATAATCCCTTTAACAGTGAAAGACTACAAAGTTGAAGATGACAAGCATTGGAGCTTTTTGATTGATGATAATGTCAACAAAGCAGTGGAAATTTAATCTTTAAAATGGAACTCAAAGTTCACATTAATGATATTCATGGCAGTCAGATGGCTGCAAAGATCAACGGTAAATTTACTATAGACAACAATGACTTTCGTTTTACAGCAATAGCATTTGGAAGAATAGGTGGACAAAATGTTGGAGCAAAACTTTCTAAAGACACTGAAAAAGAATTAGAAAAGTTAGGTTATGATGTTGATGAAGTGATAATGTCTCTTCAAAGAAATCTACTTCAAGGTGACATGTCTTTGCCAGAAGGACTCAAAAAAGAATCCTTTGTTGATGACTAGAATTCTGCTTCTTCTAATGCTTTAGCACAGGTGCAACTTCTAGTTTTTGGTATTTTTTCAATTAATTCTGTTAGAATTTTCTTCGTACCTTCAACATTTTTTGAAAGAGTCTCTAAAACTTCTTTTGCAGTTACTGGTTTTTCTGCCCAAACATCATAATCAGTTACAGTTGAGATTGATGCATAACAAATTTGTGCTTCTCTAGCTAGTTGGCATTCTGGGACTAGAGTCATTCCAATAATATCTGCACCAGTAGATCTATAGAATTTGGATTCAGCTTTTGTAGAAAACCTTGGACCTTCAATGCAGACATATGTGCAATTTTTATGGATGTGTATGTTTTGATTGTCTGTAACTTCTGTAATTGATGATTGCAATTCTGGACAGAATGGGTCTGCTACTGAAATATGAATAACTCTTCCATCTTCTGAAAATGAACCATCTCTTGATTTTGTGAAATCTAGAAACTGTGACGGTAATACAAAATGTCCTGGCGCTAACTCTTCTTTTAGGCTTCCAACTGCTGATGGTGCAATAATTCTTGTGACTCCAAGTTCTTTGAATGCCCAAATGTTTGCTTTAAAATTAATCATGTGTGGTGGAATGGTGTGTTTTTTCCCATGTCTTGGTAGAAAAGCAATCTTTCTTCCTTTGAATGTTCCAACTGTAATTGTATCTGATGGTTTTCCATATGGTGTATCAATATCTACTTCTTTTGCATCTTCAAGTAATCCTGAATCATAAATTCCAGTGCCACCAAAAATTCCAATCTCTACATCTTTTTCCATTAGTATTTCACCAGTGACTTACAATCATATTTGCTAATCCCTTTCATTCCATTAAGGTCTGTTAATTCTATAATGAATGCAAAGCCAACAATTTCTCCACCTACTTTTTCAATTAGCTTTGCAGCTGCCTTAGCGGTTCCACCAGTAGCTAGTAGATCATCGCAAATGAGTACTCTTTGACCTTCTTCAATGATATCTTTTTGAATTTCTATTGTATCTTTACCATATTCAATTGTGTATGATATTTTTGTAGTTTTTCCAGGTAGCTTTCCTGCCTTTCTTATCATCATCATGCCCTTGTTGTATCTTGTTGCTAGAATACATGCAAGAATGAATCCTCTAGATTCTATTCCTGCAAATATATCGATATTTTTTGGATGAAAATACTTTGAAAATTCGTCAGCGATTGATTCCATTGCTGATGGATCTTTTAGGATTGGACTAAAGTCTCTAAATAAAATCCCTTTTTTAGGAAAATTTGGATATTCTGCAATTTTGTCTCTTAGATTCATACTGGCTGCTAAATTTAGGTGAAATAAAATTGTTTGAGATTATTCTATCTCAAAAGTGGTTTCAGCCGAATTAAATGCATCAGACACTTTGATTGTGTATATTCCTGGTTCAGTTTCTTTAGGAATCATCCATGGTTGATTAATTTCTCCTGAACCTGATGCTGGGAATTCTAACTCTTCAATAATCTCTCCATCAGGTGCAATAATTTCAATTGCTACTGTTTGTTGTGCTCCTGCAATGTGGAAATTGATAAAATCATTTACTCCATCTAGTTTTGGTGAATTAGTTACTGATATGATCATTCCCTCTTCTAAAATTCCCAGAACTTCAATTTCTGTAGTATCAAAATTGGAACCACTTTTTGCATTGATCGTCCACATTCCTGGGGATGCGCTGGAAGGAATTCTAAATGATCCCTCTGAAATTTTTCCATTTTTATCTGAGAATGTCTCTATTACTCTTATCTCTTCCTCGTTTTCATCAAATAATGTGAGAGTTAATAGTACATTTGCACCTGTATTTCCTAGTACTAAGATTGAATCACCTGGATTGTAATCTAATTTTGTTGTGTTGATTTCAATATCTCCAGAACCTGTTTGTAGTCCTACTGTAAACACTTCGGAGCTTTGTGCACTTCCTTTACTTATTACAGCTGAATACACTCCTGCTCCGAAACCTGCTAAATCAATTTGATGTTTTCCTGTACCGTCAGGTTGTAATGTTATTGAAGTTGTATCTCCTACTGGTTTATCTGATGGATCAATAAGTAAAATACTGACAATCTCTGAAGGTTGTCCTGTAAGTGCGATATATGCAATATCTCCTGCTTTGTAATTTAATTTATCAAATTCTAAATTAACTGGAATTGTAGGCAATACAGCCATTCCTGCAAAAATAAATTCTTTTTCTATTCCTTGGCTTGCAATAAGCGAATATGTTCCTTTTATGAAATTATGATCAGTTTCTAATTCTAATTCCACAAATCCGGATTCATCCAATTGTATGACATCTGAATAGAGCTCTTTTCCTAATGGATCTTCTAACGTCAATTCAATTTTTTCATTAGGTATTCCTGTTCCATTGAATTGCATTGTTTCTCCTAAATCAAATTTCAATTTTGTAGGAGCGATGACTATTACTTTATCTGTTTGAACTTCCCATGTTTTTAGAAGTTCTTGTCTTCCATCTGTAATGATGGCACTATATTTACCAAATGGAGTATCTAATGGAACGATAATGGACTCTAATACCCAATTTCCTTTAGAATCCACTTCTGCTGTTCTTGAATTAATTATTTCTCCGTCTGGATTTTTTACTTCTGCAGTAACTGCACTGTTAGGATCTGCCGTACCCGCCACTTCTAAAAAGTCTCCTCTGTGAATTACATTTGGAATTCCTTTGACTGTAAGTTTGATATTTTCTTCTGCAATTCTATTATCTATTTCTCCAATTCTTAGACTGATCTTTTTTTCTTCCCCTTCACTATCTTTGACTTTAAAATCTACTCTATCTGCATTTTGATTATCTGGAATCTTCATCGTTGTCATAAAGTGACCATTCTCATCTGTCACAAAACTACCAATTTTTGAATTATCTATGTAAAAATCAAATTCTTCTGAATACCCAAAATTATCTCCAGTAACTCTGATTGATGAACCAACATTGGGCTTTTCTGGAACTATTCTAAAAACTGACTCAGAAAGAACTCCTGTCTTTACAGGTGTTTCTACAGGTGTTTCTACAGGTGTTTCAATATTTTCTACAACTCTAGGTAATTCGTCTGGTAGTACTTTACCCATACCTTGTTCTTCACTTTTTGTATCTACTGCCTTCCAGTTGATTCCTGGATTTTTGTTATCAGTTTTTACACCAAACTTTACTGACTCTCCTTTTTTGATAGGTTCAGAAGTTGTAAAAATGATAACTCCTTGTGGGGTTTTCTCACCTGTCCACCCTTTTTCAGTTTTAAAAGATTTAAAATTAAAATCTGCACCAAGCCAAATTCTAAAAGTATTGATTTCTTTATCTAGTTCATTTGTAAATTCTATGATTGTTGTTTCCTCTAGCCCAATGCTGTTGGCATTAATCTCTTCACCGTACACATTATCTGGAATTGAAATTAATGTTATTGAAAATAATAGTATGATTGAAAGGAAAATTCCTCTTATGGAGGATTTGTTCATTATACTCAAACTAGCCATCTCTCACTTAAACCTTAAATCTTTTTTCCTCTTTTTCTATTTTTAGATTCAGTATTTTTCATGAGCAAACTTCTTAAGCTTTGGCCTTTTGAAATTTATCTAAATCTGATTTTGCGTTGACGTTTTGATATTGTCTGATTCGTTCTGCAATCAACCTGTATAATGATCTGAATTGGTCTTTAGTTTTATCTGATAGAAAACCAGTCTCCTCTAATGCAATTTTTTCACAAATGTATCTAGTAATGTCCTCATTGTTGAATTCCCCCCAATCATCATCACTATGTTCTTGCCAAATCTTCCTTAATTTTTCTAAATTACCTTTACCTTCTTTTGATAACACGTCTTCAGATGCAAGATTTGAGAATCCCTCACGTCTTAATTTGATTTCATAAGTCTGATTTACTGGATGCAAATAATCCTCAAGAACAATATAGTCTTCAATTGACTCAAGTTTCTTTCCTTCTAATTCAAAGAAAATTGTTTGAATTGGTGAAAATTCGTTGGAAACTAGTTGTGCTGAGATTTGTTTAGATTCTTCAGTATTGTCCAATAGAATAAAAGTTCTGTATCCATGATTTCTGTAAAAAATTGCTAAAGGTAAAACTGAATTTTTGTTATGTGCTGCAACCACATTAAGAGGATTCATTGAAATATTAGGATCTTGTAGGAATTTGTCAAATGCATTTAGGTACATTGAATCTGACATTGTCTCTACAATGATTACTGGTCTAGAGTTTGTTCCTATTTCTCTATCTACTATTGATTCTACTTGACCTCTGGATAATCCATACAAAATTGGTGTAAGTGTTTTATCATCTGCATTCCAATAATCATAAAATATTCTACTTAGATGCTTTCGTTTATCCAACTCTACAACAAGCAAATTTCCTGGAGTGTAGTCAAAGATCATAAATGGTGAGTGTGTTGCATACAAAACTTGGTTAGATCCTGCCAAGTTTTTTAGTAAATCTGAAATTCCCATCTGTTGTGTTGGGTGAAGATTTCTTGCAGGCTCATCTAAAAGTAAAATTGCTTCTTTTAGTTCTGCTCTTTGTGTTTCTGCTGCAAAGTTTACAATAAAAGAAAATGTCCATTTGAAACCTTCTGCCCTTCTATTTAGTAATCCTGTATTAGTTACTGTTCCGTCTCTGTGAACATCTGAAATTACAACACTCATGATGTTTCCTGGATTGTATCTCAAGTCTACATGAATTGGATCACCTTTCCATGCTGGATTTAATTTGCTAGTTAGTCGATTACTTGCTGCATTTAGCAATTTGATACATTTTGATGGACTCTCTTTTACTTCATCCAACTCATTCATGTCTAATTCTGCTAGGTAGAAGAGGTTCCTGACCGTCTCAGCTTTGTCAAATTCTTCTATGTACTCGATAGAGTCTGCTCTCTCTCCTTTCTCTTCTCTGAGGTATTCATTGAGATTTATGTTTCCATAGATTTTTTTGTAATCTGAAAAATACACAAATCTTGGATGTAATTCTGATTCTATGAAATTTTGCAGAGCAGTTTTTTCACTTTTTCCACTAAGCAAATTTGAAAATTGATTTTCTGGACTTTCATAGATTTTCTCCCACTCTTCAATTACTTTAGGTTCTTGAATTGCAACAACATGAAATTGATTACTAAACTCTGCCATTCCTCTATCAAATGATTCTTGATTATTTGGAACCTCTCTTTCAAAGAAAGAAGTATCAATTTGAATTCTAAGATGATTTGGAATTGTATCTAAAAACTCAATAATTTGCTTTGAGAAATTTTCCCATGAATTAATTCCCTTATTTTCTTCTTCACCAAGTTCTATGTCATCAAATTCATACTGTACTTTCGGATCTCTGTTTGTTCTAAATAATCTAATTTTTTTCATTTCTGGAATGCCTGGGAATTTTTCTTTTAACATTTCAATCTCATGTTGATTTAGTTCAAATTCCCCCTCTGCTAGTCTAATCTCATCTTTGAGCTCTTCACTCATTTCATCACAAAGATCTAATTCTGAAACTTCTTCATCTCGATTCAAAAGAGTTAATGCTTGAAGAATGGTTGTTTTTCCACTTTCATTTCTTCCAACAAACGCTGCTAAATCTCCAACTGTAATCTCTCCAGAATCATGAATGCAACGATATGCCCTGACTCTGAATTTTCTAAGTCGCATCTAGCGATATTTAGTCGGCTACGATTTAACTCATTCGTCAAATTGATCTGAAGTCAATGGTTTTGCTAAATAGATATAGGGGAAACCACGATTTTAAAACCAAATGGCATCAAAGAGAATTTTTATCGTATTTATTTTACCAGTGATTTTCTCAATTGCTTTTGGTTCTGCTGTTATGGGTGATATTCTTCAAGAACCTGGACGAGAATTAAACATGATGCCTTCGGCACCTTCTTTAGGAAACTCTCATGGTTCTGGAGGAAGTATTCATAGTTCTGATATTGAAATAATTGGGCTCTCAGAATCATATTCAACTTCTGAACCTGTAGAGATATTTGTTCAAGTTTCTGATTCTCATTTTGATTGTGGAGACTTGTATGTGACAATTTATTCTGGAGAGGATGTAATCACTCAAGGCGGATTTCTTGAACAATGTTTTGCTGAAAAAAATGCATTAATTCCAATTGGGGACAAATTCTCTGAGGTTATTGATACTGCTGGTTCCTATGAGGTTGTAGCACAAATGATTTCAAAGGATCTAAAAAACATCTCTACAAGTGAAGAATTTACTGTTAAATAGGAATGACTTATGGAAAATATGAAATTAAATTTAAAAAATAAGGTGATTTGATGGCAAAGAAAAAAGACGAATTAGTTGATGAAGCAAAGAAAATCAAGGCAGAACTTGATGCTTTAAAAAAGAAAAAAGAGGTTCTAGACTCTAAACCAAAAAAATCCAAAACAAAGAAAACAGAAGCAAAACCTGCAAAGAAAACAACAAAGAAAACAGAAGCAAAACCTGCAAAGAAAACAACAAAGAAAACAGAAGCAAAACCTGCAAAGAAAACAACAAAGAAAACAGAAGCAAAACCTGCAAAGAAAACAACAAAGAAAACAGAAGCAAAACCTGCAAAGAAAACAACAAAGAAAACAGAAGCAAAACCTGCAAAGAAAACAACAAAGAAAACAGAAGCAAAACCTGCAAAGAAAACAACAAAGAAAACAGAAGCAAAACCTGAAAAACCTAAAAAATTAACTAAAAAAGAATTAGAAGAACAAAAAAGAATAGAAGAATTAACCCCTGAGGAAGAATTAGAAGAACAATTATCTGATGAAGAAATTGAAAATTTCCAAATCGAAAAAGTAGACATGGAAAGACTCACAAACAAAGTTTGTGATATTTTGGCTGAACGTGAATCTGAAGGAATGTTTCAAAGTGAATTGTGGAAGAAACTCAAACTCACAAGCCGTGATGGTTCACGTCTATCATTAAAACTTGAAAGAATTGGTTTTATTACTAGAGAAAAAATGCTTGAAAAGAATCGTTGGACATACAAATTAATTTTAAAGAAAACTCCAATTAGTACACAATCTATTGAAAACTCTCCATGTTTGGTTTGCCCTGTTGAACAGAAATGCTCACTTGAAGGTGAAATCAGTCCCAGAAACTGTCAGTTCATTGAAGATTGGGTAATTGCTGAAATGAAAAAACCTGCGAAGGCCAAATGAAATTATTAGATGCACGCAAAGATCACTATCGAAAATTAGCACATGAGCAAGGTTTTCGAAGTAGAGCTGCATACAAACTCAAAGAACTAAACCAATCTTATCGTATCATTGGCCCTGGATTTTACGTCCTTGATCTTGGCTGTGCTCCTGGAGGTTGGACCCAAATGGCTGTAAAATTGGCGGGAAATCAAGGCAAAGTGATGGGTATTGATTTGTCTTATGTTGAAGAAATCCCGGGTGCTCATATTCTTCGAGGTGATATTGAGGATGAAAATATAGTTGATGAAGTACTGACTTATTTTGAGCGTAAAGTTAATGCCGTAATATGTGATCTTTCTCCAAAAGTTAGTGGGAATTGGTCAGTTGATCATGCAAAACAAATTTCTTTAAACTATGACTGCACTAAAATCATGGATAAAGTATTGGCACACAAAGGTAATGCTGTCTTCAAAGTATTTGATGGTGAATACTCCATGGAGTTTAGAGATTACATTAAGAAAAAATTTGCAAGAATTAATCTAACAAAACCTAAAGCAAGTAGAAAACAAAGTAGTGAGTTATACTATGTGTGCTTGGGATTTATTGGATAGATTGAAAAATTTCTGTTATTTTGTTAATTTTTGCATCAGTTCTAAATCCTGTTGGATTAAATGATGTAACACTAGCAACAAAATTATTTTCTTTTAATTTTTCTATAACTTCTTCTAGCTTTGGCGGAGATGATTTCATTTTTTTTGCAACTTCATCTAGTGTATAGTATGTTGCAGGCATTTCTGCTTCTTGTAGACATTTGTTTAATATTTTTTCACAGACTTTGTCTACTTGTAAATTTGGAATCTGAATTAACATATTCTCAACAAACTTTTTGTCAAAAATTTTCCCAATCCATAGTGGACCTGCAATTCCAATTTTTGATTTACACAATTCACACTCTTGTTTTTGCTCTAATGAAATTTCCCGATGTCCACAATTTTTACAATGTAAAATATATCCGATGTTTTCCTCTTGATCAGGTCTGTTTCTAACCTTGACGTATGTCCTATAGTAGTGCATATCACTTTCTACAAACATTGGTTCAACTTCAACGCCTAATCTTGCTGCCACCATTCTAAGACAACCAAGCACCAATCTAATTGCCATTTCATTTCCATATTCTACTCTAACTGGAATTCCGCCATATTTTCTCTTACAGGCACTCTGAAAAAGCCCATTTAGCACCTGCAAATCTGTGGCTGCAACAGACAATATTCCTCCATGCATAGTTGCCCTGATTCCACAATCAAAAAATGCTGCTGGAGAGCCAAACGGATCAATATCTACAATTGAGCCTCTTTCTCCTTTTTTTGAAAAATTACTAAAAAACCTGCACACCTCTTTTTCAAAAAACTCCACATTTTTGATTTCATTAATTTTGGCTGAATACTCTGCCATCTTTAATGCAGTTGGGTTTAGATCATTAATCACTAAATTATCGATATGTAATTCATTTGCAACTCGTAATCCTCTAGCACCAATTCCTGATAATCCTTCCAAGAAAATTTTTGGACCTTGAAACTTTTCTAGAAATGCTGCATATGCAATAATTGAAAAATCTCTATTCAGTCTTGCTTTTGGATTAAAAAATGCTGGTTCTTTTGGTGGAACTTTTTCTGTAATTGATCCTTTTGGAACTAGTAACTTCGTTTTTCCTTCAACAATTTCCTGAAGAGATTCGTTTGGTATTTCCAATATTCTTCTATTTTTTCAAAACCTATAACGGTTTAATACTTGTGCTTTAAGACAGAATTCGTGCAAGTTTGTGGAATTGATGATGCGGGACGTGGCTCTATGCTTGGGCCATTAGTAATTTCTGGAATTTCTATTGATAAAAGAAAATTAAGAAAACTTTCTTCATTAGGTGTTAAAGATTCAAAGAAACTTTCTCCAAAAAACCGAGAATTACTTTACAAAAAAATTATTGAATTGGTTGATGATTATTACATTGCTAAAATTCCGCCAAGATCTATTGATGCAAGTGTAAAGCGTCATGGCTTGAATGAATTAGAAGCAAAGTATATGGCAAAAGTTGTTTCAAAACTAGATCCTGATACATCATATGTTGATTCTTGTGATGTAAACCCTACACGATTTGGTAAAGAAATTTCAAAATTATCTGACAATCACAAAATCAAATCATATCATCATGCAGATAGTAGGTTTGTCATAGTATCTGCTGCATCTATTCTAGCAAAAGTTACGCGTGATAGATCAATTGAAAAACTACGAAAAAATCATGATCTGGGAAGCGGATATCCGTCTGACTCAAAAACGGTCAAATTTGTGACTAAATACTACAAAATCAACCATTCTCTACCTACATTTGTGCGTAAAAGCTGGAAGCCTGTCCAGAAAATACTTGATGCTTAACCCATAAATTTTGCAATAACTATTGCATGATCTTTGTCATATGGATGCAAATCAATTGATTGCATTACCTCAAATCTTGATTGCAGTTTTTGTGTTTCTTCCTCTACAATCTTTTTTGGCGATTTTGTTACATCTATACTTCTTGTTTTGATTACTAGAAAGAAATAGCCTCCTTTCTTTAGAAACATTTCACAGTTGTCTATTGCAATTTCTGTTTGATCAGGTTGTGCAATGTCTACATACACTACATCAACTTTCCCAAATACTGAAAAATACTCTCTTGGTTTTCGTGCATCTTGTAGAATTGGCATAATGTTTTTTCTATATGATGCAACTCTGTCTAAAAAATCTCTTGCAACTCTACTTGCATGTTCTACTGCAAATACAATTCCACTTGGTCCTACAATGTCCGAAATATGACTTACAGTGGTTCCAGTTGATGCACCTAGATACAACACTTTGGTTTTGTTTTCAAAAGGAAAAATCTCCAATTCATTCATTATTGCAGCTGCTAGTTTACTTCTAAAAGGATCCCATAATCTGTATTCTATTCCTTTTTTTACAATTAGCTTTTCTTTGTATACTTGATTTCCTGGTACTAAATTTTCAGTAGCTAATTTTTGCTGGCCTTCAGATTTTATCCAGAAAAATGATGGATTATCTTCTTCCAAACTGCTTTCTCTTTTTATTTTTATTTGAACTTGGTCTGTCATCTCTACGTCCGCCTCTGTCATCTCTACGTCCGCCTCTGTCATCTCTACGTCCGCCTCTGTCATCTCTACGTCCGCCTCTGTCATCTCTACGTCCGCCTCTGTCATCTCTACGTCCGCCTCTGTCATCTCTACGTCCGCCTCTGTCATCTCTACGTCCGCCTCTGTCATCTCTACGTCCGCCTCTGTCATCTCTACGTCCGCCTCTATCTCTGAAGTTGCCTCCATCTCGTCTAAATGACTCTGGTCTGCGAGTATCTTTTTCTGTTGGATTTTCGTACTTCTTACCAATTTCATCTACTCTGACATTGAGTTTTTCAAGTAGTGTACTGTTCAATCCTTCTCCGTAGACGTCAACTCTGGCTGCAATGACTGCTTTTGCTGCAATTGCTCTTGCAATCTTTCCTCTTTGCCATCTGGGTGCTGCATGAACCATTGCATGTTGGAATAACAATCCATGTTTTGGTGGTTGAGATCCTGTCTTCAATGATCTAAACAATGCTTTTTCTGCTCCAAGAACTTGAATTGTACTTGCTGGGAGTGATGCTAATCTTTTAAGACTGCCAGCTCTTCCTAAAATTCTGGCACCTACTGCAGTACCAAGTATTGCAGAAAGATTTGGTGCAATTGTTTGCATTTCTGATTCAACATGTTCTTCAAGCTTTTTACGTAAATCATGGAAATCTAAGATTTGTTTTGCAATTGATTGAACAATTGCAAGATTCACATCAGAGATATCCCCACCTCTACTTTTTGCAGAAATCAAAGATAACATTTCAACTTTTGATTCTGGAAAACCTGCATCCTCAAAAATCTGTTTTGTTAATGATTCACGTTTTCCAGCCATAACAATTTGAGCATATCCATTGATACTATCAATAATATTATCTAATTCGGGAAAATGTAATCCATACCACTCTCTTAATCTTGAGCTTAATGCATTTGCAATTTTGTCAATTTCGTCTAGTGAATTAATTGCTTGAATAATATGAAGATCTGGACTTTCAGAAACTTCAGTAACTTTTGAAGATGATAATCCTAAAGCAAATTCTCTTAGCTTTCCTAAAGCATCTTGAGGATTAGATGCAAAACCTGAATCAACAATAATCTGTGGCTTTGATGCTTGAATTCTCTCTAATTCTGAATCTTCCATAATCTGAGAGTCTATGTTATTTTTTTTCAAAATTGCAAGTAATGATTCATCACTTACTGAAACACCTCTCTGAATTGAAGCTAGATAATTGATGAGTTCGTTTAGTTTTGATTCCTTATTTTTTATTTGTAGATATTCTTTAACCGGATTTGAAAATGAAAATGCTTTTTCTAGTTTTTCATCATCAAAAACTGAGATTCCCAATTCTGTCAAAATCACAGAATACATGTCTAGTTCAATCTAAACCACCTTTAAAAAAGGTATTAGAATCACAAATCAACTGTTATATTCGAAACTACCCTCATTAATCAAAGTGGAGCCCAATCTTGCAACTTCAATAGGTCCAATTCATTTAGACCGGCCTGTGATGCTAGCCTCTGGAATTTTAGGAATCTCTTTGGATGTCTTTAATCGTCTTTACCGTTCTGGCGCAGGAGCTGTTGTTACAAAATCACTTAGCACTGAACCTTGGGAGGGATATCCAAACCCTACAATCTTTAGTGTAAAGGGCGGTGGCTGGATAAATGCCGTAGGTCTGTCAAATCCTGGCGCAGAAAATTTTGCAAAAATGATTGAACCAAACCAAGATGTTCCAATTGTTGTAAGTCTTGTTGGTTCTATTCCTGAAGACTTTGAAAAGATGATAAAACAATTTGAAAATTGTAATGTTACAGCATATGAACTGAATTTGTCTTGTCCTCATGTTGCTAAAGTTGGATTAGAGGTAGGCGATGATCCAGAACTAGTAAAGAAAATTGTTACTACTGTTAAAAACTCAACAAATGTGCCTGTTATTGCCAAAGTTGGTTTAGGAACTACTCATTATCTAAACACTGTTGGCACTGCTATTGATTCTGGAATAGATGCAATCACTGCAATTAATACAGTTAGGGCAATGGCAATAGATGTTGAAACCCAACGTCCTATTCTGAGTAACAAATTTGGAGGATTGTCTGGTACTCCAATCAAACCAATTGCATTAAGATGTGTCTATGAAATTTCTTCCAAATATGATATTCCGATTATTGGATGTGGTGGTATTTCTAATTGGGAAGATGCAGTAGAATTTTTCTTGGCAGGGGCTTCTGCTGTACAACTTGGTAGTGCAATAGGCGATAATTGGATAGATGTGTTTAATGAAATCAATACAGGAATATCACAATATATGGAGAAAAAAAATTATTCAAAAATTGAGGAGATGATTGGACTTGCAAAGAAATCATAACCATACAACAATTGTTACAATTGAAAAAGTAATTGATGAAACACCTACTGTTAGAACTTTGGTTTTTTCTGATGAAGTAATGCCAAATGTTCTTCCAGGACAATTTGCAATGGTTTGGATTCCTGGAATTAATGAATTACCCATGAGTGTTATGATTTCAGATGAATCTGGAAAAGCAGCATTTACTGTTAGAAAACATGGTGAATCTTCTACTGGTTTGTTTAATGTAAAAGTGGGAGAACAAATTGGAATTCGTGGACCTTATGGTAACTCCTTTGATCTTAGAGAAGGAAAACTTTTGCTAGTTGGTGGTGGAACTGGTCTTGTTCCAATGATGCGATTATTAACACATGTAAAACCTACAGACGATGTAACCGTCTTGATTGGTGCAAAATCTAAAGATGAAGTATTTTTTGAAGATTTGGCAAACAAACTCTTGGCAAATAACACTCACAAAGTAATTGTATCAACTGATGATGGAAGCTATGGAGAAAAGGGGTTTGTCACTGACTTGGTTGAAAAACACGTAGATCAAACCGAATTTGATGGAGTCTATGTTTGTGGCCCTGAGATAATGATGTACAAAACAGTCCAATCTGCTCATTCTAGAGGCATCTTTGTCCAAGCCAGTCTTGAGAGAATGATGAAGTGTGGTGTTGGAATTTGTGGTAGTTGCTGTGTAGGCGAAGATCTTGTATGTAAGGATGGGACTGTATTTGATGGCCAACACCTATCTCAAAACAAGGAATTTGGTAAATATCACAGAAACAAGGCTGGAATTTTAGAAAATTATTAAATTTGACCAGCAAGGTTTAAAATAAATCACAAAATTAATTTCGTGAAGGGAATGGGAACTCCAAAGATCGTTTTAACTGCTGATCGTACATTAATGTCACCTTATAGAGGATTGTCTCTTGCGACATTTTTTGGATGTGCTCCTGCTATTGACCCTAATAGGGACCCAAAGAGCTTTTGGTACAAGATTCTTGGAAAACAAGTAACTCCAAAAATCTTGTTTGATTTTATCTGTAATTATATTCCTCATACAAATGGTGTTGCAAATTATGCTCCATATGGTCTGAGAAAACTTGAAGCTGGTTTGCTACGAGATGGATTTAGTAGACAAGATGTTGTTGTTGCACATCCAGATCACATTGAAAAATTCATTGGACCTGAAACACTAGTTGTTGGAACATATGAGATGGACCCACTTGGAATGGGACCAGTAACTATGACCTTTACTTATGGTAGAAAACAAACATCATACGATGAATATTACAATACTGAACTACATCATAGAATCAAGGCTGCAAAAGCTAAGACAGGAAGTAAAGCCAAAGTAATTTCTGGTGCATCTGGAACTTGGCAATACAATTATGATCCAGAAAAAATTGAAGAGTTTGGAATTTATGCAATCTTGGAAGGTGAGCTTGGTGGCATTGCTCCTGAAATTGATGGACATGCAGGACGATTCTTTAACTATTTGATTAACGGCGACTTTGAAAATATGGATCCTTTCAGAAAGAGAAGCGATTTCAAAGTTAACATTAAAGAATTTGAGAGAAACGGTAAAAAACTTCATGGAAGATTTGTCAATTTCTGGGATAGACCTGACTTGGAAGAAATCCCAGACATTGTAGAACCAAGTATGCACGGAATGATTGAAGTTATGAGAGGTTGTGGAAGAGGATGCAAGTTCTGTGATGTAACATTAAGATCATTGAGATACTATTCTCCAGAAAAAGTCAAAAAAGAAATTGAAGTTAACATAAAGAAAGGTGGTTCCAAATCTGCATGGGTTCACAGTGATGATATTTTCGTTTACGGTATGGATCCTAGAACTGCAAAAGGAATGGAACCAAACAGAGAAGCACTAGAAGAATTATTCACTGCAATCATGTCAACTGGTGTTGAACATACAAATCCAACACATGGTACATTGGCAGGAGCAATTGCCGATGAAAAATTAATTCCAAATCTATCTAAAATCATGAAAGCAGGACCTGACAACATGATTGGTGTTCAGGCTGGATTTGAGACTGGAAGTTTAAGATTAATTGGAAAATATGCTGATAGAAAACTTGCACCATACTCTCCTGATGAATGGCATTGGGTTGTAAAAGAAGGTGTCAAGACCTTGAACCAAGATTATTGGATCCCAGCATTTACTTTGATTATGGGTCTTGATAATGATGAGCAACCAGAAGATTCTTGGGAAACAATCCGTTTGATCAGTGAACTGGAACGTGAGCAACCAGAATCAATGTTTACAACAACAGCTTTGACATTCGTTCCAATTGGATTACTTGAAAAATCTGACTTCTTTAACATTGGAAATGAAATGACTCCTGCACAACTAGGTGTCCTTTACAAGACATGGCAGCACAATTTCAAATATGGTATTCAAAAATTCATGACCCGAACTGGTTCTAAAGGACCTCAGAGATACTTTTTCAATGCAATTGCACGTTCTCTTGGTGGTGTTCCATTAGGTGCTATGGAGAGATATGCACGTAGGAAGAGCCGTGAACACGAACACGTCATTGAGACTGTAAAGGCAAAGTACCGATAGGATTCCAAATACATAAATTCGTTAATTATTGGTGTAAATCATGGCAACTCACGGTTCGCTTACCAAAGCAGGAAAAGTAAGAGGACAAACTCCAAAGGTAGAAGGACGTAAAATTGTAGGTACTAATTCTAGTCTTAGGAATAAGAGTAATTTCAAAAAGAGATTTGTCTTAGGTAGATTCCCTGGTCAAAACAAACCTGGACAAAGAAGAAAGAGACGTTAGTCATATATCAAAAAATACAATTTTGATCACATTTTGGCTTGTTAATCATAATTCATCATTATTTCTAATTTTTTGGAACTGTCTTGATACTAAATTGAGTTAAAATTATTTTAATTCGCAGACAATATGCCAATATTTTTCAGAACCATGTGGTTCACTTTCATGAATTACATACGTTGTTTGTTCATGTGCATCAACAAACCAATCCAATCCCTGTTCTTCTATTTCTAATATTTCTGGATGTGTATCATAATAATTAAAATTGTGTCCCAATTGCTTCCCAAACATTTTTGCTCTGTTTGGATGCAAAACTACTTCTCCATCTTCATCAAACATAATTGTATTACAAATATTGCTAGAGGAATATCTATTCAAAAAATCCTGCATGTTATAGTTTACAATTAAAAATCCAACTTTATTATTTTCTATATCGTGAATTTTCGTACCCATTCTTATTGTTGGTTTATGAGGAACTTCTACCCTGCCAGATTCCTCATTCAAATCAAGTTGGGATATGTAGATTTCATCTGGTTTTAGTTTTAATACTTCATGAAAATAATATCTATGACTTTTATCTTGTAGTTGTCCGTCTGGAACTACCTCATATTGCCCGTTTTCTTTATTGATTCGAAGAATTTCCATTCCTGTTAAATCTAATATTCTGATTTGATCAATATCTGGATCAAAACTTGCAAAATCTATGAATCTTTTTACAAGATTGTCTTTGATTAATTGCTCATCAACTTCGATATTTTGATATTTTTTCATCTCAAGCATAATTGTAAATGCTTGAAATTCAACAGTATCTGCTAACAATACTACCATATCTGAACGAAAATCTAGTAATGTTTTGAAATGATGCATTTTCCATTCATTTTCAAGAACTGCGTTCATAATCAATTCACCATCTTCTTGTGTTTTAATTTCAATAATTTTTTGTTCTAAAAGGTATTTTATGGCAGAAAGAAACTCGTCTTCTGAAATTTTTCCCTCTGCCCACCATAAAGATATGTTTTTGACCCATTCTGGAACTTGTCCATATGCATTTACTGGAATTAAAAGAAGTAATCCTATAATGAAAAAGAGAAAAAATACTCTCAAGGTTATCTAACACATGTGTGATATTTTAAAAGATTCTAAAGCCCACAGTAGTTATTCTGGATGAAAACATAGGTTAACAGGATTTTGGATAATCATATCGTGATAATATACTCATTTTTATCATTTTTCGATCATTTTCTAAAACAATATCCTTATAAAGTACTGGTACCGTACCATACGGTATGGTAGAAGATTTAAGATTAGATAGTTTAGAGGGCGTAGGTCCTGTAACAACTAGAAAATTATCCGATGCAGGTGTCCACAACGTCATGGATCTCATCGTCAGAGGTCCTGTAGAAATTGCAGAAATAACTGGAATGGAAAAGGACACTGCTGAGAAAATTGTCAATAAAGCACGTCAACATCTAGTTGATGGTGGATTAATTGCTAAACACTTTACAAGTGCAAGTGAAATTTACAAGCACCGTCAAAGTATTGGTAAAATTACAACTGGTACAAACTGTCTTGACACACTATTTGATGGTGGTATTGAGACACAAGCTTTGACAGAAGTTTATGGAGAATTTGGTTGTGGTAAAACACAATTTGCTCATACAATGTCTGTCATGGTTCAAAAAACCAAAGAAGAAGGTGGTCTTGAAGGCAGTGTTTTGTATATTGATACTGAAAATACTTTCAGACCTGAAAGAATTGTATCCATTGCTCAAGCTCATGAGATGGATCCAGAAAAAGTTCTAGATAACATCATTGTTGCACGTGCATACAACAGTGCACATCAAGTATTGATTCTAGAAGAAGCAGGACCAATCATTGAAGAAAACAATGTAAAACTAATTGTTGCAGATTCTGCAGTTGGATTGTTCCGTTCTGAATATCTTGGAAGAGGAACTCTATCAACCAGACAACAAAAATTAAATCACTTTGTTCATCTACTATCCAGAATTGCAGAAACTTACAACTGTGCTGCAATTGCAACAAACCAAGTTATGGCATCACCTGATGTCTTCTTTGGAGATCCAACTCGTCCAATTGGTGGAAACGTAGTTGCACATACTAGTACCTACAGAATCTACTTTAAGAAATCTGGCAAGAAGAGAATTGCTCGAATGGTAGACAGTCCTCATCATCCTGAGGAAGAAGTAATCTTTGCTCTTGGTGAAGCAGGTGTAATTGACCCTGAAGAAGCTGAGAAAAAGACCAAAAAGACTACCAAAAAAACAACTAAAGCAACCACAAAGAAGGCAAAAGAGCCTGAGGTGGAAGCAACAGTGGAAACTCCAGAAGAATCTACAGAAACTCCTGAAGTAGATGCAACTGCTGAAACACCAGAAGTTGAAACTGCACCAGAGGTAGAAACTGTGGAAGCACCTCTAGTAGATGCTGAAGCAGATGATTCAGAACCTGTAGAAGAGTAGAACTCTCTACTTTCCTTTCTTTTGAAATCTATGAATATTCCTTTTTTGTTAATCTCTATATGACTAAAACCAAATGTGTTCTGTTTGATATTGGTGGTGTACTAGTTGACTGGCACATGTCCTGGATTACATCTGAAGTATCAAAACGATTTGGTATCAAAGAAGATTTGATAGTTGATGCATTTGATAAGCATCTATCTAAATTAGATTCTGGAAAAATCCACGAATCTGATTTTTGGTACAATGTTGCAGTTGATACGGAATCTGATTTATTAAAAAACAATAAAGAATCACTTTGGGATACTTATTTTAGAAAAAATGCCATACCAAATCCTGATGTAAAAAAACTCAGTATCAATCTAAAACAAAATGGATTTACTATTGGAATAATTTCTAATATTGAAAAAGTAACTCATACCGTAGTAGACGATTGGGATATGTTGTCTCACTTTGAACACAAATTCATGTCATATCAAATTGGTTTTTCAAAACCCGATCCTAGAATATATGAACATGTAATTCAAAAATTACCTTATTCTGCAGACGAATTGTTATTCATTGATGACAAGCCATCTAATGTGGAATCTGCAAAAAATTGTGGCATGCCCTCTATCCATTTTACAGATTTAGATAATTTACAATCTTCTTTGGAGGAATTTGAGGTAACAATCTAGCCTCCATTTTTGATATCTTTTTGATTAAATTATAATATCAATTGATTAATTCTGTAAATCATGACAGATCTGTATAGATTACTTCCTGAAGAAATGGAAAAATTAGTAATTGATATGGGATATCCTAGATATAGGGCAGACCAAATTTTACTTCCGTTATATTACAAATTCCCAAAAAACATCAACGATATTCCTCAACTACCAAAAAAACTACGAGAAGAATTAACAGAAGCAGGTTATACAATTGGTTCAGCAAAAGAAACCCATCGTGTTGTAAGTGATGATGGTGATACTACAAAATTACTATTACAATTATCTAATGATTCATCAGTTGAAACTGTTCTGATGCAATACAATCCAACAAAGATTGGGGGCCATCCAAGATCAACTATTTGTGTTTCAACACAAATTGGATGTGCAATGGGTTGTGTGTTTTGTGCAACTGGACAAATGGGATTTGAAACAAATCTAAAAGCAGAACATATTGTATCTCAAGTAATTCATTTTGCTGAACTTTTAGAACAACGTGGGGAACATGTTACAAATTTGGTCTTTATGGGAATGGGTGAACCTATGGCAAATTATGACGAGATGATTCGTGCTGTAAAAATTCTAACTCATGATAGAGGTTTTGGATTAGGACAAAGACACATCACAATTTCTACCATTGGTATTGCATCTGGAATTGAAAAACTAGCTGAAGAGAATCTTCAGATTGGCCTTGCTATATCTTTACATGCTCCAAACAATGAGTTAAGAAAAAAACTAGTTCCAACTGCTGGTCCACATTCTGTTGAGGACATTATAGAATCTGGAAGAAATTATTTTAAAAAAACTGGACGTCGTGTGACTTTTGAGTATGCATTAATGGAAGGAATTAATGACTCTCCAGAAATTGCAGAAGAATTAGCCAAACTACTACATGGAAACGGTTCACACGTTAACATTATTCCAATCAATCCTACAGCAGGTGACTTTAAGCGACCCTCTGAGAAAAATGTCTTAGAATTTGAGCGAATTTTACTAAAATCTGGTGTAAATTGTACTGTTCGTGTGGAAAAAGGCACTGAGATCTCTGCTGCTTGTGGACAACTGAGAACCGATATTATTGGCTAATTTTGGCAGAACCATGTTCTAAGTCTTAAAATAGGGCTTTCGAAGGTTTTACACTACATGGCAACTAAGAAATCGTCTGGTCGTTCACATGGATTTAAACACAAATCTAGATCAGTAATGAAGAAAAAAGCCCCTAGAGGCGTTTCATTCTTGCTTCGTGAATACCAAGAAGGTCAACAAGCACTTGTCATTATTGATCCTAGACAGCACAAAGGATTGCCTCACAGAAGATATCACGGCAAAGTCGGTATGATTACCCATGTGGGAAGACGTGCTATCACACTAGATGTAAAATTAGGGGAAAAATCGAAAACCTTAATCACTAGATTGGATCACATAAAACCATTCGGTGTATAGTTATGGAAGAAGTACAAAAGAAACAAGCTATTTCTCTTTCAGAAGTTAAAGAAATCTTAGGCAAAGTTGATCCTGAAGAAATGGATCAAATCCAACGTTGGACCTACGATTATGTTTCAAAATTTGTATCACTTGATCCCAAAGATGCAAAAGATATGAAGAAAAAACTCATCAAGGAATGTGAATTAACAGAAGATGAAGCTGTTGAAATTGTTAACATTAGACCAACAAGTATGGCAGAGTTACGTTCTTTCACCTTTGGTTGGAAAAAATTAATTCTTGCTGAAACTCTAGAAAAAATACTCAAAATAATCAAGGAGCACTCTTAATTTCTCAGGAGTATTTTATTTTGTATAGGGCACAATCCCCACCTAGAAAATATGAGGAATATGCATACGTTCTAGATTTCAATCCTCGAGGAAAATCATCTACTGTTAGAGGAAGAGAAGGGATAATCATTACTGCAATTGGTGAGGACCGATTAACCATTTTGGAAATTCTTGGAATTGCAAATTCTACATTTGAAGTAGGTGAGAAAATCTATATCGGAAAAGAAGGACGAACCAAAGTTCAATCTGTATTAGGCAAGATGGAATATGAAAAAATATCTTCATCTGCTCAAACTGAATTACAAAATGTAGTTGAAAATATTGTAACTGAAAATGAATCAAAATTTGTAGAATATCTAAACAAGGCACAACCTTTGACTCCTAGAATTCACGCCTTAGAGTTGATTCCAGGAATTGGTAAAACTTACATGAAAACAATGCTAGAAGAACGAGAAAAGAAACTATTTGAGAGCTATGAAGATTTACAAGAAAGAGTTGGATTCAAAGAACCAATCAAACACATCACAGAGAGAATCATGGATGAAATTACTGGTGAAAGTAGAATGAATCTCTTTGTAAAGAGATGATAAAGAGAAAACTACTCGGACAACACTTTCTCAACTCACAAACAATTGCAGAATCCATTGTATCTGAGGCTAAAATCACAAAAAATGATGTTGTATTTGAGGTTGGAACTGGGTTGGGTGTATTGACTCCGTTATTATGCAAAAAAGCAAAAAAGGTAATCTCAGTTGATGCTGATGAGAGTCTGATCAAAAAAGCAAGAACAATTTTTTCAGACATTGAGAATCTTGAATTAAAATCAGGTGATGGCTTTAAGAAAAAAGATCTATTTTCAGTTTTTGTATCTAATTTACCTTATTCTAAGAGTAAGGACGCTATAGAATGGTTAGCTCAACGTACTTTTTCTCATGGAGTGATCATGGTCCAAAAAGAGTTTGCAGAAAAACTTGTTGCAAAATCAAAAAACCGAAAGGCAATAAGCATTATCGCTACACATGCATTTGATATAGAAAAAATCTCTAGTGTTAGAAAGAATAATTTCTCTCCTCCCCCAAAAGTTGATTCTATAATCTTAAAAATAACAAAGAAAATTGATATGGATAAAAAACTAATTTCAACAATCAATGAGATTTTTTCATACAGACGAAAGACTGTAAAAAACATTCTAAAACAATTTGGAAAAGAATCTCAAATAGAGAGACGTGTTGATGATTTAACAGGAGATGAAATAGTAAATCTTGCAAAACAAATTCTCAAAAAATGATGAATATCCTCCATCTGAGGATACTTTTTTCATTGCAAACAATATTGAAGATGAAAAAGGAGAATACGCATTAGATATTGGAAGTGGTTCAGGATACCTGACAAAATTACTATCTGAAAATTTCTCTATGGTTGTTGGAACTGACATTAATTGTGATGTATTGCAACATCAGAGTTCTTACAAAACACAGAATTTGATTTGTTGCAATGGTTCAGATGCATTAAAGATAAAATTTGATTTTATTGTATGCAATTTACCGTATTTGGCAACTGATGAAATTTTAGATATTGCTACAGATGGCGGTGCTGAAGGATTTGAAATTCCAAAGAAAATTTTTGATTCTGCAAAAAACAATCTAAAGGAAAATGGCAAGTTTGTCTTTGTTACATCTTCTCTTTCAAACTATCAAAAACTCATAGATTACGCACAAAAACTGGGCTTAAAAACACAAATTGTTGAAAAAAAGAAACTTTTTTTTGAAGAACTAATTCTTGTAGAGGCAATAAACTGATTATTTTCTTAATTTTTCTTTTGCATATGTGACTATTGCGTCAGTCATTTGTGTTGTTGATGCATCGCCACCGATATCCCATGTTACTGCTTTTCCTTCATTGATTACTTGCTCTGTTGCAGCAAAAATTGCATCTCTGATATCTCTTTCACCAAGATAGTCTGCCATCCAAGCTCCTGATAGAACAGTTGCAGTTGGATTTACTTTGTTTTGTCCTGCAAATTGTGGTGCACTGCCATGAGCTGCCTCAAACATTGCATAATTATCTCCAATGTTTGCAGAGTAAATTAATCCAATTGAACCTACAAGTGCTGATGCAAGCTCAGAAATAATATCCATAAACAAATTGGTACTAACTAACACAGAACCATTGAATTGTTCAGTTGCAATTACCATTTGTTGTGCCATGTTGTCAATATAAATTTCAGATAACTCAATACCTGTTCCTTCAACTGCCTTTTGTGTTTCATCCCAGAATATTCCATCAGTTTGTTTTAGGATGTTTCTCTTTGTTACTGCAACCATCTTTTTCATATTGAATTTGTTTGCCCAATCTACTGCTGAATCAATTAATCGTCTACTTCCATGTCTTGTAATTTTTCTAATTGCAATTGCTGCATCATCTGTAATTTTTGCCTCTACTCCTGTGTACAGTCCTTCAGTTGCCTCTCTAAAACAAACACAATCAAGTTTTCTATCTGGAGTAAGTCTATCATAGGTTTTAGTTGGTCTGATATTTGCATAAAGATCAAATTTCTGTCTTAATGTTACTGCAACACTTCTAGGTGCCCCTGGAACTGGGATTGTAGTGGTTGGTCCCTTGAAACAACAGTCTGATTCTTCTAGAATCTTCATGGTTGCATCTGGTATGTATGATGCATCTTTCCTACCATTTTTGTCCCATTGCTCAGAACCAGCCTCACATAGAACCAATTCTGACTGAAAGTTACACTCCTTGAGAACTCTGAGCATTGAATCAACAACTTCAGGTCCAATACCGTCTCCTTTCATCACTGCAGCTTTTTTACTCAAAACTGCAAGTTTTTGAGGAGTTTATTATTTAATTCTACCTTGATTGGAAATGATTTCTACATGTAATCTATAGAGATGATTTAATAGCTATTTTTGCAAAATGAACTTTGATGATAATAGTTCAAATCTCTGATCTACATGTTGGCTCACAATTTCTAGAGGAAAAATTCAACGTGCTAGTTGATGAAGTCAACGAGTTGAATCCTGATGTAATTGTAATTACTGGTGATTTGACAAATGAAGGACTAATGAAAGAATATGAAAAGTGCAAGTCTCTATTAGAGAAATTTAACACAAAAAAAATTATTGCAATTAGCGGAAACCATGATTATAGAAACACTGGTTATCTGTTATTCAAAAAATTCTTTCCATTCCAAACTGTAAATGAATTAGATAATGATGTTGTTTTAGTAACTGTAGGTACTGCAAGGCCTGACCGAAATGAAGGTGAAGTTGGATACCGACAAAATCTGTGGCTTGAGAGAACCATGAAAAAATACAAAGATAAGATAAAGATTGTTGCAATGCATCACCATTTAATTGCGATTCCTGATACTGGTTCTGATCAACTAACTGTAGTTGATGCTGGTGATGTATTAAGAACCGTACTTGATTCAAAAGTTGATGTTGTTTTGTGTGGTCATAAACACAGACCATGGGCTTGGAACTTTAGAACTTTGACCGTTGTAAATGCTGGTACTGCAACATCTGAACGAGTACGTGGATTATTTGAAAATACATACAATATTTTGACAATTGAAAACAAAAAAGTTCAAGTTGACCTAAAAATTGTGGGTGGCAAACGTGTTCCTATTAATGAAATTGTGAATAATTACAGCCAATTTCATGACGAACTAGACAATGTTTAGAGTTGAAAATTTTGTCTAAAGTTTGACTTATTTACAGATTAATTCTAGCCCTCATTATGCGGGGATCGCCTAGCCTGGTAGGGCGTAGGATTGCTAATCCTATGTCCGCAAGGACACGGGGGTTCAAATCCCCCTCCCCGCGCCATTAAAACTTAATAGACCGACTTGGGAACTTTTTTCATGGGACGAAGAAAAACTCAAAAAATTATACGCACAGGTCCTAAAAATGCAACAACTGGAATGTGTCCTATTTGTAAAACCATTGGTAAAATATTCATCCTTGGATCTCCTGGTGAGGAGCGTGCAAAGTGTGAAAAATGTCGTCAAGAGTTTGAATTATAGTCCAAAAAGCTAACCTGTCCATCAAATTATTTACCCATAACTTTTTAAGACAATTTTTTCTTGATAGATAATCATGAGTTCAGAAGCTGAAACCATCTATGAAAGAGTTGCAAAACTTGAAGATGAAATTGCATTACTCAGAAGTGAAGTCGACATCCTCAAAAGAGCATTGAGAAATAAAATTGCACGTCATGAAATCTCAATGATTAAGAAAGGAAACGACATAGATTCTATTATTGATTAATTTTTTGTCTTAATACTTCTAATCAATTCCAAAATAAAATCTACATCTTCTGCATTTGGATTAATCTCCAAATATTTATTCAAATATTTTAATGCCTTATCATAATTTAGTACTCTTTCTTCTAGTATTCCTTTGTCTCTGATGTCTTCAGGTGATTCTGGTTCAATTGCTAAAACCATGTTGACACAACGAAGTGCTTTTTCATAAACAAAAGACTGTACATAGGAATTCTTCAAGTTGCGAGTCATTCTTAACAGAAGCTGTTCCGATTCTATCTCATCTAAGAATTCTGGTTTGAATTCTATCTCTCCTCCATAATTTGTATCAAGAATTTCTTGCAAATCATCAATGTCTAATAATCGTCCATCATAGAATGGATCTAGTATCATTTCTTCGTTGTATTTTACTAAGATGTGACTTGGAAATCCCACAATTTTGAGATCTAGTCCTATGAACTTTGCAATTTCTGCATAAAGAATTGAAATAGTAATTGGCAGTCCTGTCTTTTTGTCTAACACCTCGTTTAGAAAATTATTTTTTGGATTATAGTAATCATCATCATCTCCGCTATATCCTAGATTCTCAAAGAGATGTTCATTTAACATCGATATGAGATATGTTGGATTTTTAACATCATTAATTGACTCTTTAAGAGACATTCCAATACTGCTGATCTTTTCTATGTACTTTTCAATATCTAGATCTGGATATTCTAGAATCTGCGCAAATTTGAGACATTTTTCAACTAGATTGAAATTTGGATTCTTTACAAATGAAACCCATTCTGCAACAAATGGATCAAACTCTTTTTCCAATTATCACTGACTCAACTTGTCAAGGTATAGTTGAGGATCCTTGAGTTCTCTGGTATTTGGAGGAACTTCTATAATTTTTTTGAAAGTATCTGAGCCTAACTTCTGGTATATTACCTTTGTAAAGTCCTTACCCATACTCTTTCTTACCTGGTATGATGAAAAGTCTGTTCCCATGAATGTGGTAAGATAATTCTGAAAGTCTTGGTCATCTTTTAGGATATTTTCAATTGCAAATCCTGCCATGCCTTCCATTGCGGTGAATGCTGCATGGTGATGTTGTATTGGTGCAAGCCATCTCTTGTAAATGTCTAAGAGTTGTGGTATTGCCTCTTTGATTTTTGGGTCCATCTCTACATGTGTAAACGTCATGACATCCGGTCCTATCTGTTCTATTAAGAAATGATCTGGATTCAAAAAGAAAAACAGGTTTGCTCTTTTCGCAAATGGGAAATCATCTGGTACTGTTTGGAGTTGACAATATTCAGCCAACATGTTAACCGTTTCTGAATCTAGTCCTAGGATAATTCCTGCCAACTCTTCATTGATTTTATTTACCTGCATTGCAGCTTCTTTGTTCATTTGATGCAACTTTTCTTGTGTAGAGTGAATTAATTCTTCTAGTACTGCCATTTTTATCCCTCCTGTGTATCCGGAGTTCACATTTTCAAATCTTGATCCGTATGGCTCTCCTTGTTTGTGTAAAATAATTTGTGGATAACGTGACAAGATGAATTTGTTAAGATAGATCACACCATCAAGATAATCTCCATATGTCGTTGTAATTTTTGAAATGTATTGAATTGCATATGTGGAATACACCAAATATTTTGCAGTATCTTGTTTCATTAATTCTGCAATCTTTGCATTGTCTTCTTTTGCAACTGCGTTAAATAATTCTCTAACAAACTCTTTTGATTCGTTATCTGCAAATACCTTTTCCCCTTTGAGTCTCTTTAGATCTTCTAGTTCTGGAAACTCAAACTTTATGCTATCTGATACTTCTATTCCAACAAACTCTTTGATCTTTTCTTTGAATTCTGGTAGTATTTTCTTTGTTATCTCTTCAATATCTTTGAATTCCACTTTGCCTGTCAAGTCCTCTTTAGCTTTGACAGCTAGGCTCGAAATCTCCTTTTCCTCATCAATTTCTACTGATAACTGGCCAAAAAGAGCCTCAGCAAATTCCTCAAACTCTCCCATTTTCAAAACTAATCTTGAATTACTACATTTAACATTATCTTGGTTTTACCTCAAAGAAATATAGTTTACAACAATTAATTTTCCATATGTTGCAATCAAGTCTTGAATTTTTGAAATGTGTGCGATGTGGTGCAAAACTTGATCTTGATGTGTTTGAATCAGACAAAGAAATCATAGAGGGAATGATGCAATGCAAAAAATGTAAATTAGAATTTCCAATTATTCAAAAAATCCCTGTTCTTTGGGATGACTTTTCAAAATATCTCTCTTCTAGGAGGATTCTTGGTGGCAAACTCTACAAACTGACTCATTCATCTAAACTCAAGAGTTTTGTAAAAAAATCTTTGAACAAAAAAGACAATGATCGTAGTCATCTTGAAGAAAAATGGGCTAGAATTTATCAAAACAGCAAAACTTCAAAATTTTATGGGGTTATAAAGAAAAATCTAGACTCTATACCTTCATCAAAACTTGTCTTAGAGCATGGTTGCTCTATTGGAATTATGACAAACCATTTGGCAAATTCTAATGGATTGATATTTGGTGTAGATCGTTCTTTTAGTGCAATACAAGTTGCAAAAAAACAATTCAAAGACAACTTGGATTATTTTGTAGCCGATTCTCTTAGCCCTGTATTTGGCAAATTACAGTTTGACTTAGTTTTAGCACTGAATGTTTTAGAGATGATTGAACCAAAAGTACTACTAAAATCAATATCAAAACAAATCTCAAAAGGATATTTTGTAATCTCTGATCCTTATGATTTTGATAGGGGACCCAATTCTGTGAAAAACCCCGTAGACGCATCTAGTTTACGCACAAATTTGAGTGATTTAGGATTCAAAATTTCAAACCTCACAAAAAACCCATCTTTTATTCCCTGGAATCTAAAACTAAACCCACGTGCAACTCTAAACTACAAAGTAGATTTTATCATTGCACAAAAACCCTAAATCAAATCTTTCCAGATTCCAGTAAACTCATCACTTGGCACTACTGAGAAAATTTTGATCTTACCTAATGGTTCTAGATATTGTCTCTTGTCGTAATAGGTAAACTCTCCTTCTGTCTCTGGAAAAATTGTGATTGTATCTTGTTGTCCTGGTTCTAGCAAGTCTGTTTGGACATTAAATCCATCAATGTATAATCTATGATGTGTTGTTCCATTGTTAATTACAGTCAGAATATATGCAAAAGACGTTCGTGAAATTAGTGTTGGATTGTTTTCTCCTTTGACTCCTTTGATTGCTTTTATCTGAGTCTCTCCATCAATTTCTTGGAAAACTATTGTCTGTTCTACTTTCTCAGTCCAGAATATCTCAACATGTCTGACGTTTCCTTGTCCGATAAAACCAATCATTACTGCAAGGCCTACCATTCCTGCAACTAGTCCTATAATTATCAAAATTTTGTCATTTTGTTTCAACTCTATAATTATTGCACACTTCTCCCTAAAGAATAACTCTTGAAAAATTTGTAAAAATTGTGTGCCGGG
Organism: Candidatus Nitrosopumilus sp.; assembly: GCF_965262695.1. GTDB lineage: Archaea > Thermoproteota > Nitrososphaeria > Nitrososphaerales > Nitrosopumilaceae > Nitrosopumilus. The sequence continues at coordinate 909,503 of NZ_OZ253550.1, read as the reverse complement.
GGCGAGTTTTGTCAGATCAGTTTGATGCCGCACCTTATTTGTGCCTAAAAGGAACTGAAATAATCAATAAAACAACGGGTAACTGGTTGGCCTATATGTCAAAACATCAAAAATTAATAGTTAAAATTACAATTCTTAAAGAACTATTTGAATACACTTTTGAAATGTAGACAATGTAACTCTGATTTGGTAGAATCAAAAACACCTGGTGGAAACCCTATGTATCTTTGTAATGACAAATTTTGCAGTTTTTATGGAAAACATGCAGAAGTTGATAAAAATAATGATGTTCAAGACTAACTAGTCTAATTTCCTGATACTAATTCCCAAATAAATTCCAAGAATTCTTTTATCATGATTACTGTTATTAGAAAAAGTAGTTAATTTCATACCTAAACATTCATTGACAAATACTAAAGAAAATCTTATTTTAAATCTGATTTGATGCAATGCTTAGTAAAATGGATGCAATGAATATTGTATCTAAAATAACAAAGATGATTGTAGAATAAATCCAATCTGAAAGTATTTCAAATTCCAATTAATTCTCTGCAACAATAACCACAAAATTTGTGCCTAACTTACGCGATTAAGTATTATTGATAATAACAATGTGAAAGCCAATATGGACATGCTCTTTATCTTGGGATAGAATGGCATAGTCATAGGATGAACAACAGTACATCTAGGAAACACAATTTGGCAGCATTGACTTTCACATTATATACTCTAATTCATTTTGATATTTAGCAATCACTTAACATTGTTAATTTACAAAAAATCTAGGTGTTCTCACAGCATTTTCCTTTGGGGATGGCAAGATCATGGGGACATTTTCTTGGATGTTTTAGCATTGTGCATAATGCATCTGTAAATTGCTCATTCATATGATGCTCAATACCGCACACCATCTCTTCATCAATCTCCATTTTCAAAGAATCTTTCATCAATATCTCTAACAGTCTACTGTTTCTCATCATACTGGTTCCTATGTCCTTGCCTTCTTGAGTTAGACGTACTCCTGACTTGTTGTAAACTACAAGCTTTTTTTCATCTAATTTTTTTAGCATTTGAACTACACTTGGTTGTCTGACATTAAGCATTCTTGCAATTGTGCTTACTTTGGATTGTCCTTCTTTTTCTTTTATGTGCCAAATTGCCTTTAGATACATCTCTGTGTGCTCTAATTCGGCGGTTCCTACAAAAAGAGACTCTGAAATATGATTCATTTTTTTATATCACACTTGGTTTACTTCGTCTTGCCCTAGTTCTAAGTTTTGTCTTGCAACATGGGCATCTAAGGCTATTGGTTTCCATGAAAATTCCACAAAGTGTGCATCTTTTTTGCCCTCTTTCATACTTTTTTGAGTTTACGACTTTTTTTGATTGGATTAAGTAACATGTTCCATTACAAGCATATGCCAATTCTAAGCAAATCTTCTCCTGCCAATCTGAAATTTTTCCAATCTCCACCAATCACTATTTTTCTTTTCAGCAAGATTTTCCCCTTCATCGTTTTTTTCTTTATCACTCATACCATAAATTACAAAAATCTTCTAATAAAATTAAATTAACATTGTTCAGTTTTTGCTAAATACTACATAATACAAGTAATTCCAAATGACTGGCCTAGAAAATTTTAATATCGACTTGTCTGCCAAGAATTTTAGCAAAATGAATAAGACTCGATGTGATTTTAGGAGTGATTATTTTGTCTGATGACAGAAATGATATTATCCGTTCTATGGATGTTTTCATAGAAAAAATTCAGCATATTAGAGGTCTTATGCTTGGAGTTTCATTGTCTGCATTGATTCTGGCTCCCTTGGCAATAGGAATTTCATCGTATCTAATTACCCACCCAAAGTTTCTACATCTGATAGAAAGTGAACGCGATTTTTCATTAATGCTGGTGGTTTTGTTGGTGGTTGTCTTAGTTACCTCTGGAATATGGCTAGTTACAGGACTGCAGCAATTCAGATCCTTGAGTTCATGGAATAAAAGATATTGTAACTATTTAGAAAAGAAAAGAGATTTGGATAATTCGATCTCTGCAAAATATAATCTTGATGAAGAGTAATTTGATTTTCTAGGAATTTTTATTCTTTCTTGGAAATAATTTTTCATAGGGGTCAATAATTTCCTGACAAAAATTCATTCCTTTCTCAGTTACCCTAAATACTGTAATTGTTCTTTTTCCTTCTTTATTTTCTGATCTTTGAATTAATTCATTATTTTCTAAATTATCTAAAATTGATTTGTGTTTTGAAATGTTTAATCCACAAAAACTAAACAATGCAGTCTGATTGAGTTCGCCATATTCAGACAATGTCAATATGATGTCTTTTACGATGTATATTTTATCCCTATATTTTTTTGATATTGCCAATATGGTAATTTTGATTTTTTACTAGTTAAACTGTTGTGGGTTGATTGGCAATGTAACATTGTTAAGCAAGCCATTATAATCTCAAATTTTCCAGTTAGTTATGAAGTCAAAACTTAAAGTTGGAATAAAAAATATTTTCAAAAAAGATGAAAAATTTACTGATACTTGCAGGATTTGCAACCAAAAATTCTCTGATCCTGAACGTACAAAAAGGCACATGATCAAAGCCCATTCCAAGCCTAAACAAGAAAAATAGTCTTGAAAAATTATGGTGAGAACAAAAAAATGTATTGTATGTGGAAGGGAATTTGAGCATTGGTGTGATGATGTCTGCTCTACAGAATGTTCGGGTAAATTAGAGCATTAAAATTATATTTTCTAAGTAGTTTTTCTTAAGATAAACTGCATCAGGGCTTCTTTGGAATAGTCTATTCCATGTTCATTTTCTGTATGTGCTCCAAACTCCTCAAGTACTTTTTCTGCATCCCCTTCTATACTGTAATCACATTCAAACCCATAATCACTACAGTTTAATTTTACCAATTTTGATCTTGTAATGTCATTCTGTGTAATATACTGAACTTAACATTGTTCAGTTTTGTTAAAGTAAGAATTTCTTCCAATCTGCTTGAGATATATGAAACTCAAAATATTTAGAACCGATTCCTAGTTATTGAAATGAGGTCAAACATTTGATTGAAAAAAAGATAAAATTTTTGCTAGTTGTTTTGGGTGTTACAATGACTATTTCTTTTCTATCTTGGTCTGGAATTGCATCCTTTGCAGATATGGATAAAGATGGAGTAATCGACTCATTTGATAACTGTCCTAACATCACTAATCCCGACCAGTTTGATTTTGATGGAGATAAAATAGGCAATGATTGTGATGTTGATGATGATAATGATAATGTTGTAGATGCCATAGATGCCTTTGATACCAATCCTACAGAATGGGCAGATTTTGATAATGATGGCACAGGTAACAATGCAGACATTGATGACGATAATGATAATGTTGTAGATGCCATAGATGCCTTTGATACCAATCCTACAGAATGGGCAGATTTTGATTTTGATGGAATTGGTGAAACACAAGATCCTGATGATGATAATGATGGAATTATAGATTTGAAAGATCCTACTCCTATACCAATTTCACAAAAACTAACTGAGCAATACTTGACCGATATTCAGAGATGTGCAATATTGGATAATGAAACTCCAAAACTATTGTGTTATTCTCAATTATTTTATGATTTAGAAATAAAAGAAGAAAATACCGTTGATACGCTAGAATTAGCATTAACATTAACCAAATTAGGAGCAGTAGGTGATTGTCATTTCACATCTCATGAAATAGGACATGCTGCCTTTGAAGAAAATCCAAATGTTTATGAAAACTTGAGGGATGTGGATGGTTCACTTTGCAGGGGTGGGTTTTATCATGGTGTAATGGCATCATACTTTCATGACTTACAAGAAAATGGCAATGATGTAGGTTCATACAAAACAATCTGTAATGACTTTATTGGAAGTCCAGATTATACAAAATGTGTTCACGGCTTAGGTCATGGATTGGTGCATTATTACCTGGATGATCTGAGCAGTGCCATAAATGCGTGTGATCAGATGTCATTTTATCAAGGTACCATTTGTGTTGGGGGTGTATTTATGCAATATACTGATAATGAGTTGACTCGTTCTACTTTTCTAGAAGAATCTATTCAAGACATGTGTCCAAAATCTGAACTTCGTATTTTTGATTATCAACAATGTCGGGATAATTTAGGACTAAGTATTGCATTTCATACTAATCATAATCTTGAGGAAGGCTCCAATTTGTGTGACTTGATAGATGATGATGTGGGTAGACAATATTGTCATAGAGGACTAGAAAGAGAAATCAACGATGCAAAAGAGTACAAAGTATATGATCCTACAAAAGGAGTTAGAGAACTAGTACAACCAATATGGATAAAGGAAAATGATTCAAACAAATGGATAGTGGACTTTCGCAGTCCTGCCAAAATTTCAGACTTTGCATATGACGAAAAAACAAAAATGATGCAATTTTCTTTTGACAGTCCTTACAGAATAATTATTTACATTTCAACTGATTTGCTTCCAGAAAATCCCACTGTGACAGTTAATGGTCAGATACAAAATAATTTGGAAATAAAACATGGACTGTATGATAACCATTCCATGATCAAAATTCTGCCTGATAATCCAGGTACAGTTGTAATTAATTGAGCAAGTATTTGTACTAAAATAATTGCAAAAAACAAGAATTCTCTAAATTGTTGATTATGCAGAAGCGTGAGGGAAAATATTGTGTCGTTACTATCATGCTGAATCCTTGAAAACTATCATTGATTCTAATATTTTCCACTCAGATAGGAGTGCTTCTGCATAAACAAAATCTACCTTGTCATTATATATTGCAAACTTAACATTGTTCAGTTTTCTTAAAGTATTGATTTTTCTAATTATTACTGTAAGGCAAATGGAAAAACACATGTTTGCTGTTCCTATCGGTTCTATAGTTTCCTTAGTTGTCTTATTTTTCTATCTAGGCAGTATTTGATGACTGTTTATGTTGAAGATGTTGTTTGTATTGAAAAGATGACTGTCAAAATATTTTCTTAACTTCCAAAAAAGAATACTACTGCTGCAATTATTACAAGTGCTCCCACAAAGATCAAAGGTTTTGCTATTGAGTATTTTGTCATGTATAAAATACGTGAATAAGGCATATAATTTTCGATTAACATTGTTAATTTTATGTGTCTGGATAGATTGTCAAAAAACAATTCAAATCCATAATTGGTTCAATCTTTTAGAGATTCAAACTTTTCATTTCGGACATTTTTTTTGTATCTTCATTCCAATTCTTTAGAATCTACATAGAAACTATTGGTGAACCTTATATGTTAAAAAAATTGTATTGGTAACATAAACAAGACTCTAAAATTTTTTGAGCAAAACCTTAGTTGATTAGGCATTAAAAATACATCTCTTATGTTTTAACTAGTTTTGATTTCTCTTCTGCAAGTAATTTTTCTACTTCAATCTTGTGAGGCTTACAGTACAATCCATTTTCTACACATTCAGGACATCTTAGATATTTGTAATAATCAATCACAATGCCACCCGTCTCTCATTTGTTATAATACATTCCACCTGATTCCCCCATACAATGTGGTGTACTTTGATAGGAAAAATAACCAATCTTGTAAATCAATAATAATTAATTGAAAAAAACTAAATTATTTTTACAATCCCATTTCAGATTTAAGTTGAGAACACCATTTTGTGACTCTTTCATCTGTATGCTCTGATTCACTGTCTTCATCAACTGGTAATCCGCAAAATTTTCCATCAATTATACTCTTTGAACCTGTAAACGTGTAACCGTCTGTGCTTACATATCCTACCATTTTTGCACCTGCCTTTTCAAAATACCTGTGTAATTCCTCCATTGCATCAACAAAATTATCAGCATAACCTGCAGCATCTCCCAAGCCACATATTGCAACGGGTTTGCCCTTTAGGTCTAACTCTCCAATTTTTTCTAATAGTTCATCCCATGCAGTACCTGATCTATTTTCTTCCTCGCCAGTATTCCATGTAGGAATGGCACAAATGAGACCATCCATTTCTGAGAATTGACTTGGATCTCCTCCAAGTTCAGAAACATCTTTGGGGTCTGTAACTGAATCTCCCAATTCACTTTTTATTTTGGCACACACCATTTCAGTTTTACCAGTTTGTGAGCCAAAGTAAATTCCAATTGTCATACAGTAATACAATCTTCATTGTATTTAACTCAGCAATAATTTCAAAATAATGATTATTTTATTTTCATTGATCTTTAAATAATTTGCAAAATCTGTTTTTATCATGAATGGAACTAGCTGTGATAGTTGCTTTACAGGATATCGACCTGGTCAGTTAATTGCATGCGATAAATGTGGAGATGAGTTTTGTGATAGTTGTATCAAAAACCACAAACACTGATTCTGAATATTAGTAAATTAAATTATTTTGTTAGCACTATGTTTTTTATTACTTCAAAATTGAAATATCCTAATTTTTTAGATAGGTAAAATGCGAATTTGGGATATCTCTCCATCAAAACTATGTCGTAATCATCTGTTAGGTGAGCATCGAGAACTTCATGCCATGTGGGTTGTTATCACTGAAAACAAGAAAGGATATTCTATGCACCCTGAGACTTTGCGATGGAAAGGTACACTCAAAGCAATGTATCTTCGACACGAAAAATTAGTTGCAGAAATGACTAAACGAGGATATACTCATCATAGTCCTCTTGATAAAAGAAAAGCTACTGGAAAAGCAAAGCAGACCAAATATGTTGATACAATAGCAGTTCAAATCAAAATTCTCAAAAATAAAGGCTGTTCGTGCCAAATCTGACCCTCTTTTAATAGTATGAATAGGTAATCAATACATGTCTTTTAGAAAATGCATTCACTGTGGAAGAGAATACGAAAGTTTAACTGATTATTCCACATGTTCACCAAATTGCGCAAAAGAAGTAGGACAATAAAATAACTTCAAAAAATCTGAAAAATCATTCCTGTAAAAAACTAATTACCTGAAATTAAATCCCAGATGAATTCAAAGAATTCTTTTACCATGTTATTGTTATTAGAAAAAGTAGTTAATTCTCACTCTAAATATAAATTGACAAAATTCTTTACAGTAATTCTCTTGCTTTTGTAATGATTTTGTAATATTCTGCATCTGGTTCTGTACTGATTAGCAAGAGTTCCTTTTTTTCAAGGGGAATTGTAATCATTGTAACTTTGTCATATTCAATTACTGCAGATTTTTCATCGCCTATCTTATAAGATAGGTTTGTGTGTTTTTCAGATCTATCTAAGGTATAATGAATTGACATCATCATCTCGTCTTTGCTTAGGAATTTTTCTTCAGGATTCTTTGAAATACTTGCAATTAGTTCACTCTTTGCATTTGTAATTCCACAGAATCTAACTTTGGAGTCAAAATTTAGAATATCTTTGCATATGTCTTCATAATCCATTTTTTTATCTACTGCAAAATTCTATTAATACTTGATCCTAAAAATTTGGTAAAATTTGATTTTCATCAAACCCTATAAGGTGCATTCTCTAACACATACTATGAAATTAATTTGGATGATAATCCCAATTCTTGTTTTGGGATATTTTGTAATGTCTGAATCTTTTGCCCAAGAAACAACCTCTGATGTAAATTTCTCAATTACTCAACAAGAACTCAAAGTCATGGTTGAAAACTGGATGAATAATCCTGATGACGATGATACAAATCAACGTCTAGAAATTATGAAAGCATATTATGCATTTGAAGAAACAGGACAGCAATTAACACATGATCAAGAAGGATTAGTCTTGATGAATCAAATCAGAAAGATGGTCAGTCTACAGATTCCAGTGGAAGAACTTAATGAATTACGAAACCAAGTTAGGGTCGAACTTGGATTGGAATTGCCATCTGAGGAAAAAATTTTCTATGTTGACTCTAATCTAGTTGATTGTGTTGGAGTGGGACCTATGAAATGCATGCAAATTCGTGAGGATCCTGATTCTAGCTGGCAGAACTTTTATGATTCAATTAATGGGTTTGATTATGCTGAAGGAAAGTCATACAAAATTTTAGTAAAAGTTACTGACGTTGAAAACCCTCCTGCAGATGCATCAAGTAAAAACTATGAATTAATTGAAATCTTGGACCAAAAATCATATGCAAAACACATTCCATACAATGGAGTATGTGCTCCAGGATTTGTTTCCCTTGGAGAAATATGTGTTCTAAATGATAGATGCGGCCCTGGAATCTATCCTGGCAAAGTCTGTATCATGGATGGCGTAAAACAACCATATCTTAGACCATTACATCAGGGCAATGCTGGAATTGCCGCAAATGATGTAGTATGTGCCGATGATTTTAGATTACTTTTCAAACATGATATTACTCCTGCATGTGTAAAGACTTCTTCTGTTGACAAATTTGTAGAGCGTGGTTGGCATTTGGAGCCTCCAGTTGTAGCATGTACGTTGGAATATGCTCCTGTATGTGGTGTAAATGAAAAGACGTATGGAAACATGTGTGCACTAAATGCAGATCATATTGCAATGAAAAGTAAAGGTGAATGTGAAAGTACAATAGATGACACATCTGAAATTTTTAATGATGCTTTGGAGTAATCTTAAAACAAATTCTAAATTCTTGCAACTTCTGTCTTGTATTTTTTGCATCTGGGTCTAGTTCTCAAACGATTGTGACAACAAGGACACATAGATCCATCAAAAAATACCCATTCATTACATTCTTGACATAACTTTTGTCCTAGTTGATATCTTTTTCCAACTTTTGGTCTTTGTGCCTGAAACTCTTTACATTTTCCAATGCATAATGGATATGGTCCAGTATTCCGTGACATCATGCTGCCTCTGGGAATATTGGTCTGTAATTCATATCAACTAATCTGCATATGGAATGAATCTGTTCTTCTGACTCAGAATTACATTTTCGGCAACTAAATTTTAGTGGCTTTTGACAAATAGAACACTTTTGTTTTATCTCCAAAAAAATACCACATTTTCTACAACTATCTATTCTCAATTTACCATTCTCCTATAACCCTAGTGAGAGTATCACTACTGTAATTGTTGCCAAAGCATAGAACCCATAGTACGATTTTTTGTAACGTGGCAATGCAAGTTTCGATTTTTGTTTAGTCTGTAATTTCATGATATGATTACACTATGAATGAAGATATACCATAGTCAGCTAATCAGCTTACTGGTAATCTCTAAGTTTTACCAGACTCTATGTTCTACCAGTCCTAATTATTATCATGAAAACACAACAAATCTCAAACTGGGATAAAATGGTTCACGCTCCATTTAGGAAGGTCGTAAAGTTTGACCTCATCTGCATGGCAATCGGTGCAGTAATGGGAATGGGTGCTGGTGCCTACTTTGTTGCTAGCGGTTTAATCAGCTAGCAACACAACTTCTTTTTTATAATAATTGATATGACTAAAAATATGAAATTCCAAACAATAGAACCATCTTACACTTCAAAGGATGGTTGTAGATTGGTTTGGCAGGGAATTGATGAGGATGACACTGATGTTGTAATATTAAACAAAGAAGAACTAGACAAACTCGTTGAGTTACTAAAACAAGACAAAACTGGTGAAGTAGAACTAGAAGACCAAACAAGCTTTATTCGAATAAATTCTGATGTTATTCAGTTTAGTCTTTCTAATCATAGATTGCTTGAAGCAAAAACCACCACAATTCAAGAACAAGTATTGGAATTTGCAAAAATTCCCCATGACCCTCAGTATGTTTACATTGGAAGCAAAGAGTTCTATCCTTCTGTTTGGATTCGAGATGATTCCAAAGAACAAAGAGATATGCCACAAAAACCAAAACAATCTCTTATCCAGGCAATTTTGTCATCAGAGCCTGAAAAGATTAGGCAAGATCTATCTCCTACTGACTTGTTTCGAGTCTTTGCAACTAGACGTTCTACTAGAAAATTTGATAAAACCAAAGTCGAGGATTGGAAGATTGACAAAATTTTATCAGCTGCTGATGTTGCACCAACTGCTGGTAACTTTCAAGGATTTCAGGTATTTCTGATAAAAAATAAAAAGACCAAAGAAGCACTAGTAGAGGCTGCAAACAAGCAGCCATATGTCAATGCACCTGTTGTTTTAGTATTTTGTACAGATCCTGCCAGAGTGAACCTAAAATTCCCTCCAGATATTTTGGAGAAATTCTCACTACAAGATGCAACTATCGCTGCATCTTTTTCATTGCTTGCAGCATCAGGGGTGGGTCTTAGTACTATTTGGATAGGCATGTTTGATGAAGAAAAAGTAAAAAAGATTCTGGGAACTGACTTGAGACCATCATCTATTCTCTGTATTGGATATCCTGACAAGAAGAAACCTCCAAAGTCAAGAAGAAAACTCAAAGAACTAATCAAAGTAATCGAGTAATTTTCTGTAATCATTTTTATTCAATATTGAGGAATGGTAGCAATGACTGATCTTTTTGATGATACTGCAAACTATGTACTTGATTTGGCCAGTCCTCAAAGACTTCAAATCATATTCAAGTTACTAGAAAAATCTACCACTCCAACAAAACTAGCAAAAGATATTGGTGCAACAAAACAAGAGGTTCATAGAAACTTTACAAGATTAGAAGACAGTGGTTTGATTGAAAAAAAAGTTGATGGAAATTATACATTGACTACATTTGGCAGAACAATTTGTACACAGGTTCCGTCTGTTGTGTTTATCTCCCAAAACAGAAAATATTTTGAAAAACATCACTTTGGTGAGGTTCCACACAAATTCCAAATGCGTTGTGGTCAATTAGCCAATAGTACATACGTCAAAGGAGTATCAAAAGTACTTGAGCAATGGAAGAATATCTACAAAAATTCTGATGAATACATCTATGAGATTTTATCTGAGGTTCCATTGGACTTAATCGAACCTGTAGTAAAACGAATCAAAAAAGGAGTGAAATTCAATTATATCTTTTCAGAGTCTGCAGTTGTTCCCAAAGGAAGAAAGGCATTGCTAAAGAAATTGGGATTTGATAAACTCATGGAAAAAGGTCTAATTGAAAGAAAGATGGAAAAAAATGTTCAGACAGTTATAGTTCTTAATGAAAAGGAGGCTTGTGTTATGTTTCCAACACTTGATGGTGAATCTGATATCAGTGCAATGTTTTACTCTGATGATGCAATGTTTCACGAGTGGTGTCTTGATTATTTTAGATATTGTTGGTATGGCTCAGATGTATTCAAAGAAAGTAAATTAAAAGAATAATTCTGATCCACGTTTATAACTTCATAATGTATTACTAATTAATGACAAAAACAACTATTCTTGCAATTTTTGTAGTTGCTGTTTTATTGACAGGAACCATTGCAGGCCCTATAGGATTGGTACAATCTGTTGATGCTTTAAAGAGTAAAGGAACATCTGCAAGTAACATTAATTCTGAAAAAGTCTGTGGTGATAGGCTATGTTCTGAAATTCCAGAAGAAAAAAAATCTGAGGAAAAAAAGAAAAAGGAACAAGTAAAATCTGAAAAGAAAACAGAATCTGCAGAAAAAGCTAAAGACCATCCAAATAAAGACAAAAAATCTGAAACAATGGAGGCTGCAAAAACAACAATGTCTCAAAAAGTTCCAAAGACAGTTACAGGTGTATTAACTTCTGTACAAGATCCTGGACAAGGACATGAAGGACATCAACTTGCAATCATTTTGCCACCTAGTGAAAAAACATATCGTGGACATTTGACTTATACTGCATCTGAAAATATTCAGCTTGTAGCGTTGCATGGTCCACTAAAAGCAGGTATGGCTAAAGGACAAGCAATTTGGACTATGGATGGAAATACAAAGTTTGGTTTAACATTTGTGGATAAAAATAATTCTGCAGGTGTTTGGCAGTTTTCAGGTAATGCTATAGCAGTACATACAAAGAATTCTGAGCCATTCACTGTAAGCTATTCTGTAACATACACTGAACATTCAACAGATAGCGAAAAAGTATACAAGGGTACCGTGACTTCTAAACAAGATCCTGGTATTGGACATGAAAACCATCAACTTGCATTATTGTTGGCCCCCAGAGATAAAGCGTATTCTGGACATCTAACATATGATGCATCTGAACCTGTTCAGATTGTAACCTTGATTGGCCCCATGTCTCAAGCTGAACTTAGAGGTGTCCCTTCGTGGTCTGCAGATGGTGAAACATTCTATGCATTGGTTTTAGTAGATTCAAAAGCAGCAAATTCAGTAACATTTTCTGGAAATGCATTAGCCCTTCACACAATGAACACTGAGCCATTCACTGTAAGTTACTCACTAGTACTTACAAACCCAACAAAATAAAGAATTGAATAATTCTTTTTTCTTTTTTAGGTAATTCGATAAACCCTCAAACAACTAAAATTCAATTAAAAAACAAATTTCTTATGGGATGTATAGAAGTGGACATGGTGCATTTTTGAATACGGCATCAACTGTACTGTTGTAATACATTTTTTCAGCATGAGTTCCTAACTTTGATTTGCTCATTACTATCAGGTCTACATTTTGTTCTTTTGAATATTCTATAATTGAGCGTGATTCAAGGTCACTTTTGATAATTTTGGAACTAGATGGAATGTCAAACCCGTCTGCTTCTTTTTTCAGTTCTTCGTGATATTTTTGAATCTTTTTTCTTTCCTGCTCGATTTCTTTTTTGTCTGATTTTGTTTTAAAAAACCCAAATGTTGCTTTATCATGTATGCATGACAAAAATATAATTTTAGAATTGTGTTTTTCAATTAGTGGAAATACTTTCTTTACAGCTTTTTTGCTGCTTGGAGTTGCATCATATGGAATCAAAATTTTTTTAATTTTCATATTGTTCATCAATCTTTGATTCTATTTAATGCTTGAAAAAAATCATTCTAGTGCTAATTTTTATAAAATGTTTATCAACATAACTAAATAGTATACAATATGAAACTCGTTTATTGACTGATGATTTTGAAAATACAGCAGGTTATTTTTTAGAGCTTGCAAGTGAACAACGATTAAAAATACTTCATAACTTGTCCATCAAATCTTTTGGTGTTACCCAACTTGCAACAAAACTTGATGTTACTGCTCAAGAAGTCCATAGAAATCTTGACAGATTATCAAAGTCCAATTTTACAAAAAAAGGAATGAATGACAAATACGAAATCACTACTCAGGGAAAAATCATGCTATCTCAAATGTCTCTTGTAAAATTTCTTACAAAAAATGAGAAATTTTTTGAAAATCATAATCTGCAACTAATTCCATCAAAATTTACAAAGAGATTAGGCGTGTTGGGTACATCTGAGCATATTCGAGGAGTTACCAAAGTACTTGAAAAATGGACATCAATTTACAAAAATGCTGATAGCTACATAGCAGATATTGTATCTGAATCCCCACCTGGAATGATCAAACCCCTTGTATCTAGAATCCAGAATGGTGTGGAATACAGGCATATCGTATCTAATAATCTAATAGAGCCTGAAAATAGAGAAGAAATCCTCAAAAAAACTGGCTATTACAAACTGGTCCAAAAGGGAAAGATTCAACGAAAAACTACCAAAACAGTCAGTACGATTGTATTACTTAATGAAAAAGAATCAGCTGTGATATTTCCATCTACAACAAATGAAACTGATCTTAAACATATGTTTTACAGTAAAGATTCAGCATTTCATGAATGGTGTATTGATTACTTTGATTATATCTGGAAAAAATCAAAGACAATGAGAACAAAATCTAACTAGTGTTTTTGTACTTTGATTCATATTCTGATAGTTTCTTTGCAGTAATGCTAATTCTTTTTACAATATCTTGATTTTCTGCACAAATTTTTTGACGTCTTTCTTGAATATTTTTGATTGATTTTTCTGATAATTGCTCTAGTCCTGAAAAAGAAATAATCAAAGTCTGTAGTTTTTTAATATTCTTTTTTAACTCCTCAGAATCTTTTTGCTGAATTTGTTTTTGCATTTTTATTTTTTCTATTATTAGTGAATTTTTTTTGTTATGTGATTTTTTCTTGTTTGTTTTTTGCAATTTTTTTCTAGTTTTTACAGTTCCATGAAGTTTGGATAGATTCTTTTTTCTGACTCTTAGTGGATTCAATTTAGTTTTCTTTCTTTTAGGTACACGTAAGTTGTGTCCAATTTTGATTTTAGGTTTTTTTATATTCATTATTCTAATGTGGGAAATAATTTTTGTTTACAGTATCTTATTGTTTTTAGATCCTAAAAGAAATCATTAGCTAAACTCTTGATATTAAGCTGATTAGCTTATGAGAAGTAATTAGTATTGCAAAATAACATAATTTATGACTAATTTTAAGCACATTCTAGTGCCATATGATGGTTCTAAGAAAGGACTTGACTCAATAAAGGCTGCATCAAAAATTGCAGGTAATTTAGGAGGAAAAATTACTGTGTTGCAATGTGTAGAAAAAAAACTCCCAAAATTTGTCTTCTTTAAGACAAAACAAGACAAGGTTGATGCCGCAAAGGATGTAAATTCTGCTGAAAACAAGACCTCAAAATTTAGAAACATTGCAAAAAAATATGGTGCAAATGTAACAACTAAACTCAAAAAAATAGATGATGATCCTCACCAACATATCATAGACTATGCAAACAATAGTGATGTTGACTTGGTAGTTATGAGTCCCTCAAAAGAAATCAACACTATTGAGATTCATCAAAGTGTTGTTGATAAAATTTCAAAAAACATCAATTGTTCAATGTTGAGGATACAATGACATGCTATCTTCCAGAATGTCACTTGGAAGACCCATGTGATATTTGTAGTAAAAGATTTGGAAAACCTACAAAATTTTACGAAGATTAATTCTACTATGTTTTTTGCAATATTTCTATATGCGAACTATTTCTGACTCTTTTTTATTTTTGTTTGATCTAGTTGAATAACGTACCTTACTATTACAGCATGGACATTTGCTAAATTTTTCTTTGTAATAGTAATCACAATTTCTACAATGACATCCACCTAAATTATAAGCTAATTTTTTAGATGACATTTGAAATTTATTACAAATATTTTTACAACTTCCTAATCCCATTTGGTTGATTTTTAATTTAATTCCCTTCCTATATTGTTATCCTGCAAGAACTTTTTTTTCATAATCTCTGAAGGTTTTTCTTTCCGTATGGTATTTCACCAACTAGGTTTTGCCTACAAACCTTGTGACGGCAAATGATACTTTATTCTTATAAATTTAAACTGTATGAATGATTTATTTTTTAAAATCATCTTAGATCTTTTTTGTTGTAAAACTTCTTTTTTGTAACTGATGCAATAAGCTCACATTGATATGAACAATATGTAATATCTCTTTCAATAGTTCTTCTTCCACAACACAAACATCTATTAAAATCCATTTTTTATGCACCTAAAGCAGTACATGCACATTCTAAAGAACAATAGTTACTTGCACGATTAGAGAATTTTTTAAAACAGTACTTACATGTGTTTTCAAATCTTTGTTCTTGGGTAGATTTTATGGGAGTTTTGTTCATTTTTTTAACAAATAATTATTGTAAATTAAGGTGGTTTCTTTTTGACTTGGTTCTGAATGAAATCAACTAGTTATTCAGTTCTGAATTTTACTCAAAAAATTCCTTGATTATATTCACGAATACATTTGATATGGTATGAAACAAACTTCATCACAAACCAAAGTTTTGCGTAAAAACCAAAATTCTAGAAAAAACCATAATCTTAGTTACCATCATGATAATAGCTTTGTCTATGTAGAATGCCCATATTGTGAATCTCTGGATAGTTTTCTTTTTTGGTCTCAATCAGATACCATTGGACACTGTCAAGATTGCTCTAAGAACTGGATAGAATACCAGGGGATGGTGTGGACATTTTGACTCTGATCAATCAAGATAACTGTACTCATTTTGCATCAGTTAGGATGCCTGGATTGAAGAATAGGCGTGAGTGTATGTTGTGTCACAGATTTTTTGAGGAAAAAAGTAATTGATTTGTGGAAACTGTGGCAATAATGCATCTTGGAGAGATCCTAATTGCAACAAATGTGATGCAAAACTACATCAGAAAAACTGTAAGGGAAAATCTCCTGATTGTAAATGCCATACGATTAATGAGAATCTCTGGATATTGCAAAAAAAGGAGAAAGTACAATGATGACAGTTTCTGCAAAATGTCCTTATTGCATAAATACAAAATCAATCATATCTGATAGAACAGGTTGGTTGACTCATCTATCTAATCATAGAGAAGATATAATTAAACATCTTACAGATACAACATTTTCATGTGTGTTTTGCACATATCCTGAACCGTCTGCAAATCAAAAACACATGTCTTCGCATTATCGATGGTCTCATAAAAAAAGTATCATAATTAATTGGGCATTTGAAAATATGGAGCATCAGTTAGTTGTTTAAGAGATGTTTATTTGTGATGGAGAGAACATAAAACATGCAAGCATATGTTCTTTTGTCATGCAATTCAGGAAATGAAATGAAAATAATTTCAGAATTCAAAGAGGTCTCAGAGATTACTGAAATTAATGGAGTTTGGGGAAAGTATGATATTTTTGTAAAGATTTCATCAACTGATACAAATAAGATAGATCAATTAGTACATAAATTTAGAAATCATCCTGATGTAACTGATACCTATACAATGCATGTATTGTATGGCCAAGGAGGAAGCATAGATGATGATTAGTTTTAAGGATGTGATATAATGGGAATTTTATCTGTTGTAGATGTACAAAATCTAGATCAAGCTTGTGAAGAACTATCAAAAGAAGACAAAGTAAGACATGTTGGAGTGATAAGCAGTCTTGGAAGATTGGTTGCAGGTGGATTCAAGAAAGGAATTACTCCGTTGCTTTCAGATGATAAGATTAGAATGGTCTACATGCAGATGCAGCTTGATTTTAACATGAGACAGGAACTTGATGATGCATTAGGTCCAATTGATTATATTGCTTCAAGAAGAACAAATCAGTTAATCATTAGTGTTCCAATCGGAGAGAATTTAGTGTTGATTGCAGCAGAACCTGACGCCGATGATAAAAAAATTATCAAAATAGCTGAAAAATTGTTTGACGAGATAACAATATCTACAATAGTCTGATGATATGGCAGGCTACCTGGGAGATATGAATTTGAAAATTGTTCATCATCTTGCATGTAAGCAAAAAGAATGTGATATTTACAATATTGAAATGAAGACAAGGCGATATTTTACACCTGATACGCTTGAAATTGCAAAAAATTTGGGATTTATCTCTTGCAAATACTGTATAATCTGAATATCTTCTTTGAATTAAAATAAAAATAAAGAAAAATTAGTTTCCTGAGACTAAATCCCAGATAAATCCAAAGAATTCCTTTATCATGATTATGTCTCTTAGAAAAAGTAGTTAATTTTAAACCTAAACTTTCATTGACAAATGTTATACAATATTTCAATCTGTTAGGCATGCATAAAGTATTCTTCTGCACATTTCTCACAGCAAAAATCACTTGCAAAATATTCAAAATCTTTTCCACAGTTTTTACATTTCACATTCATCATATTTCATTTCCTTAGTTAAAAAAAGAAAAAATGGAAAAGTGATTCCATGTTAATGTCCCTTTCTAGAGATATGACAGCTGCAAAGTTCTAGAAAGAGATTGATGTACAATTATCGTCTTCTTCCTTTTGACTTTGTTGCAGTCTTTCTTTTTGGAGCTGCTTTTCTAGCTGCAGTCTTTCTTTTTGGAGCGGCTTTGCGTTTAGCTGCCTTTCTCTTTGGAGCTGCTTTTTTTGCAGCAGTGCGTTTTGTGGTTTTCTTCACTTTACGTCTTTTTGGTGCTTCTGCTGCGGCTGCTCTTTTTCTTGCTGCTGCTCTACGCTTTCTTAGAACTGCTGCTTTTTCTGCTGCTTCTGCTTTTAACTTTGCATTTCGCTTTCTAGTCCTAGCTGCTTTTTTGGCAGCTGCACTTTTTTGAGCTTTAGTTTGTGCCATGCTAAATCTTCAGAAAAAATCTATGTCTTATAGTGGAGAGGTGTACAGTTTTTACTCAAATGAGTAGCAGTCTGAATACTTTTTTTGTATAAGATCAGTTTTTCTACTAGTTTGAAACTCTAGATGTGTTGAAAGTAGCTTTAATGTATAATAAAAAAAAAATTTCTCCATCTGATGTTATCAACATCTCAGATATTCCTACACAAGAGCACTATTCATCAAAGGCAATTGAGCGAGTTGCAAAAGCATTAGAAAAGGGTAGCCATACTGTAAAGCTAATTGAGGCAAATATGCATGCCATTGATGAGATGCATGATTTTATGCCCAAAGTCATGGATGGTGACAGACCAGGGCTTGTATTTAATATGGCATATGGGTTGCAGGGGCACAACAGATACACGCATGTTCCTGCTTTACTTGAGATGCTTGGGGTTCCATATCTTGGTTCAGGTCCTGAAGCTCATGCTATTGTACAAGACAAGGTAATGACAAAACTTGTTTTACAAAGAAACAACATTCCAACTCCTGGGTTTTGGGTATTTTCAAGTCATGAAGATCAGTTTGATGATTTAATTTTTCCAGTAATTGTAAAACCAAAATCCGAATCAACATCAATGGGAATGAAAGTTGTAGATAATTGGGATGATTTGAGACAAGCTGTTAAAGAAGAAATTGAAAAATATCATCAAGATGCACTAGTTGAACAATTCATTCCAGGAAGAGAGTTTGCAGTAGGATTAATCGGTAATGCAAACAGTGTTGAAGTGTTGCCAATTGTGGAAATTGATTTACAAGGAGATCCAGATAAAATTCAATCAAATGCTGATAAATTAAAAAAACCTCTAGACAAAATTTGTCCAGCAAAACTGACCCACGAACAAGAAGAAGAAATGAAACGTTTGTGTATTTTGGCATTTAAAAAACTTGGAATTAATGATTTTTGCAGAGTTGATTTTAGAATGGACAAAGACGGACACATGTACATTTTAGAATTAAATTCTATGGCAAGTCTGGGATTGCATGGTTCTTTTGTTCATGCTGCAACTGTAGCAGGTTATACTTTTGAATCTCTAATCAACAAACTACTTGATGTTGCAGCAATCAGATATTTTGGAGAATCTCCATCACATGCACCTCAAATGGATGCATCTGAAAACGTACGTAGTCAACCTCTAAGAGTCGCAGCCAGAAGCTATCTTCGTAGCCATCTTAGAACAACAATATCATCGCTCCAGGAAATGTGCACAATTAACACCAGTGTGAGAAATGTTGAAAATGTCAACAGACTAGGTAATTTATTATCAAAAAGATTAACACATCTTGGATTTTCTGAGCACATTCATAATCAATTTGACATTGGTAATATTCGATATTTCACAAATCATGAAGGAGAAACTAATGATGTCCTTCTAATTGCTCATATGGATACACCTTATGCTTCAAGAGAATATGCACAATTTAGAGAAGAAAAATCCAAACTATTTGGCTCAGGAATTGCTGAAAGTAAAGGTGGTATTGCTGTAATGCTTTCTGCACTACAAGCATTAAGATTTTCCAAGAAATTACGAAAAATTAACTGTGGAGTATTGCTAACCACTGATGATTCTTTAGGTGGACAATATGCTAAACCGTTCATAGAGTCATATTCTAAAAATGCCAAATACGTTATTGGATTAAAATGGGGAAAAATTGATGGTGGAATTGTTACTTCTGCATCTGGTCGAGATGAATTCAAAATTAACATAGCAAACATTTCAGATTCTTCACGTCCCACTATATCTGAATTAATTCCTGTTGTATGTAAAAAAATTATTGCAATTAAGAAACACTCCAAAAAAGACAGCGTCATTAGGATTATGTCACTTGATGGACAAACATCTTATGGTAATTCCCCTGATCATGCTTCAATTTCACTTTACACAACATTTGCAAACAAATCTGATGCAAATGAACTAGAGCGACAGATAAAATCAATATTGAAAAAACAAAATGATATGAAACTTGACCTTGAAGTATCAAAAGGTGTTCGTAGAGACCCTTATTCAGAGTCTGCAAACACAAAAAAATTGTATTCTATAGTTGAAGAAATTGCAACAAGACTAGAACAGAAAATAAATCCAGTTCATAGAGACATATCTTCAGATATTAGCCATGTGCCTCCAGAAATTCCATCTTTAGAAGGGTTAGGTCCATTAGGTGCAGAATACCGTTCTCCAAATGAGTATATCGTCAAAGATAGTTTGATTGACAGATCTCTTCTTTTGACATTATTAATTCATAAATTATCTACGGTGGAAAAATAAAATTCGAAATTCAGAGTAATGACATGAAGATTGAAAAAATTGAATCATCATTTGCTCCAACCAAAGACAAAAAGTGTTCTGTTGCAAAAAATGGAATGGTCTCATCTGCATTTCCAGATGCAACAAAAGCAGGAGTTGAAATGCTTAGAAAAGGAGGAAATGCCGTAGATGCTGCATGTGCTTCTGCTCTGGCATTAGGAGTATGTGAGCCTCAGGCATCAGGAATAGGTGGACAATCAATGGCAATTATACATGTTGATGGAAAGACTCTGGCAGTTGATGGTTCGAGTAGAGCCCCATCGCTTGCACATATTTCATTTTTTCAAAAAAAATCTCGTAGATTCATCGGATACAAAGCAACTACAGTCCCAAGTACTGTTGCAACACTAGGGTACCTCAACGAGAAATATGGCAGACTAGATTGGTCTACAATTGTAAAACCATCTATTCGTATTGCAAAACGAGGATACAAAATAACAAAACTGCAACACGAACAACAAAAAAAACATCTAGAAAATTTTTTCAAAGTTAAATCAAAATCTGGGGCAAAATATTTTCTAAAAGATGGAGAAGTGCCATATGATGTTGGTGATCTATTTGTACAAGATGATTTAGCTTACACTCTTGAACAATTAGCAGCGTATGGTTTTCGTTCATTTTACACTGGAATAATTTCAACATTGATTGATAAAGACATGAAACTTAACGGCGGATTTTTAAGAAAAGAAGATCTTGCATTTATTCCAATTCCAATTGAAAGAAAAGTAATTAGTAGAAGATACAGAGGAATTCGTGTTTATACTGTTCCTCCACCTGCAGCTGGTTCTACAATGTTATTGGTATTGATGATGTTGAACAATCTCCCCTCCAAATTTCTTGCTAGAACTCCTAGGTCTTACCATTTTGTATCTGAGACTCATCGAAAGGCATTATTGTATAGGGAACAACGACGATTTAATCCTGAAACATATCATCAAGTAAATGATAAAACTCATCTGAGTAGAAATTTTGCAAAAACGCTTGTAACATCTATTCGAGACACAATTGATCCAAAACTCCCAATAAAAGAATCTCTTGAGACTGAAGATACTACACATCTTTCAGTAATGGATAAGGATGGAAATGCTGCAGGAATCACACAATCAATTGAGTTAGTTTATGGCTCAAAAGCTGCTGCAGATGGACTTGGATTTCTATACAACAATTACATGTCTGCATTTGAGTTTGAAAATCCAAACCACCCGTTCTATTTACGCCCGAATTCTATTCCTTGGACCTCTGTATGTCCTTCAATAATATTTTACAATCATGAACCGTGGATGGTTTTAGGAACTCCAGGCAGTGCACGAATATTTTCAACACTAAGTCATTTTATCTCTAGAGTCATTGATCACAATAATTCAATTGACAAGGCCATGGAGAAACCTCGAATTCATTGTGCAGTAGATGGAAAAATTAGTTTAGAAGCAGATGATTCTTTAGTGGACATAATAAAACATCTTAAAAAAATGGGATACAAAATTGACATTAAAGAACGATATTCTTTCTTTTTAGGTGCAATACATGCAGTTCTAAAACAACAAACAGGAGAAGGATTTCAGGGAGTTGCAGAAGTTAGACGTGATGGAACAGCAGAGGGATTGAATTGACTACATTACCAATATTATTATCCATTCCACATGGGGGAACAAAAAAGCCAGTAGAACTTGATGGACATTTATCCATTACAAACAAAGACTTGTTTGATGATTCTGATCCTTTTGTGGTTGAATTATTTGATTTAGGAGATAAAGTTCAGCGTGTAATTAAAACGACTATTGCACGAGCGTTTGTAGATCTTAATCGTGCTTTAGATGATATGGCTCCAAAAAATCCTGACGGTTTAATAAAAAGTAAAACTTGTTACGACAAACCAATCTACACTAATGGCAAAGAACCTGATGATTCGCTAAAAACAATGCTTGTAGAAATGTACTATCATCCATATCACCGTGCAATTCAACAAAGTATGAGTGAACTTGATTTGAAATTATGCATAGACTGTCATTCAATGGCTGCAACTCCGCCATATTTTTCTCGAGCAAAAAGTAAATCTCCGAGACCGCTATTTTGTATATCTAACAATGATGGACAAGCAGCATCTCAGGAAATGATGGAGTCATTAGCTGATTCTATATCTGAAGGATATTCTATTGATAGGAAAGAAATTCTTCTCAATGACCCTTTTCATGGTGGTCACATCACTAGAACCTATGGAAACAATCCTTTGCCCTGGATTCAGATTGAGATGAATCGTAAAATGTATCTATCAGAACAATGGTTTAACACGGAAACTTTGTCCATTGATATATCACGTTTAGAAGAACTTAACAGAATGTTTGAAAACTCACTTACTTTGTTTACCAATAAATTAGGATGATAAAAGATGGAAGAAAATCAAATTAAAGACATTATTGATTTTATCAATACTCGATATGATGAGGAAGTACCAGGACCTGTAAAATTTGTAATAAGAAGAAAGGCAAAGAAGATTGAAAAATTAGATCCTGCTGAGTTTCCAGAATCTTTTAGAAAATGTACTATTGAAGAATTAATGTTTATTCTAAAAAATGCATATTCTAAAAAACAACTAAAATTTTAAATTATAAAAAAAGAAAAGGTCTGGCAGCTAACCAGGAAAATCACCATTCAAAGGGTTCATCATCAAATAGTTTCTTCTTCCTTCTACCCAACCTTGCACCTCCTCTTAGAACTATCTAAGCAAAAAGGAAGGAGTAATTCCATTCTAAACCAATCCTCCTAACATGGTTCTGTAGGCGTAGAGTTCTTTTCTAAGCTCTTTTTTCTCTTTGATGCTTTTTCCTGACATTTTATTGAGAATCTCATTGTATTTTTCTAATGCTTCGTGTCTTTCAATGAGCTCTGCTCCTAATGTGTTGCCGTCTTTTGCTTTCATTACTGCACCATAGTGAGAACATTCACCTTTCTTGATACTCTTGTTCACTCCAAGCTCTTTTTTGGCAATGTCTGACTTGAGAATCACTGCTGCTACTCCCAAGTTATAATCATCTGCACATACCTTGACTAGGTAAACCCAGTATCCTTGCTTTCCTTTGTATGGCTCTACCTTGGTTTTTGTGATATATTCTTCTACTGAACCATTATGACCATTATAGTAAGTTATTGCATTTCCTGGTTGGTATACAGAAAATAATAGACTTGCAATGGTAAGAGATGCAATTATTGTTGTTAATTTTGCTTTCATATTTTTCACCTATTTGAAATTCTCTAGTAGTTCATCATCAAACTGCAATGCTATTCTCTTCTTTTTGAAGCGGCTTTGAACTACATCCATTGCTTGGTAAAACAAATTATCATTAGGAGTATTCATCTAGAAAACACCTCTCAAGTCTTTCCAAGTAAGAACTTGTGTTCTAATTGGTTCTACATTTACTGAAAGTTTTCTACTTTCTTTTACTGGTATGCTTTCAACCGGGATTTCTCGTGGCTCAAGTTGCCTTGTCTCATTGCGAGACATCATTTGAGTTATGCTCATGAAGAGAAAAAGTAAAATTTTGGTATTAAGGCAGTAGATTTTTGTCTAAATTCTGTTCTAATCAAACCAGTTATTCTAAGCATAAAATTAGTCATTTAGTTGTCTTAACACGCATAAATAGTCAAGTCACTTTGTACCTGTATGGGACTATCTAATCCAAATCTTAATGGATTACGAGTCTTTTCTCCTTCTTCAATCCTTGATAATTCCCTTGGACTCTTTGAATTTTTACGATATGATACAAAAGCCCTAAGAGATGATAGTACTATTCTCAAAGATGATTTTCTAGACTTAATTCCAAAGAGTACAAAAATAAAACAAGCATCAAAACTCAAAAAATCTGAAATTACAAAACAGTTTGAAGAATTTTCAAAGAATTTGGATAGAACACTATTTGTTAAAAATACAAAAGATGAACTCTCTGATATAAAATGGACAAGAATAGATAATTTCTGTAAACTATTACGATTAATTGAAAGAAGTGATGAACGAAAAACACGATGGGCATTATATCATATTTTTGCAACTGGAAAAACAAGAATCTCAAAACAAAATCTAAATGATTTGCTACAAGATTTTAAGATAAAAAATCTAGATAAGGTTCTTGCAAAAATAATCAAAGCTGAAACATTATCCGGTCTAGATGCAACATATGATGGAAAGACCTTTGTCATAAATCATGATTCTGGAGACAAATTAGTTTCGCATTATTTAGCTGATGCAATTGAAGAACCATCAAGACGTTCTCCAGGAGAACTTGAACAAGAAATACTCGAGTTAATTGATGAAGGTTCCTACTCTAACCAAGAAATATCTCAAGCACTATTGCTTGATGAAGGACTAGTCTCAAGAACAATCAGCAAACTACGTGATCAAGATAAAATCACCCTTTCAAGCTTTGGTCAACGAGGAGCAAGATACTTTACTACAAGTTGTGATAACTGTCCATTTGGAACAACAAAGGCATCTTGTAGAAAAGAGGCAATATCTTATATTGCATCTACATTTATGCAAGACTTTGGATTGGATCTTTCTGCAAATGACTTTGATTCTGTTGAGGACAATCAAGCACTTTTGAAAATCAAAAGAATTGTGATGATGGCCAGAAAGGAGAAAAACACCAAACTTGAGCGTAATTTGAGTGAGAATCTTGAGATTCTGCTATCCAAAGTAGTCGACAAATTCACTGAAATTGAGACTCCTAACAAACAACCTTCTACTGTATCTGAAATTAAGATGGAAGTGGTTTCAAACATCTCAAAACTCCCCATGTTGTACCAATTAGGCCTCAAGAAGGGTGCCCGAGGAGGTATTCATCTAATGGATGAGATGCTTCACTTGGCATCAAAATCAATCAAAAAAGAAGACAGGTTGAAAATCAAAAAACATGCGTTGAGTGAATCAAACAAATTCCTCAAAAATATTGGCTTAGATCAAAAAAATTCCAGTTGATTTTGTTCTGAATTAACTCAACCATATATCTTATTCAAAGCTTAACACAAAAATCCTCTGTCTTAATACAAAAATCTACTCTACTATTTTCATGAAATTAAACCAAATCCCAAAAATTAAGAATAATTCCCAGTTGGCAAAAAAGACAATTACTACAAAATACATTTCTTTGCTGGTATTATCTGCGATACTTGCAACTGCGTTGGTATTTTCAAATACTGGTCCCGCCGATGGTGTATTACTTACAGGGGGATCAGAAAAATGGAAAAACTTTCATGAAAAGTCTAAAGTTACAATCAAATCTAACGGTTCAGTACAGATTTCTGGAATTTCTAAAACTTGTCAAGGACAGATACTTTCGTATACTTTTTCAATAAATGGAAATAAGATTGTTTATGACTGGACAAGTGTTGAAAAAACAAAATGTCTCAAAAAATTAAAGAATGGAACTTATGAAATGAGAACGTATGAATGGCATCACGTAGTTATGGAAGTGTGGGAAGGAAAAGCAGACAACATCAAGGACACACATGAAATGATGTATTCTGAAAAAATAAATCCTACAAGACAAATTTCAGACACTTCAAGTTTAATGAAGACAGGTGACAAATTGAATGTGAGGGTCATCTTTGCCTTTGTTGAAGAGGGAAAAATAAACTAAAAACAAGAAATTTGAATAATTCATGAAAACCTATTGCATACTAGGAATCTAACTGACTCCTTTTCTTTACTTTCTTCTAATTCTCAAAAACCATGTTTTTATACAAACACTGTATCAAAATAATAGGTAATGTTTTGAATCGCAAATTTTTACTATTAATCCCAGTTCTAATGTTTGTTGGAGTTGGGTTTTATTCTGTATCTGCTGATTCTTTGGTTCCATCATGGGTGAAAAACACTGCACTCTGGTATGGTGAAGGCTCTATCTCTGAACAAGAATTTTTGGACTCTATCCAATATCTGATTAATAATAATGTCATATTTCTAGACAAGGCAGAAAAAGATGAAGTAATTGATCCTGTCATTGCGTCAGATGATGTTATTGTTACAAAACCAAGAATTAACCAGTGTTCTGTGCTATACCAAGCATACAAGAATGTTGGAAAAGTACAATTTGTTGCAAAATATGAACACATCACATTTATCAACACGTGTGTAAAACTGTACCAAGATCCTATATGGAACTATCATGGAGAGGATAGAGTAGACAAACTCAATGAGAGATTCTTAGAACTTAATCAACCAATCAAAGAGGAACGAGCAAAACTATCTTACACTCCGACTGTTACAATCACCTCTAAAACAGATATTGGCCAGGGAAAGTATAATGTAAAGTTCAATGCATGTGCTGGAGATGAAAGAATAGACAAGGCAAAAATCCTTGTAAAATCAGACATTGAGGCAATTCAAGTAGGTACTAGTAAAGACATTCAAGAGAACTCTTGTAGAACATATGTTACACAACTACACGCAAACAACCCTGCAAACATCAAAGCTAGTATTTTATTGCAAGTTTACGAAGAATAGTTTTTAGTCAGCTAACCTTTTAGGCAATAACAATACTTCAAAAACTGTGAAACCATTTAGTGTTATAGTACTTTTCTTGGGTGTTATTTTAATTTCTGGTACTTTACCTACATCTTCATTTGCTGATGTTATTAGTCCTAGATTACAAATACAGTTAGATTTTACACCTGATCAAGTTATTTGTAATGAAGGTTTTGTCAAATTAATTAAAAAAACTACTGGTGTTGCATCTTGTGTAAAACCTGGTACTGCTGAGAGGTTGGCAGAGTTAGGTTGGTCCAATCCATTATCTGAGAAAAAAATAGATGAAATCTCCACTAAAAAATTAAAGAAAGGTGAATCTGCAGGAATTATCAAAAAAATTGCAACACTAAAACAATCAACCAAAATAATCAAAGGAAGTACAACTACGGGAGTTGCAGCATATGCTTATGTCTTTGATGCTTGTGCTAATTCAAAAGTAGTTCGAGCTCCTGAAATCTTTGTAGAATCTGATAGTGAAACTAAAAGTATAAAGCTTGCAAGTATGCTAGATGCAAATTCCTGTTATACTAGCTCTGTAATTATCAAAGCTGCTGATCCTGTTTCTATCTCTGCAACTCTATTAAACAAAGGGGGAATATCTGAAAAAATCTCTTCATTAGAATCTCAAATTACCAATTTGAAAGAAAGAATCACTGCTGCCAAACAAAAAATTCCACTGGATGGTGAACCTAATCCTGAAAATTTGAGTAATATCACATCTCTTAAAAAAGACTTGAAGAGTTTACAGGATCAACTTAGAAGATATTTGATGGTGTTGTATGTGCCTCCAACCTCTGATCTTTCTGAAATTGAACCTCCAAAAACTCTAACTGGTCAACCTCTAGATACTTTAAGCACTAGTCTTGTTTCTGTAACCGAAAGTGTGTCAAAACCTGAATCAAGTAATGTTGATTTGAATAGATTCAATGTGGTCTTTGAAGCATGTGCTGGAAAATCTGATGTAAGATTACCTGTAATTGATGTAGTATCTGATTCTGATTCTGTTACAGTAAAATTAGTTGATAGAATTATTCCTGAATCCTGTCAAGTAGGAGTTGCAAAAATTAACGCTGTTGATTCTCAATCAATCACAGTTAAAATCACTGGAAACTCACAAATTTCCAAATCAATATCTAATCTGGAAAACAAAATTGATCAACTCGAAAATGACTTAGCAAATAAACGAAGTGATTTGAGTTCGATGTTGGCAAAAAAACTTGATACTGAAACTGAAAAAATAGCTGCTGATCTAACTGTTCAAATTAGTGAGTTACGTTCTGATATTTTAAAAAATAAGGCAAAACTTAATGCCTTAATTTTGACTAGTTGATGATATTTTTTGCACTTGATTTAACTCTCAATAAAGTCAACTAATTACCTTTCTGTGGTTTTATGACAAAAAGTCCCTATCTTATATCTAATTTTCATCTTAGTTGTTTTATGAAAATAACCCAAACTCAAACAGTTGAGGACAAATCATAGGAGGTGGAAAGAAAAAATGAAAACAATCCTTACACTATCTATTATGGCAATCTTGGCAACAGGTGTTACTGCTCCTGCACTACAGGAAGCTTTTGCTTTCAAAGCAAATACTTCTGAAAAACTATCTCCAAAGGCATATGGTCAAAAAACAATCAATGCAAAATGTGGTGAAACAACATGTTTTGTAAAACAAACTGCAAAATCTGAATCCCTCAGCCAAATTGAAAAGAACCTAATGTCTGACCCAAGAATCCAGAAATACATAGCACAATACAATTATGCTCATGGAATTACTCCTTAAATGAGCAACAATCTTATTTTTTAATCCTTATTTTTTACGCATATAACTCATAAATGTAGAGAAAAATCTCTTATTTTATGGCAGAAGATATTGTAAATCTACCACTTCAACCCTTAGGTGAATTATTAAAAAATGACATTCAACTTCAGATTTCATTAATCTTTTTGATTGCAGGAATAATTGCAATTGTTTTGATAAACAGAAAAGTTTCATCCATTATTGATTCTAAAAAATTTAGTTATACTAGACCATTTGCAACAGAATTTGTAAAAAAAATTCTACTGCCGTTATTTGCAACTGCTTTGATTGTATCAGTTTCTGCATACATCCAAGTCTTTGAATTATTTGACACGCAAACTGCAATAGATGCTGCAGTAGCTGATGCTGAACTTACTCCTAGAGAATTATTTGCAAAAATCCTTGATACTTTTGTAATTTTGGTAATTGGGTATACCATCGCACACCTCATTCCAATCCTTCTTGCAAACAATGAAGCAAAAAAAATGGAAAAATATGATTATCAGGAATGGATTCACCAAAGAGGATTTTCAGATGATAAAGCAAATCTATTTCATCAATTATTTGAGTGGACACCTCCAAAACATGGACCTTCTGAAATGCCTGAAGAAGAATACCAGGAAAAACTCAAGACTGTTGAAGGAAAAAAGTTTCTAGAAAATTATTACACATCAAAAGGAGTTCCTATAGGAAGCTTTAAGCAAATAAAGCCAAAAGCATTTGAAATTTGGAAAAAATCTGAAAGAGAAAAATATGCAAAATACTTTGATGATTGTGTTAGTGGTAATAATGAGGCCGGGCAGGTTTTACGAACTGGAGTATTTCCAAAAGAGATCTACACTGTATCTTTATGGCGAGAACAAAAAAGAATTTCAACTTATGAGCCAATAGTTCCTGGAGCACGTCCTCCTGGATGGGCTGAACGTCAAGGTCAGGACACACCAAAATCATTCAAACAAATGATTCCTCTTATCACCTTCGTTGGTGTGCTCATAGGAATTGCCGCCTGGTGGGAAGTCGATTTGGTTGTAGTAGCTACTGCTAGTGGTGGCCTTGCTATTGGCATTGGTTTTGCACTACAAGAAACCATGCAAAACTATTTTGCATATCTTTCAATTAAAAAAGACAAAATATTCGTTGAAGGTGATAGGGTCAAACTCGATAATGACTATGTGGGAATTGTTCACACAATAACTCCTAGAGTGACATACATTAGACATGGACTAAACGAATCCATTGCAATAATTCCAACTAGGCAATTAATTGCAGCAACAATTGTAAACTATTCCAAAGACACTGATTTTATTCCTGCAATCGTTGATGTTGGAGCATCTTATCTTAATGATCCTGAACAAGTAGCATCTGTATTGATGAAAGTAGGGAATCGAGCAATGAATGAAATTACTGATGTTCGAGGACGCCATTTGATTGTACAAGAAAAATGTCCCTACAGAAATCAACACCAACCAAGCTGTGGATGTGACAAAAACATTCTAGTTGACTTAGATCAACCCCGAGTTAGAGTTACTAACTTTAACAGCTCTTCAATTGATTTTGCAGTTTGGGTATTTGTTAGAGATTATGGTTCACAGTTTAAGGTAAAAAGTGACATGAGAATCATGATTATCAAGGAATTCAAGAAACATAACATCACGATTCCGTGGCCAATACAAACAGAATATCATTCTGACATAAATCAAGAACTACAAGAATTAGATAGAACAGATCCCGTCCGACAAAAAACTCTCAAAGAATATGGAACAGGCGATTTGAATTCTTCTGAATAATGTGGTTGTTTATTGGATAAATGACTCTGTTTAGAATAAACACAAGTGGTTTTTAATGCCTAGATTATAATCAATATGTACCAAGGTTAAATGCTATTCTCAAATATTACTCTCATGTTCTCTAAACATAATTCTCACAAATCTCTTGGTAAAAGCGTATACTCAAACCGTAATTTTTCCATGATGTTGATGGCTAATTTTCTTGTAATATTGTTGTTCACCAGTCCTATTACTTCTGTTCCTTTGGCTACTGCTGAAATTGATGATACATCTTTAAAAAAACTTGAGAAAATTGAGCAAGGATTTGAGAAAATTCGTATGGGGATATTGGAACAAAGAACAGATAATGTTTCTTCTATGGCACTTGAATTCCGTTACATAGGAAAAACTCTAGTAGATTTACAACCTTCGTTAGATTCTGATGAATTTAAAAATATAAAATCTGAATATGATTCAGTACTTGGTTCCTACAAAAAACTTGTTACAAAAAATGAACAAGTGTCACAACAATTTTCAGCACATGAAAAGAAATTAATTCAAAAACTATTCAAAGATACACAAAAAATAGACCAGAAATTAAAAAAATTAGAAGACAAACAAAATAGAATAAATTTTGTTAAAAATGACTTGCAAAGACTTGCTGAACAAAAACAGTATAAAGAAATTTTTAATAAATTTCATCAACAAGAATCTAAAGGTGGATTTTTTTCACTCATCTCTGATCGAGTTTTTAGTCTGACTCTAGATGAGTTAATTACATCTGGGAATTTAAAATTACTTCCATATGCATTAGAACACTATGCTCAACAAAATCCCGAAAAAAGCACAACATTGCTTGAATTACGTGATGACGTGCTGGTGGTTATCGATAAACAAAAGAAACGTAATTCATCAATTACTGTAGAACCTGTCCCCACATCTATTCCAACAGAACCTATAGAACCTACAGACCCACCAAAAGAATTAACAAAAAAAGAGAAGCAAGCACTCAACAAACTGAATCTTGCAATACAAAGAGAGGAAAAACAAGAGCAACGATACCAAATTGCAATTGATAAAGTCAATGCAGCAAAAATTGCTATAGATGAGGCTAAACAACGTTTAGAAAATGCTCCTTCTGGAAGTAAAGAAGAAAAAAAAGCCCAGAAATCCCTTGAACGAAAACAAAACACTTTGCTTAAATTTCTAATATTTGAAGAAAAACGTTCTGAAAAGTTAGACATTGCAAAACAAAAGACACAAACTGCTCAAGAACGATTTGATGAAATTACAAATTTACAATCTATTGAGTTTGATTTCAATGATGAACTCCCCTCTCAAGAAACTTTTGATAATGTTGATGAAACAATTTTAGACACTATATCTAAAGAATACACTTCAGATAATTCTTCGATTGAAGTAGATGAAACTGTAGATGAAACTGTAGATGAAACTGTAGATGAAACTGTAGATGAAACTGTAGATGAAACTGTAGATGAAGATCGTAATCATGATACTTCAGATGTTAATGAAGGTGTTGATGTAGAAGAAGATGTGGGTGTTGATGATGTAGATAAAAATACAGATGAAGATTTTTCTGAAGATTACTCCAATGATTCAGATAACAATGATGTTGATGATGACGATGATAACAAACAAGACAAGAAAGACAAAGACGATGATAAACACGATAGAAATGGTGACAAAAAAGATAACGATGACAAAAAAGATAACTGATCACATAGCAAAAAACACACAAATCAGAAATACACAAATTCTTAGATGATGTTTGAATATTGTGGTAAACGATAGTCAAATCGTAGTTCGTGCAAGAGATTTTGAGATTGCTCCTGATGTTGAACATTATGTGGAAACCCTGAAAAAAAACGGAACTTTAGAAAAACTATCTAAAGAAGACAACCTCAATGTGAAATCCATAAAAAATACCTCTTTGAGTAAAATGTGTGATATTTTTACAGAAGAAATAGGTTGCAAACTTGAGGTAAGTGACATAGTTATTTTTGGCGAAACAGGAACTTTTGAAATCTATTCTGGAGGGGGAGGAGATTGAACAAAAAAGAAAAAATGCAAAAAGACATTGAAGACGCACTAAAGCATGAAGAGAATACTCAACATAATGACAATGAAGAACCAGTTACCTATGTTAGTTTAGATGACGTAAAATCCATTGAACATGCAGAAAATGTTGAAAATGATAAAAATAAAGATCCTGTAACATTTGCAGAAGAAACTAAAAATGGTGATTGACTCTTTACATATTTTAAATTAAAAATTATTTCAAATTTTTATTCATGATTTGGTATGTTGAGAAAGCATATTTGCATATGAACTCATCATCTCATGAATAAAATTATCAAATGATTTCATTGATTTGATATTCATTTTGGTGTATTCGTCCAAATACTTTGATGAGTTTTCTATGTTTTGCAAATAAATTTTTTTTATGGCTTCTGAGTTTGTTTTAATTTGCTTTAAAATCTTAGGATCTAGATTTAGTTTGTCAAAGAATTTTTTTTCAGCAATAAAACATGTTCCAAAAACATCATCAAGCATATGAAGATGTTGAGTATATAGATTTGAATAATTTTGAAACATCAATGGGATTTGAGATTCCATCTTCCTAAATACTTCAGATGCATCATCTTTCATTAGTTCACATATTGATAGATTGTTCTCAGATTTTTCCTCAGTCACGATTGTATTTGTACTTGATAATTGCTATTTAAGATAACTTAGACTTCTTTTTCTTGAAAAAATAACTTGCAAACATATTTGATGGGAAAATTATGCGTAAATGGGGCTGAAATAGTGTCTAAAATGGTTGACTACTAGTCGGTCTCTCTGTTTTTGAAAACTCCATTGCGGTGTTAAAGTTATAGTTTGATGCCCTACTTTCATTCCCACATGGGATATTGAACCACTAATCAAATCCCCCGCCATACAAAGGCCGGATTTTTTTGCACCATCACATCCGCCATACCCTTAAGGATTTTTGCAGTAATTTCGATAATCTTAAGTTCATACAAAAAAATCAAAAAACATGAATGTGCTAATCATTTTCGCATTAGTTTTTGCATTTCTTGTTCCTACTACTGCATTTGGTGCTCAAGGATATTTTGAAGGAGATTATGGAAAGCAAGTATCTCAAGCTCCAATTGTGTGTGTGTTTCAACCAAACGATTCTAGAATTGATGAAAGAAAATGGGAGATGTGGTATGCGGATGCCAAAAGAGGAATTGATAATTGGAGAGCAGTATTAGAACAATCAGGAAGCGGGACATGGGATATTACAGTTAAAGAAGTACCATTAAACAAATTAGATCTTCTAAATCGCGATGTTTGTGATATCACTGTAGAATTTGTGGATAGGCCATACATACAAGATGGAAGATATGCAAATGCATTAGGATGGTGGCTCACAAACACCAAGATTACAAAAGTTGTGTATTCTTCTTTTGAATACTGTGGAGTAGAGTATGATCCACAATTCGATATATTTGTAAATTCAATCTGTTTTGATGATAAATTTGAACGCTCAAAGTTTATGGCAAGTGTAGTACAGCATGAATTTGGTCATGCATTAGGATTAGGTCACTACATAGCATACAACAGAATTTCAATGCAAGATTGGTATGATACAGGTACTGGATATCCTTCAATCATGACCCCAATGCCACCAAATGAAGAATTGAAGACAATAACTCAAGAAGACATAGAAAAAGTACGAGAAATATATGGTCCAAAAGGTTTTGGTGAAAGAACAAATTTTACTCCTCTTTTTGATGAAAGAGTAATCCAAGAACCAAAAGTTTACACTTCTGAAAAAACTGGAATTGAAATTTACAAAGACAAACCTAGAACAAAAACCATTCAAGGGGATGTACCAGATAAATTATACAAAAGAGGAGTACTCGTAGATTTAATCATTGAACGACCTGACGGAAAAGTAGATCATAAAGGCCTGTCAGTTTCAAAGACTCTGAAAAAATACAAGACACAATTAACATTTGGAGAATCAGATCCTGCTGGAACATACAAGATAACTCACAAATTTAACGGTAAAGAATTCTACAAAGAAGAAATAATCATTTCAAAATCTAATCCAACCTACAAATCATCAAATACAAATATTTCAAAAAATATAGACAAGGATACGGATAATGATGGAATAAAGGATTCATCAGATTTCTGCAAGACCAAACCCGAGACATACAATGGTTATAGAGATACTGATGGATGTCCGGATAAAAAACAAGTAGTCAAAGCAAAAACACCCATTTTTACCACTCAACAAAAAAACATGATGACACAAAAAATCAACACATCAACTGAATCGTTGTTTAAATTAAAAGAAGGAATGAATATTACATGGAAGTATCTTGATGATGCCAACTCAAAATATACAGATTACCACGCCAAGAAACATGTAGAAAAAGCATGGGACTTGTATAACAAACTGTATGATCAAAGGGTAACCTCTGGAAAATTCCTAGAGCGAACAATTTCTGATTATTTGCATTTACAAGACCAAACTAAGACTTCTGAGTGGAATCATTACAAAGAATTTGTAAGTAAATTTGATAAAATTAACTCGAATATATCAAAAATAGGTTCAGACATGAAGTATGTTTCTCAAGAATTAGACTATGCTGAAAAATCACAAAATAAAATAAAAGAAATATGTGTTTCATGGTGGTGTTAGACAGTTCTTATCTGACATTTGATTTTCAGATTATGTTATCTTTAGATAATCGATGATGCCATCTTTTTTGCATCGATGGAATAAATTTATGCCTACAAAGATTTCATCTATGAAAAAAGATAGGTTAAGAATTTTTTATAAATAAAAATAATTTATAAATTATTTCTTAGGAATCTTTTGAGTATCGATACTTCTTACTTGGGCACAAATTTTTAGTATCTATTGTAAGGTTGGGTAAGAGATACTAAGTTCTTAGTAAGAGATACTAAGTTCTTAGTAAGAGATACTAAGTTCTTACTATCTGTGGAATCGAGGCTAATCTAACAAAAGATAGTATCCATACTAAGATCTTACTAAGAGATAGTAAGATCTTACAAAAGATACCCTATCTATTGAGTATCTTTTTGTAAGGATAAAAAAGATACAATGAATCTGTGCCTACAAAGATTTCATCTTAGAAAAAAGATACAATCAGAATTTTTTATAAATAAAAATAATTTATAAATTATTTCAATTCGTAATACTATTTTCTGGTTTATTTTTTACAAATTCAATTTTATCAAAAATATTTTCAAAGTATTCTTTTAGATATTCATCAACAATTTGTTTCATGTCTTCATGTCCTTTTTGGTTCTTTTCAGATTCTATCTGTCGTTGTTCTAACATCTTAATTTTCTCTTCTAGTTGTTTTCTCTCTATGCTTTCTTGTTCTTCTTTTCTTATTGCAGTCTCAAGGCTAAGCGGTTTGCCGCATTTTGTACATGATGAACTATCAGACGGATTGCTCATTGCGCAAAAGTGACAATTTGTAGGCATTTCAGGCATCTTTTGGTCTTCTTTTTTGATTCCATAGTGCTTGAAAATGGCATCCTCTACATCTGAATTTACCATGTGAACGTATCTTGCAGGCATTTTAGAGTCTGATGACCATCCGTGTCTTTTTCTCATCTGAGCTTCTGTCATGAAATTTGCAGTAGATGTTGCCTCACTATGTCTGAACAAATTAAGATAAACCCGCTTTGAGAGATTTGCAATCTTGCATCTTCTCTGTAGAATTTGTCTTGCAGCAGCATACGTTATTGGACTGCCTTTCTTGTGATGGCTAAGATTTGGCCATAGTGGGTTTTCAGGTTCGTCTTTGTATGGATGAACTGCAATCCATGCAGCCAAGTTTGGAGTGGCCCTGACAATTCTGATTGTTCTGGCCCCTGTCTTTCCATCTACCTGAAGTACAGCACCATGTTTGTCAAAATTCACATGTTTTATCTTCAGATTTAGAATCTCCCCTGGTCTTGTTCCAGCTTCCATGTGGCAATCAATCAGTGCTCTGTCCCTTGCATTTTCACCGCATGCATGTAGTATCT
Organism: Candidatus Nitrosopumilus sp.; assembly: GCF_965262695.1. Taxonomy (GTDB): domain Archaea; phylum Thermoproteota; class Nitrososphaeria; order Nitrososphaerales; family Nitrosopumilaceae; genus Nitrosopumilus. The sequence continues at coordinate 872,944 of NZ_OZ253550.1, read as the reverse complement.
TTATTCTGTCTTTCTCATCTAGCAAGTCTTCTCGTGCAATCTTGTCTCTAACTTTTTTTACCTTGACATTTTTTGTCTCTGGTGGATCCCCCACTTGAACAAATTCTCTAGAACCAAGCTTGTACCATCTAAAGAAAATCTTGAGAATCTTTTTGTGATCATAGGAATAATGTGTCTCCTGACCGTTCTCATCTGCAAATTGGTCCATCACTCGAAAAACTAATTCATCGATATCGTCTTTGGTTACGTCTTTCCAGTTTTTGTTTAACAGTCTTGAGAGTGTAAGTAATGTTCTGAGATGCTTTTGTCTTGTTGCAATGGCAATTGATTGAGATACCATCTCTCTGTCATATTTCTTGATTAATGATGTATTCTCAGATGATAGTTCTCGCTCGATCTGATTATTGACCTGTTTCATACGTGATTTGTAGTCGTGAATGTCAATTCTTTGCCTGGAAATGGACTTTGTATTCAATGACTTTACAATAGGTCGGTGCACGGCTTTAAACTAATTTGTGTGTGCCGGGGGCGAGTTTCGAACTCGCGACCTCCAGATTATGAGTATTGCCTTAGTTGGAGAACCGCTAGAGTTTACCAAGTAACTGGCACTCTAACCAGGCTGAGCTACCCCGGCATAGTATATGCCTGAAAATATGGGAAATTAAATGATTCTAAATTATTTTACATCCTTCCACTTGATATTCTCATTTTTTACCCAGAGGAATTTCTTTTGTAGTGCAGATGTGTATAGTTTCTCCCATTCTGCACCAACTTCATCTGTCCATGCCTTGAAAATACGTGGATCTATGTAATTTCTAAGTGAGGTTCCGATATTGTAATCTCTAGTTTTTTCTGATAAATCTACTTGCAACTTTAATTTTTCAATTCTTTCTTTGTGTTTTTGTTTTTGTTTCTTGATTTGCTCATTTAGTGTCTTGATTCTTTTTTCTTTGTTCTTTTTCTGAGTATCAGTTTTTGGTTCAGTAGATTCTACTTTTTTGAGGGTTTGCTGTGTTTTCTCCCATGCCTTTTCTTTTTCTCTTTTCTTGAGAGTATCCTTCTTTTTTTGTAATGATTGCTCAAACGTCTTTGGGATTGTTCGTTTGTGATTACACATTATTGCAGCTTCAAGATTTGCCAATTTTGCATGGTATAGTTTCTCATTATCTGATTTTCCTTTCATGTTATCATGATTTACCAGATAATTCTTGACTACTGTAGTTGCCTGGTATGTTCTGAACACTTTGGCAGTCACTCCCTTTACAATTCCTGAAAAATACTTGTTTACATCTCTCGATGTTATATTATGGAAAATTTCCTCGTTTGGTCTTTTCTTTTCAATTAATTTTTTGAGATTTTCTTGAAATTGTTTATCGTCTCCTGTTGCCTTGATTGTCTCTTGCCATCTGACACTATCTTTTCCTAAAAAGTCAAACTCTATTGTATCTGAAGTAATTTTGATATGTTCTTTTCTTAATGTTGTAGCACCTACTGTATCAGCTTCATCAGGATCTTTTTCATCACCTACTCTCATTGCAGTTCTATAAATCAAATAACATGCAGTTGCAACATTACTTTTTTTAGAATCTTTCATATCTTTGACCATTGCTTTTCTAATCTTTTCAATTTCTTTTTCAAGCTTGACAGCTTTTTCGTACTTTTCCTTATCTCTGCCCTGTTTTAGATCTGAACTGTCTGCCAGCCAAACATATTTTCTTTTTTGTGTAAGAAAATCCATCCAGCTTGCAAGCCACATTGAATCATTATCATGAATAATTTTACCCCAATCACCTTTCATTGTTTTTTTAGCTTCTTTGTCCATATTCAGAGTGACATCTTTAGAAGTTACACGAGGTTTCCATCTTCCTCTAAGTGGGTGTTCTCCTCTACCGATAAAAATTCCTGGAGGCTCTGCCATATAGTTTCCAACTTCGACTTCTTTTCCATCCATAATTGCAACTCCATATTTTGCTTTGAGTTCTTCACGAAGTTCTTTTCTTTTTGCAGCAATTGCCTTTTTCTCTTCTTTTGTCATCATCTCTTTGAGATCTTTTTCTTTGTCAACTAGTTTGTAAGCATCTGAAAAATCGATATCATCATATGAGATCTTTTTAAATTTAGAATCTAGAGTCTTTGCAAAATCTGCTGTAAAGTTTTTTTGAAAAACCTTGTCTTGTGCATATGGGGTGTCTTTCTTTTTTGCCCACTGGTAAACCATCTCTTCTTGGTCTAAATTGAGATTTACTTTTTCTCCCTTGATCTTTATCTTGATTCCTTGTGCCTCATATGCAGGAGGAAACAAGATTCCGTTGTGTCGTAGAGTTTTCCATTTCATTCTTTTTTCACCTAAAATTGCGGACTTTGACAAAAACTGGGTTCTATGTGTATATCAAGTTAACGTACAAGTTATGTCATCCTGGAAAGAGTTCTTTACTCATGTATTTCTCAAATTCTAGGTCTGTTTTCATCTTTTTTGCCTCCATGAACATGGCAGCATCTGTTCCAACAACATATCTTGGAAGCATCTCCTCATCATGAATTGCCTTGATGATTACTTCTGCTACTTGTGATGGAGCAGTTCCCATCTGGACCATCATCTTCAGTCCAGCTAAAATATGGTCCGTCAATTCTTTGTATTTTGGATCTGTCTTTGAATCTGGGATCTTCATTGATTCAAAAAAGTTTGTCTTGATTACTCCTGGTTCAATTAGTGTAGTCTTTATTCCAAACTGACCTAATTCATATCGCAAACATTCTCCTAATCCTTCTAATGCAAATTTTGAGCTGATGTATGCTGGAGATCCTGGCAATCCCATTCTTCCAGCAACAGAACTAATGTTAATTATATTTCCTGAATTTTGATTTCTCATAATTGGGGCAACTTCTTGAATAATTCTTACAATGCTAAAGAAATTAGTTTCAAACTGTTTTCTAAAATCCTCTACTAAAACATCTTCAGTACATCCAAACTGACCATATCCTGCATTATTCACTAAAACATCTAATCTTCCTTCTGAATCTATCACTTTTTTTATTGCTGACACTATTGATTCTTCTTTATCAACATCAAGCTCTATTACTTCAATTGGAAGGTTGTCTTTTTTTGCAGCATTTTCCAACTCTCCTGCTTTTGACAAATCTCTCATACTGGCAAATGTGTGGTATCCATCTTTTGCAAGTGCTAGTGCTGCTTCTAGTCCAATTCCTGATGAACTTCCAGTTACAAGAGCTACTTTTTCCATAATGTTTCTAATTTTTTGTTATATTTATCCCATTTTGATTATACTAGTGGTCTGTCCCCTTCTGTAGGATCTATTAGTTCTGTTTTCTCGCCATTGTTGATTCTCTCCAAAATCTCTAGTGCAGAGTATTTGTGCAAATATTCATTGTTGTTTCCACATCTGTATGAGAATGTGCATCTTGGACACCCAGCTTCATTTTTGCATGGGCATTCCTTTACAATGAACATGCTTCTCTCAAGTGCTTGCTCAAATCTGTCGTAGAGTGCCTTACTTGCTCCACTTCCACCAATTGCACCATCGTAGATGAAAATCAAGCCTGATGTGCCTAGTGATATGCCTCCCAAATCTTGAGATACCCCTCCTGTAATCATATTACTTCCCTCAATTACTACATGTTCTGTCGCATGATATCCACTAGCTTCAGTATATTCTTCATCCTCAGACTCTTCCATTACTTTGAGAGGTCTTGGTGCATGAAAGACAATTCCCTTTGTAACAAAATCATATTCTAGCGGTGTGTCAAGTAGAACCTTTTCTCCTTGAGTTACTTCTTGCCCAAGTTCGATGTTGACATATCCGTAAACTTTTTTCTCAATATGTAATTTACAAAATGCAACTTCAACTCCATTTGCTACCCTTCTCTCAAAAACTGTCTCAATTGTAGGCCATTCTTCGGTTAATGATTTTGTATAGTACGGATAATCTCTAGGAATTTTTTCAATTTTTGCATAATTTTTTTCTGGATAATCAAACTCTTTTACTTTGTAACGAATACCTGCAAGAAAATAGATTGCATCTTTGTGTAATTCCTCTAACGCAATTGGTAAGATTCTATCTCCAATTTTTTTTCCGTTTAAGAAAATATCAATTGATTTTCCAATTCCTCTGATGCTGTATTCATTGAGAAGAGAATTAATTTTATCAAAATTTGGAATTATTCTATTGTTGAATTCTTTTAGATTCTCTTTGATAATGTGGTGTTCTATTACTTCTTGATGCTCTTTGAGCTCATGTTTTGAAATTGGTCTATCACATGCCATTGCTAATACTTGAAATTCTTCAACAAATGGATTCTTGGGATCAATGTATGTTTTTTCAGTATCTTCAAAATAATCATCAGGATGATTTTTGTAATATTGTGAAATTGGATCGTTTCCCAAAGCCAAAAATGCATATCCTCTCTGACCCTTTCTTGCCGCTCTTCCAATTCTCTGGATTAGTCTATTCACTGGAATGGTTGATGAAATCACACAATCGACATTTCCCACATCTATGCCTAATTCAAGCGTGGGAGTACATGAGATTGCATCAAGCATATCCTCTTTGAACTGTTTTTCAACAAACGTACGATAATTTGCCATCAGTCCTGCTCTGTGAACTTTGATGTTTACTTTTTGCTTTTTTGCCTGGATTGCTAAAAGTTCAGAGTTTAGATGAGAGTTGTTAAAGACCATGGTCTTGTGATTTTTCTCAGTAAGTTTTTTTGTGAGTTCTACCATTAACGCCCTTTGTGTTCGAAGTGATGGGAACAACATTGCAAAGTCTGTCTGGCCTTTTTTTCCTGCACCATGGATTTTTTGCATCTTTTCTCCAAACAGTTTCTCGCAAAACTCTTTTGCATCTTCAAGTGTGGCTGATGCTGCAACAAATTGTAATTTATTTTCACAAATTCTTTTGAGCCTCTTTATGATGTAATGTACATTAGAACCAAAGATTCCAGAATACACATGAGCCTCATCTGTAACTAGAATTCTTGTTGATGATAATATAGATGAGAACTTTGTTTGGTGCCACATGTGGTAATGTAACACATCAAAGTTTGTAACGAGAATTTGAGGTGGGTTTTCAATGATGTCTCTTCTGTCTGTTAGTTTTGTGTCTCCATCAAATACATCTACTTTGACCCCAATTTTTTGCGCAAACTTTTTGATCTTTGGAAATTGATCTCTTGCTAGTGCTTTTGTAGGATAAACAAAAATTGCAAAAACATTACCTTCACTAGAATCTTTTTTTATTCTTTGAATTACTGGAATCAAGAATGCTTCTGTTTTCCCTGAGGCAGTTGGAGCTTCAATTACTACATTTTCTCCATATGCAATTTCTCCTATCGCATCTTCCTGAAATTTGTAAAACTGTTCAATTCCTAATTCCTTTAGATGATCTGTGATTGATTCATCTAATCCTAAATCTTCTACTTTGCAGCCCATTTTAGGCTCAGGATTACTCAAAACCTTGTATTGTGAGACATAATCTTTTTTTGAAAATAGGATTTCCTCAGTTATTTTATCTGGCTTGTTTTTACCAATCATACTTTTGATTTCACTCTCGGCACGAATAATTCCTTCATCTTTGAGACCTTCAGATAGTCCCTTTTCTGTGACTAGCCCCTTGTCATATCTTGAAAGAAACTCTAAAAATACCTCATCAACATTTTTTGAGAACTCTAAAAGATCCTCAATTCCGCAATTACTGCAAGACACATGCATTTTTTTATTGAAAGTCTTTTGAATCTCAATTCTGGACTTGCATTTTGGACATGATAGCTTCAAGATCTATTTGCTAAGAAATGATTAGTGATTTATTGTTACTTCATAGTATTTACCCATGACATTATTATGCTAGGAACTAGTCTTGAATTTCAAAATGAAAAAAATCGAGATTAACAAAATTTACAATCAAAACTGTATAGATGGGATGTGTTCTGTTCCTAAAAATAAAATTGACTTGGTTATCACCGATCCTCCATTTGCCATAAACTTTAAGGCAAAAAAGGCAAATTACAACAGAACCTCATCTCATGTAATTTCTGGGTATAATGAAATCAAACCTGAAGATTACTATGATTTTACATTCGCATGGATGAGTGAAGTCTTTCGAATCCTGAAAGATTCTGGAAGCATGTATGTATTTTCTGGATGGAATAATCTAAAAGATATTTTACGTGCACTAGATGATGTTGGATTTACTACAATTAATCATATCATCTGGAAGTATCAATTTGGTGTAGTTACAAAAAAGAAATTTGTCACATCTCACTATCATTGTCTTTATGTCTGTAAGGATGACAAAAAACGAAAGTTCTTTCCGTTTTCTAGGTTCAAAAAAGAAGATAAAACAAAAGATGGTCGCAGCCTTCACTACAAAGACAAAGAAGATGTGTGGGATATTAAAAGAGAATATTGGACTGGTGATGAAAAAACTCCAACCAAACTTCCTTCTGAATTGATTCAAAAACTTTTGGAATACTCTAGTGAAAAAAAAGACATTGTACTTGATCCTTTTCTTGGTTCAGGACAAGTTGCAGTTGTAAGTAAATCCCTTGGCCGACGATATCTTGGATTTGAAATTGTTCCTGATTATTACAAGTTTGCAAAAAAGAGACTTGACAAAGATCTGTATCGAATAAAAAAATCAAAATAATTACTGATTGTTTTCTGGATCGTCAATTTTCTTTTGACCAATTTTGTCTGAAATGATTTTTCGTAACTCATCATCTGTTTTTCCTTCAACTTTGACCCCTATTGATTTTGCAATTACTTCTAATTTCTGTCTCTCTGATTCCACTGGTCCTGAAATCTTTGGTGCTTCTTCTGTAACTTCTTTCATGCTTTCTTGGATGTCATTTTTTGCTTTGTTGTATTCGTTGACTGCTTTTCCAAGTTTTCTTGCAGCGCCTGGAAGCTTTCCTGTCCCTAAAATCAAAACTAGTGCAACAAAAATTATGATTATCCATTCACTACCTGCTACATTTAGTGAATAATCTATCATGATCTCACATGTCTTATTTTGAAATTAAACGTAATGTTTGAAATTATGCCTAGTAATTTCATACATGAATATCACGAATGAGAAGTAGTTATTGATTTAAATAAATTCAAGATAGTTTACCATTATGAAGAAAATTGAAACAATAGTTCCATCTGGAAAGAAAGATGAAGTTATTGCTGCTATCAAAAAAGTTGGTGTAGGTGGTGTAACTGTCCATCAAGTTCAAGGCCAAGGTGCCCAAGATCCTCCCCTAGTTGGAGAGTTCTTTAGCAGAGACATGATAATCTGTGTAGCTGATGATCCTAAAGTAGATGAAATCATCAATGCAATTGCAAGTGTAGCATGTACCGGAACCAAAGGTGACGGTAAGGTCTTTGTTACTGAAGTTGTTGATGCACTAGATATCTGCACTAAAAAACGCGGAACAATGGATATCTAATACAATACTCTTTGCGGCTCTAGTTTCTTTCTAGTAATGATTGCAAGTAGTGCTACTCCAATTCCTATTATACAAAATATCAGATATGGTGTATCATCTCCTAGAGATTGTGATATTGGACCTCCAAGTGTTGGTCCTATTGCCCAACCCATTCCAAAGACTGTTTCATATGCACCAATGATTTTTCCTGAGATTCCTTTTTTGGTCTTGCTTAGAATTATCTCCAATGTTAGCGGGAAGAAAATACTAAAACCAAATCCCATCAGAACTAATGCTATTCCAAAAGTGATGATTGAATCTGCAACAACTGATATTGCTAGTCCTGCTGATACTGCAAAAACTGCTGCAATCAAGGTCTGACTTGTTTTTCTTGCAAATTTTCCTGCCAATGCAAGTGACACAACCCGTGAAATTCCAAAAACAAAAAACAACAACAAAATATCTGTGTCTGTCATTCCGTTATCATTTAGAAACGCTGGGTAAATTGTCAGAATAATTCCAAATGAAGATGTACAAAATAACAACAAAATTATGACTTCAGGAAACCTCTTCATTTCTTTAATTGATGAAAATGAGAAATGCTCATGATGATTTCTTACACTCTTTCTTGAAACAAGAATTGAAGAAATCAATGCCGTAGCCAAAATGAATGCTGTAATCTGGAATAGGATTCTGTAAGTAGTATCAAGGCCTTCCAAAAACACCGTTCCTAATAGCGGTCCTACCATGAACCCAATCACAAAAAACATTGTAAACCATGAGATGTTTTTTACTCTGTTTTTCTCTGTACTCTCATTTGATATGATGGATTCACATGGTGGCCAGAAAAATGCATGTGCCACACCTGTCAAGATTCTGAATCCCATTATCTCTGGAACTGATTGTGCAATTGATAGGAGGTAGATTGATGCAGAGTTTATTGCAGTTCCCAAAGCCAAAAGATACCCGTTGTTAAATCTGTCAAGAAGAATTCCTACAAACAATGGGATGAACATGTATGGAATGAAATTAGTTAATCCGATTAACCCAAGCTCAGAATATGTTGCTCCTATGACATTTTTTGCAAATACTGGAAGTATTGGTCCGTGTAGTCCGTAAGAAATTCCAATAATTAGACCTGTGATATTAACTAGAATCAGAACTTTGTTCATTTGTATGCTGCAACCATAATTGCTCCACCCATAAGATCTTTCTCAAATTCAACTCTTGAGAATTTTTCCAACAACAAACTTTCTAGCTTTTTGTTTTGTGGCCATCTTTTGAAAGTTCCATAAAGTGTTCCAAACTTTAATCCAAGCTTTCCACCTGCAGAAAATGCAAGAATTGGCAAGATGCATCTGAGATAAAATGCAACGCCTGCTCTGATGAACGGACTATCTGGTTTTCCCAAATCTACAATCACAAATCTTCCTTCCTTTTTCAGAACTCTATGAATTTCAGATATTGCAATTCTCAAGTTTATTGCATCTCTTAGAGAATAACCACATAGTACTGCATCAAATTCTTCGTCTCTAAATGGAATATGTTCAAAAACTCCGTTTGCCATGTCTGGTGTTTTCTCAAAATGAGAGCCTGTGTTTTTTAACATTGGAACTAGAGGATCATAAAGTGTGACTGAAATTTTTCCATCAGTTAGTTTCAATGCTGTCTTTGACATGTTACCAAATCCTGAACCTGCATCAAGTATTTTGTTTCCTGGAACTACTCTTTGTGAAATTCCACGATTACGATGCTCTACATCTTTTCCTAATGATATGATTGAATTTACTTTGTCATAAACTGGAATAATTTCTCGAAGTACTTCGATTACTTCACCCCAATAATTACTTCCTAAACCCATTATCTATCGTCTCATACACTAAAATGAATACCTTTCAAATCTAGGATTCTATTATGGAACAAACTTTGATGCGTTTTGAGAATATTTTTGCAAGTCTGCCTCTGATACTTTTTCAAAGATTTTAGATTCAGTTGAAATCTTTGCCATCTTGATGTCATTGACTCCTTCTTTTTTCTCTGCTTTTAGATTAATTGCTGCGATTGCTAATGCTGCTGCATCTTCCAAACTCAAATCATCTTTGTAATTTTTCTCCAAGAATGCATTTACATCATCTGAACCTGCTCCAATTGCAATTGCTGCAAATTGAACATAAGTTCCGCTAGGATCAGTTACATAGATTGACTCTCCTTTTTGATCAACTCCTGCAATAATCATTGAAACGCCATTTGGACGAACTCCTCCGTATTGGGTAAATTGATGAGCCTGGTCTGCTAGATGTTTTGCAACAGTAGCAACTTCTACTGATTCATCATATGTCATTCTATTTCCCTGTGAGAAGAACCTTGCATTGTCAACTTGAACACGTGCATCTGGAATGTATCCTGCTGCTGCAACTCCAATATGGTAATCTACTTGGAAAATTTTCTGTGTAACATCTGTGCTTTGTAATGTACGAGGTTTTTCCTCAACTGCCATGATGACTCCTTCTTTACTAAGTACACCAATTGCTAAAGTTCCTCTTTTTACAGTCTCAATAGCATATTCCACTTGGTAAATTCTACCGTCTGGAGAATACATGGTAGGTGTCATATCGTAACCCTTTGATGCCATCATGTTATACCGAGTAATTACCGAGTCAATTTAAGGGTAATTGTCGAGCCTGAATATGGAAAAGATCTGGAAATAGGGTTTTAAGCAAAACGAGCATATTTTATTTTAAGAAATATGGCAAATCAATTACTAGAATTCAAAGAAATTCTTAGATCTAGAAAAGTTTCAGAACAAAGGAAACCCGATAAACAAACTAGAAAATTACTATTTTACTTGTTTACAAGTACTCGGGGTGGATTTACTAGACTCCGAATCATCATGAGTCTTCTTGACAGACCTTACAACACTCATCAACTCTCTCAAGAACTTGAACTTGATTACAAAGCCATACAGCATCACATGAAAGTACTAGAGAAAAACAATATGGTGTCAAAAATTGGTGAAAAATATGGTGCAATCTTCCATCTATCGAATTTTCTTGAAATGAATATTTCTGCTCTTGATGAGGCAATAGATAAGCTAGATAGAAAGATAAATCACAAGAAAGTCTATCTTTGATTCACATGTTATGAAACGCGATCAGAAATTTTTAACCAAACTTATATAATTGGAATATTCCTAGATCGATCGTCTTGGTAAAATCTGACCCATTTGCAAATGCAACAAAACAGGTTAACGATGCATGTGATATTCTTGGCATCAAAGATAAAGAATTACGAAATTATTTAGCAACTCCAAATAAAGTTTTGAGAGTAAAGATTCCAGTCAAAATGGACAATGGAAAAATTAGAGTTTTCATGGGTTTTAGAAGTCAACACAATAATGATAGAGGTCCTTACAAAGGCGGCATCCGATACTTCAATCCAGAAGGTGGAGTTGAATACATGGAACGGGAAGTCATGGCACTATCATCATGGATGACTTGGAAATGTGCAATTGTTGATGTTCCACTAGGTGGTGGTAAAGGTGCAATCTATGTTAATCCAAAAACTGAAAAACTCAGTGAAGGTGAACTTGAAAGACTAACTAGAGGATTTGCATACAAGATTTCTGAAATTATTGGTCCAGAAAAAGACATTCCAGCTCCTGATGTTTACACAACAGGAAAAGAGATGACTCAGATTATGGATACATTTAGCAAACTAAACGGAAACAAATACTCTCCAGGTGTTATTACTGGAAAACCAATCTCAATGGGTGGTTCTCTTGCAAGAAATGTTGCAACTGGTTTGGGAGCAGCATACACAGTTAGAGAAGCTGCAAAGGCTTTGAAAATTAATCTTAAAGGTGCAAAAGTTGTATTACAAGGATTTGGCAATGCATCAACATTTGCAGGTGAATATCTTGAGAAGATGGGTTCAAAAGTTATTGCAGTTAGTGACTCTAAAGGTTCCATCTCAATTCCAAAAGGTGCCAAAATCAGTAAAATCCTAGAACACAAACAAAAGAAAGGAAGTGTTGTTGGATTTCCTGGCAGCAAAAAAATTTCTACTGAAGAATTACTTACAACAAAATGTGATATTCTAGTTCCTGGTGCACTTGAAAATCAAATTACTGCTAAAATTGCTAAAAATCTAAAATGTAAAATTATTGCCGAAGCTGCAAACGGCCCAACATTGCCTGAAGCAGACCCAGTAATTCAGCAAAAGAAGATTTTAGTCATTCCTGACATCTTGGCAAACTCTGGTGGTGTATGTATCTCATACCTGGAGTGGGTGCAAAACAACATGGGTTACTATTGGACATTTGACGAGGTTGCAAACAAGATGGAGAAAAATATCACTAAAGGATTCAAAGATGCTTATGCATTATCCAAGAAACACAAAATCGATATGAGAAAGGCAACCATGGTTTTGGCTGTGGAAAGAGTACTTGAGGCCTTTAACACAAAAGGCATCTGGCCTTAGGCAAAATAAGATTCGTAACAAACTAGTTGTTCAATAAACATTATCTTTCCCTTTGTAATTTGTCGCAATTTTCTTTTGTATGAAAGATCTATCTTTGTTCTTCTTTGTAATAGTTGAATTGTTTTTCCTGTAAGGTATCTTCCTTTTTTGTCTCTATCAAATAGAAGAATAATTTTTTTGTATTTTGCAGCTGAGTCTGCAAAATTAATTATTCCGCCAAATTTGTGAAACTCTAAAATTTTTCCTTGATAACCTAATTTTCTTAATGCATTAAAATCCCTCTTCCCCTCAACTACTACAATTCCATCTTTTACAGAATTTAATTGAAAAACAAAATTTTGTAATTCTGAAATCTCTTGTTCTGTAACAAGCACATTTCTAAATTCATTTTAACATATTAAGCACTTTTGCATATAGAAAACATGTCTGATGTATTACTTGTTCAAAACACAAGAATTGAAGGCTCTGGATATCTTGGTGAACTTCTAAAAAATGATGGATTTAACATTACATCAGTTAATGCAAAACATGAAAAACTTCCAAACAAAGATTTTTCCCTTGTTGTAATTTTGGGTGCTCCTGAAAGTGCAAATGATGATTTACCTTATCTTAAAGAAGAACAACAACTAATCAAAAATTTTGTTGAGAAAAATACTCCTGTTTTGGGAATATGTTTGGGTTCTCAACTAATTGCAAAAACATTTGGTGGTGCTGTATACTCTGGACCAAAAAAAGAGATTGGATTCTATAATGACCTGAAAATCTCAAATGATTCTGGATTTTTTTCAGGATTCCAAAACCCCTTTACTGTATTTCATTGGCATGGTGATACCTTTGATTTACCTGAAGGTGCTATCAAACTAGCCTCATCTGAGCACTATCAAAACCAAGCATTTCGATACAAAAGTGCAGTTGGATTGCAATTCCATTTGGAAGTAAATGAAGAGATGGTAAATCTTTGGCTTGATAATACAGAAGAAAAACTACAAAAAATCCCTTACATCGATCCAAAAAAAATCCGTTCTGATATTGATGAAAATATTTCAATTGTAAAATCGAATATGAAGAATTTTTACAATAATTTCAAATCGGAATTTCAACTTTGACCAAAGTTTAATATACTGAGTTTTGATTTCATCGATCGAAAGATGGCTGCAGTTAAGAAAATTTTTGATGAAATTATTGAAACTGATCACAAAGTCATCACTGAAGAATCATCAAAATCTATTCTCAAGACTTATGGCGTTAAAGTACCACCTTATGCATTAGTAACTTCTGCTGAAGAAGCAGCAAAACAAGCAAAGAAGATTGGATTCCCACTTGTAATGAAAGTAGTATCTCCGCAAATCTTACACAAGACTGATGTTGGTGGAGTTAAAGTTGGATTAGACAATATCAATGATGTCAAAAAAACATTCACTGACATGTATGGAAGACTATCAAAAAAGAAAGGAGTCAATGTCAAAGGAATTCTTTTAGAAAAAATGGTTCCAAAAGGTGTTGAACTAATTGTAGGTATTCAAAACGATTCCCAGTTTGGTCCAATCATTATGGTTGGAATGGGTGGTATCATGACAGAAGTTATGAAAGATGTTGCATTCAGAATGCTACCAATTACAACTTCTGATGCAAAATCAATGTTAAACGAACTAAAGGGCTCAAAACTTCTCAAAGGTTTCAGAGGAAGTGAACCAATTGATACTAACATGGTTGCAAAAATGTTGGTAGATATCGGAAAACTAGGCGTAGAAAATGCAGATTACATTAACAGTATTGACTTTAACCCAGTAATCGTATATCCAAAATCTCACTTTGTTGTTGATGCAAAAATCATTCTAAACAAAGAAAAGAAAAAGAATTCTATCTCAAAGGAAAAACCAAACATTACAGACATGGAGACATTCTTTACTCCAAAATCTGTTGCATTAGTTGGCGCTTCTGCTAGTGCAGGAAAGATTGGTAACTCTATTTTAGATAGTTTGGTAAATTATGATTTCAAAGGTAAAGTTTACCCAATTAATCCAAAGGCAGATAAAATCTTTGGACAAAAATGCTATCCTTCAGTAGCTGATATTCCCGGAAAAGTTGATCTGGTTGTTGTTTCAGTTGATTTATCCATGACTCCTCCAGTATTGGAGGACTGTGCAAAGAAAGGAGTTCACAGCGTTGTAATTGTATCTGGTGGTGGAAAAGAACTCGGTGGTGAAAGAGCAGCATATGAAGCTGAAGTAGCAAGATTATCTAAAAAACATAAAATTAGAATTATTGGTCCTAATTGTATCGGAATGTTCAATGCAGCAAATCGTCTTGATTGTGCATTCCAAGGACAAGAAAGAATGCTTCGCTCACAACTAGGTCCTGTTGCATTCTTCTCACAAAGTGGTACAATGGGAATTAGCATGTTAGAAAGTGCTGATGTATTTGGTCTATCTAAGATGATCAGCTTTGGTAACCGTTCTGATGTTGATGAAGCAGATATGATTTGGTATGCTGCAAATGATCCTCAAACTAAAGTAATTGGATTATACGTTGAAGGATTTGGTGATGGTAGAAAATTCATCAATGTCGCAAAACGTGTAATGAAAGAAAAAAAGAAACCAATTGTTATCTGGAAGAGTGGAAGAACCGCAGCAGGTGCAAAACAAGCAGCATCTCACACAGGCTCACTTGGTGGCTCAAATGCAATCATTATGGGTGCATTCAAGCAAGCAGGAATTATTTCAGTTGACAGTTATCAGGAATTAGCCGGAGTTCTAAAGGCACTAGCATGGCAACCGGCTGCCAAGGGCAACAAAGTTGCAATGACAAGTAATGGTGCTGGTCCAATGATTGGTGGAATTGATCAATTAGAAAAGTTCGGTCTAACTATTGGAAAATTATCTCCACAAAACGTTAAAAAAATGAAAGCACATTTCCCTCCAGCAGTACCTATTCACAATGGTAATCCTGCTGATGTTGGTGGTGGTGCTACTGCAGAAGATTACAGATTTGTTATTCAACAATTTATGGATGAAAAAAACATCGATATTGCAATGCCTTGGTTTGTATTCCAAGATGATCCACTAGAAGAAACAATAGTTGATCATTTAGCTGCATTCCAAAAGAAAAGAAAGAAGCCACTTTTGTGTGGAGGTAACGGTGGTCCATATACTGAAAAAATGATAAAATTAATTGAGAAACACAATGTTCCAGTATACCAAGACCTCAGAACTTGGGTTGCAGCAGCATCTGCACTCCATCAATGGGGAAAAATTTCTAAAAAATAGATAACATTTAAGTCTCGCATGGCTTGACAAATTTTCATGTCACTAGTTACCACATCTACTTCTGATGGCATTTGTACTGTCAAAATCAACAGACCTGACAAACTCAATGCTATGAACACTGATGTTGCAAAAGAACTAATCAAAACTTTTGAAGAACTAAATCATAATGATGATGTAAAAGTTATCATTTTGACTGGTGAAGGTGAAAAAGCATTTTCTGCTGGCGCAGACATTGAATACATGTCAAAAATCTCTGCAGATGAATCAGTAGAATATGCAAAGACTGGTCAACTCGTTACTGCAACAGTTGAATTAGTTAAACAACCAACAATTGCAGCCGTAAATGGTTTTGCATTAGGTGGAGGTTGTGAACTTGCAATGTCTTGTGACATTAGAATAGCAGCTGATACTGCTAGACTAGGTCAACCAGAAGTAACAATTGGCGTCCCTCCTGGATGGGGTGGAACACAAAGATTGATGAGAATCGTGGGAATAGCAAAGGCAAAAGAACTTGTTTACACAGGTAAAATGATCAAAGCTGATGAGGCAAAAGAGATTGGTCTTGTAAACCATGTCGTTCCTCTTGCATCATTACAAGAAGAAGCTTTGAAAATGGCACAACAAATTGCTGGAAACTCTACAATGGGTGTACAGATGTCTAAAGTTGCAATCAACAAGGGAAGAAATGCAGACCTTGACACTGGTCTTGGATTAGAAATCCTTGCTTGGAGAAATTGCTTTACACATCCAGACCGACAAGAGAGAATGACTGCATTTGTTAACAAGTCAAAGAAATAGCTATTTCCTATTTCCTTCTTATTTTATTATTTTCTGAGTTATGTTGACTCTATGACACTGTAACTAATCCTACTCTCCAAGGATGGAATGAGCAGTAGTATTTGTAAACACCTTCTTCTTCAAATGTATGTTCAAATCTATCTCCTGTGTTTAGTGGTGGACTGTTAAACAATTGTATGACCTTTCCACTTACATCTATGCTTTGGATGTTGTGAGGCACTGAATCATCATTTACCCATGTTACTGTAGTTCCTATTGGAACCTCTAGATTCAATGGTGAGTAAAATCCTGCACCTGTAACATCAAAGTTTCCATTTGGAATGACAACTTGTGCATCAACTACTTGTGGTGTTGGCTCCTTTATGTTATCTATTACAATCACTTCATTTTCAATCAAGAATTTTATCATGTTGAGAAACTCTCCTTCAGAGACAATTCCTTCACCATACCATAATGCTGTATTTTTTACCCACTCTGGTACTGCTTGTGCACTTGCTACATTAACTGAAAGAGAAACTATTGAAACTGCAAAAACTAAAATCAATATTGTCATTGTTTTAGAACTACGTTTCATACACATTATTGCAAATTCTGGGATTTATAAGATTTGAGTGCACTGCAATGCAATGCGTACTTGATTATTAAATCTGAGAATCACGTATGATAATCATGCAAGAATTAGTACAAACAAGAAAAATAATGGATGATGAAAGAAAGCAAATAATTTTAGAAGTCCTAGCCGACAAATATTGCAAACAGATCCTCCATGATACACTAGAAAAACCAAAATCTGCAATGGAACTATCTAGTGATAAAAAAATCCCTATTAGTACAGTATACCGAAGATTACAAACCCTATATGATGCAAAATTACTTGCAATCTCCGGTTCAATAAACGAAGATGGTAAGAAATACTTTCTCTATAAGAGTAAGGTAAAATCAATATCTCTCAAATGTAATTTGGAAGAAACCACCATTGAAGTCGTTCCTAACTCGTCTAGTACGAGTTAACTATCATTTTATAATCGAGGACCTGTAATATGTTGAAAGAAAAATTGGGTTCAAACAGACAGGTCCACAACCAAAAAAAAGAATCAACACGTAGCATTACTTACCGTCTACCCGAAAAACTAGTCAATGAACTAGAAACTGAAGCTACAATGAAAAGCATATCTCAAAATGTCCTTGTAAAACAGATACTAGAAAAATATGTTCAATGGGATAGATTTGCAAATAAGATAGGGATGATTCCTGTTCCAAAAGGAATATTGGAATCTTTGGGTAGCGAACTCGATGGAAAAGACATTGATGAAATCATTACATTGATTTTTCCAATGATTAAAGACACTGTTTTGTTTATCAAAGGAGGTTATGATTTGAAACGATGTGTTGAAACCTTAGAAGATTACATGAGAGCATCTGGAATGAACTCTGATCATAGAATTGAAGGTGACATGCATATCTTTTTGATTCAACATGAATTGGGATTGAAATGGTCTGTTTTTACAGAACAGTTACTGACACAAGTCTTTCGTAGTTTCTTACCTGATAAAGAATTAAAATTCCAAACAACTGATTCTACAGTAATTCTTACTGTTCAATTGGGTTCTGATTTTAATGAACATGATTATCATGATTGAAATTCAGTAAATCCTTTGAAATATCACTTGACACAATCTTTTACATGAGTTCTGACACGGTCCAACAAAAAACCCCTGTCAAAGAAGTTATGAGCAATTCTGTAATTTCTGTAGATTCTTCTGTTACTGCAACTGATGCTGCAAAAATGATGGAAGATACTGGTGTTGGAGCAATTGCTGTTTTAGAAAATGGTTCCCCTGTTGGAATTGTAACTGATAGAGATTTTGCAATAAAAATCACTGCTCATTCATATCCCATTGATACTCCTATTAGGAGAATAATGTCTGCTCCCCTTATTTCCATTGATCCTGACTCTGATCTTTGGACTGCTTCAGATTTGATGTCTACAAGAAATGTTCGAAAATTACCTGTAATTGTGGATGATAGAATTGTTGGCATAATCACCTCAAGTGATCTAGTCAAACATTTTGCTAGCCTTTAAAACTCGATAAAAAACGACTAATTTCTTGAATTACTAGTGTGTTGGGTTGGAAAAGCTTATTATATTTTGAACCGACTTTTTTGTTCATTATGGCAACTGAACAAACACAAAAGATGATCACAGTTACTGCAAAAGCAGCTGAGAAAATCCAAGAATTCATGAAAGAAGAAGCAGAAGCTCCTGAATACCTTAGGGTATATGTTCAGGGTGGAGGCTGTTCTGGTTTGTCTTACGGAATGGGCTTTGAAAAAGCACCAGAAGAAGATGATATCGTCATGGAAGAAAATGGTGTAAAACTTCTAGTTGACAGTTACAGCGTTGACCATCTACAAGGTGCAAACGTTGACTATATTGAAAGCCTAATGGGTTCTGGATTTAAGATTAACAATCCAAATGTTACAAAATCCTGTTCATGCGGTCATTCATTTAGTACTGAATAAACACACCATCATTTTTCATTTTTCATTATCCAATATTTGCATTGCAGGCAGATTTTTTGAAAAATTCTTGTTTTTTAGTGCAATTTTTTGCGATACCCTCATATATCGAATACAGAGACTCAAAACATGATAATTAAGGAGATGAATAATTTATGCCTCAATCAGGAATTGTCAAATATCATGTTAAACTTTCCTATGAAGTTGATGGGCTCGTTGAAAGGGCAGATATAATCGGAGCCATCTTCGGCCAAACAGAAGGACTGTTAGGCCCTGAGATGAATCTGAATGAACTGCAACGAGTTTCAAAAGTAGGTCGCATTGAAGTAAGTGCTAGAACTACTGCAAATACAACTGCTGGTGATGCATTAATTCCAATGAGTACTGATATTGATACTTGCGCATTGATTGCAGCAGGAATTGAAAGCATTGACAAAGTTGGTCCATTTGATTGTAAATTTACATTAGAAGCAATTGATGATGTACGTGCTGCAAAGAAAGATGACATTGTAAAACGTGCAAAAGAAATCAAGCAAAAATGGGCAACTAAAACTGTTAGTGAAGGAGAAAGTATGCTAAATGACGTACATCAAGGTGATTCTAAAAAATTATCCACATATGGACCATCCAAACTCACATGCAGTTCTGGTCTAGCTGATTCTAACTGGGTAATTCTAGTTGAAGGAAGAGCAGATGTAATCAATCTTCTAAGAGCTGGATATGATAATGCCCTTGCAATTGAAGGTGCAAAAATTGATGAGTCCATCAAAGAGTTATGTAATTCTAAAGATACTGTTGTAGCATTCTTAGATGGTGATAGAGCAGGTGGATTTATTCTCAAAGAACTAAAATCCGTTGTTCCAATTGACTATGAACTAAGAGCAGATAATGATGTTGAAGTTGAAGAATTAACTCCGCAAAGAATTGATGAAATACTCAGTCCTATTGCTGAAGAAATCAAAGGTGGAAAACCAGCAGCACCAGCACTCCAAAACGAAGATGATAAACCTCTTGCAGAAATGGCTACAAAAGTTTTCCCAACTCTAAATGAAACTCTTGAAGCAGTTGCATTAGATGGTGACAATAATGAAATCTTTAAAGTTCCAATCAGTGAAGTTGTAAGTAAACTCTCAACACAATCTGGAATCAAATATCTTCTATTAGATGGAATCATCACTCAGAGACTTTTAGAGGGTGCCAAAAACGCAGGAATTGAATGTGTAGTTGGACACAGAGTAGCAAAATTGTCAAACTCTGATGGAATGACTCTCAAAACATTCGGTGACTTGGGCGTAGCATAGGATCTTAGATGCCTGAACTAAAAATTCAGCACATCCTAACTTTATCTTATCTTCTTTCTAAAGGCGCCAAACACAACTATGTTTCAATAACAACCTCTTCGTTGGGAAAAAATATCAAAAAATCTCAGCAAGCCGCATCAAAACATCTGCTTGAACTAGAACAAAATCAATTCATTGACAGAATAATGAGCGGACGAAATGTTTCTGTAAAGATTACTCCAAAGGGTTTCTCTGAAATGGTAAAATTATCTACAACTCTACAAAAAAGTCTAAACTCTTTTCCCTCTCATGTTGAACTAAAAGGAACTTTGGTATCTGGAATGGGAGAAGGAGCATATTACATGGGATTAAAGGGATACACAAAACAGTTCAAATCAAAAATTGGATATGTCCCATTTCCTGGAACACTAAACGTAAGATTGGACCAAAAAATCCATCAAGAGGCAGTCAAACAATTTGAAACTTTGGATGGAATCAAAATTAAGAGCTTTTCTGATGGAAAGAGAACTTATGGTTGGGTCAAGTGCTTTCCTGCAAAATTAAACAATTCAAATAGTTGTGATATGATTTTGCTTGAACGTACTCATCATGATAATTCTGTTGTTGAATTGATTTCTAAAACATGCTTGCGAAAAACCGCAAAACTCAAAGACGGCTCCAAAATAACAATCAAGATTCCAATTTCTTCCTGACAAAAAATTATTAACAGTAGATTTGTTAGAATTAATGCTTGATTAAACAAATTACCGTTGCAATAATTACCCCAACACACGACAAAAAATCCTTTGAATTGGGATTAGAATTGGCAAAGAAATTAGACTGTTCTCTTTCTGTCGTTGAGTGCTTTTATCAAAAACCACCTACATTTCATTTCTTTGAAACAAAAACTGACAAAATTGCTTTGCAAAAAAGAAAAGATCAAATAAAAAACGAACTCTCAAAATGGGAAAAAGCTGCAGCAAAACAAAATGTTCCAATTAAAACTAAATTTGCATTGACTGATTCAATAGCACATTGGGTAATTGACTATGTTACTGAAAATAAAGTTGATTTGCTCATTGTAGACTATCCGAAACTGTCTATGACTGAATCTACTCTATATGATGATATTATCAATACGATTCATCATAAAGCAAAGTGTCATGTTTTGACAACTAAACAATAGTTTTGAAAAATTAAATTTTTATCATATTTTGAATTAAGGTTGGAATTCTACAAAATAGTAATAAGAATCTAATACACTCATATCTTATTAATGAATAAACTTCTTCTTTTTTCTGTAATTGGGATTTCAATCATAATTGTTCTGGGCGTTGGAATTTTTAATCTACAAACTATGGACATTAACCAAAATCACCATTTTGAATTTACTTCTGATTATGTAGTAGTTCCATTGGATAAAGAAAATCCAATCAAAGTAGGTATTATTCATTCTCTTTCTGGAACAATGGCTGTTAGTGAAAAGTCAGTTGTTGATTCCACACTAATGGCAATTGATGAAATTAATGCAAAGGGTGGAATCTTAGGTAGAGAGATAATACCTATTGTAAAGGATGGCAGTTCTGATTGGGATGTCTTTGCATATGAAGCTGAAAATCTTATAGTAAATGAAGACGTTGATGTTGTATTTGGAGGATGGACATCTGCAAGCAGAAAAACCATGAAACCAATTTTTGAAGAACATGAACATCTATTATTTTATCCAGTTCAATACGAGGGATTAGAAAAATCTCCCAACATAATCTATACAGGAGCTTCTCCTAATCAACAAGTTTTACCTGCAGTAGAATGGGCATTTGTTAATCTTGGAACAAAATTTTTCTTAGTTGGTTCTGATTATGTTTTTCCAAGAAGTGCAAATGAAATTATTAAATCTAAAATTCATGAATTAGGCGGTACTGTTGTAGGAGAAGAATACAGACCATTAGGAGATCAATATTTTAATGATGTTGTAGAAAAAATTTCTGAGTCAAAACCTGACGTGATTCTAAACACCATTAATGGTGATAGTAATGTTGCCTTTTTCAAAGAGCTACGGCAACAAGGAATTGAATCTAATGAAATTCCAACTATTTCATTTAGTATTGCAGAAAATGAGATACACAATTTTGGTGTAGAATATCTACAGGGAGATTATGCTTCTTGGAATTATTTTCAAAGCCTTTCAAATGAAAAAAATAGAGAATTTGTAGATAATTTTAAGAAAAAATATGGTTCAGAACGCGTAGTTGATGACCCCATGGTGGCTGGATATGTTGGGGTGTATCTGTATGCTAAAGCAGTAGAGTCTGTAGGCACCACTGAACCCCCTCAAGTATGTGATGCATTAAGAGGGCTGACGATAAATTCTCCAAAAGGGGCTGTAGGAATTGATCCTGAAACTCAACATCTTTCAAAGGTTGTAAGAATAGGGAAAATTCTACCTGATGGCCAATTTAAAATAGTTTCAAGTTCTGAAAAACCAATCCCTCCTGAACCCTTTCCTGATTATAAAACTGAAGATCAATGGAATTCATTTCTTGAAGATCTCTATTTTGGATGGGATGGAAATTGGGCAAATCCTGTTTTAATTTCTCAAGGAGCTAAAAATGAAATTTGAATTAACTTATTCTAAAAAATTACTTTTTCTATTATTGTTAGTAAGTTTGGCTCCTCTTGTTGTGTTAAGTACATCTTACTATATTGATAAAATAGAAACTGAATCAAATAATTTAAAAAATAACTTATCATTTGTCTCAGAAACCGGTTCAAAAAATATTTCAGAGAAACTATATGAACTAAAAGATAATATTTCTCAAATAGCGCAAACTGAAATCGTTGTAACATCTACTAAAGAATTATCAAATGAAAATCTTGAAAAATCTGAAATGTTCAAAAATCATTACGAATTAGAAAATCAATTTTACATACTTTCTGATTCTTTTCCAGAAGTACAAAGTTTTACAATTAGTAATGCAAAAACTGGAAAAATTTTATTTTATACCGATTTAGTCCCACCTATTGCGGATCTAAAAAATCAAAAACATTTTGAACAATCTATAAAAGAAAATGTGCAAACTAGTGAAGTACTTCTGTCTGAATATCTATTGCCAAATGAATTTGGTGACTATGAATTAAACATTCCAACTTTGTATATTTCATCTCCAATTGAAGGTGAAGCGGGTATAGAAGGAATACTTACTGTCAGAATCAATCTCTTTAAGACAATTTTAATATCTCAATCAGATGACTTTGTTACCTCAAACTCATACTTGGTAACTTCTGAAGGATATTTCCTATCAAAACCAAAATATTTTGATGAGTCAGTTAGTTCTGATTTAATCAATACAAGACCTGAACTAAATTACCGAGTTATTGAGCCAAATACCAATCAATTAACTGAAATTCTCAAAATATCAAGTAATGAAACTAAATTGAATTTAAGTGGATATTCTAATTATTTGGGAGCGATTGTTGTTGGTTCTGTCTCTCCTGTAAAAGAAACTGGTTGGAGTTATGTTGCTGAAGTTGATAAAAATGAAGCATTTCAGAAAATTGTATCTTTCCAAATCTTGACGGTTTCTATTTTTGGTATAGTTTTGATAGGTATGGTAAGCATGGCGCTTTATTTTGCATCCACTTTTACATCCCCCATTAAAAAACTCCAAATTGCTACTGAACAAATTATTCAGGGTAATTTTGATATCAATACTGCAGAAAATTCACGAGACGACATTGGTCAACTAACAAGAAATTTCCAAAATATGATTCAAACTCTAAAGGATACAACTGATGTAAAAGAGCAAATTACCATACAACAGAATCTTAGAAAAGCACTGGAAGAATCGTCTACAGTGAGTATAATCGATAAAAATGGAAAAATAACTTATGTTAACGAGAGATTTTGCAAAGCCTCAAAATACTCAAAAAATGAACTCATAGGAAAACGTCAAGATATTTTGAGATCAAAAATTCATCCCCCTGGATTCTATAAAGATTTATGGACCACGATTTCGAGTGGAAAAATTTGGCATGGTGAGATTTGTAATACTGCTAAAGATGGAACTTTGTTTTGGAATGACACTACAATTATTCCATTCTTAGATAAGGATGGACAAATTTCAGAATATGTTTCAATTAGAAATGACATAACTGAACAAAAAAATCTTACAGATAGATTGATTCGTGCAGAAAGATTCAGCGCTATTGGTGAACTATCTGCTAGAATTTCACATGATATTAGAAATCCCCTGGCAATAATAAAAAGTGAATTTGAATTATTGAACCTTAAAAAACAAATTGATGAAGATGACTTTCGTCGAATTGACACCTCTATTAATCGGATAACGCATCAACTAGATGACGTTTTAGAATATTTGCGTGATACACCTATAGTCTACTCCAAATTCAACCTTACTAAACTTGTAACTGAAGTAATTGATACTTTACAAGTTCCTTCCAATGTAAAAATCACCATCAAAGATGATGAAATTTTTATGATGGGTGATAAAAATAAAA
Source organism: Candidatus Nitrosopumilus sp. (assembly GCF_965262695.1). GTDB lineage: Archaea > Thermoproteota > Nitrososphaeria > Nitrososphaerales > Nitrosopumilaceae > Nitrosopumilus. Next base: position 848,655 of record NZ_OZ253550.1, on the reverse strand, counting down.
TGAATGTCATTTTAGTTAATTTGATTTTTAATTCTATTCAAGCACTTGAAGATGGAGGAAATATTGACATTATTTTGTCTAAAACTGATTCTGAGATTGTTATTCAAATACGAGATTCAGGTACTGGTATCACTATAAAACCAATAGAAGCAATATTTGATCCATTAATTACATCAAAACAAAAAGGAACAGGGTTGGGACTTGCTAGCGTAAAAAATCTTGTGGAGCAACATGATGGTGAAATATCTGTTAAAAATAACCCTACAACTTTTACGATAAAGATTCCACAAAAAGAGGATTAAATCTGAATAAACTACACAATATTTTGATAATCAAATCCCATGGATTGATTCACCGTATTCTTTTTGAATCTTTGAGCTAGAACTGTCTGGAATTGGGGATTGTAGTCTTGCAACTTTTGCATCTAGATTGATTTTTTTACATCCTTCTGTAATGAATTTCTCTTGATGAACTTGGTCGTATCCTAATGCAATTATTTGTGGCCTCACATTGTTTACGGTCTTGAAAATATCATCTTCTTGTCCAATTAGGCAAAGATCCACCATGTATAGTGAGTTAACTAATTCCTGTCTTTGTTCTTGGGAGTGTAATGGTTGTCTTTTTTTCATTTTAACTGCGGTATTATCTGTAGCAACTACTACGGCAAGAACATCGCCTAGTTTCTTTGCAGCATTTAGAGTGTGGATGTGTCCTGGATGAATAATATCAAAAACACCTCCAGCTAAAACAACCTTCAAAGAATTTCGACCTGATTCTGTAAGTGATTTTTTGTCTTCACTGACAAATTGGTTTTTCACCAACTCGTCAATTTCTGAATTTATTTGATCATTTGACAACAATGTTCTTTCTTTGATTTTTTCAATTGGGTCAGTACCCTCAATTTGAGATACGTAAATTGCAGAAAGAATTATCCTTTTACTTGATTCCAACATTTTTCCTATTTTTCTCCCTCTCTTTAATTCATCGCTGAAATTACATTTTGGGATCCAGGCCTTTGGCTAATCTTAATGCATCAACTAGTCCATCTGCATAACCGATACTTAGTATAGCAACCTCATCTTGACCATCTTCCAAAAATTTCTCTGCATCTCTGACATACAACTCTGCATTCTCTAAAATTACTTGAAACTCTTTTTGGTCCTTATAGTAGGGTTCAACCTCTTCTAGTGCTTCTCTGACCATTGGAACGTATTTTTCAATCATTTGAGCAGAAATCTTTCTTGTTTTCTCTGCATTATCGTATGGTTCATCAACACATTCTCCTAAAACCTTCAATGCATCTGATTCTGTAAAATGTAATCTTCCTGGAATTATCACTGTATGTGGTGGTTTTCCAAAATCCCTCTTTTTTAGGCTGGAAATTTTACCTGAAACTATCTCTTGGTCTTTGAATCCTATTCTTGATGCAACTATGGCAAAGGTTGACGAACTGATTACTTTTCTTCTTTGACCTTTCTCAGTTTCTAATAATCCATTCAACGCATCCTTGGGATCTAAAAAGAAATCTTTGTCTTGATTAAATTCCAAAAGAAGTACTGTATGATTTCCTTCTATGACATTTTTGTAAATTACATAGTATGGTGTTGTAAGTGATTTCATTTCACTCATTATAGTTGCAATTCTTCCAACTTTGTAAAAATGCAAACCACATTCTCCAATCATTGAAGTCAACGAAGAAGACGCATGGATGGAATGTGTTTTTATTTTTTCTTTAATTGCTCTTTCTCGTAACTCGATATGTGTTGTAGCTATGTATGGATCTCCATATGACAACAATACAACTTTCTTTTTCTTTGCATTCTCTAAAATCTTGTTTCCGTCTTCTACTAACCATCTTTTTGCAGGTTTGAATTCTCCTTTTGTTGCATTTTTGATTTTGGTTAGATCTGATTTACCAATGGGGCTTGTGAATTGTTCAAGGTATACAATGTCTGCTTTTGCTAAAACATCAATTGCTTCATTAGGAATTGATTTGAATCCTGAAATTCCTAAACCTACAAACCAGAGCATTACTGCATCTTTCTATCATGAAGTCTTTTTAAATGCTGTAGCATCTTCTTGAGAATTTCTATTCCTCTAAGGTATTCCTCGATTGAAACTTTTTCATCAATTGTGTGAGCTTCATGAGGGTCACCTGGACCATATGTTACAACTGGAATACTCCATTGAGTTCCTAACACATTCATGTCTCCAGTACCTGTTTTTCTGATTAGTTTAGGTCTAGAATGCTCTACATCCATAACTCCAAGCGTAAATGCACGCACTAGTGGGGAGTTATGTGCTGCCTCAAATGGCTCTGTTTCATCAAGAATTGAGTAAAATGCTTCTACCTCTCGTTTTTCTGCAATCTCCTTGACTAGATTTGCAATCTTTTGTTCTACAGATTTACAGTTCATGTCAACTGGAATTCTAATGTCAAAGGTTGTCTCACATTCTTTTGGAGTGACATTGTGACTTGTTCCACCTTTGACTTCTGTCATAGTTGCAGTCAACAGCATTCCTTTTGTTCTGTCCTCTTGATTTTCTTCTAGTTTATCTTTTAATTCCCTTGCAAAAATCATAGATTCTAAAATTGCATTTTTTGAAAGCCATGGTGCACTTGCATGTGAACTGTCCTCTACAGTTACTTTGAGATTTATTGCTAAACGTCCTTTGTATGCAATTGTAACTTGTTTGATTCCACTTGGTTCTCCAAAAACTGCATAGTCGACATCCATCTCTTTTTTGACTAGATTTTTGATTCCAGTTGCATTTCCTTCTTCATCAACTGCGCCAACAAAGATTATTGTTCCATTGTTGTTTTGTATTGATGCTGCAGCAAATAACATTGCCATTAATGGTGCCTTTGCATCCGATGCACCTCTACCATAAAGAGAGTCTCCTTCTTTTCTTACCTTGACTTTGCCTGGAACCACATCCATATGTCCACATAACATGATCCTTGGTGAACCTGAACCTTTTTTGGCAATTACATTTCCTACTTCGTCAATTTGAATATCTTCAAATCCTAAATCATCACACTTGTCTGCAAGGAATTCTGCCATTGGTTTTTCACTAAGAGATGGTGTGTACAATCGTAATGCTTTCTCAAGCATCTTTGTTGCAAATCTTGGTGTTACTGTAAAATGAGTGTCCAATTCTTACTTCTCTATCTTTAATGCATAGTCTAACATCAGTGAAGGAATATCTACTTCACATACTCTAACAGTGTTTTTGTATTCTGTTGTATTGTTTACTTCATGAACAACTAATCCTTTCTCTTCACTTTCCATCAAATCTACACCTACAATATCTCCTTGAACTGCTTTTTTTGCCTTAATACACATTTCTTCCATTTCTTGTGTTACCTCGCATGGCTCTGCTACTCCCCCAAGTGCCATGTTTGTTTTCCAGTGCTCAGAGTTACGGTAAATAGCTGCAACAATTTTGTCTCCAACCATAATTGCTCTGATATCTCTAGGTGGTCTTTTTACAAACTCTTCTAGATAGTGAACTTGGTAAATTGGATACATGTTTTCTCTACTTTCAATAATCCCTTCAGCAGAATCTTTATCGTTTAATTTTGAGATTAATCTGCCCCAACTTCCAACTGTTGGTTTGATTACTTTTGGATATCCTTGTGTGTCTAATGCTTGAAGAGCTGCATCCTTTGAGAAAGATACTGTTGCATCTGGTGTTGGAACTCCAGCTTTCTTTAACAACATGTGTGTGAATAGTTTGTTTCCTGCAAAGATTCCTGTGTTAAGACAATTGATTACTTTGACTCCCAACCCTTCAAGAGCTGCAGTTGAATGTAAATTTCTGTAATAACTTACACATCTTTGTATAACAACCCCGTAATCCTCAGGCTTTTTTTCTAAATCTAATGCTATCTTCTTACAATCTACCATCTGTATGTTGATGTTCTTTTTTTTACCTGCTTCTAGTAGACCTTTTTCTTCCCAACGGATGGTATCGTAAAGAATCGTAACGTCAGGACTCACTGTCCCCAATCCTCGCCAACCGTTTGGGCAGGCTTTAGATCGAAACCGTCTGAACCTTTTGCTAATTCAAAACTTGCGCCACATTCCGGACATGTTACAATTTCTCCTTCAAGTGCATCACTTGGTATGGAAATATCTGCATCACATTCTTCACATTTTGACATATTCTCTTCTCCACCTCCTCTCTATTTATCGTTAATTATCTTTTCAAGTCTGTCTTCTAGAGGAATCTCGATCAGATCTCCCATTCTAAGACCCTTTAATCCAGCAGCTACTGCTTTTGCACTTTCATCGTCTTTCTCTAATCCTAATAGTGACATCAAATACGCAGCTCCTGTCTTTCCTGCCAATTCTCCAAATACGATTCTTCTTCTATTCCCTACTGCTCTAGGTGGTATGGGCTCATATGCTGCAGGATTTCTTAGTATTGCTGCAAGGTGAGTTCCTGCTTTGTGTTTGTATGCTGAAGAGCCTACTATTGGTTTTGAATCATAGGGCTTGATTATTGTATAATCTTCAATTAATCTAGACAAATCTAGTAACATGTCTAATCTGAAATCATTTGGTGATTTGTACAAGTATGTTAAGGCAACTGCAACTTCTGCAAGTGGAGGAATTCCTGTTCTTTCTCCAATTCCGTCAATAGTAGTATGAATTTGATCAACTCCTGCATCACATGCTGAAAAAGCATTAGCTACTGCAAATCCAATATCATTGTGAACATGTGCATCTAGTGGAACATCTATTGAATCTCTTACCTTTTTGACAAAATTATACATTCCAATAGGACGAAGTATTCCAACAGTATCTGGTAGGCTTATTCTATCAACACCTGCTTCTTCTATTGCTTTGCAAACTTTGAGCAAGAATTCTGGCTCTGCTCTACTTCCATCTTCTACTGTAAATCTAATTTTTAATCCATGTGACTTTGCATACTCTACAGTTTCCACAGCTCTCTCTAATGCTTCTTCTCTTGTAATGCGAAGTTTATCTTTAAGATGAATATCTGAAATTCCTAGATATGCTGCACACCACTTTGCATCACAATCCAATGATGTATCAATGTCTTGTTTAAGAGCACGTCCATGAGAAACAATGTCTGCCTTTAGTCCTTGTTTGATGATTGTCTTTGTTGCCTCTTTATGATCATTTGATACAACTGGTGAAATTTCAATTTGGTCTACACCAAAATAATCTAACATCCATGCAATTTGGATTCTTTGTTTGTTTGTAAATGAAACACCTGGATGTTGTTCTCCTTCTCTTAGAGTGCTGTCTAATACTCTAATCTTCTTTGGATTCTTTTCATATGCGTTGTACATGTTTGCATAGTGATTCGGATCTTTCATTACAGAATTCGTTGACATAAATTGATGATATAAACATATTCGTACTAGTTTCGTTGGAAATAACTAAAAACGATCCTAAACTAGTTTTGAATTAAAATTTTGAAACGAAAGTCGTTTTAGATGACTTTTCTTAAAATAATTACAGTATTTGTGTCTACCACACCTTGAATTTTTCTTAATGCATCAATACTGTTGTTAATTTCTGCAATGCTTGATGCACTCATAATTGTTGTAATGTCGTATTGTCCTGTAATTTCATAAACTGTCTTTACGCCATCAAGTTTTGCAAGTTTTAGAGAAACTTTTGATGTATCTGTTGCAGAATCAACTGAGACTAGAACAATTGCACTAGTTGCATTTTCTTCCCCTAATTCCAAAGTAAATTTTTTGATTGTTCCATTTCCTACAAGGTTTTTAACACGTCTTCTTACTGCTGATTCGGAAAGTTTTAGTTTCTTTCCAATATCTACAAATGATTCTCTTGAGTCTTCTTTTAGATATCCGATAATCTTTTCATCTACGTTATCCTTGTACATTTCGCTTTTTCTCCTCTTCTGTTAGTATGGTATCTAGAGCATGTAAAACTTTTGTTACATCTTCTTCTGTTATTACTAATGGAGGTAGAATTCTTAGAATGTTTCTTCCAGAATATAACATAAGAACACCTTCTTTGATCAATCCCATCAAAATATCTCTAACCTCGAACTTCATTTCTACACCTATCATGAGTCCTTTACCACGAATTTCTCTAATCATGGTGTGTTTCTCTTTTAATTTCTCTAAACCTTCTCTGAAAATTTTTCCCATTTTTTCAGAATTTTCAATTAGTCCATCTTCTGTAATGGATTTTAGTGCTGCAATACCTGCTGCACATGATATTGGATTTCCGCCAAAAGTTGAAGAGTGTTCCCCCTTACTCATTGAAGCCAAAATATCTGGTCTTACAAGAGTTGCACCCATTGGAACTCCGCCTGCAATTCCTTTTGCTAAACATAAAATGTCTGGTGCTGTGTTCCAATGATCACAAGCCCATAATCGTCCTGTTCTACCTAAACCTGCTTGTATTTCGTCAAAGATTAACAGAATTCCTTTCTCATCACAAAGCTTTCTTACATCTTGCAAGAAACCATCTGGTGCAACAATAATTCCACTTTCTCCTTGAATTGGTTCTAAAATTACAAATGCTGTATCGTCATCAATTGCTTCACGTAGTGATTCAATGTCTCCATAAGATGCAAATGAAACTTTTTCCACAAGTGGTGCAAATGCTTTTTTGTATTTTGGATTAAATGTTATTGATAATGCTCCAAATGATTTGCCGTGATAGGAACCTTTCATTGCAACCATTCCTTTTTTGCCTGTAAATTTTCTTGCAAACTTTATTGCAGCTTCAATTGCTTCTGCACCACTGTTGTTAAGATGAACTTGTGTTAATCCTTCAGGAGCTAACTCAATTAGTGTTTTCAAAAACTCTTCTCTTGTTTTATTGTAAAGTGAACTATGTACTGTAATGATTTTATCAACTTGTTCCTTTATTGCATTGTTAACTCTTTGATTTTGATGTCCTACTAGTGCTACTCCATATCCGCCCATACAATCAATGTATTCTTTACCGTCAACATCCCAAACATGAGCTCCTTTTCCTTTTTCAACTGTAACTGGAAATCTTTGATAGAGATTACCCATGTATTGATCTTCACTCATGTTCAATCACCGTACAATTATCATGTGAAATAGCAGACGAAATTGGATTTTCTTTTTGACCATTTGCAATTAATGCTGTTTTAACTCCCATATCTAATGCTTCAGTTGATGCTAAAATCTTCTTTTCCATCCCTGGTCCAATTTTTGGTCTAATTTCTTTTGCTTCTGCTAATGTCAATTTTGGAACCACTTTGTCATCCATTAAGAGTCCATCAACATTTGTGATGAACAATACTTTGTCACTTCCAACTTTTCCTGCAACATATGCTGCTGCTCTATCGCCATCCACATTGAGAAATTCAGATTCTTCACTTATTGCAATAGGTGAAATCACAGGCGTAAGGCCTTGGTCTAGGAGTGATTTGATAAAAGTAGAGTTCACTTCTCTTATTTTTCCAGTATATCCGCCATCAATTGCTTGTTTTCTTCCCTTTTCATTTACAATGAGGAGTTTCTTTTTTCTGTCTGCTTCTATAACTTTGGCATCAACACCTGATAGTCCGATTGCATTAATGCCATTTTTTTGAAGCATCTGAACTATTGTCTTGTTAATTCTACCTGACATTACCATTGTAAAAATTTCTGCAGTTTCTTTGTCTGTGTATCTGCTTTTGATTCCACTAGGAGATGTTACAAACTTTGGTTCTTTTCCAAGTTGTTCACAAACTTTGGTAACTTCTTTACCTCCACCATGAACTAAAATTACTCCTTCTGATCCTGCAACTTTTTTGATATCTGCAATAGTTGATGGATGTAAATCATCTACTACGCTTCCACCAATTTTGATAGTAATCATTTCTAAACAGGTGTTAGTGGGGTGTATCTTAGTCCGTCCATTTCATCAAAACCACACATTACGTTCATGTTTTGGATGGCAGAACCGGCTGCACCTTTCATCAAGTTATCTGATGCAGATAATGCAATTAATCTATGGTTGTCTTCGTCTAAATCAAATCCTATATCACAAAAGTTTGAACCAACCAAGAATTTTGGATCTGGGAATTTGTATAATCCTTTTTTATCTCGAATTAACCTAACAAATTTCTCTTCACCATAAGTTTGACGATATAATTTCCACAACTCTTTTTCATCAATGTCTTTTTGCATGAATGTGTGGTTTGTACAAAGAATTCCACGGACCACATCTACTGCATGTGGACTCATTGAAACATGAATTTTCTTTCCTGCAATTTCACTTAGCTCTTGTTCAATTTCACCAGTGTGTCTGTGTTTTGCTGGTTTGTATGGTCTGATGACTCCTGCCCTCATTGCGTGTGCAGTTCCTGAACCAGAGCCTGCACCAGAAGAACCAATTTTTGAATCAACCACAATGTGTTCTGTATCAATAATGTTATTTCTAATCAATGGAGCAAGTGCTAGCATTGATGTTACTGCCATACATCCTGGACATGAAACAAGTTGTGCTTTTTTGATTTCTTCTCTGTGAAGTTCTGGTACACCAAAAACTGATTTTGATAGATAATCTGGATGTGGGTGTTCCCAACCATACCATTTGTCATATCCTTCTTGATTATGTAATCTGTAATCTGCACTCAAATCAATAATTTTGACACCTCTATCATACAATGCTTTTACAATTTCTGTTGCAGTTCCATGTGGTACTGCTGTGAAAACTAAATCACATTTGTCAGTTAATTTATCGTAATCTAATTCTGAGAAAGTCAGATCGGTAAAACCCTTCAAACTTGGTTGAACTCTGTGAAGATATTCTCCGACATGTTGTCTTGACGTGACTGTAGTGATCTCAACATCTGGGTGATTGACCAAAAGACGTAGCGTCTCTCCACCTACATATCCTGATGCTCCTACAACACCTACTTTCATGATAAACCTCCTCGTAATGGAGTATAATTTATTTCCTAACGTAGTTTAGAGCAAATTCTACCATTTCTTTTGGTATATTTCGTTGTGCAACTCTTGCTAATCCCTTGAATTCTACTGTATTGTTGACTTCGTGAACCACTAGTCCGTTCTTTTCATCTTCCATCATATCTATTCCTAGTATTCCTCCTCCCATTGCCTTTGATGCTTTTGCTGCCATATCTCCCATCTCTTTTGTGATCTCACAAAGCTCTGGATCGGCACCAAGTGCAATGTTTGTCTTAAATCCACCTGAAGACTTTCTGTACATTGCTGCAACAGGCTCATCTCCTACGGTAATAACTCGAATATCTCTAGGTGGTCTCTCTACTAGTTCTTGTAGATAGTAAATTCTATCATGTGGACTATCTGTAATATCTCTGATTTCTGAAATTGCATCCATTGTATCTTTGTCTTTAATTGGCATAACTCCTCTTCCCCAACTACCAATTACTGGTTTGATCACTAGTGGGTATCCAACTTTTTCTAAATTCTCAGCTGCACTTTCACTTGTAAATGAAAAATATGTTTTTGGTGTTGGTACTCCAGCTTTTTTCAAAAGCAATGTCATGAACATTTTGTTTCCACAAACACTTGCAACATCAAATTTGTTTAAAACAGGAATGTCCATAAACTCAAGACTGGCAGTAAAGTGCAGTCCTCTAAAGTAACTTACACATCTTTCTAAAACAACATCTCCCAAATCAAAATCTTCTTTCTTGCTATCTGTGTTGACTTGAGTAATCTTTGCATCTAGCATCACCGTATCGTGTCCTAGTTCAGCTGCTTCTTTTTGAAGCATCTTTTCTTCGGCTCTTAGGCGATCAAACACAATACAGACTTTTGACATTACTCTCCCCAGTCTTCGCCTACGCTTTCTGCTTGTTTAAGCTCAACATTTGATCCGTCTTTTTTTGCGATTTCAAAGTCAGCTCCACAATCAGGACAGGAAACAATTTCTCCTACTGCGGCATCATCTGGGATGTTTAGTGTTGCGTCACATTCTGGGCAGTTCATATTTTTTTTGACCTTTTCTTTTGTAATTTATTAGCTTCTGTTGATTGCATTCCCCATAATTCTACAAATCCTTTGGCCAATTTTTGGTCAAATGTGGACTCTGTACCATAAGTAGCAATTTCATGGCTGTAAAGTGAGTTCTTGGATTTTCTTCCAACTACCCTTAGGCTTCCTTTGTACATCTTTAGTTTGACTGTTCCTGAAACAGGTTTTTGGGATGCCTCGATAAATCCGTCTAAATCTGCTTTTAGTGGGTCTTGCCATAATCCTGAATATGCTAGGTATGCCCATTCATCATCAATTATTGACTTGAACTTGTTTTCATGTTTGGTGTGAACCATTTTTTCTAAATCTGAATGTGCTTCAATCAAGCAAGTAGCAGCTGGTGTCTCATAGACTTCTCTTGACTTTATTCCAACAACCCTGTCTTCTATATGATCAACAATTCCAACTCCTGCAGCTCCTGCCTTTTTGTTGATGTATTCAATTAACTTTTGATCATCCATTGTTTTACCATCTACTCCAACAGGAATTCCTTTTTCAAATTTGATTTCCAAGTATGTTGGTTTGTCTGGTAAATTTTTTGTCTTAACCCAAATGAATGCATCATCTGGTGGTTCGTTGTATGGATCTTCTAGTACACCGCCTTCAATTGCACGACCCCACAAGTTTTGATCAATGCTGAATTTTTTTGCTACAGTGTCAATCTGAATTCCATGTTTTTTTGCAAACTTTAATTCTGTTACTCTGTCTAAATTCTTATCTCGAATTGGTGCAATGATTGGTAAATTGGAACCAGAACGTAATGTAATGTCAAAACGTACTTGGTCGTTTCCTTTTCCTGAACAACCATGTGCTAGAGATGTAACTTTTTCTTTTTTTGCAATCTCTAAAACTTTTTCAGCAATTAGTGGTCTTGCAAGAGCTGTTGCTAGACAGTACTTCTTTTGATAAAGTGCATTTGCTTTAATTGATGGAAAAATGTAATCTTTGACAAATTCTTTTCTTGCATCTATGTTGTAATGTTTTTTTACTCCCAATTTTTTTGCTTTTGCTGCAATTTTTTTATTGTCTTCCCCTTGTCCAACATCTACTGTAACTGTGACAACATCCATGTCATGTTCATCTTGTAGATACTTTACAACAACTGAAGTATCTAGTCCTCCCGAAAATGCAAGAATTCCTTTTTGAGTCATAAAACATCTTTTCCGTCGTATTTTGGAATTTATCTTTTGTGATAGGCTTGCAAATCAATTTTTTTGCAAAAAACTTCTGGCTAGCTTGAGCTAAAATTCGATGATTATTTAACCGCCAAATATAACGCTGTTTTATGAAAATTCGTTCGGCAATTGCTGCAGGAATTGGAGCAATTGTGGTATTTTCTGCACTTGGAGTTGCTCTTAGCTCTAGTGATACTTCACATGAGAACAAACTTCGAATTGCATACTTTCCAAACATTGGGCATGCCATTCCAATTGTAGGAATGGAGAAAGGATTCTTTGAAGAACATCTTGGTGATGACGTTAAAATTGAAACCAAAGTATTTGACAGTGGACCTCAAGCAATAGAGGCTCTGTTTGCAAACTCAGTTGATATTGCCTATGTGGGACCTGGTCCTGCAATTAATGGATTTTTAAATTCTGAAAATAACAATGTAAAGATACTTGCAGGTGCTGCAAGTGGAGGTGCTAGCTTTATTGTACATCCTGATTCTGAAATAAATTCTGCATCTGACTTTGCAGGCAAAAAAATCGCTGCTCCACAAATTGGTAACACACAAGATGTTTCATTGCGTCACTTTTTGACTGAAAACCAACTAAAAACAGCTGAGAAAGGAGGTAGTGTTGTTGTTTACAATATTCCAAACCCTGATATCTACACATTATTTGTAAAAGGTGACATTGATGGTGCATGGGTTGCAGAACCTTGGGCTACAATTTTAGAAACTGAACTTGATGGAAAAAGATTGTTCCATGAAGAAGAACTTTGGCCTGACAAAGAGTTTGCATCTGTTCTGTTAATTGGAAATGTAAATTACGTTGACAAAAACCGTGCAGTCTGGGGTGACTTTATACGTGCACACCATGAAACAGTAATTTGGATTCAGACAAATCCTACAGACACTAGAATTGTTTTCAATGATTTTCTAGACTCATACCTTGGACAATCACTTTCTGATGATGTTGTAGATATTGCATTATCAAATATTATGATAACAGCAGATCCTAAACCAAACTCTGTCTTCTCTTTTGCTGAAAAAGCCAATGCATTAGGATATCTTGGAAGAAATGGATATGATTTGTCTGGAATTTTTTACAGCTTTGATACAAATTCTCTAAAGGAGGCTAACCCTCAATGACCAAACTCGAGGCCAAAAACATTGTCAAATACTTTAGCCATGATTCTCATAAACTCAAGGCTCTAGGTGGGATTGACCTCAAAGTAGAGTCTGGTGACTTTGTATGTTTGATAGGGCCTTCTGGATGTGGAAAATCTACCTTTTTGCGCATAGTTGCAGGCTTGGAAAAGCCTGATGATGGTCAGATCCTCTTTGATGGCCGCCCTGTAACTGAGACTGGACCTGAAAGGATTATGGTCTTTCAAGAGGGTGCTTTGTTTCCATGGCTTACAGTCCAAGATAATGTAGAGTTTGGATTAAAGATGGCAGGTATTCCAAAAGAAGAACGTGCCAAAATATCTCACAGATATCTTGACATGATGCAATTAACAAAGTTCACTGATTCGTATACTTATCAGCTTTCAACAGGAATGAAACAACGTGTAGCAATAGCTAGAGCTCTTGTAATGGATCCTGATGTGTTATTAATGGATGAACCATTTGCAGCACTTGATGCACAAACCCGTGATTTGTTGTTAGTTGAGATGCAATTAATTTGGGAAAAAACAAAGAAGACTATTCTATTTGTAACCCACAGTGTTGCAGAAGCTGCAGTTCTTGGAACCAAAGTTGCAGTATTTAGTAATCGTCCATCAACAATCAAAAAAGAAGTTGACAATGATTTTCCAAGACCTAGAGTTTCTGAAGATGAATCATTGTTAAAATTCCAACAAGACTTGCTATCTGAACTAAGACCTGAGGTAAAGAAAAACAAACAGTGATTATTATGGCAAAAAATTACACTCCTCACCGAATTGCTTTTTACATCGGCATCATTGTTGTTTGGCAAATAACTGCAATGACTGGACTTTGGCCTGATAATGTTTTTCCATCACCCTACGAAGTAGCTGAAGACTTGGCTTATGGTGCAGCTGATACAAGTCTGTTTTATGGCATTGTAACTAGTATGTGGCGATTGGCAGTAGGACTTGCAATTGCAATTGCTGGTGGTATTGTTTTAGGAATTTTCATGGCAAGAGTTGAAGTTGTGAATCAAACTGTTGGTTCTTTGGTATTGGGATTGCAATCAATTCCATCTATTGCATGGGTGCCACTTGCAATTCTTTGGTTTGGTTTGACTGATGGTGGAATTATCTTTGTCACTGCAATTGGTGCAATCTTTGCTGTAACAATTAACACCTACACTGGCGTCAAAAACATCAATCCCCACTTTATCGAGGCTGCAAGAAACATGGGTGCAAAGGGCAGTCAACTTGTAACTGCCGTGCTTATTCCAGCAGCATTTCCGTACATGATTTCAGGCTTTAAGCAAGGCTGGGCCTTTGCCTGGAGAGGCGTAATTGGTGCTGAAATATTATTTTCATTCCTAGGACTGGGCTTTTTGCTCAATGCTGGACGTTCCCTAAATGATGTTTCTCAGGTAATTGGAATCATGCTTGTAATAATGGGAATTGGTCTTGCAGTAGATGGTGTTGTCTTCAAAAAACTTGAAGACAAAGTAATGTCTCGATGGGGACTGCGATAGTTTTCAAAACTAGTTCAAGCCTCTATACCTTATCAAGATCCTTTAAATTTAATTTAGAATCTCTTCACTTCATGAATCTTCTAGTTTTTGCATTCATTCCTCTTATTCTATCTCTTGGAATCATACCTGCTTTACAATCCGAAATTATTCCAAATGCAGACGCCATCAAGGCAAAAGGAAATTCTCTAACTGAAACAAATTCAAAAAAAGTTTGCGGCGATAGATTATGTTCAGAAATTTCTGAAACCCAAAACGACTCTCCTCCAATGATAATAAAATCTGAAAAGAAATTGTTTGCATCTACAATTGATTACACAGTTACAGGACCTGAAATAGATCCTGAAAAAGGATATGCAGTAATTGAGATTGGTGATGGTCTTTACTGGCTCACTGATGGAATGTATCAATTAATGTTCTTAACAACAGGTGAAGGTGTAATTCTAGTTGATGCCCCTATGGGAATGGGAACAAAAATTCAACAAGCCATCTCTGATGTGACTTCTGAAAAAGTTACTCACTTCATTTACTCTCACATTCACAAAGACCATGTTGGTTCTGCAAGCTTACTTCCTAAAGATACGGTTTACATTTCACATATTGATACTGCTGAACATTTGAAAATGAAAAATGACCCTCAACGTCCAGTTCCAACTGTAACCTTTCATGATAATTTTACTTTGATGGTAGGTGATCAATTTTTAGAATTATCTTATTTGGGACCCTTTCATTCCAAAGGGGATATTGTAATTTATTCTCCTTCTCACAAAGTTATCATGGCAGTTGATTTATTCCATCCAAATGCAGCACCATTCCAATTCATGGGAATTACAAGAGATGTTGGCGAACACTTAGCAGTACATGACAAACTTTTGGCAATGGATTGGGAGGTAATTGTTTCTGGTCATGAACCAATTTTAGGAACTCCTGAACACTTGAAATTTAACAAAGAATTCACTCTGGCAGTTTTAGATAATGCAATAACTGCAATTCAGACAACTCAGCCAAGTGCAAATTACTTTGGGGATTTGGCAAACAAATGTGCTGAATTAACTGTCGAGCAATATTCAGATCTTAAAGACATTGAAGTTTATCCTGTTGAAAATTGTGTTACTATGGTTTTCTATGCCATGATTGACTAATCTGCATTCATTTTTGTCCCTCTAAATAGTTCCGACCTCAACGGATTCAAATTGATGATTAGAACGCTTTATGAATCTCCTCCCAACAATGTGTCCTTATGGTAATACTGTACGCAATCATTGGAGCTGTAACTACAGTAGGAATTATACTACTTCGGTATTATCTTGAAGAGCGCAAAAAAAGACCTAGAAACGATAAATTTTGCTATAATTGCAACCTGAATTTTCCAAATAATTATACTGTATGTCCAAAATGTGGATTAAGATTTGGCAGTTAGAAAATGAAAACTAGATTTTTGATAACTACTGGGCTATTGATTCTTGGATGTTCTCTAGTTTTACCAACAATGTCTTATGCATTTGCAGCATGTGCAGCAACACCGTTTGGTGAACATATGCCATGTTTTGATAGTTTTCATGTGTCACATGAACCTCTCACAGAAGAACTGATTATGGATACAATATACAGGAATCTTGATACAAACTATGAAGGCTGGATTCAAACTGACAGAAACTGGACAAACACTGATGAAGGCTATGAACATCCAACAATAATTTGTACTGCATTTGATTGGAAAGGTCAGACTCATTACAGAATGCTACAATGGAAAGATGATTATCGAATTTCAAGTTTAGAAGATTACAGAAATGATTCAATGTGCAACAAGTGGTTTCCTCCAATATCCTTGGATGCTGCAAATCCTAGTTTTGATTGCAAAGAAGCAGTAAAAAATGAAATTCCTACTGATTGGAAATACCATTGCTATGATGAACCTATGGGAAATCCGCTAAGAGACATCAGCTTGTCCAACTTTGATGATCCACAAAGATTAGAATTTATCTTGGAGCATTGTGAAGAGCATGGCCCACTTGATTATGTTGGAGAATTAAGATATCTTAATGACACTCATTTGATAGATCTTAATACCTGTCAATGGGATACTAGAACCAACAGTGGAATAAGTTTGGATAGAACTGCATACACTGTTCCTTTTTCTAGTGAAGAATCTGACTCAGAACCTAACTATGGACAAGATTGTGAAGTCTTACATATTTGGAATTATGCTATAGATGATTGTGATTTTAGGATAAACTCACTTAATTTTATTTTCTCACTTTTATTGCCTATTGGTGCTACAATAATTGCCATAATCTTAATTGTAATAAAATACAAAAGAAGATTTTGATTTGTGCATGTTTGCATCTCATTTTGAATCCTAAAATAACGGCTGAATCTCTATGGATTCAACCATTCTTTGTAGATTAAAAACACAGAGGTTCGATTCATGCAGAAAACAATCCAGTTAAGTTCAAGATAAGATTGCCAAAATATTTAGATTAATGTATTTTTAAAAAATTTATTCTGATGTTGATTCTACTTGAGGAGTGATTTCTATTTTATTTATACAATCTACATTTTTGATAAAGTCTTCTGCAAATAGTCCCTCTGCACGTAAACCATCATCGTGTCTTCCTTCTTCATTTACAATATTGCATCTTACATTTACATTGATTCTATCATCCCATGTGTCATAATACATGTCTAAAAGAATTTGATTACCTGTCTCAAAATCCATAACCCCGACATTGAGATTTCCATTTCCTCTATGACGATTCTCAAATTCTTCTTTTGCATCAGGATATGTTTCATAAAATGCAATGTATGCTGGGTGTGCTGTAAATTTAGCCATTAGTTTTTCTTCCGAGTCTGAAATGTTCCCAATGGCTCGTTCCCAATCATTAGATGAATTCTGAATCATATGTGGAAGAACAGAATACAAAAACATACCAAAAATTATTACTCCAATAGCAATTCCTAGATAAATTGTAAATCGTGGTAATCTTTCCAAAGCTAATGATGTGCATTTTGAAGATTATTTAAAGATGTTTTACAATTAATTCAAGCTTGTATTGATTTGAACTCATGAGTAGAACACTTTATGAATGTCTTATATGCACAAAAAGAAAATGAATAAGATTTTTCCAATATTATTAGCAGTTTTAATCTCAGGAACTTTTATTGCAACTAGTGTGCATGCGGGAGGACCATCCCTCAAGATGCAAAAAGAATGGGGGTATGATTCTGATGAATTTGGTTGTTGGTATGATGCTAGTGTATTAGTTGAAAGGCCAAATGGTGATTTTGCCTGTGTTTACCCTCAAACTGCTGAGAAACTAAATCTGCGTGGATGGATTATCTTTGCATCTAATGTTGAGAGTCTAGATAAATCTGAAATATCTACTTTGTATATTGATTCTAAACTTGTTGATTGTGTAGGTGTAGCACCACAACAATGTATGTTGGTTCGAGAAAATTCTGATGTTGACTGGGAGATGTTTTATGGACACATTGGTGGATTTGAATATCAAGAAGGAACCGCATACAAAATTAATGTAGAAATTACTGAAATTGACAACCCACCAGCTGATGCATCTTCTTTGAAATATACTTTAACAAACATTCTAAAATCTTCCAAAGTATTACCTCCTGTTGACATATCTCATACTGTAAATGCAAATAATCAATTTGCACTTGATTTCTATTCTGATGTTTCTCAAGACAATGATGACAACATCTTCTTCTCCCCTTGGAGTATTTCTACTGCAGCTGCTATTGTTTATGAAGGTGCCAGAGGAAATACTGCAGATGAAATGCAACAGGTATTTGATTTTTCATCAGATTCTTCCACAAGGCAATCAGAGTTTCAATATGCTAACTATCTTCTAAATCAAATTAATTCTGAATATCGACTTGATGTTGCAAATGGATTATGGATTCAAGAAGGATTTGAACCTCATGCAGAATATGTTGACATTGCAAGAACTTTTTATGATAGCAATGTCGAAACTGTTGATTTTGAAACAAATGGTGTGGATATAATTAACGAATGGGTATCAGAGAAAACTCAAGAAAAAATTACAGATTTGTTTCCCCCTGGACCTAGACCTGATACAAAATTAGGAATCACAAATGCCATTTACTTTAATGGAACATGGGCATATCCATTTGATGCTGAAAATACTCGAGATGCTCCATTTTGGATAACCCCTGATGAAAGTATTGATGTTCCAATGATGAATCTTGGAACTCAATTTCTAAATTCAACATGGACAGAAGATCTACAAATTGTACAGCTTCCATACAAAGGAAACAAACTGTCAATGTTAATCATTTTGCCTCACGAAAAAGATGGTTTGTCATCAATTGAAGAAAATCTTTCTGCAGAAACTCTTGAGACCTGGCAAAATTCCCTTTACAACAGCAAAACACATGTGTCTATTCCTAAATTTGAACTTGAAACTGATTATGGATTAAAACCCATATTGGAAAATCTTGGAATGATTGATGCATTTGTATCTAACAAGGCAGATTTTTCTGGAATGTCTAATTTTCAATTATTTGTAAGCGAAGCAGTTCACAAAGCATTTGTCAATGTAAATGAAAAAGGCACTGAAGCTGCAGCTGCCACTGGATTCTTGATGACTTTAGAATCTGCTCCTCAACCAATAATAGCTGATCATCCATTTCTATTTGTGATTCAAGATGATACAACTGGAAATATTCTCTTTGTAGGTCGAGTAATTAATCCATCAGAATAGTCTGTATTTTTTCATATCCAAAAATGATTCAAGCCTCTAAAGATTCATCTAAATAAACATCAATTCTAAACATCTTGTGAACAAAACAGTACTTGTAGGAATTGGAATTGCAATAATTGCTGTTGCAGTATTTGCTACTAGTTTTGATTATGATCTAGAACCTGCTCCTCCTGTAACTCAACATGATCTAAGAGTTATGATTGATGAATGGATGAATAATCCTCAAGAGGATGATATGGAACAAAGATTTGAGATAATGAAAGCATATTACACATTACAAGAATCTGGTCAGAAATTGACTGATGATCAAGAAGGCAGAGTCATGTACAATCAAATTGTGAAGATGGTCAGTTTTGATATTCCCAAAGTTGAACTTGATGCAATGAAACAAGAAATTAGAGATGAACTTCAAGAACTTGGTATTCTAATTCAACAAGAAGAACCAACTGATATTTCCTCCTCTGAATGTTTGGGTACTGCCCGATGTATTACTGGAACTGTGACTTCAATAATAGATGGGGATACAATCAAAGTAGATGGACAATCTGTCAGATTTGCACTAGTTGATGCTCCTGAATTAAAATACGATGGTGGACAGTCTGGTAAGTTTATTGAAGAAATTTGCCCTGTTGGTTCAACAGTTGTAGTTGATCAGGATGATGATCAGCTTCAAGACAAATACGGTAGACTCTTGGGAGTGATTTACTGTAATGATTTGAATCTAAACAAAGAGGTGCTTGATTCAGGAATTGGAGACCTTTACTCTGCATTTTGCGATCAAAGTGAATTCAAAGAGAGTGACTGGGCCATAAAACACGGATGTTGAAAATCAACTAATAGTATAAATTCCAAAAAAAACATTCTACAATAATGCAAAAAATTTTAGTTCCATTTGATGGCTCTGGATATTCTCAAAAAGCATTTGATAAAGCATTAGAGATAGCAGAAAAGTTTGGCTCAAAACTCATAGTCGTAACTGTACTACAATCCAAAGTCTCTGACTCTACTGGAATTTCTCTTGAAAGAATGCAAGAGATACAAGATGAGGAGAAGGATGCTGCTACTGTTATGTTAAAGGAACTGGAATCTCAAGCAAACGCCAAAAGTGTGGCATTTTTGATGGAAGTAATTCACAACCCTTCTTCTTCTGATGGAATAGTAACTTTTGCTGAGAAGAATAATGTTGATCTGATTGTAATCGGCTCTCATGGCAGAACCGGTTTTAGAAAGATTGTGTTGGGAAGTGTTGCAAATGGTGTGCTTGCAAATGCAAAATGCCCTGTTCTAATAACCAAAGGAACGGAATAACGAATCTGTATTCAATTCCTAATTATATGAACATTCAAATATATGAAATTCATAAAAAGTATGAATTTGTGAATGACTGAAAGAGTATCTTGCCCCTACTGTAAAAGACATCTAACCAGCAAAGGTTTTCTCCAAAGACACATTAGAGCATTTCACAATAGAGAAAATTCTAAAAAATAATTTTAGTATTGTTTCAATCCTTTTTCTAGTACTTCGTTTATTACTCTTGAAAAACTAACTGATGATGGAGATTCTTTTAGTTTTTTTGCTTGTAAGTTTCTTAGTTTTTTTGAAAGTTCACTGTTTAATATGATTGTAATTCTTTCTCCCATAACAATTATTGTTGTTTACATTACTTTGAATCAATAATAACTGATTTGTTTACAAGAATGTCAAACAAAATTAAATATTTCCATTTTTGGAAATGTGTTTAGATTTTATGATTTGTATTTAGATTATGAATTCGTTGATTACATTTATTTGAAAAGCTTACATTTAGAACACTTTATGACTCTCAATTAGGAACATATTTTGTGGACATTCGAAATTTTCGTCCAAATTACACTCGTGTAGTAATTTTATTCTCTGCATTTGCAATGGTTGCTTTAGTCATAAACACATTATTTTCTTATGAACCTGAACAAATTTCTGATAGCGTAAGTCATATCTTAGAAGGTGATGTCATTCTGACTCGACATCATGCAATCAGTCTGTCATTAGTAAATACTCCTGGGCCCGGCGAAGATGGATTTGAAAATGCTGTATTATTTACAGAATCATTATGTCCTGTAAATTCTATAGTTATTATTGATAAAGATAATTTGCAACCATTTGATGCTGATGGTAATACGGTTGCCAAAGTAATTTGCAAAGATGACAAGATTCTAAATCTTGAGTTACTAAATAAAGGACATGCCACTCTCTTAGAACCCTATTGTGACACAAGTGAATTTGCAAAAGAATTTGGTTGCTAGTTTTCCAAAATTAGGCAAATCTGATTGAATATACGAAGATCCTTTTAGCATACTTTATGAATGTGCTTTAATTTAGAATGTTGTATTGCAATATTTTTCTCTTATTTTCTTATTATTTCTTATTTCGTTTGTTTCAATTTCATTTGCTGATCCGCTTGTTTCAATTAACCATCCTGATCCTGTGGAAAACATACGCTTTGGAAATTCTGTAGACATTTCTGAAAATTATATTTTAGTTGGAGAACAAGATCAAGGTGCAACTAACTCTCCACTTGGTACGGCCTACCTTTATGATTTATCTGGAAACTTGGTACATGAATTCACAAACACTGATGCTTCTTTAGCAGTTGGTTTTGGAACTTGGGTGCAATTTTTTAACAATGATATTCTGATTGCATCTCCATTTGATGATACTGATGCAATTGATTCAGGTCATGTCTACCTCTATGATGTATCTGGGAACTTGATACGAACTTTTGAAAATCCTGAACCTTCTAATTTTGATAATTTTGGTTCTGTGATGGTTGTGTCTGAGAATCGTGTTTTGATTAGTGCACCTAGTCACAATCTTAGCGGAATAGTCTATCTGTTTGACTCTTTAGGTAACCTACTTCAAACTTTTGAAAATCCTGATCCTATTGATTACAATAATTTTGGTCATTCAATAGCTATTTCTGGCAACCATGTTTTGATTAGTAATCCATTTGATGACACTGATGCTGATGATGCTGGTGTTGTTTACTTGTTTGATGCAACAACAGGTAACCTACTTCAAACTTTTGAAAATCCTGCTCCTGCTGAATTAGATTATTTTGGATTTTCAGTAGCAGTTGATGAAACTAGAGCATTCATTGGAAGTTATGGGTATGATGTTGGTGGAACAAACTCTGGAATAGTATATGTGTTTGATCTATCTACTGGCAATCAGATTTCTACAATTTCTAATCCAAGTGTAATACATGCTTGGGATAATTTTGGCTCTTTTGTTTCTCTAGATGGTGATTATCTGATTATTAGTGCACGAAATGACGGTGAACCAAGTAATGCTCCTGCAGGAACTGTTTACTTGTTTAACGACGAGACTTTTGAGTTGATAAAATCCATTCACAACCCAGATCCTCATTATAATGACGTATTTGGAACATCTGTTGCATTACATGGTGAAAAACTGGTAATTGGTTCACCTTTTGATGATACTGGTTTTTCTAACGCAGGTTCCGTGTATCTTTTTGATACATCACCTGATGACATCCAGGTGGCACCCACTGTTCAAATAACGCCTGGTTCACCTCAATTCCTATTCAATATTGATGTGATATCCTCTGAATCTGAGCATGATTTTACCCCTACTGACATTGCATTTTCTAATGATGGAAAATTGTATGCAGCAGATAGCAGTAACGAACAAGTTCAGATTTTTGATACCGAAGGAAATTTTCTTTCTAGCTTTGGCGAATCAGGAACTGATGAAGGAAAATTCAAAGGTTTGTCTGGAATAGCAGTTGATTCTGTGGGAAATATCTATACTTCTGAAATTGATATCAACACAAGCCGAATTCAAATCTTTGATAAGGATGGCGAACATGTATTTTCCTTTGGTTCACGTGGTGAAAGTATATCTCGATTCATGAATCCAAAACACATTACAGTTGATGATTCTGGAAAAATTTTTGTTGCAGATTCTGGAAATAATAGAATAAAATCCTTTGATAGTTCTGGTGAAAATGATTTAGTATTTGGAAATCAAGGTGTGCAGAATGGCTACTTTAATGATGCAAATAGTGTTGCAGTAGATTCCAGTGGAAAAATATACGTTGCAGACTTGCATAATTATCGAATTCAAGTATTTGATAATTCAGGAAACTTCCTCTCCAGTTTTGGTGAGACTGGAACTGCCAATGATAATTTCTATCCGTTAGATGTGGACGTTGATTCTGTTGGCAACGTCTATGTCACAGATCTTGGAGAAAGACCAATTCACATCTATGATGACACTGGCTCTAGGTTATTCGTTTTTGGTGAACCTGGAACCAAAAATGGTCAGTTTAGTTCTATGCGCAGTATTACAGTAGGACCTGATGGACGAATCTATGTTGCTGATACCTACAATAACAGAATCCAAGTTTTCTCAGCTATTGTTGATTTGACACAAAATGATTCTGCAGATGAAGATATACCAATTGATGATTCCACCACTGAAACTGAACCGATTTTAAATGACATTTCACAATTTACTGATCTCGATTATGATGATACTGTTGGTACCCTTGTTGAGAATGACATTGAACTGTTCACGTATCATGATGATACATACAATTTCTCAATTGACTACCCTTCGTTTTGGAAAGTATCTGACACTGTGATACATTATGATCCTACTCCGGGCGTTGATGATGGTCACATACATCTGGTCTCTTTTGAATACATTTACACTGGAGCAATGAACCGCATCAGTGTTTATTTATCTCAAAATGATATTGCTGCAAAACACGATGGACAATCTTATCTGGATTATCTGGAAAAAACATCAATCGACATATGCGCCAATAGTCAAGAAAATCTTGGAACGATATGTCAAAATCATGTAATCAATGATCTATCTACTATAGAAATAGATGAAAAAACATGGTATCAAGTAAGATACAGTTATGATTCTGATGATATGCGATACGAAACTGACTCTTTTGCGTTTAATCACTTGGATATTCTAACTGACACCCTAGTTGGTGATGACATTTGGATAATTGAATCTCACAACTCGTTTGTCAATGACAAAACCCAGTATGCCATGCCTCTGTCAATAATTGACCAATCCATTGAGTCATTTAGATTTACTGAACCATCTGTTGAAGAATCTGTAACCCTTGAAGATTCCCCCGAGTTAGGTCTTGCACCTTTTGTTGATCCAACCAAAGATCCGCAGTACTATGTAGACCGATACAACAATGAACCATCCTACAAAGAATGGTTTGACAATAATTATCCAGAATACACAATTGAGGAAGCAGTAGGCTATGAAGAAATAATAGAGTTGGTCCCATCATGGGTAAAAAACAATGCAAAGTGGTGGGCAGATGGCAGCATTAATGATGATACGTTCAAACAAGGAATTCAGTTCATGGTCAACGAAAAAATTCTAGATGTCAAAGTGGAAACTGATTCAAAATCTATCTTGTCTTTTGTTGATAAAGAAAAAGATCCCCAAAGTTATGTAGACCGATACAACAATGAACCATCCTACAAAGAATGGTTTGACAATAATTATCCAGAATACACAATCGAGGAAGCAGTAGGAATTTCTAATAATGCAATTCCAACTTGGGTAAAAAATAATGCTGAATGGTGGGCAGATGGTTTGCTTTCAGAAGATGATTTTCTAAAAGGCATTGAATATTTGGTAAAAGAGAGAATTATCAGTGTAAATTAATTTCAAAATTAAATCTCTATTCGTTTTCAACTTTTTGATTCTGGAATTTTTACTTTAAATTCAAATTCCTCTTCATTTGATTTAAAATTACTTGTAGAATATTTTGCGTCATTGAACATTTTGAAATATATCATTCCATTCACATAAAGCCAATTGTAACCCATGTCACTATTGGCACATACAATTGTTCTAATTCCATTGTTGTCATCATAATACAAATGATGTCCATTTTGTTTGAACCATGTAGACATTGTTGCAGTCATCTCTTCAAATTTTAGCATTGGAGAAAATAATTGCATGCAAGATACTGTTGGTTTATATTTTTCTTTAACCCAATTATCTAACTCATCTTTTGCAAATCTATTGTATAGCTTTTTTATTTCACCACGTTGTACTATCAAGTCTTGACGCTTGAAACATTTGTTTAATACGTCAATGTTGTTAATGATCATATTTTCTGCAGCTTTGGTAGGGGAGATGTTTTGTTCTTTTGCAGCAAGTCTGATTGAATCTGCATGATCTTTTGTAAATCGTAAACTGAATACTTCGTCTTTTGTCTTACCCATATCTGTAATGGCATGATTTTATTATAAAATGATTTTTAGCATGATTTTTGTCAAAATATCATATTTCTTGCAAAAGCTTACATTTACAGCTAATATTATATGCTATTCATACTCATTATTGTTGTGGAAATTATGGATTTAGCCAAAGTTTGTATCCGATGTCAAAAAAAATTCCAAAACAGATCTAGTGATTATTGTTCAACTGAATGTGCAGAAGAATCCATGCCTACGAAAAATTAATTTCTGATACTAAACTCCAAAAAGTTCAAGTTTTGTTATGGCCGTATCTTTTCTTCTTTATTGTTAAATACAATGATTTGAAAATTTTTTTGTGACTAGAACCAATAGCAAAAAATCTGTCGCACTTACTGCCATAATGGCAATAGTTGTCATGATGGCATTGGGCATCACCGATGTTTTTGGTGATCATGAGGCAGACACACTAGTTCACGAGTTTGGAGAGCTTCTTGATGGTGTAGAGGCAGAGATTCTAAAAATCCCAAATGATACAGAACCCTCTGTAAATACATCTGATACGATGCAAACTGAAATAATTTTGTCACAGATTGCATACATTGAAGCCTTTGACGAAGTAATTCGTTCACAAATTCTCTAAAGTACTCGATAGATTCCACTAGTGGAAACTAAATTTTGAGTACTTGATTTTACATTCATTTTTTTGTAGCAAGTACTCTAACCCTCATTTTTTTATGCAAATGATGCGAATACTTTATGAATCACATTTCTCAATTTTTTGTGATGATTGATGAAATTGAAGGTATGACTGTAATGGTTTCTGATCAACAAAAGGCATTAGAGTTCTATACAGAGAAACTAGGCTTTGAAACAAAATTGGATACTGATGTTGCAGGATTTCGATGGATAGTGGTGGGTCCAAAAAACTCTAACACAGTCATTAGTCTGGCAGATCCTACTAGTGTTGAAAAATGGTCTGAAAAAAAATCAAAAAAACTAGATCTGAAAATAGGCACTTCTACTGGAATTTGGTTTTTTACAAAAAATATTGATGATACATATCATGAATTGCAGTCAAAAGGCATTGAGATTACAAAGCCTGAAAAACAAGTTTGGGGAGGAATAATGAGTACTTTGTTTGATCAAGACAAGAATAGTTTTGGTCTTGTGGGCGATTCTGAAAAACACTAACTAATATTGAGAAAAGAAATGAACAGTAAATACAAAATTCTTTCAATTGTAATTTTAGGAATTACTGTAATTAGTAGTAAACATTTTAGACTTTCTGAATTTAATACCCACACTTGGCGGTTTTTGGTTTATGATGCAAAGTTCTGATTCTTCTTTTGCTAAAAGATATTATCCATTAATCTTGATAGCAATAGGCAGTTTTTTCCTACTATTTCCATTTGGCGAGATTGGTGGCGAATATGCGTTTTATCTGTCAGGAATTATTGGATTTGCTGCTTTGATCATAGGGGTAGTCATATACTATCAGAAACGAGCCACATATTCTACTAGTCTTCGAAAGAAGATGAAGATTTTAGGAATACTGTTCCTTGCAAGCGTGGTTGCTATTCCATTGGTAGGAGTTGGAATGGGCGTGGCAGTTGGATTGGGCCATGTCTTTTATGATCCTAGTAGTTTGGATGACACCCAAGATATTGATCCCATACTTTTACAGACTCGTATTTTGGATTGGGTGAATACCAATCGTGTCAAAAGTGATGTTAGCGGTCTAAATCTCGATGATACTCTGAATAGTCTTTCAAAATTACGTAGTACTGATATGGCAAATGAATCTCCAGAACAAGCAGAGATTATTTCTGATTTGGATGTAAATCTAATTGCAAAAAACAACAATCTAGAATGTGTTATTGATAACGATGTCATACCAATACAAGAATACGTTCTTTTCATCCCTCATTCAAAATTTACTAACATCGAAGAGTTTGTTGATTTTATCATGGGATTTTTGATTGAACATGAAACTGAAAAAAATACGGTATTTGATTCTGATTCTACTCTAACAGGAATTAGTGTTTCAAAGAATGATGAATTTTTGGTGGTAGTGCAAAATTTCTGTTAGATCATGAAAACTAGTTATCTAATTCTAATTTTAATTGGAATTGCATCTTTGGGAATTGTCTTTGCATTAAATTATGATAATTCTACGTTTTCTAAACAAAGCTTGCAAACAGGTGAAACAATATTTCCATCAGGAACATTTACTTCTATAATTATTGGCAGTCTCGGTCCAATTCTAATTGTATTTTTTATTGTGATTTATGCTATTAAAAAAAGAAAAGCAAAAACAGCATCAAAAAGGGGGTTGTCAAATAATTGATAACAGAAATATTGTCTATGGACTATAAACTTGGAATTTGGATTGTTCTAGGTGGAATATTGGCAATTGCAATTGTTTCTACTTTGATTAACCACCACAAAAAGAAAAAATCCAATCAAGAGATGTGTATTTCGTGTAGAGGCATAGGGTTTATGCCTACATACACTAGTAAGCCTATTCCACCATGTAAACGATGTAACGGTACAGGATATGTGAAGAAAAAATGAGTCTAACACAATTTTTATGTGAAATTGGAATTTTTCATTCTTTTACTGAAATTGATGGTCAAATACGATGTCAATATTGCAACAAACTTCCTGGATTTTGGGATTTTTTTTGGGGTAGTTAGAAAATGAACACTAAACTTTTGATAATTATTGGAATTGTTCTGGCATCAGTAATTTTTACTGCATTAGGAACTGTAATGTATATTCAAAATCAATGTGAATCTCTTCCAGGTTATTGGCATATGCCTAGACCCCCAACTTTAGAAAATTGTTTACAGTATTTGCAACAAAATGATAATTCTAAACAATCTCAACTCGACGATGATCACCTGCGAAAACTTCATTGTGTACAAACCTTTGAGAAAATTTATCTTGAATTTCTTGACCGGCCATCATGTGAAAGATCTCCTCCTGAACCAACATGTGAACCAGAATTGTTTGAAACAGTAATTAGAGAAAACAAGGAATTTCTCGAATCCTCGTGTGTATATGATTTTGAAGACTGGGCATATTTTTCAGAATACAATGATGTTATCTGGTACTCGTTAACGCCTCAATATTCTTTTGATGTTCCCAAGGTAAACCCTGCAAGTAAACCTGTCCCACTTGTAGTTGAAGAATGGGGTTATCACATGTGTGATGATTTCAATGTGATGATAATTTCCCATGATGAAAAAAGAGATGTAGTTTGGCATGATAGAAAATCCAACTTTTGTGTTGTTGTAGACCCTCCAAAATGGCAGAAATTTACCCATGAAATGTCTGTTACATCTAATCCGATATTATTGGAGCATGGAAATTACTATGCGCTACTTTATTTTGGCAAAATGCTAGAGATAGACAATCTAATTGATGATAGTTATGTGGAGTTTGATGAGGTTTCCAAAATTTACTTTAGTGTAAATGCCAATATGGATTTAGAAAATGAAAATTAGATACATTGCAATAGGTGCAGTATTTTCTCTTTTGCTAGGTATTTCCATATCTATTCTAAGTATCGAAACATTTCCATCTGAACCTCCTCAAAACTTACCCAAAGGAATGGTTCCTATAACACCTGAAGTTGGAAAAACATCAACTCCTATTGGAATTTACATGATTATTGCAAGCGTGTTAGTTCTGATTGGAACTGGCATCTATTCATTAATTGACTTTCAAAAAAGAAGAACTGGCAAGACGGATATGAGGAACAAAAAATGAAAACTAGACTTTTGATAATAATTGGATTTGTTGTAGTTGGAATTATAGGTGTGTCTGCAGTTTCCCCTGTTTTTGCTTCAATATCTTTTGACAAATCTACATACACATGGACTGATAAAGTAAACATTAGAGTTACAGAACACGGTGTTGATTCTGAAAACACATCTGTTAGAATTTACACTTCTGATCATGAACTAAGAAATTACAAGTTATCAAAGGCTGGAAATGGACTATTTACAGGCCAAATAACACTTTCAGGCTTTACACATGATGCTGATGGTGATGGCAAATCTGATACAATTCCACAAACAACTGGAAATGGTCCCAATAATGGTTTTATTGAAACAACTAGAGATGATGAAATTACAATTTCCATAAGATTTGCTGATGGTGATAAGATAAAAAAAACTGCAAAAATTCTTTGGAACGTTGGAAGTATAGATTTTGAGAGATTGTTTCCTAGACATAATGAATCTATTCACATCAAAGTGACTGATGTTGACATGAATCTACATCCTGATACAATTGATATAGTTCCAGTTCATGTATATTCTGATTCTGACAAGGCAGGAATTACTCTTGATGCAAGAGAACAATATGATAGTCCTGGACTCTTTGAAACAATCTTCTCACTTTCATCAGGAGAATCTAGAGGAGATCGTCTTCACGCACTACCTAATGATACAGTTTATGTCCAGTATGACGATTACACACTTCCAAAACCATATGGAATCAATGATGACTTGGCAATCATTACAAAATTGCATCCTTTCCCACTTGAACCGCTTGATGATAAAAAAATAGAATGGAGTCAGGGAAACTATGCAGTAAAAAATGGAACAGGTACTGCAAAAATTATTGTAACTGATCCTCAAAAAAATACTTTTGAAGATAGTGTTGAAACTGTTTCTGCATCTGTCTTCTCTGATAGTTCTCGAGAGGGAATAGTTATTGATCTATATGAAACTGAAAAAAACTCGGGAATCTTTGAGAGAACTTTTTCATTTAGTGACAAACGTTCTGCACCAAACATCTTGTATGGTGTGGAAGGTGATACTGTAACTGCACGCTATTCTCCTATTACTGACGAATCTGAAAATGTGTTTTTGGTATCAACTATGTTTCTGGGACTTTCTGCCCCTCCTGTAGAACGTGCACCTGTAAGCAGTCCTAGGATATATGATCTTGAGCACAACACAATAGCTTATCCTGTTGTTGGAGAGCAGGTCTTACTGACATCTGATATTACTAGTCAACAAAACCGTGAGCAACCATTTGTTTGGATTGCTCAAATAACTGATAGTGAGAAAAAAACACAAGCACTATCCTGGATTAATGGAACATTAAATCCTCAATCATCCTTTAGCCCTACCACTTCGTGGACTCCTCAAATTGCAGGTGAATATCAAGTTGTGTTCTTTGTATGGGAAAGCATTGACAACCCCTCTGCCTTATCTCCTCCAATAGAGTTAGATTTTACAGTATTAGATGAGGATCCTACAAGACATCAATATGAAGAACTTTCAGATGATCAAATCCTAGAAAGACAAAATCTGATTGAAGAGTTGAGAATAGTTCCTAGGGAAAACAGCATGGAACATCTGTCTGATGATGCACGTGATTTTGTGATTTCTGAAGTGTTGCAAAACAAACAGGTTTCCTCAATACTTGATGGTTATACATATGATGTTGAATGTTGTTCTTTTTCAGTAGATAGACAGAATCCAACTCTTAACCAACATGTGGGATTGAAATTCCATGTAGATGAAAAATATCTTTTCGTTACTATTACCTTTGATTTGAAACAAGAAAAAATAACTGCAATCCTAAAGGGCTCTAGTGATGGATTTTCCATAATGCCAATTGATGATTAAAATGAAAACTAGACTTTTGATAATTATTGCATTTGTGTTGTTGTTGCCTCTTCAAACGATTTATGCTCCACCTCCACCTGACCCCGAATCGGACTTTTATTATTCAGACCATGTTGTAACAGGAGTAATAACATCTTCTGAAATTATTGTTGATCCTAGAGAAGATAATTCATCTACAACATTCTATGATACCGTAATCTATCAAGTAGAAGTTTCACAGTGGCACAAAAACCCCTTGACTGAGAACACCGTTACCGTTTATGGAATACATTTTCCAAATAATGTGAACCCCGAACCGCAATGGGGTATAGCAGAGTTTGAAATTGGAGACATGGTGTATCTTTATCTTGATTATACTGATGATGGTCTGAAATTTCGAGAGTATGGCTCTTACTTGATTGAACCCGAACCCGAACAAGATGAACTCATCTATGTCAACTGCGGTTTTGGAACAACACTACAAGATGGAATATGTGTAGTAAACGAAACAACGGACAATGCTATAGATTCCTCTGATTGTTGGGGAGGACCTGCATGCAAATATGAAATTCAATCTCCACTAAAACAATTCAAGTTAGGAATTCCAGTTGATGAAATTCAATGTAATGAGTCATTAATTCTTGTAACAAAAAATAATGGCACTCCTGCTTGTGTGAAAGAACAAACTCTTCTAAAATTAGTTGAAAGAAAATTAATCATCACATCAAAAGCAGAAGGAGATCTTATGCTAGATGCTGGATACAAACTATTTCCTGGTGTTGGTTGGGTAGAACAAGAAAAATCATTATCTCCTGAACCCGAACCCGAACGCAATCCTGTTCCAGAAGGAAATTATGTTGATAAGAACATCTACGTCTATTCAGTTAATGATGCTGAATCCCATCTAAATTACACACTTAGTACACCCTATCTTCCAGAGGGAACAGAACTTGAAAAAATCAAAATATCTGGTGACAAAAGAAAAGCAACCATTTTCTATTCCAATGGTTTGGAGATTAAACACAATCCAATGGGAATAAACTTCAACAATACTCATTACAAACTAAACCCTGAACGAGAAGCAGGTAAAATATTCTATGATTTTCGTGGAACGTTTGCAGAAGGATATGAAATAGATGAACCAAATCGACCGCACTATTCTACAATAATAATTCACAGAGATGACAGAATCTATATCAGAGCTACAATGGATGCTGGCCTTGATGAATTGTTAAAAATGATAGAGCCCATGGATTTGAACGTACCACACGTTCGGTACACCCCGACTCTTGATTATGTAATGGGTGCTCCTGAACCTGAACCGACACCTGAGCCAGAAAATGAAAACTAGATACAAAATAATTTTAGTTATTGGAATTTTTGTTTTATTCTATGTGACAATTCCCTTGTTTACTCAACATTGTTTTGAAATTTCTGATGACTGTGAGGTGTTTAGACAATTAATGAATCATACAAGGGCTGGAATGGTTGTAAGTTCTGGGGATGGAGGTATTAGAGAATGGAGTGGTACGGCACAAGGAATAGAAGAGCCAACACTTGTTCAGCAACTAAGAGTAAACATTCCATTTATTCAAACTATGATTCTTCCCCCAATAGTAATTATTATTGCAATAATATTTTGGGATAGAAGAATATGAAAACTAAAACTTTGATGCTGCTTTTAAATTCAATTCTATAGATCTTAGGTAGGACATTTGTTAGGACATCTAAAGCCTTTCATGTTTGTTGGAGAATCTGCAACAAGTTCTTCCATAATACTTCCACATTTTTTACAAATTCTAGTTTTCAAATTCTATCGCCTAACAATTCTAAAAATTCATCAGGCACCGAATCGTATCGCTGTTCATAGTGCTTTATTTTTTCAGTAAATTCTGTTTCATCAAAATTGTTATCCATGGCAAGGCGTACCAATTCACTAAGTAAGTTTAATCGATGCAAATCTTTTACAATTGGATTGATATCTTCAGGATCTTTGCTATCTTGTTGTTGAATTATTTTGAGATAATTTTTCACATCAATTGAGATTTGTTCATTGTATTTTGCAAGTTCCTGTCTCCATGGGTCTAGATGGATTTCACAAAAATCATCGCTTTGAAGGCTTGAAATTACTTCATTTGGATAATTACTGCTTGTTGCGTTTTTGATTACGGGTTCATGACAACGCAAAAAGAAGTAATCCAATGTCTCCCCCGTACAAGAATCTACATGAAAGAAAGTTGATGCGTGTTTGTCTCCTGATTTAGCTGAAAAACCATAATGTACTGTGGAGTTGTAATATCGCTCATCAGCAATATCTAATTCTATGGGATACTTTTGATATTTTTCACTATACATAAAGAAAAGTTCTGTTTCACGAATATTTTGTAAATGAAGAGAAAGATTAGGTAATATGTTACAGATGGGAGTATTCTTGTATTCTTCACTAGAGTGTTTTACCTCTGATGAATCTCTAAACGGGAAATTCCAATCCTCTTTGAGATATATCGAATCAATCTCAACTCCTAGAATTGATGATGTAACAGATTGTAACTGTTTTTTCATTTTTGATTTGTGTTCATCAAGACTGTTTTGATTTTCTGATTCTTTTGCTTCTTGTGCCTTTTGATTTATTTTTTCAAGACTTGACAAGGATACAATTTCATTTGGATCATTTGTAATCAACCCCAAAGATATACAAGCCAAAACCCCCACAACTGTAATTATTCCATATTCTAGTTTCATTTTCTAATTGTATTCCATTTTCGTGAACATTTTACCAGGTACCGTCAATTGATTTTTTGTTTGGATACTCATATAGTATTCTTGTGCTTTGTTCGTATTGATTTTAAGTCATCTAGAATTATAGTAATACTTTCATATAGTAAGCATGATTGTGTTTTTGATATGGGACTGTCTGTATGCAAAAACAACTGCCGTTCTTATGAACAAACATCAAAACACAAGGCATATGAGATTGGAGGCTGTTTTTGCAGAAACTGTGACTATTATTTTGCAGAAAAATTCCTGAGATGTCCTTGCTGCAATGTTAGAGTACGATATTCCACGCGCTCAAATAGGCGAAAATTAGAATCTGAAACTGTAAGACTGTGAGATTTGGATTCGAATAAAAAATAAGAAAAAAATTAACTTGTAGGATTCATCAAGGCTGCTCTCTCTTTGACTTTTTGGTCAACATATGCAGTAACCCATTCTCCTGGAGATGCATCACATGCTCCTATGTTCACTGCATAGCCGTCATAGGTTTCTCCAATACATCCTGATTCTGTAACTGCGACTATTTTGACACTCTCCAAATTCTCTTCTGGTGCTACATACCACATCAAATATGCAAATAACAATACTGCACCAATCGCAATAACTCCTCCAACTATTGCCAGAGATTTTATGTTTGATGAATTGTTTGTTTTGTTTGGTTGTCTATTGATTGCAGACATACCATCTCTACTTGAAAGTTAATTAAAAGACAAGGAGATATTTTCCAACAGTAGATTTCAGATCTGGAAATCGATTATGAAAGTTGTTCCTGTCCTTTTTATCTGATTTTGACGTAACTATAGTGAAGAACATGTTAGAGCAAAAACAATCAAAAAAACCGCCACGACTTGCAATTATTGCATTGATGGCAGCAGGACTAGCAGTAGTTCTTGTTTTCACACTCACTCCATGGAACTTTGTTCCAACTCAGGTAACTGAAGATGTAACTGTACTTGCAGTTACTGAGCATGGCTGTGTTGGAGAATCCCAATATGGGGTAAGTGTTGTCGTGCCTCAATGCAGTGCACAAGTTGGCGATATAGTATCTGCTACATTTTATGTTCCATCAATGGAACTAAACGGATACTATGACAGATTACAAGATAGAGTTGATGTGGTAACCCCATAACTCTATTTTTTTAAAAATTATTTTGCATTTTCTATTACTTTAATGAGATTGTCTTCTATCTCTTCGCCTGAAAATTTGAGATTATTCTCTGATGCCATTGAAAGCAATGATGTTGGTCTTGCCAAGCTTATGTAATTCTCTTTATCTTTTTGATATACTGCAATTGTGCATGGTAATAACAATCCCAGGTCTGGATTTGCCTCTAGAACTTGCTTTGCCAAGTTTGGATTACATACCTCCATTAGTCTGTAATTATCTGCAAATTCTAATCCTTTTTCTGACAAAATTTTCTTAAAATCCAGAGTTTCTAAAACCCCAAAACCAATCTCTTTTAGATCTTCTGTAAGCGTATTGATCACATCATCAATATTTTTTTGTGTTTTTACAGTATGTGTGAAACTCATTGTGTATATTTCTCATTTTATACATATATTGAAGAAATACGATTTCCACACTTGAAAGCTATTTGTGGAAAACATATTTTGGTATTATAATCAGAAATATTGTATGACATTCATGGAAACAAAAAATGTTGGAATTATTGCAGCCATTATAGTTGGAATTGCATTAGTAGGTGTAATTGCCATTACTCCTGATAATTCTCAGCGCACTCTTGATGAAAATGCAGTAGATTTTGATACAGTTGATGTGTTACTGCAAAACAAAGAACATGTTTTTGTTGTAGATATTAGAGATGCAGAACAATACAACGCAGGCCACATTGATGGTGCTGCACATGATGTTTTGGATTCTGCAACTCTTGAAAAAAGAGTAAATACAATACAAAACAGATTGCCTGAGATAGCCTCAACATACAACATTGTATTAGTTGATGATGATGGAATTGGTGCAAAACAAGCAGCCCAGACTATGACTGCAATGGGAATCAACACATTCTATCTTGAAGGTGGAATGGATGGTTTGTCTGAAAATCTAGATGTTCATTCTCAGACTGTAATTGATTCACAAGAACTATCCCAAAAACTTGCAGCAAACGAAGATCTATACTTGCTTGATGTTAGGGAACCTGATGAACTACTCCAATCCAAGATTGATGGTGCAATCAACATTCCTCTTGCAGAAATATTTCAATCAAGCACATTAGATGAAATACCAAAAGACAAACCAGTTGTGATTATTTGTGGTTCTGGAAATAGGGCAACGATTGCAACTTATGCCATGGCACAAGAAGGAATTGACTTTCAAGTATTGGAAGGAGGAATGATTGCCTGGAATGCTTACCAAGAATCATGATTCTGATTCCCATCTCATTTTTTTAACCAATATTATATGGTATGATAATTTAGAGGAATAGATTGACCGATTTCAAAATTCTAGCAAGAGACTCCGATTTCAGAAAAGCGATTCTAAAGGCACTCTCTGATGATTATTCTAGAACAATAATGAATTTTACAATAGAGAAACCAAAATCGGTTGTAGAGATTGTTAAGGAATGTGACATTCCAATGACTACTGCTTATAGACGTGTAAAAGAACTTGAAGAGGGTAAAATTCTCAAAGTTACCGGTTCAATTATTACTGATGATGGAAAAAAATATTTTCTTTATCAAAATAGATTAAAGTCAATCTATGTGATATTTGGTCTAGAGTCACTGGATGTTCAAATTGTAGAAAATGAAGGAATGGGTACTAGTGCTTACTGGTAATTAGATTCTTGTTTTTGAGTTTGGAAAGTTTGTTTCGTGGTTTTGTACGTAGAACCATACTGCAACATGGACATCTATTTTCATTAGTATCCATAAAAATCCCACAAAACGTGCATCGTCTGTATCCTAATTGATATCTTGATTTCATTGGCATTCCTGAAATTTTGAGTGTTTCACATATGCCTCTACACGTTGCAGCCATTCTTACTCAAACTCCCACAATAATCCACAACATCTACAAAAAATTCCATATTGATTTACACATGTGTTGTTGCTCCCACATACAAGACAGATTCTTACTTGTTTCTCAAGATGTCTATGTTTGCTTGAAAAATTTAGATTTGCTAATATCGTTTTCATATTATTACTTCGGCATTCCGATATATTACAAAAATAGACAATTCCCTATCTAGACTTTCACATTTGGAAATCAGTCTTGGAAGATGTATTCTCTATTTTAATTCAAAATTCAATATAATATACACATGAAACAAAAATCAATCATTGCACTTTTTTTGGGTGCAGTACTTGTCTTAACTTTATCAACTGCAGAGATTGCCTTTGCTGATGACGATGACAGATACGACGATGACGACCGATACCATGACGATGACAGATACGACGATGACGACCGATACCATGACGATGACAGATACGACGATGACGACCGATACCATGACGATGACAGATACGACGATGACGACCGATACCATGACGATGACAGATACGAAATAAGCGAATATTCTGATTTATCTGAACTCGAAAAACTAAGACAAGAAAATCAACAATTAAGAAATGAGATCAAGGAATTGAATCAAAAAATAGATGAACTTCACCAAATTATTATGGAACAAATGAATGTCATCTTAGATACATTGATCAATCTGAAATCTCAATAATCCCTTTTTTTACTCCCTAAATTTATCAAACTTTACTTTACATTCCCTGTTTAGATCTTTTACTATCATAAAATACGTGAAAATAAGAATTGCAATTGAGATTATTCTTAGAGGAATTTCAAAATTTGTAAGAACTGAGGTTGCAACTCCTCCGATTACCCCGAAAATAGAAATCAACGCTACTCCTATTCCTCCGCAACATGCACCAGCTCCTGCACCGATTATGGAACCTAATAGTCCAGTTCTGAGCTTTTTACTGCTTGCTTGCAAAAATTTTATTCTGTAAATTGACATACTAAGAACTAATCCTGTCAAGAAACAAATTACAAAAACTGATAAAAAATTTAGAATCTCGTATTCGGGAACATAGAACAGAAAATATGGTTCAAAGAATAGATATTCTGTTACATAGATTAATGGCAAGAATAATCCTGAAAAAAATAACGCAAATAACGCAAGATAACTAAAATTTGAAAATACAATTTTGAGAGCTAACTCGTGTTTTTCAAAAAAAGAAAATTCAACTCATCTCCTTAATGACTGACTCAAAGACCATAGGGGGTTGTGAACCTGCAATTTTTTCAACCTCCGTGTCTGGTCCTATAATAAAGAATGTTGGAGTTCCCACAACTCCATGTGCTAATGCAACTTTTTTGTTGTAATCCACTCTTATTGCCTGCTGATCCCAAAAAAGACAATTATCAAATTCATCATAGTTCAAATCTAGTTCTTTTGAATAATCTGTTAGTGATTTTACGCTGGCCCATCCGTTTTGAACCCCTGCGTATTTTTCACTGAGGATGTCCATATATTCAAAATATTTCTCTTGTTCTAATGCACAATAAGATGCCTCTGCAGCAGAAACTGAATCCTCACCCAACATTGGGTAATCAAGAATAAAGAATTTGGCAATTCCTGAATCAATTAATTTTTCATCAATTACTTCTTTTTCATGTAATAACCATTTTACACATTTTTCACATTGATGATCACTAAACATGATTATGGTAAATAATGCATCTGGGTTTCCTTCAAAAGGACCTGCATTACTCAAATCAAAACTCCCAATCATAAATTTTTCATCAATGACATTTTTTCTTTCAACAGAAATTATTCCATTTGAAACAAGATATTCTATTCCTTTTACAAAGTCTGCATCTTCAATAGCTCCTTCGGCCCACCATCCAGCAGAATTTTTTACCCATAAAGGAATACTTTCTGAATTTTCTTTATTGGAATTACTAGTATCAACAAAAATGATTTTTTCATTAATCAAAAACTCTATTCCTTTTACAAAGTCTGCATCTTCAATAGCTCCTTCGGCCCACCATCCAGCAGAATTTTTTACCCATAAAGGAATTTCTTGAGCATAGGCATTTTGTGCTGAAAAGATTATCATTAACACAAAAAAAATTGCAAAATAATTCATGTGATGATATACGTTTTTTTGCAATATAACATGAAACACAATTTTCACTATTGAAAGTAATTTCATAACTGTACCACTTTTTCAAAGATGGAAATTGTTACTTCTCCTTTTATACGAAAAATGCTCAAATTGGTTTTAATGAAATTAACAGCCCTAGCGGTACTATTTGTTACTGGAATCTTGTTCTCTGGTGCAATCATGACATCAACTGTTCAATCTGCTGATGCTATTAGAGGTGAAGGAGTTTCTAGTTCTTCATATGGTTCCAAAACAAAAGGAACTGTATGTGGTGATAGACTATGTTCTGAGATCCCTGGTGGTAGAGAAGCATGGGAAGAACAACAATCCTCCCCAGATGTTGTAATTCCAAAATATGGTCTTGAACAAAAAGGATTACCTGCATCTGAAACTGTACATGAAAAACGAGCTCATGGCGAAATGTGTGACTGTGCAGAAGGATGTGCATGTGATCAAGGTGGAATGTGCATCTGTTCAGGAGAACCTGGACCATGTATGTGTGGACCTGATTGTAATTGTGGAGAATAATCTCCCCTCTTTTTATTTTTAGAACATAATTGTGCTTAGACCATGTATGGGATTTAAATAAAAAAATTATCCAGTTATGATGAAGCAATGAAAAACAAGTTACCCATTATAACAATAGGTCTAGGAGTACTATGTCTTACTGTGTGGTTTTTCTTTGTCATTCCACAATTAATGAACACTCCTGATTTCTATGAGGTATCTGCTCAGAATGTTGGAACTATTCAACTTGCTGATGAAGTTGGATCTCCTTTATCTGACCCTGTGAAGATGGTTTTTGATTGGGATGGAAAAATAATCAAAGATAATGGTAATCAAATAATAATACAAACGTCATATACTTACAAAGATATTCTTACTGATGAAATTTTTTGGGAAGTAATATTTGATGAAACTGTAGAGAAAACTACTCGTCAATATATTGACAAACCTGGTTATTTCATATTTCCGTATAATTTAGAACAAAAAGACTATCAGGTATATGATGTTGGAGGAGCAGTTATGAATTACAATTTTGTTGGTGTAACAGAAATTGACGGATTAGAAGTATACGAATTTGTTGGAAGTACAACTTTTGATATATCTGAGATTTATCCTGATTTTGACTATCAAATTTTTGAGGATTACTCTGCAACTAATCTCATTGAACCTAAAACTGGTATTGATGTATCATTTACAGAAGAGTTTACTGATTATGCCATTATTGATGGACAAAAAATTCCAATACTGATAGCATCTGACGGTCCATCTGAATTGTCTCAAAAAATTCTGATCCAAAAAGTTCAAAGTTTGAAAATTTTACATGAAATCTATCATGAAATCATGCCTGTTATAATTATGATAATGACTGGTGTTGTTACAATAATGACTTTGTTCCAACAAAAATTTAAAAAAGCAAAAAAAGAATTTCTTGAATTAGAAGAAAAAGAGAAACTAAAAGATGAATTTGTATCGATGCTAAATCATGAAATCAGAAATCCTCTAACTCCGATAATTGCTATGTGTAATCTTCTTCTAGTTGAAAAAGATGGAAATCTCAACGAAAAACAGCGTGAAAGACTAGAATTAATCCTCAAAAATGGGCATGTTCTAAAAGAACTCCTTTCTGACTTTGCAGATGTCAAAAAGTTTGATCTAGAGCAAGGACAACTATCAAAAACTGAGGTTGATTTGAAGGAATATCTAGAAAATGTGGTAGAGAATGTAAAGTCCTTTACTGGCAAGAAAGACATACAACTTTCATTAAATCTTGACAAATCTTGGAAAATAACTTGTGATCAAACACGAATTTCTCAAGTCATATCTAATCTAGTAAAAAATGCAATTGATTTTGTTCCTAAAGAAAAGGGAAAAATTATGATTAGTGCTGAATTGACAAAGGAAGGTACTATCATATCTATAGCAGATAATGGTATTGGAATTCCATCAAATAATGCAGAAATAATTTTTGAAAAATTCAAACAACTTGATTCTCCAGCACATATTCAACACGAAGGAAGTGGTTTAGGTCTATCAATTTGTAAGGTAATAGTTGAAGCTCATGGTGGACGAATTTGGTTGGATACGAGTTATGATGCAGGATCTAAATTCCAATTTTTAATTCCATAAACGGTTCAAGCCTCTATAGATTCTATACCTAAAACAGGACATTTAGGTACGATTTGATAAATTTCCAAAACCTTTATACAATCGATTGACTAATCAGTCAATATGTCAAAGACAATATTCATCACAGGAACAAGTTCTGGAATTGGTAAATCTACTGTCCAATATTTTGCTCAAAAGGGCTGGAATGTAGCTGCCACAATGAGAAGTCCAGATAAAGGAAAAGATTTAGCTGAACTTTCAAACGTTAATGTCTACCAACTAGATGTTACTGATGAAAATTCAATAGATCAAGCAGTTACCAAAGCAATTCAAGATTTTGGGAAGATAGATGTGGTCCTAAATAATGCTGGATATGGTCTGATAGGTCCATTTGAGCTTGCCACAAAGGAACAAGTTCAGAGGGAATTCCAAACAAATCTGTTTGGTGCAATGAATGTAATGCGAGCATTTCTGCCACATTTCAAACAAAACAAAGATGGTTTGATCATCAATCTTACATCAGTTGGAGGTCTAATCACGATGCCTTACACAAGTCTATACCACAGCACCAAATTTGCCTTGGAGGGATTTTCTGAATCTCTTGCATATGAGCTAGAACAGTTTGGGATTCGCATAAAGATTGTAGAACCAGGAGCAGTATACACTAACTTTGCCACTTCCTCAATAGATATGGCAACAAGTGATTCTGTAAAAGACTATGATGCTGACTTGCAAAAACTACAGGAAGCATTTACAAAGTTAATGAATCCAGAAACAAATCCTCTTGGAGGAGGAAGTACTCCAGAAATGGTTGCTGAGACAATCTATACTGCAGCAACTGATGGTTCTGAACAGATGAGATATCTTTCAGGCAAAGACGCAGAGCAAATGATTGCTGCAAAAAAAGAACACGGGGATGCTGGATTCCACAAGATGATGATGCAAATGCTTCTAGGACAAGAAGCATAATCATCAAATACCCTTTTTTTATTGAGTGATTAGTCATGGCAGAAGATAAGCGAGATTTGCTGATCAAGACAGCTGTACAATTATTTACTGAAAACGGTTTTGATAATACCTCTACTGCTAGTATTACCAAGAAAGCCAAAGTGGCTACTGGAACTCTATTTCATTATTTTAAAAATAAGAAAGAGCTGATTAGCGAAGCATATCTGGATACTAAGAAAGAGTTTTTCGGAGAATTGAAAAAAAATCTTTCAGATAAAGATTCAACAGAAAATGTCATCAAAAAGTTGTTTACTAACTCAATTTTGTGGGGAATTAATAACCCTGCAAAAATTCAGTTTCTTTTACAATTTTCATCATCTCCTTACATTTCATCAATAACAAGAAAGAAAATTGAAGAAGACGAGGAGTATTTCATTGATTTTATCAGAAAAGGAATCAAAGAAAAAGTAATCAAAAATCTTCCAATAGATTACATTCTGGCCAGTTCTTTTAATCAGATAGTGTCTTCAGTCAATTACATGATTATGACCAAATCCAAAGACAAAAAATTGATTGAGAAGATGGTTTTATCTTCATTGAATTTTCTAAAAAACTAGGCCAATACTCACTAAACAGTATTTGGCGTGCAAACCAAGAGTCTTAAACTAAAACAACAATTCCCTTTTGAAAATCTAAATTAATCTTCAATCATGGTTCAAGCCTTTATCCAAAACCCCTATTGCCTCCCATGAATTTTAACATCTTGACCATGAATAATTCTCTGCATGCATGGCACTGATATGTTGATGTTTTTTCTAGCATTGGATTTCCGCATGAAATGCAGTGATATTTGACATGTTCTTTTCTAGGATTTATTTTTTCTAGCTTGATTTCGTCTACTTGACAAATTAAATCTTCGATCTCTTCTGGAGTAAGATGCTGTAGTACCAGCTCATCAAGATACACCTCATTTTTTGCAAACATGGGAAGCCCTCTTGCCAATTTTAATTGAATTTTTTTTAATC
Organism: Candidatus Nitrosopumilus sp.; assembly: GCF_965262695.1. Taxonomy (GTDB): domain Archaea; phylum Thermoproteota; class Nitrososphaeria; order Nitrososphaerales; family Nitrosopumilaceae; genus Nitrosopumilus. The sequence continues at coordinate 806,197 of NZ_OZ253550.1, read as the reverse complement.
GTTCAATGTCCCCTATTTTTTTATCAATTAACAACTGTGCTTTTTTTATTCCTAGTTGTCTTTGTTTTCTTGTGGTCTCTATGAATTTTTTAGAGCAAGATTGTTCATAAAGACTTCTATTGACTTGACCCTCATGGATTCAGTCTTCTGATTCATCATCAAGTTTTTTATCAATGTCTTTTTGCTGTTCCTTAAATTTTTGATATTTCTTGTCCCACTTTGATAATACTGTCCACTGTCTAATTCCTATGCCTAACCAAACTAGCGAAATCACAAAAATTATCATCTGTGGCGGGCGTAGCATCACTGGAGGCTTTTCCTTGTCAATCATTCTGTCTTTGAATCTGTCATATTCCTCTTGAGTTATCCTGCCTGAATCTAGCTGATGTTGTAATCTTTCTTCCATTCTTTTTGGGAATTTATCTTCAAATGGTGAATCCAACACTGCAGTAGATACTAGTAATGCAATTGGTGGAATGATTAGAGTAGTCAGGATCATTATCATAAACATCTTTTTTGTTCTTCCTAACTGGATCATTACTCCGTCAAGAACTTCAAAAATATTTTCTTTCTTTTCACTATCTTTACTCATTTGAATCCTCCCTTGGAAATAGTTCTTCATATGGTTCTAAAACTGCTCTCAAAATATCTTGTCCTTTTTGTGACACTTTGTATTTGAAAATTGTTTTGCTGCCCCAAGCTTCTTCGGTTTTTTCTAGAATTTCTTTTGCAACCATATCATCTAGAATTCCTTTGTGTTTTACATTGTTTAATCCACAAATACTCATCAGCCTACTCTGATTCATCTCTCCATATTCGTAAAGTTTCAACAAGATATCCTTCCTAATGTAAATTCGGTCTCTATATTCACGTACCAAGTATAGTCTCCTCTAAAAGCACGTTCCATAAATCATCATTGTTCCTAGTTTCCTTTATTTTCGTAATTTTCTTAGATAAAGGTCAGGTAACATTGTTACGTTACTTTGGTTAGCAATTCCTTTTATTCAAAATCACATCCACTATTCAATGAACAGAAAAACAACATATCTGATTCCAGCATTCGCAGCAGTCTTTGCTCTGATGTTCTCAGTTGGCTCTCCCCTTGCCATGGCAGAATACAGCGAAGGAATGCATGGCGAAAGCATGGCTCAGAAACACAAAAAGATGCACAAAGTTGTTGAAATTGAAGGATTCACAGGTTCAATTCAGATAACTGAAGATGCAGACAGACAATCCCTAAAAGATCAAGTCTCAGTTTCTCTAAGTGAAGCTGCTTCAGGATTAGATGTTATGAAGGGTCACATTGGAGTTGCATTAAACGAAGATGGTGACAAATTTGTAGCATGGATTCTAAAATCAATTGAAAAGGATTCTGAATCTACAGTTGCAACTGTAACAATTCATGTAGTTGATGCAGGAGATGCAACTAACACTGCTACCATAACAAAAGAGGTTGATTTTGCAGAGAAAAGAATAAACAAAATCTCAAACAAAATCGACAGAGTACAAGAGAAATTCTCTGAATCATCTGGAGATGCAGAAATTGATGCTGCAAGAACTACATTTGTAGAAAAATTGCAAGAATTAAGACAAGCAATCGAGGATGGAGACTCTGAAAGAGTTTCTGAGTTAAGAGAAGAACTCAAAGATCTTAGAGGCGAGTTAGGCAACATCAGATCATACAGAAATTAGGCTAGCCACCTATCTTTTTTCTTTTTTAATAATTTTCCAAATCTGAGTAATGTCTTGATAGGATCCTTGATTAAACACCTTCCAAGCCTATTATTGTTGGACAAAGTTTTGATTGAAAAAGTTCAGACTCTTTTGAGTTTGGGCATAGGTGATGTTGGAAGATTAGAACATATCAAAAGTACACTGGAACAAGATCTATCACTGTATATCTCAGATGCAAAATATTTGGATAATCTTATTCAAACTCATTTACCTGATTCTCCAAACCCTGCTCCAGAATCTGATACAGAAAAAAAAGATGTCTCTACAAACTCAGAACAACCAAACAACAACGATAAGCCTGAACCAAATCCCGCAAAACCTAATCAACTTCGTATCTCCTCCACTAGAAACTATGTGAGACCTACAGGTGTCACTATCCTTGCAATTTTGGTAATTATCTCTGGAATTTCTGCAATAGCATTTGGTTCTATTTTTAGTGTGTTGGTAGGCTTTGTAGGCGCAAGTGCTTTTGATATGATTAGTGGCACTGTCATGGGAATTTTTAGTGGTGCCATGATTGCGACGGGCATAGTATCTTTTGTTATGGCTTGGGGGCTGCTTAAGGGAAAATCATGGGCATGGACTCTGACCATTATTTTGACTATAATCAGTTTAATCATTGATATTCCATCAATGAATGTAATTGGTTTGGTAATTGATGCTGTGATATTGTATTACTTGTATAGACCACATGTCAAAGCATATTTTGGCAAAAATGCAGAAGTACTGTAAATATTTTCAACCTTACACAATAATCAAATCATATTTTTTATTTTCAAGTCCATGTTAGTAGGAACATATCCTTGGGTTCATACAATAGATTAGAATACTTTATCAAGTTCTAATTGTCGATTTAATCAATTTATGAACAAATTAAGAATACTCAGTATAATTTCAACTGTTATCATCATTGTTGTGTTTTTTGGAACAGGCGAGATATACAAAGAACAAATTGAAGAAGATGCACAAAAGGCCAATCTTGATAATCCTTTCTTGCCTTATGCTGGGTTGTTCTTGTTTGGTATTCCACTTTCTGTTGCAGGAATCATAGCGTCATTTCTCAAAACCACTAAATCAAAAATCATAGTTTCATGCAGTATCATTGGCGTATCTTACATTGTAATTTTTATTATTGCATTTTTGATGTTAGAATACCCTGCAATGTTTGGAATTCCCGAAACATACTGGGATTAAAAATGGAAACTAAACGAAAATTATCAAAGGATGTTTGGAAAAAAACTGGTCCCTTAGTTATGGGTCCTTTTGAAAAATTAAATGTTGATTTTTTATCTCTTGCCAAAAAGATTGATGAGTTTTTTGATGATATTGGTTACAAAGTCAATATGTCTGATGTTGAAAAATTGGATACTGGCGAAGATAGAATGACTTTGCGATGTGCACAATCTACTTTCAGTGTCTTTGGAGCATACAGTCCAGTGCTTCAGATACTAATCAAAGGCAATCCTGATCATTTTTCATTGATAATTGACCTTCATGTTGTTGCTGGTTCTTTGTATAGTGCACTAACACCATTAGCCTCAAAAACCACAATAGCTGGCATTCTCATGTATCCTAAAAGAGACAATTCAATTGTGTATGAAATTCCAAAATTTATCGAACAGTTGAAAAATTCTGGTTCCTAACTGAATCTATTGGAAAAAAGGTTATCAATTATTGTAATTTTGTGTCTGTATGAATAAAGTAGTACATTTTGAAATTCCTTTTGATGATGAATCAAGAGCACAAAAGTTCTACCAAGATGTCTTTGGATGGCAAATAACAAAGTTTCCAGAAATGGATTACTTTCTTGCCATCACCACTCCAAGTGATGAGAACATGAAACCAAAAGAACCTGGTTCTATTAATGGAGGTCTCTTGAAAAAAGATCCTACAGGAAATCACCCAGTTATTGTAATTGATGTTCCATCAATTGATGACCATATTGCCAAAATTGAATCTGCAGGAGGCAAAACAATCATGCCAAAAATAGAGGTTGGTGATTTTGGATTATATGCACGAGTACAAGACACTGAAGGAAATATTATTGGAATTTGGCAGACCTTGAAGGCTTGCTAAAAATTCTTTTTCTTTGATTTTAATTTTTTAATTAGTTTAATTTTCATTGGTGGTAATCATCTTTTGTTTTTTATAATCTGATGAACCCTTAAAGTTATGAAGCACGCTTTAGATTACAAAAATTCTCCACGAACGATAAAATTCGAATCTACTATTGCTGATGTTTTAAAGAAAATCATTGATGAAAAAAAGAGTAGACTACTAGTTACAGAAAATGACCAAATAACTGGTATTGTTACTGAGAAAGATCTGGGTGTTTTTCTTCTTACTGATGATAGTGAAAAGAACTTGAATGAAATACCATTATCTGCAATTGTTAAAAAAATTATTTCTGTTGATGAGCATACTAGTTTAATTGAATGCGCCGAAATCATGTTGACAAAGTCAATTGGCTCACTAGTAATAACTTCTAAAAATGAAGTTGTTGGAATATTAACCAAAACTGATCTTGTGAGATATTTTTCCAAAACACATCCTGATGAAAAGATAGTTGGAGAGTACATGTCCCCATACTATGCTTGGCAATATTCTGATACTCCATTACACAAAGTAGTTCTAAAAATGATCGATGAGAAGATATCTAGAGTGATTATTCGTAATCGTGATGATGCTCCAGTTGGAATAATCACATTCAGAGATTTGTTTGAACTGGCACTAAAACAAGGAAATTTTGAAGACGTTCTTGATAATACAGATCCTGTAATTTCTGTAATATTTCCTAGAAAAGGATTCATCACAGAATCTGGCTTTGGTAAGAGTATCAAGGCTGAAGATATCATGAGTAAAGATATAGTTTCTGTAAATTATGATGATGATCTAGCAAGTACAAGCAAAATGCTTTTGGAGAAAAATATCAATGGTGTTGGAGTCTTGTCTACTCATGGAAATATTGTAGGAATTCTCAGCAAAACTGATATCATGAAAGTAGTAGCATTTTTAAAATAAATTCTAGATTACACTCTCTTTTCTGATTTTTAGTGATACTGCAAAGGCACATACAATAATTGCAATTGCAAAGTACATCACTGCAACATAGTCAAATACAAATGCAATACTTCCTGCAATTACAGGACCAACTACCGTTGCAATTGACAATGTTGAACTAAAAATTCCAGTCGAAGTTGAACGCGGATTATTTTCCATTAGGTGAAAGTTTCCTCCAATAAACAAGAATGCCCATGTTGCACCTACAAGTGACATGAATGGCATTGCCATCCACCATTCAGTAATAAACGACAATCCCACAAAAACAAATGTTGTACACCCTACTCCTATTTTGAATTTAGTAACATTTGAAAGATGAATCTTACTTGCCATTACATTCATCAAGATAAAAGCAGTTATCGTATTTGCTGTGTATACAATTGATATGTGATAAAGTTCTCCTCCCCATTTATCAACAATCATTATTGGAAGAATTACCCAAACAGCTGCTGCTCCAATATGTCTTAGTAATAACGACAAGAAAAGAAACTTGTTTTTTGAAATGACTCTTTTTGTTGTTCCGGGTTCTACTTCTTTTTCTTGTTCTGGATTTGGAAGTCTGATTGTAAACAACAACCCTACAACAAATGATGCAGCACTAATCAAGAAAATTAACTGCAAGTCGTTTGCAAGTCCAGCTGCTGCAATCCCTGCCATCCATCCTAATGCATGAAATGAGATTACTGTTGCAGCTCTTTTCTTGTCAACGTTTGCCTCATAGGTATATGCAATCATTGCAGGAATCATTATTCCACTTGCAACTCCTGCTGCAATCCTCACCAAGAAAAACATGGAAAGGTCTGTGGCAAAATAGTGTAATCCAAATGCTATAGCACAGCCAATAAAGCCAATTCTGATGAATTTGAGTCTGGTTCCTTTCTTGTCTGAGTGTCTACCAAAATAGATTTCAGATAAAATTTGAGCAAAACTAAACGAGGCTACCAAAAGCCCTATCTCAAATACAGAGTCTGTAACGCCTTGGGCAATAATGGGCATGAAAACAAAGACAATGGAGATTCCAGCGTGCTGAAAAAATGTTGCACTACGTACTAGATTATTTACTTGAACTTTTTGCATAAATGTACTAAAAAATTATCTTTGACCTAATTTCAACATACGTATCAATACTACCATGATTGGTGGTTTTTTCTGAAAAGAGTTAAACTGTACAAACTTATTTTCAAATTAAATTGGCTGAAAAAGAACCTTTTCTAAATGCTCTACAAAATAGAGTTTTACTTTTTGATGGTGCAATGGGAACTGAAATCCAAAAGTTCAACCCAAAACCAGAAGACTTTCCAAACAATCAAGATGGATTCAATGATGGTTTAGTAGTAACACATCCTGATTGGATTAAACAAATTCATAGACATTACTTGGATGCCGGAGCTGATTGCATTGAAACAAACTCTTTTGGTTCAAATAAAATTAAACTTGATGAATATGGTTTTGGTGATCAAACAGTTGATTTTAACAAAAAAATTGCACAACTTGCATCAGAAGTTTGTCAAGAATATTCAGACAGACCACGATATGTAATTGGTTCTATGGGACCTTCTGGATTTCTTCCAAGTTCAAATGATCCTGATTTGGGACAAAAACCTCTTGATGAAATTAAAGAAGCATTTGCATTACAAGCAGAAGGATTGGTTCTTGGTGGTGTTGATGCATTACTAATTGAAACAAGTCAAGATATTTTGGAAGTAAAGTTGGTAATTGAGGCATGTCATGAAGCAATGGAGAAAACTGGAAAGAAAGTTCCAATCATTGCAAACACAACACTTGATCAATACGGAAAAATGTTACTGGGAACAAACATCCAAGCTGCATACACTACTGTTTCTGATATGGGAATTGACATTTTTGGAATGAATTGCTCTACTGGCCCAATTGAGATGACTCCAAGTGTAAGGTGGCTTGATGAGCAAAATGAACACAATATTTTGGTGGTCCCAAATGCCGGCATGCCTGAGAATGAAGGTGGTCAGGCAGTCTACAAGATGACTCCTGAGAAGATGGGTGATGCATTGGGTGATTTTCTTAATCAATACAAAAAAGTTCGAATAATTGGAGGCTGTTGTGGAACAAATCCTGAACACATCAAAGTCCTAAGAAAAGTAATTGACGAAAAAGCCAACTCTGTCGAGGGTTAAGTATTTAGAAAAACCGAGATGATTTTACACTATTGACTATTCCTAGAATAAGCTCCGCATTAAAGGCAGTTGATCTAAAACAAGTTCCTGCTCCTCTCATTATAGGTGAAAGAATCAACACTCAAGGATCTCGCAAGGCAAAAAAATTAGTTCTTGCTGATGACTATGACGGACTGGTTGATTTAGGAAGAACTCAAGTTGAAGATGGTGCACACTGTCTTGATGTATGTGTTGCAACAACTGAACGTGCTGATGAAAAAGAGTTCATGTTAAATCTGGTTAAACGCTTAAGCTTGGAAGTAGATGCTCCTCTTGTAATAGATTCTACTGATCCTGATGTAATTGATGCATCAGTAAAACAAATTCCAGGAAGACCAATTATCAATTCGATTAATCTTGAAGGTGACGGAAGTAGGTTTGAAAAACTTGCACCAATAATGGCAAAGTATGGATTACCTGCAATTGCATTGTGTATTGGACCCAATGGAATGGCAAAAACACCTCAGCAAAAACTAGAAACAGCTGAATTACTTTTTGAAACCGGCAAGAAATATGGACTAAAAATTGAGCAGTTTATCTTTGATGTACTTACATTTACTCTTGCAACTGGAGAAGATGAATTCCTTAATGCAGGAAAAAATACTCTTGAAGGAATTCGCCTTGTAAAAGAAAAGTTTCCTAACTCCTTTACTACATTGGGTCTAAGTAACATTAGTTTTGGTCTTGTACCTTATGCCAGAAAAGTTTTAAATTCCGTATTCTTACATCATGCAATAAAGTCTGGTCTTGACACTGCAATTGTAAATGCAAAAGAGATCATTCCATATGGTGAAATTGATGAAAAAGAAAGAAAACTTGCTGAAGATCTAATCTTTAACACTAATTCTAATGCATTATCTGAACTAATCACTTACTTTGAGAATGCAGGACCTCAAACTAGTACTGCATCCAAAAAAGTTGATGTGGATCCCTCTTGGCCTGCAGGAAAGAAAGCTCATTTTAGAATCGTTAACAGGCTTAAAGATGGAATAGAAAATGATGTAGTTTCTGCCATTTCAGACAAAGTCGGAAAAAATGAAATTCTAAAAGACACTGATGGTGTGCTTTCACTTGATGCTCCTCCTGAAGTAACTCATGATGGCGCTATTAGAACTCTCAATGAAGATTTGTTACCTGCAATGAAAGAGGTAGGTGACAAATTTGGAGCAGGGGAATTAATTCTTCCATTTGTTTTGAAATCTGCTGAATGCATGAAGGCAGCTGTTGGTGAATTGGAGAAATACCTGGTTAAAGAAGAGGGCTCTAGCAAAGGAAAACTAGTTTTGGGAACCGTATATGGTGATGTTCATGATATTGGAAAGAACTTGGTAAAGACAATCTTTCAAAATAATGGTTATTCTGTTTATGATCTTGGAAAACAAGTTCCTTTACAAAAATTTCTTGAAAAAATTGATGAGGTAAAACCTGATGCAGTTGGACTTTCAGCATTATTGGTTTCTACTTCAAAACAAATGCAGTTCTTTGTAGAGCATGCAAGAAAAAACAAAATGAACATTCCAATTCTTTGTGGGGGTGCAGCAATTAACAGCAACTACATTAACCGAATTGCAAAAGAAGATGGAATCTACGAACCAGGTGTTTTTTACTGTAATACAATGTTTGAAGGCCTAAAAACAATGGACATTTTGATTTCAGATGAAAAACCCAATCTTCTAGCACAATGGAAAGAAAAATTAGAAAACTGGAAGGAAAAATCTACTGCAACAGTTGATCCTGCTAGCTTGCCAAAAAGTAACATCCAGCCTGTCTCAGCACCTACCCCCAAAATTATTGGTGAGCCTATACGTCTGAAATCTGATCAAATCAAGATGGATGAGGTATGGCAACTAATTGACAAAAAATCACTCTTCAAACTTTCTTGGGGTCTAAGGGGCAAAGCCGGCTCTGAATCAGAAGATGATCATGAACAACTGCTTAGTGAATGGAAGATTAGAATAATTCGAGAAAAACTGTTTGAACCTGAAGTGGTTTATGGATATTTCAAATGTCATAACAAAGATGGAAAATTATCTGTAGACAACCCTCATGGTGACGATGTCACATTTGATTTCCCACGTTCGACCAAACCTGAACATCTGTGTTTGACTGATTATTTTGGAGATGATGATGTTGTCGCATTTCAGGCTGTAACTGTGGGAAATAAGGTTGCAGACATTATTGAACAATGGAATCAAGAAGACAAATACACTGATGCATACTATCTTCATGGATTGGCAGTTGAAGTTGCTGAAGCATTAGCTGAATGGATTAATCAAAAAATAAAATCTGAATTGAATTTGGATGCAGGTGGTTTAAGATACTCTTGGGGTTTTCCTAGTTGTCCTGATGTATTGCAACACAGATCTGTGTGGAAGCTCTTGGAACCTGAAAAATCTGGAATGGAATTAACTGAATCAGGTCAGATAGTTCCAGAACAATCCACTGCCGCAATAGTGGTACATCATCCTAAAGCACAATACTTTGTACTTTAGATAGTCACTTTACTCAAAAATTCGTTTAGTCCTGTAAAATCATTTGGAGATGTAAGTAAAATATCTCCTGTAATTTTGTGTGCTTGTTTTAGTAATTCTTCAAATTCTTTACTGTATGAATCTAAATCTAAATCCAAAAACTTTGCAGATTTTTCATTTTTTTGTGATGGAAATAGTATGATTGGAATCACTGAAAATTCCTTGAGATTGTCTGTTAGTGCTTGTACTTGTTGTATGTTTTGAACTACTTGAGTCATGAATCCTTTTGGTTTTGCATCAATCTTCTTTCCGAGTTTAGAGAAATTTGGTTTGTTTGATACTGAAAGATACAAATCAATTTTTGAATCTACATTTTTCTCTCTTAGTTTTTTTACAGTCGAGCTTGGAATCTGTCCAGAGTCAATTTTTCCTGTTTGTGAAGGATCTCCCATTAAAATTAGGATTCCTTCAAAGCCAATCTCAATACATTTTTCTGCAAATTCAAAAATTTCTTCTTCTGATTTGTCTCTAACTCTAAGACTTACTGTAATTGGTAAATCTGGGATTTCTTTTTTTATTATTTGACCTACATCTAGTGGTGATACTCTTTGATACCCTAACACATTTTCTGTAAGATGAATTGCATCACATTTTTTTGAAATATTTTTTATCCTTTCAATGAATTTTTTTATTGATTCATTTGTGTCTACATCAGGTAAAATTTTAGGTGGATTAGCTTCATACCGGATTGCCATATTGTCATTTTTTGCATCCTTGGTTAAAACCTTTGAATACCAAAACCCATATGGAAAAGTAGGAAAGAAGAAAAATGATTCTTGAAGATATCAAATCTACTCTTACTAATTCAATTCATCCTACAATTGAAAGTCCTGGAGACTATAGATTAGCATCAGTGCTTGTTGTAATTTATGGCAATGAACCAGTTGTTGTAATGACTGAAAAACCAAAGAATATGAAATTTCATGCTGGTGAAATTTCATTTCCTGGTGGAAAACTTGATTCAAATGATTCTGATCTTTTGGATACTGCATTACGTGAAACAAGTGAAGAGATAGGTCTGAATATTTCAAGAGAGCAAGTAATTGGTCAACTGGAACCTGTTGTTACTTTGAATTCTGGATTCTTGATATTGCCATTTGTATCAATACTGAATGAAATTCCTACTCTTTCTCCAAATCGTGAAGTTGAAAAAATTTTTCACATGCCTCTTGATTCATTACTGAATACTATGGCTCATGATCCTGATCCCTCACACAACATAATTCAGGAAATGTTCACATTTGAATATCAAAACAAAATTGTGTGGGGTGCCTCTGCTAGAATCCTAAAACAGATTCATGATGGCCTAAAACCCTGAGATTCATTTAAAAAGAGCTCTACGTGCCTGAAAATCTATGGCTGCACGCAAGTCCTCTCCAAGGAAGATTCGTCTGTTGAAAAAAACAAAACAGGCATCACCAGTACCTGCATGGATTATTCTCAAAACAAAAAGAGGCGTTAGAACAAATCCAAAACGTAGAGCTTGGAGATCAACTGATGTGGAGGTAGGATAGATGTCTCAAGAATTAGAACGTGTTTACACAATTCCACTTGGCAAAGTATTGCTCTCACAATCCCAACACAGAGCAGTTAGAGCAATCAACATGATCAAAGAGTTTGCTCGTCATCACATGAAAGTTGAAGATATTAAAATTGAAGAAGAATTAGCTCATCAGATTTGGGCAAAAGGAATCAGAAGTCCTCCAAGAAAGATTAGAGTTAGAATGAGTAAAACCGATGAAGGATATGTTCTTGTTTCACCTTATGAGGAAGAAATTGAATCTAAAATAACTCCTGAAAAAGAAACTGCTAAAGTCGAAGACAAAGTAGAAGAGCCAGCTAAAGAAGAACCAAAAGTCGAAGACAAAGTAGAAGAGCCAGCTAAAGAAGAACCAAAAGTCGAAGACAAAGTAGAAGAGCCAGCTAAAGAAGAACCAAAAGTCGAAGACAAAGTAGAAGAGCCAGCTAAAGAAGAACCAAAAGTCGAAGACAAAGTAGAAGAGCCAGCTAAAGAAGAACCAAAGAAAGAAGATAAAGAATAATCTTTTCTCAAAAAAACTAATTTTAAAAAATTAATTTATTCTAATTGATACAAATCTAATTTACAATCGATACTACAATCTGGTGTGGACCAGTCAAGTGTATCTTCTTGTGGAATCATTCCAAGAGGATCATAGTTATCAAATTTAGTCATTCCTTGAATGGATGATAACATTACTACTTTGGATTCTTCAGATTCTGAAGTCATATCAATTTGTGAATTAGTTTCATTAAGAATTCCACTAGTGAGATTGGTGATGGAATTTAGTACTCCTACTGGAATGTTACTTCCTCCAACGACGTATAACATTGAGCGTTTTACGGCATTTGGTGGGGCATTTTCATATAACATTTTGAGAGAGTCTCTAAGTGAGTCTTCAATGTCTTGTCCTTCTTTGCTTGTAGTGAGAATGTTTGTCTCTGAAGACATTTCTGAGGTTCCAAGTGATTCAACTACGTGCATAATTGCAGAGTTTGCAATATCGTAGCATGCTTTTGGAGTCAAGTCTGGATTGCTTTCTAATAATGAATCATTATCAAGCACAACAGTGCATTCAGAGTTCTCTCTAACTCGCTTTAGTGATACACCTGAATTGAAAATTCTGTCTTTTTCATATTTGAAAGGCATAATTGCAAATGAAACTAGTCCAATGTCTGATTCTTTGCACATCTCTGATACTACTGGTGCTATGGCTGAGCCTGCTTTTCCAGCTAAGTTACTCATCATGACAATAGTAGAATAGCCTGAAATTTTTGATTTGATTTCTTCTGAAATGTTGTAAGTTGAGCCTCTGATTAATTGCATTGATGGATTTACTACTGAATCTGTTGAAACATGCACAGAAGGAACATCTCCTGCAAAGTCCTTTGAATCGTTACTGATTAAGAGGCAATCTGAATTTAGTGAATCTTTGGCTTTGAGTGCTAGTTTTGAGCCTGCACCACCGAGACCTACTACTAAAACTGGTTCTTTTACTTGAAAACTCATTTCAGATCCTATTCTCTGAATTCCATAAAAAACCTTCTTACGTTTTTTTAATCAAATTTTAGATCTAAAAAATTTAGCTTGCGATCTTTCCTAGAAGGCTATTCTGTGTAGCATCAATGATCTCCACTGCGTGTAATTGTCCAATATCTACTTGTTCAGGGACAAACACTGGCTTGTAAGCAAAGTTTCTACCTTTGATTCCTTCATCTGTCTTTTCATCAAAGAGAACGTTGCCCTTCCAGCCGATCCACTTTTTGTTGTTATCTAATGATATTTTGTTGATCTGTTCAAAAATTTTCTTGCTTCTTGATTTAACTTCTGCAACATCGATTTGTTCCCATTCAGCAGCTTCAGTTCTTGGTCTGGCACTATATTTTGAAAGATTAACTACATCGGGTCTTGTCTCATCAAGTAATTCTACTGTTTTCTCAAAGTCTTCTCTAGTCTCTGATGGGAACCCAACTATGATGTCCGTAGATATGGTAAAGTCTGGAAATCGCTCTCTTGCTTTTTTTACTATCGCTCTAAATGTCCCAGCAGTATGACCCCTTTTCATATCATGTAGGACTTTGTCGCTTCCACTTTGTACTGGGATGTGGAGAAACTTGAAGACTTTGTCATTATCATATGATTCAATTAATTTTTCTTTAATTCGTGGCATGTACATTGGGTTCATCATTCCAACTCTAATCATAAATTCTTCAGGGATTTCTGAAACCGCATTAACCAAAGAAGGCAAGTCTGTTCCAATATCAAATCCATAACATCCGTTATCTGTTGATGTTAACCAAACTTCTTTACATCCTTCACTGATCTCTGTTTTTACTTGTCTTACAATGTCTCCTAATCTGTAACTTTGCAGATCACCTTTTGAAATTTTAGTCTGGCAAAATGTACATTCACTCATACACCCACTTGCAATCTCTACAATTCCTACTGCTGGATTCAATCTTACTTTTGGCAGCCCTACTTTTGATAAATCAGAGTCCTCTAATGCAATTTTTCTTCTTCCTTTGAGTGTAGAATCAATGACTTGGAGAGTTTGACCTAAAGAATTTGGACCAAGTAGACTAGCATTATTAGAAAATCTCTCAACAGTTTCTTTTTCAGCTTTTGGCAGACATCCAGCTACGACAAGTGGTTTTGTTTTTAATGATTTTATTCTGTGAACCATTTTGTTTGCTGTTGCATCTTTTACAGAACATGTTACAACGATGTTAAGATCTGATTCTGAAGAATCTTCCACCAAAGTGTGACCGCCGTTTAGAATCAATCCTGAAATCATCTCAGAGTCTGCAAAACTTGCAGAACATCCGTAAGATTCTACAAATATTTTTGCCATGCTTTATCCAAACAGAGAATCAATTTCTTTGTTAGTCATTAATTTCTTTGAAACAACTAGTTCTCTGATAGTTTTTCCAGTCTTTAGCGACTCTTTGAAAAGTTCTGCAGATTTTAGATAACCGATTTTTGGAGTTAGTAAGGTTACGATTACTGGACTGTTTTCGATATCTGCACGTAATTTGTCCTTGTTTGCAGTAAGTCCGTCAATTAGGTTTGCAGAAAATATTGGCAAGAAATTCTTTAACATGTCTGTTGACTCTAACATGCACTTTAACATTCCAGGTAACATGACATTAAGCTCAAACTGACCACTTTGTGCTGCATATGATACTGCAGTATCATTCCCAATTACATTGAAGCAAATCATATTCATGCATTCAGCTAATGATGGATTTACTTTGCCTGGCATAATTGATGAACCTGCATGAACTGCAGGAATTCCAAGTTCTGCTAAACCTGCAATTGGACCTGATGCCATTAATCTAATATCGTTTGCAAGTTTTCCAATCTCTAATACCAAGTTACGTAATGCACTTGAACAATTTGCAACTGCATACTTGCTTTGCAGTCCATGTTGCATATCTTTTTCAGGCTTTAGTGATAACTTTGAAATTTTTGCAAGTTCTGATATTGCAATCTTTCTGTAACCTTTTGGTGTGTTTGCACCAGAACCAACAGCAGTTCCGCCAAGTGCAACGTTTTGCAATTCTTTTTGTGATGCAACAATTTCGTTTCTTGCTTTAGTGATTGATGTAACATAAGCTGCAAACTCACTACCCAAAGTTACTGGCAATGCATCCATGAGATGGGTTCTACCAATTTTTTTAAATGATGAAAATTGTTTTGCCTTCTTTGATAATGATTTTATTAAAACATCAATAGCTGGAATTGTTTCTCTGAGATTCATCAAAATTGCAACATGCATTGCAGTTGGATATGTATCGTTACTTGACTGTGACATGTTGACATGATCATTTGGATGTAAGAATTCATACTGTCCTTTCTTTTTGTGTAATACTTCTAATGCCACATTTGAAATAACTTCATTTGAGTTCATGTTAAATGCAGTTCCTGCACCAGAGTTTATCATATCTACGACGAATTGATCAACATACTTTCCTGCCAAAATTTTATCACATGCAGAAACTATTGCTTTTCCTCGTTTGTTGTCAATTACTTTAGTTTTCATATTAGCTACGGCAGCTGATCGTTTAATCATAACAAACGACTTTATCAAATTCTCATGAGACTTGTTTCCTGTAACATGGTATTGTTTGATTGCTCTACCAGTAAATGCTCCATAATATGCGTCTGATGGGATTTTGACTTTGCCCAAGGAATCTTGATCTAATCTGTATTTCATCTAAAATAGCCGTATTGTACCCATTATTCATTGTTTTTCAGCATAGTCTCACATTTTCATAATTCCTAGTGTTGGGAAATTATTATATAGGAACTGGGTGTCATCGTGCTTAATGAATAAGCGTGTTAGTATGCTCTTTACAATTGCAGCAGTAGCTGTAATGGGCGCAACCTTATTCGGAAGCACATACACACAAACCCAGATTGCTGGTCAATCTATTGACATGGACCAAATGGATGTCGATGTCTTAGAGAAAATCAGACATATGGGCGGTTTACAGCTTGTAATGCCTCAAGCATTCGCAGAAACTGATTGTGGTGTTCTAGAAAACTCTGGACGTAATGTTGTTGAGTTTAATTTGACAGGTGAAAGTGTCGAACTTCCAATCATGGGAGGAAAAACTTTCAACGCCATGACCTTTAGTGGACAAGTCCCAGGACCAACACTAAGAGTTACACAAGGTGATGTTGTCAAAATGACCCTAACAATTCCAGATCATGAAGTTACTGGACACGGTAACGACATGCACGCATCACAAATGTCAGCAGGAAACTTTGAATCAGTTAATCCTGGTGAAACAAGTCAGTACTGTTACATCGCTGAATCTGCTGGTATTTTCAAATACCATTGTTCTGGTGTTAAACTAATTGGTATGGACCAACACGTACTTTCCGGCATGTACGGAATTACAATTGTTGATCCTGCAAATGGTTACAAGAAACTAATGGTAGAGAAAACAAGCGGAAGTGGTGAACTTGACAGAAAATTCTATGATGCAGATGCATTAGAGTTCCAACTCCAATACAACCAATTGTATCTAACTGAAGACGGCAACTATGATGCCGGTGCAATGTTCAAACATCAAAACACTGCAACAGTTGTTAACGGATTACAATTTGGTTATGTACCAAACATGGCTCATAACTTACTCGTCAATGGCGATGTAAACAAGAACATCTTTGTTGCACAACCATGGAATGGTCTTGAACACAAGCAATACCAATCACAACTCTTATTTGTTGAAAATGATCAACACGTAAGACTATTCGTTGAAAACCAAGGTAACGAACCAGTCTTCTTCCACATTGTAGGAGAAATCTTGGACAGAGTTACACAAGGTAACAGAGTACAATCCGCAGCAACTGAAACATGGTTGGTCGGTGGCTCACAAGGAATGATTGTTGACTTGGTATTTGATGAACCAGGTGCATACGCAGCAGTTAACCATGACTATGCAGCAATTTACACTGGCGCAGCTACAGTCTTTGTAGCAGGTGACCCATTCGGCTTGAACCCAGTTCTAGTTGAGAAAGGAGTTATTCCAGCACCAGTAGCATCTTATGCATATGCTTTGGGTAATCCAAGTAGTGCTGTCCCTCCAATGGGAATGAACAGTATTGCTCACCCAGCAATTAACATTCATGGTCTAATGACTGATGATGTAGCTTCTGAAATGCAAGCAAGTGGCGATTATGTCGCATTATGGGAAGTAATTCCTGTAGTAGCAGAAATCCTAACTTCTTGATCATTTAACATCTTTTTCTTTTTATTATTTTGAATGAATTATATTCCCTAGCTCTATTTTCTATTTTATGGGATTTGATGATTCTGTACTGATCTGTGATGAAGTGGATCCAATTTTAAATAAAATTCTGCAAGATAATGGCTTGAAAGTATCTTATGAGCCAGAGATTACTCCTGAACAAATTTTAGAAAAAATAATTGATTACAATATTGTGATTGTTAGAAGTAGAACTACCATTACAAAAGAAATGATCGACAAAGCAGATAACTGTAAAATTATTGCCCGTGTTGGAGTTGGACTTGATAACGTTGATCAAGAAGCAGCCAAAGCAAAAAACATTCGAGTAATCAATGCTGTAGAGGGAGCAATGAATGCAGTTGCTGAACTAGTATTAGGTTTGATGTTGTCTCTTGCAAGACAAACTGCAAGAGGTGATAGAGGAATTAGAAATGAACAGTGGCTCAAAAAAGAATTGAAAGGAACCGAGCTTAGAGGAAAATATCTTGGAATTATTGGATTGGGAAACATTGGAAAAAGATTGGGAAGACTTGCACATGCACTTAACATGAATATCATTGGATATGATGTAGTTCCAATTGATGAAGAATTTTCAAAAGAAGTTGGTTTGATGAAAGCTGATTTGAATACTTTGTTACAAAGCTCTGACTATATCTCAATTCATGTTCCGTTGTTGGATTCAACTTATCATTTGTTGGATGCACAGAAAATGTCTACAATGAAAAAGACTGCAAAAATCATTAACACATCTAGAGGTGGGGTAGTTGATGAGGATGCACTTTATGATGCACTCAAAAATGGAACTTTAGGCGGTGCAGCCTTAGATGTATTTGAAAAGGAACCTGCTATTGGAACAAAGTTAGCAGAACTTGATAATGTAATTTTGACTCCTCATATTGGCGCTCAAACAAAAGAAGCACAATCCTTGGCTGCAAATGTAATTGCTGAGAAAATTGTACAGATTTTGAGAGGCGTTATCTGATAATTCCTGCGTGACTTTTAAAAATACGCAAAAAAGTTGACTTTTACGTGATTAATTATCGTCTCTTTGTTTTTAACACCCATTTGGAGGAATTCAATCGTTGAATAATTACGGTATGGCTCAATTGCAATCTGAAAGATTACGAAGTTTGGCCAATGGGAATTCTTTATTAAAAATCTCTTTGGGATTGATATTCTTTACAATACTCTCCTCGGCATTTGTATATGCTGAAACAATATCTGTTGATGTTGAAGGGACTAGTTATGATGTTGATTATACTGTAACAGGAATGTCTGTCTCTGGTATTGAGTCTGATTCAGATTTTATTTCCTTGATAGTAACTGTTGATGTGACTGATTCACCAGGAGTTTTAGATATTACCTTTGATAGAATTTTCTTTGATTCTGTTTATGATGGTATAGATGATGAGTTTATTATTTTAGCTGATGGTGATGAACCATCTTTTACAGAAATTGAAACTACTTCTCAAAGTAGGACTTTGAGTATTGAACTACCTGTTGGAACTGAAGAGATAGAGATTATTGGTTCTGTATTTGGTCGTACTGTAGATGAAACACCTTCTGAACCTGAGGAAACTCCTGAAGAAACCACTGAAGAAACAACCCCTGAAAAACAAATTCCTGCACCATTTGTAGATCCGTCAAAAGATTTAAAATTTTATGTTGAACGATATGTTAATGAATCATCCTACAAAGATTGGTTTGAAGATAATTATTCTGATTATACTTTCCATGAAGCCTTAGATATTTCAAAATCTGATTTAGACAAACTAATTGCAGAAATTGAAAAAGAAAACTCTGAATCTGCCCCCGTAGAAACTCCAGTAGAGACTCAAACAACAGAATGTGGATCTGGAACAATTCTCAAAGATGGAGTATGTGTTTTAGATGAAAGATGTGGTCCTGGAACCGTTCTAGAAGGTGACGTATGTATTCTTGTTGAATCCCAAACATCTCCGCCAACAACTACCACACCGATTTCTACCAAAGGACTTGGTAAAGAATTAGGTTATGGACTAATTGCAGCATTTATTGTAACTGGTGCTATTGCAATTATCTTAGCATTAATGTCAAAGGCAAGTAAAAGTAGCGATTAGTCACAAGTCAAATCTTCAGCATTCATTATTTGATCAAATTCAAATGCCGAAATTTGTGTAGTTGATGAATATGGTATTATGCCTAGAATTGGTGTTTCAGTATTAACTCCTACAACAAACTGGTTTGGGTCTAATCTGACATCTCCTGAATCAAATTCAAAATCAAAATTCATGAAAATATGTTGCGCTTCTTCAATACTTTGAGATGAAAAAACTCCTTCTTGAATTCCAGATGAAGATGGATCAAGTGTTAGTTGTTTCACTGTATATGATCCAAGATATGTTCCTGTGTAAAATACAGAAACTTCAAACTTTTCAAATGTTATCCAAAATGGTAATGTATTACAAAATTCTATTTCTCCATGATTTAGCATTGTAAAAAAGGAAAAAATTCCTGGAGAGTGCCATCTGTATTCTAATTGTTGACTACCAACAATATTCATTGCAGAAAATAGGAACGGTGTAACTATAACAATAATTGCAATTGTGGTTATGATTGAATATTTGTTCATATCTCATTTTCTGTTTCTTGATAAAGTGATATTATGTTTCTCTCAATTAGATTATTTACTGCATTAGCTAAATCGTCATCAGTTATTACCCCTTCAAGCCACCAGTAACCTACATTCTTCACCCATTCAGGAATTATTACATTGTAAACCGTTGTTTCATTTATGTCAAAAGGAATTTTAAAAATACCTTGTCCTTCTGTGAATTTTTGAAATGCATCTATCAAAAATCCATCTGATATGTTTCCTGAAAGCCAATTCGCCATAATTGGTTTTACTACTTCTGGAATGCATACTTTGTTTGCATCCATTAATGTAAATTCTGTTGTTGTTTGTACTCCTGAATATTCTACATCAATGAAATATTTTCCCAATGGAAAAATTTCTTTTTCAAAAGCAACTCTTGATGGTACTGGATTCTCTAAATCTGTTATTGGAAATGGAATTGCACTACTTCCTTTTCCTGTTTCATCTCTAATGTGAATTATTGCATGTTCTCCTGTAACCTCTGAAACCTTGATCGTATAGAATAATTTCTCACAGTAACTGTAAGTTGTTTTTTCCATGATTATTTCCACTGTAGATTCTGCATATGCGGATGGAAAAACTGCTAAACTAAGTGTCAAAACTGTGGCTATTACTACAGCTGTGACTTTCATCTTTTTTCTTATTCTTACTGTTCAATAAAAATCTCAAATCAATTCTCAGGAATCCTTTTTAACAACTTTAGCGTGATTATAATATCGAGTTTTCTGCGGATGCAACTCTTTGAGTGTGTGGAATGTGATGCCCCACTCAAGAGAATTTTAACTGCTTAGCGGTGCTTAGATTTGTTCGATTTACAGTTATTAAAGGGGATTTTACTATGCCCGATATGCCTAGTCGTCAAGACCAAATTTGGATCAGACTCTGGAAAGAAAATGCTCCAGAACTACGTGAACGTATAGTTGGCTGGCGTAAACAAAATGCAATTACTCGTATTGACAAGCCTAGTAGAATACAAAGGGCAAGAAGATTGGGATACAAAGCAAAACAAGGCGTTATTGTTGTTAGAATGAGAGTTGGTACCGGTGGTATGAGAAAACAAAGACCTACTGGTGGTAGAAGACCAAAACATCTTGGTGTTACAAGAATCAAGGCAGATGACAATATGAAAACTGTTGCTGAACGAAGAGTTAGTGAAAGATATCCTAACATGAAACTTTTGGGTTCTTATTTTATCTATAAAGATGGAAAACACTATTGGTTTGAAGTAATCCTAGCAGATCCAGATCATCCAAGAGTTGCACAAGATAAAGAATTAACTAAACGTATTTCTCAAACAGCATAAATTGAAAATAATATTTTTCATTCCGTTACTCTTACTTTTGATAATATCTCCTGTGTTTGGTCAATTATCTGATAAAACAGGATTGGTTACTCGTTTTGATGTTGATACAAGTGGTCATCTTTTTGAAGTTGTAACTGTTTCAAATTTTGAGATTTTAGAACATGAGTTTGATAAAGATGAAAAGCGTTTGACCATCTTCATTAACAGTGGACTAGAAAATAATCTAGCTGAAGTAACGATTCCACAAAATTTGCTTGGCGGTAATTTCACTTTTTACATTAATGATGTTGAAACTATTCAAGAATCAAAATCAAATGAAAGAATTTCATTTATTACCTTGAATTTTACTGGAATTGGTAATAACAAAATCGATGTCATTGGAACAGATGCACTTGTAGGTATAAAAGAGATTGTAGAATCTGTTCCTGATGAAAAGGAATCGTATGAAGAGTCTGGTGGTGGTTGTTTAATTGCAACTGCAACATTTGGTTCTGAATTATCTCTCCAAGTTCAACAATTAAGAGAATTAAGAGATAACAAATTACTACAAACAGAAACAGGAAAGTCATTCATCAATTCATTTAACACGTTTTACTATTCATTTAGTCCACAAATAGCAGATTATCAAAGAGAAAATCCAATATTTAATGAAGTGGTCAAGGTTGGAATCACTCCTATGCTTGCTACTCTATCGCTAATGGATTATGCAGAGACAGAATCTGAAGTGCTATCTATTGGAATATCATTAATTATTCTAAATATTGGAATGTATGTTGGTATCCCTGCAATTATAATTGTAGGAATTAAAAGAATCTAAAATCTATTTTTTAAACATAATCCATATCCTTGTTCCTACAAAAATTCCAACTGCTACTGCAATTAATATTGGAACAATAACTTGCCCTTCCTCCATATTTTATGTTGTTTTAATTTGAATTAATGTTTTTTACAAATCCTTAAAATTTAGAAATCAAAAACAAATCTTATGGATACCCCAAAAATTGCTATAATTGGAGGATTTATCACAGCTGTAGCAGTATCTGTTGCTGTTCTTTTAATTAGATGAACTAATCTTCATTGAGTAATTTTTGAATCATTGATTCTGTTTGTCCAACTTGACCAAATGAAACATCTCTTAGAATTCCTTTTCTGTCTACTAGAATGGTTGATGGTGTTCCTTGTAATGCAAATTTTTCAAATGTTTCAGCAGAATATTCCTTTGATTTCATATAGTCTTTGACTCTTTGTATGATTTGATTTCTGTATTCTTCTGGTTGTGAGTCAAACTCTGGAATTTGTGGATAGATAAATTGCATAATTTTTTCTTGACTGATTTCCCCTGTTGTTTTTACCAAATTATCCATTGCTAAAGGAAATGGAATTTTGTATGGTAGTTTGTCTCCTTCTTGTAATTGCCCGCTCATTTGAAATGCACTTTTTGTTTCTCCAACTATCTCTCCTGTCTCTGCAAGCATCTTCAAATTGTCTAGTGTATTTTTATCAAAATCCTCAAAGGCAGTTGCAATTCCAATTACTCTTACCCCGTCGTCTTTGTACTTGTTGTAAATCTCGATGGCTTCAGGTAATGCATGCATAAAACATCCTGGGCAGTTTACCTGAAATACCTCTACTAGAACGATGTGGTCTTTTTCTTGATCAAAATTTGTTGGTGCTCCCTGAACCCAGTCTGAGACTCCAAAATTTGGTACTTTTTCACCTATTACTGCGCTCATGAGACATTATCGTATTTTTTCCATTAAATACATACCTCAAAAATTTTGGATTTTCTTCTGATTAACTAAATATAGGACGCAGAAATCTCAAAAAACGTTGCAAGTAGTTACTGATGATCGATTGACACTTTTTGCTGAAATGGAAAAAAAATATGAGCAAAAAGATACTGAATACTTTGTAAAACTTTTAGATCATCCTGATTACGTGGTTAGAACAAGAGCCACTTGTATTTTAGTTGATTTTGGTGGGGAAGATAAAGTTCCCTATATTGCCAAAGTATTGAAAGACGATGATAATGAATTGGTAAGACACGAAGCTGCATTTTCCTTAGGTCAGATGTGTTATTCTAGCTCAGTTCCTCCACTAACTGATGCAACTTTGAACGATCCAAGTATGTTTGTAAGACATGAGGCAGCAATTGCATTAGGTGTTGTTGGCAATAAAGATGCAAAAGATGCTTTAGAGAAGGCATTAGATGATCCTGATAAACCCGTTGTAGAATCCGCTGTTGTAGCACTATCTAATATTGAATTTATGGAAAAGTTAAGTAAGAACGAAAAGTTTGCAAAGTTGACAGGTGGATGAAATGAATTTCTCTTATGGAATTATAGCTACAGTTGGAGTTTTAGTTGCAATATCTATTGGCTTTATTGCAATGTCTCCTGATGAAATTATTGAACCTCGAGTAGTTGGGGAAAAACCCACTGTTTGTACAATGCAATGGGATCCTATGTGTGGTGTTGATGGAGAAACTTATGGAAACTCATGCATGTTAGATGCTGCTAATGTTAAACTTGATTATGTAGGTGAGTGTGTTGTTGCAGAACCAACACCTGAACCAGAAGCAGAACCAACACCTGAACCAGAAGCAGAACCAACACCTGAACCAGAAGCAGAACCAACACCTGAGCCAGAAGCAGAACCAACACCTGAGCCAGAAGCAGAATCTGATTTACCAATGTCATTAACTATTTCTGCACCTGAAGGATCAGGTGTTCCTGGATGTGAGGAAACTAACGAATGTTATTTGCCTTATGAAACAACTGTAGCAGTTGGTGCAACCGTGACTTGGAGTAATGACGATACTGCCGCTCATACTGTGACTAGTGGAAATGTAAATGCAGGTCCAACTGGAGTGTTTGATTCTGGATTATTCATGTCTGGTGCAACTTTTGAATTTACATTTGAAAACTCAGGAACTTATGATTACTTTTGTATGGTTCATCCTTGGATGACTGGAATCATTCACGTAGAGTAATTATCTATTATAGTTTGATTCATAATTTAATTTGCTATTGAAGTGTTAAGAAATTTTGATGATGTTTGGTGAAAACAGATTGAAAAATCTGTTCCACAATTAACGCACCAAGGATCTGTTTCTCTAGCAGAGTGTTTACAGATAATACATGATTTTTGATTTTGTTGCATGTTTTCAGTATTGATTTTGGTTTTAAAGATTCATTGAAATTATTGCGGCATGCTATTGATCTGTTTTTATTTGAATATTTTTTGTGTTTGAAGTTCTTTGTAAAAACAATCTAGAAATTCAGGCATATGTTCTGAACAATAATTATAAGACTCCCATATCTCGATTCCACATTTTTTACATATTGTATTTGGCATTTTTTTCTCCGAAATAGGACTTGGGGAGAATTTCTTCCCCCCAAGGATAACATGAATTTCTATCATTATTAGAAATGACTGATATATGACAATACCAATCCATTTGCGGTATGGCTTAAAATTTAATTAGATAACGTAATTATTTTTTGGTATTAAATTGAATCATTAGGAACGAAATAGGACTGCCGGGCCATAAAAAAATCGACCCGGCTGTCATTTGGGGCGTTTGATTAATTTAGATAATTGTTATATATGACAATACCAATCCATTTGCGGTATGTCTTCAGATGAAAACACTCCAAGATATGGAAATCTATATTCTTACAAATTCTATCTTAGGCCTACTGCCCATAGACTTTACGGTGATAGATTCTCCTCAATAAAAAAAATCAAACATCATGAGAATGTTCAAAAATTATTACAAGTATTATTTCTTAATGGAACATGTACTACATGGGAAATGGCAAAAATAAAACACCCAAATGACGTATCTACAATTAGAACAAAAGAAAAAGAATATCGACGATTAATCAAAGGACGTACTGATAGAGGTAAACATTCTTCTGGAATTATGGAATTAGGTTTAGTAATTAATGATGGTCAAAAATTCAACAAAGGATATTCAGACACCTATCGATTATCACTCCCAGGAATTCTTTACTGTCTTGATGTATTGAATCTAAGCAAAAAAGATATTGATCAAATGGCAGCAAAGTATGCTGTGTTTGTTCCAAAGCTCTTTGGAAAATGGGAATTTATAAAATCCATTGTAGATGATGATGTGTATAAAATTCAAATTCTTGCTAGAGGACTATTGCTTGATAACCCTGAACTTTCATTAGAAAAATCGCCTATGTATGAATTAATGTCTTATCTAAATTTCAAATATAGAAAATTTTATGAATTTATTTCTGAAGAAGATTTATCTGAACAAATCTCATATTGGTTTTATACTTGTATATTACATCAAAATCAAAGAAAGGGGAAAAATACTCTTTCTGGTGTTGAAAAATTACATGCGATTTTTAAAAAAGACAAAGAAATTGCAGCATGGTATAAGGAATTCTTTAAGGAATCAGAACTCTATTTCAAAAACCGAACTAAAATTTTAAAAAACTCTGGAATTTTTTAACTATTTTTTGCGAATTTTTTTATCATTTTTTCATATTCATCAAAATCTGCAGGTTTGTTAATAATGCCACACAAATTCATTTCTTTTGTTTTTTTGTATTTTTCATTTTCTAATGCATAACTTGATGCAAACACAATTTTTGCTTCTGGATCTATCTTTTTTATTCGAAAAAATGCCTCATATCCATCAATTCCTGGCATCTTTATGTCTAAAAATACAATATCTGGCTTTGATTCTCGAAACTTTGTAATTCCATCTTCCCCATTGATGGCAGGAATAACATCATACCCTTCATCCATTAACATTAACTGAGTAACTTCCAAGTAATCTGAGTCATCATCTACTAGTAGGATCTTAGTGGTTTTTTCCAATTCAATCTAATTATTTTTCTTTCTTTAAATTTTTTGGGATTTTGATGGTAAATGTCACTGGATTGTTTGTTACTGAAATTGTACCTTGATGCTGTGTAATGATGTTCTGGCAACTTGAAAGGCCCAGCCCTGTTCCTTTAAGTTTTGAAGTAAAGAGTGGCATGAAAATTTTTGAAATATTTTCTTCTGAAATATTTGGACCTGAATTCTCAAATGATATGATGATCTCTTTTTCGTTTTGTTTTGAATTTATGTTTATTTTCCCTTCTTTTGAATCAATTGATTGGATTGCATTTAGTAGTAGATTCTCAAATACCACCTTGAATTTATCTGAATCACACTCAAATTTGATATCTTCTTTTGGAATGACAAGTTGAATATTTTTTGGGATGGTTAGTGAATTAGAACTCGATTTGATTAAATTATTTAAAGAATTTTCAGATAAATTTAGAGGCGTCGTTCTAACATAATTTAAAACACTTTCAACTTGATGATTCATTCTTGCCACTGAACGTTTAATTCTTTTAGTTTCTTGATCTATTACTTCATTCTGACTCATGTTTTGTTTTTCAATTCTTGTAATTGAACTTCGAATAGTTCCTAATGGATTTCTAATATCGTGTGCAATGTTTGATGCTAATTGTCCTATAACTTTGAGTTTTTCATTTTCAATGGATTTTGCTCTTTTTATTACAATCACAATAAACAGAATTGTAATTACAAATAAAATTAGATTATTTTTTAAATCCTCTACAAAGAGATTACTCTCTATATTTCCTATGATTTGCTTTACTGGAGTTGTTACAAAGAAAAAGAATCTGTTTTTTTCTTCAATACTGACTGCTGTTCCTGTACTGATCACTTCGCCTTTCCTATGATCTTCGTATGCAAATGACTCTGTATTTCCTAAAAATACACTTTTGTAATGGGAATTCTGATTTTCATTTTCTCCAAAATAGCTTTGTGCAAAATAACTTGTAAATTCCCTTCCAAGCAAATCATCATTTTCTGCAAATAATATTTTTTGATTTTCATCAAATATGGTAATTGATGAAAGTTCAATTTCATAAATTCCGATATATTTTGCGATAATTTCTGATGGTTCAATTATTCCAAACACTATGCCTTTGAATTCTCCAGACTGTGAATTTGTTATTGGGCTGAATACGAGAACCCTGTAAACCCCATCTGTGCTAATTATCTCTCCAGAATATCCTGATTTGGTCATAAATTCGCTGCTTGATTGAATATTTTGTAGATTTAATCCGACTAGACCAAATTTCTTATCATTTACTTGTGAAACTACTGTAAGTGAATCATCTACCAAAAATATATCTGAAATTTTTGTTATTGAATTAATGTTCTCAAAACTGTCTGTAAGGTAGTCTTTTGTTTGACTACTTGTTAGATTTTCTTGAACTTGTGTGGATTCAGAAATAGCTTTCATATCTATCAAAAGTCTCTGAAATTCTGAATTTACAGAGGCAGCAAGACTTTTGGTCATAATCATTTGAATCTCACTTTTTTCTTCAATCAGAGATTCTCGGATATTGGTTTTTGTAAAATCATTAATGTAAAATCCCACAACGATGATCGATATTATCCCTAATCCTAACAATCCCCATAAAATTTTATTTTTACCTAACGCCATTTTGCCCCAATTGATTATTCCTTTACAATTATTTAATTAAATTTTTTATCGTCTATGCTGCTTGAGCATTTACTGCTTTCATTTCTTCGGCAACTCTTGCTTTGAATTCTGCGTTTGTCTCAAACCACTCTTGTTGGAATTTCTTTTTATCTGGGATTATTTTTGATTTTTTGTTTTTAGAACCTTTTGGTCTTCCTCTCTTTCGAATTTTTGGTGTTTCTTGTGTAGATTCTAAATCTATTTTTTGAGTTGATACCTCATCGCTATTTTCTAATACTTTTTCAACATTTTCTGTTGTTTCTTTTTTAAGCATCTTTGTGTTTTCCTGTTTTGTTCCTTGTGTTGATTCTGGAACTATTCTTAAACTAGAATGAATTTCTCCGTTATCGTCTAAGAAAAATCTGATGTCTATGGGTTTTGTATTTGAAAAAACAAACCTCACATCAGATGCAGGGGAATTGTCGGTCTCGTTTGGTAAGGTAAAAACGAATGAAAAGCAACGACTAGCAGATGACTCTAAAAAACAACTGTCGTTTTCTTTCTCTGATGTGAGTGTTTGTTGATTCATAGACTGTAAAATGAGTAGTGATATATCATAATACCAATCCTTTTGCGGTATGCCTTTGATGTGATTAATTGAGTAATGTAACCTTGCTACCTTGTTCTGATGATTCAAATTTGTAAATTTGTTCCACTGTAGAGTCCTCAAAAATCTCGGCATCGTGTGTGATTATGATAAATTGCATTGGTGTTTCAGAATTTGAAATGTTTGATAACTGAGAAAGTACCCCTACTAGTGATTTTTTTCTCTCTGCATCAAGGTGGGTTGTAGGCTCATCTAGAATCATCAAGTTAAGATTTGATGCACCAAGAAGATTTGCCATTCCTAATCTTAAGGATAATGCTACGCTGACTTTTTCTCCTCCACTAAGTGATTCTAAATCTAATTCTTCACTCTTTGAATTGCAAATTATTGAAATGTCTCTTGCTTTTTCAGTGAGTTGAATTCTTTGAATTTTTGTATTAAGTAACGCAAGATACTCTGATGCTTTTGCTGAAATTGCATTTAATGCCCATGATCTTAAACTTGTGGCAACAGGACCGTCTCTGCTAAAGATATTATTTTGTATCTCGCCAAGATTTGTAACATATCTTTTAACAATTTTTAGTTCTGAAATTGTATCTTCAAAAATTTTGACTTGTTCTGTTCCTTTTGAAATTTTTTCTAAAATTGCTCCTATCTGTTGATCTATTTTTGATAATTCCATCTGTTTCTCATTAACACTATTTTTAAGGTTCAAAAATTCTTGTTCATCAAATCCACTTGTTTCTAATTCTAGTTTTGAAATATTCTCAAAAATTGTTTTTGCATGTGAATCAATTTGTGATATTTCAACTAGATTTGTACTAGAAGGGATTTTTTGTATGTTCTCTTTTTTTGTTTTCACTTCTTCTTGAATTTTATCTAATTGTTCTTTTGAAGAAATTGAATGTGCTCTAAGTGTTGCTTCTGCATCTCTTGCAAATTGTAGTTTCTCTGAGAATTCTTTTCTTTTTTGATTATACATTTGATGTTCTTTTTCTTTTGAAATTATTTGTTCTTCCAATGATTTTATCTCTTGTTTTAAATGCTCTTTTTGAAATAGTGGATTTAGTTTTTCTACATTTGAATCACAAACAGGACATTTGTTGTCTTTTAGTTGTAGCTTTTCAGCCAGTAGTTGTTTTTCTCTAAGGGATGCTGTCTGATCTTTCATCTCTTGTATTTTTTTTAATGTCTCTTCGACTGCCTGCTCTACTTTTTGAATTTTTGATTCTAAATCATCTTTCAGATTGGCATGCTCAAAACATCCTTCACAATCTCTTATTTTACGCTCATTTTCACTGATCTCCTGCTGAATTTCACGAATTGCCTCTTTTGCATATGCTACAAGTTCTTTTTTCCTGAATTCCAATTGATTGAGTTTGTCAATTTTTGGTGCTTCTGTTTCTATTTTTTTCCTTAATTCCTCAACTTCATTCTGTAATTTCTTTTGATTAGTTTCTAATTGTATTTTTTTAGGTTCTGATTCTTTAATTTCATTTTGATATTTTTCTAAATCTCTTAATAAAATTTCGATATGTGTATCGTCATATCCTATTTTACTTCGAATATTTTCACGAAATTCTTTACTTACTGTCTTCATTGATTCAGAAGCTACATCTAACTTGTCAATTCCAATAATTGCATTTAGTAATTCTTTGAATTCTTTTGGTTTTGCATTAATAATTGCATTTAATTCCCCCTGTTGTACAATTGATGCAATTTTTAGTTTTTCAAAGTCAAGACCAATTGCTTTTTCAACTTCCTGTGTCATTGATTCCCCAAATTGTTTTCGTTCACCAGCTGCAATCTCTATTTTTTCATCTCCTCTAATTTCAGTAAATTTTGCTGAAAGTGTTCCTTTACTATCAATTTTTCTTACGGCTTCAAAAGATTTTTCATTTACAGAAAAATTTACCTTAGAATATCCTTGATTTGAACCGCGTTTGATAAGTCCTTTATTAGATTTCCTTGTGTGTTGTCCAAATAATGCAAATGTAATTGCATCAATAATGCTTGATTTTCCTGCACCATTATGTCCTACAAAAACAGTTACTCCATCATCAAACTCTAATTTTGTATCTGAATGCGCTAAAAAATCTCCTAACTCAATTGATGTGATCATTATTTTTTCTCCTTTTTGAATTTCTCAAAATCCTCAATGATTATTTGTGATGCCTCTTGAATTTGTCCTGATGCTAAAACTGGAAGAAGTTCTTTGATTGCGAGATTGGCAGCTTGCTCTGAGCCTAATGCATCAACTGATAGTCTGTACATCTCATCATCTATGATGTTTGGTCTATCTAGGAAAACAGAAGAATCTGAAACTTGTTTTGTGCTGATTCTCCAAAAACATCTCAAAACCATTGTATTTAGCCTTGCAATTTGTGCCTGAATGTGGTCTGTTTCTATGTTTTCTCCTTGAATGTTTATTTCTACTATGGGTTTTTTTGAAAAATCTACAATTTTCTCAGAAATACCATCAATGACCTTTGATAATTCTTGATACTCTGTTTTGAATGAAAATTGTGGCCTAGTGTCAAGTTCAATCCATCTTGGATTTGCTTCTTGTCCTGAAATATCTACTTCAAAGAACCCCTTCTTTGTTTCTTTGATTCCTTCACTTGTTGTTAGTTCAATTGATCCAGGATATGCAATTGGTCCATTTAGATGATTAAATTTTTTGATGTCTGTATCATGAAGATGACCCATTGCATAATATGTGAAATTTTTTGGAAGATCAGTTGATTGTAATTCCCCTGCAAATTTGTTAAATTCTGTTATGCCTTGATGTAAAACTAAAATTTTGTGCCCTGAAAAATTTTGAGCAGCTTTATCTACCTCTGCAAATTTTTCTTCATATTGTGGAATCTCTGTTTTTCTTATCTTATCAAATCCTGCAAGAAAAACCCCTTTGTATTCAATTGGCTTTCCTTGACCGATATACTTTGAGAACTCTAAATTATGATACACATAAGGAATTGGTGTTGTTCTAATTCTACTGATATCGTGTTCCCCTAAAATAAAAAAAGAATCGATATTATTTTGTTTTAATCTCTTTAACCCATTTGCCATTTGTACAATTGCCGTACCATTAGGATTTGGAACATGAAAAATATCTCCTGCAAAAATTACAAAATCTACGTGGTCTTTGATTGATGTATCAATTGATTGATTAAATACATCATACACATCTTGTGCACGTTCTTCTGAACCATATTGCACTAATCCTAAATGAGTATCTGAAATATGTGAAAATAACATTTATTCTACCAACCTTTTTTTAATGAAACATAATTTCAGATAAATTTCCTTGATTTTAGGCATGTTTTTAGTCATATTGAGGCTGTATTTAGTAATATCAATGTGTTTTTTGATTACAATCACTTTCCAAAAATTAAACAATATCTTGTCTTGTATGGATTCAGATCAAGTAAGTAATTCTTCTATCGTTCTCTCAAAAACTGTGTATGGCTGAGCACCTGTAATGGGAATTGCTTCTTCTGATGGGCCAACTATCACAAATGATGGAGTAGAGTCGACACCTGCTTTAGTTGCAATATTTTTATTATTTCTTACTTTTTCTTCATATTTTCCAGAATCTAGACACTGTGAAAATGATTCTATGTCAATTCCGTCCATGTCTCTGACTAACAGTTTTAGATTCTCTGAATTTACCCA
The DNA here is from genome assembly GCF_965262695.1 of Candidatus Nitrosopumilus sp. Lineage (GTDB taxonomy): Archaea > Thermoproteota > Nitrososphaeria > Nitrososphaerales > Nitrosopumilaceae > Nitrosopumilus. Next base: position 774,689 of record NZ_OZ253550.1, on the reverse strand, counting down.
ACCATTATTTTCATGTCCTTGTTTAGAATACAAATAATCATGATATTCCCAATACTTCCCTTGGTCTCCTGCACAATAACTTCCCGCATGAGCTTTAATTGAATCCGGTCCAATTATTGTATAATCAATAAAAATTAGCTTAGCTTTTCCAGTCTCAATAAAATTTTTTACAATAGATGGTTTGGTTTGCATGTTCCATTTCTGACAAAATGGACATTGATAATCTCCAAATTCTACAATAGTTACTGGGGCTGATGGTGAACCAAGAATAGGATAACTTGCATTTGGATCTAATGATAAATGACTATCTGAAGAATTCCCAACAATAAAAGAATCTGGACTAATGATTCCAAAAGAAACAATTCCTATAACTATTGCACCTATAATTCCCATCACAACGAATTTAGTTTTAGGATTGTCTGATGATTTTGATTTTTTGTTTCTTTTTGTCATGTTCCTACCTATTCTAATAACAAATCCTTCTTAACTAATCCTTGTGTTGATTCTACTGCAACTTCTTTCATTTTTTCTGCATTAGCCCAGGCATTTACTGCGCTTTGGTCTGCTCCCATAATTTTCTCTTTAACTTCTTCAACATGTACTAGTGATGGCAAGTTAGTCCATTGTCCGACTAGGACTGCATCTCCTACGTTTAGTGAGGTTAACTGAGCAATCAATTCACGGCTAGTTGACTCTGTTGCTGAGGCTATTTGGCGTTGATCATCTTCTTGAATTATCTTCATTATTGCAAAAGAACCCATTTGGCTGAGAACATTAAGATCCACACTTCGAGGTCTCTGGGATACCACTCCTAATCCTAATCCGAATTTCCTTCCTTCTCTGGCAATTTTTGCTGCCCAATATTTTGCACTAGTATCGTGGTCTTTTGGAATGAAAACATGTGCTTCTTCAATAATTACAAAAATTGGAGAATTGAATCTATAGTTTCTCTCTCTCTTGCTTTTACCGTGTCTTGCAATACTTGCATCTTTTCTATCTTTGAGTAGTTGTTGCAAGTAAAATGCCACTGCAACATTTGCTTGTTTTTCAGATAATTCTGAAATGTTGAGAACATTAGTGCGTCCTTCTTTGATAAAACTAATTGGATCTCCCATATCCGGATCCAAAATATCTTCAAATCTTTTTTGAGATTCCTCTATGATGTCTTGAACTCTATATGCTGATGTTCTGATTTCTTTTAGTTTTTTATCTTCTGAATTTACAATAAACTCTATCTCATTTTCTAATTTACTCCAAAACTCTTTTGATTCTTTAACATGTTTTGTAAATGCCATTCTCAAAACCCTTTGTTGAACATTTGCACCGTCTCTAATCTCTAAAACTTCTGAAAGTTGATCTGCATCAAGTAATCTTGGATTAATCTTTGCGTCAACTACATTAATTCTTGGAATGTTTAATGCTGTGTAGTCATTATGGTAATCAAAAATTATTACTGTTCCTTTTAATTTTGAAATTTGTTTTGTAACTAGTGATACGAGATTACTTTTACCCATACCAGTCATTGCTAAAATCCCTAAATGTCTTGAGACAATCTTATCTAAATTCACTTTTGCATCAATTGTTTTGTTTCTCAAAAGATTTCCAATCTTTACCCATCCATCATTTTTAGGACTAAAGATTTCTTCCAAATCTTGCTTACTTGGTTGAGTGATTTCTGTGCCTGGAATAGGTGGAATTGCAGGAATAATTGACTGGCCTTTTCTCAAATTTTCCAAAAACCCCAAAATTCCAATATGTGCAGTAAATGTTTTGTCTCTTTTGTTTAGTTCTGCAATTTCTGTGCTTTCAACTGCTTCATCAAAATTTCTAACATCTGTAAATGCTGCACTAGTTACCGATGACTTTTCTACGAGTCCTAGAATCTCTCCTTCATCAGAACCAATCTTAATGTATTCTCCAACAGATAAAGCTCTTGCTGTGATTGCAGTAACAAATGTTGGTTTTGATTCCCCAATCACAAATCCTAAACTCAACCTAATACCTCACGTGAACCGATCTCATTACTTAGACCTAACAAACTAACCATTTTTGCAAGTTCTTTATCAGATATTTTACAGTTATTATGTGCAAGCTTTAGTGCATATGGATATCCACCAATACTTGTTTTGTATAATTTATTCATGACTGATTTTATGTCATTTTCATCATGTTGTTCTCCTAAAAATTCTAGTTTTATTATTGGTGTAGAATCACTAAGTCTGGCAAACGTAGATGATATTACTTTATCAGAACCATATTTTTTTTCTACAAATAATTTGCTAAATCCTGGATTATTTGTGACATGATTATAGTAGAAAATATCTCCTGCAAGAGAACCTAATTTTTCAAATTGTTTTTTTGTGTTTGATGTTTTTGCAATGAAAATTACATTGTCCTTTTTTCTCATTGTTCTTACTACTTGTGCATCTAATGTTGATTGTCTTGTCATGAATTGAGAATGCAAAGAGCCATCCATTAAAACCAAATCTACTTGGTCTACCGTTTTCTCACAAGCATCAATCTCCATCTTACTTGCAATTCGTGAAAGGTCCGTATCTGAGCCTAATCCTGACTCGTGTAAATCAACTAGTACTTCGCCATCTGCCTTTATGGATACCGCTGTAGTTGCCCAAAGCTCAATTCCTTGGAATTTTGTATTGTTAAAACTTGAATCAATACCTGCAGTAACAACTTCTTCTTTTACAGGCGTAAATTCTATCCAATTCTCTCTTGCCTTTTGTATTATTTGCTCAAATTTTGGACCCTTTAGGATAGATAACATCTTGTCTCTATTGATGATGGCATCTTTGTATACAGTATTGAGCACAACAATAGTTCGTTGGTTTGAATAAAATCTTTAGGTTATACTGAACCTTGACAAAACTGATCCATCTATCCAATTCTTCCTTTGAAGATTACCTTCTCTTCTGTTCCTGAAGGAGTACTTCTGTCAATATACCTAATTTCATATTTGTCTCCGATGTGAATTGTTTGACCATCTAATTCTCTTGGAATCTTGATCTTTACTTCAAATGTACTTGTATTGGGACCTGTTTCAATCAATGAACTAGAATTTGCATCAAATCTAGGATTTGCTAGAGTGGTTCTAATTCCGCCATCTCCTCTATATTCAAATGAACTAAGAGGAATTTTGTCTTCATCTTTTGAATCTTTGTTTGCATCTGGTTCGTAGATTCTTAATGTAAACTCGTGACCTATTCTAGAACCTCCTCCAGAAGTTTCTACTTTTGCAAATGTTTGGCTAAGCACAAATGATTTTGTCAGAACTCTTTTTTCACCTGCAGCGTCTGTTTGGTCTAAATAGCGAATCAAAACCACATCATCTTGTGAAATTGTTTTTCCATCAATTTCGTTAGGTAAATCTAGTTTCAAATAGAATTTTCCTGTATCTGGTCCTGTTTCAACCATTGTTTCTGGCCCTTGAATTGGAATTCCATTAATTGTGAATTCAAAGAGTTCCTCGATGTTAATTGTATCAACACCACTGTGACTTGTGTTTAGATCATCATCTGTGATATAGAAATTTACACTAGAGCCTTGAGATGCAGGAATGTTTTCAATTTCTTTTTCTGCTCTCTCAAATTTTTGAATAACTTCTTTCCAACCCCTCTCTTCTAATCTTTCTGCAGTAGTTGGCTTTACACAAGCTGGCATACCTGATATTTTTAACATCAAAACCAACCCTTCGTTACAGGTTATTTTTTCTGGCATAATCCCAAATTTGATTTGTTTTCTTGGTGATTCTACATCTCCAAATGCTGGTTGAATAGCAATTAAACAAAATACTGTAAAAATTGTTAAAACTTGGGATAATTTCATAATTTTTTTTTGAGTTTCTTTGCATAAATAATTTGATAATCAATTATACGCTTTAATCTCAACACTGAAAATCAACGGAGAAAATATCGATACTGAATATATCTGAGAATTTTCTAAATTAAATATGAAATGTCAATATTTTGTATCGGTTGTAGTTTTGTTGTCTCTAATGATTCTTCCAGTAAATGTCTATGCAGAACATGTTTTGGATATTGAAGCATTTGGACAATATCTTGATATTTCACAATTAGAATCTGATAAGGTTACATTTTTCTTTGATGACAAATCCTATGATGTCTACTATGGATATCGTGGTAGTCTTGATGACATGAGTTCTAAAACATCTTACCCAATTCTTTCTTCTATGAATATCAATCAAGAAAACAAATCAATTGATATTGTAATGGAAAGTGTTCCAGAAAAAACTGATTTTTGGGTTAGAATCCCTGATAATGTACTTTATGCAGAAAATGAAAAATTCACAATATTTGTTGATGGCATTGATACTAGATATGATTTGATGAAATTTCCAACAGATCATGTAATTGGATTCATAATTGACAAGAATACAAAAAATATTGAAATTATTGGAACTCACATTATTCCTGAATTTGGAGCCTACACAACTTTGATTTTGGCAATTTCTATTGTAGGGTTGGTATTTTTTGCCAGAAAATTCCCCTTTGGAAATAGTTTACCTAGAATTAATTAAGTGATGTTTTCTAGATATTCTGTTTGAAACGAATAGCTCTTCTTGGATGTGGTTCCATGGGAACTCAAATTGCATTAGCAATTGATTCTGAAAATTTTCCCGCAGTTTTAACACATGTGTATGATTCATCAAAAGATGCCTCATCTGCTCTTGTTCAAAAACTAAATAATAAACCAGAAATTGTTGAAAACTCCCATCTACTATCTTCTCAGCATATAGATATTGTTGTCGAGGCAGCATCTCAAGATGCAGTAAAAGACGTTGCACTAAGTGTTCTACAAAACAAAAAAGATTTGATGATCATGAGCGTAGGTGCATTGCTTGATGAATCAATTTATGATATTTTATCAGATGCATGTAAAGACTTCAAAAAAACGATCCATCTTCCCTCAGGAGCTATTGCAGGACTAGATGGGATCAAATCAATTAAAAATGAATTGGAATCTATATCCATTACAACAACAAAACACCCACGTTCATTAAAGGGTGCAAAGTTTTTTGAAACTTCTGAAATTAATTTAGATGAAATCAGTTCCCACACTGTGGTATATGAGGGAACTGCAAAAGAAGCTGTTATGCTATTTCCTGCAAACATCAATGTTGCAGCACTCTTATCATTAACTGGAATAGGAAGTGAAAAAACTGATGTAAAAATTATTGCAGATCCCAATACTGATAAAAATACACACCATATTGAAGCTGCAGGAAAGTTTGGAAAGATGACATTTACAATCGAAAATGTTCCTGACGCAAACAATCCAAAAACAAGCAGATTGGCAATTTTGTCCGCAATTGAAACTCTGAAAAAGTATTGTTCTGATGATATTCAAATTGGCACATAATCTGGCAATAATTGCCACTATTGTTCAGATGTATGAAAATTATGGGCACGATCCCATTCTTTAAATCCTCACCCCTCAAATTTTCTATGGTTTATGCTCGTACAACAAACCTCTCAACTCAAAGAAGAGATTGAACGTCTCAAAAAAGAAAAAGACGTGATCATTCTTGCCCATAATTATCAAATTCCTGAGGTTCAAGATGTGGCAGATTTTACAGGTGATTCCTTGGGATTATCAAGACAAGCAGCAAAAGTTCCACAAAAGACTATCCTTTTCTGCGGTGTAAACTTTATGGCTGAAACTGCTGCAATAATCAGTCCTCAAAAGAAAGTAATCCTACCTGATTTAGAAGCTGGGTGTTCCTTGTCTGATTCAATTACTGTTGATGAATTAAGAAATTGGAAGAAACAACATCCAGGTGCAATTGCAGTTGGATATGTTAACACCACTGCAGAAATTAAAGCCGAACTTGATTATTGTTGTACATCATCAAACGCAGTAAATGTGGTTAAAGCAATTTCTGAAGATAAAGAAATTTTATTCTTGCCTGATATGTTCTTGGGATCTTATGTTGCAAAAATGACTGGTAGAAAAAATATGCATATCTGGGCAGGTGAGTGTCATGTCCATGCAGGAATAACTCCTGAAGATGTTACTAAAAAACTAGATTCAATGAAAGATGCAGAATTTGTAATTCATCCTGAATGTAGTTGTACTACCCCCATGATGTATGATGTTGCTGATGGAAGTTTTGATGATCAAAAAGTTTCAATTCTTTCGACTGAAGGAATGCTAAATCATGTAAAAGAATCAAAAGCTAAAAACTTTGTTGTTGCAACTGAAACTGGAATATTATACAGAATGAGACAACAAAACCCTGATAAGAAATTCATTCCAGCTTCTGAAAAAGCTGAATGTCAATACATGAAGATGATTACGCTTGAAAAAGTTCATGATGCACTTGTAAATGAAAAAAATATTGTAACTGTTCCAAAAGAAATTGCAGACAAGGCCCGTTTGGCAATTGATAGAATGCTTGCAATAAGCTAATTGTGTGACTATTTTGGTTGGATTATTCAGTAGAACTCCAAAGGATCCTAATCAAAAAAGAAATCAAGAAAAATTCAAAGAATTTAAAAAATTGGCCAAACAAAAAAAATATGATGAAGCCCTAAAATCAGGCACAGAATATCTTAGAATGGTGCCAAACAATCATGATGCATTGTTTACCATAGGTGGAATCTATTATTTGAAAAAAAAGTACAAAACTGCAATATCTCATTTTGATAAAGCCCTTGAAATCGGCTCTTATGATGTTGATGTCTTACTTCTGAAAGCATATTCACATCAAAAACTAGGTGAAAAGAAAAGAGCACTTCAATGTTGTGAGAAAATTCAAGAAGTTGACCCAAAAAATAAACCAGTTTCTGAATTGCTGTCTCAACTAAATTCTTAAATTTCTAGACTCATATCAATTCCTTTTACAGAATTGGTGATGCTTCCAACTGAAATAATATCTACTCCTGTTTGTCCATATCTGGAAATATTTTTGGAATTAATTCCTCCTGACGCTTCAAGAAGAACTTTTCTTCTCAAATTTTGATTTTTGAGAGCTATGATTGTTTTTTTAATTTGATTTGGAGTAAAGTTATCTAACATGATTATTGTTGCGCCTTCTTTTGCAGCAAAAACTGCATCTGGAGTATTTTCAACTTCAACTTCAAATTTTCTATGTCTCTTCTTTGCTTTTTTAATTAATGATTCTAATGAATTTCCTATTGCAATGTGATTGTCTTTAATCATAACCATCTCATCTAGTCGTAATCTGTGTTTTTTACCCCCTCCAATCTCTACTGCTTCTTTGTCAAAGTATCGTAATCCTGGTGCTGTCTTTCTTGTAGCATAGAGTTTTGTTTTCTTTGGAATTTTTTTTACAAGTTCGTTTGTTTGAGTTGCAATGCCACTCATTCTTGTTAAAAGATTCAATGCTGTTCTTTCACATGTCAGAATTTTTCCAGCATTGCCTGATACCCTCATTATAGTTTCATTTGGCTTTATTTTTGAGCCATCTTTTTTCAAAATTCTTACATTACATCCTTTGATTTTGAAAATCTGTTTTGCATAATTGACTCCTCCAACAATTGCAGATTCTCTTGAAATTATTCTAACTGTGATCTTTTTCTTTGGTAATAGTGCGCTTGTGATGTCCCCTTTACCAATATCCTCAGCTAGAAATTGTGATAACTGTTTTTTAGAATTAAATGACAACATTATGATAAAACGCTAGTTTGATTTTAAATATTTAGAAATTTTATGTTACTTTGATTGCGTATTTGCCTTTCTGAGTAATGCCAAGTGTTTTTGAAATCTCAGAGTTTGTTGGATCTACTACTAGCACTACTCCACTCCAATCTGGTGTTAAATCTGATGATTTGCATACTGGACAAACTTTTCCAACAGTTACATACTTGCATTTTCTGCATGCCATTTCTCGTGCCATCTTAACTTGCCTCTACTTTAGCTTCTTTTGCTGGTTCTTCTGCACCACCAGAAGATTTCTTAATCTCTTCTTCAATCCATTCATCTGCACCAAGGAATGGTTGTCTACATGTAATTCCAATTTTTCCCATTGCTGCTGCTTTACCTAATGATACTGCAGTAATTCTTGCACGAAGTGTAGAACCAACTTTTAGTGTTCTTCCACTTTGATTGGCCAAAATCATTCCAGATTTTACATCGCTCTTAAGATAATCATCCATTACTTGTGACAAGTGAAGCAATGCATCGGTAGGACCAATTCTTACAAATGCACCAAAGTCTGTAATATCTACGATTTCCCCTTGTACAATTTCTTGTAATTTTGGATAAAATGTCAATGCTTCAAATTGAACTCTGTGGAATGTTCCGCCGTCTCCGGCAATCATTTTTCCCATTTCGTCAACTTTAGCATCTAAAATCATAATGATGTAACCTAAATCTGCATTAATCATACTCTCGTACTTTTCTTTGAGAATGTTTACTGCTGCCTTTTTGAGTGTGGTTCCAAACAAGCTTGGAGGAATCCTGACAACATCAACTAGGGTAGATATAGAAAACAACTGTGCTGTTTTTCTTGAATTTCAATTTATGAATCTTTGGGTAATTTGGGCACATTTTTCCAAAGATTTTGCTAATTTTGCAAAATAATGACAATTTCTTTTTGGCTTCGACTTATGTTTAAATAATGTAGACGGGTTTTTTGACGCAATGGTTGGCATAGATCAAGTCCTTGAGAAACTTAGTACTGTAATTGATCCTGATTTGAAAAAAGACATCGTATCAATGGGAATGATCAAAGACTTGGAACTTAATGATGGTAATTTGAAATTTACACTGGAATTAACTACTCCTGCATGCCCTTTCAACGTCGAAATTGAAGATGATGTAAGAAAAGCAATTGGCGAACTTACTGAATTGAAAAACTTTGACATGAATGTAACTGCAAAAGTAATGGAAGGACGTTCACTTGATGCTGACACTGGAATGGCTACAGTCAAAAACATTATCGGTGTTGCAAGTGGAAAAGGCGGTGTAGGAAAATCAACAGTATCTCTGAACTTAGCTTTGGCACTGCAACAAACAGGTGCTAAAGTTGGATTACTAGATGCAGATATCTATGGTCCCAGTATTCCATTAATGCTTGGAATGAAAGATGGATTTATGGAAGTTGAAGACAATAAACTTCAACCGGCAGAATCAAACGGTCTCAAAGTTGTTTCATTTGGTTTCTTTGCAGAACAAGCACATCAAGCAGCAATTTATCGTGGTCCAATTATTTCCGGAATTCTTAAACAATTCCTAGTTGATACAAACTGGTCTGACTTGGATTATCTTATTGTAGATCTTCCTCCTGGAACTGGTGATATCCCATTAACTCTTGCACAAACAATTCCTATTACTGGAATCCTAGTTGTTACTACTCCTCAAGATGTTGCAAGTAACGTTGCAGTAAAAGCAATTGGAATGTTTGAAAAACTAAATGTTCCAATCATTGGTGTTGTTGAAAACATGAGTCACTTTATTTGTCCTAGCTGTGATGAAAGACATTACATCTTTGGTGATGGTGGTGCAAAGAAAATTAGTGAACAGTTTAACATGCCTTTCTTAGGTGAAATCCCATTAAACTCTGGAATCATGTCTGGTTCTGATGTAGGAAAACCAATCATGATTACAACTCCTGATTCTCCAAGTGCTGATGCATTTAGAATTGCTGCAAAAAATATCGCAGCACAATGTAGTATTCTTGCAGCAAAACTTCAAGAAGAGATGGAGTCTGAAGGCTCTAATGAAGAATCTGCTCCAGAGGCAAGTACAAACTAGAATCGATTTTTGTGAAGTTACCTGATTCTCTAAGAGAGCAAATGAAAATCCCTTTAGGTATCCTTTTACCTGAAAGTCAAGCAAACAAAGAAAATATTCTCAAACACATTGAACAAAATTCCTACATCATAACAGTTGGTGATAGAACTACTGAAAAAATGATTGATTTTGACTTGACTCCCTCATTGCAAATTGTAGATGGTATTGAAAAAAGAGAAAAAAGAAAACCGCCAAAACTTGTTAATGCCACTGAGATTACAGTTGACAATCCTCCTGCAGAAATTACTCCTCAAAGTATTGATATTATCAAAAAGGCATTTTCAATGAAATCTCCAATACGTATTCTTGTAACTGGTGAGGAAGACCTTTTGGTGTTGCCTGTTTGCATTCATGCTCCTGAAGACTCTGTTGTAATGTATGGCCAACCAAACGAAGGACTAGTAATAGTCAAAATTACCTCAGAAATTAGAAATAAAGTACAAAGTCTACTTGATCTAATGGAATAACGGGGTATGATGAGACGGTGGCTGTATGATTAATGATTACACTACTAAAACCTCTGACCCTATTAATTCCTAATTTTGAAGAATGAAAATCAACCAAATTTCTTACAAGAATTGACATTCCAAGATAAACACAGATTACATGATTGGATTGTGTGAAGCTTGATCCTGAACTAAAATTACAAATTCTAGAAAAAGTTGGAATTTACTCTAATAGATTCTCAATACCTGAACCTATGATTCTACTAACAACAAAAGAAGTTCTTGATGCACCAAAAGAGATGACTGAAGGAAGACGTACATCTGCTTACAAGTATTATGGAGTATCTTACCTTCAACATAACCTAGTTTTCATAAATGTGAGAAAAATTCCTGATGAGAAAACTCTAGAAAACACAATTGTTCATGAACTGATCCATATGAGATTTCCATATCTTGCACATGGTAAACGATTCAACAAACTAGTAAGACAGGGTTTGCGTGGCAAATCCTTTTTGCCATATAGAAAAAGAAGCAAAGCCAACGCTATTTGATTTATATTTCCCAGAATTGGGCATGCGAGTATAACATGGAAATCTCTGAGATTCTGCCATTTATCGCAGGAATTGCATCATTTTTAGTCGCTGGTGGATTAGTTGCTTGGATTTCAAAGCAACCTGCTGGAACAAAAGAGATGCTAGATATCTCAAATGCCGTCAAAGAAGGAGCTTCTGCATTTCTCAAAAGAGAGATGAAAATTATTGTTCCAGTAGCTATAGCACTTACTTTGATTATTGGTATATTCTTAACTCCGTCAAACGGAATTGCATTTGCAGTTGGTGCAGCACTTTCAGCAGTTGCAGGAATCATTTCATTAAAAATTACAGTCAAAGCAGCAGTAAGAGCTGCAAATCTAAGTGGTACTGGCTTGGGTCAAACCTTTGCTATGGCATTTAGAGGTGGTGCAACAGTAGGTCTTGCAGTTCCTGCAATGGCATTGTTAGCAATCACAGGACTTTATCTAATTTATCCCGACCCAATCACTATTGCAGGTGTAGGTATCGGTGCAAGTCTTATTGCATTATTCATCCGAATTGGTGGTGGTATTTTCACAAAGGCAGCAGACATGGGTGCTGACCTAGTAGGAAAAGTAGAAGCAAATATTCCTGAAGATGATCCTAGAAACCCTGCAACAATTGCAGATAATGTGGGAGATAATGTAGGTGATGCAGCAGGTATGGGCTCTGATGTTTACGAATCATACATTGTAACTATTCTAGCCGCATTGTTAATTGCTGCATTAATTGGCGCACCAAACTTTTTCCTTTATCCAATTCTAATTGGTTCATCTGGAATGATTGCATCAATCATTGGTGTTGTAATTGTTGGTTCCAAAAATATAACAGATGTAATGAAGCCGCTTAATCGTTCGTTTTATGTCTCGGCTGCAATTGCAATTGGACTAAACTATGTGTTTATCACACAATTTATCGGTGACTCTATGGCCTCATATGCCTTGTTTGGCTCTACTGTAATCGGCGTAATCTTAGTTCCAGTAATCCAAAAAATCACTGATACTTATACAAGTTACAAGAAAGGACCTGTTCAAGAAATTGCAGATTCTGCAAAATGGGGCTATGCATCATTAACATTAATGGGAATTATCAAAGGAATGCAATCAACTGGACCATTCATGATTGCACTAGTTGTTGCAATTATCATTTCATACAGTGTTGCATCTGCAGCGGCACCTGAAGGTGCTGATCCAATTCTTTACGGAATCTTTGGTACAGCATTGACAGCAATGGCAATGTTGAGTCTTGCAGGTATTGTACTTAGTATTGATGCATTTGGTCCAATTGCTGATAATGCAGGTGGTATTGTTGAAATGACTGGGATGGGAGAAGAAAACCGTAAAGTCACTGATGAAATTGATGCAGTTGGAAATACAACAAAGGCTGTAACCAAAGGCTTTGCAATTGCAAGTGCAGCTCTTGCTGCATTGGCAATGATTCAGGCATTCCAATTCGAAGCATCACACGTCTTTGAAGGTGCTTTAGATTACAGTTTGACTAATCCGGCAGTTGTTGTTGGATTGCTAATTGGTGGTTTAATTCCATTTATCATTACTGGACAACTAATCAATGGTGTGTCTCGTGCAGCAGGAAAGATGGTTGATGAAGTTAGACGTCAATTCAAAGCTGATAGTGGTATTCTTACAGGAAAATCAAAACCAGATTATGCAAAATGTGTAGACATTGCTACTGTTGCATCCATCAAAGAATTATACAAACCAGCACTTGTCGCAATTATCGCTCCCATCATTTTAGGAGTATTGCTCGGTCCAACTGCAGTAGCAGGATTGCTAATGGGTTCTCTAGTTACTGGAATTCTACTTGCATACCACTTGGCAAATACTGGTGGTGCATGGGATAATGCAAAGAAACTAGTTGAAATGAAAGGCGAAAAAGGATCTGATGTTCACAAAGTTGCAGTAGTTGGTGATATTATTGGTGACCCATACAAAGATACAGCAGGTCCTGCACTTAACACTGTAATCAAATTACTAAATACAATTGCAATCGTATTTGTATCTGCATTTGTCGCAATTATTGCACTTTAGATTCTTCAACAACCAAAGTCATATCTAACTCATCAATTTGAGCTTGAATTGCTTTTTTCAAAGTTTCATTATGTGAATCACAGAATTTGAAATAGTTATCTGCAGTTTGAAAACAACCACATATCCATTTTGTTTTTTTATCTCCTTCTACTGTCCACTTTGAATATTTTTGTTCATTCATGTACGATGAATACCTGTTAATCTAAAAAATGTGTCTTGTAGAAAAAGGAAAAAATGTTTAAGGACAGCCTTCCATTTTTTGGATAAAGTAGCCGTTTTCCTTAATTGCCTGTTCAACAGGCTCTGGTGCTCCTTGGGAGTGGCAAAATTGACATTCATTTTGAGTCATTGTTGCATTTTCTTCTCCAATGGATTTTAACCACTCTTTACCATATGTGATGGCTTTGTCGTGGTCTTTTTCACCAGTAATTACATCAAAGTGCATGGTGTGACCGTCTGCTGCTTTGACATAAGTGTCGTATACGTGAATTTCCATAAATTTAATCAAAAAAAGGCATATTTAATTCAAAATGAAATTCTACATTCTAATCCTGTGTAATTATGCATGAACAAATCATTTTGCGATTAGAACTGGTTTCTTTGATTTATGTAGCACATAATTTGATGTGCTTCCCAAGAACATCTCTTTTGCAGCTCCCATACCTCTTGAACCAATAACTATAAGATCAAACTTATTTTTATCAGCAATCTCTACAATTCTTTTTCCTTCATCACCATATGATACTCTGTCAAAAAACAAAATTCCTTTTTTTGCTGCCTTTAGTTTTGCTTTACTCATAATCTTTTGTGCATGTTCTAATAGAATTTTTTCTACAGGTGTTATTGGATCATTAGTTCTAGGTTTTGTGATTCCAAGTATGTATATCCCTGTAATTGTCGCATGATTCTCTCTTGCCATATGAATTGCCATATCTAACCCTCTAAAGGAATTTGAAGAACCGTCAAGTGGGACAAGAATTTTTGAAATCTTACCTATCATGATATGTTTTCAAGAATTTTCAATTTAAAAATATTTCATGATTACCTGTCATGATTTTCACTCTTGATATTCTAGCAGAGTCTAAAATAACAAATTACTGTAAATTAATTGTAAGATGTCTAATGGAAAGACCTTGACTATTGGAGATATTATGACAAAATCTGTCATATCTGCTGACTCTTCTTTGAATGTAAATGAAGCTGCAAAAATGATGGAAGATGCAAAGGTTGGTGCAATAATTGTAATGGAACATAACACCCCTGTTGGAATTGTTACTGATAGAGATTTTTCAGCAAAAGTTGTTGCTCATGCTTATCCTATAACCACTTCTGTAAAACAGATAATGTCCTCCCCGATGTTCTCCGTTGGCTCTGATGATTCTGTTAGATCTGCTGCTGATTTGATGCATGAACGAGGGATTAGAAAATTACCTGTTATTGATAATGATGCTGTTGTTGGAATTGTTACTGCGTCTGATATTGTTAATTTATTGGCAGTCTCAACTGAAGATGATATTCGAGATATTTACTTTCATTCTGTAGTAAAGATTTTTACAAATTATAGTCCATACAACTAGTAAGAAATGGTTCTGCCAATCATAATCCTTGTTGTAATACCAATATTTCTTGGAATCTCATATGTTACTCCATTTGAGGTACCTTCAGAAATTGAAGAATCTCCGGTTTCTGAAAATTCTGGTGCCACTGTTCTTTACGTTCTATTGATGGGAATATGGATTATCTTTTTGCTTAGAATCATAATCTTGATGAAGAAAGGATCTTACAAGATTACTCAGAGGTATTGACATGAACACTGCACCTTATTGGAACAAAAACATGTGTTCAGACTGTAAAAGAATCAAATGTCAAAAAGGATGTATTTGTGATTGTCATCAATTACGAGATAGAGTAAACTGAGTATTCTTATGTATGTCAAATCTTTTAGAAAATTATGAAACATACAATACATGTTGATGTTGATTCATCAAAAATAATTTTAGAATTAGATGATACTTATTCTCCAAAAACTGTAAATGAATTTGTTGAAAAATTACCCTTTACTGTGGATCTCAATGTTTGGGGTGATGAAATCTATTCTTCAAAATCACCAATTAATCAACCTGAAGAGAATGCAAAGTCTCCTGTAGAACTAAATGATGTTGCCTATTGGCCAACAGGAAAAGCTATCTGTTTGTTTTATGGATCTACTCCAATCGGTGAACCTGGGGAGATAACTCCTGCATCACCTGTAAACATTATTGGTAAAGTGATTTCACCTGACAAATCAATTCTTAAAATAGCTGATGGAACAAAAGCCATATTTAGAAAATCTTAGTTTTCTTCAATAGGAATTTCTTTTATCTCTGATTCTAGTAGATATGCTCTAAAATCCTTGGTTGTTCCAGAGTAAATTATCCATACAACGGGGTTGCTTTGCATGAATTTCTTATCTGTGTTTGATGGATATGCCTCAGAATTTGGATGGGAATGAAAAATGCCTATCACATCTACTTTTTTTTCTTCTGCAATCTTGTATCCTTCGATAAGCTGCTCATTTGAAATGGTGAAGGTTACTGGTGATTCTTCAATATTTTTTGTCAAAAATATTTCTGAAACGATTTCATCTTTACCAAATAATATGGCACATGATTCATTTGGTTTTTCATTTTCAGCATGCTGTGTTAGAATTTTTTTATCTGAACTTGATAATGTAATTTTCTGCAAATCTATTCTACGTTAACAGTTCCTACCATCCATGGATGGAATGTACAGTAATAATCATAAGTCCCTGCTTCTGTAAATGTAAATTCAAAACTATCTCCTGCCATCATCATTTCAGAATCAAACACTCCTGTTGAATCTGTAGGTGGCATACCTGATGTTACAGTGTGTACAGTAGTATCTGCATTATCCCATAGAACAGTGTCTCCAACTGATATTGTGATTACTTCAGGATCATAATAGATTTGACCTTCTTCTGGAAGTGCTGCACCTTCTGGCATTACTACTTTGATTGGTTCTTTTGCCCCTTCAACGGTTAATGTTGCAACCATCCAAGGATGTACAATACAGAAGTATTCGTACTCACCAATTCCTAAATTAGTTGTATCAAGTGTAAATGATTCACCTGGACCTAACAATCCCGTGTCAAATGTTTCTCCAAAGTCTTCAGAACTAGTTGCTGTGTGTGCTGCAGAATCTGCATTAACCCATTCTACAATATGTCCTTGTTGAACAACTGCTGCATCGGGTGCATAATCTGGATTTCCTTCTTCAGCTGAACCTTCTAACATTTCAATTGTAAAGACTGGACCTGCCGGTGCAACTTCTTCTGCACTTGGCTCTTCAACTGTAACTTCATCAGGAATCAAATATGTATCTGGACTAACAAACCCAAATCCAATCCATGCAATAATTCCTGCAGCTGATGCCATTCCTACTATGGAACCTACCGGTTTCAAGTATTGTGGATGCTTCATTGCAAGATATGCTATGATGATTGCTGGAAATGCTATTGCCATCAAAATTCCAGCTATTGTAACAGTATAAGCTGAAGTATTCGCTGTAAATGCAAACATTCCAAATCCTAGTGAAATAGACGCAATTACCAAAACTGTTGCTTTTGCTCTATTGCTAGTTGAGACTCCTCCGTCTAAGATGCCTGTTGCTAAGAAGATCATTCCTATGAACATAGTAAGACCAGTCAACGCATGCATTCCATCAATGAATGTGTGTGCAATCTCAGCGTATGATATGACGACTCCTGCCAATCCTATGGCTGTGAGTCCCATTCCTGGCATCATGAGGTCCCAATTACTCATTTAACGTAGCTGGTAGGACTGAGATACTTATTCCTTTTGAAATGGTACGGATCAAAGACGAAGAAATTAAATGGCTTTGGACTAGGATAGAGTGAGATTGGGATTTAATGAAATAATGGAGATATCCAAACCAAGGATAGTTGTTCTTCTGGTAATCACTGCAGTTACCTCAATGTATGCTGCAAGTAAATTGGTTCCAGGTGCTCCTGAGCTTGATTATTGGTCATATCTACACATCATTATAGCTGGTGCATTGGCATCTGCCGGTTCTAGTGCTCTAAATCACTATTATGACAAAGACATTGATCCAAAAATGGAAAGAACAAGTAAAAGACCTATTCCATCTGGACGGATGGCAGCATCTCATGTTTTGATTTATGGTTTGGTTGTAAGCTGCATATCTGTTATTTACGGATTTTTTGCATTGAATGCAGTTTCTGCATTTTTTATTGCAGTGGGAATTTTCTCTTATGTAATAATCTACACTGCCTGGCTCAAACGTCTGAACACTTCAAACATTGTAATTGGCGGTATTGCAGGTAGCGCTGCTGCATGGGCTGGTTGGTCTGCAGCTACTGGAAGTATGGATCTTTTGGGATTCTTAGTTGGATTTCTTGTTTTTGTTTGGACTCCATCACACTTTTGGTGTCTTGCAATGAAAATTAAAGATGAGTATGCACAAGCTGAAGTTCCAATGTTGCCTGTTGTAATTGGAATGCAAAAAACTTCCAAGTATATCTTAGGAAACACAATGATCTTACTTCCTTATTCTCTGATACTTTCTTTTATTCCAGATGGAATGGGTGTTGTATATACTGTAATTGCAACTGTATCTGGTGGGCTTATGTTGGCATATCATTACAAACTTACAAAAACTCCCACATCTGAATTTGCTTGGAAAGCATACAAAGTAACTGCGCCTTATCTCACAATAATTTTTGTTGCAGTTGCATTAGATGCTGCATTCCATATTCCTTTGTTTTAGGAATTATTTTTCAAAACCTGGAAAACTTGCTTCGTAGTCTTTTTCCATCATTTCCTTGTTTTGTTCTTCGATTTCATCGACTTCTTCTTTAACTACGAAAAC
This sequence comes from Candidatus Nitrosopumilus sp., assembly GCF_965262695.1. Classification (GTDB taxonomy): domain Archaea; phylum Thermoproteota; class Nitrososphaeria; order Nitrososphaerales; family Nitrosopumilaceae; genus Nitrosopumilus. Next base: position 756,923 of record NZ_OZ253550.1, on the reverse strand, counting down.
CTCGATTCTACGCTCATCTTTTGTAATCCAAGATACTTTGATGAGTCCAAGAATTTCTAAATCTAATAAAATTTTGTTAAATTTTGCTTCTGCCATGGTAAATCCATCTTTTGTTAGCATCTTGTAAAGCTCAACATCTGTTAGTGAACCTGCATCTCTAATTTTGTCAAATACTGTATTTCTGATTGGAATTGCCATTTTTATCCGTAGAATGTTTTATCTCCTGTCTTTGGTACCACGTTAGATATACTTTCCTTAACTGATTTGTACCACTGATCAACTTCTTTTGTAATTGAGGGTCTAACCTGTTTCAAACTGTTTGCAAAGTCTTGACTAGATATCTTTGTTGCATTATTTTGCATGGCTTGAACTGCTGCTTCTCTACATAATGCGGCCAAATCTGCACCTGTGTAATTTTGAGTTGCAACTGCAATTTCTTGCAATTTTACATCATTAGTTAATGGCATTTTTTTTGTTAAAATTTTGATAATTTCTAATCTTCCTTTCTCATCAGGAGGTTCAACATACAATACCAAATCTAATCTTCCTGTTCTTAACAATGAATTGTCTACAACATCTGGCCTGTTTGTAATTCCTATCACTACAACACGTGAAGAAACTCCATCTTCAATTTCTGTAAGTAACTGACTGAGAATATTTTCACCAACTCCTCCTTCTCCTGACTTACTGCGTGCAAGTGAATCTAATTCATCAAAAATAACTACACATGGCGATGATGCCTTTGCTTTTCTAAAAATTTCTCTAACAGCTTTTTCAGATTCTCCTACCCATTTTGAAAGAATTTCAGGACCTCTAACTAAAATCATGTTTGCACCTGTCTCTGTTGCAAGTGCTCTTCCAAGCAAAGTCTTTCCACATCCTGGCGGTCCGTAAATCAATGCACCTTTTGGTGGCTTGATTCCCATTTTGGTAAATTTCCCTGGTTCGTTCATTGCTAAAATTAGATTATCTGTCAATGATTTTTTAATTTCATCCAGTCCTCCTACATCTTGCCACCAAACTTTTGGTCGTTCTACATAGACTTCTCTCATTGCAGTAGGAACAACTTCATGCATCGCATCGTAAAAGTCAATTAATTTTATTTTCATTGATTGTAATACTTCTGAAGGAATTTTTTCTGTTTCAAGATCAATTTCTGGTAGATATCTTCTAATTGATTTCATTGCAGCTTCTCTACATAGTGATTTGATATCTGCACCAGTGTATCCATGTAATTCTGATGCCAAATCTTTTAGATCAATGTCTTCATCAATTGGCATTCCTCTTGTGTGAATTTGAAGAATCTCTATTCTTCCATCTTCGTTTGGAACTGAAATCTCAAATTCTCTATCAAATCTACCTGGTCTTCTAAGTGCAGGATCAACACTATCTGGTCTATTTGTTGCTCCAAGTACAATTACGTTACCTCTATCATTTAGACCATCCATTAAAGCCAAAAGCTGCGCAACTACTCTTTTTTCAACGTCTCCATATGCCTCTTCTCTTTTTGGTGCAATAGCATCAATTTCATCAATGAAAATTATGCTTGGCGAGTTATCTTTTGCTTCTTTGAAAATATCTCTTAACTTTGCTTCTGTTTCACCGTAATACTTGTTCATGATTTCTGGACCGTTAATTGGGAACATGTTAGCTTCTGATTCACTTGCCATGACTTTTGCAAGCAAAGTCTTTCCACATCCTGGCGGCCCATAAAGTAAAATTCCACTATGAGGTTCAATTCCTAATCTGGAAAATAATTCTGGATGTCTTAATGGGAGCTCAACAATCTCTCTCATTGCTTTTACTTTTTCGCCTAATCCTCCTACTTCTTCATATGTCACTCTAACTTTTCTATCAACTGCAGTTTCAGTTGAAATGTTCAGTGTAGTAGAACGGTCAATCTTTACTACTCCTTTTGGTGTAGTCTTTGTAATTTTGAAATCCATCGAGTTTCCTAAAATCATTACTGAAATTTCATCACCGTGATTAATTGGCAATCCTTTTAGTCTATTTTTTACAAAATCTGTAAATTCTTTATCTACTGTAACTGAATCATTAACTGGAGTCAAAGAAACAGACTTTGCAATCTTTGATGTTACTTTTCTGATCTTTACGATATCATTTAATGACGCACCAACATTTTTCCTTGTTTGTCCATCTACTCTGATTATATCTGGGAATTTCTCATCTTCGTCTACTGGCCAAATTACTGCACAACTTGTTCTTGAACCCATAACTTCAACAATGTCTCCTGGAGTTACTTTGAGAAAGTCCATTGCTTCAGGACCAATTCGAGCTCGTTTTTTACCTACATCCCTTTGTTTTGCTTCTCCAATTCGCATTTGCAAAGGTTCTTCTTTGCGTACCAAAAAATCACCTATTTCATGTCAACTGACATTCGGCTCATGTTGAGGACCTCAAACTCACTTACACCCTCTGTACCTTTAACCGCATTTTCTAATGCGTCACTTTGACCTTCTTTGTCTTCTAAAACAAATTCAGCTTTCAAAAATTCCAAACCAAATGCTAATGGTTCTTTTGCATGTCTCTTCATAACGATTCCTTCTGGTAATGTGCTCTTTAGAGTCTCTGCTAATTTGTCAAGATCTACTTCAGTTCCCTCCGGAAGAATTTTTGTGATAAATAGTAACTGTGCCATTTTCTTAAGGTCCTTGTGTGTTACATGAAGAACAAGTGTAATTTCTTGCTGATTCTCTGCAACTTTGACATCTCCAAATCAAATCTGCCCCGCAATCTGGGCAATTGAATTTTACACATTTATCATTAGGCATAATATGTCGGTGACAACAACTACATGTTGGCAATGATATTGTAGATGATGACATACCACGATTTTCTGCAAACATCATTTATATCTTCCTTAGAATTTGGGCACGTTTTATCGAAGTAATTTTTTGAACTCTCCTCCAATTAGAGTTTGAGCTGTTTTAATTGATCCTTTTAATCCTAATAGTTTTACAATCGAACCTGTATGAAAATCAAAATCATCTTTTTCTGATATGTCTTTTAGAATTTCTGGTGTAATTGATTCAAATAATTTGTTGATTGTGTTGTTGTCAAGTCTTTCTAAAATTTTTCTTGCAAAAATTTGTTTTTCAAATTCTTTTCCGAATTTTTCTGTCCATCTGGTTTGATATTCTTCTAGTTTTGATTTATCATCTGTTTTTAGAAATTCTACTATTGCTTGTCCTGCAAAAACTCCTCCCATACCACTAGTGAAAATACCTCCTGCTGTAGTTGGTTTTGCTTGTCCTGCTGCATCTCCGACAATTACTATGTTGTTTTCTACAAATTTTTCAATTGGACCTTTTATCCAAATTGGGGCAAAAATCTTTCTTATTGTAGAATGTTTTCCCTTTTCTTCAAGGATTTTTTCTATTGTCTCTGACACATTAATCCCTCTTCCTGCAACTCCAACTTTCCCTTTTCCTTCATTAGATGGAATTACCCATGCAAAGAATCCTGGATATTTTTCTTGATCAAAAATCACTTCCACCTTTCCCTTTTTTATCCAGTCCGCATAGATTTCATACTGTGCAGTTGATAAAATTCCTGTTCTATCTTTATGAATTAGAGATGAAACTCCTCTTGCGTCTACAAATATCTTACAATCAACATTTTCTTCATTTGTTCTAATTCCCGTCTTAGTCATTTCCTGAAAACTGGTTCTGACTTTGATTACAGCTCCATTTTTTTGAGCTTGAAAAGCAATTTGTTTATCCAACTCTCTTCTGCTAATCTCAATTACTTTTTGTTTTTTTGAATTTATTGAAAATCTTTTTCCATTAGGGGCAATAATCTCTGCTGATTCTATCATATGATCAAATGTTTTTCTAAATGGAACTACTCCTAGTTCTTCTAATCCAGAAATACTGACTAATCCTCCACAATGTTCTGGTGTACCTATCTCATAATCTTCTTCAATAACTAATACTGAGAAACCCTTTGCAGCAATTTCTCTTGCACAAAGTAATCCTGCAACACTTCCACCTGCAATTATTGCATCAAAGTACACAGTTTTTGTTTCTTTGTCAATTATTTAATTCAAAAGTTTTTCATTATGCCTGTTTTTGATAATAGTATGGGTGATATCAAACAGGTTATTGTTGTTAGAACTGACCTTGAAATGGGTAAAGGAAAAATTGCTGCCCAGGTAGGACATGCTTGTGTTCTTGGTGCAGAACATGTTAGAAAATCTCATCCTGAATGGTATGAACAATGGTGGGGGGGACAAGAAAAAGTTGTAGTCAAAGTTTCTGGTATCAAGGATTTACAAGAAGTAAAGAAACATGCAATTGATTTGAATTTACCTTGGTCTGAAGTTACTGATGCAGGTCATACTCAAATTGCTCCTGGAACAACTACATGCATTTCAATTGGTCCTGCTCCTGAAAATCTTATTGATAGAGTGACTGGGGATTTGAAGTTACTATAGATATTTTGGAATAAGATATAACAAGGAAAGTCTGCTTTTTTATTTGTGAAAAAACAGACCAAAGGAATTTTGGCTTTTGCATTTTTGGGAGGAATTATGGTTACTTCTGGAGTTGTTATTGCAATTCCTGGACTTGATCCCGGTGAGGATGCGCCTGAAATTACGATGACTGGAACTCCTGCAGATAATTTCCCTGATGAAGATCGTCCTCGATTTTGTGGTTCTGGAAATGCCAAGTCTACTGATTTTGTAACAGAGTATTCGATTCCAACTGAATGTACAAACCCTTTGGCAATTGTTGCTGATTTTGATGGTAATGTTTGGTTTGCCCAAACAAATACTGGGAAATTAGCAAAATTTGATCCTAGTACTGAAACATTTATTGAATATGATAATCCGACATGGCCAAAAAATGGCCGTTCAATGATGTGGGGAATAGATTATGCCCCTGATGGCTCTGTATGGTTTACTGATGAAACATTTGATTCTGTTTGGAAATTCTCAACAATTGATGAAAAATATGATAGACTTGGATATCCTTCTGAAGGTGACTCTTTACCTCAAAGACTACACATTGATGGATCTCAGATAATCATTAATGATTTTACTGGAAATAAACTCACATTCTTTGATATCGGTCAACCCACTGGTGATGTTGAATACATTAGTCTACCCTCTCCTGTTGATAACTCTGTAACTGCTGATTTTACAATAGATGAAGATGGTAATGTATGGTATACTAATTGGTTATTTCAACAAGGTGGTGTTTTGGTAAAATTTGATCATGATGGATATAGAAATGCAGTTCAAGAATCTGGAAAAGAATTCTTTGCAGGAGACATGTTTACTGAGATTTATCCATTACCCGTTCAATTACTTACTCCAAATGGAGCTGCAATCTCTAATGATGGAAAAATTTGGTTAGCTGATACTACGTCATCTTCCTTCTTTAGTTTTGATCCAATAACTGAAGAATTTGTTCAATATGTGACAGCAAAACCCTTGCTTGAAACATATGGAAATCAAACTGGCGTAATTAAATCCCCTATTTCTAGACCATATTGGATTGACTCAGATGTTCAAGGACGAATTATCTTTAATGAACAAAATGCAAACAACATATCTGTATTTGATCCAAAATCTAACTCTTTGATAGAGTATCATGTACCTTCCAAGAATCCATACTGGGGTGACTGTGATCCTGGAACTGGTTTAATGGTTGCTGATTGTGGACTAGCGCAAATTTTTGATTTTGCAGTTGATGGGGAAAAAATTTGGTTTACTGAATGGGTTGAAAATAACATTGGTGTAGTTAACACGTCTGTTCCACTACCTCTTGAAATACAATTAGAATCTGAATCAATCTCTCTTAGTTCTGGAGATTCAAAACATTTCAACTTTATAGTATCTCCAAATTCCGACAATGAAACATTGGGCGGTTCTCTAATTCTCATTACCTCCCATGACTTTTTGAATATAGAACTTTCTCACGATAGCTCTGAATCTTTCCAGTTGGTTCCTGGTACATCTCAACCAATCCATACAAACATTTCAGCATCTGATGAAGCAATTCCTGGAAAATATCAAGTTCTAATTGGAACCCAATTATCTGATATTGCAGTTAGCAAATATGTTACAGTGACAATAGAGTGATACCTGCTTTAGATTCTCAAATTGGGATTTCTGTTTATAGTACGGAATTTGATGGCATTGGTGGAAAAATCCGTGTAACTCCTGAAGATTTTGAAGTATCTGAAAAAATTTTAGAAAAAACCCAAAATACCATTAATCAAGAACAAGGATATGCTGTTTACAAACTAAAAAAGAAAAAAATCGATACAAATCACGCACTATCTGATATTTTTAGAAAGAAAGGAATCCGATTGAAGTCCTTGGGATTAAAGGATGCATCTGCAATTACTGAGCAGTTTGTATGTTCTGGAAATAAGGACAAAGTAATTGAAGATTACTCCACAGAAAAATACTCTCTTAAAAAAATTGGTTTTGTAAAAAAACCCCTTTCAAAGAAAGATATGATTGGTAACCATTTTAAAATTAAAATTTCTGAATACTCTGATGGTTTGACTTCATTTACCGAATTTAAAAATATTCTAAATTTTTATGGTTATCAGAGATTTGGCTCAAAAAGACCTGTAACACATCTAATAGGTAAAGCAATTCTTCAAAGAAACTTTGATGTTGCAGTTGAACTGATTTTGTCTTTTACTTCTGAATATGATTCAAAAGAAAATAATGAAATCCGACAAAAACTTGCTGACAAACAGAATTACAAACAATATTTTGAAAAAATTCCAAAACAAATGGATATTGAAAGAATTGTAATAAAAGAAATGATTGAACATGGTAATTCTTTTCGAGCAATACGTACAATTCCACTATCTTTGAGGAGATTTTATGTTCAGGCATATCAATCATTTATCTTCAATAAATCATTAAGTGCTGCATTTATTGATGGTGAAAATTTGTTTGAATCTGAACCTGGCGACATTTGTTTTGACCTTAAGGGAATTATTGGAAAATTCACAAAGGGATTGGACCAAAATCTGGCATTACCTTTTGTTGGATATTCATATTACAAAAAAACACGATTTGATTATCAAATCTCACAAGTACTTCAACAAGAAGAAGTAACTCCAAAAGATTTCTTTATCAAAGAGATGCAAGAAGTTAGTAGTGAAGGTGGATTTAGACAGGCTGCAATAGATTGTTCTAATTATTCTTCTCATGATGATGTTGTAGAATTTACCTTGTCAAGAGGTTCGTTTGCAACGATCCTTCTAAGGGAGATAATGAAGCCTTCTGATCCCATTCATGCAGGCTTTTGAGATCTATTTTAAAAAATATTTTCTTAGATGTGTTTAAGTTGGTGTCTTTTTGAAATATTTTAGATATGGAGAAATCTTACATGTTGATTAGTTGTGAAATTGGTGAAGAACAGTTTCTCTATTCTCAACTAAAAGAGATTCCTGAAGTAAAAAACTGCTTGGTGACATTTGGCAGTTATGACGTGGTTGCTGAATTTGAAACTGATACACAATCCCAAATGAATGAAGTAATCACAACAAAAATTAGAAAACTAAAAAAAATTCGAAGTACTATAACACTTCGTGCAATGAACTAATTCCGTTTTACTACGCTCAACACTATTCCTGACATCGCAATGATAATTCCTATGATCAAGATTTGTAATCCATATGTTATCCAATCAGGGTTAGAATACATGAATGACGATTCAGGACCTATGACTGATTGACCTTGAAAATGAAATATTATTCCCAATATTGTGATAACCCCTCCAATTATTGTAAATAATGTACCTAATTTCATGACTTGATTAGTCGATTTCTCCTAAAAAGGGTAAAGAGAATTGATAATTTGACCAAATGATTTTTGGATTTGGTCTTTAATGATTTTGATATGACCAGGTAGAGTGTATAATTGGACTAACTCCTACGAGTCAAATGACCACAAGTATTTGGGGCTTATCTTATTTGGCGTTTCTGCATCACTTGCAGTAATCTTGTTTCTAATCTTCCATCCTCAAATCGAAGAAATTAACAAACAATCTCCTATTCTCATCAATATCATGTTCATTCCAGCTATGGCAGTTGGTTTTCTATATGGTGTAAGGATTACTGAAAGAGCTGTTAAACCCTCTGAAATTAGGAGTCCTTTAAAACGTTCAATTGTTAAAATTTTCTTATTCTTCTTTGTTATAGGTGGAATGTTTAGCTCTGTAAACTTTGCAATAAATGGTGGTAGTATTATGCCTGAAGTTTCAATTTTTGAAGATGGATTGTTAGTATGGCTTAACAGCTTTGTTGTTGCAAATGGCGGTGCAACATTTCTAATTATTACAAGTATTGCATTGATGGCAGCAGCTACTAAAAGAATCGTTGGAATGAATTCCGGCTTTCTAAATAGAATGGTGACTTCTGTTGGAACATTTGTGTTTGTTACGATGTTAGTTCTTAGTTTTACAAAATCTGATCCTACTTCATCAGGTGTCTTTTTGTATACTTTTTATCAGGCAGGAATTGTGGGTGGTGCATTCTTTGCAATGAATAGACTAACAAAGAATCAAAACATGTTAGAAGATTTTTCAAACGGATTTTAGAAATTATTCATCAAGATCTACATAAATTCCTGAGATTTGATTGTTAATCCTATCCCAGTATTTCTCACAACCATCTGTTTTGAAATCATTTGCTTTACATTCGTTAAAGTGTATTGTATTGTCTCTTTGTAAATTGTCAGCATATAACACATCATCTGCCATAAACAGGGCCATAATTCCAATCACTGCTAGTGAAGCAGCTACTGCAATCATAGAATATCCTACTTTTGCATGATTGTGAGGCTCTTTCATTTAAAAAAAATCAATTACTCTTGAATTTAATCTTTTCAAGTCCAGATTTTGCGATCAATTTCATGGCACTAGGTAATTTCCTAGGAAAAGAAGAAAAGACAGTTATTCAAAATATCTCTATTGAGCATTCAAATTCTACAATATGAGTTCCTAGGTCCGATTCCCCTTGATGGTTGGGGTCCTCCGATGGAAAAACTCGTGTTTTTGATCATGTCTAGAGATAAAGATAGATTCAATATTGTTTATGCAGGCGATTGTGAAAAAACAGATGACAAATCATTTTTTGTTCAGCATTCTGGTTTCAAATGTTGGGTTGAAAAATCAGGCTCTGAAAAATCACTGTATCTTGCAATATTGCCTTTGTTTGATGCAAGTAAAGATCATCGAGAAAGCGTTCTAAACAAAATCAAAGTACGCTACAATCCCCCATGCAATGTAGGCGAGATTATTGAACCCAAACCTGATTATGTTGTTAGAAAATCAACAGATTCTTCTGAAAAATTTTCTTGTCCTTGCTGTGGTTCTGAAATGAAAGCAGAACAAATTCTAGAAAAATCTACACTCTATAGATGCAGCAGTTGTGGAATTAGTGATACTAAACTTAATTCTTGACTTTATTTTGAACATCAAAGAGCTGTAATGTTAGCAAATCAATTGCTTTTTTCAAATGACCAAATTCTTTTATTGAATGAATTTGTCCTTCAACTAGAGCCCTCATGATTTTAATTGAATTTTTTTGAAAGTCATCTGATGCAACAATTTCCATAGCATTAATTTTTGACAATAAATTGTCTAATTCCTTTATCATCTCTTCAGATGGTTTGTGTTTTTCCATGAATATTCAAAATGATTTTGATATATGAATTGTTACAACAATTCTTCATCAATTTCTTGTATTGGATCCAAGTATTGATTACATGTACATGTTGGAATCTGACATTTGCCCATTTTTATCAATGAATTGCTTTGTTCATTTGGAACATGTGCCTCATCTGTATGATGACACCTCTTACAATTCATACTAGAGAACATCTCCTCCGATATTTAACTAGTCAAGGAATCAAAACTGCTCTAGCTTCGATGTTTGAATCTTTTAATTTTTTGAGAACTTCATTTGCACTCTCTAATGGAAATGTATCTGTAATCACTTCAATATTTTTTTCATCACATATCTTGATTACTTCTTCCATGTCTGCAGTTGAACCAATTAACGTACCTCTGATTGTTTTTTCTTCAAATGCCATAAATGCAGGATTTTCACCAACTGTTGCAATAACTATCAGTCCTCCTTTTTTGACTGCTTTGATTGCAGTGTCAGTTACAATATCTGCAGGCGCAAAAACAATTGCTGCATCAAGCATCCCGTGTTTTTCTTTTAATTTTTTTAAAAATTCTTCTTGATTTTCAGAAAATGTCATTGCATCAACTGCTCCTAGTCTCTTTGCAATATCTAGGTGATTTTGTGATCTTGAAAATGCTACAACTTCACAATCTTTTACTTTTGCAAATTGTACTGCCATATGCCCAACACCTCCAATACCAAAAACTCCAATTTTCTTATGAGTTTGCGGTTCTGCAGCTTTGACTGCTTTGTATGCAGTGATTCCTGCACAGAATAATGGTGCTGCATATTCTGGTTTCATATTTTCAGGCACTTTGGTGGCAAAATCTTCAGTTACTGTAATGTATTCAGTATATCCTCCCTTGAAAGACTCTCCTGTAATTGTTGATGATTCACAAAGATACTCTTTTCCTTCTTTACAATATTGACATTCTTTGCATGCTTCTAGTAATGGAGTGATTCCTGCCCTATCCCCAACCTTGAATTTTGTTACGTTTTGTCCTACTTCTACCACTTTGCCCACAACTTCATGTCCTGGAACTGTTGGTAGTTGTGGAGGAATTCCTATGTCTTGCCAATCTCCTTCAATACCATGAAGTTGTGAATGACAAACCCCACATGCTTCAATTTTCAGTAAAATCTCATTTGGTCTTTTAATCTCATGTCTGTCAATTTGAGTTAATTTTAACGGATTAGTTTCAATTGCTCCACATTTCTCAAGTACCATTGCTCGCATCTTGTCCATGTAACACAAAATTTTTCAAATAATTTTAAGATTCTCCTTGGGCCATTAGAAAAATAAAGGACGCAAATTATCCTATTTTGTGCCTGAAATTACCGATGAAGACCGAGAACGAGTAGAATTACTGCGTCTTGTGTCTAGTTCAAAAAATGAATTCAAAAACCTCACCCTTGAACAACTAAAGCGTTTACAAGAATTAGTTGAAAAAAAAGATTATAGTCATGATAAAAAGGCTCACAGATCTAAAGTAAAATTACTTGGAAAAATCAATGTTAGAATTTATGAGATAACTGAAGGACGAGGAATTTGGGGCTGACCAATTAGGTACAAATATCAAAACAAATCTGAAAAACTGTGGCAGAAAATAATCTCATTCGTGAAACTAGTCCTTATCTTCTTCAACATGCCCATAACCCTGTTGATTGGTATGGATGGAATGATGAGGCACTAAAAAAAGCAAAAGATGAAAACAAACCAATCTTTCTTAGTATTGGTTACAGTTCTTGTCATTGGTGTCATGTGATGGCACATGAATCATTTGAAAATGAGGATGTTGCAAAATTCATGAATGAAAATTTTGTAAACATCAAGGTTGATAGAGAAGAACGCCCTGACATTGATGATATTTATCAAAAAGTTTGCCAAATAGCTACGGGTCAAGGTGGATGGCCTTTGAGTATTTTCTTGACTCCTGATCAAAAACCATTCTATGTTGGAACGTATTTTCCAGTTTTGGATTCTTATGGCCGCCCTGGATTTGGAAGTATTTGCAGACAACTTTCCCAAGCTTGGAAAGAAAAACCAAAAGACATTGAAAAATCTGCTGAAAACTTCCTTGATGCTCTAAACAAAACTGAAAAAGTTTCAGTACCTTCAAAACTAGAACGAACTATTCTTGATGAAGCAGCAATGAATCTGTTCCAATTAGGTGATTCTACCTTTGGTGGATTTGGTTCTGCCCCAAAATTTCCCAATGCTGCAAATGTCTCATTTTTGTTTCGTTATGCAAAATTATCTGGTCTGTCAAAATTCACTGAATTTGGGCTCAAAACTCTCAAAAAAATGGCAAATGGAGGAATATTTGATCAAATCGGAGGTGGTTTTCATCGATATTCTACAGATGCAAAGTGGCTTGTACCTCATTTTGAAAAAATGCTTTATGATAATGCACTAATTCCCGTCAATTATGCTGAGGCCTACCAAATAACAAAGGAACCTTTCTATCTTGATGTTTTGAAAAAAACACTAGATTTCGTATTACGTGAAATGACTTCTCCTGATGGTGGATTTTACTCTGCATATGATGCAGACTCTGAAGGCGTAGAAGGAAAATACTATGTCTGGAAAAAAAGTGAGATTAAAGAAATTCTTGGTGATGACGCAGATGTCTTTTGTCTTTTTTATGATGTCACTGATGGTGGAAATTGGGAGGGAAACAACATTTTGTGCAATAATTTGAATATTTCTACAGTTGCTTTTAATTTTGGAATTACAGAAGATAAAGTTCGAGAGATTCTTCAATCTTGTTCAGAAAAACTACTTGATGTTCGTTCCAAACGAATTACTCCTGGATTAGATGATAAAATTTTGGTTTCATGGAATTCCTTGATGATTACTGCATTTGCTAAAGGATATCGTGTAACAAATGATGTGAGATATCTTGATGCTGCAAAAACTTGTATCTCTTTTATTGAAAATAATTTGTTTTCGGGAGACACGTTATTGAGAACTTACAAAAATAAAACTGCAAAAATTGACGGTTATCTTGAAGATTACTCTTATTTTGTCAATTGTCTCTTAGATGTATTTGAAATTGAACCTGATCCAAAATATTTGAAACTGGCTCTCAAACTAGGTCATCATTTAGTGGATCATTTCTGGGATTCAGAAAACAATAGCTTCTTTATGACTTCTGATAATCATGAAAAATTAATTATCAGACCAAAAAGCAATTATGATTTATCTTTACCATCGGGAAATTCTGTCTCTGCATTTGTCATGCTTAGACTATTCCACTTTTCTCAAGAACAACAATTTCTAGAAATCACTACAAAAATTATGGAATCACAGGCACAAATGGCTGCTGAAAATCCATTTGGATTTGGACATTTACTAAACACAATTTCAATTTATTTAGAAAAACCTATTGAAATTACAATAATTAATACTGAAAATTCTCAACTATGTGAATCCGTAATTTTAGAATATTTACCAAACTCCATTGTTGTTACAGTACAAAATCCTGAACAACTGTCTGCATTGTCTCAATATCCTTTCTTTACAGGAAAATCATTTGAAGAAAAAACATCTGCATTTGTTTGCAAAAACTTTACTTGTTCTTTACCTTTGCATACTGTTGATGAAATAAATTCACATCTCTAGATTTTTTTCAAGTTAACTTCTATCGTATTTCCTACTTGTGGTCTTCCCATTCCATCATATCTTGATTTTGGCATTGCAATTGTAATCTGGGTTTGCTGATAGGATTTGATATTCACAGTGGGCTGAGCTGACATTATTGCTTCAAGTAACGGCATTACTTGTTCTTTTGTCTCTTGATCAAGTTTTTTTGAAACATTCTCAATGATCATTTGTTTTTGTGAAATTGGTTCTGTTGAAACATTCTCAATTAGTGTCAATTGTATGACTTGACCATTATCTACTATCTGTGTTATCTTAAATTCATTGGTTGCTGACAATACTATGTTAGAATTTCTTTATGATTTATCTTTAACGAATTGAAAAATATAACACAACAATTGCTGTAACTACTGCAGCAGCAGTTCCTCCCCAAAAAATTATTTTACTACCATCTACATTCATATTTTTACCGTTTTTTTTCAGGATTAAACTGTATTGATTTTTTCTAAATATCTGAATGATTCCTATTTGCCCGAATCCTCTTCTTTGGTTTCTGTTTCTGGGTTCTCTGAATCTTCTTTGATTATTTCTGGTTTATGAGGCTCAATTATGGCTTTTTTTATCAAGGCAGCACGGTTTTTTATTATTTCATTGAATTCTTTCATATCTTCTAAACTTGGGGTTTGTTGCTGGTTTTGATATGCCTGCAAAAAACCTGAGTAGACACATCCTGTGATAATTCCAAATGCTGTGTCTGGAACGGATTCTATTTCTGGAACAAAATTTTCTGCAATTTGTGTATATGATTCAGATTCACTAATGTAATAATCAATCAAACTATCTATGAATTCCTTATTCTCCTTTGAAATTCCCATGCATTTTCTTCTTTTTCCTAGTTTATTTAATTGTCTTTTATTTATCTAAAACACATGAATTAGTTCCAGCATCAAAAACAGTTCCTTCACCACATACTGAATTTGTCTCAGTAGATGAATCTGTTTTTGTTGTACTAACATCACTTTCTAAAACACATGAATTAGTTCCAGCATCAAAAACAGTTCCTTCACCACACTTTGAATTTGTCTCAGTAGATGAATCTGTTTTTGTTGTACTAACATCACTTTCTAAAACACATGAATTAGTTCCAGCATCAAAAACAGTTCCTTCACCACACTTTGAATTTGTCTCAGTAGATGAATCTGTTTTTACCGGCTCGATCACTTTGGGAGTAATCTTTGGTTCTTGTATGTTTGCTCTTTCAAAAGTGTTATCAAAAACACCTTGACTATATGCTCCTCCAACAATTGCTAAAATCAATATTGGAATTCCAATCATTATGGGAATTTTTATTTTAATTGTTCTGGTATTGTTTTTTTGATTATCTGGAATTGGTTCATGTTCTACTTTAGATTCAGATGCAACTTCAAACAAAGATGCTCCACAACTCATACAAAAATTTGCCCCTAATGTGGTCTTTTTACCACATTTCCAACAATGTATTTCCTCTTCTTTTTCAGTTCCATCTTCATCATTTGTTATTATTTTTGCATGTTTTGTTAGGTATTTGTCTTTCATTTTCTCCAAGTAGTTTTTATCAGTAATCCATACGGATTTGTTTTGAATGTAAGCTTGTTTTATGTGCTCGAGTCTGTATGCATCTCCTACTCCTAACTTTAACAGAGCATTTACATCGTCGATTATATCTGAATCTTCCATATCTCATCTGTGTTGAGGGTATTCAAAATTGTTTCTCGAATAATTAAGAAGAGTATATAAAAAATATTTTTACATTGTATATCTTAGATGTCGTGGAAACTAGAACTAGATGAAGAATATTTTCGTATATATGATTCCAAAAAAATGATTGCAGGTTACTTTGATCCTGATTATGGCGAACTTTATCCTAAAGAAAATTCTGAACAAATTATTTCTTCTATGTTAAAAAATCATGATAAAATTTTAGGAGGGATGGCGATGGTTCCATTAGTAAAATTTGGATTGTTTGATAAAGATTTAGACACTAGTCTTTCAGATGTTCATGAAAATGTTGCTAGAGTAAATGTACACTTGGAAAAATGGAATGATGTCTTATCTGAAATTAATTGTAAATTTCATTCAGTGCGTATATCTCATACTGACCAAGATATGCTGACAATAACTTTTCCTATCTTGTTTTCAAAACCTACTCCTCTACAAAAAGAAGAACTGATCAAAGAACTTTTTCCTACTTTAGATTTGTTGCAGAAAAGAGATTTGTTATAATTCTTCCAGAGTAGCGTGTAATTCCAATATATGCTGATAATGTGAGTATGAGTAGGATAACTGTGCCTACTGGAAATTCTGGTACTGCTGCATATTCTTCAGACTCTGCAATCAACGTATACTCGTCAATTTCTTTAGTTTGAATTTTGTCTGGAACTGATAGTAAAAAGAATGTGCTGTCTTCTGATCTTAGATAATCTGGTTCGGGATTAACTTTTGATACTGCTGCTACATTTCCCTGTTTGTCATAAAGTGTTGCAATAACTGATATTGTATTTGCTGTGATCTCTCCATTGTTAACTACTGTACCTGTGATCATCAAGTTATTGTGATTGTCTCTTGAAAGTGATGATTCTGTAATGTCTATGACTTGACTTTTTGGATGAGTAACTTGATAGTTTAACTCCATTGAATATGATTTTGCGTTTTTTGCCTCGTTATCTGTTAAAACAAGATCAAATGGCCCCTTCATTCCGGGCATTACTGTATTTACCAAAGAGTTTGTCTCTTTTGTTTGAATTAATTGTTGATTCCCATCAAACAAATCAACTTGCACATGAATTTGATTCAGAGGCATGTCTAGATTATTTACAATTTCTCCAACAATGTGTATTGAACCGTCGTCTCCGATGTATTGTTGATCATTTTGAATATAGACCTCTGCAAACACTAGTGGCGTCATACTTGCAAAAATAATCCCTATGATGAAGATTTTTTCCACAATCATTGTTTGTCTAGTTCTTTAAAGTAGTTTTTGTGATTTTGATTATTTGTTATGGAAGATGTTCTATTTTCCATTTTTTAGCCTCATTTATGCAGTTAAACCACTCTACTTCTATATTATCCGAATCGAATTCCCCTAATTCGTTTTTGAATTCTTCATCACATTTGCTTGCCATGTTTTCTGCAACTTGAATTACTTTTTGTGTTAATCCTGTTTGTGGGGCTTCAAACTTTGCATCTTCATCGTAGTTTTTGATACCTGTTTTTGCTGAATAAAATTCCACTAAACCTTGTAGTTCGTATTCTACTGACTCTTGGAATTGTGTATCTGATCTAATTTTGGCTGACTCATCCCCTGTTTCAATCCATTTGATGTATTCTGAATCACTTGATAGTTGTGTTTCTGATGAAATCTTTAGTAGTTCTACTGAACTCTCAAATAATTCTGGTGGATTAAGCTCATCGTATTTTGAAATAATTTCATTAAATTCATCCAGATGTTCATCATAGAAAAATAACAACTCTTCCTTTGTTATGTCTCCTTCTTGCCACTTTGTTTTCTCTGAATAAAATTTAATTTGCAAGTCTTTTACTTCTTGTTGAATTTGTTCTAACTCTATTCCAAACTGTAATCCTTTTTGTTTATTTTGATCTGCTGAATAATTGTATGCACCAATTGCTCCAATGATACTAATTGCAATTATTCCGATTGTGATATTTTGAATTTTCTTTTTTTTCAAAGATAATCTATGTAATTCCCATTTTCGTCTAATTTTAATTCAATTGTAAATTCTGTACCGCTGATAAAAGAATCATTTCGTGTTGATCTTACTTTGCCTATTACAAGCTCATATGGCCAAATTTCTACTACAATTGCGCCTATTTTTGCAGTTGGGGTTTCAGTAATTTCCATATCTTCCCGCTTTACCCCATGTCTTTCTAGCATGTGTATGGCATGATCTAAAAGCGGTTTTGGATTATTGTAATTTAGTACCCATACTGGTGCCTCATAATCAATTTTTTGCAATTTGATTCAATCCTGAATTTTCTCATATAACAATTATTCGGGGCGAATAACATTGAGTGTCATAGTACTGACTACTCTGGATAATTTTCTAATTACTGCAATTGCTTTCTCAAATCCTTCTTGATTTTCTGTCTCTATTTCTGCAATAACATCATATGCACCAAAAGTTAGATACGCATTTTTCACATCTTGCATCTGATTTAATTCATCTACAATGTATTCTTCAGCTCCAAGATCACAATTTAACAAAATGAATCCTTTGTGCATTACTTTACCTTGAAATAATTACGTAGTTCAGGCCTTTAAGTTTTACAGTTACCATCTACTGCGACCGCCGTAACTATTTCTGTTACCGCCTTTGTCGTTATATCTTCGTCTTCCACCTCTGTCATCTCTAGAATCTCGTCTTCCACCTGATCTTCCGTATCCTCCAGAACGACCGCCTCTAGAATAATTGGATCTTGATTGACCTCCATATCTTCTTGATGGCATTTGTCTTTTTAGAGGATCTGGAATTGCAATTTCTATTCCCATTTCTTCATTCAAATCTTTGATAGGAACTTTGATTTGACGTTTGATAAGATTCCAATCTCCTACTGATGAATATGATACAAATGTTACTGCTTTACCCTTTGCTCCTGCTCTTGCAGTTCTTCCAATTCTATGAAAGTATGCCATTTCTTGATTTGGAACATCGTAATTAATCACCAATTCTACTCTTGGGACATCAATACCTCTTGATGCAACATCTGTTGCTACTAGAATGTCTGCTTTACCACTACGGAATTTTCCCATTGACTGCTCTCTTCTGTGTTGTGACATGTCTCCTTCTATTGCTACAGCATCAAACTTTTCTTGATGTAGGAATTTTGCAACATCTCTGGTTCTGTATTTTGTAGAACAAAATACAATGGATTGACCTTTTACGGGTTTTATGAAATCAATTAGATACTTGAATTTGTCTCTATCTTTAATGACTAGATATGATTGATCTATTCCTTCTCCGCTAAGGTCATCTGCATCTAGTAAGAATTGTTTTGGATTTTTCAAATATTCTTCAGATAATCTGAGAATCTCAGTTGGCATTGTTGCAGAAAACAATGACATAACTCTGTCTTCTGGTGCTAAATCTAAAATAAATCCAATATCATCAATAAATCCCATA
The DNA here is from genome assembly GCF_965262695.1 of Candidatus Nitrosopumilus sp. Lineage (GTDB taxonomy): Archaea > Thermoproteota > Nitrososphaeria > Nitrososphaerales > Nitrosopumilaceae > Nitrosopumilus. Next base: position 738,455 of record NZ_OZ253550.1, on the reverse strand, counting down.
TCTAACATTGTATCAGCTTCATCCAAAACAATGTGTGTGACATCTCTAAGCTCTATTGAGCCACGTTTGAGATGATCAATTAATCTACCTGGGGTTGCTACTACAATCTCCACTCCTCTTTCCAGAGCATCTAATTGTAGTCCCATTCCTTGTCCTCCGTACACTGTTGCTACTCTAATTCCTGTATATTTTCCAAATTTTTTAATCTCGTCTGTAATTTGCATTGCAAGTTCTCTAGTAGGTGCCATGATCAAACCTTGAATGCCATTTTTTGGTTGAATTTCTTGTAGCATTGACAATGAAAATGCTGCAGTCTTGCCAGAACCTGTATGTGCTTGTCCTACGACATCTCTTCCTGTGAGTAATACTGGAATTACTGCCTCTTGAATTGGAAATGCTTCTTCAAATCCAAGGTCGCTAATTCCTTTTAGTATATCATCTTTTAATCCTAATTCTTGAAATTTTGTCATTTTATTTTCTTCTCTTTAGCAATGACGTAAAGCTCATTGCCAGACGTCATTATTCCGATGCGTAAAGTCACAGTTTAGGTCTAATAAACGCTTGTTATTTTTTATGCCTCTAATTGTGCATCAATAACTTTTTTGAAACTTTCAAACGGTTGTGCACCTTTTAGTTCTACATAACCTATCTCATCATTTCCTACAAAAAACCCTGGAGTGCCTGTAACATCATAACTTCTACCATCCTCAAGATCATTTCTTATCTCTTCAATGTATTTTCCACTAGTAAGACAAGAATCAAACGTTTCTTGATCTAGTTGTATTTGAGTTGCATATTGACTAAACAGAGATAGTGCATCAACTGTATCCTGATTGCTCCATTGACCTTGATTATCAAATAACATGTCGTGCATTGCTTTGAACTGTCCTTGTTCGTTTGCACATTCTGCTGCTACTGATGCAGGAAGTGCATTTGGATGAATGCTTTGTATTGGAAAGTCTCTAAAGACTAACTTTACTTTGCCTTGCTCAATGTATTCCTCAAGAAGTAATGGAAGTGTTTGGACATGGAATCGTGCACAGAATGGACATTGAAAATCAGAAAATTCTATTATTGTGATTGGAGCGTCTGGATTTCCAATTATTGGATCATCGTCTGCTGAAATCTTTACGGGTGCTGATGGCTGCTCTGTTGGTAGTCTGTTTTGCAACATTTTGAGTTCTAATTTTGCAATTGCATCATCCAGATCTTCTTGTGAAATCTGATTTGAATTCATATTTGAGACATACATTCCTGCAAAAAATGCTGCAGCTCCTACTGCAATGATTAACCCAATTATCAATCCACTTGGTTTTGATTTATTTTGAGAAATTTCATTTTGTTTAATCTCATTATCTTCAAAACTCATGTAAGATTGTTCCAAAATTCAGCATAATTAACCGTATTGCCAAATTATTTTAGAATTTTAAAGCCAATGATGGGATCTGAACCCATGACCTTTCGCTTACAAGGCGAATGCTCTAGCCAGGCTGAGCTACATTGGCACGAAGTAAAATGAAATTTTTGAAGGTTTAAAGTGTTACCTGTCTTCTTTTTGTAAGGATTTTTTAGAAATTCCCTTAACCGTCAGTTTATAATAATACCATTTTTTGATATCTGTTATGAGGTATATTGAACCCACCAGAGTCAAAGTCTTGATGATGATGTTCTTTGCAACTGGCACTTTGGGCATCATAATTGGGTTGTCTCCTATTGCTGGAAAAGAACAAACAATGTTCATTACATTTATGGGAGTTGTCAATGTTGGGTTGGGGGCATTTTTCACATTCATCCTTCTTACACAAGAAGCAAAAGCTCCTGATAAAAGAAAAAAGAAAAAGAAACGAGATTAACACTATAATAACTTCACTTCTTAATATTTCTGAAATACTGTATTTGATTAAAGTTAAATAATAATATATTTTCTAAAATTTTGAAATGCTTGATTTAGTTGCCAAGAAATTATTTCTTACAAGAGGAAAAGGAATCCATGAAGATAGATTAACCAGCTTTGAATATGCTTTAAGAGATGCTGGTATTGCTGGAACAAATCTTGTATTGATTTCTAGTATATTTCCACCAAAAGCAAAATTAATTTCACGAAAAGAGGGACTAAAACAAATCAAACCTGGACAGATTCTATTTACAATTTATTCAAAGAATCAGACTAATGAACCTCATAGAATGTGTTCTGCATCTGTAGGGATTGCACAACCAAAGGATACAAGCAGATATGGCTATTTGTCTGAATATGAAGCCTTTGGGCAAACTGAGACTCAGGCAGGTGATTACGCTGAAGACATTGCAGCACAAATGTTGGCATCCTCATTAGGAATCCCGTTTGATGTTGATAAGAACTGGGATGAGAAAAGACAGCAGTGGAAAATATCTGGCGAAATTTACAAGACTCAAAACATTACTCAACAAACACGTGGTGACAAAGATGGTAAATGGACTACTGTTTTTGCTGCGGCAGTACTTTTGCTCTAATTATTTTCTATATCCTTTTAGATAAAATAATGCAGATGCTATTGCTATTATTGAAATAATAATTACAATTACGATTGACTCGTCAAATTCTGTAGTTGTTGGTTCTATTTCTATGTCTCCTAATGTGAACTCTAATGTATTTTTGTTAATTGTTGTTTCTTCTCCAAAAATATATTTTCCTTGAATTCTTTGACCTTCTTCTGGATCAAAAATCCATCCTGCTTCTGAAACTGTTGTTGGGATTTTTTCATTTTGTATAATTTGTGTTGGTACAATATTTCCTTGAATATTTGATACAAAAGTATCTTCAGGTGATAAAATGACAACTTGTATGATTGAGTTTAGTGGATAATTTCCTTCAGCAAAGTATTTTGATCTTTTAATCGAGTCTGTTTTCAGATATTCTAGTGGGCTAATTTTAGTGATTTCAGATGCTGCTCCTGGATAATCGGTTGATAATTTCAGTTGTAATAGGGATTTTGCTTCCAATGGAATTATTGAAAATGTAGTTTTTGCTTTTTCTTCTAATGAAAGATTTTTTGCTATGTTATAAAATCCACCTTGGTCTCTAATTATTTTTGGAACTAGTATTGCTGAGATTTTTTCATACATGGAATGAGTATCTTCCATTGTCATTGTATATACTGCAGAAATTGTACCTTTTCCCGAAATAACTCCTGATGTTTCTAATTCTGTATTTGTTTGATCACTAGTGTGAACATAAACTGAATGAAATTCGGCATTCAAATCAAATGTCTGATTGATATCATCAATTAACGTGTCTGCTATTTCTTTGGTATTATCTTGAATGTCTCTAATCCCTTTAATTTCGTGATCTCTTTCTACATTAATTAGGATACATGACTCCTCAAAAACCCCTAATACGCATTGATTTTGATTTGTAATTATTACAGCTTCAATTCTATCATTCTCTCTAATTTTTTGTTCAAGTTCAGCAGGAATTCTGATTTCTTGAATACTTGTTGATTGTAGTGTGATTGATGCAGTAACATTTTGTGATATGCTTTGGTCCATTACTATTTGAGCAGTTTCTTGAAATGTTGCAAGGCCTATTTCTTGTGAATATGCATAATTTGAAAATATTCCTATTGTTGACATCATCAATATGAACAACAATATTCTTTGCATTTGTGTTCCGTCTTTCAATAGAAATTATTAACTTTACTCCTAATTAATTTCTCAAATGGCTTTTTGATGAATTTTTTTTGTTTTTTTTACGAAAATTTGTCATCTTCTAACTAATATTCTGTTTTTCTTAAATTATTACTAACCTTGGCTTTAATTCCATTTCTTGTTGACATATTTCAAGATCCTATTTTTTCTATTGTTGCAGTGATTGGGGCATTTGCAGTTGGATTATTCCAAGGGATAATTCTTGGACGTGCAATTCTTGTAAGATTTCCGCGACTGCAAAACCATCTAAAGACTGTATCCATTACTTTGTTTGTTTTGTTTTTGGCAAATGCAATTCTTAGTGTACCTAGATTTGCATCTCCTGAAAAAATTGAACTCTCAAATCTCTCTCCTACAAGTCCTGCAGAACTTGTATCTGTATTGTTTCTTATTTTTGGAATGAATACTGGATTTCTGACAGTATTGGCAATTTCTGTAACTGTGATGACTTTTGTTATTTTGAAATTTACAGACCTCCGTGGAATCGTAAAATTATTTGTCTTTTTCTTTAGTTCTTTATTGTTAATATTAACTGGAATTAGTAGATTTACAGATCTTACTCCTAGCACATTTGAGGTTTTATTGTATTTCTTGTATCAGTTAGGAATTACAATTGGAATCTTGGGTGGTACAATAAGAAAAATCAAACCTAAAAAATTAGACTTGGAATAATTTCAAACGTTTAAATCAGATAATTTGTGATGGGGTTTTGACATCGAATTCAAACCGTTCGGGGAACAAGCTGGCAGTCCTTGCGTTGGACTGTCAGCCCCATTTATTAAAAATCTAGTTTAGTGATGAGAGTGCTTTTACTTGCCCATTAACATAATCAAAGCCTTCTTGCCAAAACTTGGTAGATTGAATATCTAACCCATGTTCTTGCAGGAGTTTTTCAGGTTTTTTTGAACCCCCTGCTGCAAGAATATCGATGTATGCTGGAACAAAGTCTTGACCTTCTTTTTTGTATCTTTGGAATAATGATAATGCAAGCAGATTCCCAAATGAATATGCATAGCAGTAAAACGGTGTGTGGTAAAAATGTGGGATGCAACTCCATTCTATTGCAAAGTCATCTGTAACATCAACTGATTTCCCAAATTGCTGTTTCAAATTTTGTAGATATGTTTTTGAAATTTCATCTATAGTTGTTCCTTTGCCAATTTGCTTATGTGCATCAACTTCAAAAATTGTAAAAAATGATTGTCTTAGGATTGTTGCATACAAGTCATCAATCTTTTCAGATAACATGATCTTCTTTTCGTCATCTGAAATTTTATCTGAAATATTATCATAAAGCAATAATTCTGAAAATGTCGATGCTGTTTCAGCTAAAGGTAATGGTGCATCTTGGACTAGAATTGATCTATCTTGTGCAGCTTGACTGTGAACGGCATGACCCAACTCATGTGCTAGTGTAAATACGTCTCTTGATTTTCCTGTAAAATTGACCAATACATATGGAGTAATTTTTGGTGTCAGCGTACTACAAAATGCTCCGTCTCTTTTCCCTTGCCTTACTGAAGAATCTATGTGGTTTTCATTGAATACCTTTCTTGCAAAATCTTCTAATGTATTGCTAAATTTTCCAAGTGATTCGAAAACTAATTTTACAGATTTATTGTATGAATAATTTTTTTCTTTAATGTTTGCAGCAGCAGGTGCGTAGATATCATATCTTCTAAGCTTTTTCATTTTCAGCATCTTTGCTTTTTGCACAAAGAATTTCTGAAACACTGGAGCATTTTTTTTACAAACTAGTAGTAATGATTCTATAGTTTTATCATCTACATCATTTCCAATGTTTCTCATTGAAATTGGTGTTTTATAGCCTCGAATATCGATTCCTTCATCTTTCCAGTTAAGTACAATATTTTGATAAATTTCTCCCACAACTCCTTTGTTTTCATTATATTTTCCAAGAATTGTTTTGTAAGCTGTTTCACGAACTTTTGGATTTGTATCTCTAACATAATTTGTCAATTCTTCTCTTGTCATCTTTTTTGTTTTGTTTCCAATTTTCATTTGATATTCAAATACATTAGTTATCTTATCATACAATTTTACAAGTGCAGAAATTCCTGTAACATCTAATGTGTTAATAATTCTCTCTTCAGGTTCGCTAAGTGAATATTTTGCAATTAACCTTTTGTGTGCAAGATATTCTGAAAGCTCTCCTGCATCTTTAATCAACCTCTTTGCATTTTTTTCATCAACTTGAGTTTTCCACCATAAATCAAAAAATAGTATCTTGTTTGAAATGTCTGAACCTAGTTTTGACATTCTAGTCATTAATGATGTTGCTTCATCTGATTGAGTGTCTGAAGAATATGAAAGGGACGCATATCCGCCAATTTTACTCATTTTTTCAGAAATTTCTTCTACTTGTGTTAGTATTTCCATAAATTTTTTTGATGACATTTCTGGGTCTAATTTTGATTTAATTTTTTCAAATTTTTTAGCATGATTTTCTAATTCTTGAATTTGTTTTTGAAATGCTTGGCTTTTTGGATTCTTTACTAATTCTGAAAGATCCCACATTCCTAATTGATATTGAGACATCTACTATCGTAATTTTCTAACTATTAAAAAATGAATACACTAACGTTCAGGTTCTTTAGATTTTGCAATTTTTTTAATTGTAGAATAGATGATCAGAATTATGCCAAAAATTACCCAGCCGTAACTGTATGTAATTGTCTCTTCAACAAAACTTGGCGGACCTTCCCCCGCAAGTAAAATTGCCCAGCTGATTCCTCCTGCTATTAGAAATCCTATGCCTACCCAAAAAGTCCAGTGAAGTTTTTCTTTGTTCAATTGTCTATAGATTTCTAATATTTTGAAAATTAATAGTATTCCTTATGGTGATAACACCACTTCCAAATGTCTCCTGGAATTGCTTTCATTACTGGATGACCTGTCTCTTCAAAATGCTTTGTTGCATGTTTTCCAATAGATGAATCACAACATCCCACATGTCCGCATGTTAAACACATCCTTATTGCAACAACTGGTAGTTGTTCTTTTTCACATTCTTCACAGCTTTTTGTATTTGATGTTATTCCTTCTTTTTCTTCTAAAAAATGGTTACACTCTTTTGTCATCTTAAAATTTCTTCAAAGTATTCTTGTATCTTTTAATTGATTCAACAATGATGCTCTTTGCTTCTTTTGCTGATTGCCATCCTAGTATCTCTACTTTTTTTCCTTCCAAGTCTTTGTACACTTGGAAAAAGTGTGCAATTTCAGAACGATAGTGGTCTTCAATGTCTGAAATGTCTGTAGTGTGTAAATATCTAGGATCATTTGTTGAAACACAAATAATTTTGTCATCCAAATCTCCTGCATCTTTCATTTGAAGTAATCCAATTGGTCTTGCTTCAATCAAAATTCCTGGGTATGTTGGGTTTGTGACAAGCACTAGTGCATCTAATGGATCCCCATCCTCAGAAAGTGTTTGAGGAACTAGTCCGTAATCTCCTGGATAATGAAATGGTGAAAATAAAACCCTGTCCAGTTTTATCATGTTGTGTTTTTTATCATATTCGTATTTGTTCATAGAACCTTTGGGAATCTCTACTACCACATTGATGATTTCAGGAATATCTGCTCCTGATTCTATATCGTGCCAAAAATTTTTACTCATTTTCTAGCTAGCATTTTCTTGAATAGTATATGAATTCTGTGAAAAATAAAGAGTGTTTAGACTAGTTGATTTGTATTAGGAATGACTCTGTATATCATTACAGTATATTCGCCTTCAAAGGCTTTTTCCATACTTCCATTTTCATCAATACTAGTTACTCTAAACTTGTATTCGTAAGAACCATCTCCTTTGACATCTACTTGGGCAACATGTACCAAATCATCTGCTTCATCAAAGAATTGAATGATTACTGGATGTCTCTCTACATATTCTGAGGGACTACCTGTAACAAATCCCCATGGCAGCGTATTGTCTTCTGGGACAATCATTGTTGTGACTGTTTTTTGTAGACTAATCTCTTCATTAATTGGAGTGATTGTTGTAGTTTCTGTATTCTCCGCAATTACATCTGATGGGAACATCAGAACTGCAAATGATGCAATAATTGCTAGAAAGATACTTGATTTTGTCTTCATTTGACTAGCTTTTTTACAAGTTGTTTAAAAGATTTATTGCAAATTTAATCATTTTATGGTAATTCATCTTCTAAATCTGAACATGCTGCATGAACCCATTGTTCTTTAGAATTTTTGAGAATCTCTTTTCCTGCTTTGATTGCTTCTCCACACTCTACACATTTTCCAGGGAATCTTGCTTTCATGAATTTTTTGATATTTTGTCTAATTTTAACTTGTTATTTTGATATATTGTCAAAAGTTTCAGTTAATTTCTAGTTAGTTTTGTTTGGTGTTGCCAATTTTCGTGTAATTGAATCAATTCCTGCCACAGTACCTACCATCATCAATACCAAAAGAGCAAATTCTGATGGATTTTGAGGATCCCATGCTAATGATGACATTTGTGGTAATACTAAAGCTGCTCCACTGAAACTGCCTGTAATTAATGCAATTCCAATTTCTTTTCTTGTTGGTTGTTTATCTGCATCTGCTCTCAGATATCGTAATCCATATTGTAAAGCTAAACCAATTCCTACAATTACAACTGTTATCACTATTTGGGCATAACCTTCAACCATTTTTTACTCCTGAAAATATTTCATTTTGTTTCAATTTGTGACTCCTTACTTATCCTGATAGTTAAATCTTCTTATAATATGATACTATCTATTAATTAATATATTATTTTCATAATTACTTAAATCTTATCTTCATCTGATATTCTTATGGAAAAAATAGAATTAGCTCTGTATAAGGGTGGACCACAACTATCTTTCAAAGGGATTGCATTAAATCCAATTGAACAAGAACTTGCTACAAAAGTCAACGAGATAATTGAAAAATTATCTTAATTTTATTTTTATTAAAATAAGTGGACCGGATGGGATTTGAACCCACGACCTTTGCGGAGAATTTTATTCCCTTACGCAGTGTGAGTGCGTCATCCAAACCAAACTAGACGACCGGTCCAACAAAATTATATAACTACGAGTTTTTTTGTCTTTAGATTCTGGATATTTTGTAATTACCAACGCCTTTAGTACTAATTTTTGAAAATCTTATCATGTCTTTACAGGAATTTGATGCATTAATTGACCGGATGAGGTTGGCATTTGAATATGCTGAAAATCTTGGACAGTATGTTGATGCTGCAAAGATTCTCTTTCAGATGAATGAACAATTGCCTGATGATCTGCAGATCTCTCTAGAAGAGTTGGAACATCCTGATTTGGCCAAATCGTTTGTAATGAGATACAATTCTGATATAAAATCTGCAATTGTTGATTATCGACAAAGATTGATGAATTTTTAATTCTATTTCTTTACGCCGAGATTTCTGTTCTTTAATCTCAAGTATGGGTTTCTGCATTTTCTGCATCTAGTAGCACCAATATCATTTCTACATCCACAATTAAAACAAATTCTCATAACAAGTCTAGCTTGCTGTGCAATTCGTTTCTTTTCTGGGTCTGTGATTGGCATTTGATTCTCTCCTAAATCTCTCTCTTTTAATCTAATCGGATTTTTCCATCTTTCCTGCTAGCAAAACTGGTACTTCTGCAGGTCTTTTTGCTACTGGGATGTTTGCTTTGTTAAACATTGAAACTTTGGATTCTGCTGAGCCATATGTTCCCATGACTATTGCACCTGCATGCCCCATCCTCTTTTCTTTAGGAGCTGCTCTTCCTGCAATGTATGCAACAGTTGGTTTGTTAAATCCTGAATCAATTATTCTTTGAGCTAACATTTCTTCAGAGTCTCCTCCAATTTCTCCTACAACTACCATTCCTTCCAAATCTGGAATGTCTTTTACCATGTCAAATGCATCGATTAATCTTGTTCCATTAACTGGATCTCCTCCAATACCGATTGTAATTGATTGACCAAATCCTGCATTAGTTAATGCATCTGAAATTTCATAAAGTAGTGTTCCACTTTTTGATAATACTGCAATCTTCCCTGCTTTGAAAGGCATTGGTGGCATGATTCCGATTTTAATCAATTCTGGAATCATTATTCCTGGTGTGTTAGGACCAATAATCACTGCCCCTTTTTGTTTAGCAAGTTCTAATGCTTCCATTGTATCTCTGATTGGAACGTGTTCTGGAATTGCAACTAGTAATTTGATTCCTGCCTCCAATGCATCTTTTGCAGCACTTAGGAAGAATTTTGCTGGAACAAAAACTATTGAAATTTTAGCATTAGTTGCATCTACTGCTTCTTGCATTGTGTTGTAAACTGGAACCTTGTCTTCAAACTTTTGACCCCCTTTTCCAGGAGTAACTCCTGCTACAACATTTGTTCCATATGCAATCATGTTTCTTGCATGAAGTGAACCATATGATCCAGTAATCCCTTGAACAATTACTCCTTTTTTCTCGTAATCTGAATCTCCTGGATTTCCTTTGAGTAGTCCAAAAATATCTGTCAACTTTTCACTCCCATTACTGCTGCATTAATTGCTTCTTCAACTGTTCCAAAAATTTTGGTTCTAGAACCTTGCAGCATCTCTGTTGCTTTTTCTGATTCTGTTCCCTTTAGTCTTGAAAATACTGGCAAGTCAATTACATTATCCTCATATGCTTTAAGAAATGCTTCAGCTACTACTGTTGTTTTTACAATTCCTCCATAGAGGTTTACTAGAATTCCTTTTACTCTATCTAATTTGCTAATCAAAGTCAATGCCTCATACACTGATTCAGTTGTTGCACCGCCACCAACATCTAAGAAACATGCTGGTTTTCCCCCATTATCCGATAACATGTCTAATGTTGACATTACTAACCCTGCACCGTTTCCAACAACTGCAATATCGCCGTCTAGTTCTACCAATGAAAATCCGCTCTTCTCAGCTTGTTCTTCAATTGCTGTTTTTTCTTGATATTTTTCTAATTCTGGATGTCTGAAATTACTGTTGTCATCTGTAACAAATTTTCCATCTAGTGCCATTATTGTATCGTCTTGCATAACTGCAAGTGGATTAATTTCTACTAACTCTGCTTCTTTTTCAATTGTAAGTTTTGATAATTTTTTCAAAGTATCTACAACACCTTCGGCGTGTTTTCCTTCCAGTCCCATTTCCTTTGCAACTTCTTTTGCAAGTTCATCTGAAACTTCACCTAACCCAATCTCTTTGATAATTTGATTTTTTACTGATTCAATTTCAACACCGCCTTCATCTGATGCGATAATTGTGTAACATCTCTTTGAACGATTCAAAAATATTGAAAGATACAACTCTTTTTTGATGTCTGCCATTTTTTCAAGAAGAATTGCCCTTGCTTTTTCGCCTTTTATTGTCAAGTCCATAACTTGGGGATATTTTATCTCAAATTCGTCATCATTTTGGCATTTTTGGATTCCTCCTGCTTTACCTCTTCCTCCTACTGGAACCTGAATTTTAATCACAAATGGATATCCTAATTCTTTTGCATGCTTTCTTCCATCTTCAATGTTTGTTGATGAAATACTGTCTAGCAAATTGATACCGTATTCTCGAAATAGCTCTTTAGCCTGAAATTCTAGTAATTGCATGCAAAAATCTTGAATTTTACGGTCTTTATTAATTATGACGTTATCTTAACTGTTCATCAAGAAAATCAATCATTTCTAAAAAGCGATCTTTGCTTTTTCTCAATAATTCCTGAGGATACTCTTCAATGGTAAATACAAACTGTTGATGAAAACTTGGAACTAGGATCCCTCCTGATGTCACCATCTGCTCAATTACATATCCTTTGGTAAGTGTACATACAATCTCTTCATAAGATTCCTCTTCTTCTTCAAGAGTTTGTCTGTAAAGTACAATGGGACGATTAGTTTTTTCAACAATTTTTGAGCCTTTTTCAAGCAAGTCTGCTAAATGTTGAATCTGCCATGCATCAAGACTAATCTGCTTTACCATACTATCAATACGTGATTTTTCTATTTAACCGTGATAAAACAACTCCTCTTCACTATTTGTCGTCAATAAAATCAATATTTTATGAATAAAGAAAGAAAGTGATTTGGCATTTATGCCATATCTAATGCTCTAGAGTGTTTTCTGGTGTGTGGTCTTTCACCAGCATATTTTCTTCTCATGTGTCCTGATGGTCTTCCGTAGATTAACTCTAAGAACCAAGACTCATGTTCGATCTCCTCAGCTAGAATATCTTTTGCAATATCATATGTTGCAGGATCTTTGCCTAATGTCATCTTGCAAATTTTATCCCAGTTGACAATTGCTCCTTGTTCTGCTTTTAGGCATTTCTCTAGAATTGCTTTATGGTCTGTTGGATTTGCTGGAAGTTGTAAAAACTCACAACCTGAAATTTTGATAAATTCAGTTGCGTCATTTGGAAGTGATCCTCCTAATTGGTATATTCTTTCAATACATGACTCAAAATGACTTAGGTCTTCTAGTCTTGCATCTTCAATAATTCCTTTTAGTCCTTCTCCTTCCATGCCTGTACAATGTGCTCTGAGATTGGTAAAATAGTAGTATGCTGTAAATTCTACTGCTGCATTTTTTATCAGCTCTTTTACCAATTCATCCACATCAAGACCGTTTTGTTTTAGAACATTAATTCCAACAACGTTTGGTGCCTTTGATTCGGACATTTCCCTATGTCTGTTATGATTGTAATAAAAATATTACATGAATCTAAAAATTAATTCTCAGAAGAGATGGGAGAAAATACTGGTTGGGGACCTAGAGGCCATTCTCTTCTGGAATATGATGAATTTTTTCATTTTTAATTTATAAAAAGTGAGTCTGCACTGCACTAAGATTTTTCAAGAAACTATTCAACTGAAATTCGGATTTTTTGTCCGTCAATATCATCATCTTTGTATTCTTTACATGATTCTGTAAAGTTTACTTGTTTTACCCTTACCAAGAAAGCCAAATCATCTGCCTTTTCCTTAATCATTTCAAGTGACTCTTCATCCAAGTCCAGAATTGATGCCACTCCTAATACATCAGTTGGATTGTATCCTCTTTCTTTTCTTAAAGTTTGTAATCTTCTTGCAATATCTTTGATCAAACCTTTTGCCATCATCTCTTTGTTTCTTGATGTTGAGATAAACACTACATAATCATCTCTTTTTGACACTGCAAAATCTTCATCTGCATCAAAGTCTACAATAAAATCTTCATTATCTAATGAAATTGTTTCACCATCAATGTCAAAATCAAACTTTGAATTATTTTGTAAAGATGAAACTATCTCTTCAGGATTTGTTTCAGAAAATTTTGCCACTAGTTTTCCCATGTGTTGTTTTGCTTTTGGTCCTATTCTTTTTCGCTCCAACTCAATGACTGCCTTTGCAGGCAACCCTAATTGTTTTAATTCTAAAATTTGTTCTAATCCTGATTCTTTTTCTGTTTCAACTACACTGAATTTTTCCACGTTTAATTGAGATTGAAGTAATTCTGATAATGATTCCAGTTTTGCCTTTAGTCCTTTCTTAACACAAATCTTTGCTTCATTTAATGGCCATCTTCTTTTCAGCTTTCCTTTCATTCTTGCAGCTGATGAAATAGACACCACATCTTTCATTATGTCAAATGATTCTTCAATTTCTTCATTGACAAGGGATTCTTGCGATTCGGGCCATTTGTCAAGCAATATGCTTTGTTTTCCATCAAAAACTGTTTGATACAGATGCTCACTAGTAAATGGACAAAATGGGTGAATCAAAATATCTAATGTCTTGAGAACTTCCCCTAATACTGCATAAATTGCCAGCCGTCTTTCTTTTTTCTCTTCATCTTCATCCCATAACTCTCCTCTTGTTATTGGGATGTAGATTTGACTTAGATTGTTGATGATAAAGTCATCAATTGCTTTTGCACCTTCATGAAACTTACATGAATCATTGCGGTCTGTGATTTTTAGAATTAATTTTTGGAGTTTTGATAAAAGCCAAATGTCTGGCGATGTTAGCAAATTCTTTTGTTTTGCCCATTCTACCGTGTTTGATTTCTCAAAATTGTCATATTGACTATTTTGTTTAAAGTACAAATGCAAATTGAATAGTGTGTTGATTACCTGGTATGGTCTTGACATCAATTCCTCTGTGCTGAAACTCAGTGGTTCAATTGGACTTGCTTTCCACATGAAATAAAATCTGATCAAATCTGCAGGATATTTTTCTAGTAACTCTATTCCTTCCAAAACATTGCCTTTACTCTTGCTCATCTTACCTCCTTTTTCATCAAGTACATGTCCTTGGAACAAAAATGACTTGTATGGTGGAGTTGGACCGTTGTTTAATATTACATTTTCAATAAGTAATGTGTATGCCCATCCTCTGGTCTGATCAATTCCTTCAGTAAAGAACGGTGCTGGAATTTCATTTGAATATTCTTCATCTGTTAATGATGAATATGGTGCAGAGCCACTGTTGTGCCAAGTATCTAAAACATATTCTTCTCTCTTTGTTTTTGTACTGCCACACTTTTTGCATTTTATTGTAATGTTGTCAATCCATGGTCTATGCAGTTCAAAATCTGGACCATCAGGAAGGTTGTCTGCTGATTCGACAATCTCTTTTCTTGTGAAAAACCAATTCCTTTCACTACATTCTTCGCATGTCCATACTGGTAATGGACATCCCCAAATTCTTTCCCTAGAAATACACCAAGGATGTCTTTCTTTGATAATTCCTAAGAATCTGTTTTTTGGTTGTTCAAAATAATACTCTACACTTTCAGCTGCATCAATTGCTTTGTTATCTAGTCTGTCTAATTTGTAAAACCAACCCTTTCTTGCAAGCCATACAATTGGATGGTGTGATCTCCAGCAAAGTGGATATTTGTGTTTGATTTTTCCAATTTTTACAAGAGCGTTGCATTCCTTTAGATCTTCAACAATTGGTCTGTCTGCATCTCTGACAAACATTCCTTGATATTTTCCTGCCTGAGAAGTGAATTTTACTTCATCATTTATGGGACTGAAAACCTTGACTTTTCTCTTATTGGCAATTTTGATATCTTCCTCACCGTTTGCAGGAGATAGATGTACAAGACCACTACCCGTACTTGCATCTACAAATGATTCTGATACTGCTACATGAAAATTATCTGCTTTAGAGCATTCATTTAACTCTGGAATCAAATCCAATAATGGGTGGATGTATTTTTTTCCTTCAAATTCTGAACCTTTGACAGTTTTCTCGATTTTATAATCTTCAATCTTTACTTCTGTCATAAATTCCTCTAATCTTGTTTTTCCAACAACCCATGTTTCATTTTCTACTTTGACATAAACATAATCTTCTTCTGGTTGTAATCCGACCATTGCATCAGTAACTAGTGTAAATGGCATTGTAGTCCATACAATCAAAAATGTATCTTCATCTACTAGTTTGACTTTGTAGTACAACGATGGATCCTTTACTTCTTCATATCCTTGGTTAACTTCTGCATGGCTAAGTGATGTCTGGCAGCTAGGACAATATGCGATAACTGTAAAGTCTTCTTCTAAAATTCCATTCTCATGTGCTTTTTTTAGCACTTGCCATTCTCTTTCAATAAATTCATCTCTAAAAGTCCAATATGCTTTCTCATGATTAAATGACATTCCAAGTAATTCATCTACTTTAACCCATGTCTTGTTGTATTTCTCAACAACTTTTTTGCATTCTGATACAATTCGCTCAACACCAAATTGTTTGATGGCCTCTGTCTTTCCACCTGTTACTCCTAACTCTTTTTCCACTTGTAATTCTACAGGTAGTCCTTGAGTATCCCATCCTCCATTAAATTCAATTTTTTTTCCTTGAAGTGTGTTGTATCTATACCACAAATCTTTGATGACTCTACCTCTAAGATGACCCGCATGAGGAATTCCGTTCATTGTTGGGGGACCTTCAATGAATCTTATTTTTTCAGGCTTGTCTGATGCAAAAATCTGTTTTTCTAAACCAATTGATTTTACATATTCTTTAATTTCTGATTCTATTGCTTTTGCATCAAATTTTGTGGAAAGTTCCATCTGGCTTTTGGTAGATCTGTGGCATTATAAAGCTAAATTGGTTTTATGAGACTTGGATTATATAATTGAGCAAAAAATAATTTGTGTTGGTAAATGTACTGGTGATTGGTTCTGGAGGAAGAGAACATGCTCTGTCATGGAAATTATCTCAAAGCGCCAAAGTTGATACTGTATTTACTGCTCCTGGAAATGGAGGAACAAAAAACAATGTCTCAATTGATGTTGATGATTTAGATGGTCTCGCAGATTTTGCTCAAAAAAATAATTGTTTTACAGTAGTTGGACCTGAAGCTCCTTTAGCTGCAGGAATTGTAGATAAATTCAATCAAAAAAATCTTAAAATTTTTGGTCCTGCAAAAGACGCAGCACAACTTGAGTCAAGTAAAATCTGGGCAAAAAACTTCATGAAAAGAAACGACATACCTACTGCTAGATTTGAAATATTTGATGATGCAGAAAAAGCTCAAGATTATGTCAAGTCGCTTGATTACAATGTTGTAGTCAAAGCAGATGGGTTGGCTGCTGGAAAGGGCGTAATTGTTTGTAATAGTTCTGATGAGGCAATTTCTGCAATTCAAACGATTTTGATAAAAAAAACATTTGGCGATGCTGGAAATAGAATCATCATAGAGGAGAGAATTGATGGCATTGAAGCCTCATACATCGCACTTTCTGACGGAAATATTGCGATTCCAATGGCATCCAGCCAAGATCATAAGCGAATCTATGATGATGATAAGGGTCCAAATACTGGCGGAATGGGTGCATATTCTCCTACTCCGATAATTGATGAAAATCTGGCAAAAAAAATTCAAGAAAAAATTATTGATAAAACAATCCAATCAATGAAAAATGAAGGAATTACATTCAAAGGATTTCTTTATGCTGGAATCATGCTAAAAGACAATGAACCGTATGTTTTAGAATACAATGTTAGGATGGGTGATCCTGAATGTCAACCAATCACAATGAGAATGGATTTTGATTTGTATGATTATTTTGTTGCAAGTGCAAATGGTGACTTATCTTCCATGCCCCAAATCTCTTGGAAGGATCAATACTCTGTATGTGTTGTTTTAGCTTCAGAAGGATATCCTGAATCTTATCCAAAAAACGAAGAGATTGTTGGATTTGATTTGATACCTGATAATGCATATGTTTTTCATGCTGGAACAAAACATGTTGATGGAAAAGTTCTTTCAAATGGAGGACGTGTATTGGGAGTAACTGCATTAGGTGATACTTTAGAGTCTGCAATTGCAAATGCCTATACTGCATCTGAAAAAATCTCTTGGCCCCACAAGTTTTGTAGAAAAGATATTGGCAAAAAAGGTCTTGCCTATCTCTGAGTTTCTATAACTCTATCTTCAGTAACAACCCAATCAATTAGAATGTCATGATCTGATTTTGGAATATTTTTTACAACTTGTTTTTCTAGAGTTAAAGAAATTGTTGTCGTTTTGTGATTTGCTAAAAATTTGTCATAAAACCCATGACCGTATCCTAGCCTGATTCCTTTTGGGGTAATGCCTACAGTTGGTACTAAAATTACATCCAAATCATTTTCAGTTTCACATTCTATTTTTGGCTCCATAATGTCAAAACTACCACTTTCTAGGCTCGAAAAATTACTTATTTTCTTAAAATCCATATGTTCTCCTGACACTCTTGGCAAAAATACTTGCTTTCCATTACTTAGTAATTCCTGAATGATATCTTGGGTTAGTATCTCACTTCCAATTGGATAGTATACACCAATTTTTTGTGCTTCTCTGAACACTCTGATTTTTTTTAATTTCTTGTTGATTTTTTCACTGGCAATTTTCATCAAATCAAATGACGTTCCATCTCTTTTTTCTAAAAGAAGATTTCGTAATGATTTTTTCTCAGAATTATCTTCCAATTTGACTACTCAATGATGCTGCAGTTATTGTATTTTTTAAAAGCATTGCAACTGTCATTGGACCCACTCCTCCTGGAACTGGTGTTGCAAAAGATGCTTTTTGAATAATATCTTCAAAATCTGCATCCCCGACTAATTTTTCTTGGAATCGTGATATTGCAACATCAATTACTATTGCACCTTCTTGAATCATATCTGAAGTTAATGTGAATTTGTTTCTGTCTCCTACTGCTGTAATGACAATATCTGCTGATTTACATAATTCTGTTAGATTTTTAGTTCTAGAATGACATGTGATGACTGTTGCATTTTTGTCTAGCAACAAATGATAAAGTGGTTTTCCTACAAGATTGCTTCTGTTGATTAATACAACATTTTTCCCTCCCAATTCTATTCCATGATAATCAAACATCTCCATTACTCCTGATGGTGTACATGCAACTAGTGCGGCTTTTTTCATTGCTAACAGGCCTGCATTGTGAGGTGTTAATCCATCTACATCTTTTAATGGAGAAATTCTTGATGTTGTGGTAAATTCATCTAGTTGTTCAGGTAATGGTAACTGAACAAGAATGCCGTGAACTGAATTGTCATTATTCAAATTTTCAACAATTTCGTTGAGTTGGGCTTGAGTTGTATTTGCATCAAGTTTATGATCTTTTGTAGTAATTCCAACCTCTTCACATGCCTTGTGCTTGTTTCTCACATAGGTGGCTGAGGCTGGATTGTCTCCTACAAGAACTGTTGCCAGGCACGGATTGATTCCTTGAGTCTTCAACTCTTCTACTGCTTTTTTTACCCTGTCCTTGACTGATTGTGCAATTATCTTACCGTCAATCTTGGTTCCTGCCATGATATGTTTTTGATTTGTAGATATTTAATTCTTGGAATTCTTCTTTTGAAATCTTAGAAAAGAAATTTAATGTCACTTTATCTAGTCAGATCATGTTTGTAATGATAGCAGACGTTCAACTCAAAGATGGTGCTGAGGATGACTTCAAAAGTTGGTTTTCAGAATCAAACAAAGTTTTAGCAAACTTTCCTGGATTCATATCTAGAAAATTTCTAAAATCTGCTGATGGCAGTTATAGAATTGTTGTAGAACATGAAAGCAAAGAGACTTTTATCAAAATGCATAACAGTCCTGAACATGAAAAACTACATCCACAAGGACATTCTTACATGAGTGAACCTCCTCAAAGAAAAACATACACAGTAGCTGCTGAATAAATTGAAACTAGAATTTGATTTAACTACATATCTAGAAAAAATCAAAAACAGTAGTGATTATTTTCATACTTTTATTAATCGAGACAGCTTGGCTGCTGGAGTTCTAGTTCTTCAACCTGGGGAAGAAGATACTCAAACACCTCATGAAAGTGATGAAGTCTATTATGTTCTATCTGGTGATGGATTTTTGAAAATAAAAGACAAGGATTACAAGGTTTCAAAAGATAAACTATTTTTTGTTGCAAAAGACGTTGAGCATTATTTTCATGGTAACACAAAGGATCTAAAAGTTTTGTATTTTTTTGGTGGCCCTGATTCCTAACTGATTATTGTTCTGCGACCTGAAACTTTGATCTTTTTTCTTGCAAATAGATTAACTGCTTCGGGATAAATTCTGTGTTCTTCTTTTAGAATTCTTTTTGATAGTGATTTTTCAGTATCATTTTCTTTTACTTTGACTACTGATTGAATTATCACTGGCCCTGTATCCATCCCTGTATCTACAAAGTGCACTGTGCAGCCAGAGTATTTTGCACCATATTCTAATGCCTGTTTTTGTGCGTCAAGACCTGGAAATGATGGTAATAATGCTGGGTGAATATTGATTATTCTGTTCTTGTATTTTTTTACAAATTCTGGACTGATGATTCTCATGAATCCTGCCAAACACACCAGTCCTTTTCTTGGAGTTACTCCGTATTTTGTTAGAACCGTAATGATTTTCTTATCGTATTCTGCTCTACTCCCTTTGAATCCCTTGCTTTCAACAACTTCGATATTGACTCCAAGTTTTTGTGCAATTTTTAGACCCTTTGCATCTGGTTTGTTTGAAATAACTACTGCTGGGTTGATTGATATCTTTTTTTTCTTAATTGACTTTAGGATGGATTCCATGTTGCTCCCGCGACCTGAGATTAAAATTCCAAGATTTAGCAACTAGTCAATAGTAGATCAAACCTGCAATTTATATCAAATCTTATTTTCATGAATCTCATTGCCTAGAAAAGTCAGGATGACAAAAAATGGTATCCTGTGTGAGGTAAATGATAGTCGGGTTTGTTTAGATCCAAAAAATGCTGATGCTACCGGAATCAATTTTGTTTCGCATGCTCATGCTGATCATCTTCCTTCAAAAAATGGTGGGACGATTTTATCTTCAATTGAAACTAATGAAATTGCTAATCTACGTGGATTCAAGATGGAAAACCATATTGAATCTCATGCTGATTTTTCTCTAATTGACAGTGGTCATATTCTTGGAGCAAAGGGGCTTCTCTTTGATGATATTTTCTATACTGGCGATATCTGTACTCGAAATAGGGGATTTCTTCAAGGTGCAAAGATTCCAAAATGCAAGACACTGATTACTGAATGCACATTTGGCTTGCCTGAATTTGTTTTTCCAAAAATGGATGAAATTCAAAAACAAGTAAATGAACTGATTTCAGAATTGTACGGCAAAGGTATACCTGTTATTTTGATGGGGTATCAATTAGGAAAGGCACAAACCATAACTCAGCTTTTTGGACATTGGGGGCCTCTATATTTTCATGATTCTGTAAGGGAAATGAATACTCTTCATCAGAAATTTGGTGTTGAATTAAAAGATGGTATTGGTCATTCTGAGGCTCAAAAAAATGGATTGTTGGATAAGAAACCTTGGATAATGGTCGCTCCTATGATGTCAAGTAAAAACAAATTCGTTCAAGAAATGAAATTAAAATATGGTGCAGTGACAATTGGATTTAGTGGATGGGCCCAGTCAACAAAATTTTCTTTTGGAAGGAGAACTGATTACTCTATTCCAATGAGTGATCATTGTGATTTTAATGAATTAGTTGATATGGTGATACAATCTGGTGCAGAACAAGTTTACACGATACATGGATTCGTTGAAGAATTTGCAGAACACTTGAAGAAAAAACTTGGAATTAGTGCGCAGCCATTACTTGAAAATTCTTTAGATGATTTTACTTGATAAATTCCTGACAGTTACATTCTGTCATCAAACAAGTTTCAGCATTTCTAATGTGATCATGTGAAAAATGCTTACATTTCTCATTTTTACAAATCCTTCTCTGAGATTCTTTTTGCACCACTGATTGCGCAATCTCATTTGCTTTTTCTTTTGAGTATCCTTTTTTATCGATATAGAAATGAACTACTCTGTTATACAATACATCTGGATTGAATTGTTTTTCTAGCAAAGTAATTCTGCATAAAATACGTCATTATGATATTAAAAGATCAGTTATTGAAAATCTGCAATTTATCTCAAAATCACGCCTATATCCATGAGATTTGTATGCGTAAAATCAGTCACGATACTGCCTTTTTGCTTTTGAAAGAATCTCCCTGAATCGCTATTTTTTAGAAACTCTTTCATTGTGTTTAGGTCTACTTTGGTGTTCTCAGTAATTGCTCCTGCAAATACAGAGTTTCCATCAATTCCGTCAGTTCCCATTGATGCAATAACTATTTTTTTGAATTTTTGAGTATTTTTCAAAAGTCTTAAAACCAATTCTTGATTTCTTCCACCCATTCCTTTTCCTAAAACTTTGACTGTTGTTTCTCCCCCAATGATCAAACATGTTTTCTGATCTTCTGAAATGTTTTCAAGAATCTTTGTTACTGCCTCTTTAATGTCTCCAAAAATTTGCAATGTTTTAATTTTATAGCCTTTCTTTTTTGCTTCTTGTTCCATTGCTTTTAGGCAATCTTCATTATTTGCTATTACTTGGTTTTCCATTTTGTATTTTTTTGGGGTTTCTAACTTTTCATCTTCTAACCCTTTCTCTAAAACTTGCAGAACTTCAATTGGTGTCTTTCTTTTTAGTTTGTATTTTTCTAAAATCTCTAATGCATCTGAAAATGTTGTGTCATCCATGTATGTCGTACCTGATGCAATAGATGATAGGTCATCTCCTTCGACATCAGACATTATCAAACCTACTCCTTGGCATTTCATGTTTTCAACTAGTTTTCCTCCCTTGATTTTTGAGAGATGCTTTCTAACACAATTGAATTCTTGAATGGATGCTCCTGATTTTAGTAATAATTTTGTTACAAAGATTTTGTCATCTAGTGTTATTCCATTTGGCATGGCCAAAAGTGATGACCCCCCTCCAGAAACTAGGAAAATTATTAGCTCATCACTTTTTTTATTCTGTACAAATTTCATGACTTCTTTTGCTGCTTTTACGCTGGTTTGATCAGGCTCAGGATGCCTGGAATTGAAAATCTGGAATTTCTTGCCTTTGATAATTGATTTTGAGCCCTTGGGAATTACTATGATTCCACTCTTTACTGGAATTATTGCATTAAGTGCTCTTGTCATGGAATCTCCTGCTTTTCCAAATGCCACCGAGTAAATGTTAGAATATTTTGTAATATCGATAGTTTTGCCATTAATTTTGATTTTTTCAGGTGTGACATACTTTGAAATTATATTTTCAGGATTTGCTGCGCTAAGACCTGACTCTAAAATCTCTAAACACTCTTTCTTCTTGTCAGTTGTTGCCAACTCTTCAAAATTTTGAATGATCATACTCTACCTCAATAATGCAAGATATAATAATAATCAATGATGCTGGTGATCTATGCATACAGTACGCATTCCAAAAGTTATCAACTTTGGAGAAAATGCACTTGGTGAAACAGAATATCCTAAAAATGCATTAATTGTCACAACAGTTCCTCCAGAACTTTCTGACAAATGGATTGCAAGAATGGGAATTCAGGATTATATGCTGTATGACCAAGTAAAACCTGAACCATCAATTGATGATGTCAATGCTGTTATTTCACAATTCAAAGACAAAGATCCATCTGTCTTAATTGGACTTGGTGGTGGAAGTTCTATGGATGTAGTAAAATATGCTGCACCTGAGATGAAAAAAGAAAAAATCTTAATTCCAACAACCTTTGGAACTGGAGCTGAAATGACAACTTATTGTGTTCTCAAATTTGATGGAAAAAAGAAATTGTTACGTGAAGACAGATTCTTAGCTGACATGGCAGTAGTCGATTCATATTTCATGGATGGTACTCCTGAACAAGTCATCAAAAATTCTGTCTGTGATGCATGTGCTCAAGCTACTGAGGGCTATGATAGCAAACTTGGTAATGACTTGACTAGAACTCTGTGTAAACAAGCATTTGAGATTCTCTATGATGCAATTATGAATGACAAACCAGAAAACTATCCTTATGGTTCAATGTTATCTGGTATGGGATTTGGTAATTGTTCTACAACCCTTGGACATGCGTTGTCCTATGTGTTCTCAAATGAAGGTGTACCTCATGGCTACTCCCTTTCATCCTGTACCACAGTTGCTCACAAACATAACAAATCAATCTTCTATGACAGATTCAAAGAAGCAATGGATAAACTAGGATTTGATAAATTAGAACTCAAAGCCGATGTTTCTGAAGCTGCTGACACCGTAATGACTGATAAAGGACATTTGGATCCAAACCCAATTCCAATATCAAAAGATGATGTCGTAAAATGTCTTGAGGATATCAAAGCAGGCAATTTGTAAAAAATTCACAAATTTTTTACCTTTTTTCTATTTTCTTGATAAACTGCGAAATTGGCAGCTTGATTAAACTTTTTATTCTAATGATTCGACGTAAATGTACTTGACTGATAAGAAACTCAAATTTGGTATTCAAAACGGCCTAAATGTTGCAAGGGCCGGGTACACTGAAGACCAAATCTTAACAGCATGTATGCTTGCCGATAAAACCGGATATGACTCTATTTTCTATATGGACCACACAAATGTCCCACAATGGAAAAATGCTATTGTATTAGATCCATGGGTTATGCTTTCAGCTATAGCTGCAGTTACAAACAATGTCGAACTTGGAACTTGTGTAACTGATGCAATTAGAAGACATCCTTCAAACATTGCACTTGCTGCAATCACTCTTGATAGAGTATCAAAGGGAAGAGCAATTCTCGGAATTGGTGCAGGTGAAGCTCAGAATCTAAAAGAATTTTGTATTCCATTTGAAAAACCAGTTTCAAAATGGGAAGAACAAATTGAAACTATTCATACACTATACGAATCAACCCCTGATAACACTGTAGATTATGAGGGAAAATATTACAAACTTGAAGGTGCATGTTTGCAAGCACCGCCAATTAGAAAACCACGTCCCCCAACATACATGGCATCTGGTGGTAAACGTACACTTGCACTAACAGGTAAACTTGGTGATGGTTGGTTGCCAATTGGTTATACTCCTGAACTCTTTGAAGATCACGCAAAACAAATTCAAACATCCATGAATGAAAACAATAGAACTCAAGAAGAGAAAGATAATTTCCAATATGCACTTGACATTGATGTCTACTTTTCTGAAGATGCAGAAGAGTCTTGGGCAAGAATGAAAGAAGCAGTCAAGGTAAGTTTGTTTAAACCAGAAATTCTTCGTGTACATGGTCTAAAAGAAATCGAAGGCTTTGATTTTAGAAAATACTTTACAGAATATTCAATGTCTAATCAAGATTGGATTGTAAAGATGAGAGAAGCTGCAACAAAGATCCCTGAACCAGTTGCACGTTCTTCAACTGCCGTTGGAACTCCTGATGATATCATTCCGACATTTGAAAGATTCATGGATGCAGGTGTTAATCACTTTGTAATTAGATTCTGGGGTAAGAATTACTTTGGCTCTATTGACAAATTTGCCAGTCATGTAATGCCTGCCTTGAGAGAAAAAGCCAAACAATAAGACTTCTATTCTATAATTTAGAGAAAATCATTTACTATACTATCTATTACAATATGTCATGGATGATGACCTTCCTGAATCTGTAAAAAAATGCCTTGATATTTTAGAAGAAAATGTTGAGATTCTGGCAAATATCGAATTAGCATTAGAAGATGAAAAAGAAGATGTACTTAATCCTGATATGCAACTACACGAACTCTATGATATGACTGAAGATGTGGCTGAATCTGCAAAACTAAAACGTGCTGAATCTAATTTTGCAAGAAGACAAGCAGAAGATTCTTTATGATTTGTGAGGTCTCTTGTTTTTTGCTTTTGTAAATGATTTTGCTCTACGTTTGTTTCGTTGTTTTTCTAATCTCTTTCTAGTGCGCTCTGTTGCCTTTGTTGCACCTGCAATAATTTTTGTCTTACTTCCATCTCTAAGCATTATCTCTTTTCCTTTGAATCTAAATTCTACATCTCTACATTTGATGTAATATTTTCTCATGCAGAAAAATATCCTATTGTTTGTTCCATGCATTTCTTTAATTTCTCTCGATTTTTTTAATTCATTGAGAATATTTCTTAACAATCCTTTATCTACATCTGTAATTCTATGTAGTTCTCTAAACCAGATGAATTTTGACTCTGCTCCCCATTCTTCAAGAATATCTAGTACTTGGTTAGTGGCCTCTTCTCGCTCTTCGTCAAATTCAACCATGACTGCTATAGAATTTCTCTTAAATTAAGTCATTTTATTTAATAAAAAAATTGAATGAATAAAGTCAAGTTTTAGGACGTTTCTGTTTTTTTGATATTTTTTGTGATTTGATACTATGAATGAGTATCAAACTGAATGTGATGAATTGTCTTGTAAGATTTTAGAAATCAAGGCATTAGCAAAAGAACTAGACGAAGAAAACTAGATTATTTTTTTAATCGTCTTTCTTTAATTCTTGACTTTGTAACCTTTGTTGATTGTTTTTGATTATTTTCCATCTGTTTTGCAATGTTGTCTATTTGCTTGATAATTTTTTCTCGCTCTTGTGGTGATTTTGTCTTTAGGAGTTTCTTTTTTAATTTTTTCAAATTATTTGTGTATTTGTTAAAATCATTTTTTAGTTCATCAAGATATGGGTCTCTCATGGTTTTTGATGTATTTTGTTACATTTAGTTTATTAGATCAACTCCCAAATTATCTCTGATTTGAAATTAGTAGGACGTCTCGAAATCAAATCATATGAAAAAATAAAGGAATTTCTCTCTGAAGAACATGTTGGCCGTATTGCAAGCATTGATGAGAATGGCTACCCTCAAATCATTCCTATGAACTTTGCATTTGCCAATGATTCGATTTACATGCATTCGTATACTAGGGGTGAAAAACTGGATAATATTTCAAGAAATGACAAAGTTGGATTTGAAGTTGATAGAGAATTAGAATTTCTTCCGTCATATTTTTCACATCCTACTGATGCATCTCAAGCAGATACTTTGTACATCAGTGTAGTAATCAAAGGAAAAGCTGTTTTTGTTGAAGACGATGACGAAAAGGCACTTGGACTAAATGAATTAATGAAAAAATATCAGCCAGAAGGCAATTACGTTCCAATAAAAAATAATGACCTAGTATTAGATGAGGTTGCAGTAATCAAAGTAATCCCTGAATCAATTAAAGGCAAGTACAAAATTGGACAGCAACTACGATCTGATTCTAGACAAATTTTGGCACAAAAAATCCTAGAAAGAAACTCTCCCACATCTAAACAAACTCTGAAAATTATGGGCTTTGAAGAAACCTCTGAAGGCCTAAAAATGGTCGATGAACCTGTTTGGTAGTTTTTGATATCACCATTGCTTTAAATTCAGTTTTTAGGGATTGTACCTGTTGGAACAAATGTCTCAATTTGAATTAGCATCTGAATATTCTCCTACAGGTGATCAGCCTCAGGCAATTGATGCCCTAGTCAAAGGTGTCAAAAACAAAGCAGTTCAAACATTGTTGGGAGTTACTGGTAGCGGCAAGACGTTTTCTGTCGCAAATGTTATTGCAAGAACAGGAAAAAACACTCTGGTCATATCTCATAACAAAACTCTTGCAGCTCAACTGTATTCAGAACTAAAACAATTCTTTCCAAAAAACAATGTCGGATATTTTGTTTCATATTATGACTATTATCAGCCTGAAAGTTATCTTCCTCAAACTGACACTTACATTGAAAAAGACACTCAGATCAATGAAAAAATTGAAAAGCTAAGATTGGAGGCAACAGCAATGCTGCTCTCAGGTGAGCCTACAATAATTGTCTCAACTGTTTCTTGCATCTATTCTCTTGGAAATCCACAAGATTGGGAAGACCTAGCAATTACAGTAAACACTGGTGACGAAATTAAACGAAGTGAACTCATTAGGCAATTAATTGATGCAAGATATGAGAGAAATGACACTGAAGTAGCCCCTGGAAACTTTAGAGTAAAAGGTGACACTATTGACATTACTCCTGCATATTCTGAAGATCTTGTAAGAATCTCTATGTTTGGTGATGATGTTGAAAAGATATCTGTACTTGATCATGTTTCATTAAAAGAAAAAAAGAAAATCAATCAAATGAAAATTTTTCCTGCAAAACACTATCTTATTGCAAAAGATGTTAGAAAAAAAGCTGTTCAATCAATTAAAGATGAATTAAAGAAACGTTTGCCTGAATTAAATGAATTAGAAAAACAAAGACTAGAAATGAGAACAAAATATGATTTAGAAATGATTGAAGAATTGGGATATTGTTCTGGCATCGAAAACTATTCTAGACATTTTGATGGACGAAAAGCTGGTCAAAAAGCATTTTGTTTGATGGACTTTTTTGGAGATGATTACTTACTAGTAATTGATGAATCTCATGTTACATTGCCACAATTGCATGGTATGTACAAAGGTGATCATTCTAGAAAAAAAGAATTAGTGACGTATGGATTTAGATTGCCAAGTGCGTATGATAATCGACCATTAAAATTTGAAGAATTTGAAAAATATGTTCAAAACACAATTTTTGTTTCTGCAACTCCTGCTGAATATGAAAAAAAGATTTCATCTCAAATTGCTGAACAACTAGTCAGGCCTACTGGATTGCTTGATCCTCAAGTGGAGATTAGGCCTACAAAGAACCAAATGGATGACCTTATTGAAGAAATCAATAAAAAAGCGGCAAAATCTGAGCGTGTTTTAGTTACTACTTTGACTAAAAGGATGGCTGAAGATCTGGCTGAGTATCTTTCAAAAAAACAGGTTCGTGTACGATACATGCACTCTGAAATTGAAGGATTACAGAGAACCGAATTAATTCGACAATTGCGTCTTGGAGAGTTTGATGTTCTAGTTGGAATTAACTTGCTAAGAGAAGGACTGGATATTCCAGAGGTATCATTGGTTGCAATACTGGATGCTGATAAAGAAGGATTTCTTAGAAACTTTACCAGTCTGATTCAAACTTTTGGTAGAGCTGCAAGAAATGAAAATGGAAACGTCATCATGTATGCTGATAATGTCACTCAATCAATGAAGAATGCAATGAACGAAACAAAACGTCGTAGAGAAAAACAAATTAAATACAACAAAGATCATGGTATCACTCCAACAACAATCATAAAATCTGTTCCAGAACAAGTTACAACACTTGATGATTCAAAATTAAAATCTACTCATGATATTGCTACTGATATTATTGATTTAGAAGCTCAGATGAAAAAATATTCTGAAGATTTAGATTTTGAACGTGCAATTGAATGCAGAGATAGAATAAAAAGACTAGAAAAGGAGATTCAAATAAAAAATGACCGAAAATAAATTAAAAATCCGTGGTGCACGTCATCATAATCTAAAAAATATAGATATTGACATTCCAAAAAATAAACTAGTTGTAATTAGTGGTCTATCAGGTTCTGGAAAATCTACTTTGGCTTTTGACACGATATATGCTGAAGGTCAGAGACGATATGTTGAATCACTTTCTGCATATGCACGTCAATTTTTAGAGATGATGGACAAACCTGATGTTGATTCTATTGAAGGACTGTCTCCTGCAATTTCAATCCAACAAAAAACCACAAGCAAAAACCCTCGCTCTACTGTTGGTACTACTACTGAAATTTATGATTACATGAGATTGCTTTATGCAAGAATTGGAATTCCATACTGTACTAATTGTGGACGAAAAATCTCTACTCAATCAATTGAGACTATTTGTGATTCTATTCTAAGGGAGTTTTCAGGCAAAAAAATTCTAGTTTTATCTCCTATAATTCAAAGAAAGAAGGGAACCTATGAGAAATTATTTGAGCAGATCAAAAAAGATGGCTATTCTAGGATACGTCTAAATGGTGAAATTTTGAGCCTAGATGATGAAATTCCTCCTCTTGATAGGCAAAAATGGCATAATATTGAGATTGTAGTTGATAGAATTACTACTACAAAATCAGAACGCTCTAGATTGTTTGAGGCTATTCAGACTGCAATCAAGGCCTCAAAAGGAGATGTCATGATTGCATCTGAAAAATCTGAAAAAATCTTTTCACAAAACAATGCTTGTCCTTATTGTGGATTAACTGTTGGTGAATTGGAACCAAGAAATTTTTCATTCAATTCCCCTTTTGGTTTGTGTAAAGAATGTAATGGTCTTGGTGTCAAAATGGAATTTGATCCTGATTTGGTAATTCCAGATAAAGCAAAGTCAATTTTAGATGGTGCTATTGTTCCTTGGAGTGGAAGATTTTCTTCATTTAGACGACAAGCATTAAGAGCGGTTGGAAAAAAATTTGGTTTTGATCTGATGACTCCTATAAATAAAATAAAATCAAAACATCTTCAAATCATTTTGTACGGAACTGATGATTTGATTGATTTTAACTATCGTTCAAAATCTGGTGACTCCTCATGGCAATACACCAATGCCTTTGAAGGAGTATTATCTAATCTACAACGTGTTTTTATGGAAACTGATTCTGAATCAAAACGTGAATGGTTAAAACAATTCATGAGAGATACTCCATGTAATGCATGTGAAGGAAAAAAACTCAAACCAGAATCTCTTGCAGTAAAAATTAATGATAAAGGAATTATGGATGTATGTGATTTATCAATTGATCATTGTTATGATTTCTTTTCTACATTGAAACTCACTGAAAATGAACAATACATTGCAAGAGATGTTCTAAAAGAGATTAAAGAACGACTAGAATTTCTAATGAATGTTGGTCTGAATTATCTTACTCTAAACAGATTAAGTTCTACATTGTCTGGTGGTGAATCTCAAAGAATCAGATTGGCAACTCAGATTGGCTCTAATCTTACTGGTGTTTTGTATGTCTTAGATGAACCTACTATTGGTTTACATCAAAGAGATAATGCAAGACTCATAAAAACGCTAAATAAGCTACGAAATCTTGGAAATACAGTCATTGTAGTGGAGCATGACGAAGAAGTAATACGAAATTCGGATTGGATGGTTGATTTAGGTCCAGGCGCAGGTGTGAATGGAGGAAGTGTGGTTTTTGAGGGAACTGTCAATCAGATTCTCAATGGTCACAAATCTGTCACTGGTGATTATCTTAAAGATAATTCATTAATCACATTACAAGATAAAGTTAGAAATAATTCTGGTTCCCTTGTTGTACAAAAAGCATCTGAAAATAATCTCAAAGATATAGATGTTGAAATTCCATTAGGTCTTTTTGTTTCTATTACTGGTGTTTCAGGTTCTGGAAAATCTACTTTGATTAATGATATTTTACTTAAAGCCCTAGAGAATCATTTTTACAAATCTAATGTAAAGCCTGGAAATCATAAAAAGATTGTTGGTTTAGAAAATATTGATAAGGTTATAGCAATTGATCAATCTCCGATTGGAAGGACCCCTAGATCAAACCCTGCAACATACATTGGTGCATTTACTCCGATTCGTGAATTGTATGCAAATACTGAATTATCAAAGGAACGTGGTTATGCACCTGGACAATTTTCATTTAATGTTGCTGATGGTAGATGTTTTGCATGTGATGGTGATGGTGTAAAACAAATTGAAATGCAATTTCTTTCTGATGTTTATGTAAAATGCGATGAGTGCAAAGGAAAACGTTACAACTCTGAAACGTTATCTGTTCTTTACAAAGGAAAAAACATTTCAGATGTTTTAGATATGACTGTGTATGAAGCATTGAATTTCTTTGAGAACATACCTGCCATTAAACGAAAACTACAAACAATTTATGATGTTGGATTAGGATATATCAAACTTGGACAATCATCAACAACCCTTTCTGGTGGTGAGGCACAAAGAGTCAAACTAGCCTCAGAATTATCCAAAAGAGGCACTGGAAAGACTATGTACATTCTAGATGAACCTACAACTGGACTCCACTTTGCAGACGTTCAAAAATTATTAGACGTTCTAAACCGATTGGCAAATCTTGGAAATACTGTAGTAGTAATTGAACATAATATGGATGTCATCAAAAATTCAGACTGGATAATTGACTTGGGTCCTGAAGGGGGCGATGAGGGCGGTAGAATAGTTGCTACAGGTACTCCAAAAGACATTGCAAAAGCTCCTGGAAGTTATACTGGGAAATATCTTAAGAAACTAGTTAAAAAATGACTTTTGATATCTCCAAGATTACAATTCCAACTGATCCTGGTATCTATTTGATGAAGGATTCTGATAAAAAAATAATTTACATTGGTAAAGCAAAGAATCTCAAAAAACGTGTCAAGTCATATTTTCTAAAAAATCAAAATTACAAAACACAAAAACTGGTTCAAAATATTTCTGATATTGAATTTGTTTTAACTGATAATGAAAGTGAAGCATTTCTTTTAGAATCAAACATGATCAAAAAATATCGTCCTAGATTTAATATTGAATTAAAAGATCAACAACGATATACCTACCTTAGAATATCTGATGAAAAATATCCTAGATTGCTAGTTGCAAGACGTACTAGGGATGGAAAATTTCTTGGCAAAGGAAAAACTTTTGGTCCGTTTACTCAGGGTAGTTCAAAATTACTTACAATAGGAGCATTACGTAAAGCATTTCAAATTAGAATTTGTAAAACATTGCCAAAAAAAGTATGTCTTGAATATCATTTAGGTAATTGTGAAGGCCCATGTGAATTCAAAGATGCTCAGGATAGGTATCCAAAACATGTTGCAGCATTAGAGGAAGTACTCAAAGGAAAAAATCAAACAAAAATCTTTACAAAAAAACTAGAAGAAGAGATGCATCAGGCTGCTGAATTACAGCAATTTGAGCGTGCAAAAGACATTCGTGATACTCTAATAAGATTAGGTAGTCTTCAAACAAAACAAAAAATGGAATATGTAGAAAATTCTGATGAGGAATATTTTGGAATTGGAATTCAAGAGCAATCTGCAACTGTAATGAATTTTAGAATGATCAATGGAGTGATTCGAGACAGTGACAAATTCTTTTTTGATTTAGTTGGTGATAATTCCTTTTCAAATTTTCTCTATCAGTATTACTCAACACACAAAATTCCAAAACATATCATTGTAAGTGAACTTCCTGAAAATCAGAAACTTTTGGAATCTTTACTTTCAGAACAAGCTGGTTTCTCTGTAAAAATTTCCACTCCTACAAAGGGTAAGAAAAAAGATATCGTTAACCTGATTCTAAAAAACATCAAACTTATTCATACTAAAGGCGGTGAACCTGGCCTAGTTGAATTAAAGGAAATCTTACATCTTCCTGAAATTCCAAATATCATTGAATGTTTTGATATCTCTAATCATGGGGAAGATTTTGCAGTTGGTTCCATGGCACAATTTGTTAATGGTAAGCCAAACAAATCTGGTTATAGAAAATTCAAAATTAAAACAGTCTCTGGTAGAGATGATTTTGCCATGATTGGAGAAGTAATCAAGAGAAGATACTATAGATTGTTAGAAGAAAATTCTGAATTGCCTGATTTGGTCGTAATTGATGGTGGTAAAGGGCAACTTAATGCTGCTACAAAGTCTTTACAATCACTTGGACTGAAACTTCCTTGTATCTCTCTTGCAAAAGAAAACGAAGAAGTCTATATCCCAAAAACCAGAAACCCTGTTGTAATTGCAAAGAATAAACCTTCTTTGAAAATTTTACAACATGCTAGAGATGAGACCCATAGATTTGGTGTTGCATACAATAGAACTATACGCAAAAATCAGATAAAATAAGAAAAAGAAAAAATTTTGGTTTAGTTCACTGTAACACTACCAACCATCCAAGGATGTACCATACAGAAGTAGTCATAGCTTCCTGCATCTTCAAATGTGAATGAATATGCTGCTCCGCCCATAACTAAGCTGCTGTCAAAGACACCAGATGGACCATCTGCTGGACTGCCGCCAGTTACTGTATGTGCAGCGGTGTCTGAGTTAGTCCATTCTACTGTATCTCCAGCATTAATTGTAATGTCTGCTGGAATGTAACATTCGTTAGTCTCTTCACATCCTGGAACTGAAGTGCCTGCTGGCATATCGACTGTGTAAGTCATTGGACCTGCTGGTTCTTCTTCATGAGCTTCTTCTACATGCATTTCATCTTCTACATGCATTTCATCCTCAGCTTCCATAACCATAGGTTCTGTTTCAGTAAGGTCTAGGATTTTGTAGTCAACTACGAATGTGTTAGTATAGAATGTGTGAACTGCTAAAGCATTACCGGAAAATTCCCATTCGCCTTTTGCATTACCTGGTTCAACAAGTGTTAATTCAAATCTTGTTTCACCGTCTGGAGTCCAAATCTTTGATGGGTTTTCATCATCACCGATTGGACCTCTAAGTGAAACTAATTGAATATTTTCAGATGCATCATAGAGAAGTGTACCTGAATATGTGTTCTCACTTGGTGCCAATAACACTGCAAGTTGGTGTTCCTCATGTCCAATACCTGGGTCTTGTACAGATGTGGCTCTCTCCCAACCAACTTTCGTTGGTTTTTCAGGAGTTGGCTCTGGTTCATCCATTACTGGCTCAGGTGTTGTATCTCTTACAACTGGAGCTGAAACACTGGGTCCGGCATTTTGAGCTGCATCGCCAGCCATGGCCAATGCAACTCCTATTGCTACAATTGCGATTGAAAATCCAATTGCAGCTTTGTCTATACCTGCCATAGTTGATCAATGACTTTCTACAAGGTAAATAAATC
Organism: Candidatus Nitrosopumilus sp.; assembly: GCF_965262695.1. Lineage (GTDB taxonomy): Archaea > Thermoproteota > Nitrososphaeria > Nitrososphaerales > Nitrosopumilaceae > Nitrosopumilus. The sequence goes on along the minus strand of NZ_OZ253550.1, from coordinate 704,626 downwards.
TAATCTTCATTCTTATTTTCATATTCCAATTTTTCTAGTTTTTTTCTTTTATGAGATTTAATTTCTTTAAAATTTTCAAATTTTTACAAATTTTCTAAAAATTCATTGAAAATTACATATGATCGCTCTAATGTGACCTTGAGTGTTGTCAATCAAGTTGAACAATTCTTTCTTTTATGATTCTACTTTGTAATAACATCATACAAAGCAATTGAGCTGTCACCAAGTAACTATCCGTTTTTGGTCTTAAGCTCCTTTGCCTTTAGATATTTTTCCTTGACTCAACTAATTCAAATTCCATTTTCAATTTTCTTTGTGAAATTAATTGTTTGATAAATTGTGTCCTTTTTCTGATAAACTCATCATTTACTTCTTGATTTAATTTGAAATGCTCAAACATTGTTTTTTCATTGAATTTTACTTTGACTGTGTCTTCATTTTTTATGATGAATACTCCTATTGCCCAAAAAAGACCTACATGAAATGCGATGTATTTTGATTGTAAATTTGTCACTTTATTTTTGTACATTTGAACATGTTCTCTATTTTGTTCTGCAATGGATTCACCTGTTTCTATTTTCCAAGAAATTTTCTCATTATCTCCATCAAAGTAAAAAACATGGTCCAATTGTCATCCAAAAAGTGGTTTTTTGTCAATATATTTTGAATCCTTCACTTATGATCAAAGATTGAAATGTGTAGGTATGCTTGAATCTCACGCCTTCTTTTCAAAAATGGTGGATGAATTAGTTGAATTCTCTGAATATGATCCTGAATTAGCTGATGGTATAAAGTGGCTTGATGAGCAGGCACAGAAAAAAGGCATCACATTTTATGATATGGTTTTTGAAGTGTTGTACAAGCATGATGTAAATTCTAAAGCTAAAGATTGGCTTAGTACAAGAAACTAAATTATTTTCTCAAGTCCAGTGTTTTGTATTCACAACCTTCTGGACCGCAATACTTTCCAACATACGTTGCTTTTGGTCTGTACAATGCTGGCTTTGGTGCAGCTTCTGCAAACTTTTCTTCAATGATATGAGCTGCCCATCCGACAACTCTTGATATTGCAAATATTGGTGTATTCAAATCCACTGGAATTTTTAGCATATAGTAAATTGATGCACTATACAAATCGACATTTGGATAGATGTCTTTTCCTTTCTGTGCTTTCATTTCAGAAATGGTTGTAGTTTCAACTTTTTCAGTCATATCAAACCATGGCTCTTTTGTTTTTTCTGCAAGTTTTCTTGAAAGTTCTTTTAGAACTTGCGCTCTAGGATCATATGTTCTATACACTGCATGACCCATTCCCATAATTCTTTCTCCTGCGCTCATCTTTTCTTTAATCCAAGGTTCAACTTTTTGAATTTCTTGGATTTCTAATAACATCTTCATGACTTCAGTGTTAGCTCCTCCATGTAACTCTCCACTTAATGCTCCTATTGCAGCACTTGATGCTGAATACATATGGGCTCTAGTTGATGCTACTTGTCTAGCTGTAAATGTTGATGCATTGAATGTGTGGTCTGCATGTAAAATCAAACATACATCAAAAACCTTCTCTACCTCAGGATCTGGTTTTTCACCTGACATCATGTATAGGAAATTTGCTGCATGACTTAGGGATGAATCAGGATCCATAATTGGCAGTCCATTTCTAATTCGTTGCCAACTTGCAATTATAGTAGGTACTTTGGCAATCAGATTGATTGCTTTATCATAACTTGCTTCTTTGTTTGAAAACTCTTCATCATAATATCCTGCAAGTGCTGAGACAAATGCTTGAAGCATGTCCATAGGATCTGCATCCTTTCTCCAATTCCCCATATTCTTCTGCATCTGTTTTGGAATGTATCTTGCCTCAACTAATTTTGAATTAAATTCATCTAGTTGTGCTTTTGTGGGTAAATTATCGTAAAGTAGTAAGTATGCTGTTTCTTCAAACGTTGAATTCTTTGTAAGATCTAAAATGTCAAATCCTCTGTAGATTAGCTTGCCTTTTTCACCATCAATATTTGAGATTTTTGTATCTGCCACCTCAATTCCTCGCAAGCCAATATTTTTTGTCTCCATATTGAGGCTAGCAAAAATTCTTCTATTATATTTTCGCTAAAATTATGTCTATGAAATTTAGTAATTAGTCTAATATGCCAACTTTTGGCCCTAAATGAGAATTTTTAATCAAAAATTAAATGACTCCCAGTGAACGCAAAAATTTGCAAAAACTTGACGACTTGGTTCTAAATGCATCTGCTGAAGAATTAAAAAAAATTCAAGAAGTTGATCACGAAAACCAGATGGAAGGACTATCTCTTTACGAGGTGTATCTTGACTCGAGTTCTTTGATAAATCAAAGCATCAAAAAACCATCTAGAAAATCTTGAAATTCCATTCTTCATTTAAATGAGGGTTTGTAGTTTTTCTTGATGTTGGCAGCTTCAAAGGCAAAGAAATCTACTAAAAAATCTACAACTAAAAAGACAAAGACAACTAAAAAAACTGCAACCAAAAAAGTTGTCAAAAAAACAACTAAAAAAACCACTGCTAAAAAAATAACAAAATCAAAGCGGACCAAAGTAATTTGTATTTCTCATAAAGAAGATGCTGATGGAATTAGTTCTGCTGCATTAATTCGCCAGGCATTTGGTGGTGATGCCATGTTGGTTGATTACCCTGGACAAATGGAAGCTTTACAACAAGTTGTTACTGATGAAAAATTGAAGTCATTATACATTTGTGATTTGGGTCTGAGTAAAAAGACTCAAGATGAATTTATTGATCTTATGAAATCTCTAAGAAAAAACAAAGTTTCAATCACATACATTGATCATCATGATATTGATCCTGCTGTTGTAAAATCATTACAAAAACTCAAAGTCAAAGTAATTCATGATATCAACGAATGTACTACCGTTCAAGTCTACAATGCTTTCAAATCAAAATTAAATGAACATGCAACTTTTGTTGCAACATGTGCTGCTATTACTGATTACATGGAAGATAGACCTTTAGGCTCTAAATTACTTCAAATGTATGATAGACAATTTGCACTCATCAGTGCTACTGTTCTGACATACAATATTGTTGGACATCAAAAAGAACCAGATTATTTGTTGTATTTGGTTGAAGAACTAGCAGAATCCAAATTCCCTCATGATATTCCAAATACATTTGAATTTGCACAAATTCAAGTCGAAAAACTCTCTCAAATGATTGCCAAAGTAAAAGCAGGTATGAAAACAATGAAGAATCTAGGACACATGGAAATTCTTGATTCTGGTGCTAGTGGTGCTGTGAACTTTGTAATGGGATTGTCTGGTAAAGATGTGGGTGTTGCATACAAAGAAAGAGTAGACCATGGAATCTATGCAGTTTCAGTTAGAGGTTCCAAAAACTGTAAAGTCCATTTGGGAAAAATTGTTAACGTGTTGGCAACTGATCTTGGTGGTTCTGGTGGTGGACATGATAAAGCATGTGGTGCTGTAGTTCCAAAACCAAAAATAAAAAAATTCATTACAGAATTAAATAAAAAAATAAAATAATCACTGTAAGAATCTAGGAATCTTTTTTGCTACGTAAGATATTGAAATTCTTCCTGGTCCTGCAACTATTATTGCAAGTGTAGCTGCTAACATTACCAAATCCCACTCCCATCCTCCTTTGGAAACAAAAAATCCATTTTCCCATCTGATGTGGAATATAGCTCCAAGCAGAATTATTGATAATATTGCAGCAGATATTCTAGAAAGAACTCCTACCACAAGCAATACTCCTCCAATAAATTCAGCTAAGGCAATTGGTAATTGGAATTCTGGCGGAATTCCTATTGAAACTAACCATTCTTGCCAACTAGGATCAAATTTCTTTATGCTGTGTACGATGAATATCACGCCAATAGATGCGCTAATTCCCCAGTGGGTAATGTCGTGTAATACATTTCCCTTTAGGGTTGCTTCAGTATTCATTGATTTTGACCTTTGAAAAATCATTAAAAGGATTTGTCCAAATTTTGTCCAAAAATTGGAACAATTTTTTAATAATTTGGATGACAAATTCATGCAAAATTGAATGTCAAGATTCTTGCTCCAGCAATAGCTATAGGTATTGCACTTGTAGGTTTGGGATTGTTTCTGGCTGAAAATTCTCAACCCTACGTTACAATCACGCCTACATCATCTTCAATCACAATTCCTGAAACAGGAATCTCTGAACTTCAAATGATGGAAACTGATGGCGTCAAACATCTTATTCCTCTAGATAAGATCAAAGGAGGTGGTCCTCCAAAAGATGGGATTCCTTCAATTGACGATCCTGTTTTTGCCCCTGTATCTGATTCTCAATTTATGTCTGATTCAGATACTGTAATTGGTTTAGAAATTAATGGAGAAGCAAAAGCATATCCTTTATTCATTTTAGTTTGGCATGAAATTGTTAATGATAGAGTTGGTGATGTTCCAGTATCTGTGACTTATTGTCCGTTATGCTACACTAATCAAGTCTTTGAAAGAATAATTGATGGACAAGAAGTGGAGTTTGGCACTTCTGGTAAACTCTATAACAGTAATCTATTGATGTATGATAGATTCACTGACTCTTATTGGAGTCAAGCACTTGGCATTGCTGTAAAGGGAGAATTAACTGGATACCAATTAAACTTGGTTCCTTTTGATGTGATTACTTGGGGTGATTGGAAACAACTTCATCCTGATACTTTGGTTTTAACAACTGATACTGGCCATCTTAGATCATATGCAACAGATCCTTATGGAAATTATTACACCGAACCAAGAATAATGTTTCCAGTAGAGCACAATGATGATAGAATGCATCCAAAGGAAATAATCATTGGATTTAATCAAGATGAAATCTCCAAAGCATTCAAACAAAATGACATTGAATCAGAAATTGTGATTAATGACTCAGTTGGCACAATTCCTGTTATGTTGATTTCATTGTATTCTGAAAATTCTCGTGCATTTGAAAGAACACTTAATGGAGAAGTCTTGAATTTCCAATTTTCAAATGGGAAAATAATTGACATTCAGTCAAACTCTGAATGGAATTATGATGGGTTGGCAATTTCAGGCCAATATGCGGGAAAACAACTAGAACGATTGCCAATTGAGCCTGGATTTTGGTTTGAATGGATTGCATTTCATCCTCAAACTCTAGTTTATGGTGATAAATAATGAAACCTATCCAAAAGGCAACCATTGTTGGAATCATTACAGTTGTAATCTATTTGGCAGTGGTAGTGGCAACAACTCCTGCATTAGAGCCATACGCTGCAATTAGTGCTGCGTTTCAACTAAATTCTATTGTAATAATTGGCATGGGAATTGGAATTGGATTACAAGTATTCTTGTCTGAAAAAAGTAAACTCCTGGGTTGTAAATTAGATATTAAACGAAAAGCATTTGGTGGTAACTCTGGAAGTACTGCTGCAACCTCTTTCTTCTCTTTCTTTTCCCTAGTGCCACTTGGTTGCTGTGGTTGGTGGCTCTATGCATTATCTTTACTTCCAAGTGTTGTTGGAACGGGAGTATCTGCAGTACTTATTGAATATAGTCAAGTATTGGCATATGTTGGGTTGGTAATTATTTTTGGATTTGCTGGATTGACTGCTATGAAACTAAAGAAAGAACAAAAATTAAAAAATTCACTTAATCTTAATTGAGAATGCTAAAAGTTCCCCTTTACTTTTGGTAAGAAACCTTGCCATCTTAGAGAAAAATCCGTATTTCTTGTCTCTTCTCTTAACTGCCTCTTTTGTTTTTCCTTCATCTAAAATCTCTGCAATTCCTGAAACCCACTTTCCTTTGATTTCTCCTTTAATGGTACATGTTGCAATCTTTACTTGAGTATTATTTTTGAGACGCTTTACTTTTCCTGTTTGGTCACGAGTTACTACAAAGATTTGGTTATCTTTTATTGTAAACCAAACTGGAGTTTTGACTGGTTCTCCGTTTTTTCTGTATGTCTCAACTGAGATGTATTTCTCAGACTCTATTTCTTCTAAATACTTCAATTTAGCCTCGATTTTAGAATCATTTGGGTGTATTTTTGAGTTTTCTGGTGATTATATTCTTGGTAAATCGTCTTTTTTACTTCTAGCTTTTGATCTTAATCTTGTTTTGCAACAAGGACACGAATTTTCTTCTGTAAGAAAAAATATTGCACACAATGAACACCACTTTTGTCCTATCTTATAACGAAGATTATTTGTAAATGACGTTGATTTTAATCGCTCACACAACCCTTTGCACATTTGAACCATAATGCAAATTCTTTGAAAATATATTTAAGAAAATTTCCAAATTCTCAATTTTTTTCTCGCGTTATTTCATTAAACGCACAAGAAGCAGTAAGATCCCCTGTGACATTGACCATGGTCCTAATCATATCTAAAATCCTGTCTACTGAAAGTAATAACAAGATTCCCACTGGGGGAATTCCAACTGTTACTAATATTGTAGCTAAGACAACTGTCCCTGCACCTGGAACTGCAGGAGTTCCAATTGAAGCTAATAGTGAAGTAATAATAATCACAAGTATGGAGAATATACTTAACTCAATTGCAAAGAGTTGTGCCAAAAAGAAAACTGCTATTACTTGGTACAAAGCTGTTCCATCCATATTTACAGTGGTTCCAAGTGGAATTACAAATTTTGAAACACGTGTATCTAGTTTTAGATCTTCTTCTGCTGTTTTTAATGTCATAGGCATTGTCGCCATTGAACTTGCTGTTGAAAAAGCCAAAGTTTGTGGATTACGGAATTTTGAAAATGTAGATGAAATTGGTCTTTTTGCTACAAACTTTATGATCATTGTGTATACCAACAACATAGCTCCTAGTCCTAACACCACGGTTACCATGTATACTCCAAGCCCTGCCATGGTTTCTACTCCAACTTTGGCAACCATGCCTACAATCAAACCAAAAACTGCAAACGGTACAATCTTCATTGCCATCAGTAGAATGTATAATGTAATTTTTTGAACAGATTCTAGCAAATCCAACAATGGTTTGACTGACTCTTTTGGTAGAGCTGCCATTGCCAATCCTACAATCATCGCCATTATCAAAATGCTTAACATCTGTCCTTCAAGATACGACACAATTGGATTTCTTGGAATAATGTTTGATGCTATGTCCGGAATCTCATCTATTGAGAAACCTTCTGTAACTTTCAAATCCTCTTCAGACAAATCATGAGTTTCTTGAAGTGCAGTAAGGTCTAAAATACTTCCTGGAGCAATAACTGATGCAAGAGTTATTGCAATTAGAATTGCAATTGTTGTAGTTATTACAAAATAAACTCCAATACCCAATCCCAAAGTTTTCATTTTTTCTTTTGTACCTAAATTAGTAATAGCCACTACAATTGATGCAAAAATTAATGGAACTATAATCATCAAAATTACACTCAAAAATATGTTGGCTGGAATTTTGAGATATGATGAAAGAGCATCCAAAGTATTGTCATCTAGATTGACGCCAACATCATCTCCTAAAACTAGACCAACTCCCAATCCAACTAGTAACGAGATTACAACTTGAAGCCACAAATTTTTAAAAATATAATTTTTTAATGTCATTTAGCACACCTAGATTTTCAGCATGTTCATTTAATATAAGAACTACCTATGCTCATGTATAATTTTATTCTGAGATTTCTACAACTGCATCAATTTCAGTCATAGAATCAAGTGGTAAACTTCCTGCCCCTAATGCTATTCTTGCATGTTTTCCTTTTTCTCCAAAAACCTCAAACATCAAATCTGATGCTGCATTGATTACTTTTGGATGTTGTGTGAATTCTGGAACTGAATTTACAAATCCTGATAATCTGACAATCTTTGAAACTTTATCCAAACTACCTGCCTCTCTTTTTATCTGAGCTAGTATGTTAATTGCACAACTTTTAGCTGATTTTTGAGCCGTCTCTAGATTCTCATCAGAAACTTTTCCAGTATATGCTACTTTGCCATTTTCTAATGGAATTTGCCCTGATATGAAAAGCAAATTTCCTGTTTTTACTGCTGGGATATAATTTCCTGCAGGTACTGGGGCTTCTGGTAATTCTATTCCTAATTCTTTGAGTTTTTCTTCGGACATGACGATTGTTGCGTCATTTTTATCTGATTTTAGTTTTTACTTATTTTGATATGGACTTTTTCGCCTTTACTTGAGTTATTTTGGAATACTGTTCTAGTTTTGTAGCCTTGTTTTTGGAGGCATCCATCTAAAATTGAAACCCATGGAAGTGAATGTCCGCTATTTAGCTTTGATTCTACTGTGATGTTTTTTGTATTTGCCTCAAAGTTCACATGTCCTGAACATGTAATTTGTAATACTGCGTCCATTATCTCAATGATGTCATCTAGTGATTTTGATTTTAGTGACACTCCATTCTTTTCTAATAATCTAAACAAGTCAAACTCTGGCTTTTTTGAGAACATTGTGGAATTCAAGATATGTGTCAACCCTGTTTCATTAATTGTCTTGATGATTTTGTAAATCTCTTGGGCTTCTGTTTTTGTCATATCTGCAAGTGCTTTTGTTTTTGTTGCATTTTTCCAGATGTGTGCAAATATTTTTTCTTGATTGACTCCTAGAATGTCAGTTGATGAAAAGATTGCACCTTTTCCGTTTTCGTTATTTACCATTAGCAATTCTGTTTCATCAAAGATAAAGCAATTTTGCGTAATGTCTGATGCTCTAATCTCTACTCCGTCTGGTATTGATCTGTATGCTTCTGAACAAATTTGTGCAGGTGATACTAGAACTTTAACATCTAGGTTTCTACGTAATACTGATACTAGTTGTTCTTTGCATTCTGCTAGTAGTCCTAAACCCCATTGGTCTACCATTATCTTCATTGAAGATTTACTACCTTCAATCATGGTTTGAAGTTGTGATAATACGTTATTTGCACTGATGTGAAAATACCTTTTTTCTTCAGAACCTCTTGATTTTCTACTTTCCTCACTGGCTTTTTTGAGATTGGATACTAGTGTGTTCATTGCATTTACTTTGTTAATCTGTTCATGAATTATTCCATCAAATGCATCTTCTGGTGCAATAGCAGTACACATTATTGGTTTACTTTTTGAAATTATTGCAAGTTTCTTGTTTTCAAGTTTTAGTAAAGTTGGGTAAATCTTGGTCCTTGGAATTTCTGAGTAATATGCTAATTCTCCTGCTGAAATTGTGCCCTTGGCAATTAATGCAACATAAGCTTGTGCCTCATATTTGCTTAAACCAAATTCTTCAAGGCTAACTGTTAATGCGTGCTCATTGACCATGATTATGATTGATTTGTTATTAGGTAAAATTGAGAGCTAAATTCCTTTACACAAATACTCAAAAAAAATCAAAATTGTATCTACAGATAGGTGTAACTGTGGTTACTAAATTAATTGTGACATCGTCCTCAAATACAAAATCTCGACAAAATATTCCATGTCGGTTAAATGCATAGAAATAGACACTGAGAATATCTCTCATTCTGTTACTTTGACTCCTAGATTAGAATACTCTGCTACTTTGCTTGATGAAATTGTAGATATTATCTCTCAAAGACGAGATGATTTGAAGCAATCAAACAAAGATTTAGTTTCTGATTTTGATGAATCAGACAAAACTCATCTTCAAGCAATTGAACTTGAACGAATTATGGCATTTTCTCTTGAGGTTTTGACTTTGACAAAACGAAAGACTAGAAGCATTACAAATGTTCAATCAATCCCTCAAGTTCTACCTTCTTCTATTCCGTTAATTAGAACAATTAGTGCTCAACTCTATGAAATAGTTCCTGATTGCAGTCAAAAACTATCAGAACTATCTGTCCATTTGGGTAGCATAGTACTTGACTCCGCAGCACTTACTCATGCCAGTTTTGATTTTAGTCAATCAAACACTGAATCATCAATCCTATTGGATGAAGTAAAATTGATGGTGGACTCTAAAATAAATAAGCAGTACCCTAATGTTGATTTTTTTAAATTATGCAATACTTGAATGTATTAAACACTAAACGTGATTTCTCAAAGGATCTTGAGCGTGTAAAATCACTCTCCTTAAAAATTGATAAAAAAATTTCTGAGGTAAAATCATCTGATGATAAAAATATTGAAAAATTAACTTTAGAAGAACTGCAAGATTTGAATAAAATTGTTGGAATTGCTGATTTTCTACTAGTCAAATATGCTGATAAAAAAGAAATGCGTTCAATTCTAAAATATTTTGTATCTGTAGTTTCAGATGCTGCAGGTTCTATCGAAGATTTGGATGATGAAATTTCTGAACTGATCATGTCTGCTGAGGATTCTATTAGTAAGGTAAAGGGAATTCATGTGGATATTACAGAAAAATCTGATTTCAAGAAGAAATACCATGATGGTCCTGACTATGATGAGCACGAAACGAGTGCAATTAATTTAACCAATTTTGCTACAGAGATTAACACCGTAGAATACCAACAAAATTCTCAAGGGAATACTGCGTAGGTAATTTGACATGAGTCTGGCTCCCCAAGAATTAGAAAATACTGCTAGCAAATATGCTTCTGAGGCTATCAAATTTGATTCTCAAGGAGCCCGTGGTCAGGCAATCACATACTATCAACAAGCAATTGATGCTTTAGTAAAATTACTAAAATTATATCCAAATAGCAAATTAAATCCAATTTACAAAGAAAGATGTAACTCTTATCATAATAGAATTAATGCATTACAACAGTCACATGGTGTAGAGCCTGCAGTTGATCCTAAAGCTTCTGAAGAAGACCAGAAAAAATCTGTTCAGAGACAAGAAAATGAAAATGACTTTGAAGAACTAATTATGAAAGAAAAACCAGATGTAACTTGGGATCAAGTTATTGGTTTAGATGATGCAAAAAGTGCATTACGTGAATCAATTGTATATCCAACTAAAAGACCTGATTTATTCCCACTAGGATGGCCAAAAGGAATGTTACTTTATGGTCCTCCTGGAACTGGTAAAACAATGTTGGCAGCTGCTACTGCAAATGAGATGGATGGTTACTTTATCAACGTAGATGCATCTTCTATGATGAGTAAGTGGTTAGGTGAAGCAGAAAAGAATGTTTCAAAATTATTTGCAATGGCAAGAAGTTATGCTGAAAAAGAAGGTAAACCTGTTATTTTGTTTGTAGATGAAGTTGATTCATTATTGGGTTCTAGAAGTAGTGAAGTAGGCGGAGAAGTTAGAACTAAAAATCAATTCCTCACTGAAATGGATGGTGTTAATGGTAAAGGAAAAGATTTGATGATGTATGTAATTGGAGCCACAAACAAACCTTGGGCTCTTGATTGGCCTTTCCTTAGAAGATTCCAAAAGAGAATTTACGTATCATTACCTACCCAGGCAGCAAGAGAAAATCTCTTTGAACAATACACTGCCAAATTAAGCAAAGATTCTAGAGTCAGCACTAATGATCTTGCAAAATTATTTGATGGTTACAGTGCCAGTGATATCAAAGATGTATGTCAAGCTGCACAAATCAAAACAGTCCATGAGATATTTGACTCTCCTGATTACCATGAACCTGTAGAGGGTGAAGACCCAATTCAGCCAAGAGAATTAACTGCATCTGATTTCAAAAACATTATGGAAAGAAGAAAACCAAGTGTTTCAACTGAAATGATTCGTGCATATCATAAATGGAGCGAAGAGTTCCAAGCATTATAATCAAAATTTTTGCGATCAAAACTTATTTTCTTTAATTCACACAAAACTTAAATTCGTATTACAACGGAATTGCTGAGGGTCACAATAACCACAAAAAAATCAATCCACGCAAACAAGCATGGAAAGCTGATCTTTGATGATGGTACTGTTTTTGATGGTCAAGGCTTTGGTTATTCGACGGCTGTTTTTGGTGAAATTGTATTTAACACTGGTATGGTTGGTTACACAGAAGCTCTAACTGATCCATCTTACAATGGTCAAATTCTAACACTCACTTATCCCCTTGTTGGAAATTATGGTGTACCCGATCCAGAAATTAAAGACGAGGATGGAATTTCAAAATTCTTTGAATCTGATGTTATGCAAATCAGAGGCCTTGTAGTACATGAACTCTCTCTGACTGCAAGTCACTGGAATCTCAAAATGACTCTAGATGAGTGGATGTATAATGAAAAGGTCCCTGGAATATCTGGTGTTGATACTAGGGCTGTAACTAAGAAACTTCGAAGTAGCGGAGTTATGATGGCAGCACTTGTGGTCTCTGATGAGCCTATTGATGTTGAAAAAATCAAAAAAGAACTGGCAGAGGCAACTGATTACAATTCTGAGAAATTTATGGATTCAGTCTCAACTAAAGAAGAAAAAGTCTATGGAAATGACTCTCAATCAGTTGTGGTAATTGATACTGGCGCAAAAAATGCTATTGTAAGAAATGTGCGAGAATTAGGATACAATGCAATAGTTGTTCCATGGGATACTTCGTATGAAAAAATAATGTCTCATAATCCAAAAGGCGTGGTACTAAGCAGTGGGCCTGGTGATCCACAAAACTGTCCTGCAACTGTTGATACTGCAAAAAAACTAATTGAAAACAACGTCCCTACCTTAGGAATATGTCTAGGTGCGCAAATAATTGGACTTGCAGGGAAAACTGAAACTTACAAACTAAAGTATGGACATCGTGGACAAAACAAACCTTGTATTAATTTAGAAACAAATCAAGTTTATGTTACAAGTCAGAATCATGGGTATGGAATAAAACCTGAATCTTTAGAACAATCTGATTTTAAATTATGGTTTACAAACGCAGATGATAAAACAGTTGAAGGAATAAAACACAAAACACAAAATTGCATCGCAGTACAATTTCATCCAGAAGCTGCACCTGGGCCTTTTGATTGTAAATATGTTTTTGATGAACTCAAAAAATTAATGGAGAAATAAAAATTGCCAAAAAATGAATCTCTAAAGAAAATCTTAGTACTTGGTAGTGGCGCAATCAAAATTGGTGAAGCTGGAGAATTTGATTATTCTGGCAGTCAATGTCTAAAAGCAATTCAAGAAGATGGAATCAAAAGTGTTCTAATTAATCCAAACATTGCAACCATTCAAACAGATACTAGATTTGCAGATCAAGTGTATCTTTTACCAGTAAACCCATCTTATGTTGAATCTATTTTAGAAAAAGAAAGACCTGATGGAATCATGTTGGCATATGGTGGACAGACTGCCTTAAACTGTGGTGTTAAACTCGAAGAGGCTGGAATTCTCAAAAAATATGGGGTAAGTGTTCTTGGAACCCAAGTTCAAGGCATCAAAAACACCGAAGATAGGCAGCTTTTCAAGGATCAAATGAAGGAAGCAGGAGTTCCTGTGCTCAAAAGCAAGACTGTGACAAACTTTGATGATGCAAAAAAGGTCGCAGAAGAACTGAGCTATCCTGTCATAATTAGAGTAGCCTATACTTTGGGTGGCCGTGGTGGCGGTATTGCCCACAATGAGATTGAACTGCATGAAATTGTTGAGCGTGGCCTAAAGGCAAGTCTTGTAGGTCAAGTCTTAATTGAAGAATACATCGGTCACTGGAAGCAAATTGAATATGAAGTAATGCAAGACTATGATGGCAATAATGTAATTGTATGTAACATGGAAAATGTTCTTTCTATGAAAGTTCATACTGGTGATAACATTGTGGTTGCACCATCACAAACAATTGATAATCATGAATATCACATGTTGCGTTCAGCAGCACTGCGTGCAACAAAACATGTTGGAATAGTTGGAGAATGTAATATTCAATATGCATTGGATTCTGATTCTGATAGATATGTTGCAATTGAAATTAATCCTCGTCTATCCCGTTCATCAGCTCTTGCAAGTAAAGCAACCGGTTACCCACTTGCATACATGTCTGCAAAGATTGGATTAGGTTATAGCTTATCTGAACTTGTAAACAGAATTACAAAAAGTACTACCGCATGCTTTGAACCCTCACTTGATTATGTTGTATGTAAACATCCTCGATGGGACTTTTCAAAATTTGAACTTGTTAATCGTAAACTTGGTGTTACTATGAAGTCTGTAGGAGAAGTTATGGCAGTTGGCAGGACATTTGAAGAATCTTTACAAAAAGCAATCAGAATGCTTGATATTGGAAATGATGGACTTGTTTTGAATCGTACAAATGGACAAAAATACACTGAAGAAGAAATTGAATACAAGCTTTCACATCATGATGATCAAATATTGTATAATGTTGCAATTGCACTAAAGATGGGTATCTCAGTTGAAAGAATCTACAAACTATCTGCAATTGACCCTTGGTTTATAGAAAAAATCCAAAATATAGTAAACACTGAATCAAAACTCAAAGAATCTGAACTTGATGAATCTGTGATGTGGGATGTCAAAAAGATGGGCTTTTCAGATAAACAAATTGCTCGAGCAAAAGACAAAACCTCTGATGAAGTGCGTGAAATACGCAAAAAACTAGGCGTAATTCCTTCTGTCAAGCAAATTGATACATTGGCTGCAGAATGGCCTGCTGTTACAAACTACCTCTATCTTACCTATGGTGGTAATTCTAATGATATCACAGTTCCTGAAGATGAGAAAGGAGTAATCGTTGTTGGAGCTGGTCCCTACAGGATTGGAAGTAGTGTAGAGTTTGATTGGGGTACAGTCAACATGGTATGGGGATTACAAGAGAATGGTGAGAAAAATGTTTCAGTAGTTAATTGTAATCCTGAAACAGTTTCTACTGATTATGATATTTGTACAAGATTGTATTTTGAAGAATTGACTCAAGAAAGAATTCTTGACATTACAGAATTTGAAAACCCCAAAGGTGTAATCACTTGTGTTGGTGGACAAACTGCAAACAATTTGACTCCTGGTCTTGCACAACGGGGAATCAATATCATGGGAACAAGTGCAATAGATGTCGATAGAGCTGAAGACCGTTCCAAATTTAGTGCTGAACTTGATAAACTACACATACAACAACCAAAATGGCAAGCATTCTCAAATCTTAATGAAGCAAAAAGTTTTGCACAAGAAGTTGGATTTCCTGTAATTGTTCGACCTTCATACGTTTTGTCTGGAGCCGCAATGAAAGTTGTATGGTCTCAAGATGAACTAAAAACATATGTCAAGGAAGCAACAGATGTTTCACCTGATCATCCAGTTGTAATCTCAAAATTCATGCTAAATTCACTTGAAGTAGATGTTGATGGAATTAGTAATGGTAAAGAAGTTGTTATTGGCGCAATAGTTGAACATATTGATTCAGCTGGTGTTCACTCTGGTGATGCAATGATGTGTATTCCTCCATGGAGATTAAACAACAAAATCATTGAAACAATCAATGATTACACCAAAAAAATTGCATTGACGTTTAATGTTAAAGGTCCGTTCAACCTACAATTCCTAATTCATGATGACCATGTTTATGTAATTGAGCTCAACATTCGTGCGTCTCGTTCTATGCCATTTGTTTCCAAATTAGTAAAAACGAACCTAATTTCACTTGCTTCTAAGGCTATTTTGGATAAACCCCTTCCTAAAATCCCTGAAAACAAGTGGCAAAAAATTCACAACTATGGAATTAAAGTCCCTCAATTTTCATTCATGCAATTGGATGGTGCAGACATTGCACTAGGAGTTGAGATGCAGTCCACTGGTGAGGCAGCATGCTTTGGTGATAGTTTCTATGATGCATTATCCAAAGGTTTGACTTCGGTTGGATACAATCTTCCTGACAAAGGAACTGCACTTGTAACAGTTGGCGGTGCTACAAATAAAGAAAAACTCTTGCCAAGTATTGCAAAGCTCAAACAATTAGGATTCAAAATTTTAGCAACAGAACATACTGCTGAATTCTTTGAAGAAAAAGTTGGTGATGTTGAAATTGTACACAAGATTTCAGAACCTGAAAGAAAACCAAATATCTCTGATCTACTTTATGAGAAAAAGATTGACTTTATCATAAACATTCCAAGTACACTGTCTTTAGAAAAATATGTTGGAATGCTTGATGATGAATATCAAATTAGACGAAAGGCATTGGAGTTGGGAATTCCTGTTCTGACCACTATTGAACTAGCAGATTCTTTTGTCAAAACCCTAGAGTGGCTACAGAATAACGAAACAACAAAAAATCCTATTGAACCATACGACGTCCATGAATAATTTTACAAAACTTGATCAATAATTGATTCGTTTCCAATAATTGTCCCATCCAATGTAACAATTCTGGCCTTTGCAACTGACTTTATTCTATCTATTATTGGGGAAATTGATTTTTTGTATTTTTTTCTATGTGTTGCGTAAAAGTACTTGTTAAATGAAGGAATTATAGTAATTTCCAATTCCCCTGATTTGGTTGGAAAAATTTTCTCTTTTTCTATCTTCATTGAAACCCAAACACGTTGCCCATTTATCACAGAATCTTCTTGAAAAAACACTGGATGAACATGTCCCATAATTATTTTATCTACATGTGAAAAATTCTCTGATGGCATAGTGTGCCCATGTGTTAACAATACATTTTCTTCAACAATTCCAGTTGAACTAATCATTGTGATATTTTGAGGAACTAGCCTTGAAATGTTTGCATCATGATTCCCTGGAACCAAAACCACTTCACATTTTTGACTAATTTTTTCAAAAAACATTGGGATTTCGTCCCATTCGCTTTTTGAAATACTTTTGACACTTGATTTTACATCTCCAAGTAAAATTACTGAATCCGGATTTTCTGAATCAATCATTTGAGATAATTCTTGAATCGTTTCATTTATTGTGGAATTTTTTCCAATGAAAATCTCATTTGATGCCATACTGCTTTCAAATCCTATATGAAGATCTGTTACAACAAGATGTTTTCGTTCTCCATCCAAAATCAATGCTGGCTTTGATGGTATTATTCTGGTTTGCAACATCAAAGTTATACTGCAGATATCTGATTAAATTCTTGTGAACAAAGATCCTGATAGAATTGAATCTCTAGTTTCAGAAAAACGAGTAAAATTACATGTTTTTGAGCCTAGTCAAAGGAAAATTTGGACTGTTGTTGGCAAGGGTGAAGAACATTGGGTTGATCCATCTAGTCTGTATTGTTCTTGTCCTGGATTTTATTTTGGTAAATTAAATGGAAAGGAAACTTGTTATCATTTAGATTCGGTAAAACTTGCTCAAAATGAAAACAAAGTTGAAAAAATTATTTTTTCTGATGAGGAGTTTTCTGATTTTCTTTTAGGATTACTTTTAGATTTGTAATGATTTTTTATTCGAATGTATTAATAACTAGAAAAATTACTGACAAACATGGATGAAGAACAACAAAATTCTGAAATTGAAAAAATTGCAAATCTGATGGTTCATGATGGTGTTTCTCTTGATGAACAAGAACCTGGGAAATTAGAAAAATACAAAAATCAAATTAAAGAAGATTGTAACCTAAATGACGAAGATGCAATGAAGCTTGTTTATGAAACATTGTTGTTTAGAAAATTAAAAAGTTCAGATTCTGGTGACCTTTTAGACAAAGGTTCTGATTTTGGTGCTGGGTTTAGTTGAGTTTATTCTAATGGAATAGATTCAACATCTTCTTTTGAAACCCCTTTCCAAAGACCTATCATTCCTTCTGGCTCCACCTCTTCAACTTTGGTTATTTGTTGAATTTTGATTTGATTTGGTGCTGGTCCTGGTGGCCATAATTGAACCATGTAATCTCCTACGTTGCCCACTTTTGTTGGTACTCCCATGGTAATCTTTGCCTCAGAACATCCTTTCTCAATTAAAACATCAGTTGCCTTTTGTTTGAGATCCATTTTTCCATGCAAGAAAAGAAAAAAATCCTTTTGTGTATCAATTTCTGTCATAAAATTACTAATTTTTTAAACTAAATCAACCTTTCCTGATCTGCTCTTTCCAAAAAGGGTTAAATTAGAATGGACAAAATTTGAATTTGTGAAAATATTCACTGTGGGAAGCAAATCATTCGTAACCAGCTTTCAGTTAGCCGGCGTTCCAGGTATCATCGCTGAGTCACCTCAAAAAGCTTTAGAGGATATCACGAAACTAACTGATGATTCTGATGTGGGATTGGTTCTAGTTAGTGATGATATCACTGAATCCATCAATGATGAGTTGACTGCATTAAGGGCTGAAAAATCTACTTTGGTATTTGCATTACCTGCAACAGGTAGTGAAAAAACTGAAGTTGACTACAGAGTAATGTTGAAGAAGATTCTCGGTGTTTAATTTAATCTACTTATACTCAATTTTCTAATGACCAATTATGAAAACTGCATCTGTTAAAGAACCATCTGTAATTTCTGTAAGTGAAACAGAAAACCCCTCTTTAGAATCTGGTGATATTTTGGTTCAGATGCATGCATGTGGAATTTGTGGCTCTGATTTAGAAAAAGTATTTGGACAATATGGGCAACCTTCAATGCGTTTGGGTCATGAACCTGCTGGTGTAGTTTCAGCTGTTGGTTCTGATGTAACTGAATTCAAAAAAGGCGATAGAGTGTTTACTCATCATCATGTCCCTTGTTATGATTGTCATTTCTGTAGTCACGGAAACGAAACAATGTGCAAAAAGTACTATGAAACTAATCTGTCTCCTTGTGGTTTATCTGAACAATATGTGGTTCCTGCATGGAATGTATCTCATGGAGGAGTATTGAAAATATCTGACTCTCTTAGTTTTGAAGAAGCTGCAATGATTGAACCTCTTGCATGTTGTGTTAGAGCTTGGACAAAATACGATTATCAGGAGGGAGATAGCGCAGCAATCTTTGGTGTTGGTCCTACTGGAATGATGCATGTGATGCTTGCACAAGCAAAAAAATTCTCAAAAATTTTCTGTTTTGATGTTAATGATTTTAGATTGGACTTTGCAAAAAAATTCAATATCACCGAATCTATCAACTCTGCTGATGAAACTCGGAAACAAAAAATCTTAGACCATACTGATAACATGGGAGTGGATGTTGCTATTGTTGCAACTAGCAGTCTTAAAGCTCTTGATGATGCAATTGATATGGTTCGAAAAGGAGGCGCTGTAATGATGTTTGGTGTTCCTTCAAAAGGCGCAAAAATGGATTTGGATATGAGCAAAATCTATTCAAAAGAAATTACTCTTGTTACAAGTTATGCTGCATCTGATAATGACACCAAAGAAGCATTGAATCTAATTGAATCCTCACAAATTGATGTCAAACAATTAATCACACACACTTATCCAATTAATGATACTCAGAAAGCATTTGATCATGCACGTAGTGGTGAAAATGCCATGAAAATAATCATTACAAAATAAGAAAGGCTTAAGAAAGGCATTTCAAAATCGATGAAATATGGATTGGGGATTAAAAAACAGATTATCTAGTATAATTAAACCACATAATAATCGCGCACTTATGTTAGCAGTTGATCATGGATATTTTCTTGGGCCAACTGAAAAATTAGAAAATCCAAAAAAGGTAATTGCACCTTTGCTGAAACATTGTGATTCTTTGATGTTAACTAGAGGTGTTCAGAGAACATCTGTCCCTGCTGAGACTGACACTCCGATGGTACTTCGTGTCTCTGGAGGTTCTAGTATTATTGGTGATGATTTATCTCAAGAAGACATTACAGTATCTATTGAAGATGCAATTAGACTAAATGCTAGTGCTCTTGCAATGTCTGTCTTTGTAGGCTCAAAATATGAGTATCAAACAGTTGTAAATCTAGGAAAACTAGTCAGCGAAGCAGAACGATATGGAATTCCCGTTTTGGCTGTAACTGCTGTAGGAAAAGAACTGGGAAAAGATGCAAGATATCTTTCTTTGGCTTGTAGAATGGCAGCTGAGCAAGGTGCACATATTGTTAAAACATACTATTGTGAAAACTTTGAAAAAGTTGTTGAATCCTGTCCTGTCCCAATCATTGTTGCAGGAGGAAAGAAAATTCCAGAACGTGATGCATTACAACTAACTTACAATGCTGTAAAAGCAGGTGCAGTTGGTGTTGATATGGGAAGAAACATCTGGCAATCTGAACATCCTGTTGCTATGATTAGAGCAACCAGAGCAATCATTCACCAAAATGCAAATGTTGATCAAGCTTTCAAATTATACAAAAAACTAGCAACCGAAGAACCAAATAAAAAACAAAAACCAAAAGGCAAGAAACCTAATCAGAACAAACCAAAAGGCAAGAAACCTAATCAGAACAAACCAAAAGGCAAGAAACCTAATCAGAACAAACCAAAAGGCAAGAAACCTAATCAGAACAAATCAAACAAACCACAAAATAAACCTCAACCAAAAAAGAACTAATTCATCCATTAATCTTTGATAGATGAATGTGAGCAATTTTCCATGTTGGTTGCTTTACTAAAACAAAAGTTGCCCTTCCTTGGATTTCCATGTGTTCTCCTGTGTATGCTTTTGTATCTACCAGCATTCCTTTCTGGTTTAGTTCCATTGCAACAACTGCCGAATCTCCAAAAATACTGATTTTTGGATTCTTTATTTCATAACTATAATCTGAAATACTAACAAACTTGAGTTCTTCTAACTCTATAGTATTTTGATAATCTTTTAGATCATATGGTGGCAAATCGCTAAAACTAGAAAATTTTGGGTCATTTAGATGAATGTCTTTTAAAACAGATGTGTCCTTTGTGATTCCTGCTTGAAATAATGCCTCAATTACTTTGATGATTTCTTCACTATCTGACAAAACCGTATTTTCGAATATGAAAATAATCAGTTTAAGTCTTCTGCTTCGTTTATGATGTTATTGTAGTCTAATCTAAAAAATAGATATTTGATGAATTGGGATATTTTACTTTAGAATTTATATAAATCAGTAAAGTTGTAGAAGGGTGCAGATAGGAAAGAAAATCCTACTTAGTTTTACAGTTATAATCGCATCAATTGTGATTATGGGATATCTTATAGTTACCACAACACAAGATAATCTTATTGACAATATTGGTCAGGATTATTCTCAATCTCTCTCTGATGTTGTCTCTGAAATGGTTCAAGGTATAGATGAGAAAACTTTTGGCCTGATCGAAATTTCTGACAGACGTCTGGTCTATGAAATTTTGGAAGAATCAAATTCGCAATCTATAGACTTGACTGATGCTCAGATAAATGAAACAAACATTGCATGGAATGATGCACTTAACCAAGATCAGACTTTGCCTATAGCAGATGAAATCTTAGACAATACCCTATCTGAAAAATTATCATTCTCATCAAATCTAATTGAAACTAAATTCTCTTATCCAATATATGATCAAATTGGAATCTATAATCAAGTTGGTATCTTAGTTGCATATGACGGTACTGTTCCTCAATATTACGTAAGTGATTCTGAATGGTGGAGCACTACAGTATCTACGGGATATTTTGTAGATGATATATCATATGATGATTTGGGAATTTATTCACAAGACATTGCAATTCGAATCGATAATGAAGATGGGGAATTTTTAGGCATCTTAAAGACAACTATACAACTTCAAGATTTGATAGGTGGAATTCATGATCTACAACAAACAAACAAATTTCTAGACACAGAAATTTCTCTTCTTGACGATAAAGGTCAAGTGATTTACTCTACTGTGGGGCTTGAATTTGGTGAGAATATCTCACTTGTTGAATTTCTTTTAATGTCTGAAAAATCAGATTATTACATTACAGATAGCGCTGAAGGAAGTGATATACTCAAAGTCTATGCAAAGCCTGACCAAACATCTTTGCCACTGGGATGGAATTTAGTTGTAGAAAAAAACATTGATGAAGTCTTATCCCCTGTAATTGTATTAACTAACATAATTTTGATTGTACTTGTTACTACGATTATGTCTGCAATAATTGTCGGATTATACATTAAAACATCTATTTCTAAACCTCTGATAGAATTACGTGATGCATCTTCTCAAATTGCAGATGGAAACTTTGATGTTTACTTTGATATTAAAACAGATGATGAAATAGGTGATCTTGCTAACAAGTTTGAATACATGAGAGACAGTATTAATTTTACAAATTCCAATCTGACTGATCTGGTAAAACTAAGAACTGATGAACTAGAACGAGCATTAGCTAAAATTGAAAAAAATGATTCATGGACAAAAAGTATAATGGGGTTCATCTCCAAAAAAACAAATCAATCAATTGTCGATATCACTAAAAATGTGGACCTTTTAAAAAATGATAAATTAACAAAAGATGAAGTTCTTCGTTCAATTGATACTACGCTTTCACAACTAAAACTGGTAACTGCTACTGTTACAGACATCTCCAATTTGGAGCAAGGAAAATTATCCTATGACATGAATGATGTTAAAATAAACGAAATCATCACTTCTTCTGTAAAAGACATTGAACCACCAAAGAAAGTAGTGATGGACATTAAACCGTCTGATGAAGCACATGTATTTGCAGATGCCCATCAATTGGGAAGAGCATTACGATACATATCTGATATTTTTATGACATATCTTGATGAGGGTGTTATTCAGATTAAAACAACTGTTGATGAGAACAACATAACTATCCAATTTGCCTCAGACACAAAGATAGACTCTGACATATTTTCTCCCTTAGATGAGAATGAGGCTGGAATCGCTCAAGCAGACCATATTCTACTTTACATGGCTAAAGTAATCCTAAAGGATCATGCAGGCACGACTATCATAGATGATTCTGATGATAAAACCCTGGTCTCTATATCCATGCCTACAGTTGAGGTCTAGGTTTGTCAAGATCAGTTGATCGGCAATTTATTAAGCAGATATCGGATCGCAAATTAGGTAAATTTCATTGGTGAATCTGTCTACAGAGGACACTGTAACGTTCCTAGAGGATCTTATCGCCCAGAATAAGGGTGACATTGGTAGGCTTCGCCATATACTAAATTCCCTAAAAAATAACAAATCCCTTGCAAAGTCTGATAAGCAATATCTTGAAGAGAGAATTGAACAAGAATACAATGCCTCTGATGAGGTATCTTCTCCAGAACAATCAATTGTTTTTATATCAAAACTGGTTGCCGAAGGATTTGGTGACTCAAACAGACTTCGCTATATTTTACATTCATTAAAACAAGGAAAAACACTACATGCATCTGACAAAAATTATCTTGATAGTGTAACTCAATCATATTATGCTGAGGTAGCACAAGAAAAATTATCTGAAACCAAAACCTCCGCTGTTACAATTGATGAAGAACATAAACAAAAACAATCCGAACTTAATGCATTAAAAGAGACCTATGAAAATTCACAAACCGAACTTCAGGAAAGCAAAAGACATCTAGAAGAGAAGATATATTCTCAGCAAAGCGAACTTGAAAGACTTCGCAATGAAAGAGACTTGGCTAAAAAAGAAGCCGAGTTTGAATCTAAACGAGTTGTAGAACAAGCAGAACTCGAAGAAAAAATAAAACATCAACAAGAAGAACTAAGTCAATTATCACGTGACTATAGTGTCGCAACAAGAAAAGCATCTCTTGAAAAAGCTAAACTTGAAGAACAGATACACGTTCAACAAGCTGAGCTTGAAAGACTTGCTCAAGACCGAGAAGAAACTGAACACAAAATGAGTCTTGAAAAAGCTAAACTTGAAAAGATGAAGCTAGAAGAAAAAATTGCAACTCAACAAACACAACTTGAAAAACTAGCAAAAGACAGAGAACTGCTTGCAAAAAAATCTGAACAAGAAACAAATGACTTAGAGAAAATCAGTCTAACTGAGCAGATTCACGCCCAGGAGGCTGAACTTGAAAAAATGGCCCATGATTATGAGTCTGTAAAACGAAAAGCTACCGCAGATAAGGTTATGTTAGAAGAGAAAATCCAGACCCTCCAAGTTGAACTCAAGGCTATCTCTGAAGAGCGTTCTACCTTTGAAAAGAAACTTGCAAGTGAAAAGGCAGCTCTTGAAGAACAACTCTACATACAACAAGTCAATTTGGAAAATCTAGCAAAATCTAATGCAACAAACAATGCACAACAAATAACGGATCTAGAAAATAATCTTCAAGAAAAACAAGCAGAAATTGACACTATCACTAAACAACACCGATCCAAACTAGAGCAAATCCAATCAGAAAAGACTGCGCTTCAAAATAAGATCCAATCCCAACAAGCAGAACTTGAGGCAACCAAATCAAAATCTTCCTCTGCTAAAATAGAATCTCAATTACAAGCTCAAATTGATGATTATAAGGAAAAACATGCTCAGCTAGATGGTATTATGGAACAATATCAAGATGTAATGTCAAAGTCTCAATCAGAAAAGACTGCACTTCATGAAAAGATACAAACACTACAAGCAGAACTTGAGGCAACCAAATCAAAATCAATCTCTCCTGAATTAGAATCAAAACTCACTTTACAAAAAGAACAACTGCAAGAAAAACAAGCTGAGATTTATTCTATAACTCGACAACACCAATCCAAGCTAGAACAAGTCCAATCAGAAAAGACTACCCTTCAAAAACAACTAGAATCAAAACAAGCAGAACTTGAAGAAATCAAATCCAAACCTACATTGTCTCCTGAGATAGAGTCTCAACTCACATTACAAAAAGAGCAACTAGAGTCAAAACAAGCAGAAATTGACACTATAACTCGACAACACCAATCCAAGCTAGAACAAGTCCAATCTGAAAGAAATACCCTTCAGAAACTACTAGAAACTCAAAAAGCAGAACTTGAAGAAATCAAATCAAAATCCCCTTCTGCTGAATTAGAGTCTCAACTCACATTACAAAAAGAGCAACTAGAATCAAAACAAGCAGAAATTGATACTATCACTAAACAACACCAATCCAAGCTAGAGCAAGTCCAATCCGAAAAGACTGCCCTCCAAAATAAGATAGAGTTCCAACAATCTAAACTAGAAGAAATCAAATCCAAACCTACTTCCTACCCTGAGATAGAATCTCAACTCACATTAGAAAGACAAGAACTAAAGAAAAAACAAGCAGAAATTGATACTATCACTAAACAACACCAATCCAAGCTAGAACAAGTCCAATCTGAAAGAAATACCCTTCAGAAACTACTAGAAACTCAAAAAGCAGAACTTGAAGAAATCAAATCAAAATCCCCTTCTGCTGAATTAGAATCTCAACTCACATTAGAAAGACAAGAACTAAAGAAAAAACAAGCAGAAATTGACACTATAACTCGACAACACCAATCCAAGCTAGAACAAGTCCAATCCGAAAAGACTGCCCTCCAAAATAAGGTAAAATTCCAACAATCTAAACTTGAAGAAATCAAATCAAAATCCCCTTCATCCAAGCTAGAATCTCAACTCACATTAGAAAGACAAGAACTAAAGAAAAAACAAGCAG
The DNA here is from genome assembly GCF_965262695.1 of Candidatus Nitrosopumilus sp. GTDB lineage: Archaea > Thermoproteota > Nitrososphaeria > Nitrososphaerales > Nitrosopumilaceae > Nitrosopumilus. The sequence goes on along the minus strand of NZ_OZ253550.1, from coordinate 679,248 downwards.
AAATTGACACTATAACTCGACAACACCAATCCAAGCTAGAACAAGTCCAATCAGAGAAGACTACCCTTCAAAAACAACTAGAATCAAAACAAGCAGAACTTGAAGAAATCAAATCCAAACCTACTTCCTACCCTGAGATAGAGTCTCAACTCACATTACAAAAAGAGCAACTAGAATCAAAACAAGCAGAAATTGATACTATCACTAAACAACACCAATCCAAGCTAGAACAAATCCAATCAGAAAAGACTGTTCTCCAAGAGCAGGTGGACTCTCAGCATGCTGATTTGAAAAAACTTACTGCAGAACGAAAAGAATTGGAAAAGAAATTATCTTCTAGACAACCCTCTCTTGTACAACCTGGTCAAGAAGAATATGTTGAGAAGAAATCTTCTTGGCTTTCTAAATTATTTAACAAGAAGTCTACTTCAAGACCTGTTGATCCTGTATCTTTGAATGAAAAATTACTACAAGCCCAAATCAAAGAAGCTGAAGCAGGAGACACTGTTGCTGACGACCTAAGACTCCAACAGGTCAAACTAGTTGAATTAATGAAGAAACGTGATGATGCAGAAAAGAAGTCCAAAGTCATATCTCCTGCACTTGAAAAACAGATCCAAAAATTACAAGATGAACTTGAAAAGTTTGAGCAAATCAGCGTACTTGCAGAACAAAGAGCATTAAAGAAGAAAGAGTCTCTTGAAGAGAAGATCCGTTCCCTAAGAGAAAAAGAGTTTGAAAATAACATGAGGATGGAAACCCTCGAACAAGAAAAAGTAGATCTAGAAAAGAGTCACCAAGACCATGAAGACCTGATAATCAAACTAGCTGAAGATGAAGTGCAAATAATCGATCAGATAAAACGAGAAAAAGCACAAATTCGTAGACTGATACAGACTCAAGCTAAACTAAAAGAATACATGAGTAAGACTTCTACTGAAATTCAAGAAGAACTAAAGGAGATTGAAGATCAAATTCTATTTTTGATAAATCGTCAAGCTGAAAAACCTCTTTCTACTGATGTGATAAAATCCCTAGAATCCTTGAATGATAAACTAAATGATATTTTGTCTAAAAAATAGTAGTTATTGTTATTAGCGTTAGTGGTCGACTGATCTAAGTGAGCAGTAAAATCTTACTTTTAGCAATTGTGCCTATTGTAGCAGGTGTATTATTATCAACTTACCTTAGTGATGAGGCAGTTGAAAAAAAATTCCTTCCGACATACTCTGTAATCCCGATTGGCGGTGGCGTATCTGAGATTGTTTTAGAAAAGAGCACTGCTGTTTTAGAAGAAAATGAAGAATTGAAAACTCGGGTGCAACAGACAGCAGAGCAGATTCTAGAAGCAGAACAACAAAGAGCTGATCTTGCAGAAAAGATCAATGTACTTCAAGACCAAATGTCTGTCATTGAAGATATCAGGTCTTCGTCTAACGAAAAAACAGAACAATTAGAACAAGAAATTACAAAACTAGAAGCCCAAATTGAAGAATTCAAAGCACAACCTGATGTAATAGTTCAACCTACTCCTGAGCAAGAAGACAGTATTGCTCAACTAGAGGCAAAAATACGGGAACTAGAACAGGTGCAAAACCAAACAGAAAGTGGCTCCATATTTGAAACATTGACTGGATTTGAACGAGAAATCCTTGTTGAAACATCCAAAGTACCTGCGGTTGCAATGGATGAAGGAACAATTAGTTGGGACTTTGTAGATTCTAGAAACAACAAATACACTTTCTCAAAACTTTCAGATGATTTCATAGATGAGGTTGTACGACTTCCGGCACCTCAGGATACCTTGTCAATAACTCTTGTAAATGTGGGTGCTGGAGGAACCTCAGAAACTGTTGAGGTTCGTGATTTATCAAAATTTGTTACAGGACAAATGCCTCAACCCATGAATGAATTATACAGTACTGTGACTACACCTGGTGAATTTATCTTTGAAGTGTGGTGGATTGTATCACAATTCGAGCTAACATCATATGAAATGCAATCTGACCCTAAACACCCCCTTGATACATTCTCTAAGGGTGAGGGTGACAATGAGGACTTGGCCATTTTGATGGCAGATATGATAAAGTCTTCTGATATTGGTAAAACTTGGGATCTTAGATTTATCTACTTTGACTCTGATAACCCCTCATCCCCTAAAAAAATCAACCATGTTGCATTACTAATAGAAAGTGAGAGGGATACTTGGCTTGTGGAGCCTACTGCAAAAACACTTGAGGATGCTTTCGTAAAACGTGATAAAGTCCGTGGAAACTTGTCTCCTATCTGATTTTTTTGGATATTTTTTAAAAATCCCAAAATCTCATCTTATGACATTAAGATCCTCCCAACAGGCGTGAATTTCCCAAATTTGGAACTATGTCCTAATTCTTCACTAGTTAGTAAAACATTCCAACCATAGTCGGTGAAATTCAAAAAGTCCCAATATTAGGAAAATCGCTCTGTCTTTAAATACCGAAAACAGACTCAAAAAAGTGCTTGAAACAAAGTAGGACTGTACTCCTCAACCGACTGTTAGTATGTAGTATAGCTGTTATTCTACTCGTTCATCCTGCAACACTTCCAATTTTTGATCCTGCTCCAGATGCATTTGCTCAAACTCCTTTACCCTATGAAGCTGGTATCATTTCCACAGATGGTTGGACCACTGTATCAATTCAAGGAACATTTACTGATCCTGTAGTTATTGCGCAACCGATAGATGGTTTTGAAACGAGTGCGTTAATGGAATATGCGACTGCTGTTGTCAGAAATGTATCAACATCAAGTTTTGAAGTTCAACTGTATCGAGGAGATAGTACTGGTGGTTCGATTGCTGGTGATGTTGGATATGTTGTTGTTGAAAAAGGAAATCATACACTTCCTGATGGCACGCAAATGCAAGCAGGTTCTGTTGATATATCTAGATATGACTCACGAGGCAATAACGCCGGTCGTGATTTTACTCAAATTAGTTTTTCACCCACATTTAGTTCTGCACCAACTTTTGTTGCAACTGCAAACAAAGACAGTGCACAAGACTGGGTCTCTGTTAGATATCAATCTGGTAGCTTAAGTGGAAGTAGTGTAACTGCATCTCTGGAAATTGATGAATCTTATCCTGGTGGACAACTCGCTTCTAATGTTGGTGATGGTACTGACAACGAGATGGGTTGGCTTGCAATTGAGAGAGGTACCTTTGATGGAATAGAGGCTGCCCAAACAACAAACATCAGTCAAGATCCTGGTAATAATTCCAACCCTACCAACTGGAAAAGTTTGGGTTTTGCAAACACTTACTCTAATCCTGCATTTTTTGCTATAACCAGCCATCACGGTGGTGACCCTACCACTGTTGGACGAAACAATCTTAGTGGAACTGGAGTTGATATTAGAACTACAGAAGACACAGCTCAAAACAGTGAACAAAGTCACGCTACTGGCCAAGCGTTATGGGTAGTATTTGAAACTGCCCCACCAGTTTCTGTTCCAGGACAACCCCTTAGCCTAGTTGCAACTGCAGGTGATGCTGAAGTTTCACTATCTTGGACTGCACCAAATGAAAATGGCGGTGCTGCAATTGACTACTATGTAGTACAATACAGAGAATCTGGCATTGCTGCTTGGTCTGATGCTGGTAATAGTCCAACAACTAATGCAGATGTTACTGGATTAACTAATGGTGTAATTTATGAATTCCAAGTTTTAGCTCACAACTCTGCAGGTAATGGTAATCCTTCTGGCACTGCAAATGCAACTCCAACAGCTGCCGCATCAGTTCCAGGACAACCAACTGGACTAACTGCAACTGCAGGTGATACTCAAGTTGGATTAAGCTGGACTGCTCCTTCTGATGGCGGTTCTGCAATCACTGATTACATTATACAATATCGTCCAACTGGAAGCTCAGAGAGCATTTATGTTACTGACAAAGACAACCACCGAATTCAAGTTTTCAACTCTGCCGGAGTTTACCAATCACAATTTGGAAGTGAAGGTGATGACGATGGTGAGTTTGACAAACCAACCGGTATTTTCATTGATGGTTCTGGTAATGTCTTTGTAGCTGACACTGATAATCATAGAGTTCAAAAATTCTCATCTGATGGAACCCATCTTCTTACATTTGGAAGTAATGGTGAAGGAAACGGTCAATTTGATAAACCAACAGGTGTTACTGTTGCTAATAATGGATTTATCGGAGTAATTGACAAAGACAATCACAGATATCAATTTTTCAACTCTGCCGGAGTTTACCAAGGTACAATTGGCAGTGAAGGTGATGGAAACGGTGAATTTGACAAACCATATGATTATGCACGTGGCACATCAGCATCATACATTACTGAAGAAGACAATGACCGAGTAACCCTTCTTAATCCTGATGGAAGTTATCAGGGACAATTTGGAAGTGAAGGTGATGGAAACGGTGAGTTTGACAAACCACAAGGAATTGCACTTGACAGCTCTGGCAATGTCTATGTAGCTGACAAAGACAATCACAGAATTCAAGTTTTCAACTCTGCCGGAGTTTACCAATCTCAATTTGGTGATGATGGTGAAGGAAACGGTGAGTTTGACAAACCACGAGATGTTGCAATTACATCTGATGGTACAATCTATGTAGCTGATACTGATAACCACAGAATTCAAGTTTTCAACTCTGCCGGAGTTTACCAATCTCAATTTGGTGATGATGGTGAAGGAAACGGTGAGTTTGACAAACCAACTGGTCTTGCAATTTCTGGCTCTGCAAATTCATGGAGTACCTTTGCTGATGGTACAAGCACTGCAACTACAACAACAGTAACTGGTTTGACTAATGATCAAGAATATGAGTTTAGAGTAATTGCTAAAAATGCAATTGGTGAAGGAAATCCTTCTGCAACAACTACTGCAACCCCCGAAGGAGAAACACCAACTAGTGGTACTGTTCAAGTCCGAGTAAATCACAATGATGATGATGCAGAACAGGAAGTTGATGATGGTGATGTAGATCGTGGTAGCACTGATTTGGAGCTTACAGAAGATGGTGGTGATGAGCAAGAGATTGGTATTAGATTCAATGATGTTGCAATTCCTTCTGGTGCAATAATTCAGAATGCATATGTTCAGTTTACAGTAGATGAGACCGACGATGAGCCTACCGACCTTCAAATCTTTGGTGAAGATATTGATGACTCTGAAAGATTTAGCAATGATGATTATGACATTTCAGATAGAACAAAAACTTCTGCATCTGTTTCATGGTCTCCTGTTGAATGGGATTCTGTAGGCGAAGCAGGAGTTGACCAAAGAACACCAAACCTTGCATCTGTAATACAAGAGATTGTTGACAGAGAAGGATGGGAAGAGAATAACTCCCTTTCAATCATAATTACTGGTGAGGGTCAAAGAACTGCTGAATCACACAATGGTGACGATGATACCGCACCACTCCTTGTAGTCACTTGGACACTTGAAGCTACTGCACCTGGTGCACCAACAAACCTTTCTGCAACTCCTGGTGACACTGAAGTCTCACTATCTTGGACTGCTCCTTCTAATGGTGGCTCTCCAATTACTGATTATATAGTAGAAGTAGATGATGGCAATGGCTTTGAGATATATTCTGATGGCACAAGTACTTTCACCACAGCTACAGTTACTGGATTAACCAACGAACAGGAATACACATTCAGAGTATCTGCTGTAAATGATGAAGGCACAGGACCTGTATCTAATACTGCTACTGCAACACCAAGCTCTGAGCTAAACTTACCTGGTGCACCAACAAACCTTTCTGCAACTCCTGGCAATCAACAAGTCTCACTATCTTGGACTGCACCTGGTAGTTCATCTGGTGAAATTACATTTGATTCTGTAGTAGATAATGAAGGCAATCTTTGTTCTGATGATTCTTGTTCAATCTCACTTGATGTTGCTGCTGACACTAATCGTATGATTCTTGTAGGAATTACCGATGAGGACAGCAACCCTGAAGACATATCATCAATTGACATCAATTCTGACACTGGTGCTGGCATATTTGTTGGTGATTCTGAAATAATTACTGGAACAGGTCAACGCGTAGAATTATGGAGAATTATGGATGAGCACATTGAAACAGGCTCTAACACTATAACTGTAAACTTTGACTCATCTGTTGGCGGCGCAGCTATTATTGCAATGTCATTTTCTGGTGTTGCACAACAAGCAGAAGAAGTCACAGCATCTAATTCTGCTACTGAAACTAGTTCCATTAGTCAAAGCATTACAACACAAACAGATGGTTCTCTAATTGTATCTCTAGTTGGAAATGGTCAAGGTGGCTCATATACCTCCCATGGTGATGATCAGACAGAAAGAGCCGACTTTAATCCATCAAGTGCAGTTGCTGCAATCACCACTGAAGTAAAGGATACTGCCGGATCTGATGTTCAATCTCATACTGCTAGTGGCTCTGCTAACAGACATGCACAATTCGTTGCATCTTTTGCACCTGCTGCACAAGCTACTACTGATGTTACAGACTATATCGTAGAATACAAACTAACAGCAGATCCTACTTGGAGTATATTTGCTGATGGTACAAGTACTGACACTACAACTACCGTTACTGGACTAACAAACGACCAGGAATATTCATTTAGAGTATTTGCCGTAAATGATGATGGTACAGGACCTGCATCTAACATTGCTACTGCAACACCAACTGGTGCTGCAACCCTTTCTGTACAAATCTCACAATCATCTGATGATGCAGAACAAGATGATCAAAATGAAGATGGCAATCAAGTGATGGAACTTACTAGCGGTGATTTGGATCTTGATGACTCTGATTATGTTGGTTTAAGATTTAATGGAATTAACATTCCAGCAGGAACCACAATTACTAATGCCTATGTAGAGTTTACATCTGAAGACGATGAGTCTGGTACTACATCTGTAACAATACATGGACAAGCAATTGCTGATGCTCCAACATTTACAAATTCTGATAATGATATTACTTCTAGGACAACTACTTCTGCATCCGTTTCATGGAGTAACATTGGAACATGGGATGAGGATGAAGTAAGTGATGACACAAGAACTCCAAACATTGCATCTATCATTCAAGAAATAATCAATCTATCTGGCACTGGTCAGAACCTTGTAACTAATGGTGGATTTGAAACTCCAACTGTAACTCCTGGTGGTTGGCAAATATTCCCTGACGGTACATCTGGTCTTGGTTGGACTGTTAGTAGTGACGGTTTGGAAATTCATAATGGTGTTGTAACTGCCGCTGATGAAGGACAACAAAGTGCAGAACTTGATGGTAATGAATCTACTACAATCTCTCAAACTATATCTACTGTTTCTGGTCAGACATACACTCTTTCATTTGCATCTATGGCAAGACCTGGAACTGATGCTTCCACTAACGGCCTTCAAGTAACTTGGAATGGTGTTGATGTTTCTCCTGGACTTACACTTGGTAGTTCATGGGAGACTACAACTGTACAAGTAACTGGTACTGGCAGTGATGTTTTATCATTTATTGATACTGGAACCTCTGACAGTTATGGAACACTTGTTGATGATGTATCTCTAACTGGTACTGTTGGTTGGGAATCTGGTAATTCTATTGTATTGATTTTTGAAGCAACAAACGCATCAAGTGACAGAGATGCATATTCTTATGATCAATCTCCTTCAGACTCTCCAAGATTATACATTACATATTCTGCTGAAATATCAACACCTGGTGCACCCACAAACCTATCTGCAGAACCTGGTGATACTCAAGTCTTACTTTCTTGGGCCCCTCCATCTGATAATGGCGGTTCTCCAATTATTGATTACATTATAGAATACAATGATGGTTCTGGATGGCAAGTATTTAGCGACGGAACAAGTATTGATACAACTGATATTCCAGTAACTGGATTAACAAACGGACAATCATATGACTTTAGAGTATCTGCTGTAAATGGAGAAGGCACAGGACCTGTATCTAATACTGCTACTGCAACTCCTGCAGGTGTTCCTGGTCAACCTACCATAACTGAAGCCCAGGGCGGCAACACCCAAGTTCTTCTTACATGGACAATTCCTGCCAATAATGGTGCTGCAATTGATTACTATGAAATACAATACAGAGAACTTGGTGCTGCTAATTGGTCTGATGCTGGTACCAGCACTGATAACACATCAGTTCCAGTAACTGACCTAGAAAATGGAGTTACTTATGAATTCCAAGTACGTGCAGTAAACTCTACAGGTGAAGGCCTATTCTCTAATCCTGTATCTGCAACTCCTAGCTCTACTGCTACAGCTCCACACATTCACACTTTGACTCCTGATGATTCCCAAGTCTTTGTTGATTGGGATGCTCCTCAAGATGACGGTGGTGCTACAATCACTTCTTATGAAGTAGAATATTCTACTGATGGAACATTTGATCAAAACACACCTTCTGTAACCGTAACTGGCAGTCCTCCTGCAACTGAAACTACAGTTACCGGATTAACAAATGGACAAGAATACACATTCAGAGTTACTGCAATAAATGCTAACGGTCCTAGTACTCCTTCTAATACTCCTACAGCAACACCAGCTACTGTTCCTGATGCGCCAGTAATTGATAATAATCTAACAGTAACAGGTGATGAATTTGTAACCATTACTTGGTCTACACCATTTGACGGTGGTTCTCCACTTGAAGATTATGTAATTCAATACAAACCAGCAGGCGGTTCTTGGGAAACAGTAAATGATGGAGCAAACAACCTTGCAAATACCATCACTATTACTGGTCTTGACAATGGTATTCAATACTCATTCCAAGTGGCTGCTGTAAATGAGGATGTTGGCCAAGGCCTATTTTCTGATCCAATTTATGCAACACCTGGAGATGTCCCAGACCAAATTCTTAACCTCTCTGTTATCCGTGGAAATGAACAAGTTCTTCTTACTTGGTCTGCACCTGATAACAATGGATTCCCAATAACTGATTATGTGATAGAAGTAGATGATGGTAATGGATTTGCAGTTTATGATGACGGTCAATCAATTGACACTACTGATGTTCCAGTACTTGAACTAGAAAATGGTGTATTACACAAATTCAGAGTATATGCACAAAATGCTCTTGGAGATGCAATTCCTTCCAATGAAGTTGAAGCAACACCAGCTACTGTTCCTGATGCACCATCGATAACGGCACTCAATCCTGGTAATGGACAAATTGAAGTTATTTGGGATGCACCTGTAGATGATGGTGGTGAATCAGTAGACGATTACCGTCTTGAATGGTCAACTAATGACTTTGCAACAATACTGGATGACATTACAATTTCTGGTAACCCTCCTGCTACAACTCACACTGTTACCGGATTAACTAATGGTGCCACTTACTACTTTAGAGTAATTGCAATAAACGAAGTAAATGAAAGTCAACCTTCTGTTGTACAATCTGCAATTCCTGTAACCGTTCCAACAAAACCAGTTCTTAACGAACCTGTTGTAGGTGATTCTTCACTTACTGTTTCATGGTCTGCACCAAATGATGGTGGCTCACCATTAACTGGGTACACACTAAGTATCACTGACCTTACAACTGGTAATACTTTCCCTGATGTATCATTACCTGCAAATGCCGTAGACTATAATGCAAGCCAACTAACAAACGGAAATGAATATTCATTTACCCTTGTTGCAATTAATGCTGAAGGATCAAGTGATCCCTCTGATGCTGTAACTGGAATTCCATTAGGTGCTCCAGGAATAATTGATGACCTTGGTGCAGAATCCGGAGATAAACAAGTTACACTTACCTGGACTCAACCAGACCTTAACGGCAGTGGTGACATTGAATCTTACACAATCGAAGTACGTGATTCTTCTAATGTTCTAGTTGACACCATTACTCTAACTGGAGCACAAGGAGCACCACCAGCAACAACTACAACTATTTCTGGTTTGACAAATAATGAAACATACTCATTTACAATTACAGCTACTAATGTAAACGATCTTACTAGTCTTCCATCTGATCCTGTAACTGCTACTCCATTAGGAGCACCAGCAGCACCAGTCAACCTTGAAGCAACACCTGGTGACAAACAAGTATCACTAGATTGGGAACAACCAGACCTTAACGGCAGTGGTGCTATTGACTTTTACACCGTAACAGTTCTTGATGCACAAGGAAACGAAGTTCAAGAAATTGAAGTTGACGGTTCAACAACTGATGCACTAATCTCTAATTTGACAAACGGTGTACAATACACCTTTGAAGTAACTGCAACTAACATTAATGAACTAGAAAGCAATGCTGCAACTGCAACTGCTACTCCATTAGGAGCACCAGCAGCACCAGTCAACCTTGAAGCAACACCTGGTGACAAACAAGTATCACTAGATTGGGAACAACCAGACCTTAACGGCAGTGGTGCTATTGACTTTTACACCGTAACAGTTCTTGATGCACAAGGAAACGAAGTTCAAGAAATTGAAGTTGACGGTTCAACAACTGATGCACTAATCTCTAATTTGACAAACGGTGTACAATACACCTTTGAAGTAACTGCAACTAACATTAATGAACTAGAAAGCAATGCTGCAACTGCAACTGCTACTCCATTAGGAGCACCAGCAGCACCAGTCAACCTTGAAGCAACACCTGGTGACAAACAAGTATCACTAGATTGGGAACAACCAGACCTTAACGGCAGTGGTGCTATTGACTTTTACACCGTAACAGTTCTTGATGCACAAGGAAACGAAGTTCAAGAAATTGAAGTTGACGGTTCAACAACTGATGCACTAATCTCTAATTTGACAAACGGTGTACAATACACCTTTGAAGTAACTGCAACTAACATTAATGAACTAGAAAGCAATGCTGCAACTGCAACTGCTACTCCATTAGGAGCACCATTACAAGTAACTGGCCTTGAAGCAACACCTGGTGACAGACAAGTATCATTATCCTGGAATGAGGCAGATGAAAATAACAGTGGCGCTATTGACTTTTACACAATTACTGTAACTGATCCAAATGGAAATGTAGTACAAACAGTAGAGGTTGATGCCCCAGCAGACAGCACAACAATTTCTAATTTAACGAGTGGTACAGAATACGAATTTACAATAACTGCAACTAACATTAATGAACTAACCAGTCCTTCATCTGCTCCTGCAACTGCAACACCATTTGGTCCACCAAACGCAGTAACTGGCCTTGAAGCAACACCTGGTGACAAACAAGTAGACCTATCATGGACCGAACCAGTTCCTAATGCTGGTGGTGCAATTGATTATTACACAATTATTGTTACTGATCCAAACGGAAATGTAGTACAAACAATTGAAGTTGATGCTCCAGCAACTTCTGCAAACATTGACGGATTAAACAACGGTGTAGAGTACACCTTTGAAATAACTGCAACTAATGTTAACAACCTAGAAAGCAGTGCTGTAAGTACGACTGCAACACCATTAGGTGCACCCGGAATAATTGATACTCCTACTGCAGATGCAGGTGATGGTGAAGTCTTCTTAGATTGGGAACAACCAGACCTTAATGACAGTGGTGCTATTGACTTTTACACAATTACCGTCACTGATCCAAACGGAAATGTTGTTGATACCATAGAAATTAGCGGTCAAGAAACTGAGGCAACAATTCCTAACTTGACAAATGGTGTGGAATATGAATTTACAATTACAGCTACTAACGTAAATGAACTAGAAAGTCTTCCATCTGATCCTGTCACTGCAACACCTATCACTACACCTACCGCTCCAACTAACCTTGATGCAACTGCACTTTCTGATACTGAGATTGAATTAACTTGGACTGCACCTGAAATTAATCCACAATTTGGCACTTTGGTGGGTTATCAGATTGAAAGACAAGCAGAAGGCGAATCTGACTTTACAATAATTGTAGCAAACACTGGAACTACCGATACTACATTTAATGATCTTGGATTATCTAGTGGTGTAGAGTACACCTATAGAGTCTCTGCTATTACTACTGCTGGTGTAGGTGATCCATCTAGTCAAGCAAGTGCAACTACCTTTACTGTTCCAGCCAAACCAGTTCTTAACGAACCTGTTGTAGGAGATTCTTCTGCAACTGTTTCATGGTCAAAACCATCTGATGGTGGAACTCCAATTACTGGCTATACCCTTAGCATAACTAATCTTACTACTGGTATCAGTTCACCTGATGTATCATTACCTGCAAATGCAGTTGACTATACTGCAAATCAACTAACAAATGGAAATGAATACTCCTTTACACTTGTTGCAATAAACAGCGTTGGTTCAAGTACTCCATCTGATCCTGTAACTGCTACTCCATTAGGAGCACCAGCAGCACCAGTCAACCTTGAAGCAACACCTGGTGACAAACAAGTATCACTAGATTGGGAACAACCAGACCTTAACGGCAGTGGTGCTATTGACTTTTACACCGTAACAGTTCTTGATGCACAAGGAAACGAAGTTCAAGAAATTGAAGTTGACGGTTCAACAACTGATGCACTAATCTCTAATTTGACAAACGGTGTACAATACACCTTTGAAGTAACTGCAACTAACATTAACGGTGGTACAAGTGATGCTGCAACTGCAACTGCTACTCCATTAGGAGCACCAGCAGCACCAGTCAACCTTGAAGCAACACCTGGTGACAAACAAGTATCACTAGATTGGGAACAACCAGACCTTAACGGCAGTGGTGCTATTGACTTTTACACCGTAACAGTTCTTGATGCACAAGGAAACGAAGTTCAAGAAATTGAAGTTGACGGTTCAACAACTGATGCACTAATCTCTAATTTGACAAACGGTGTACAATACACCTTTGAAGTAACTGCAACTAACATTAATGAACTAGAAAGCAATGCTGCAACTGCAACTGCTACTCCATTAGGAGCACCAGCAGCACCAGTCAACCTTGAAGCAACACCTGGTGACAAACAAGTATCACTAGATTGGGAACAACCAGACCTTAACGGCAGTGGTGCTATTGACTTTTACACCGTAACAGTTCTTGATGCACAAGGAAACGAAGTTCAAGAAATTGAAGTTGACGGTTCAACAACTGATGCACTAATCTCTAATTTGACAAACGGTGTACAATACACCTTTGAAGTAACTGCAACTAACATTAACGGTGGTACAAGTGATGCTGCAACTGCAACTGCTACTCCATTAGGAGCACCAGCAGCACCAGTCAACCTTGAAGCAACACCTGGTGACAAACAAGTATCACTAGATTGGGAACAACCAGACCTTAACGGCAGTGGTGCTATTGACTTTTACACCGTAACAGTTCTTGATGCACAAGGAAACGAAGTTCAAGAAATTGAAGTTGACGGTTCAACAACTGATGCACTAATCTCTAATTTGACAAACGGTGTACAATACACCTTTGAAGTAACTGCAACTAACATTAATGAACTAGAAAGCAATGCTGCAACTGCAACTGCTACTCCATTAGGAGCACCATTACAAGTAACTGGCCTTGAAGCAACACCTGGTGACAGACAAGTATCATTATCCTGGAATGAGGCAGATGATAACGGCAGTGGAGAGATTGATTATTACACTATAACATATGTTGATGATGAAGGTGCAACTCAAACAGTAGAGGTTGATGCCCCAGCAGACAGCACAACAATTTCTAATTTAACGAGTGGTACAGAATACGAATTTACAATAACTGCAACTAACATTAATGAACTAACCAGTCCTTCATCTGCTCCTGCAACTGCAACACCATTTGGTCCACCAAACGCAGTAACTGGCCTTGAAGCAACACCTGGTGACAAACAAGTAGACCTATCATGGACCGAACCAGTTCCTAATGCTGGTGGTGCAATTGATTATTACACAATTATTGTTACTGATCCAAACGGAAATGTAGTACAAACAATTGAAGTTGATGCTCCAGCAACTTCTGCAAACATTGACGGATTAAACAACGGTGTAGAGTACACCTTTGAAATAACTGCAACTAATGTTAACAATGTAATTGGTGCTGCTGCAACAATAACTGCTATTCCTGCAACCGTTCCACTACCTCCAGTTCTTGACACTGCAACACGTGGTGATCAATCTGTTGCACTTGAATGGACCCCACAATTTGATCAAGGTAACGCAATTACTCAATACACTGTAGAATATTCTAGCAACAACTTCCAAACTACTGGAACTGTAATAATCGGTGATGATGAAGCACTAGCAACAACTACAACTGTTACTGAATTAACAAACGGACTAACATACCAATTCAGAGTTATTGCACACAATGACTTTGGACCTAGTGATCCATCTAACATAAAATCTGCAAAACCCGCAACATTCCCTAATGCTCCAACATTAGACACTGCAACACGTGGTGATCAATCTGTTGCACTTGATTGGACTCCTGCATTTGATGGCGGTGAACCAATTACATCTTATCGTGTAGAATGGTCTTCTGATCAAAACTTTGCAACCATCTTGGGTGACATAACAATTTCTGGTAACCCACCTGCTGAATCTTACACAGTTACTGGTTTGACAAACGGTGATACTTACTACTTTAGAGTAATCTCAACCAACGTAATTGATGACAGTATTCCATCTAACGTATTATTCCAAACCCCAGCTACTACTCCAAGTGAGCCACTAAATCCTGCTGCTGAACCTGGACCTAACCAAGTTACAGTATCTTGGGAAGCACCTGCTAATGACGGTGGAGCTGCAATTGAATATTACATAGTTCGTTACAGCGTTGATGGTGAAACCTGGACTGAAGTCCAAACTGCAGATGAGACCGTATTCTCTATTGTAATTGATGAATTAGTTAACGGCACTCCATATCTATTTGAAATATTTGCACACAACGATGTTGGAGATGGTGACATCTCTGATAGAGTAACTGCAACACCTGCAACATCCCCATCTGCCCCACAGAATCTAGTTGCAACGCCTCAAACTGGTCAAGTTCTCCTAGTATGGGAGAAGCCATCAAGTGACGGAGGTGCCGCAATAGAGTCTTACACAGTAAAGTGGACACCTGGTGAGGCATTTGATCCAAACAACTTTGAATCTGTAACAATTACTAGCGTTGATGGTGTAGCTCCACCTGTAACTACTACAACTATTACTGATTTGACAAATGGTCAAACATACACATTTGTTGTAACTGCTACAAACTCTGCAGATGAAGGTCCTGCATCAAACCCTGCAACTACAACACCTGCAACTCCACCTGATGCACCAGTACTTGTCTCTGCAACAAGTGATGATGATCAAGCAAGTACAATTGTGTGGAACCAACCATTTGACGGCGGTTCTTCAATTATTGATTATCTCGTAGAGTACACTGCAACTGGTTCATTTGACCCACCAAATGTTCAATCTGTTACTATTTCTGCTCCACAAAACGATGATCCTGTAAGTACTACTATTGATGACTTGGAAAATGGTATAGAATACTCATTTAGAGTAACTGCAAGAAACATTGTTGCCTCTGGTGATGCATCAAATGTTCTAACTGGAATACCTTCAACTAATCCAGAACCTCCAAGAGATCTTGAAGTAACTAATAGCGGTAGTCAATTTGTCTCAC
This sequence comes from Candidatus Nitrosopumilus sp., assembly GCF_965262695.1. Taxonomy (GTDB): domain Archaea; phylum Thermoproteota; class Nitrososphaeria; order Nitrososphaerales; family Nitrosopumilaceae; genus Nitrosopumilus. Next base: position 663,647 of record NZ_OZ253550.1, on the reverse strand, counting down.
TTTCATGGTTGGCCCCAACAGATGATGGTGGAGATGACCTTGTAAGATACACTGTAGAATATTCTGATGATAACTTTGCAACTATTTCTACACAGGAAATTACCCCTGTTGATGGAGTATTGGCAACCACTACAACAATATCTGAATTAGACAATGGTACTGAATACAAGTTTAGAGTAATTGCTCATAACGAAGATGATGGTGACAATGATGATACTGATGATTCAAGTATTCCATCAAACACAGTAACTGCAACACCATCTACCGTACCTGATGCCCCAACACTACTTCAAGTAACTGACAGTGGAAATGGATTTGTCTCACTTTCATGGACTGAACCTGGCTTTAACGGTGGCTCTCCATTAGAAACCTATGTTGTTGAATATACTGATGACACAAACGGAGAATTTGGTGAAAATCCATCATCTGTAATTATTGGTGATGATGAAACACTAGATACTCAAGCAGAGATTACTGGACTTGACAATGGCGTTGTATACACATTCCGTGTAAAGGCAACTAATGTTAATGGTTCAAGTGGTCCATCAAATGAGGTAACTGAGACTCCAGCTACAACACCTAGTGCACCAACATCACTTCAAGTAACTGGACGTGGTGATGAAAGCGTTTCACTTTCATGGACTCCTGCATTTAACGGCGGTGCTGACTTGACACAATACACTGTTGAATACACATCTACTGGAATCTTTGATGCAGAAGACACCGAATCTGAAGTTTTCGATACTGACCCATTGCCAACCACTGCAACAATTGATGGTCTAACTAATGGTGTTACTTACACATTCAGAGTATTTGCAACAAACAGTGAAGGAGACAGCCCAGTATCTAATACTGATGAAGGCAAACCAGCTACTGTTCCAACAAAACCATTACAACTTAACGCACAATTTGGCAATCAACAAGTTTCACTAGACTGGCAATTACCAGCAGATGATGGTGGCGAGGATATCATTGATTATATCATTGAATTCCGTTCTGTACCTCCATCTGATCCACCTGAGCAAGGATGGCAAGTATTTGATGAAGGTGTTGGCGGTGTTAACACTAACCTATCTGTAGTTGTAACTGGTCTTTCAAACGGACAACTATACCAATTTAGAGTATCTGCTGAAAACGCAGTAGATGTTGGTCCTCCATCCAATGTAGCAACTGCTAGACCTGCAACTACATCTGATGCACCAACTGACCTAGAGGCAGAAGCAATATCTGACACTGAAATTGATCTTGAATGGACTGCACCAGAACTTACAGGTGGTGCTGAAATTATTGGATACCAAATTGAAAGACAAGCAGAAGGCGAATCTGACTTTACAATAATTGTAGCAGACACTGGTTCTACTGACACTACATACCCTGACACTGGTTTGGATAGAGGAACATCATACACATACAGAGTCTCTGCCATTACAGAGGCAGGCGTTGGTGATGCATCATCTACTGCTGAAGCCACAACATTTGATGTACCTGGTAAGACAGAAATTACTAACTTAACTCCTGGAAATGCTCAAGTCGAAGTAGAATGGTCTGAGCCAACAACTGGTGGCACTCCAATTACTGGTTATAGAATTGAATATACTACCAATGAAACTGATGCAAACAATGGCATTTTCACATCATCTGTTGATGTTGCTGCATCCCCCCTATCTGCAACAATTAGCAACTTGAACAATGGTGATACTTACTACTTTAGAGTAACAGCTACTAACAGTGTAGACTTTGGTGAGCCATCTGATGTTGACTCTGCAATCCCAGCTAGAGCACCTGATGCACCAACTGATCTAACTGCAATACTTGGAGATGAACAAGTTACAATTGGATTTACTCCTCCAGTAGAGGATGGTGGCTCTGATATTATTGATTACTATATTGAATACAGTCTTGATAATGGACAAAACTGGTTTGAGTTTGATGATCAAGCAATCTCAACTACTCCTGAGATTACCGTTACTGGCCTTAACAATGGACAAGAATATCTATTCCGTGCAGTTGCAGTAAACGGAGTTGGTCCTGGTGATGAATCAGTTCCAATTGCAGAAACTCCTGCTGCACTATCTAACAATCCAACTGATCTAGTTGCAACTCGTGGTAATGCACAAGTATCATTGACATGGGCAGCACCAGCTGTTACTGGTGGTGTACCAGTTACATCATACATTGTTGAATACACTGATGATGAAAATGGAAACTTTGGTGCAAACCCACCATCACAAACTGTAACAAGTGAAACATTACCTGTACCAACTGAGACCATAATTGATGGACTTGAAAATGGTATAACATACACATTCCGCGTAAAAGCTGTAAACACTGCAGGAACCAGTGGCCCATCAAATACCGATGAAGCTAAACCAGCTACTGTTCCAGACGCACCAACATTTAATGAACCACAACCTTCTGCTGGCACTGTAGGATTGTCATGGACTCCAGGTAATACTGGTGGCGAACCAATACTACAATACAGAATTGACTATACCTCTGGTGATACATTTGTAGACGGTGAATTCCTCTCAGAATTTGTTAGCCATCCAACAACTTCAGTTGATATTGAAGACTTGGAAAATGGTGTAGAATACCAGTTTAGAATATCTGCAAGTAACATTATTGACTTTGGTGAAACATCTGATCCAATAACTGCAACACCTGTTGCAGCCCCAAGCCAAGTTACTGGTCTTAGTGGACAACGTGGTAACGGCGAAGTTTCACTATCATGGTCTGAACCATTTGATGGCGGTGTAACAATTGATAGATACGTAATAGAATACTCCAAAGATGGATTCCAAACTACTCTTACTCAGACTGTTTCTGGTCTTCCACCAGTAACCAATGCAGTAATTGATGAATTAGATAACGGTGTAAGCTATGAATTTAGAGTATTTGCACACAATGCAATTGATGATGGACCTGTATCTGACACAATATCAATAACTCCTGCAACTGTTCCAAACCCACCAACTAACTTGATTCCAACGTTTGGCAGTACTCAAGTATCTCTTGCATGGACAGCACCAACTGAAGATGGCGGTTCAGACATTGATGACTATGTTGTAGAATTCAAACTAAAGAGTGACACTGACTGGCAAATATTTGATGACGGTTTAAGTGAAGTTCCAGGAGCTACAGTAACTGGTCTTACAAATGGATTAGTATACGAATTTAGAGTAAAGGCACACAACGATGTTGGTAACAGTGACCCATCTGAAGTTAAAGAAGCAACACCTGCTGCTCCACCTGCTGCCCCAGAAATACTAACTGCTGTTGGTAGTGATAGAACAGTTACAGTAACCTGGAACCTTGCAGCTACAAACGGTGCACCAGTTACAGAATACGAACTTGATTACTCTATTGATGGATTTACAAATGACTTTAACACAATTACAGTTGCAACACAAGAAACCGGCCCAATCTCTGAAGCAGTAACTGGTCTTGAAAACGCTAATACATATTCATTTAAAGTTAGAGCAAACAGCATTGCAGGATTTGGATCATACTCCAACACACTTGATGCTGTTCCATTTACAACACCTAATGCCCCAACTGATCTTGAAGCAACTCGTGGTAACGGTGAAGTCTCACTAGAATGGAATGCTCCAGAATTTAACGGCGGTTCTCTAATTACCTCTTATGTAGTTGAGTTCTCATCTGACAACTTTGCTACTGATCCAGAATCACAAACTGTTACTCCAACTGATGATCCAATAACTGCTGTTATTGACGACTTGGATAATGGTACATTGTACTCATTTAGAGTAAAGGCAGTTAATGCTGCAGGTCCAGGTGCTTTATCTACTTCTGTAGATGCTACTCCTGCAACTGTACCTGGTGCACCAACACTTGATACTGTAACTCCAGGAGATGAATCTGTATTACTTGCATGGACCCCATCTGAAAATACCGGTGGTGACGCACTAGTAGATTATGTGATTCAATTCCGTGAATTAGATGCAAACAATGACGCAGAATCTAACTGGACAACATTTGATGAAGGTTCTGGTGGCGTTAATGTTTTGACTAGCCTTACTGTTGATGGTCTTACAAATGGTATAACTTACGAATTTAGAGTATTTGCAAAGAATACTGTAGAAGGCCAAAGCCTTCCATCTAACGTTCTTTCTGCAGAACCCTCTACAGCACCTAGTGCACCTAGAGAACTCAGAGTAACTGACATTGGTGATGAATTTGTATCCCTCTCATGGTTAGCACCAGCAGATGATGGTGGAGATGCCATTGTAGCATACACTGTAGAATATTCTTCTAACGGCTTTACAACTACATCTACACAAGAAATTACTCCTGTTAATGGTGTCTTGGCAACTACTACAACTATATCTGAATTAGATAATGGCACTGAATACCAGTTTAGAGTAATTGCTCATAACGAAGATGATGATCCAGGAATTCCAGACACAAGTGATCCATCTGACCCAGCAACTGGAACACCTGGAACCGTACCTGGTATTCCAACTGAACTAGTTGCAACAACACTATCTGGTACTGAGATTCAATTAGACTGGGAAGCCCCATCTGATGACGGAGGACGTGCAGTATCTGGTTATCTAATTGAGAGAATAGGTGCTGATGGCTCATTTGCAGAAGTAACTACAACAACCATACCTGTACCTGAATCTCCAACTGACAGTGACACTACATTTACTGACACTGGACTATCTCTAGGAACCACATACACATACAGAGTATCTGCAGTTAACGTACTTGGAACTGGTGACCCATCAGAACCCGATGATGCTACTACATTTGATTATCCATTAGCTCCTGTACTTGATGAAGCAATTCGTGGCAATGAACTTGTAACCCTCAAATGGTCTGCACCATCTGATGATGGCGGAACTCCATTAGAAAATTACATTGCTCAATTTAGATTACTAGGTGCTAGTGATTGGACTACATTTGATGATAATATTCCATTAACCCCAACTGAAATTGATGTAGATTCTGGTTTGACTAATGGACAGACTTATCAATTTAACATTATTGCTGAAAACTCTGTTGGTGAAAGTGAAATCTCTAATGTATTACAAGCAAAGCCTGCAACTACTCCAAGTAAACCACAACAAGTTGGAGCAGAATTTGGTAATGCACAAGTATCATTGACATGGTTAGAACCGGCAATCTCTGGCGGTGAGGACATCTTTGATTATATCATAGAGTTTAGACTAGCATCCCAAAACCCAGAAGCTGAATGGCAAGTATTTGATGAAGGTCTAGGTGGTGTTAACACCAATCTATTTGCAACAGTAACTGGTCTTGCAAACGGACAGACTTACGAGTTTAGAATCTCTGCTGAAAACGCAGTAGATGTTGGTGAGACATCTGATGTTGCTACTGCAACACCTGGTACTACTTCAAATGCCCCAACAGAACTTTCAGCAACTGCAATCTCTGGTACTGAAATTAATCTTTCATGGATTGCCCCACAAAATACCGGTGGATTTTCAATTACTGGTTACTTGATAGAAAGACATGATGGTGATGGTAACTTTGCTGATGTTACAACTACATCCGTATCTGTTCCACCAGCAGCTACTGACACTACATATCCTGACACTGGACTAGATCTAGGAACCACATACACATACAGAGTATCTGCAGTTACTCAACTTGGACCGGGAACTGCATCTGGTACTGATAGTGATACAACATTTAATGTTCCAGATAAACCAGAAATTACCTCTGCTCAACGTGGTAATGGACAAGTAGACCTATCATGGACTGAACCTGCAAACAATGGTGCTGCAATAATCTCATACTTGATACAGTACTCTGATAATAACACATTTGATAACACTACTCCATCTGTAACTTTGCTAGCAGCAGATCTTACTGAACTATCTGAAACCATTGATGAACTTGACAATGGTACTGAATACTCATTTAGAGTTACAGCAATCAACTCTGTTGGTTCAAGTGAACCCTCTGATATTGCTACTGCAACTCCAGCCACATTCCCAGATGCCCCAACAATTACCTCTGCAACATTTGGTGATGGACAGGTTACATTAACTTGGATTGGACCATTAGAAAATGGCGGATCTGAAATCCTTGATTACACTATTACAATAACTTCATCACTTGACACTGATAGCATTGTTGTCCCATCATCTCCATTAACCAAATTAATTGATGGACTTGACAATGGTGTATCATACACCTTTACTGTTTCTGCTAGAAACGATGTTGCCTCTGGTCCTGATTCAGAACCTGAAACTGTAATACCTGCAGCAAAACCTGATGTTCCAACAGAACTTTCAGCAACTGCAATCTCTGGTACTGAAATTAATCTTTCATGGATTGCACCTGCAAACACTGGTGGACTAGGAATCACTGGTTACTTGATAGAAAGACATGATGGTGATGGTAACTTTGCTGATGTTACAACTACATCCGTATCTGTTCCACCAGCAGCCGCTGACACTACATATCCTGACACTGGACTAGATCTAGGAACCACATACACATACAGAGTATCTGCAATAACTGGTGCTGGTACTGGTTCTTCATCACAACCAGCAAGTGATACTACCTTTAACGTACCAGAAAAACCAACAATTACTGAAGTTAACATAGGTAATACTCAAATCCAAATTGTTTGGACTGCACCCACAGATGATGGTGGTTCTCCAGTAACCTCTTACACTGTAGAATACAAACTAGCTACTGCAAATTCATGGCAACTATCACCAGTACCTCCAGCTGAGGGAGACCTTGATGTAACAGTAATTGGACTTGAAAACGGTAAAGAATATGAGTTTAGAGTAATCGCAGTATCTACTGTTGGCTCTAGTTTGCCTTCTGATGTTGCAACAGGAATTCCTGCAACCACACCTAGTGCCCCACTAACTGTAGTTGCTACTAGAGGTGACCAAGAAGTTTCACTAACATGGGCTCTTCCAGCAGATGATGGCGGTTCCCCAATCAGTGACTATCTAATTGAATATGCCGCACTTGAATTGACCCCTCCATTAGGCTTTACTCTATTTGAAGAACAAACAGAAAGCACTGACCTATTTGCAACAGTAACTGGTCTTACAAACGGAGTTCTATACACATTCAGAATACAAGCAGTAAATGACATTAATGCTGGTGATTACTCTGAAATCACTACAGATGCTCAAGCAGTTCCAGCAGGAGATCCATCTACTCCAGTAATTAGCACTGTAATTGCTGATGATGAACTAGTCAATATCACATGGCTTGCATCTGATGCAAACGGTGGAAATGACTTGGTGTACCGTATTGAAACATCTACTGATGGATTTGCCACCTTAATTGAAGATCCTGCTCCAACTACCTCTAATCTTGTATACAATGCAGGTAGCTTGCAAAACGGTCAAGAATACTCCTTTAGAATTACAGCTATTACTGATGCAGGCTCCAGTGACCCATCTGCTCCAGTAGCTGCAACACCATTTGCATTACCAGACGCTCCAGTACTTGCTGGAAGTCGTGGAAACACCGAAGTCTCACTTACATGGACCCAAGGTGATACTGGTGGATTCTCAATTGACGAATTCGTAATTGAATACACTGCTAGTGAATTCCCATCAGATACTCCAGTTGCTGCAGATGTGACCTCTGTCACATCAGTTACAGTATCTGCTAGTGCTGTTAGTCACACAATTGAGGGATTATCAAATGGTGTAGAATATGACTTTAGAATATTTGCAAAAACAAGCATTGGCTTTAGTGACTCATCTAATGAAGTTACAATAACTCCAGCTACAACACCTGGTGCCCCAACTCCGCTTAACGCACAATTTGGTAACCAACTTGTAACTTTGACATTTGCAATCCCAACTGACAATGGTGGTGATTCAGTAGATGACTTTGTAATAAAATACAGATTACAAAATGCTTCTGAAGACACTGCATTTACAACATTTGATGATGGAGTTGGTACTACAACTACTGTTGTAGTTGATGGTTTGACAAATGGTGAAGTATATGACTTTGAAGTAACTGCAGTAAACGATGTCGGTGAAAGTGATGCTGCAACTGCATCTGCAAAACCTGCCACTACCCCTAGCGCACCTGAAGCACTTCAGTTAGACTTCTCTAACCAATTAGTTTCCCTTGAATGGGCAATCCCAACTGACAACGGTGGTGATGATGTAGATGATTACATTGTCGAATACAGTCTTGATACTGATGAGTGGATATTGTTCCCAGATCAAGTTGATCCTGCAACTACAACTGCTGTCACTGTAACTGATTTAATTAACGGATTCCAATACTACTTTAGAATATCTGCTATCAACGTAGCAGGAATTGGTGAGCCATCTGAATTCAGAGCAACAACTCCAGCTACTTTGCCTTCTGCACCACGCGATTTGGCAGCAACCAGAGGTGATACAACAGTACATCTAACTTGGAATGCTCCAGAAGACCTGGGCGGTGCTCCACTATCTGTTTACATGGTAGAATACTTACCACCAGGACAATCTACCTGGATAAAGTTTGGTGATGACTTGCCAGCAACTCAGACAACAGTAACTGTTGACGGTCTAACTAATGGTGATCAATACCAATTCAGAGTATCTGCAAAGAACACTGCTATTACTGACTTTGGACCTACAACTGATACAGTATCTGCAACACCTGCAACTACTCCAAGTGCACCTAGAAACTTAGTAGTCACAGCTGGCGATAACCAAGCAACACTATCTTGGGATGTTCCTGAATCCACTGGTGGTGATGCAATTACTGATTACAAAGTAGAAATCAGAGTATCTGGTCAGGATTGGAGTGTATTTGATGATGGCGTCAGTACTACAACTCAGGGAATCTTAATTCCAAATCTTACAAACGGTATTACATATGAGTTCCGTGTAACTGCAATAAACTCTGTAAACCCAGGACCTGCATCTGATGTAATTCCTGCAACACCTGCAACTGTTCCAGAACCTCCAAAGAAACTGAAAGTAATCCCTGGTGATACGAGCCTTGATGTTACTTGGACAGAATCCTCAAGTGATGGCGGTTCTGAAATCACATCTTATGTTGTACAGTATAGCACATCTGGAGTCTTTGATAATACCACCCCATCTGTAACAGTAACTGACCTTACAAACCTCATGGTTACTATAACTGGTCTTGACAATGACGTAGAATATCACATTCAAGTAACTGCAATTAACGGTGTTGGTTCTAGTGAACCTGCTGGACCTGTAATTGGAGTTCCATCACTTGGTTCCTCTTCTCCTGTAGGTCTATTTGTTGATGCAATATCTGACACCGAAGTCTTTGTCTCTTGGAGTCCTCCACAAGAACTAGGTGAAAGAACCCTTGATGGATTTGTACTTGAAAGACTAGATGCTAGCGGCAATGTACTTGAAACATTTACAATAAATGATCCAACAAAACTAGACTTTACTGATACTGGATTACTTCCTGGTACTGATTACAAGTACAGAGTATCTGCATTACTAACATTGAATGATGACACTGTACAAAGTGAACCATCAAATGAAGCATCAGTAACTACTTTGGATGTCCCAGGTATTGCTCTTAACCTAACTGCAACTCCAGGAAATTCCCTTGTTTCATTAACTTGGGCTGCACCTGATGATAACGGTTCACCAATTATCGAATACAGAATTCAGTACAGCAAAGATGGAACCTTTGATGAGACAACCCCTGAAGTGTCTGTAGTTGGCACACAATCTAGCCCACCTCAAACATCAGCTGATGTAACTGGACTCGAAAACGCACAACAGTACACTTTCCGTGTTATCACAGTAAGTCTCATTGGAGATGGCTTGCCATCTGTTACAGTAACTGCTACCCCATACACCGTACCTGATGCCCCACCATCACTAACTGTACAACGTGGACCTGGAGAGGCAAAATTGACATGGACGATACCTGATGATAATGGACAACCAATCACACAATTCGTTATAGAATATACTAGCAGCACATTTGACACTGCAAATACCCAGACACAAATTGTCTCTGGTGGCCAAACAACAGATGAAACTGTGTTTAATTTGTCTATAGGCCAATCATTTGAATTCAGAGTACGTGCTGAAAACTCTGCAGGACAAGGACCTCCATCTGATTCAGCATTTGCAACTCCAGCTACTGCACCTCAACCACCAATCAATCTATCTGCAACCCGTGGTGATCCAGATGTTTTAGTTGTATGGTTTGAACCATCCGATGATGGTGGCTCTGAAATCTCCCACTATGTATTGGAATACACTTCAAGTCCATTCCCACTTCTACCTGGTGAAGCTGACTTTACAAGTAAGACCAATATCATCAACGAGTCTACATCCATTGAATTATCTGACCTTGAAAACGGACTGTACTATCAATTCAGAGTACGTGCAATCTCACCTGTTGGTTCTAGTGTCCCAAGTGATCCTGTATGTTTAGTAAATGGCAGTGGTACTATAACAGGCCAATGTATCCCAATGTTTGATAGACCTGTATTCAATGACCGTATAGTCGGAATACCATTTGATGGAGAAGCCGAATTGAAATGGAATACTCCTGCATCAGATAATGGTTCTCCAGTTACTCATTACCAAGTACAACAACAAACAGTATCTGGTACATCCGTATCTCTACAAACAATACCTGCTAGCCAAATCATATACGGTTTCGATGACTTGACAATGGATGATTTAGATATGTTAGAAGACATTGATTTCGATGAATTTGACTTCATTGATTTCGGTGACTTTACACCAGAGGAAATCCAAAAATTGCAAGGTATCACCAGTCTAACTATCACTGGACTTACAAATGATGAAAAATACGTGTTTGAGGTCGCACCAGTAAATGATGCTGGTCCTGCAACTTCCACAAACACTGTAGTAGTTGTTCCACACAGTGAAGAAGAAGGCGACCAGTTTGAAACAACATTTGTCGAAAACCCAGACATTCCAGATGAAGCAACAATCCAAAACCAAATTGATCTTGGATTACAAGACGGAAACTTTATTCCACCATCTTCCAGCTTGGTAGATGCTGACAACTTTGACTTCTTTGATGAGACATTTAACCAGAATCAGGTCTTTAACACTAATGTAACTGACACTGAACTTGAGAAACCAAGAGATCTTGCTGACAAATTTGGACTTACTAAATACCAGATTCCATCTGAACTACAAGCAGGTCAAGTATGGGCTGTTCCTGGTGCTATCATAGAAGTTGCAGGTGATGAAACCTTTGAAGAAATTGTATTGCCAGATCCACCTGGCATTCCAACAAACCTATCTGGTGTTGGTACTGATGGACAGATTGCCCTTACATGGGATGCATCTACAGGAACTGTAGATTGGTACTTGCTAGAAGTTTCCCTTGATGATGGAACTGAATGGTTGTTAATCGAAGAAAAGAATGATAACATTCCATCATTTACTAAAGATGGTATTGTAAATGGTAAAGACTACTTGGTTCGTGTATCTGCTGTAAACGCTGGCGGCTCAAGTGATCCAACTTCACCAATAACTGTACGTGCATTCACCACACCTGGTATTCCATCTGATGTTGCCACCCAATTTGGTGACAGTCAAGTAGCCTTATCATGGATGGCTCCAATAAATGACGGAGGAGACACAATCATTGATTATATTATTGAATATTCTTCTGATGCAGGTGCTAATTGGAATACCTTTGATGATGGAACAAGTGCTGAACTTGTTGCAACTGTAACTGGTCTTACAAACGGACAAACTTACGAGTTTAGAGTCTCTGCAGTTAATGCCGCAGGTACAGGTTCTTCATCAAACCCAGTAAGTGATATTCCAGCAACCCAGTCAACCCAACCTACTGGTCTTTCTGCAATTCCTGCATTAGACTCTGTTGCAATATCTTGGACTGCACCTGAAAACATTGGAGGAGCAACTGAAATATCCGGATATATGATTGAGAGAAGCATCTCCTCTGGATTCTTTAACGTATTAGTAGATGACACTGGAAGCGCTTTGACTACATTTGTAGATACTTCGCTATTCTCAGGAACTGATTACTCTTATAGAATAGCTGCAATTACTTTGCTACCTAGCGGTGAAACTGTCGTTGGAGAATTCTCAGGTAAAGCATCAACAACTACACTAGATCTACCTGATGAACCTACATCATTACAGATATTTGCTGACAGGGGAGAACTCACTCTATCCTGGTTTGACCCAGAAGATACATCTGGATTGCCTGTTCTAGGATACCAAATTGACCGACGTTCTACTGGTTCAGAATTTACAACCATTGTAGACAATACTGGTACCACTGAGACTTTCTACACTGACACGGGCCTTGATGACAACACTTCCTATACCTACCGTGTCTTTACAATCACTTCTGCTGGTATCAGTGATCCATCTCAAGTTGAACGTGGAACAACATTTGGTCTACCAAGTTCACCACTTGACCTTGAAACAGAAGCAAAGAAGTCCACAGTCCGTATTTCATGGACTGCACCAACTAATGATGGAGGAAGTGAAATTACTGATTATAACATAGAATACAAACTAGAGACAGATCCTAGTTGGTCATTATTTGATGATGGCGAATCTATCAAAACAGATGCAAAGGTTACCTCTCTTACAAACAATGTGGTTTACCAATTCAGAATATCTGCTGTCAATGAGTTTGGAGCAGGTTTGACATCTGAAATAGTTACGGCAAAACCATCTGTTGCAGGTGCAACAGCAGCATACAACATTGAAGAGATACCTTCTGGCCAGGATGTATTTTTGCCACATAACTCTCAAGACACATTAGAAAACGGTGGTAAGTTATCTGGCCTCAAGATTACGCCAAAGAATAAACTCAGCGAACTTGCCATGACTTCTTCTTTCACAAAAGATGCACCAACTGGAGTAACACAAAGTGCTGACATGTATCTTAAATTCGAATTAGACTTTATTGAGGATACAGAAGCAGATGCTACTGTACCCGGAAAGGTTGACTCTGTTGTTGCAACCCCAAGTGCAGGTAAGATAGGATTGTCATGGAGTGCACCTCAAAGTGATGGAGGTACAGACATTTCTGGATACAAGGTCGAACAAAGTACAGACAACAGCACATGGACCGTACTGGAAAGTGACACCAAATGTACATGTACTGAATTTACTGTTAATGGTCTAGAAAATGGACAAATATACTATCACCGTATCTCTGCAATCAACCTAAAGGGAACAGGCACTGCATCTGATGCTGCAAGTGCAACTCCTCTTGATGTTCCAGGCCCACCACGAAATCTACAAACCACTCCTGGAAATGGTCAGGTCACACTAGCATGGGATGTCCCATCTACTGATAGTGGAAACACTGTAGATAACGGCGGTTCTGCAATAACTGGTTATGTAATACATTATGCAATTGATACTAATTTCTGGAAGACCTTTGGTGAGGATCCAGTCACTGAACGTACTGCAACAGTAACTGGTCTTACAAACGGTCAAAACTACAAATTCAGAGTATTTGCCGTAAACGAAGTTGGATTCCTAAACCCATCACCAGTTTCCAGTGAAATACCATTAACTGTAGCTGACAGGCCATGGGGATTGACTGCAACTGCTGTGTCTCAAAACCAAATCAACGTAACTTGGGAGACTCCATTAAGTGATGGCGGTTCCCCAATCACAGGTTACAAGATTCAAAGACTAATTGGTGAGCCTACAACAAACTCTGTATGGAGTGATCATCCAACTGCAACAAACGTAGGTCTTGTTAACACTTGGTCTGATACTCAGCTTATTCCTGGAACCACTTATTCTTACAGAGTGATTCCACTTACTGATGCTGCACCTAGCGGAAATACAAGTAGTGCATCTGGTGCTATATTTGCTGACACTTTGTCTGTACCAGGAGCTCCTAGAAACGTGAGCATAACAGCAGAAGGCAAGAAGCTTCTTCTTGACTGGAATGCTCCTACAAACGATGGTGGTGTACAAATTACAAACTATTTGATACAGTGGAGTGATAATGGAGGAAGCAAATGGAATACTTTGGTACGTGAAACCAGTCCAGTAACTTCAGCTACCGTATCTGGAAATAATGTAGTTCTTGGTACAGAATACCAAGTAAGAATCTATGCTGAAAATTCAATTGGCCCAGGTCCTGCATCTTCAATCCTATCTGTTACTCCAACTACAATTTCTACTGCTCCACGTTCACTTTCAGCAGCACCCGGAGACGGACAAGTTGTACTAACTTGGTCTGCACCAATCTCTAACGGAGGTTCTGCAATTACTGATTACATTGTAAAATACAGTGAAGATGGAAGCCAGTTTGTAACATTTGCAGATGGTACAAGTACTAGTACCACTGCTACTGTAACTGGTCTTACAAATGGCGTTTCATATCAATTCAGAGTAATTGCAGTAAATGATGTTGGTAACAGTCCTGCATCCTCTGGTAAATCTGTTGTAGCTGGAGCTGATGATACATCTGAGGAAATAGATTCCTTTGAAACTATCCAACTAACAATCTTGTTTGGACCTGTAGATGGTTCTGTACACCCAACAGTTCCTGAAAACTCTGCAACTGCTGCAACTCCATCTACTGCTGATGATATCATTGCACCTGACATTCAAGTATACTTTATTGATGATAACAATGAAACACACTTTGATGGAATCACTGTAGAGAGACACCCATCAGGTGACACACTTACAGAATCTGCATACCTTGTAACATTAGAGCACTTCTCAACTTATGGTGTAAACACAGTTAACTCCAAGTTTGCAGTCGGCTCTGCTGGTCTTGCAACTGCTGGAGCTGGAGCTGGTGGCAATGCTGCATCACCTCCAATAATCACTGGTTTATCATTATACTCATTTGGTTCTCCAAGTCTTGACAATGAAGGAAAGATAGTCTATCAGAAGACTGGAAACTATATTGCACTTCCAGAATATAGCCAAGAACCTGTTACTACAACACTTGAGACTGGAAAGCCTTCACAGATTGCTGCAAGAATATTCAACGCCGGCGGTCCTGACGCAGTACACCATGCAGGCCTCTATCTTAACTTGTTTGATACTGCATATGAGACTGAAGACAGTGATACCTACATCCACTGGAACAAAGATCATGAAGGCAAGGAAGACATTATCGTCGTTGATCCTCATGGATTTATGAGCGATGTTGATGTCTCTACACAAATTGAAGATGATTTGTTGTGGGTATTGTTTGATGTAACTTTCGAGAAGGCACTTGAATCATCAAATGTCAACATCAATGCATGGAACGATCATAGATCTATTGATGAGAGAATAGGTTATAATGCATTAGAAGTAGTTGATCCTTCTCAAACAATAATTAGTATAGAAGAAGCAAGTCAACAAACAATTGCTACTGAATCATCATTCTACTTGGTAGAGTCCACTGCACAAGATTGTGAGGAATACTGCTATTTGCCATACTCTGTTGCAATTGATAATAACGAAATAACATGGACAAACATTGATCCAGTAGTTAGAACAATTATTGGTGGTGATCCTGTTGCAGGATTTGATGGTAGCTTCAAGAGTGTCTTTATCTTTGAGGGCAGCTCTTACTCTACAGTAATTGAAGACTCTGGATATTACACAACATATGATCTATTAGAAGAAGATTATGCTGGTACAATGTTAGTGCAAGTATCAGGAGATCCTATCACTGATGTTAGATTGTTTGAGAGACCTACAATGCCAACTCACCATACTGCAAGACAAGTCATCTCTGCAAATGCTGATGGTATGCTTGGTGCAGATGTAACTACAAACGGTTTCATTAAACTATTTGGAGTTGTTGAAGGTGTAGATACACGTCACTCTGTGTTGATAGATATTGCCAAACCTGATGGAAGCACTGAAAACATAAAGACATCTACAAACAATGCTGGAGACTTTGCTATGATTTACGACTCTAGCGCACTAACTGATGGTAACTATGTGATTTCATTTGGAACAACTAATGAAAATATAGCCTCTATATTCCTCAGAGCAGATGCTGGTAAATTCATACCAATGTTTACTTCCCAAGAGACCGTTGTAGAAAGCTCTGAAACATTTGCAAAGACACTTGATCCAGAATTGATATTGGGTAATACTGACCGATTGAAATTCGATGGCACATTGCGTATTGATGGAACGATTGATACTCGCTATCCTACTTTGAAATTATCAGTTGAGTTCCCAGATGAAACTGTCAAAGAATTCGAAGTGAATGTTAACTCCAAGGGAGCATATTCACTTCCATTACAACAAGGTTCATGGCCATCTGGTACATACACAGTCACAGTATCTGATGAAAGGACCGAATATGCAACTGAAACATTTGAATTGTTTGATGAAGAATATGTAATGACATTTGAGGAAAAATCTCAAGAGATAGCAAAAGAAAAGTATCTCATCGCTGATGTAACAACACAAGTCATACAACTTGACTCAGACTATCTTGAGACAATCAATGAGTTCTCAGAAGAAAGTGAATCCGGTACATTGATAGTTACCAGACCTGATCTTTCAAAATCATCTAGCATGCTTGAAATTTCTGGAACCGTTAATTTGCCTGGAATTCAAGGAGAATTGATTGTACTCAAATTGACACTACCTAACGGAGATGTAGATGAATTAAGAACAACTGTTACATCAAGCAATGACTTCCAGACCGTACTTAACGAAGTATGGGTTCCAGGAGAATACCACCTTGAGGCATCCTTCGAGAACACTGAAATCGTAGACTTGATCTTTGCAATAGGATTACAGTCCTCAACTAGCTTGTTATCTGCACTTGATTGTCCAACTGATGTATGTGCATCCGTTTCATCTGATACTATTGATGATAGTACATCTGCTCCAATCTTGGTTAAGATTGAAGGAATATTTGAAAACATAGATTCTGATGAAACATTTGATGTTGTGATTGTTAGACCTGACAACACAACTGTTGACCTCTCTGCCACTCTTGCTGGAGTAGATAATCTCTCACAAGTATTCCACGCCGAAGAGTGGATGGAGGGAATTTACACTGTAACAGTCAGTTATGATGGCAAGCAGATATCTGCAACATCATTTAGAAAATAATCTTCGCTGACAGTCTTTAGATAAATAACGCACATTTGTGCCTAAGACTAGTCAGCTAATTTTATAAACAAATTACTTTTCTTAGTTATCATGTCTGACCCAGTAGCTGCTTCTTCTATCATACTACTGGAGGTTCTGTACTAAACAAAAAGATCTTTTTGTTTTAACACATTAAAATTATGGAGAGAAATTTGATGAGTAATATGGAAAATATGATTGGTGCAAAGGCCTTGATGACTGCAATGGAAAAAGAAGGCGTCAAGGAAGTATTTGGTTTACCGGGAGGTGCAAATCTTCCAATGTATGATGAGTTTGCTAGATGTGATATTAGACATATTTTGGCAAGACATGAACAATCTGCAGCTCATATGGCAGATGGATTTGGTAGAGTGAGCAGAAAACCTGGAGTTTGTTTTGCAACATCTGGTCCTGGAGCAACCAATATTCTAACTGGTATTGCAACAGCACAAGCTGATTCTTCACCAATGGTTGCAGTGACCGGACAAGTCCCTACCCCTATGATTGGAAAAGATGCATTTCAAGAAAGTGACATTATTGGAATGGCAAATCCTGTTGTAAAATATGCATTTCAACCAAGAACTCCTGGTGAGATTCCTGAAGTTGTAAAGAAGGGATTTTTCATTGCAGAAACTGGAAGACCTGGACCTGTATTAATTGACATTCCAAAAGATGTACAACAAGATGAAGCCGAAATGGTTTTTCCTGATGAATTTAAAATTCAAGGTTATCATCCTTGGGCTGATCCTGATATTGTTGCAGTTGAAAAAGCAATTGATATGTTACTTCATTCACAAAAACCTGTAATCTTAGCTGGTGGTGGAACAATCATTTCCTCAGCATTTGCAGAATTACAAGCTGTCGCTGAAGCATTGATGCTTCCTGTAGTGACTACCTTCAAAGGAAAAGGCGCATTTCCTGAAAATCATCCTTTGTCTTTAGGTCCTATTGGAATGCATGGTCATGCAGAAGCAAACAAAATCATGTCTGAGGCTGATTGTGTTTTGGCAATTGGTACAAGATTCTCTGATAGATCTGTTGGAACTTTTGAAGAGTTTGAAAGAGGATTAAAAATTATTCATATGGATGTGGATCCTGCTGAAATTGGCAAAAATCAAACTGCACAACTTGCTGTAGTTGGTGATGTGCAGATGAATCTTAGAATTATGGTAAAGTTACTTTTGCAAAAAGCAATTAAAAAGACTGACGAAACTCCGTGGATAAAACATGTCAAAGAGACCAAAGCATACTGGCAAGAAAATCTTAAACTTCATCCAGGTGAAATGGGTGCAGCAAAAATTTTACGTAAATTAAGAGAAATATTGCCAAAAGAATCAATCATTACAACTGAAGTAGGACAACATCAAATGTGGGCATCATTATTTTATGATGTAATTCAACCTGGAACTTTCTTTAGTTCTACTGGACTTGGCACAATGGGTTGGGGATTCCCAGCTGCAATTGGTGCCAAAGTCGCAAAACCTGATGTCCCTGTTGTGGATATTGCAGGTGATGGCAGTTTTGCAATGACTGAAAACTCTCTTGCAACTGCAGTACTAGAAGATATTCCAGTAATTGTATTTGTAATGAACAACTTTACATTGGGAATGGTAGCTCAATGGCAAAGAACATTCTATAACCGAAGGATGATTGGTGTGGACCAAGGAAAATGGTGTCCTGATTATGTTAAATTAGCAGAATCTTATGGAGCTCAAGGAATTAGAGCACAGTCCATGGATGAACTTGATAAAGCAATCAAAGATGCGTTGAGCAGTGATGTTGCAACAGTAATTGATATTCCAATTGATCCTGAAGAAGACGTATTGCCATTTGTAGCTCCTGGAACTTCGCTTAAGGATATGATCTTACCATCATAGTGATTAACATGTGGGCAATTCTTTCTCTCTTAGTTGAAAACAAACCTGGAATTTTATTCAAGGTAACACACCTATTTCGTGCAAGAGACTTCAATATTGATAGTATCTCTGTAGGTGTAACTGACAATCCTGAATATTCAAAAATAACAATTACCACCATTGAGGATGAAAAACGTGTAGAGCAAATCGTAAAGCAACTCGATAAAATGATTGATACTGTTAAAGTAGAGCATTTAGATGAGCACAAAACTGTCTATAGAGAACTTAGTATTTTTAAGATTAAACTAAGTAATGCTAATGATAGTATGGAGATAAACAAATTGGCAAACGCATACGGCGGTAAAATACATGATGTTAAAAAAGACTCTATCATGGTAGAATTAACTGCAACTCCTGATCAAATCAAAGCATTTGAAGAGTTAGCAAAACCCTTTGGAATACTTGATGTTGCAAGAACCGGCGTTGCAGCTTTACAAAGGAGTGGTTCATCCTGAATGTTAGAATATTTGATACAACCTTAAGAGATGGAGAACAAACAATTGGTGTATCTTTATCTCCAGAACAAAAATTAGCAATTGCAAAAAAACTTGATGAATTAGGAGTTGATGCAATAGAAGCTGGATTTCCAGTAATTTCTGATGGTGAATTAAAAGCAGTAAAGATGATAACTTCTGAAGGATTGTCTTGTGAGATTGCAGGATTGACTAGGACAATCAAAAAAGATATCGATGCTGCAGTTGATGCTGGATTAAATTATGTCCATACATTCATTGCAACTTCTGATATTCATTTAGAACATAAACTCCAAATGACAAGAGAGCAAGCACTTGAAAAAGCAATTGAAGCAGTAGAGTATGGTAAGTCTCGCGGTCTTCAAGTAGAATTTTCTGCTGAAGATGCTTCAAGAACTGATAGGGAATTTTTGAAAAAAGTGTTTGGCGAAGTTGCAAAGGCAGGTGCTGATAGAGTAAATATTCCTGACACTGTTGGCTATTCTACTCCTGAATACATGGCACAAATTACAAAGGATACAATTGAAGCTACAAAACTTCCAGTCAGTGTTCATTGTCATAATGATTTTGGATTAGCTGTTGCAAACTCTTTGGCTGGAATTCATGTAGGAGCTGCATGTGCTCATGTTACAATTAATGGAATTGGTGAACGTGCAGGTAATGCCTCTTTGGAAGAACTTTCAATGGCACTCAAATGTTTGCCACATGAACAAAAGTATGAGACTAACATCAAATCTGAATTAATTTATGATGCATCTAGATTTATCTCCAAAACTGTAGGCATAATTGTTCAACCAAACAAGGCAATTGTTGGTGCAAACGCATTTGGTCATGAATCAGGCATTCACACTCATGGTGTGTTAAATAATCCTCTTACCTATGAGCCAATTAGTCCTGAACTTGTTGGTAGAAAGAGATGGCTACAAGTTGGAAAACATGCCGGTGTACATGGAATGAATGCAATGTTGGCTGAATATGGTGTAAAACCAAATGAAGAACAATCAAAACAAATCTTAGACAAAGTCAAAGTAATTGGTGATCAAGGAAAGCAACTCACTGATGTAGAATTACTTTCTATTGCTAGTGAAGTGATGGGTGATAAAGATCTTAAAAGAATTGTACAATTAACTGGATTTTCAGTATCTACTGGAATTGGAACTATGCCATATGCATTTGTAAAATTAAATGTAGATGGAGAAGATCATGTTGGAACTGATTATGGTGTTGGTCCAGTTGATGCTGCACTTAATGCAATTCAAAAAGTCACTGGAAAACTTTCTGAAATTAGAATCAAAGATTATGGATTAGCATCTATCTCTGGAGGTTCTGGTGCATTGTGTGAAGTTACAGTAAAGGTTGAGGATGCATTAGGAAACAAGGTTTCTTCAAAATCTGTAGGTGAGGATATTGTTACTACTTCAGTCAAAGCAGTTATTGATGCAGTTAACCGAATAATGCTCAAAAAATTACTTCAAGAAAAACAGATAAGTTAATCTCAAAACTCTGATAAAGTGATTCTATGTATAAAATCTCATTAATTACTGGTGATGGAATTGGACCTGAATTATCAGAATCTGCAATTTCTGTACTTGAAACAATTAACGATAAACTTGATTTGAAATTTGATATTACAAAATTATCTGCTGGTGATAAAGCATTAGAGAAAACAGGAAAAGCACTTCCTGATGAAACAGTTGATGCAATAAAACAATCTGATGCCTGTATGAAGGCCCCTGTTGGAGAAAGTGCTGCTGATGTGATTGTTGTTTTAAGAAGAATGCTTGATTTGTATGCAAACATCAGACCTGCAAAATCCTATCCCCACATGCCTGCATTACGTGATGATATTGACATGGTGATAGTTCGTGAAAACACTGAGGATCTTTACACTGGAAAGGAATTTAGTTTAGGTGACTCTGCAGTGGCTTTGAGAATAATTTCTGAAAATGCATCAAAGAGAATTGCAAAATATGCATTTGAAGCTTCAAAACAAAGAAATTCAAAGAAAAAAGTGACTTGTGTTCATAAATCAAATGTTATGAGGGTTACTGATGGTTTGTTTGCAAAAGCATGTACTGAAGTGTCAAAAGATTACCCTGATATCAAATTTGAACAAATGTATGTTGATGCATGTGCAATGAACTTAATCCGTCAACCTCAAGAATTTGATGTTGTAGTAACTACAAATCTATTTGGAGATATCTTATCTGATGAATCATCTCAAGTTGTTGGTGGTTTAGGAATGGCTCCTGCTGCAAACATTGGTGACAACTTTGCATTGTTTGAACCAGTTCACGGAGCTGCATTTGATATTGCAGGACAAAATATTGCAAATCCATCGTCATTCTTGCTTTCAATTAAAATGATGCTTGACTGGCTTGGAACAAAATACAGTGATTCAAAATGTTTTGAAGTTGGACAAAAATTAGAATCAACAATATTTGATTTAGTAAAAACTGGAGTCAAAACAAAAGATATTGGTGGAGATAAAACTACTTCTGAATTTACAAAACAAATCACTGATAGTCTCTAATCTTTTCTCTTCTTCACATCTGATTTTGGTGGGTTTAGTGACCAAAAGAACATGGCTAAACATACTGGAATCAAAATTAAAACTGCGGCAACAACTGAGATTACATAGAATCATCCTTCCAATCCAGGCATAAATGGCCCTGGAAAAACTGCATAAAACCACAAAATTCCAATAAACACAAAAACAAGTTTGTTTTTTCTAATCAGTTGTTTTGCATTTAATTTTCTTTTATGGATATAGCATTCCTTGCAACGTGTTCTATCATCTACTATGCATGATGTACAGCAATTCTTCTCACAAAAGTAGCAAACTCTGTCTCCAAAATTTGATCCACAAAAATCACATTTGTACACTAGGATAGATCCATTTCTTTGGATTTATCTTTTTTTCAAATTCCCAATTTTTATTAATCGCATTTTTGATGAATCAATCATGGCAAAATGCTGTATCTGTAAACTTGTTGAAGGTACGCTAAAAATTAAAGAAGGTAATCCAAAGTACAAAGGAAAGCCTATCTGTAAAGAATGTCAGGGTTACCGCAAACTATTGTTAGAAACAAAATAACTTATTCTGATTTTGGTTTATTTTTTTCTGCCCATTCTTCATACATTTTGATTAACTCATCCACATCTTTTCCATCTTCAGAATAAGTTACAATTACTCCAAAGTTTCCTTTCTTGTCATGACCTCTGGCAAAATACCCCCAAAAAGAGTCTGGCAGTTTTTGAAAACTAGTTGAATCATGTGACACCCCAATCAAATTATTCCCAATGACCTCAACTACTTTTTTTGCATCTTCTTGTTCTATCATAAATTGATGTAATTTTATTACAATAAAAATCTGAATAACTATGGACTTAATCTGTCTGGATCTCTTGGATACAAAACCACTTCACGGACATTATCGATTCCAATTAATGTAGTCATCAACCTGTCTAATCCCATTCCCCATCCTGAATGTGGCGGCATTCCCCAATCAAATGCCTTAAGATGGTCCGTAAATTGTGCAGGATCCAAGTCTTGTTCTTTTAGCCTTGCCTTTAACATCTCTGGATTATGAAGTCTAGTTCCACCTGAGGATAACTCTAGGTATCCAAACTGCAAGTCAAATGAGCGTGATAGTTCTGGGTTTTCATCTTTTTCTCTAATGTAAAATGGTTTTAGTTTCATAGGCCAGTCTGTCAAAAAGAAAAATCCTGGATGATTGTCTCCTATGATTCTGAGGTGAGAGTCTAACAAGTCGTCTCCAAATTCTACTTTTTCTCCTGCACTCTTTAGTTCATCAATACATTGATTGTATGTAATTCTCTCAAATGGTGATTTTGGAACTTCTATTGTATGTCCGATAACTTCTTGTTCTTTTTTACAATTCTCTGATGTGTATTTGTATACTTCCATAACTAGTGATTCTAAAACATCCATGACGTCATTGTAATCCATGAATGCTGCTTCAATGTCTATACTAGTAAATTCACTAAGGTGTCTTCCAGTGTGGGAGTTTTCTGCTCGATAAAAGTTTGAAATTTCAAACACTCTTTCTAATCCTATTGTCATTTGTTCTTTGTATAATTGTGGACTTTGTGCCAAGTATGCTTTCTTTCCAAAATACTCTAATGAAAAGAGATTTGCCCCACCTTCACTTGCACTGCCAATAATTTTTGGTGTGGTAATCTCTATGAATTTTTTTCCTGCTAATGTCTTTCTTAATGATTGTAACACATAATGTCTTAATTTGAAAATGGATGCTGTTTTCTGATTTCTCATGTCTAATGCACGATGATTTAATCTTGTGTCGATGTTGCTTTCTACTCTTCCAATAGGATCAACTGGTAATGGGTGAATTGCTTTTCCTAACACTTCAATTTCATCTGCTTTAATTTCAAATGCAAAATCTCTTGCCTTTGTTTCTTGAACTATTCCTTTTACACTTACAACACTTTGACGATTAATCTCTCCGAGATTATCATTTAGTTCCCCTTTTACAATAACTTGAGATATTCCTGATACATCACGTAATGTAATAAATGACATTTTCCCCAATTTTCTTAAATCCTCAATCCATCCTCCCAAAACAACTTGCTTTCCAATTAACTCTGATGTGAGTTCTGAAATATCGTGAGTTTTTACAAAGACCATTATTTTCTACCTTTATCCTCAAATTCTATCTCAATGTCAAGGTTTCGGGCATTTTTTACAATCTTAACTACCTTTTCTGTGTCTATTGGAAATCTAGGCGTCCATTTGCCTGAAACTACCGCTTTTGTCTTTTGAACCCCGCCTGGGGCCCAAACTGAGTTAATTGAAAGAATCTTGGTTGGAAAGAACAGATCCTCTATGAATTTCTTGTCTGTCTCATCTGCCTCAACTAGCCAAATCTTGCCTTTGAATTGATCTTGGAGGAGTCTGTATAGCGTTCTGCTTTGCCTAATTATCATGATATCGTTTTTTGCCAAGGATAGGACAAAATTTCCTTGAAATTCTTTGCAAGAATATAGTGTAAAGTTTTCAATCTTGTTATTTGATTTTGCAATTTTAGCTAAGATTGTTGATGCTTCAACATCTGCTTTTGTTATCTCTCCTGATTCAACTTTGTTTTCGCATTGTGGACAAAGTATTGAATTTTTTGCATCAAAGCCACATATTGGAAGTTTCATTTGAATCGCTTTTTACATTCTGACAGAGTTGTTTATATCCCTTAGTACAAAACAAAAATTCTAGTTTGGATATGAGAAATACATGGCATTTCTAACTGTTGATGGATTAACATCACGATATGATTCATCAAGAGGCCCAGTTTATGCAGTAGATGATGTTGATTTTGCATTAGAAGATGGTGAATCAATAGGGATTGCCGGTGAGAGTGCATGTGGAAAGAGTACTTTGGGATTATCCATTATTCGAATGCTTGTTGGGGGAAAATCCCAAGGAGAGATCACCTTTGATGGTACTTCTATCTTAGATGTTGATGAGGAAACATTTGATAAAACATTTCGGTGGAAAAAAATATCTATGGTATTTCAGGGGGCAATGAATTCTCTTGATCCAGTTTTTACCATCAATGACCAGTTCCTTGAAATTCTAAAACAACATAATTTTGATGGTGATTCAAAACAAGTAATCTCTGATGCAATGAACTCTGTAAATCTTGATACAAATGTACTCCAAAAATATCCTCATGAGCTCAGTGGTGGAATGAAACAAAGAGCTGTAATTGCTATGGCTTTGTTGTTAAAACCAAAGTTTGTGATTGCTGATGAACCTACCACTGCACTTGATGTCTTGATTCAAGCCCAAATCATCAATCTCTTAAAATCTCTAAAAAAATCAGGTATGTCATTTATGCTAATTACGCACGATTTGGCTGTACTGTCTGAGATTGCCGACAAAATTGGTATCATGTATGGTGGACAGATTATAGAATTTGGCTCTTCTAAAGAAATCTACAAAAACCCAAAACATCCCTACACTCAGGGACTTTTAGAGTCAATTCCTACACTAAAAGGAAACAAACCAAAATACATCAAAGGAATTCCACCAAGCTTGCTTGATGCACCAACACAATGTAGATTTATTGACCGGTGTCCTTTGGCAGTTGAAAAATGTAAGCAACTTCCACCGAAATTTAAAACTGAAACTGGCTATGTGCAATGTTGGCTTTATGAAGACAAATAATTTCCCGTATTGATTTGGTATTTTGAGTAACAAAACGATATTCTTGAATACTACTTTGGGTTGTAAATTATGTTGGTAGAGGTATCCTTTGAAGCAGTAGGTTCTATAGCTACAGCAGCTGCTACTATTGTACTTGTGGTTTTGTTGTATAGAACAGTTAAACAATTTGAAGCTACTGTGGAAGTAAGCAGAATACAAACAGAATATCGCTTTCGTCCTTGGATAGGCCACCTTGGTGCTATTAAAAAAATGGATGATTCAATTAATGGCGATTGCCAATTTTCAATATCTGTTAGAAATTTCGGAGAACTCCCAGCTTCTGGAGTTACTGCAAAATTTGCATTGTTTTCAAAACTGCCTTCAAAAGATGAATTGAAAACAACTGATATGACAACATTTTCTCTGGGGCCTATGCTTCCAAGTATGGATAAACAATATTGGTTTTTTATCCCAAGTGATAAATGGAAAAAAGCAGCGGACGGACAAGAAAAAATCTTTACAGCATTATATTTTGATTATGCTGCATCTGGAAAGAAAAGCGGCTATGGATTAATTAGTGAATATAATTCTGATTCAAAGAATTTCATTCATAGAGAAATGTGGATTGATGATTCTAAATTATAGATCTTACCATTCTATTCGATATGTCTTTCCTTTTGGAATGTCTTCCATAGTCCATTTTATGATTTCATGAGCGCCTTCTGTGTTTATCTTTGGCACTATTTTTGATGATGTTTTGGCTTCGGTTTCTTGGTTAATTTCTAACAATTCTGGTCGTTTGATTCCATTTCCAGTTGGATATCTAAATGACATGTTAAATTTCTGACAATCAATTAAAAATGCATTCTCAAAATATCTTTCAGGTTCTTCTACTTCGTATTGTAATGTGTATTTTTTACCCGTATCTTCTTTTGTAATTGGCTCGCTAAATTCTGTTGTAAATTCTTTGACATCTGGTTTGTCTACGTTAATGCTTGTAATTGGACATTCTCTGTCTTTTTCATCATACACGTTAATGTTCATATCATTAATGTCTGGAATATCCACATCTGTTGCAATTCCATGTAGCACTGTCTTGATTGGGTCGTTTGATGTGTTTACAATTTCATATGTTCTTTTGTGTTGAACTATCATCTTTTCTGGATCAACAACTGACAATATCAGGTCAATTGATGGATACAGTGTTGTTTTTTGTAGTCGAAGTATCTCTTCTCCATATTTGCTGCGCATGGATGCCCCCTTTTCTGGATGTTTCTTATTTCCAAATCCATCTCCATATGCAGAATAAAGAAGCATTGTCATCCCATGTTTTAGTACTACGTCATGAACTGGTTTGATTACATCCCTATATTCGTCTGATAAAGAACGTAAATCTTCAGCTAGCGTTGGAGATAATAAAATATGTCCGTCATCTCCAAAATCCATAACCCTTCTTGCATAGATGATGCCTGGACCCCAAGTATTTCTTTGACCCAACAAGTCATTTACAATAAAACAATTCCCACTATGCAATCCAATTCTTACTCGTATGGTTTCACTTGGAATTTTTGCTTTGTTGTATGCTGCTAGTTTTTCATGTAATTCTATTGCTAATAGTAATGGTAATTCTGGTCCTTGTAGAAAACCAATACAACAACCATCTCCAGTAGGTAACAATAACAGCGATTCAATAGGAACGGATTGGAATGATTTGCATTCTGACATGCATTTGTTTAATGTCTCAATTTTTTTTATCTGAGTCTTGGTGGACATTGACGTATCTGACAAACCAACAATGTCTACAAAGAAGAAATTGGCATGGATTAATTTTAGTGATGCTGTAAAATCCATATTACTTACAACATAATCAAGCAAATAACATTTTTGATTCTGAATACAATATTATGATAATTACTTCTGAATATGATATTGAGGTATAGTCATTTGATCCTAAGTAGATATTCTCATACTTGATTGGTCATCATGGTTTTGGTATTAGGTTTTGATATGATTGTTTTAATTCACTCATCATACATGTGTCGTAAGGTGCTTGTTCATCGTCTTTGCAATTTTGATCCATAGTCATGAATACTTGTGCTCTACATCCTTGGGCAATAGATTCATCATCATTATTTTCTGTCATACAATAAGCAAAAATTCTGTCATTAATCAACTTCATACACTCTTCACCTGTGGGGTGAAGTCCAATCTCTATACTGGTTACACCATCACATGATTCTGGTAAATCTGAAGAATATGTAATGGGTTCATTATTTTCAGATAATTCTTTTTGGTTGTCTAAAATCTCCTGTTCTCCTTCTGTTTCAATCAAGTAAAATTCCAAGAACCCTGCTGCAAACAGCAAACCTATGACTATGGCAATTTCTATGGCAGTTGGCTTTAGTAATGATTTAAGATCCTTCTTTTTGATAATTCCTACAATTAAGATGAAGCTTCTTGATATGCCTAGGGAATAAGCCACAATTTCCATGAATCCGTAGGGAGAATAATATAGAATAGAAAGTGCTGGTTTTTCTAAAATCATTGGCATTTGAACTGCTATATTTGCAACTGCAAATCCTGTTGACCATGCTGAAAATAATCCCCATCCTAGACCAATCCCTGGAATGAACATTGGAAGTGATATTGTTGTATTGTGAACAAACAATCCTATTGCATCAATGTTTCCTGTTACTGCTTCAAATTCTTTCATAAATGCTGCAGCTTCCTCTCCTGTCGGTTCTGACATTGAACCGATTTGAAATATCAGAGAATACATTCCCATAAAAACAAAAAACCAAATTATTCTTTTCTTATACACGAGAGTCGTTATGTGAATGGATATTTGAGGTTGTCTATGTACTCCGATTTACTTGAATGAAGTTTATTTTTTGATTTATGAAAAATATTGTTTGTAGAAATCTATTCTGATTTTAGGTACTTTTCGTCTATTTTTTTTAAATACACCTCTTGAATCTGCGCGATTTCTCTTTGTGTGGTGTTTCTGCAAATCATCTTGGCATACTGAATCAAATCTGGATTGTTTTGTGTTTTTTCAAATTCTTCAATTTTTTTAAAAGACTCTCTTTCAAATTCCATAACATCTCTGAGTTCTTTACTTATTTCCTCAACTTTCATACTCTTGTAATCTTTGGAATTTGCTTTTCTAAAACTAATCTCATCAATTAATTTTTGAATCTCGTCTGGCTCATCCATGTTGTTTGGTGATCCTAGTTATAGAAAAAAGTTAATCTTGATTTTCTTTTTTATGCTCTAAAACATGTTTCAAGCCATCTGTCATACTAAGTGAGTCTAAATCAATTTCACAATACGGGCATTTCAATTTCTAAGAGTATTTTTTTACAATTGGTAAGCAGGAATCAATGATTCTAAGCATCTCTGATCTGATTACTTTTTTATCAATTGAAATCCAAACCCTTTCTTTTTTAATTGCAAATGATATAGTTTGAACTTTTTTTCTCTCCTCCCACACAAACTCAATTTCACCTAGATTTTTATCGAAAAATCCTTCCAAATCTGTCTTTATTGCAATATGTGAGAACTGATACTGGGTATTTTTTTCATTCAATAATGGCACCAAGTCTGATCTTCTTTTGTATGCCAGTAATTCCCCGCTTTCGCCTATTACCCCTACAAATCTGATATATGGGCTAATTGTTGCTATTATATCACAAATCTCTCTGTATTCTTTTTCTTCCATTTATTGGAGTTCATAAAAGATGATATTTTAATGATTGTTGCATGTCCTGATCTCGTTTTAATTAAATAATACGTGAAAACAGTTTGAACAGTGGATTTTGTTGACCTTTTTCCATTTGCACCTGAAGTAGGATACCTCAGTTTAGCACTTGTTAATTTTTTTGGTTCGCTTGTTCCCTTTGTCCCTTTACCTGGATTCTTGTTGTTAGCTACAATGTCTGTAGGTGATCAGTTTGATCTGCATGTATTGGCAATTTTGTCTGCAGTTACTGCAACTGTTGCAAAACAGATCATATTCTATGTGAGCTATGGTGGAAGAAAAATTATCAACGAAAAAACTAGGAAAAGAATGAGGCCTTTTGAAAGATTGGTAAAAAGATATGGTGCAGGTGCAGCATTCTTTGCAGCTGCAACTCCAATACCTGATGATTTAGTTTATGTTCCATTAGGACTTGCAAAATATAATCCAAAACGATTCTTTATTGCAACTCTTACTGGAAAATTTGTTCTCAGTTATACTATTGTCTTTGTTTCTCACTATCTTGGATTATCTTTAGTTGAACCATTCCTTGAAAACATTGATGATGCTACCCCCGTTTACATTGGAATTATTATTTTTGGAGCTATGATGACTTCGGTTGTGGTTTTACTTTTAAGATTAGATTGGCAAAGAATTCTTGGTAAATTTGCTCCATGGACTTTGGATGAAAACAACAAAGATTAGACGTTTATCTTAAAATTCCATAGCTTGTCTGTTGCTTCTTTAATTCCTATTCTGGGTGATGAAACAATTTTTTTTGCCTTTATTCCTTCTGTGATGTATAATTTTGAATTTTTAGTCAAATCTACACCATAATGCTCTTTGGTGATTTGTAATGCTTGAGTTAGTTTTGCAGGCCCGTTTGTAAGATTTTTCAAATCACTCTTGTTTCGGTTTTCCTGCATTTTTTTTAATCCTTTTTCTGGTTCAATTGCACGAATCAAAACTGCTCCTGCTGCAACCTTTGGGTTTCTAGCTACTACGTTAAAACAGTAATACATCCCATATGTGAAATACACATAAGCCATTCCTACATCTCCAAACATTGCCTTGTTTCTGTCTGTGATTTTTCTATGTGCATGACTTGCTGGATCATCTTTGTGTCTGTAAGCTTCAGTCTCTGTGATTATTCCTGAAATTTCACTTTTTCCTATTTTTCTAATAATTTTTTTACCTAACAAATTTTTTGCAACAGTTACTGTATCTTGAAGATAAAATCTTCTAGGAAGTGTATTCAATATCTATTGAAACTGTATTGTTATTTTTTAATTCTCTGATTAAATCAAAGAGTTTTACAATATCTTCATTTAATGTAGAGATTAATTCCTGATTGTATATTGTTGCAGCAGGATGAATTGTCAAAAAATACAATTGACTATCTTTTCTTACTAGTTTTCCTCTAAATTTTGTAATCTCAGAGCCTCCTAAAACTGAGTTAAATGCTGTATTTCCTAAAACGCAAATAATTTTTGGTTTAATTATTGAAATTTCTTTTTTTAGATATTCTTTACAAGTGTCTCTTTCATTCGTATTTGGCACCCTGTTGTTTGGAGGTCTGCATTTTACAACATTGGTAATGTATACTTCCCCTCTGGAAATTCCTGCACCTTCAAGTGCTGCAGAAAGCTTTTTTCCTGCCACACCTACAAATGGCTCTCCATTCTTGTCTTCGTTTCTTCCAGGTGCTTCACCAACAAATATCACATCTGATTGGAAATTGCCTTTTCCTGGAACAGAATTTGTTCTGGTTTTACACAAATCACATTTTGTACACTCAATTACGTTTTGTTTTACTGTCTCTAACTTGTTCATCTAATTCACACTCTTTACTGTTGCAACTCCCCTAATTGAAGGCCCTCCATTGCCCATGATCATTGATTGCATTGGGTCACCTTTTCCACAATTTGTAATTGGTCTTACTGCAAAATCGTTCCCACATGCATCAATTGATTGGAAAAATTCTGGTGCTGTTCCCATAACAATAACGTCTCTTAACAAATCTGTCACTTCCCCATTTTCAATTTTTTGTGCATATTGGCAAGATATGCTCCAGTTGTATCTCTTCATATCAATTGATGGAATCTTCATGTTTGAAACCAAATATCCATTCTTTACTTCTTTTATCATTTCATCTACATTCCAATCTCCATTCCCAATACATGTACATGCCATTCTAATCAATGGCATGAATCGATAGTTAGTAGCTCTCATGTTTCCAGTAGGTTCTTTATTGAAAATTTTTCCTGTTTCTCTATTTTGCATATGATTATTCAACACTCCTTCTTCTACCAGAGCAGTCTTTTTTGTTTGAACTCCTTCATCATCAAAATAATACCATCCTAAACTTTCTTCAATTGTAGGATCATCAAAGACATTTAATTTCTCAGAACCAATTTTTTCCCCAATTTTTCCTTTCCACCATGCTCCACCTGCCCATGCCATCTCTTTTCCTAAAACCCTGTCTGCCTCTGATGGATGACCCAATATTTCATGAGTAAGCAATGAAACAAAATCTGGATTCATAACTACTGTGGCTTTTTCTTCTTTTGCAGGTTTTGCTGATAATAATTTTGATGCTTTTTTTGCAATCTCTTGTGCACTGTTTTGAGCTTTATCTCCTTTGGTGATTTGCTCCATTCCGCCTCTTCCACCTTCAGTAATGTTTACTGATTGAGTTAATCCTGATTCATGTGCAGTAGCAATCATATCAATCACTACATCTGAAAAATTTTGTAAAATTTTTGAACCTTCACTGTTTGAAAAATATTTCGAATTATTTGTGTACCATGGATTTGTCACTGACTTTATGATTTTTGGAGTATTTGAAATGATTTTGTCACAACTCATACCTACCTTGATTAATTCATCTAAGTTTGGTTTTTCTACTACTTTGTAGTCTATCTTTTTTTCTACACTAGTATTTGGATAAAGAGAAAATAATTCTTTTTTGTCTTTTGCATAATGGACTGAATTTTTGATGGCCTCATCAATTGCTCTTTTTACCTGTTCTTTTGATTTTGGATTTGTAATTGAACTAAAACTCCATGTTCCGTCTTTTACTAGTCTTATTCCTATTCCTGAATCATTAATAGTTCGAACATATTCTGTTTCCCCATTTTCAATTAACACTGATACTCTTTCTTGCTCTTCAGATCTTACATCACAATATTGTGTCTTTGAATCATTTGCATATTTTATGGCATAATCTGCTAATTCTACTAATTGGGTGTCCATACGCTATGAAACTTGGTGGTATTCCTAAGTCTTCTGGTATCTAACTGCTAGATATTGCAGGCATGGTGAAATAATACTCGTCTTCAAACTCATAGTCTGTCTTTCCTACTCTTCGCAAGAATTCAAAGTACTGGGTACAATTTTTGTAAAACTCTTTGTTCTTTTCGTACATATCCATATTGTATTTTATTAAATTAGCATTTTTTGAGAAGAGTGAGTGATTTTAGTTCTTGGAGCTTATTTTCTTTAAGCAGGTCTGATTTCTCTTTGATAATATGATGACATTTCTTTCTGTAATTCAAAAGCCATCTTGATTATATCCTCTCAAAACCAATTGATGAGATTTCAGGAAACGATAATTAGTGTACGCCTCATTAATAATTCGTATTATGTCAAAAATTGTAGCTGATACTAGTGTTGTAATTAACGGTCAATTGATATCTCAAATAGAAAATGGATCTGTTAAAAACTCTCAAATTATCATTCCTCAAGCAGTTTTAGATGAATTACAATCACAAGCGTCAAATAAAAAAGAACAAGGATTCGTGGGATTAGAAAAAATTCGTAAATTAAAAGATCTTTCTGGTAGTTTTGGTTTAGAAGTAATTCTGAAAGGCTCACACCTATCTTCAGATGAAATCAAACTTGCTGGGGGCGGAAGAATTGATGCGTTAATTGCTGATATGGCAAAACAAAATGATGCCATCCTTTACACATCTGATCATGTGCAGCATTTAGTTGCTCAAGCAGAAGGGATTCAAACTGTATTTCTAAAAACAGAAATTAAAAAAGAAACTTTAGAATTTCTAAAGTTTTTTGATGTTGAAACAATGAGTGTGCATCTAAAAGAAAATCAACCCCCTCTTGCAAAAAGAGGAAAACCGGGTGCCTTTTTACTTACAAAAATCAACGACGATGTCCTGACCCGAGATTATCTTGAGATGATTTCTTCCCAAATTCTAGATATTGCAAATGCAAATGATTCTGGTACTATTGAGATATCTAAAACTGGAGCTTCAGTAGTACAGCATGAAGATTACAGAATTGCAATTACTCATCCACCATTCTCAGAATCTTTTGAGATAACAATCGTTCATCCAATAATACAACTATCTCTTGAAGATTACAGTATATCTGAAAAACTAATGGAACGATTCTCTGATAGAGCAGAAGGAATTGTAATTTCAGGTGCTCCTGGTTCTGGAAAAAGCACATTGGCATCAGGACTCGCAAATTTTTATCATGCTCAGGGCAAGATTGTCAAAACATTCGAATCTCCACGTGATTTGCAAGTTGATCCTGGTATTACTCAATACAGTAAACTTGATGGTAGTTTTGATAACACTGCTGATATCTTACTTTTAGTTCGTCCCGATTATACTGTCTTTGATGAAGTAAGAAGACGTGAAGACTTTAGGACATTTGCTGATTTGAGATTGACTGGAGTTGGAATGGTGGGCGTGGTCCATGCAAATTCTCCTTTAGATGCAATTCAAAGATTCATTGGAAAAATTGAACTCGGGATAATTCCAAACGTTTTGGATACTGTAGTGTTTGTCAAAGACGGACAAATCGAAAAAGTCTATGATCTGGAACTAAAGGTAAAGGTGCCTTCTGGAATGACCGAATCTGATCTTGCTAGGCCTGTTATTGAAATTAGAAATTTTGCTGATAACACATTGGAGCATGAAATCTATACGTTTGGAGAAGAAAATGTGATAGTTCCCGTAGGAAAAAAAACCAAAATGGGAATAGAAAAGCTGGCTGAAGACAAAATTCGTGAAACTTTCAAAAAATATGATCCTAGGGCTCAAGTTGAAATTCTATCTGATAACAGAGTTAAGGTGATGGTTGATGAACAATATATTCCATCTATTATTGGTCGGGGTGGTTCTAACATTAATGAAATTGAAAAATTACTAAAAATACACGTTGATGTGGTCCAAAAAGACTCTGAGCATTATAGTGTAGATTCAAATGACTTGCCTTTTACTTTTTCAGAATCAAAAACAGCTTTGATTCTTACTGTTAGCAAAGAATACACTGCAATGCATGCTGACATTTATGTTCATGATGAATACATTACCTCAACTAGAATTGGTAAAAAGGGACAAATCAAAATCCCAAAACGCTCTGATGTCGCAAGAAATTTGATGAAACTTGCATCATCACAAAATGATATTCAACTATTTCTCAAAGATTTTTAAAATTCTCAATAATCTTTGGGTTTGCTTTTAGAAATGTGATGAATTTTCTTAACTGCTTGATTGTTTTTGGATTTAGATGGTGTTCTATTCCTTCTGTGTCTTGATTTGCAGTATCATACCCAATCCCTAGAATCTCAAAAAACTCTAACAAGATTCCGTGTTTCTGTCTTATCCCATCAGCTATTTCTATTCCTTTTTTTGTTAGATTGATTCCGTGATATTTTTCATATTCTAGATACCCTCCCTCATCTAATCTCTGTAACATTTTGGTGACACTAGGTGCACTTACATTCATGTATCTTGAAATATCTAAAGTAGTCGCATATCCTTTCAGTGCTACTAATTCTGAAATAATCTCCAAATAGTCCTCCATTCTGGTACTGGAGCGAGCCTTTTCTGATTGGTGGGCTGCTTTGATGGAATCTAATCTCTTGGAATTTTTGCCTTTCATGTAATCTTTGTATCTAAATTTTATCTACTATAATTGAGTGTCTTTTTCAGAGATTTTTGGTTACTCTTTGTTGACTCAGAAGTAACCGTTGTTGATCTTTGAATCTTAACTATTTTTTCCTATATTCAATATAGGAATGGCAGACCCTCTAAAGGAACGACTAGAAAAACTCAGAAAAATCTCTGAATCTGCAAAACGAAGGGCAAGTTTGTACTCTGATGTTGCAAAAATGGATGATACGCATACTGCTCGTTCACTAGGTGCACTTCAAAAGGCCCCTGCCCCTGGAAAAAAACTCCAAAAAATAGGCTTTTTGATGTTATGGATACCTGAACCAACAGGTGTTACATGTGCAGTTGGCGGCCCCATGATAGTTGCAGGCAGATACTTGGAAAAGAAATACAACAGTGCCACAATTCACGATATCGGTCACCAAACAAAAAACACATTTTCATCAATTAGTGATTTTAAAACATCTGTGATGAATCACTAGATTGTATTTTTAGATAAAAATATCTTTTTCTGAATTAACTAATGGTTTTTTGGGTACATCAAATATCTCAAATGAATCCAAATACTTCAAATGTTTTGAAATTGATTTTTCATCTAATGTGATTAGTATTCTATCATTGTGTTGAATCTCATATTGTGAAATGTCTGATGGGAATTTCTTTCCATTAACATAAACTTGAACTGTTTTCTTCCCTTCTGCACAAAACTCATTGATATCTTTAGAAAAATCATATTCTACAAAAATACAATCTTGCGTTACATTCAACCCTATTGACACAAAAAGCATTTCCAACGGTACTCCTGTTGCATGTTTGTGAATCAAATATGGATTATGATCCTCAAAATGAATGTACTTGCTTGATAGTTGAAATTGTGGAAGTCCAAAATTTAGTTGTTCTCCATCCAACACAACAAGCATTGCAGCATGTGCATGATCACTTCCATATTTTCCAACATTGTATTGATTTGCCAATATTTGTTCAGGACTCATGTTTAATGTATTTTGGACAATTTGAGAGTCAATTTCATTTTGATTCATAAAATAATACGAAAGGAATCCTGCTGACACAATTGCAAAAGCTATGACTCCTATTGCAAGACTTTTACTTTTAGATTTTGGTGTGGTATCTTGTGGTAAAATTGGTTGTTGATGTTCAAAATTACTTTCTTCATAACGACCAGGTAAACTGTAATCTGAATCAATATCCTTTGGAAGTGTTTTGTCTTCAGACAATTACATTGATTTCTGATTGTTTGTATAAATGTCCTCGACTCAAATAATTAACGTATTTTAAAAGGCCTGAACAAATTGAAATGTGACTACTAGGGCTCAGGCACTAATTCCAATCTCAATTGCCGCTGTCATTATAGGCGTTGTAGGCTTGATGTCCATTCCTCAAGATAGTAAATTAGAATCAGTTGAATTTCCTAGAGGTACAATCAAGGTTGATGATGTCCCGCTTGAGGTACAAATAGCAGACACTGAGCCTCGAAGAGTACGTGGCTTGATGTTCCAAGATCAATTACCCTATGACCAAGGAATGATCTTTGTCTTTAGCGAACCTGGACTTTATTCTCTGTGGATGCTTAACATGCAATTCCCACTTGATATGATATGGTTTGACGAAAATGGCAAAGTTGTACATATTGAACAAGACGTTCCTCCGTGCAAAGCTGCTCTAGAGATTGCCACATGTCAAAGTGTGGTTCCTGAAAATAATGCCATCTATATTCTTGAAGTAACTGCTGGATTCATTGAACAAAACAATATCACAAAAGATTCAATTCTAACTATTATCTCAATTTAGAATTGCAAAACCTTATTTTTGAACAATCGATTTGTTGTTTGTGAATAAATTAATTATGATTCCAATCGTTCTTGGTATTGCAGCCGTTGCTTCATATACTATGTTAATTCCTGAAGATTCTTCAGAACCATTTACTGCCCCCATCTATGATTCTGGTTTTACTTATTACGATATTGAAACAATTCAAACATCTCTAAAAGAACATGATGTTTTTGTTTCATCTCCTACAGCTGTAACTGATCATACCATTAGCCAGTACTGTACATTTTTTGAAAAAGGACTTTCAAAAAATGTTGAATACTGTACAACTACTGCTGTTTTAGATTCTGATGGAAATACTATTGGAAATATCAACATTGGTGGAAGTGCCGCATCTCCAATTCTAGCGATTGCTAATATTGAAACTGATACATTGGAATCTGATAAAGAAATAACATATGCGATATTTGAGACTGTAATCAAAACGCTTGTTTGTGATTGTTGGGAAGAAGAATCTGCTGATTTTGAATCTATTCCTGAATGGCTAGATGCTGTACATGCCTTCTATTATGACTCTGATGAGCGTAACATAAAATCAAAAATTGATAATTTGGCTGACACTGAAATTCTCTTGGAGATTACCTCAAAAGATGATTCTGTATTACGGACATTAATTATTACAAAACACGTCTAATTATATACAACAAAATTCTTTGATTGGCGATTACGATGATTGATCAATTATGGCTTATTCCTTTAGGATTTGCAGCAGGAGTGTTGGGTTCTATGATTGGATTAGGTGGTGGTGTTATTGTAGTTCCAGTTTTAACTTTCCTTGGGTTTTCTCCAACTGCTGCTGCAAGCAATAGTCTTTTTGCAGCTCTTAGCAATGCTGTTGCATCTACTATATCTTATTCTAAACAAAAACGAATTGAATATTCTTTAGGATTAAAACTTGGATTGCTATCTATTCCTGGAACTGTATTGGGCGCAATTGTTTCTAGTGATGTAGGTTCTGATATTTTTAAGATATTGTTTGGATTTGTGTTGATTGCATCAGCTGCTTATATTTTCTTGAGAAAAAAAATTGAAACAAAAGAAAAAAAAGTTTCTTTACAAATGATGATTTTTGCAATCGGTGCTAGTTTCTTTGCAGGAATCATATCTTCTTTCTTTGGAATAGGTGGAGGAATTGTGTTTGTTCCATTAATGGTAGTTGGAATGGGTATGGCAATGAAAAAAGCTGCGCCCACCTCTCAAATGATATTGTTATTTGCTTCATCATCCGGAGTAATTGCTCACAGCTTATTGGGACATCCTGATTTTATTCAAGCTGGATTTCTTGCAATTGGTTCTTTTATTGGGGGATTAGTTGGAGCAAGGTTGTCTATTGATATCAAAGAAAGATATCTCCAGATCTTGGTTTCCGTAGTTATTTTGATTGCTGCAGGAAAATTATTCTTTGATTCTTTAACTGGAAACTCAACATCGCTGGGTTTTTAGGCTCAAAATTCCCTTTTGTGCTTTTATACAAATTTTGTAATGTATATTGTTCGTCAGGTCTTATGATCTGAGGGCGGGGGAGACTAGTCGGCTCTCCTGTATTTTACTTACAAAAACTGTTTTCTGAACAAAAAGTGGGTTAATCTAATTGATCAAAAGAACGATGATTTTTTTCTTTTAATTTATTAAAAATACGTGCAAACTCTCATCAAATTGGAAAAAAATCTTGTTTTAAGCGTAATTTTGATTGGGATTGTTGCAATAGTTCCAACTGCGTATGCTGATGTAGAGTTTTCATCCAAGTTTGGAACTCTTGGTTCTGATGATGATGAATTGGATACCCCCACTGATGTTGTAGTGAAAAGTAATGGACGAGAAATTTATGTTGTAGATAACAACAATGACCGAATAAACGTATTTGATGATGACGGTGATGCTGATTTTATGTATGGTACTTTTTGTAACGTGGCACAAATTCAGGACTGTAACGATAATGCTGATGGTGCAGAAGAAGACGGAGATGGGCAGTTTAACTCTCCCCTCTACATTGCAATGGATGCATTAGGAAAATTCTTTGTTGTTGATTCTGAAAACGAACGAATCCAAGTCTTTGATGATGATGGAGAATTCGAGTTCAAGTTTGGCTCATCTGATAGTGGTGATGATGAATACCTTGGTGGTGCACAAGGTGTAGTGATTCAAGATTCTTCCAGAAAAATATTTGTCTCAAACACCGAAAACGATTCTATCTCTGTTTTTGGTTCCACAGGAAATTTTCTATTTGATTTTGAGTCTTTTAATGGAAATGATGATTTTACAAACCCTAGTGAAATGATTATTGATAATTCTAATGAACTATTGTATGTTTTAGATTCTGGAAATGATAGGATAGTTGTTTTTGAGATTGTTGATGGAACTACATGTCCTAGTGATACAATAGAATCAGTAGATGGAATATGCTATGTCAAAGAGTTTGGTTCTTCTGGAGATGATGAAGGTGAGTTTGATGACCCATCTGGCTTGGCATTTGATTCTGAAAATGATTTGTTATATGTTTCAGATTCAGACAATGATAGAATTCAAATTTTTGAGATTGTTGATGGTACTACCTGCCCTAGTGGCACTGAAGAGATTGTAGATGGTGTGTGTTTTGTAGATGAATTTGGTTCTACAGGAACTGCTGATGGTCAATTT
This sequence comes from Candidatus Nitrosopumilus sp., assembly GCF_965262695.1. Taxonomy (GTDB): domain Archaea; phylum Thermoproteota; class Nitrososphaeria; order Nitrososphaerales; family Nitrosopumilaceae; genus Nitrosopumilus. Next base: position 623,851 of record NZ_OZ253550.1, on the reverse strand, counting down.
GATTCTCCTCTTGGAATTGCCTTGGATACTTCAAATGATTTGCTATACGTTGCAGATTCTAAAAATGACCGAATTCAAGTCTTTGAACTATCTTCTGAACCTGCTGTACAAACTCCTGGGAAACCCGCAAATCCTGATGCCTCTCCTGTATCTCCAACATCAATTATTCTCACCTGGGATGAGCCTGAACAATCTGAAACCATTCCAAAAGTTACTGGATACAAGATTGAATACAAAACAGGTTCTGAAAGCTATGTAACAATTACTCCTGACACTTCTAGTACTGTAACTTCATTTGTACATAATGGATTATCTGAAGGTGAAACTTACAGTTACCGTGTTTATTCTATTAATTCTGTAGGTACTAGTATTGCATCATCAATTACTTCAGTAAAACCTGAAGCTACAACTACCCCCGTGGCATTAACTGCAACTGCAATTGCTCCTAGTCAAATAAAACTTTCATGGATGCCTCCATCTGAAACATTTCAACAAACAATTAGTGGATACACTGTAAAACGTGAAATCACTCCTAATGTGTATGATGATGTCGGAAGTACTAATGGGAAGACTTTGACATATGTTGTTTCTAATTTGGCAACTGACAAAACTTACACATATGCAGTTTCTGCAAACATTGGATTTGGACAAACAGGAGAATCCAACTCTGCATCTGCAACACCTAGAACTGATTCTACTGATACAACTGAGGACCCATTGGTTTCAACATTGGTAGAAATGACTATTCCTTCACCTCCCATAAAACTATCTGCATCAACTAACTCTCCTACTTCGATAAATCTTACATGGAGTATACCTGTTGATGATGGTAATTCCAAAATCACTGGATACAAAATTGAATCCAAAAAAGACAATGGCTCTTTTGGTACCATAGTTGAAGAAACACAAGATTCTTCAACGACATACCTTCATTCAGGACTTGCAGAAGGCTCAAAATATTCCTATAGAGTTTCTGCAATTAATTCTATAGGCACTAGTGACCCTTCAAATGAATCATCCGCAACTGCAAAGATTACTGGGCTTGAAATCAGTCCTCTTGGCAAATTGACAATTAATGAAGAACAATTATTGTCATTTACAGTGAAACTAACTGATAACACCATCAAAGATCCTGTATTTAGTTTAAAGAATGCTCCATCTGGTGCAAAAATAATTTCAAACACTGGTGCATTTGCATGGACTCCTTCATCTTCTGATGGTGGTAAGACATACGATATTGTAGTTGAAGTTAGGAAAAATGGATTATTTGATTCTCAGACATTAGAAGTCAAAGTAAATGACTCATCCGTTTCAGATCCTGTATCTGAAACTCCATCTGAACCTGTAGATACTGAACCTGTAAAGACAGACCCTACTGAATTAGGATTGGCTTCCTTTGTTGACGAATCTGCAGATCCTCAAAGTTATGTTGACCGATACAATGATGAGCCAAGCTACAAGAAATGGTTTGATGACAATTATTCAGAGTATGATTCAATTTACCAAGCAGTTGGAATGGAAGAACCTCCAGAAACTCCTGCTGACTTTGTAGATGACACAATGGATCCATACTACTATGTTGCACGTTACAACATTGATCAAAAATTCCAGAAATGGTTTGATGACAATTACTCCGAATACTCTTCAATAGAACACGCAGTTGATTTTCATGATACCGGAAAACCACAAAAAGTATATGGTTTCTGTGGTACTGGCACTAAACTAATTGATGGTGTCTGTACTGTTGTCAAAACTGTGGAGCCTACACCTTAATTCTCATACCCAGTCTTTTGAATTTTTTTCCATTAGATCTTGTATGTCAATTTGAATTGCTAAAAATCCAGTAATCTCATTTTCAGAGTCCTCATCTGGAATTATAATCTTTTTTTCCCAAAAATACGAACCATCTTTTGCTTTATTTTTTAAATTTCCTGTCCAGACTTTTCCTGATAGAATGGTTTTCCACATTTCGCGATAAAACCTTTCATCATGATATCCTGATCTTAGAATTTTTTGATTTTGTCCAATTAACTCTTCTTTAGCATATTTTGTCATTATGCAGAATTTTTCATTAACATATGTCAAGTTTCCATTAATGTCAAATTTTGATATTGCAGTAGATTGGTCTATTTGATTGTAAAATTTCTTGGCATCTGCAAGATTTTTTTTCATTGCCTGTTCATAATCTTTTAACGTGTGTTGTGATTGGTTTAACGATTTTGTCATCAAGTTAAACGCATTAGCTAACTGTGAAATCTCATTATTCCCTTTTGTGTTGGTTAATGTTACTGTTTCTCCTTTTTTCACTTTGAGAATTTTTTCAGTTAACATCTCTATTGGTTTTGACATGTGTCTAGAAATTATTATGGTTGTAATGATTGTCCCAACCAAAAAAGGAATCATGATTAGTTGTACATCTGTTCGTAACTGTTCAACTGACAAAAACAACTCATTTTCTGTAGTTACTGATAGCAATACCCAGAATCTTGATGTGTCGTTTTTATCAAAAAATATTTTGTCCCATATTCGATATTCTTTCTCCTGTTCGTCATAGTGGAATTTGCTATCCATTTTTTCCACATTCTCCTCCAACTCTGGCTGTTCTGTAAAATAGTTGATTTGTGTGCCTAATTCCTTACCAAAAGTCTTTGATTTATCTGGATGATAAATGAAGTACCCGTCATTGTCTATGATTATCGTTTTTCCACTAGCACTTTGACTGAGTTCATACAAAAAACTCTGCATGTCATAAGTGATTTTTAAAAATCCTAACTGTTCTCCATTACTGAGAAAAACTGGTGTAGTTATCTCTTGAACTGGTCTGTGAGGTGTCTCAATTTTATTATCTAATATGTTAAGTGATATACTTGATACTGTTACTTCATTATTTTGCAATTTTGTTACTTTTTGAAGTGTACCTTGTTCCATTGAGTGTCTTAGTTTTTGATTTTCTTCTACACTTATTCCCTGTGAATCTGAAATGATATGTACTAATTCATTTCCACTAAAATCAAAAATTTGAATTTGATGAATTTTTGGATTGTTTTGTATAATTTCTGTAAATTTTTCTTCTAATAACTCTGACCAAAATCCTTGATCAAATTGAAAGCTTCCTGAACTACTGTAATCTGTGAATTTGACAATTCCTTGAATCTCTGGCATTATTGATAGTAATTTTGTTTGTTCTATGTTTGAACGAATCACTTCTCTAACATCTGTTGATTTGAAGTCTACTTCAAATTGTTTTTCAGATAAAATATTTTCTACTTTATCGTTTTTGATACTTTCAAACACAACTCCTGCAAGAACAAGTACTATTGCAATATTTAATACACTAAGAATAATTGCATTTTTGTAAAAAAGCTTCATGTTTCTAATTGGTAGAAGGTTTGATTAGAAATGATGCAAGTATTGCATTTAGTTTTTCAATCGAAATTGGTTTTTCGATACATACTTTCACACCTTTCTTTACCATTCCTTGCACATCTTCTTCAGAAGGTAATAATCCTGTCAAGACAATGATGTTCTGCGATGAAATAATTCCTATCTTTTCTAACTCGTTGATGTAATCATATCCCGTAAATTCTGGCATATCTAAATCTAAAATTATTGCATCATAGTTGTTTGTTAGAGTCATTTGTAGTGCTTCTTTACCATCATTTGAGACCTCACATATGTGGTCGTGTAGTTCTAGTAAACTTGACATAACTTCTGTGAAAGTTTCATTATCATCAATATGTAAAATCTTCATACCTTACGATGTACTTAAGTTAAGAGTATTTAAACGAATATGGTGATTTGCATACGCTGCGTGTTTCAAAGATTGTTTTATCTTGGCGGTTCTTTCTTAATTCTGTAGATGTTTCTTTTAGAAAGTACTATTGTTTCTCCTTCATTATCCGTCCCTTCATAATCTACTACAATTTTTCCAAATTCATCATCCATGTCTTCTGTCTGTGATATTGTAAATTTTAATTTCAATACTTGATCAGTGTATAATGGTTTTAGAAATCGTGTGTTTCTATTCTTCCATTCTGGGTCTCCATCTGTTCCAAGAAAAATAATATGATTTCCATAAATTTGACTCAGTCTTGTAAATTCCCCTTCCATTCTTGATAATATTGCTCGCCCTGAAACAATTTGTTCTCCACTTTGTTTATCTTCCAAGAATGCGTTTCTTATTCTTGAAAAATTCAGATATTCTTCTAATTCTTTTTCTGAAATACTACATGTAGAATGAAATACATCTCCTACTCTAAACTCTGAAAATTTTTTCATTCCTATCTTGATTCATCAACACAGAAAGTTACTTCTGATGAAGAAGATGCATTTTCTGATACTAGGAAATTAAATGCGTCTGCAATTTTTTGGTTGTCTGGCTCTATGCCTGTTACGGAACCTGGGAAAACAGTGAACATTCTGATTTTTGATTTTAGAACATCACTTAATTCTTGATTAACTGTAGTTGTAAATGGTCTTAATGCTCCTCTGAACACTTCAACTTGTGCTCTTTGTGTTCCAGTAACTTTTCTTCCTACTGGTAAATCTGGACCAATTATCATGATAGAACCTGTTGTATCTTTGAAGAGTCTTGGATCTTTTCCTCCACCTGGGACAAATTGCTCTAATGCTCTTTGTGCAACAGTTGCTGGAGTTGAGATGAATTTTGCAACTAATTCTTCCCATCCTGCTCTGGTTAATTCAGTTAGATTTCCTACCTCTGGTAGTTTTCCTGTAACGTGAACGACTGCTAGAATTTCTCCGATGTTAGTCTTGGCAGTATTTAACCATCTTTCTACCTCTTCAGGATTTTTGATGTCAACAACATGAGAATGGAACTTTCCACTAATGGAGTCTTGAATTTCTTGAGGTGTTGATTGTGAAATGAAACATGCAACTTTGCCACCATTTTTCTCAACATGTCCTGCCAAAAATTCTATTCTTTCTGCATCTGCTTTGTCTGTTCCATCAATAGTAAAGACTATTGCTTTTCCTGTAAAGTCTGGTTGATGAACTCCTGGAGTTGTAGTTCCGATGTGTGGTTTTACTGGATAAAATACTCTGTCTCCTGGAATGACTTTACCATTGAGAATCTTTGCAATTTCATCATCACACAAGTTGAGAACTGATTCTGCAACTTGTGATTGTGACAGAAATTCTCTATTTGCAATCATATGTGATGTGTTGTTTTGAACTTTTTCTGCAATAGTTTGAATTTTTGTTAATAAATTTGTAAATATCTCTGTTAGTTTTGCAACATCTCTTCCGTTTGCTAATTTTTCTGCAGTCTTTGCAATTCCTTCTTTATCTACGCCATCTGCTTGTATGCATTCTAACAAATCATCTTTTGCTTCCTCGACTTCAACTGGTGTCAAGTCTTCAAAGCCACTTACTCTCATAAATTCTGCTGCTGCTTTTGGATATACTGTCTTGTAAATTCTATCTGAATGAACTGGACCTGGATTTGTTGCAATTGAAATTATTCCTTTGTCAGTTAACTCCCATGACATTGCTTCAGCTAATCTGTTCTTTGCACCCTGTGATGCAGTATATGGACTTCTGAATCTATAAGGTCTCTGCTCTAATGGTCTTTCTTCAGTAAAGAATGTTGAAATTGTAATTATTTTTCCGCCTTCTTTCATTACTTTTAGTGCCTGAACTGAGCCCCAAAATGTTCCAGTTAAATGAATTCCTATTGTACTTTTGAATTCATCTAATGGTGAGTTTGCAAAACATGTTACAGGACCTGATACTCCTGCATTGTTAATTATGTAATCTACATTTACTCCTTCGTTTTTTAGTGTGCTAAACATTTCATTCATTGCTGTTTCGTCTGCAACATCAACTCCTGCAAAAATTTTGACTGTTGCATTTACTCCTTGTGGGATTTTTCCTTCAAGTTCTGTTGCAGCCTCTTGTAGTGGTTCTTTTCTTCTACCAAGAATAATCACACTTGCACCATTTTCTACAAATTTTGTTGCAATGGCTTTTCCAATACCTGTTCCACTGCCTGTAACCAGTGCGACTTTGTCTTGGAATTTTAGCAAGATAAAATCTCAAATCCTTTGTAATATTTAATTGGATTGATCTCTAGAAAATTTTTCTTGATATCTTTATTTGTGGGTATGATTCATGATTTTTAATGCATGATACAGAGTCAGACACATTTGTCTATCAGACATGGCCTGAGAAATTTAGTAGTATGTTAAAGGAGATCGGTGTGGATTCTGAATCCAAAGAGATTGGAACCGATGATGTTGAACAAGGTGATTATTACAGTAGATATTTTGCTCATACAGCAAGAATGATAACAAATAGAGGATGTCTTGATGTCAAGAACTCTAACATTGACGTAATTCAAATTATTCAAAAGGGATAAAAATGCAAGATCCAAATCCACTACCTTGGGGTGCACTAGACCGATATCAGGCACACTTTATTGTAAGAAAAGAAACTGGTAGAGGCGTTAGTAATTTTGTTGCAAAAACACAACTTCAAACTAGAGGTCATTTTGCATCCAAAACCGTTGAAAGTGTAAGTTGGAATGGCCCTGGCTCTCTTGCCGAAAAATTAAATCAAGATTCTGAACTAAATGAGATGATTGCAAAACAGTCTGTTAAAGATGCAACAATCTATGTGGAACCAACAGAGAATGCAGTAAGAATTCGTAGTAAATGGGATAATCATTTAGCATTTGGAATTACAAAAGATCTTTTTGACATTTATGACCGTATAGCTGGTCACATAAAATCAATTTAGGCCTTCCACCAATCTAAAGCTAAAAAGTCTACATTATCTTTACCTTTAGGAATTGCCAAGATGAATTGTTTTTTTACTGAAGTTGCAAGTCTTCCTGCAAGTACAATTCCTGTTGATGTTATTGGTTCATTTCTATTGTATACCTGAATCAAAAATGGTGCATGGTCTATTCCTGGACCTTTCTCATAAACTGCAAAGTCGCAACCAAATTTTATTCCTGGGTTGATAATGTATCCTTTGTCTCTGAAATTTTTGTAGACTAGATATTTTTTATCAAAATCATGATGTTCTTTTTTACAAATCCCTGTCATTTGTTCAACTGTAACTTTCTGTTTTGATTTTGAGATTGTAATTTTTTTATTTTCAAGCAGATACAATGATTCAATTAAATCTAAAACAAGAGGTGCATCAATTTCTTCAATTTTTGGTTTTGGTATGCCTATGGGCTTTCCATAGTATCCACTACTGAAAAGTTTACGAGAGTCTTCAATATTCCAAACAATTACTCTGTTTTCAATTAATTCACCTTTCATGATTTTTCAAAAACTTTAGTGTATATGAATTCATTAGATTTTAGATGTTTCTTAAAATAGAAAATAAAGTAAAAGTGAGTTGTGATTTGTTTATAGGCTCAATGCTAACAAAATGAAAGAATCTGATACTCTCTGGCATTTATCTGCCATCTCTTCGATTCCCTCAATCACGTCTTTCATTAACATTAATTCTTTGGTATTGGTGACTTCTGTTAGGAGTTTTATTGTTGCTTGTCTGTACTTGATGTCGATTTCTCTTTCAATTGTTTGTGTTTCTTGTGCTAATTCAATTGCATTAGCAGTGTTTGTGTTAAGACTTCGAATAATTTCATTTAGTTTGTAGACTTCATCTACAACCAATTCAATTAGTTTTGTTAAGTCTTTGTCTAACTTTGCACTTTTGAGTGTAGCTGGTTTTACATTTGAAAGTTTGAATGAAATTCCTGTAATGTAACCTGCGATCTCATCCATTGTATATGCTGTGTTTAGAAGATTTTCTCTGTTCATGATCAAACCTCCAACATCTGCAACTTCACGTGTAATTTTTCTTCTTAGGTTTTCTACTTCTTCTTCAATTGTAGAAATCTGTTCTAATGTGTTTTTGATTCCTGTCTTGTCTTTTTTCATCATTAGTTCAGGAAGTGTTGCTAGTTCTCTGGATGCATTTAGGATTCTATTGATTTCGTCTTGTAAAACTGCTATAGCCTTTCTTTTTGCTTGAACCTCAAGCTCTCCGCTATACATAACAAAATCTACCAAATCCAATGGTAATTTAAATCCTCTATGACTTTTGATATTTTTTGAGCATGATTACATGAGACTTTTGTCATGTGCTACTTTCTTCTGACCTTGGTATAGTGTGATCACTTCTTCATTTGTGGATGCATCCTCTGCCATCTTCTCGGCTCTTATCTTTCCTGTAAATTTTGGAAATCTTAATGCTAGTCCTGCATCTTTTCTGACTTTGTCTCTAGCTGCTTTGTGAATTGGACTAAGTGTAATTTCAGATGCAACCACTTCGATTACTAATTCTGGTTCAAACCAAACATCTGCTTCCATTTCACTATCAATACGTGGATTCTTCTTGATTGTTACTTTGGGATTTAGAATTTGATACAATTGATCCAGGTCTTCATCTGAAAAACCTGTTCCTACTTTACAAATACTTGTGAATGTATCTTCATCTTCTTCATATGTTGCTAAAAGTAGGGTTCCATAATTTCCTGTTCTTCTTCCTTTTCCAAAGAATCCTCCTATTACTACAAGATCCAAACTGTCTCCAAGTTCATTCTGATATTCTCTTTTGAGTTTGAGCCAATGACTTCCTCTCGAACCTGCTTGATATGGTCTATCTAACATCTTTAACATCAGTCCCTCACTTCCTGCGTTGATACTGTTTTCAAAAAAGTCTTCAATATCATTTTCATTTTTTACTATTGTCATTGGTATGTGCTTTACAAAATCATCTTCTTTTACCACTTTTTCCATCTTTTCTCTTCTTTCTTTATAGTCTAATTCCAAACAACTTTTTCCATTACAATACAAAATATCAAACAGATTAACTGTTATCGGATATTGTGTAACTGCTTTTTCTATTTTGTATTTTCTTCTTCTATGCATTAACTCTTGAAATGGTAAAAACTCCCCCGTGTTTTCATTGATTGCAACTGCTTCTGCTTCTAGTACTATGTTTTCAGCCTGAATGGCTTTTGGAATTTTTTCAATTATGTCTGGATAATAACTTGAAATATTTTCTAAACTTCTTGAAAACAAAACTACTTTGTCTCCTTCAATGTGTAGTTGTACCCTTTCTCCATCTAGTTTGTATTCTGCTGCAAATTCATTTCCCATTTTCTCAATTGCTTCTTGTTCACTCTTTACTCTGTCTGCAAGCATTGGTCTAATTGGATTAAACAAAATTATTTTGAATTTTTCAACTCCTTCTAATCTTTGAGTTGCTAAAACCTCTGCAACTTTTCCCAAATCACTAGAAACATTGTATGCATGCTCCAAAACTTTTCTGTTTTCTTTGTTACCTGAAAATGCTATTGCCAATGCATCCATTACTGTGTTTTCTGCAATTCCTAGTCGTAGCGTTCCTAGTAATATTTTTAGAATAAAACTTGCCTCTAATGGACTTGCATCATTAAGCAAACTGGAAATGTATTTCATTTTCATGTCCTGTGATCTGTTCCCTTCTAATTTTGCGATTTTGAACAGTGTTTCATAGACTCGTTCAACTGTAATGTCTTCTACAAGAAACGTTGTCTGAGTTTTTTGTTCTAATATTATAGTTGCAGCATGTCCTAGATCTCCTCCTTTTCTGTATTCTTCTTCGATTTTTTTAATTGGAATCCCTGATGACTTTGAGATTGCTCTCATTGCAAGTTTTTCTGCAACTCCTAACTCCACTCCTTCAAAATCTGGTCTAAGTTTTCCTTGTAATAGGTAGACTATCTTTGAAATTACTTCTTGTGGGGTTTTTTCAAACAGTTCTACCAAGTATTGTGTTAACTCTAGTCTTTTTCTAGTTGATTCCATTTTGTTAAATGAATCAGCTAAGATGGAAAACTCCATTCTATTTCCTTGTGTAATGTTGAATAAAAATTGAATCTAGATGTATCTGAAAATTGTTGGTTTGTCTGACTTTGGAAGATCTGATACGAGTGCAAAGTTGTATAGTGGATAAGATTTTTTGTACTGCTTCATAAAACTCCATGCAACATCATGTGTCTTGAATTCTGTTCTTAATCCATCAATCTGGCTCTTTTTTCCATATACGTCAAAGACTACCACTGAATACTGTTTTGGGCGATTGTGAGGTTTTGCTTTGAGCAACCATGCAAGTGCAAATACAAAAACTGCTCCTAATACAACATATTCTCCTGCAACTTTGAAAAAGTCTAAGATCACTCCTGGTATAGTTTGGCCAAATAATACTGCCATAAAATTTGAAAATGAGATTACTGCTATTGCTGTGAAAATGTAAGTCTTCCAATCAAAAATCTTTTGAAAATTCATTTCTGTCTGAATTTGGTAAGGTCTTTTTTGATTTAACTATTTCTTATGATTTGCAGATTTTGAAATGACTAGTCTGGATCTTCATAATTCTCTTTTCTGTCGCCACTGGATGTAGTTCCTTCCATTGGTTTCATCTTACTTTCAAGAACATCCATTCTTGCTCTATATCCTTCTGCATATTCTAGTTCTGATGGAACAAGTGTTGCTGGATGGATAAATCCTTGACTTCTAATTGCCATGGCTTTTTCTGTTGCTCTCTCTCTGATTAGATCCCAATCTGGGGTTGAGAATCCATCAAATGGTCCAGTAAACTTTCCATTGTGCATACTAAATACGAGTGCTTCAACTATTGGAATACAAAAGTTGATTGTAGCTGCAGAGTTTAGTTTTACAGGCATTAATGGCATGTTGTGGCTTCCTCTTGTATTTCCTGCAACAAAGTGTGGATTGTTAAAGACACTTCCTACCTCTTCAGTTGCAGGGAACTTCTTTTGTGTTCTGACAAGACAAATTGGATCGTCTTTTCCAACATATGTTCCTGCAATGTTGTGTAATCTATCAGTTGATGCTGCAAGAATTGGCTCTCCATCTTTTGTTGTAACTGAATCTACAACATATCTTCCTGGATACATTAATGCAGCTTCAATTGTTGGCTTGTCTTGCCATAATTCTAATTCTGCAATTTGAGCTTTTTCAACATCCATGATGTTGATTTTTACCCCCTCTGCAAGATTCTTGTTTACAATTAATCCTGTGTTACTTAGAGCATCTACAAACATTCTGTAGATTGGATAGTTGAATGCTCCTGGTTCTGTTTTATCAGCTGCAAATACTGTGAATGCTTCGTTTGGTCTTTCCTCGAACTCCATCTCTGCAACTCCTGGCCCCATTCCTTTTACGTTTCCAGAAAATGAATCTTTGAGCAAGTCTTGTCCTGCACCATACAATCCTTCGTCTTTTGCAACTTGAGTTCCTGCCATGAAAGCATCCCATGCTAATTTGTGAATTTGTTGATTGTCTACTCCATGTGTATGAGACATTACGATATGAGTGTCGTCTCCACAATATCCTATGTAATAATCGATAAGCAAATCTGCTGAATTTTTAACGGTATTTCTAATTGCGTCTAGTAATCCGTCACTAGGTTTTGTGTGCCCTCCGACACCGCCAACATCGGCTTTGATAACTGAAACTGTAATTTTCATATTTTACATTTTGATCCCCTTGATTTATGTGCTTTTAGCAAAACCATCTGATCTGAAATTAATTGAAAAATTTTAGATTTTTTTTCAAAAATTCATAACAGTAATAAATGCCCTCAGATACGCATTTTACATGGCAGATAAACCACACTTGAACCTGATTGTTACAGGACATATTGATAATGGAAAATCAACTACTATGGGTCATTTTTTGATGGATCTTGGAGTTGTAGATGAAAGAACTATTGCATCACATGCATCTGAATCCGAAAAGACCGGAAAAGGTGATACTTTCAAGTATGCATGGGTTATGGATAACATTAAGGATGAAAGAGAGAGAGGTATTACAATCGATCTTGCATTCCAAAAGTTTGAGTCTCCAAAGTACTTCTTTACTTTGATTGACGCTCCTGGTCACAGGGACTTTATTAAAAACATGATTACTGGCGCTTCTGAAGCAGATGCCGCCATTCTAGTACTATCCGCAAAAGAAGGTGAAACCGATACTGCAATTGCTGCAGGTGGTCAAGCAAGAGAACACGCATTCTTGCTTAAAACTTTAGGTGTAGGCCAACTAATTGTTGCAATCAACAAGATGGACGATAGTAACTATTCTGAAGAAGCCTTCAAAACAGCCAAAGAAAAAGGCGAAAAATTAGTTAAATCTGTAGGTTACAAACTAGAAAACGTACCATTCATTCCAGTTTCTGGATGGAAAGGCGACAACTTGGTTAAAAAATCTGAGAACATGCCTTGGTATTCTGGTAAAACACTACTTGAAGCATTTGATGACTTTACAGTATCTGAAAAACCAACTGGTAAACCACTACGTGTTCCAATTCAAGACGTTTACACCATTACTGGTGTAGGAACAGTACCTGTAGGTAGAGTTGAAACAGGAGTTATGAAAGCAGGAGACAAAATTGTTGTAATGCCTTCAGGCGCTCCTGGTGAAATCAAATCTATTGAAACTCACCACACAGAGATGCCATCTGCAGAAGCAGGTGATAACATTGGTTTCAACCTTAGAGGTGTTGAAAAGAAAGATATCAAAAGAGGAGATGTTCTCGGAAGTCCTGACGCTCCACCAAATGTTGCAAAAGAATTCAAAGCACAAATTATTGTAATTCATCACCCAACAGCAATCGCACCTGGTTATACTCCAGTTATGCACGCACACACTGCACAAGTTGCAGCAACAGTTACTGAGTTCTTGCAAAAGATCAACCCAGCATCTGGTGCCGTTGAGGAAGAAAATCCAAAATTCCTCAAAGTTGGTGACTCCGCAATTGTAAAAATTAGACCGGTAAGACCAACTTGTATTGAAACATTCCAAGATTTCCCTGAGATGGGTAGATTCGCCCTTAGAGATATGGGTGCAACTATCGCAGCAGGAATCGTTAAGGAAATTACCGAAGAGTACAAACCATAGGCGGATTTTTTATGACCCAAACCGCCCGTGTAAAACTCACATCAACCAGTCTACCAAAGTTAGACGGAGTATGTGGGGAAATCATGGGTATCGGTAAAAAAACTGGTGTTAAGGTAAAGGGTCCAACTCCACTTCCTGTAAAAAGACTACATGTCGCTACTAGAAAATCTCCATGTGGTAGTGGAACTGAAACCTATGAAAAATGGGAGATGAAAATGCATAGAAGAATTATCAACATCAATGCTGATGATAAAGCAATTAGACAATTAATGAGACTAAAGATACCTGATGACGTATACATTGAACTCTCATTAACATAATCTCTAAATTACAGAAATTTTGATGATAAACATGGCTGAAGAAAACTTTGATGAAGTAGAAGAAACACCTGTTGAAACATTTGATGTAAATTATTCTTGCCTCAGATGTGGAACAATGGTCTCAAACACTGAACTATCTAGACTACCTGAAATCAAATGTATTTGTGGATTCAGAGTATTTACCAAAGTAAGACCTCCAGTAGTTAAAACAGTTAAAGCAATTTAGTTATCTGTCTTTCTTGTAACTGTGTTCTCTTTGTAAATGCGTTCTCATATCTTCCATGTTTGAAAAATATTTGTCACATTCTTTGCAATCATATTGTAAATCTTTTCCATGAACAATCTGTTTGTGATTCATCAATTCTTCTTGTTTTGAAAACTTACTATTGCAAATATCGCATTTGATCTTTTTAAAAAAACCCAACTGTTATCCTAACTCTGCTTTTTTCTCATCCCAACATTTTCTGCATAACTGACCGTCAATCTTCCATTTTCCCTTTGGATTGTATCTGATTAGTCCCATCTTGCCGCCACATAGTGAACAGAAATTTTTCTTTTTTCCATGAGATTCTTCTTTTTTATCAAAACATGGTTTGCAAAGTAGTCCTTCCATATCCCATTGCCATCTTGGCTCCCACAAATCTGTAATTTTTTGAGTTTTACCACACTCTACACATGGTTGTCTTACTTTTCCTTCATAGTACTCTTTTTGTTTTTCAAAATGGCAATCTCCGCAAAGTGGACCTTTGACATTCCATTCTCTTTTCGGTTTATGTTTGTGAGCTAACTCCTTATTGCAAATAGTACAAAATGATGGTTTTTTACTAAATAATCCCATTTCAAATTTACCTCATACAGCTTATTCTATAAATGTAAACAAAATAAAAATAACAAAAAAGCGTTTATTCGCTTAGAATTTTTTCAAGAGCTTGGCTTGCATTGAGCATACCGTTTCTCTTAGCATATTCTTCGATCATTTTGTATTGTTTTTCAGTAAAACATACTGGCATTGAACGTCTTTCCATGAATAGCAACAGTATTTTTTACTAATATCCTTTTCTCTCGGAAGATATTTCAAGCCAATTTTCTATTCTGGAGTATGGTTAAGAAAAGACAGATCCTAGTAATTGGTCATAATACCAAGGGATGTTTGCCTGAACATGAAAAAATTGCTTATGAAGTTGGATCAGAGATTGCAAAATCTGACTCTGTGTTGATTTGTGGTGGATTGGGCGGTGTAATGACTGCTGCTGCTCATGGCGCAAAAGATGCAAATGGTTTGACTATTGGAATAATTCCTCAAAATGAACCCTCTGAAGCAAATGAGTATTGTGACATTGTAATTCCAACTGGCATGGGGCTGGCTCGTGATTTTCTCAATGCATTGTCTGCTGATGGTGTTGTAATTGTAGGTGGTGGTTCTGGAACTTTGTCTGAAACATGTGCTGCATACATGCACAAAAAACCCATGGTTGCAATAAAAAATTTGGATAGTTCAGTTGATCCATTTATTGATAGATATCTTGATCATCGAGAAAATGTCAAGATAGTTGGTGTTGATACTCCTCAAGAAGCAATCAAAAAAATCCTAGAATTAATCTCGGCATAATATTCTTTAATCAAAAGAGTGTACATTATACATGCCAATTCAGAATGATGAAGAATGCAAACAACTTATTGACAAATTAGACAAAGGGTTGCCTCCTCAAATGATTGATGAAATCATTTCTTATTTAGAGAAAACAAACAACTCTGAATTCACAATGACATTGGTAAAATATCTGAATAATCAAAATATCCAATCCCGAAACTCTGTTTGGGCACTAAGCAGCCAAATTTCAATGATTGGAGAAGATGTCAGTAAAATCAAAGAGCATTTGGGAATTAGTTGATTTACTGCATTGATACCAGTAATGGGTCTGGTTTGTAGAATTCTCCATGCTCTTCGGCAAGTTTGTTTAATTCATCTACGATATTTTTGATTCCTATTTCTTTTGCAGTCTCAAATAGAGGTTTTTTTAATCCTAGTCCTAATTGAGCTGCTTTTTCAATTTCTTCAATATCACTTGCTCCATTAGTTACAAGCCATGCTGCGTTGTTTAGAATATTTGCTACAAGTTGAATTGGATTGCATTTCTTTGCTAACTCTTCAGATAATGTTACTCTTTCATATTTGTCATCAGAATATTTGTAATAACCTTCCCCAGATTTTTGTCCTAGCTTTTTCTCATCAAACATTTTTTCAACTAGCGGATGTGGATTGATTACTTTTTTGTCTCTTAGATGCATCTCAACTGTTGCTTTGTGAATAACATCCATACCTGTAAAGTCTGCCAGTTCAAAGATACCCATAGGAAATCCTAGTTTGAATTTGACTGCTGAATCAATCTCTTCAAGAGTTGCATCTGTTCTATCTTTAACAAAACATGCTTCATGAACCATTGGAATGAACAATCTATTGATAATAAAACCTGGAACATCTTTTCTACATAGAACTGCTTGTTTGTTAACAGACTTTACATAATCTTTAGTTAAATCAGTAATCTCTTGAGATGTTTTTTCACCTGGAATTACTTCTACTAGTTTCATTAGTTGTGGAGGATTAAAGAAATGAATTCCAATGAACTTGTCTGGTCTTGATGTTGTGTTTGCAATCTCTGTAATTGGTAATGTGCTTGTGTTTGATGCAAAGATTACTTCTGGTGCTGCTGCTTCATCAAGTTCTGCATAGACTTTTTTCTTCAAGTCCATAATCTCTGGAACTACCTCAATTACCATTTCTGCATCTTTTACTGCTTCTTTCAAATCTACAACTGGTTTAATTCTACCAAAAATTGCATCCCCTTCTTCTTTTGAAATTTTTTCTTTTGAAACTAGTTTATCTAAACTCCATCTTATCTTCTCCATGGCTTTATCCAAAAATTCTTGTTTGATATCTCTAAGAACAATATTGTATCCTGCTGTGGCTGAAACTTGAGCAATTCCGTGTCCCATTACACCAGAACCCAAAACTGTGATATTTTTTATCGTCATGTTTCTCCAAAAATCACGTATCCTTTATAATGTATTTCAAAATTTTAAGAAAATATGGGTTTGTTCAAACGTAACAAAGACGATGAAAGTAAAACCAAATGTGATACTTGTGGCACAGAACTACATGATCCTGAACGTCTGAAAAGACATATGAAAAAGGCACATGGAAACGTTCCTGCAAAGAAGTTAGATCCTAATGCCGGCGATGGCGGTACCTGGTAGGATGGAACTTAGTTCAAGTCAAAAGGCTGGATTAGTTTTTGGAGGCGCTTTTGTAGTGGCAGGATTAGTATTATCTACTATAGTTTTCCCATTTTGGAATTTAATTCGAGAAGACATTTCTGAAGATGTTGAAATTTTGAGCAATGATAATGGAATATGTTATGTTGAAACAAGTGATAATATTCCTAAAACTATTGAAGATTGCACCTTAGAACCTGGTGATGTGGTGAATATTACGTATGGTGAAGGTTTGGCATGGGCAACAATTACTGAACCATGATTAATGATTTAATATTAAAAAAAATATGAAATACTATGGATTGTATCTTTTGTAAAATCATTGCAAAGGAGATTCCATGTAAAATTCTCGGGGAAACCACTACATCAATTTCCTTTCTTGATGCATTCCCTCTAGCAAAAGGACATGTTTTGGTAATTCCAAAGAACCATCATCAAAAAATTCAAGATATGTCAAATGAAGAAAATACTGACTTGTTTTCTCTTGTTCATAAGATGATTTCAAAAGTTGATTCTGTAACTGGTGCAACCCTTGTTGCAGTTCATAATGGAAAAGAAGCAGGACAAGAAGTACCTCATGTACATGTTCATTTGGTTCCAAGATCTTCTGCTGATTCTGCATCTGCAATACACAGTATGTTTGATGGTGCCTTGAAATTACCTGAATCTGAATTAGATGAACTTTATGAGAAATTGAAAATCTGATTTTAGTAAGGATACATTCGTTCTTTTGTATCAATATCTTCTACAATTATTGCCTTTGTAGGGCAGGTCATTGCTGCATCCATAATCTTGTTTACTCCTGCACCTTTTGGATCAATAACTGATGATTTTGGGTTCATCATCCTTTCCTTGTTAATTTCAAAAACATCTGGAGCAATTATTTCGCAACTGCAACATCCAATACACAGACTCTTGTCTACATCTACAAAGAGGTTAGGCTGTTTTTTGGGCTCTTTTGCCTTCTCGTATTCTCCATTTCTTCCGTCAGGACGAACTCTGGCATTATACTCTTCCCAAAAATTTTTCTCGTACTCTTTCCAAAAATCAGGATCTCCTTCTTCAAACTCTTTTGTGTATTTTCCCCAGTCTTGCTCTGGAATTGTCTCATCATCTGGTGCTCCCCATGGTTTTCTTTTAAAATTAGATTTTGGCTTTGATTGTGTTTTATGATAAACATCATTTCGCTGATGATGGTTTTTCTTAAGAAATTCATATGCTTCTGTAATTTTTTTAAATTCTAAATCTTCATTCTTGTTCTTATTTTTGTCTGGGTGATGCTCTAATGCTTTTTTTCTAAATGCTGATTTTATCTCTTCTTGAGATGAATTGGAATCTACGTCTAATACTTTGAGCGCCTGATACGTATTCACTATGTCTTTAGGGATTCACCATATTTTAAAAATAATTTCATATTGTTTTGCGTAGGAATAGTTTATTCTAGCATGATCTCATCTTCTGCTTTCCATGCTGGCTCTACAATACACAAAAATCTCAAATCTTTCCCCCCAATGTTTTCAATGTTCTGTTTGGCATTTGGTGGGACATATGCAGAATCGTCTTTCCCAATCTCTATGTTCTCCTCATCGATTCTCAAATTTGCTTTACCTTCTAGTATGTAGTAGATTTCAGATGATTTCATTTGATGTAGTTTTGATTTTTTTCCTGGTTCTAGTGTGAATTGTGCAAGGCTGTATCCTATTCCTTCTAATGTATTGTGAGGATGAAAGAATTGTTTGATACTAGTTCCTTCTGCTCCTTGAATTGACTCTATTTCTGAATTTTTTCTCAGTGACATCTTTAGATTATTGTGGTTGCTTTAGTTTTAAAATCTGATTCCCACCAAACTGTTTTGTATTCAGAATTCTTTTTTGGCAATATGTTTATCGCAATATGAGAAAATGTCTTTTTCTTATCTGTAGAGCCATGAGTGTGAAGTGTTTTTGCTGGAATGTGTATGATATCTCCTTCATTAAGAGTAATTTTCTGTGTCTTTTTTATCTTGAAATTATTTTTGCTTGTTCCGTATCTTCTAAAAATCTCTAAACTACCTTTACCCTTTATTGCAATTAATACTTGATTTCCATTATGTGCGTGTAGTTTAGTTCTGGAACCTTTTTCAAAATGAACATGATAGATGTCTTGATCTTTTGACTTTATTTTTTCAGATAACACCTTCATCCATGTTTTGGATGTAAACCAATTTGGATTTACATTTCTTTTATCGTTTGTTCCTTGAATGTTTGTTTTTTTCATGATTATATTCGTCCTAAAATTTTCTTTTTCT
The DNA here is from genome assembly GCF_965262695.1 of Candidatus Nitrosopumilus sp. Taxonomy (GTDB): domain Archaea; phylum Thermoproteota; class Nitrososphaeria; order Nitrososphaerales; family Nitrosopumilaceae; genus Nitrosopumilus. The sequence goes on along the minus strand of NZ_OZ253550.1, from coordinate 605,024 downwards.
TTGCTTGGAATTCTTTCTCTGTAATTACCCCTGACTTTCTGAGTTTTCCTAGTTTTTCAAGTGTTGCCAAATCGTCTTCTGTGCTTGATGTAACATTTTTTGCAACACTGATTCCTTCAGTAATTTTCTTAACTCCTCTCTTCTGCAATTGTTCTCTTTCCTTTTTTGCTTGACTGCGAAGTTCTTTGCTTGCCTGTGCTGCTTGTTTTGCAGTCATTGTTCCAAATTCTACTGCATCTTCCAGTACTTCATCTGCTCTTTTTACTCCGTCTTGAAGTGCCTTGTCTGCTTTTTTTAGAAACTTTTCAATGTATCCTGATTTTTTTGCAGTCATACTTTTTGATTAATCTTAAATCTATTATTCTTTTCCTAGTAGAATTGGTTTAATAGATAGAATTGTGTACTTTGTATAGTTTTGAGCAAGACCTATGATGTAAAGACTGTAGTCCTTAGAAAAAATATTGAATTAGAAGATGCAACTGAAATTGTAGAAGAAAAGAAAACAAAACCCTTCAAATCATTGTTATCTAGACCAAAAAAAGAACAGGTTCACATTCACTCTGTCAAATTATACTATGAATGTATCTTGATGGTTTCTGGAAAATACATCGCTGATTATTACCGAAAAGCAATTCATACCATTTCTGTTCCATCAAACGTAAAAGAAGTCGAACTTGGTGATGGTGTATTTCAAATTCGCTCAAAATCTGGATTTGAGAGAGCATTTGTTGGAAAGAGAGGTAAAAACAAGATTGACATGAAATTAGAAGAGCATGTGTTTGTTGAAGAAGAAGATGAACTTGCATTTGATCATCATGGACGAGAGATAAAATTCCCATTCAAGGTTAATTCTAAAACTGTTGAGAACTATCCAAAAAGACTGTTACAAAAAAATGAACCTAATGTAAAAAGACCTGAAATGACATATGATGCTGCATTAGACAAGCTTCAATCCCTATTAAAAAAACCACTTGAAACTGATGTTAGAGAATTATCTGAAGAATTTGTATTGCGTGAAATTACCGAAGTATTTGTTCCAATCTTTGAGGCAAGAGTAATTGGTCCAAAAAAGAAAGTTGGAATAATTAGAATAGATGCAGTACGTAAAAAGATTCTATAATTTTACAATCTTTCTAAATTGATCATTGCTGTGTAATTTTGTAAAAATTGGTTCTTCTTTTGCCCATGCTCGAATAACTTTTGGGCTCACTGCCACTGCTTTTTTTAGTAATTCTAATGACTCGGGATATTTCTCAAGTGCTGCCATACTACGTGATTTTGCATAAACTACATTTACATTATCTTTGAATTTTTTGGATATTTCATCAAAAACATCTAGTGCTTTTTTGTGCTGACCTAATTCTGCTAATTGAACGCCTTTTTGGAAAAACGCATCAAGATTATTTGGATATTTTTTACAAACGTTTGAAAAACAATTCAGGGCTTCTTCATTTCTTTTGAGTTTGCCTAGAACTATTCCCTTGTAGATCATGGCATTTGGTTTTCTAGGATCAAGTGATATTGCTTTTTCTAAAACAGGTAATGCCTCTTCATGTTCTTGGAGTTTGTCTAGTAGAACACCTTTGTTGAAATAGGCTGATGCATATTTAGGGTCTGCTTCAATTGCCTTGTCATAATATTCTGCAGCTCCTTGAATGTTTCCAGTTTCTGCCATGGATATCCCTCTGTTGTTAAGGGCCTGAGCATCTTTAGGATCAATTTGTATGAGTTTATCAAAACAGGTTATCGCATCTTGATATTTTTTTATCAAGTTTAATGCCAATCCCTTTTGAAGTAACGCTTCTGTACTTTCAGGTTCTTGTTTTAGGACCTTGTTGAATAGTGAAATTGCTGCTTTTGGCTGATTCTTTTCCAACATGCCTATTGCATCATACATCAAATCTTCTGGATCTTCTTTTTTTCCAAACAATCCCATGACTTTTTACACTCTTTACTCTACTATCAAATATTACTAATTATTCAATGATTTGAATTTCTTGATTGCCTCTTTTGCCATGTCTTCTTGAGATTTTGCATCTGCATTTGTTGGGTCATCTGTGGCATAGGCCTCTTTTTCTTCTTTCTTCTTTTCCATGATTTTGGAAACCACTTATTTTATAAAAACATGCAACTGAAATTCTGATGTTGTCTGAATTTTCCTTTTTTGCAGAAAAAGTCTTTGTTCACAGATGGCCACATGATACTCCCCTGTGGAATGATTCAGTAAAACAGGAACTAGATGACACCATTTCAAAAAACCCTGAATCAAAGAAAATCACGGTTTCTGAAAAATCCATTCAAATTCAAGATTTTCAATTTTCCAATCTCAAAAAAATTGGCATCTCTGTTCCATTTTTCAAAGATGAATGTAGGATGATTTTTGAATCTCAATTTGGGGAACTGTATGCTCATATCCACATCACAGTAAAATCCTCTGAATACATGGAAATTTTTTCCAAGCTAAAATCTTGGAAATCTGAATTTTTCCCAAATGATTCTAACAAGTAAATTCTTCTGATGCCTTTACCATTTTCTTGATATCTTCTTTTGAATGAGAGTCTGATATCGCACCAAGCTTTCCTGGCAAAAAGAAGATTCCATCATGGGCTATCATTTTGAAATGATATTTTGCCAATAATGCCCCATCACATTTTGCTGCCTGAGTAGAATTGGTAATCTCTGAAATCCCATCTTTTAAGAAATGAGTCATAAACAAAGAGCCTTTTCCAGTAATTGCAACTTTCCCATCAAATGCTTTTCCTATCTCTTTTCTTGCAAATTTACCTAAATCATTAATTTTTGAGTAAACTGACTTTTTTGATTTGAGATGGTTTAGTGTGGAATACCCTGTTACCATTGAGGCTGGATTGGCTGAAAATGTGCCTCCTCCAACATAACTTCGCTCAGATTTTTTCTTGTCAGTGGTGTCTGCAAATTCCATAATTTCCTTTTTACCACACATCACACCAATTGATAATCCTCCCCCAACAATTTTGCCCAATGTGACAATATCAGGATCCAGTCTCATTGTAGGATAGAGACATCCATATCTAAATCGAAATCCAGTTACTATCTCATCTAAAATGAATAGTGAATTATTTTTCTTACAAAATTCTTGAATCCCTTTCAAGTAATCTGGTTCAGCTGGAATACATCCTCCTCCACCTAGAACTGGCTCAATAATCACCCCTGCCAAATCTTTAGAATATTTTTTCAAAATGGATAATGACTTTTCTAAATCATTATAGGGAATTGAAACAATCTGTTCTTCATTTACAACACCTGAACTTTCAGATTCTGAAAATGGCCAGTTTACTGACTTTAGCAAATCTGACGTATATCCGTGCCATCCCCCATCAATCTTGGCAATCACTTTTCTTCCAGAAACTGAACGGGCTAATCTCACTGCATACATTGTAGCTTCAGTACCTGATGTGACATAACGAATTTTCTCAGCTACTGGAACTGCTTTTGAAATTAATTCTGATAATAAAATGGTCTGCTCATTTACTGTTCCATACATCCAAGATTTTTCAATCTGCTTTTGCAAATTTTTCTTAACATCTTTTGGACCATGTCCTAAAATCAAAGCCCAATGACCCATCCAATAATCTGTATATTTGTTTGAATCAACATCAATCAAATTTTTCCCTGCAGATTTTTTTACAACAAATGGATATGGTTCATAAAATCTTATGTTGTGAGAAACACCATTGACATGCAACTTTGCAGATTTTGAAAATAGTTTTGCTGAAGTCTTTGTTTTCTTTTTGTACTCTTTAGTATAATCCAAAACCAAATTCACAAAATTGCTTCCATCATTTTAACTATCAAAAATGGCATAGTTTGGCATAGTTACTAGCCTCAATTCTAAAACTGCATAGTTTTGCATAGTTAGAACATTGTAAAAATTACAACAAATGGGGTCGATCAGGCATAATTTCTCGCATGGTTTATATGGATTCTGACATGTGATGCTTTTGCATACGTAACGCAATAGGCGGCGCTTGTGATGAAGTATGGTATTATGCCATTTTGTGATTCATGGGCCTCCAGTTACGCATACAAAAATGAGGATTTGATCAAGTGATCAATATCTGAGATGTGAAGATTATGTGCATCCGTCAATTCCAATTAAAGTACAAATGTACTTCAATAATCAAAAATCAAAAATTCAGAATCCGGTTGATCCTGCCGGACCTGACTGCTATCGGATTGATACTAAGCCATGCGAGTCATTGCAGTAATGCAAGGCAGACGGCTCAGTAACGCGTAGTCAACCTACCCTATGGACGGGAATAACCTCGGGAAACTGAGTATAATGCCCGATAGAACACTATTCCTGGAATGGTTTGTGTTCCAAATGATTTATCGCCGTAGGATGGGACTGCGGCCTATCAGTTTGTTGGTGAGGTAATGGCCCACCAAGACTATTACAGGTACGGGCTCTGAGAGGAGTAGCCCGGAGATGGGTACTGAGACACGGACCCAGGCCCTATGGGGCGCAGCAGGCGAGAAAACTTTGCAATGTGCGAAAGCACGACAAGGTTAATCCGAGTGGTTTGTGCTAAACGAACCTTTTGACAGTCCTAGAAACACTGTTGAATAAGGGGTGGGCAAGTTCTGGTGTCAGCCGCCGCGGTAAAACCAGCACCTCAAGTGGTCAGGATGATTATTGGGCCTAAAGCATCCGTAGCCGGCTCTGTAAGTTTTCGGTTAAATCTGTACGCTCAACGTACAGGCTGCCGGGAATACTGCAGAGCTAGGGAGTGGGAGAGGTAGACGGTACTCGGTAGGAAGGGGTAAAATCCTTTGATCTATTGATGACCACCTGTGGCGAAGGCGGTCTACCAGAACACGTCCGACGGTGAGGGATGAAAGCTGGGGGAGCAAACCGGATTAGATACCCGGGTAGTCCCAGCTGTAAACTATGCAAACTCAGTGATGCATTGGCTTGTGGCCAATGCAGTGCTGCAGGGAAGCCGTTAAGTTTGCCGCCTGGGAAGTACGTACGCAAGTATGAAACTTAAAGGAATTGGCGGGGGAGCACCACAAGGGGTGAAGCCTGCGGTTCAATTGGAGTCAACGCCAGAAATCTTACCCGGAGAGACAGCAGAATGAAGGTCAAGCTGAAGACTTTACCAGACAAGCTGAGAGGTGGTGCATGGCCGTCGCCAGCTCGTGCCGTGAGATGTCCTGTTAAGTCAGGTAACGAGCGAGATCCCTGCCTCTAGTTGCCACCATTACTCTCAGGAGTAGTGGGGCGAATTAGCGGGACCGCCGCAGTTAATGCGGAGGAAGGAAGGGGCCACGGCAGGTCAGTATGCCCCGAAACTCTGGGGCCACACGCGGGCTGCAATGGTAACGACAATGGGTTTCGAATCCGAAAGGATGAGGTAATCCTCAAACGTTACCACAGTTATGACTGAGGGCTGCAACTCGCCCTCACGAATATGGAATCCCTAGTAACTGCGTGTCATTATCGCGCGGTGAATACGTCCCTGCTCCTTGCACACACCGCCCGTCGTTTCATTGAAGTGAGCTTTTAGCGAGGTGACGTCTGATTGGCGTTATCGAACTTGAGGTTCGTGACAAGGGAAAAGTCGTAACAAGGTGACCGTAGGGGAACCTGCGGTCGGATCACCTCCTTAGATAAGGAAAGTGTACGGATGCACTAATCTTCACATCAAATCATCGATGCAATGCATCACGAAAGTGATGTATGAAGGATGTAGCAGGTCCCTGCCAGGGGGCTTGCAATGATCGTCGTGCATAGTCGTGTAATATGTGGCTGAATTTGCCGGTGTAAAGACGGTAATAGGTGGATTGCTAGGCTTGAGGAGAGATGAAGGACGTGGCAAGCTGCGATAAGCTCGGGGTAGGCGCACGCATCCTATGATCCCGAGATGTCCGAATGAGAATCTTGCACTTATGTGCATTCCAGTACACTAGTATTGGAAGTCGAACCGTGGGAATTGAAGCATCTTAGTACCACGTGGAAAAGAAATCAATTGAGATTTCCCAAGTAGAGGCGATCGAAAAGGAAAGAGCCCAAACTGAATCCTTCGGGAGATGTGGTGTTTTGGTATGATAATATGGAATCTTGAAACACAGCTGAAATGTTCTGAAAAGTACTGACATAGAGGGTGATATCCCCGTAAGCGAAATGGGAAGAGTCCTATTCATACCCGAGTAGTTGTCCTTGGTAGTGGGCAATGAATACAGGTGAAAGTAGCATCTGAGGCTAAATATCTCTCAAGACCGATAGTGGACTAGTACCGTGAGGGAAAGCTGAAAAGTACCCCGGAAGGGGGGCGAAAAGTGCATGAAACCTATTACTTACAGACGTGCATGGCATGGAAGGTGATTTTTTCATTTTGGAGATTCTAGCAATAGAGTTGAAGATTTGATGTTCAAGTCATCAGTGTCATGCGTTCCGTCTCGAAACACGGGCCAGGGAGCTAACTGTCATGGCAAGCTTAAATCTGTAAAGATGTAGGCGAAGGGAAACCGAGTTCTCGCAGCATTGTGAGGAGAAGCGTGTGAAAGTGCGTAGAGTCATGGCGGCTAGGCTAGAAGCCAGTCGATCTATTCCTGGGCTAGATGAAGGCGGGCGAAAGCCCGCTGGAGGTCTTAAGACGTTCTGACGTGCAAATCGTTGTTGTGACCTGGGAATAGGGGTCAAAAACCAATCTAGACTGGCGCTCGCTAGTTCCAACCGAAGCGTCTCGCAGGGCGTGCTTTGTGGAGATAGTGTTTCCGGTAGAGCACTGATAGAGCGGCGCGGGGGAGAAATCCCTCACCGCTCATTCAAACTCCGAACGGATATACATCGTAGAAGCAAGGACACGGGTTCATGTGGCGTAAGGCTCATGACCGAAAGGGGTTTAACCCAGACTGAAGTTAAGGTCCCCAAATTTTTGCTAAGTGTCAAGCTAAAGAGCGTGTTCTCGCCAAGACAGCAGGGAGGTAAGCTCAGAAGCAGCTATCCTTTAAAAAGTGTGTAACAACTTACCTGCCGAGGGGGGATGCCTCAAAAACGGACGGGGCTAAAGCAAAGTACCGATACTTTAGATAAACATCAATGGATGTTTCGTGGTAGGTTGGCGTAGTGATTGGGTCGAAGCAGGGCGGTAACGTCCTGTGGACCGGTTTCTATTGCAGATCCTGGCGGCAGTAACAGCATAGTATGGTGAGAATCCATACCACCGTAAGCGCAAGGGTTTCCAGGCAATGCGTTATCAGCCTGGAGGTAGTCGATCCTAAGATGTACCTCAACAGAGTACACCGAATGGGAAACTAGTTAATATTCTAGTACCTTGCATTGAGCGTTTGAGCTATATGGTTCGCTTCCGGATAGGGATTGTACAACCGTCGTTGTATCTAACTATTCGAGAACTGGGGAGTGTCGTAATGACGAGAACCAGTTCGAGGTAGGAATGGCTCCGCGTTAGCGGAGTTTTCTCGATTCCAGGAGACCATGAAAGACTGTGTAGTTAGCAAAGTGCAAGCTCGTACCCAGAACCGACACAGGTGCGCTGGCTTAGTAAGCTAAGGTGCTACGGGTATACCGTATGGCGAGGGAATTCGGCAAATTAGTCCTGTAGCTTAGGTATAAGGGATGCCTGCGATCTTCATGAGGAATGGGGACCGCAGGTTGCAATGACAAGGGGGTTTCGACTGTTTAATAAAAACACAGGCGACTGCTAGTCCGAAAGGATTTGTATAGTCGCTGAATCCTGGCCGGTGCCGGTACCTAAAACTTGGGTTCAACCGAGCTAAGGGCCGGTTAACGCCGGGAGTAACTCTGACTCTCTTAAGGTAGCCAAATGCCTTGTCGGGTAAGTTCCGACGCGCATGAATGGAACAACGAGAGCCCCACTGTCCCCGCCTACAACCCGGTGAAGCCACATAAGGTGGACGAACAGTCCATCGCCTTCCATCGGGGAGAGAAGACCCCGTGGAGTTTTACTGCAGCTTGTGCTTGTGGTATAGTAAGAATTGCACAGGGTATCTGGGAGCCATGCTTAACACTCTCCGGGGTGTTGAGAAGCAACGATGTAACACCAGACTCTTTTTGCAGTACCACTTATCCAGTGAAGACCGGAGACACGTGCAGGTGGGCAGTTCGGCTGGGGCGGCACCCCTTTGAAAAGATATCAAAGGGGCCCAAAGTTGAGTTCAAACGGGGCAGAAATCCGTTGAAGAGGGCAAAGCCAAAAACTCGACTGAATGGATTTCCAAACGCACGGAATTCATAGACGAAAGTCTGGCTTAGCGATCCTTCGTGTGCCCACTATTGGGGCCCGGAGGTGACAGAAAAATTACCCCAGGGATAACAGGCTCGTCGCGGGCGAGAGCTCCTATCGACCCCGCGGTTTGGTACCTCGATGTCGGCTTTTCCTATCCTGGTCCTGCAGCAGGGGCCAAGGGTGAGGCTGCTCGCCTATTAAAAGGGAACATGAGCTGGGTTTAGACCGTCGTGAGACAGGTCGGTCTCTGCCTGATGGAAGCGTGAATAACTGAGGGGAAGTTGCTCCGAGTACGAGAGGAACAGAGCAGCGTGGCCACTGGTTTACCGGTTGTCTGACAAGGCAGGCCGGGCAGCTAAGCCGTTTAGGCTAAGTGCTGAAAGCATCTAAGCACGAATCCTATCCCGAGACAAGTTATTCTTTCGTAAGATGAAGGTCGGCAGCAGAAGACTGCGTTGATAGGAAGGTGGTGTAGATCACAAGCTTCGGCGAGTGGTGAGCCAGCCTTTACTAATAGACCAACACATCGGTTCAGCCACTTACATAGAGACTATGCGCGATGAATCATTTTCATTCATCAAAGTGGAAAATATACACGACTTGTACGATGATTTATTTTTAATCACTCTTAGCGAACGCTATGCATAATTTTGTGATTTTAAAATCCCTAGTGAAAACTATACACGACTATAATGTGATTTAATCATTTTTTCTGAATTCTGGTTTTGTAATTTACTCTTCTAACTCGATATCGTTTTGAAATTCTTTTGGTAAACCAACCCACCATTCTTTTTGATTTTCAGACATCAAGAAAACAGATCGAAGGTTGCTAATAGATCTGTTGGTAAAATCTTCAAAGTAATGATTAAAGAAAATCTGACAATCTTGTGATAATTATCTCAGATTAAATTTTACGCGTAATTATCAATTTCTGAACTCTAAAACTATCTGAATCTTATATGATTCAAACCAATAAATGAAAATCTACATAATATGATAGTCATAAAGTATCATTTCCATTTTTGGCAGGCTCTGCTTAATAGCAACAGGGTTCTAGTATGTGCATGGCAAAGAGAGTCACAATAGTACTAGATGATGAATTAGATAAGAAAATAAGATCAATTCAAGCAAAACAGATTATACAATCTGCAAAATCCGTGAGTTTTTCTCGTTCATTAAATGAGATATTGCGTAAAGGTCTAAAAAATTCATAATCAAATTTTTTAAAATATGTTAATCATTAGTTAACACCAATTACAACACATTTGATTTATCTCTCTAAAATTATCAAAAATACATGAAAGCAAAATTTGCAACATCTTGTGTCTCTTGTGGTGATAAAATTCAACCAGGAAAAGAGATATCTAAAAACAAAGATGAAAAATGGGTTCACAAACATTGTGCTGAGGATTCTGAAGGATTACCCTAGAAATTAATATGACTCTGTTCAATTAATTTTGAATTTATTTTTGGTATCAATTAACCCTCTTGATGTATTATTGTGGACTTTTCGTAGAAATGAAAAAGACGTTGTCCATCTTTACAATACTTTATCCCCTGTAATGCAACTTGCAACTGGTGGTTCTATGCTAAATTTTGGATATTGGTCATCAGATCACTCTGAACCAATATCTGCTCAGGAAAATTTGTGCATGATTTTTGCAGATCTTGCTGAATTATCTTCTGCAAAACATGTAGTAGATGTCGGTAGTGGATTATCTGCTCCATCTCATCTTTGGCAACAAAAATTTCCCCATATTTCCTTGTATGATGTAAACATCAACTATTCTCAATTATCCTTTGGAAAAAAACAAAAAATTGAATTTCTAAACTCCTCTTCTACAAAACTCCCGTTTGCCAATAATTCTATGGATCGTGTCTTGGCATTAGAATCTGCACAACATTTCAAACCCCTTTCTGATTTTATCTCTGAATCAAAAAGAGTACTGACAAATTCAGGATTACTTGTAATTGCAATTCCTATAACTTTGGGACATCCTTCTCTCAAAGATTTGGGTATGCTGAAATTTACTTGGTCTTCTGAACATTATCCTTTAGATGATGTAAAAAATACCCTCCAATCTTCTGGCTTTGAAATTAAACATGAACAACTAATTGGAACTTCTGTGTATGATCCTCTTGCAGATTATTATGTGGAAAATAGAGACCGACTCAAAAAATCTATTTTAGAAAAATACCCAAACTATGTTGAAAATATACTGTACAAATCAATCATTAAAATGAAAACTGCATCTGAAAAAGGAATTATTGATTATGTCCTTCTAAAATGTACTCCAAAAAACTAGAAATGATTCTTCTCTCAAGCATGTATTCTGGGATTGAATGTATTCATCCTTGACACTTATTGACTAGGTTTTTATTTTTGATATCTTAAATTGTATTATCATGGCAAATTCTGAAGGTGCTTTGAATCTGTATGCTGAAAAATGCAAAAAACTACTAGAAGAATCTGAGATTAGATTTGCTGGAATTGTTGACAAAGATGGTCAATTGATTTCAGGTGGTTTCAAAGAAGGATTAACTCCTTATGAAGGGGATGAAACTAGACTGCAATCCTTTTTGGATTTTGTCTCAAAAGCATCTATTCGAAAAGAATATGATGAAAGTTTAGGTCCTATCAACTACTTGGCTGCAAGAAGAGACAAGGCAGTTCTTGTAAGTTTCCCATTTCCTATAACTCAAATTCTCCTGTTGATTTCTGCCGAGCCTACTGCAAACATTGAAAATTTGGCTAAAAAAGTAGTTGAAATTTTTACTGATGTTAGCAAAAAAATGACCGGAACTTAGAAAAATTCTATAATCTTTTTAATTGAAAAACCAACCTGTGTCTTTTGAACAAATAGTTTTAATTCTGTTTATGTTTTAGAATTTTTGAATTGAAAGCAACATTTGGTGCAGGATGTTTTTGGCATGTTGAGGACTTGCTTAGTAAAACAAAGGGAATAAAATCTACACAAGTTGGTTACATTGGTGGTAATCTTCCAGACCCAACTTACGAAGAAGTATGTACTGATAGAACAGGACATGCTGAAGCAGTCGAAGTGGAATATGACCCTAATGAAATTTCATATGAAGAATTATTGGATGTTTTTTGGAACAATCACAATCCTACAACACTTAATCGTCAAGGCCCTGATGTTGGAATACAATATCGCTCTGCAATTTTTTATCATGATGAAAAACAAAAAGAGGTTGCAGAAAAATCAAAGACACAACTTGATTCTTCTAAAAAATATGATAATCCAATTGTAACTGAAATAACCCCTGCCCCTACATTCTACAAAGCAGAAGAATATCATCAAAAATATTTCAAAAAGAACGGATTTTGAATTACTTTACAACTAGAACTGGAATCTTTGCAGTGTGTATGACATAATTTGATACACTTCCAAAGAACAATTCTTTTGTAGAACTTCTTCCACGTGAACCAATAACTATCATGTCGAATTTCTCTTTGCCTTGTGCAAGCTTGACAATATTGTATCCGATATCTCCTCGCATTAACTTCTCTTTGAATACTATGCCATTTTTTGCAGCCAAAACCTTGGATTCTTCCATGATTTTTTTTACCTCTCTGTTTAGGGATTTTTCAACCGATCCAATACCTCTGAATTCTGAGTGTGGGGGTGCATGAATTGAGAACACTCCTGTAATGGTTGCCCCACATTGTCTGGCTAGCATGATTGCTGTCTCTAACCCTCTTTGAGAGTTTTTAGAACCATCTAAAGGAACTAGTATTTTTGAGATTTTTTTCTTTATCACACATTAACGATAATTATGGTCCTAAAAAACATACTTGAAATCACTAAAATTTTTCTAAAAAATCCTGAATTTCAATGATCGCAAAATTAACTAAAACTTATCTACCGATAATAGTTGAAGCTAAATTAGTGAATGAAAAATTTCTCCAAATTGATGGTCATAAAATTCGCTATTTGGAATCTGGTAATTCTGAAAAAACTCTAGTGTTGATTCATGGACTAGGTGCTTCTGCTGAAAGATGGGAGCAGGTAATGCCTATTTTTGCAGAAAAATTTCGTGTAGTGATACCTGATCTGATTGGATTTGGATATAGTGATAAACCCCTTGCAGATTATACTATAGACTTTTTTTCAGATTTTCTTGGGAAATTTATGCAAACTGCAAATATTGAATCTCCTTATCTGATTGGCTCTTCTTTGGGTGGTCAAATTTCTGCTGAGTATACTGCTTCTCATCAAAATGATGTTGATAAACTCATTTTGGTTTCTCCGTCTGGAGTAATGAAACAGTCTACTCCTGCGCTTGATGCATACATAATGGCTGCATTATACCCTAATGAGCAAAATGCAAAAAATGCATTTGAATTGATGGAAGGTTCTGGTGAAAGTGTTGATCAAAGAATTGTTTCTAGCTTTATTGAAAGAATGCAATTACCTAATGCAAAACTTGCATTCATGTCTACTATACTTGGTTTGAAAAATGCTGAAGTCATTACAAAAAAACTACCTTCAATCTTGACCCAAACAATGCTAATTTGGGGTACTGATGACCCTGTGATTCCAATTCATCATGCTGATGATTTTGTCTCATCTCTTAAGGACTGTCGTTTTGTACGTATGGATGGGTGTGGTCATACTCCATACGTTCAAGATCCTCGTGCATTTTCTGAAAAAGTATTGGACTTTTTAGATGTCCATTAGGTGCACTTAAATACCTGCTAACTCCAACAGTTACCAATGAATGGCAATGAAAACCCATATGATCCAACCACTATGTTCAAAGATTGGATCCAAAAAAGTGGACGTGCTCAAGCCGAGTTTATGAAAAATTTTGGTGCTTTGATGACTAATCAAACTAGCAAAACATTCAACCCACTTGATACTCTAAAAGAAGTTTCAGATAACACTAGACAAGCTCAATCAAACATGATGGAGAACATGTCTTCTATGCAAAACAAAAGCATGGATACCATGTTTAGCATTGGACAAATGCTTCCATCCTTTATGAATTGGGGTGCATACAAAACTACCATTAGTAGTAACGGTAGAATTTCAATCCCAGAGGCCGAACGTAATGCCCTTGGATTAGGCGAAGGTGACTTGGTTCAAGTCATTGTTCTTCCAATAGCAAAAAAATCAAAAGCTAGGGAGGTGAAAAATTGAGTAAGAACGAACAGACACAATCAAATCCAAAAGATCTATTTTCTGTATATCAACAAAACGTAGATAAATTCTTCAACGGTATTAGAACATCAGTACCACAATACCATCAAGCAATTACAAACGTACAACAGGAATTCATACAAGCTTATGAAAACATTGCAGATTCAACCCTAACACTACAAAAAGAATTTGCAAAGAAAGCAGGTATTGCAGCAAACATTCCTGAAGCTACAATCAAAGTAATGCAAGATACAACAGAAGAAGTCGTAAAGGCTACATCAATTCATAACCAAGTAACACTTGCAACTATTGATGCAACACAACAAAACATCAAAACCTTTAACGACAACGCAAAATCCTTTGCTGAGTTAAATAGAAACATTCTACAATCTTGGATTTCTGCATTCACCACAAAGAACAACTAGTGGCGAATCAAATTTTTTAATTTTTTCTTTTTTTATTTTATGATCTTTCAGCTAACCATTGTCCTAGCTCAGGCAAGACCTTCTTTTGAGATAGTGAACTTGCAATCATGCCTACATGTCCTGTAGGATACATCCTCAATGTTTTGTCTTCACTACCTACTGCATAGTGGAGAGGCATACTACACTCTGGTGAAACCAAATGATCTCCTACTGCAACTTGCGTAAATATTGGCATGTCTATATTCTTCAAATCAACTAGTTGACCTTCTACATGCATCTTATTTTGAATGAGTAAATTCTCTTGATAGATATCTTTGATCCATTGTCTAAACAATTCCCCTGGTATTGGCGGTGTATCTCCTAGCCATTTTTCGACTCTTAGGAAACTATCAACAAATTTCTTGTTTTCAATATTTTTGAAGAAATTAACGTATTTTTCAATTCCTTGCTCAAATGGTTTGAGAACTGAAAAACAATAGTACATGAATTCTGGAGGCATATTTCCGATAATTTCTACCATTTTATCTACGTCCATGTGCTTTGCAAGATTGCTAATCACCGTGGTGTCTCTCCATCCGTCAATTACTGGTGCAGTTGCTATGTAATTTTTGACGTTTTCAGGATGCAGTGATGCATATGTTGTAGCAATTGTTGCCCCTGTACAATATCCCTGCAATGAAATTTTTTCAGTATCTGTTTCATTTTTGATATATTCTACATATGCATCAAGATACCCATTTACATAATCATCAAAATCAAGATACTTATCCATGCTAGTTGGCGTTCCCCAATCAAGCATGTACACATCAAATCCTTGTTGAAGTAGATTTCGCACCCAGCTTTTTTCTGGTTGTATGTCTAGAATGTGAAATCTGTTAATCAGTGCATATGAAATTAGTAATGGTGTCTTGTGTTGTTTTTCTGTAATTGGTTTATAGTGTAACAAACGTGTTTTGTCCATTTGTTGTACTACATCATGTGGTGTAACTTCTAAACTAATTTCGTCTGGTGCAGAAACCAATTTTGGAGCTTCGATTACATTTTTACTAAATTTTAAAATCTCTTCAATAATTTTTGGGTCAACTTTTGATTCACTTTGCATTTTTCTTCATCTCCTTTTTCTTTAATTCTAGTTCTAATTTTGCAACTCTTTTTTTCAATGAGTGTATCTCTTTGTATACTTCATCAATCTCTTCTTTACTTGGTAGATTTACTGATTGTAATATGACATTTGTAATATTGTTCCAATGTTTTGTTAATTCTAATTCTTTTGAAACTAGTTTTCCATAATTATCTCCAAATTTTCCTGAATCAAATAGTTCTGTAAAGTCATTATCAAAAATATCAATCCAAATTCTTTTGACTGCTTCCATCTGTTCAATGTCTTGTGGAATTTCTGGTGCTTTTAGATTGACTTTTTTTTGTGCATCTGTCCATGTATCTGCAAGTTGCTTGTAGTATTCTGTTAGGTGCTTGTTAAATTCCATCAAATCTTCATTAATCTCAATTAGTTCAGTTGATATTTTCTTAGAATTGGCTGCAAATGCTCTCATTGGACCTATTGATGCTAATGCTTGTGGTTTACTTGACATCAAATGTACAATATCTGTCCAGAATAACGAAAGATGTTTGTAATAATCAGTAATGTCTTTAGTTGATTCTGATTGCATAGACACCTATTGAAACAGATCGCAATAAATAGTTCGCTTGTATAATTAGACAAATGGACAACGTCGAAGAACTTGAGAAACTATGTCAAAAAATAACAAAACTGGATCCTAAGATGCGTTCTGCTAGGCTCATTAACAGTAGGGGTCATTTGATGGCTGGTGGAATGAAAGAGGGATTGCTTTCACTTGAGGCTCAAAAACAAGACGAAATGATGTTTATGGAATTGGCATTACGTGTTCGAATGAGACATGAATTTGATAAAGAGTTTGGTGTGGTTCATTTTTCAATGTCTTATCGTGACAAAGTAATTGTCATGAGTTTTCCATTATCTGGTGATGATGTATTGTTGGTTTCTTGTGAGAAAGATATCGATTTTGGAAAAATACCATTTAAGATTCTCAAATTAATTGAACCTCTGAAAAATTCCCCTACAAAGACATTCTAAACATAACAACTTAATTCCACTCTTTGTGGTTTTTCAGTATTGCCTCAAGATGTTGATTGGTCTGAAATTGAATCTCTTGTAAAAAGACTCTCAAATAAAATCTCAAAATTGCCTAGAACTTTTTCAAGTATTACTACTCTTAGTCGAGGTGGTCTTGTTCCTGCACGTTTAGTTGCAGATCAATTAGGAATAGAAAAAATTTTTGTTGATAAAAAGAAAATATCTTTTGATTCTTTGTTTATTGATGATATTTTTGATAGTGGTGATACATTTAATGAAATTATCAAACGAGTAGATATTCCTTCAAAATTTGTTTATGCAACGTTATTTGCAAGACGTGGAAAAAAATACCCTAAACAATTACTGTATGGCAAAAAGACAAACAATAATGCATATGTTGTATTTCCTTGGGATAAATTAGAGTTTGAACGTTCTCAAAAATGATTTCTAATCATTAATCATTTTTCTTAATCCTGCACATCTGTTTCTAATAGTAACTTCTGTTACCCCTGATGCTATGGATATGTCTTTTTGAGATTTTACTTCTCCAGTACTAATACATGCAAGATAAAGTGCTGCAGCAGCTATCCCCATTGGGTCTTTTCCTGCAACTACTCCCATCTTTTTTGCTTCATTAAGAATTGCAATTGCTTTACGTTTACTTTTCTCACTAAGTTCTGCAATACTTGCAATCCTTGAAACTCCTTTTACTGGATCAACTACTGGCATTTTTAGTTCTAATTCTCTGAAAATCAATCTGTAACATCTAGCAACATCTTTTCTTCTGATGTTGATTCCTTTTGCAACGTCATCTAGGGTTCTTGGAGTTTCTGTATTTCTACAAGATGCATAAAGACATGCTGCCACTAATCCTTGAATTGAACGACCTCTGACTAGTTTCTTCTCCATTGCCTTTCTGTAAATGTAAGCTGCTTTTTCAATAACTGCATCAGTTAATGCTAGTTTGTCTTTTAGTTTGTCCATTTCATTAAGTGCTTGTCTTAGATTTCTGTCTGCTGAAGAATGTGCTTGACTTCTACTATCCCAAGTCCTTAGTCTCTCAATTGAACTCTTGACACTTGCAGATAGCGGTTTTCCTGTTGAATCTTTGTTTGCTGCACCAATTACTGTTGATAATCCCATGTCGTGCATTGTAAGTGATGTACCTGCACCTGTTCTTGCTTTGTTCCCCTCATCATTTGAAAAAGAACGCCATTCTGCACCTGTATCTGCAATTTTATCAGATACTACAAATCCGCATTTTCCACAAAATAATTCACCTGTATTCTCATCTGTAATCATTTTTTTATCACCACAGGCTGGACATTTTGATCCTGTGACCATTTGATTTCTAAGCATAATGATTGAATTTCTGCAATTGCCTTATTATCCATTTTACATAATTTCTACCGGTTATTTGTGTGTAGGTTGAGCTAATTGTGATTTTTTAAAAAAAACATTCCTAAAGTTAACTCAATAAACAATATGCGTATGTGGGTGTAAGTGATGGATACATTATGTTGGTTTTATCATCGACATGTTTCAAACCTATAGAATGACCTAATTCATGTGTCATGATCGTTTCCACACTATACACATCATACAATTGAAAACTTCCATCACAATTGAAATCTCCTAATGTGACTTCTACAACTCCTTTACCAAGATGTGCATGTCCTAAAACACCATCACCAATATTTCGAACTACCCATGTTACCCAAACATTTGCTTCGTGTTTCTTGTTTGTAATTTCAAATTTCATTTTTGCTTTTTGACCATTAGTTGACAATTCTTGATCTTCCCAAAATGCAAATGAATTACTTAATGTGCTAACATGATCTAATGGCAATCCTGAAGGTTGTTCATTAATGTAAACTTTGTAGTAGATAATGTATGTGTCATCAATGATTTCATAAGTGGGGTCTGGAAAATTACTGGCTGCTCTTTTTGCTTCTTGTTCGAAATTCCATTTTACATAATCTCTAAGGAATTTTTTGATTACATCTTGACTAGGATTTGGATATTCTATGTATCGTTTCTCTTTTGAAATGTTGTTTGAAATATCTCTGAGATATTTTTCAAATAAATCAAATTCGTAATCCAACTCTTCTTGTGTTCTTTGTGTTGTATCTTCAACTTTGATTACGATTAATCCATTTTCTATCATGTATTGTATTCCTTGAACAAATGCATCATCGTCAATCTGATCATCTGCCCACCAACCTGCGTTATTTTTTATCCATTCTGGAATTTTTTCCTCAGAAACACTTTGAGTCTCTACTGGTGGGATTTCAATAATTTTATTGTTAATCAGGTATAGTAACGCTGAAACAAATTCTGAATCTGCAATGTTGCCTGTTGACCACCATTTTGCTATTGGTTTTACCCAATTTGGTATGGATGAAGTTGATTGTTTTTCTAACCCTTCGGGTTTCTCTGTAGGTGTGTATGGGTATTTTGAAACTACCTTGTCTATGAATTCCTTGTAGTTTTGTATGACTGTGCTATTTGGCCTCTCTATTAGAGCTCTTTCAAAATATGTGGTTGCTTCTTGATATTCTCCTAAATACCCAAATCCTACACCCATACCAGTTAATGATATGACATCATTAGGTCTATGTTGTAAAACTGTAAAGAATTGCTCTAATGATTTTTTATGATCTCCTAGATTGCTTTGTGCTATTCCCTTCATCTTTAGTGTAGAGATATTGTTTGGCGAGATTTCTAATATTTCATCATAAATTGTTATTGCTTCTTTGTATTCTCCATTAGAAAATAATCCTGTTGCTTGATTAAACATTGCTTCTGGATCTTTTATTTGAGCAAATGAAATTCCTGTAACACTCTGTGTACTTAGTATGATGATAACTGAAAGACAAGAAATTATTTTAAAATGATTTAACATGATTAGTGACTGTTTCGCGGTTTATTTCTATTTTCTACTAATTTGTACGTGTACAGTATTCTTGTTTTTTCTATCTCTTAGAAAATCTTTAATTTATTCGAAGTCTGTGTTTTGATATTGGAAAAAGTTGGGGTAGGTAACGTCATCTATGATTTACGTAAAAAAATACAGCAGGCACAAGCTGATTTAGCACAATTGGGTGAGCCTGTATCTGATATTCCTGAATTAGTTGAGACTGCAAATCTCATACGATCTAATGAATATCTTCAGAAAGCAAATCTCAAACAAAATGAATTACTTGATACGTACGAAAAGTATTCCGATGCTCTTGAAGAACTACTTTCTACCGTGTTTGAAATACAAAACGATTTAAAAGAAATTGTGAAAGAACAGTCTTCATTACTTTCTAAACCAAAACGTACTGTGTCTAAAAGAAAAACAAAGGCCTCAAAAAAATAATTATTTTGCTACGTGGATAATATCTCCAGCAATCACCCTGCTTGTATTCTTGTTATTAGATACAACGAGTGCTCCATCCTCATCAATTTTGAGTGCTTTTCCCTTTATTTCTCCATCAACGGTGTTTAGTTTCACATTTTTTCCAATAGTTGATGATCTTTTTGTCCATTCAGCAATAATTTTTTTTGTTTGTTTTGAATCTAGTAATTTGTAGATTTTTTCTAATTCTATCAAAAATGATTGTACCAATTCCACTGGTCTGATTTTTGTTTTTTGTTCATTTAGTGATGCTACTCCGTAAAAGTTTGGAGTTCCTTTGAGATTTTTTTCAATTTGTTTTATATCCACATCAAAATTTATCCCTACACCTAAAACTAGATTTTGAATCTTGTTTGACTCTAATGATACATCGACTAACATACCTGCCAGTTTTTTTCCTTTGATTGTAATGTCATTTGGCCATTTTAGTTCTGGAGAAATTTTGAATGTCTTCTCTAATGCTATTGATAATGCTAATGCTGACGCAATCGGAAATAATGTTGTTATGGATATGTCAAATCTTGGATGTAAAATAATGGAAAACCATATTCCTCCTTTTGGAGAAACCCATTTTCTTCCAGATCTTCCTCTTCCTCCAGTTTGCTTTTCTGCTACTACTATTGCTCCATTCTTATCTGACTCTTCTGCCATTTTTAATGCCTGATTTTGTGTAGAATCTGTTGAATCAAAGTAAAATGCTTGTTGTCCAATTGTTTTTGTTTTCAATCCTGTAGTAATTTCCCAAGGAAGTAACGAATCAGAGTTTTTTGTTAATTTGTATCCTAGTTTTTGCTTTGATTCTACGGTGTACCCTAGTTCTTGAATTTTTTTGATATGTTTCCATACTGCAACTCTGCTAATTCGTAGGACGTCGCTCAAATCTTGTCCCGAAAGATATTCTGTATTGTGAGTTTGCAAAAATGTTAGAACTTTGACAAGTCCTGGATTATCAAAAGAATTGTAAATCAATTGTAATTTGTTTTTGTTTCAAGTATAAAATTTACACTAGAAACCAATGTCGATGTCAAAACCACCATCGTCCATACCACCATCGTCCATACCACCATCGTCCATGCCTCCATCAGCACCATCGGGCATACTTTCAGCTGGAACATAATCTCCCATACTAGCACCAATCATACTAAACATCATACTAAACATCATGATGTCTATGACTCCAAAAAACATCATCATTGGGAAAAATGATCTGTTGTCATCCATAAACCCTTGAAGCTTTTTCTTATCTCCACTTTGATACAATGCTTGCATTTGATTCCATTTGTCTTTAATTTCATGTAATCTATGGTCTAATTCGTTTGAACCTTTTTCAGTAACTTTTAATTCAATTTTCTTGCCTAACCACCCTTTCTTTTCTTCTACTGTAATGAATCCATTTTCTTCTAATTTTTCTAAAATTGAATTAAGCTCTTCAGGTTTAATCTGAGTTGATCTTTGAATTTTATCAAATTTCTTCTCTCCTCGTCTAATTGCTCCTAAAACAATGACATCTTTTGCCTCTTCTTCCATGTGGTTTGTTTTAATTTCCTATTAAAAAATTCTTTGCGTAATTTTTCAAAAATTATATTCATGATGATTGTAGATTTACTATGGAACAAGACGATCATTCTGACAAACAAATTCAAGATATCTTATCTCTAAAAAAAGTGGCAGTTATTGGAATGTCGCAAAATTCGTCAAAGGCTGCTCATTATGTACCTAGATATCTATCTGAAAATGGATTTGAGATAACTCCTGTGAATCCTTCTGCTGATGAGATTTTAGGAAAAAAATGTTATGATTCTGTATCTGATATTGATGACGATATTGACATCGTAGATGTCTTTAGACCTTCTGATGAAGTCTTACCATTTGTTCAGGAGGCAATCACGAAAAAACCTAAAGTCATTTGGCTTCAAGAGGGAATTCATAATCCTGAAGCAGAAAAACTTGCTAGAGATGCAGGTATTGATGTTGTCTTTAATCGATGCATGTTGGCAGAACACCAGAGATTATGTTGATATGGAAAACTTTGAAAATTTTTACCATGACTTGCTTGACTTGGCAAAAAAATACGAAACAAAAAACATTCCTCTAAAAGTTGAAAAAGATCTTGAAAATGATATTGTCAAAATATTTGGTGAAAGAATCACTTCATTGGCAAGAGCAAAAAATGGTCTTAATGATGTAACAGAGTTATCATATACAACTGCAGAACATCACCCCTATTGGAATTTACTGTATAATTGTTCAGAAATCGCTACTAGTGTTTTAGAAAAATGGAAAGATTCTCTTTCTGATGAAGATTTGTCTGATATAGAATGGGCAATCAAAGAACTGACTCAGTCACTTGAAAAAATCAAAAACAAAAATAATGTTGATTCCTAGGCAGAGATAAATATTCTGAGATGAAAATTAGTACATGCCAATCAAACTTGGATTAATTGGTAAAACCAATACTGGTAAAACCACTTTCTTTAACTCTGCAACTTTATCATCTGAAGAAATTTCATCTTACCCATTTACTACAAAGTCCCCTGTTTCTGGAATTGCCAATGCAATTACTCTTTGCGTACACCCTGAATTTAAAATCCAAGACAATCCAAATAATTCAAAATGTGTTGAAGGCTGGAGATACATTCCAATTGAATTAATCGATCTTCCTGGACTAATCAAAGATGCATGGAAAGGAAAAGGATTAGGAAATCAATTTCTTTCTATTGCGGCACAATCTGATGCATTGCTACATGTAGTTGATGCTTCTGGTGGTATAGACTCTACAGGAAAAATCACCGAAGTTGGAACTGGTGATCCTATTTCTGATTTTGCCGATATCGAAGAAGAATTGATCATGTGGTATCATAAAATCCTTGAAGGAAATAGGGAGAAAGTATCCAAGTTAATCAATTCTGGTTCAGAGTTTGTTGATGCAGTAACTGATCTTTATCGTGGTATAGGTGTGAATAAATCTCATGTCAAAGAGTCTCTTGTTACAACTGGACTTGAAGAGAAGAACTTTGATGATTTTGATATGGTTGATAGTAAAAAATTTGCGTCCTATTTGAGAAAAATTTCAAAACCAACTTTGATTGTGGCAAATAAAATAGACGTTGATGGGGCAGACAAAAATTTTGCACGATTAAGAGAACGATACAATGATTCTATTGTCATTCCTGTTAGCGGTGATAGTGAATTTAGTCTAAGACGTGCAGAACAAAAGGGACTAATAAAATACTCTCCTGGTTCTGAGCAGTTTGAGATACTAAAATCTGATGAATTAAATGAAAAGCAAATCAATGCTTTGAATTTTATCAAAAAAGGAATAATGGGTGAATACATGCGTACTGGAGTTCAATTTGCAATCAATGTTGCAGTCTTCAAATTGCTTAAAATGAACTCTATTTACCCTGTTGCTGATGAAACAAAACTTGCCGATAAGAAAGGAAGGATTCTGCCTGACTTGATTTTACTCAAAGACGGTGCAACAATTAGTGATCTTGCAAAAGAAATTCACACTGATTTAACAAAAGGACTTCTTTATGGCAAAGATTTGAGATATAATCTACGATTACCTGTGGATTACCAACTAAGAGACAGAGATGTTGTATCTCTAGTTAGTGCTACAAAAAAATAACTACTTTTTCTTACTTCTTGGTTTTGTTCTAAGCACTGCTTTACAACACATACATCTTGCGTCACATGTTGACATGAATATTCCACAAAACGTACATCTTTTTTGTCCAATCTCATATCTGATTTTGTTTGGTGCTGGCACTGCTTGATGCATTTCACAAATACCTCTACATGTTCTACCCATTAACTTCACCTCCTGTCTTCTTCAAAATTTCCTTTGTTCTGTCTCTGATTGTTACAGCACTAATTCCTGATACTTTGGAAATTTTTAGTTGAGAAATCTTTTCATTATTCTTTACAGATGCAAGATAAGTTGCAGCAGCTGCCATTGCCATTGGATTCTTACTTTCTAATACTCCGTTTCTTGCAGAAAGATCTAAAATTCTAAATGCTAACCTTTCAGTTTTCTCAGAAATATCTGCCGCTTTTGCGATTCGTGTTACAAATTCAGTTGGATGATAAATCTCAGGAGTAATGTCTAATTCTCTAGCAAGGAATCTATACGTTCGTTGGATGTTTTTCTTGTTTACATTTCCGGCATTTGCAACATCTTGAAGTGTTCTTGGTGTATTTGTCATCCTACATGTGATGTAAATTGTAGCACAAAGAATTCCTGCAGTAGATCTTCCTGCAAGAATCTTTTTTGCAGCAATTTTTCTAAATAGATAGGCTGTTTGCTCTACAACTGGTTCCGGCAGTCCTAATTTTGCACTAATTCCATCAAGCATGGTGAATGCCTTTTGGAATGATTTTAGGGAATTTGCAGAACGGCTATTCCTATCCCACATTCTTAGGCGATAAAACATTCTTTTATTCTCATTTGACAGCCCCTTTCCTGTTGCATCCTTATCCTTGGATTCAATGATCGTGGATAATCCCATATCTATCATTTTTAATGAAATTTTTCTTCCTACCCTGCTGTTAGCTTGATATTCTTCTCCTGACATTCCTAGACTTTCAGGACCACTGTCTACTGCCCTTTCAGATAACACAACTCCACAATTTGTACATGCAATTTCTCCTGTATTGAGATCAGTCACAATTTTATTTTTTTTACAAGTTTTTTGATGAACTAATTTTGTTATCATTTCTATAATGAAAATTGATTTTGAAAATATTTAAAACAAAAATAAATTTTTGACTAGTGCTAATTGTGATTTTTTCTTAAAATTTTTGGAATTTCTTCTAAACTTTCATTTTGAATAATCTCTCCTGCAAATTTAGGTGTGCTATTTGTTTGTAATGCATACCCTCCCACTAATATTGGAATGTTCACGTGTTCTTTTATTTTTTTGACTAATCGTTGCCCTGCTGCAAGATTATCTTCTAATGTTATTGAAACCAAAACTATGTCTGGATTATTGTTATCAATAAAACTCAGAATTGATTCTGTTGGTATTGATGTTCCCATATTGTAAATTTTAAATCCTTTGATGGTAAGATATGTTTCTAAAACATCACATCCAAGATGATGCTCTTCTCCTAATGGAACACAAATGAGAATCTTTTTCTTTTTTCCTGAACCTGTTACTTTATCCATGATTATTCTAACTAGTGTTTGAGCAATGTTACTTGCAACATGTTCTGTAGCTATGTTGATTTTTCCTGTTGCCCATTCGTCTCCAATTCTATACATTACTGGTTTTAGAATTTTATCAAAAAAATCCGTTGAACTAAACACATTTGTATATTCATCATAAGTTTTCAAACTTTCATGCAAATTTCCCTCTGTGAGTTTTTTGTATAATTTTTGTTTAGACTTCTTTGTTGCATCTTCTCTTTTTTTGATGTCTTTTGGGTTATATGCTGCTAAAACAGAGAGTACTTTTGGATCATTTCTATAATCTATCGGAATATCGTCTTTTACCACATCTGAGGCTTTACCAAGATATTTGATTATTTCCTGTTTTGATGTACTTTTTTTGGAATCCCAGACACTTTTTACTAAATACAGGTATTGATCTGACTTGACTTTCTTGGCTCTGATGTATACCATGCGTATTTTTTACATAAATATTATTTAACTAATGCTAAATTTACTTTCTAGTGCTAATTTGTACAAACGAATCACTTGAGAATACCTTCCTATCAAATTTGTCTGGATGAATAATACTTGCAAGTATCTCTACCCCCTCAATTGTCCTTATACTGGGTTTACTAAAAAATGAATTTGCATCAACTGCAAAGATTGCATTATTTTTTACTGCCTTGAGGTTATTCCACTTTTCATCTTTTTCTAGAATGTTTTTGTATTCTGAAACTGTACGTTTTGTGTCAAACCCACATGGCATGAGAATAATAATATCTGCATCAGAGTTTGATATCTCTTCAAAACCCATACGCCGTGAATGCTCTCCTATTTTACTTATCAAATTTGTTCCTCCTGCAATTTCTATCATTTCTGGAACCCAGTGGCCAGCTGTAAAAAAAGGCTCTACCCATTCAATTGCTAGGATTTTTGGTATGTTATTATGTTGGACATTTTTTATTTTTTGAATTCTTTTTTGCAATGTATTTGAAATCTCTTTTGCTCTAGTGGTTTCTTCTAGAATTTCTCCTAATTTTATTACTGAATCTAAAATCTCTTGTATGTTATGTGGATCCATAGAATGGATTATCGGTTTTTTATCAAGAATTTGAAGTGCTTTGTTTACCTGATTAGTGTATGCCGCACATACTTCACAAGTTTCTTGCGCAATGATCAAATCAGGATTGGCATCTTTTAGATCTTTTTCGTTCAAAATGAAAATGTCTTTACCTTCGTTTAGAAGTTGACATGTCTGTGTATTGATTTCATTGCTAGATAATTTATCAGAATCTATTACAGAATTAATCACATGAGGTTTAGAACTTGCTTCTTGTGGAAATTTACATTCATGTGTAACTCCATAAATCTTATCTTGAATTCCAAATTCGTAAAGTAGTTCTGTTGCACTAGGCAAGAATGAGACTATTCTGTTTATTGACATGGGAATTCTAGATATTTGGGAATAACAAGTGTTTACCTATCGTCAATTTCAACGATTAGTCAAGTTATTAGGCACAAATTAGGCATAAATTTCAATGTCTTCTGATTCTCAAGATATCCGCCGTTCAATTTTAACAAAATGGCATGAGACATTATCCAAATACGGAAATTTATTTTCCTCTGATTCTATCAGTGGAACTAGTCCCCCATCAGTGTTTGTTGGATCATACAATTACCCCAAAGTCTTTGTTGGCCCAATGGTCCCACCAATTCATGGCGATACAAGTTTACTTGACAGTCCTGAAAGATGGACAGGAAAGTCTTTAGAAGAAATTGTAAACTTTAGATTAAATCTAATTCGTGGCACTCAAAAATTATCCATTGACCAAACTGATGGACGATACATTGAAAATCTTCAAGAGGTTACAATGTCTTTAAAACCTACTGACTCTGATTTGATCTTTCAAAAATCTGTTTCTTCAAATATTTCTCTAGATGGAGAAAGTGCGCCATTTGGACCTGTTGGGGAAATTAAATCTGCAAAATTTTCTGGAACCTCTTCAGTAAAATCAATTGAAAGAACATTTTATGATAAAGATTTGAAGGCACAAGATGCAGTTATGAATTTATATAATTCTGGAATTGAGATTTCAAAAATTCAAAAATGCTTTAGTATTGGAATGCTTGGCCAAAAACGAAAACTTGTTCCAACTAAATGGAGTATTACTGCAACTGATGATATTATTTCAAAATCTCTTGCTAATGAAGTACTAGATTATAGTCTAATTGATTCCTGTAAGATTTTCTCATATGCTCATTTGGGCAATCATTTTTCTGTTGTTTTATTTCCACACAGATGGATATACGAAATGGTTGAGGCATGGTATTCTAATGGTATTCTTGGTTTTGGTTCTGATTATGAAGATGCTAGAGGTATTGATCATCCTCCTGCAATAGCCGGAGCCTATTTTGCTGCAAAATTAGGTGTATTAGAATATTTGAATGAGAAAAAAATTCAATCGGGAGTCATAATTTTAAGGGAAATTCGACCTGAATACGCAATACCTGTGGGTGTATGGCAGGTTCGTGAAGGAATTCGAGAAGCAATGAAACAAACTCCTATCATTGCAAACAATTTTGATCATGCTTTGAATTTGGCTTCAGAAAAAATGAGTATTAGTAAATCTGAATGGCTTTCTCATGGAAATATTTCAAAACTAATGAGACAAAAAACACTTTCAGATTTTTTCTAGGGTTATTTTTGTGATAACATCTGAAACAAGTTTCCTGCTTGTGGATCTGAGTACAGAAGAAAATATGTTTGACTTGCAAGGTATGTGTTATTGAATCGATAAATAATTGGATTTAATTCTGATAGAATTTTACCCACTGTTATTTCTTCTTTCTTGAACTCATTTAGTAATTTGAAAAACTGTTCTTTTTCTGGTTGACTAAAGTTTTTTGAAAAATAACCAAAAATATGCATTATCACATTAGAATGTGATTTGATAGTTGGTGGTTTTCCCAGTGCAACTTTTAGGTGCTTTTCATATTCTGACATTATGTCTAATAATGAAATTTTTTTGTAACTGGCAACGATATTTCCTAAAATTTTTAATTCGTTTTGATCATGTGCCATAATCATGTATTTGTTCATAGCTTGAAATGATACTAATTTTTTGATTTTTCTTTGTTTGACATCTTCAAATCTTTCTAAGACATATTCTTTGATATTTTCCTCAGATAATCTTGGTGCGCTTGTTATCTCTTGTTTTTCACTCACTTTCAAAGATCAATTTTGTTTGCATATAAAGAAGAACAATTTGAAATTTGTTTACCACTAGTTTTGATAAACACTTTCCATAATTTAGCACTAGAACCATTATTTAGCACTAGCTTATATACAATGAGAGCAAAAATGTATTAATGAAAACCGCAATAACTGCAATCGCCGTAATTTTACTGGTTACAACAACCGCCTCTTCTGCTTATGCAGATGTTCCTGGTTGGGTTAAGAACAATGCAGGTTGGTGGGCAGATGGAGTCATATCCGAGTCTGAATTCCTTACAGGAATTTCATTTTTAATTTCTGATGGAATTATTTCAGTTCCTGCCACTGCTGTGTCTTCTGAAACCGCAGATAATGTACCAGCTTGGGTTAAGAATAATGCAGGTTGGTGGGCAGATGGAACAATTTCTGATGGTGAATTTGTTAATGGTATCCAACATTTGATTCAATTTGGATTACTTTCTGTTTCTGTACATTCAGAACAACAAATGGTATCTGATGAACCAAAAAACATTGATTCAAAATTATCCGCATTAGAATCTGAATTAGAACAATGTTCTGAGATTACCAAAGCCTACAAAAGACTTGATTGTGAAAAACCTCTCAAACAAGCAATCCAAATACATGAATACAAATCTGATGCTCAAAAATTAGACTTGGGTCCAATCACATACTATTGGACTGGAGTTGGTTCTGAAGGAAATGAGTTTGAGATTACTGCTACTGGCCAACCCCTCTTGTCTATCCGAATGCTTGCTGAGAATACCAGTTCTGAAATTGCTGCGCTAAACTGTACTAGTCCACAAATATGTGCATATGATGTATGGGATGGCTCAAAGGCCTTCAAGTACTCTGGCATGGACTTTACCAGTGGGCAAATTGTGCTAAATCCTGGTGATGCAAGAGAATTCAATATTCTCTTTGGTCCAAATATTGGATATGGTGGAACCGAGTTTGAATATGATTCTTCAAAAGACTATGTCTTTAGAATCAGTGAAGATTTTGGTAGCGCAAGTATTCCTCTAAACATAGAGTAATCCCCACATTTTCTTATTTTTTCTAAAATTTTGAAACTGAATTCTTGATCTCTCTAAATAAGAGAGCATAAATTCTAGATTTCAAGTAAAAAAATGAAACAATGAGTGATGCTGAAAATTCTTTTTCAAACTATGGGCTGTATGATGTAAATGACTCTCTTGAGATCTCATTACCAAACACTGAGATCAAAATTGAGAGAATTGGAGAAAATGCTTTTTCATATTTTAGAAAAGACTCTGAAGGAAACATTGTTGAAAAGATGATTCCTGCAAAATCAAATGACATCAAAATTGAGGTAGCGCCAATAAGACCTCTTAATCATCCAGCTAGAAGGACAGGATATGTCTTTTTGAAATTTGATAAGGAAATTTACCTTAGTGAGAATTCTGCTGCAAGTATTTTTGTTCATTGCCCCATAGAAATTGGAATATTTCTGGTTCATAACTCTCATCATGATTCACTTGATTGGATTACTTGCAATCCATTAAATTCTAGATTTGGCCTTTATGGTCCTCCTGATACTGGAACCCTTTGTAAGTATGCACAAGTTTCATTGGCTACTGACTATAGTGATTCTATTCCTTACATTGAGGGCGTCATGAAGATTGTAATTGAAAACACTTTGGAATCTGGTCAAACAGTTAGTAAAGTAATTTTTCCCATAACTGATAATTCGTTATACTATGAAAATTCTAAAGCAATAATTGATGGAATTAAAGTTACTATGAAAAAACGTGCTGTGGTTAGTATTGCTGATGTAAAAACATCCCCTGTTTCAACTGATTGGATAAAGTCACCTACATGGGAAGATACCACTGTTAGTACAAGTATGGAGATGGGATTGGAATAATGCCTGTAGAATTCTTACAAAATCTTTCTGAGATGCAAATTGTTGGAACTCTAACTGTTCTTTCATTGTTAATTGGCGGAATAATTATGGCAGTGGGAGTAATTGTTGCAAAAATTGTTAAAGTATTATTTTACAAGTATTATGCCCCAACATTACCAAAAGACACTGCACAAAATCTTAGTAAATTAATCTATTTTGGAATAATAATAATTTCATTTCTTGCATTTACATCAAGTCAAGGAATTGATTTGTCTGGTTTGCTTGTTGCAGGAGGAATCTTTGCCGTAGTTATTGGATTTGCAACTCAATCAGTAGTTTCTAATTTGATTTCAGGCATTTTCTTGATGTTAGAAAAACCTGCAAAACAAGGAGACACAATACAAATCCCTGACATGTCTATTTCGGGAACTCTGTTAGACATTGGAACGTTTTCTAGTCGTGTAAGGAAATTTGATGGTACGGTAATTAGAATTCCAAATGAGAAATTCTTTACATCAAATATTCGATCCCTTACTGTTTCAACTGTCAGACGTGCTGATATTATGGTTGGAATATCTTACAAAGACGATATTGAAAATGCTATTTCTGTTATCAAAAAAGAGATTGAATACACCATGCCATTTGTCTTAAAAGTTCCTGAACCTGAATTTCGGATAGAAGAACTGGGTGATTCAAGCGTAAATATCCAAGTTTTAGTATGGCATCCTAAAGATGATTGGAGCCAAGCTCAGCCAATCCTGCTTACCACTGTAAAACGTGCTTTAGACAAGGCTGGAATAGAGATTCCATTCCCTCAACGCGTTATCTGGGAAGCAAAAGATTAGGTTATGCTGCTTTTGCCGCAAGTTTCTTTTTTGATTGTCTTTTCTTGAGTAGACTAAACATTATCATTCCAACATTTACAATTGAAATTATTTCAATCAAATCTACTCCGTACAAGAACCAATCAATAACTGGGTGAACTCTTGAAACAAGTCCTGCCTCTAACATGATGTCTGCATTCCATACCATGTGAGGTACTTGAATAAACTGAATAATTGCAATTACAATTATACTTCCAAGAATTTTATTCTCATACCATTTCCAAAATTTATTCCATGCATTCATAGATTAATTTTGTTTTTAATTCTATTAAACAACTCGAAAATTAGATGAAACTAATTAGACTGAACTAATTTTTTTAGGCACAAAAATAATTAGTACAAACTAATTTTTATTTCTCAGCTTTGATGTTTTCTTTTTTCATCCAGATAGTTTTTCCTTTGTGATCAATTAACTCCACATTCATCTCGTTGAGTTTGTCCCGAATTTGATCTGCTTCTTGGAATTGTTTTTCTTGTCTGAATTTTTCTCTGTTTGTAATCATGGTGTCTATTTCTTGTTTCAACTCTTTTGTCATCTCTGGAATATCTAGTCCTAAAATTTTCAACATTCTTTGAAATTCTGGTTTGATTATTCTTGCATCCTCTTTTCCCAACTTTTCTTCAGCTGCTAACCTGTTTGTTTCTTTGACTAGTTGGAAAAATGCTGATAGTGCTAGGTGTGTGTTAAAGTCGCCTTCTAATGCTTTATCAAATTCTGAGCCTAGATTCTGAACAATTTCAGTTACATTTTCACTATTTTCACTATCTGAATGAATCAACTCATAGTAGCACGTTTCTGCTTGTCTCCATTTGGTTAGATTCTCTTTTAGTAATTCTTCAGAATAGTCAATTGGTTTTGAATAGTGTCCTGACAAACAGAATAGTCTGATGATGTTTGGCCCCCAGTTTTCTAATACATGTTTGATTGATTTGATATTTCCAATTGATTTTGACATTTTTTCTCCATCAATTGTAACCATTCCTACATGCATCCAGATTTTTGCAAACTGATTTCCTGTAAATGATTCAGATTGTGCAATCTCATTTTCGTGATGAGGAAATATCAAGTCTCTTCCTCCTCCATGAATATCAAAATTCTCACCTAGATACTTTGTACTCATTGCAGAACATTCTATGTGCCATCCTGGTCTTCCTTTCCCCCATGGACTATCCCAAACAGGTTCAACCTCTGAGAACTTCCATACTGCAAAATCAAGTGGATTGTTTTTTGCCTCATCGACTTCAATTCTTGCACCTGACTCTAATTCACCAATCTTCTTTTTTGATAATTTTCCATATTCTGGAAATTTTGAGACTGCAAAGTACACTCCGTTCTTTGAGACGTATGCAATTTGTTTTACAATTAATTTTTCAATAAACTTGATAATATCATCAATGTGTTCTGTTGCCTTTGGATAGTTTGTTGCATGTTTAACATTTAACCCATCAAAATCTTTGAAATAATTTTCAATGTATCTTGTACTGATTGTCTCAGCATTAGTGTTTTCAGTTTGAGCACGATTAATTATTTTATCATCAACATCTGTAAAATTTTGTATAAATTCTATCTCTATTCCCTTGTCTTCTAGGTATTTTCGAAGAACATCAAAGACTATGATTGTTCTTGCATGCCCAATATGGGATTCATCATAAACTGTGACTCCACAAAGGTAAATTTTGACTTTTTTTGAAATGTCTAATTCTTGTTCTACATTTGATAATGTATCTTGTAGTTTCATCTTTATTCTCTATCTGGCTTTTGAGCTGGCAATCTTTTATGTTCACTGTTTTTGTTTAATTCTTGGATCTTTACTATTACAGAAACTTCAATTCCTGTTAATTTGTGAGTCTCATCAATAGAGAGTTTTTTGTCAAATAGACAATAAAGAATAGAGTCTACTTCTTCATATGATACTCCGAGTTCATTTTCTGCTTCATGATCCTTCCACAAATGTGGACTGCTCTTTTTTGCAATAACATTTTCTGGAATTCCTAAATATTTTGCAATCTCTCTTACTTGGAGTTTGTATAGTGATACTATTGGAGTAATATCTGATGCACCGTCTCCAAATTTTGTAAAATACCCAATCAAGTATTCACTTTTGTCACTTGATCCTAACACTAGATAGTTTTTGGCATTTGCATAATAATACAAAATGTTTGTTCTGACTCTTGCTCGGAGATTCCCCTTTGCTCTTTCATTTGGCTCTAGATACATAGAATATTCGTTGACTATTGGATTGATGTCAATTAGCTTGTATGGCATTCCTGTTAGTGAAATCATCTTTAGTGCATCTTCTGTTTCAGTTTTTGGTGTGATTGATGTATCTGGCATAACTATTGCAGTTGTCTTGTCTTTGAATTTTCTTTTGCAAATGTATGCTAAAACTGCAGAGTCTACTCCACCACTTAATCCTAGAATAAGTCCATCTGAATGATTTTTTTGCATTTGCTCTTCTAGAAAATTTTCAATTGTACTGGTAATGGATTCATAATCTTGATTTTTTATCTCATCAATAATTTCTTGGTTCAATGATTCATTTGTAAAAACTGAGAATAAAAATTGTGCCTACTGTTTTGATAAAAATCTTTGAAAATAATGTATATTCTCACTTTTTCAATCGTAAATTCCTTCAAATTGAATTTTTAATTTGTTTTTGGTTTTTAATATTATTTGTAATGTTTATTCTCATTTTTAAAAATAAAATATTTTGTAATGGCTCTATTTTTTTGAAATTATTTTTTTATGTATACTAAATATCCGCCAGATAACGCCCCTGTTAAACTTGCGGCTGCTAAGAATGCTGAATTTTTGTCAACATCTAATTCTGGTGCCAAAAGAAATGTTACAATTCCTATTCCTAGAAAGATTACAAATATTCCAAAATTTTTGAATGGCAGTGGTCTTCTTGCTGATTTCACAATTTTTAATTTAGGTTTGTCCTCAACTATTAGAATTTTTTCTGCGATTAATTCCTCTAACAATGACTTTGATGGTGATATGAAATAGGTCATCAATTTAATTAAATATGATTTTACTTGAGGAATATTTTGTTTATTACTGCTTTCAATAATTGGATAAATTTTATTGTCTAAAATATTCACTAACTCATTGATTGGATTAACGAATGGAATAATCCATTGTACTTTATCATCTGTATTGTCAATTTTTGATTGAATCTCTTCAATCAAATCTTCTAATTTCTCTTTTGCATTAGTTAGGTATTCTTCAGGCGCTTTTTCTCTTTGATATTCGATAATGTTTTCATATACAATTAATGTGTAAATTGCCCATTCTTGATTTGCTCGTATTTTGTATTTGCTGGCTTTTTTTGAAAGAATATACGCAACAATAATTCCTGCAAGAAATCCTATTCCCCCATATGGGGCATAAGGAGAAGTTGTGATGTCTAATTCTCCCTCCTCATTTTCAGTTGATGTTGGAACAAGAATTGCTATTGGAATAACTATTGCTAGTATTGTAATAATCATCGCTGGACGATTAAATTTTTTAAAAGTTCTGTCATTTAGTTGAAAATCTCTACATTTACCTACTATTTCATTTTCACTATGCATGATGAACTATTACTCTATTGACTATAATGTTTAACTATTGTTCATATTTCAATATTCTATGAACTTACAAGAACTGTTTGATGAATGTAAAAGAATAGATCAAAAACTAAAACAGATTAGGGAAAATTCAAATTTTGAAGATGATGATAATCGTAAACATGTTTTTGGAGTTTTACGCTCTCAACTAATTCATTATGAAATAATGGTACATCTGATGCATGCTAGACAAAATCAATCATTGCAACCTCCTGAAGTTTTTACAAATGTAATTGGAATTGGATATGATGAACAAGTTCAATGGGAAGAATTTCAGGTAATTAGTAAATTAACTCTCTTAACTATGTCTCATTTTGTGATTGAAAATTGTCTAAAAACACTTTTGTCCGCTCTAGATTCTTCTCAAGATCCTCCTTCTGGATTTTATAATATTGCAAAAAAATTATTGGATACAATTACTGTATCTGATAAAGTAAACAGTTTAGAAATTCTAAATATTCTTGCTATTGTTAGAAATTCATTACATAATAATGGCAATCATGCCCCTCTTCACCCTTCTTTGAATTCTGTCTCTAAAACTATTGGAACTACTCTTTTTGAATTTGAAAAAGATGAAAAAACCGAAATATCTGAATCTAAAATGGTGGTACTACTTGATGCTGTGGTTGACGTATTAGATGAAATTATTACTACTTCCGAAATTCAACAACTATCAAATGTGGAAAAAATATTCAGTCCTAGATTTTAATTCTGAGACTATTCTTCATTTGACATAAACTGAGAATTTGAATTATTTTCGTGAGTATTTACCTCAACAAAGTGCCTAAAAATTTCTAAACATCTACGTAAATGCCGTCATCTCTTGCTTCAACAGGATATGTTTCTAATTTTACATCTTTGAGATAATCAGTCAACTCACCTGTTTTGATGTTGTAATGCCAAAAGTGTAATGGGCATTCTACTATGTCTCCATCAAGTTTACCTGGTGCAATTGAACCGTCTTGATGTACACATAGATCGTCTATTGCATGATATCCGTCTTGATTAAAAATTGCAATCTGTTTTCCGTCAATTTCAAAGGCTTTGCCTTTACCTGCATCAATATCTCCTTTCTCTGCAATTTTCTTCCAGGCCAATGGTTTTTTGTTAATTTTGTCATTTATTTACATTCGCATGATAGGATTTTATATCTGAAAACGAGGGCTTGTTTATGAGCAAAGTAAAGTCTAGCCCAAAACTGATCAAAGAAGGAAAACTATCCTATGAATGGGCAAGATCTCATATGCAAATTCTAGATAACACAATTAATCGACTCAAAAAATCAAAACCTCTCAAAGGTATTACACTTGGATTTTGTCTCCATGTCACAAAAGAGACATCCGTACTACTAATGGGCGCAAAAGAACTTGGTGCAAATGTTGCATGTTGTGGTGGAAATCCGCTCACAACTCAAGACAATATTGCGGCATTTTTGGCATCTCAAGGAATTCATGTTTATGCATGGCATGGTCAATCTGTAAAAGAATATGATTGGTGTATTGATCAAGTCCTAAAACACAAACCAACAATTCTCACTGATGATGGAGCCGACATGAACGTCAAGGCTCACTTTGATAAACGATTCAAAGATATGGAAATCCTTGGAGCAACTGAAGAAACTACTGCTGGTGTAACTAGAATCAGAGCAGTTGAGAATCAAGGAAAATTACGTTACCCTGTAATCTTAGTAAATGAAGCATATACCAAACACATGTTTGATAATAGATACGGCACTGGTCAAAGTACAATTGATGGATATCTACGTGCAATGAACTTGCTTATGGCATCAAAACGTGTTGTAGTTGTAGGTTATGGTTGGGTTGGACGTGGTGTTGCATCAAGATGCCATGGAATGGGCTCCAAAGTAATTGTAACTGAGATTGATCCTGTAAAAGCTCTTGAAGCTCACATGGATGGCTTTGAAGTAATGCCAATGTCTCAAGCTGCAAAGCTAGGTGACATCTTTATCACTTGTACTGGAATGACTAGTGTAATTAGAAAAGAACACATTCTAAAGATGAAAGATGGCGCAATCATGGGAAATGTTGGTCACTTTGATGTTGAAATTGACAGTGAATTTTTGTTAAAGAAATCAAAATCTGTTAAAGAAGTCAGACCTGCACTTGATGAATGTGTTCTCAAGAACGGCAAGAAAGTCTATCTAATTGGACAAGGTCGTCTTGCAAACTTGGTTGCAGCTGAAGGACATCCTCCAGAAGTTATGGCACAATCATTTTCAAATCAGATTTTATCTGTGATGTATATCCTCAAAAATCACAAAAAGATGGAAAACAAAATCATCAATGTCCCTCAAGAAATCGATACTCAAGTTGCAGTTGATGCACTAAAGGCTATGGATGTAAAAATTGACAAACTTACTCCTGCGCAAGTAAAATACGCAAACAGTTGGTAAAACTTCTTAACCCTAATACTGCTTTTGAGAATATCTAATGAACAAAAAAGCTATCATTACTAGTGCATTACCTTATGCAAACGGTGAGATTCACTTAGGTCATGTTGCATCTACTTATCTGCCTGCAGACGTTACAACCAGATTTCTAAAACAAAATGGAGTTGAGGCATATTACGTATGTGCATCTGATGATTTTGGAACTCCAATCTTAATTCAATCTGAAAAAGAAGGAAAGACTCCTGCAGAATATGTTGCTCATTGGAATAAACGTGATTATGAGGATTTTAGCTCATTTGACATTGATTTTGATTATTTTTACAAGACTAGTTCTCCTGAAAATATTGAATTTGTTCAAGATGTGTTCAAAAAACTCAATGATGCTGGCCACATTTACGAACAAGAAATAATTCAGTTCTATTGTAATAATGACAAAAAATTCCTACCTGATAGATATGTCAAAGGCACATGCCCGTACTGTAAGGCTGAAGACCAATACTCTGATCTTTGTGAGAGTTGTGGTAGAGTTCCTGAAGAGATCACAAATCCAAAATGTTCTTTATGTGGTCAACCTCCAACAAAAGAAAAGACAACACACTATTTCTTTAAACTCAAAAACTTTGCAGAACCTCTATCAAAATGGTTAGATGAAAATGAACATCTACAAAAAGATGTAAAAAAATACGTACAAAATTGGATAAAATCTGGCTTAATTGATTGGGACATTACTCGAGATATTACTTGGGGTGTTCCTGTTCCACTTGATGGTGCAAAAGACAAAGTGTTCTATGGTTGGTTTGATAACCACTTGGCATACATCTCAACTGCTCTAAAATTTCTAAACGATAAAGGTATTGACGGAAAAGAATTTTGGAATTCTGCTGACATTTATCATTTTATTGGTAAAGACATTGTCTATCATCATTATCTGTTCTTACCTGCAATGAGGCTAGGTATTGAAAGTGAATACAAACTACCTGATTACATTCCAACAAGAGGCCATCTGACACTTCAAGCAAAAAAAATCTCAAAGAGTAGAAATTGGTATATCGGTCTTAAAGAGTTCTTAGAATATTATCCTGCAGATTATCTGAGATTTTATCTTGTGTCCATTAATCCGTATTCTCAAGATGACTTGAACTTTGATTGGGATGATTTTACAACTAGAATCAATTCTGAACTAATTGGGAACCTTGGAAACTTTGTTAATCGTGCATTAGGATTTACAAAAAAGACATTTGATGGAAAAATTCCTGACCCTGAGGATTTTGATCAAAAAGATTCTGAGGCAGAACAAAAAATAAAATCACTTGCATCTGATGTTGGTGCTTTGATGGAACAAAATCATCTTGATAGGGCATTAAAGAAAATTATGGAGTTTTCATCTTACTTTAACCAATATTTTCAGCACAAAGAACCTTGGAAGAAAGGTCCAGGAACTGCAAGTTGTGTCTATCTTGCAGTTAATGCAGTTCGAAGTTTGGCAATTGCGGTATTTCCATTTATTCCAAAATCTGCTCAAAACATATGGACTCAACTTGCACTAGATGGCAAAATTAATGAACAAAACTGGAATGATATGTCTGTTTTAGGAGTCTCTTCAGGTCATACACTTGGTGATGCATCTCCCTTATTTGCCAGAGTTGAACCTACAGACATTGAAAAATACAAAAAACAACTAGGACCTTCAGAATAAAATGAAACCTGTTCCTAGAATTTCAACTCGAGGATACTATGATCTGAAAACTGGAAAAACTCTAAAGAAAAACAACTATTACCTTTACCCAAAAAAAGATTTTCAGAAATTAATTGATTCAAAAGAATTAACCATAATGATTCATGGTTTGAGAAATGATAATGCCGGTGCCATTGCAAAAGCAGTTTTGGCACGTAACAGATTGCGCAAATTAGGATATTCTCATCCTGTTATTGGATTTAGTTATGATTCAAACACTACTGGTGCACATTTAATCAAACATGCAAAACATGCTTTGGCTGTAGGGCAAAATATTGCAAAAAAGAATGGACGAAATCTAGGAAAATTCATTGAAGATTTTAAAGAATCTAGTCCAAAAACAAAGATACGATTAATGGGACATTCGTTAGGCTCTCAAGTTATACTAAGTACAATCGAATATCTTGCAAAAAAGAAACAAAATTCTGGGATTTTAGAAAGTGTCTATTTCTTTGGTGCATCAATTACGGAAGATGTTCCTACATCTCCGATATATCGTAACATGTTAAATCAGATTGTCAACAAGAAAATTATAAACTATTTTGCACCTTCAGATGAGGTTTTGTACTGGGCAAATAAATCTGGCATGGTAAAAGGGCCACTTGGTTTAAATGGTGCTATTGGAAAACCTATCAAAAAGTATCGTCAAAAATTAGTCAAACCAAAAAATCACAGATTTGCAAGTTATGCTGCTGTGTTGAATACATTTCCATAGGAACATTTCGTATAGTTTTTAGTGCCTAATTCTAAAATTTCATTGTGGTAAAATCAATTAATTTTGTAGTTTTGGGCAAACAAGACATTGCATCTGAATTTGGAAAAAAAGGAACAGAAACTGATCTAACTCTTTATGATAGAAAAGAATCTGACATCATCAAAACATGGGTTGCGCCAAGTGGATTCCCTGACAAAATACAACCTTTGTTTCAGGCAATTAATCTTGCAGAATACGTAATATTTCATGTTGATAAATTAGATAAATTCACAGGAGAGCAAATCATCGCACTTGATTCTTTAAAAAAAGATAAAGGAATTTTATCTCACACGTTTGAAGTCGACGAATCAAAACTAGATGCAATGATCAAAGGTACTGTCGTTGAAAAGTATGTCAAAGTTGATCAGGAAAAAATTAAAGAAGAGATGGATAAACTTGAACCTATTTCGACTGATGGTATTTCTGAAATGGTCATAGACCATTGTTTTGATGTAAAGGGTGTTGGAACTGTAATCTTGGGCAAAGTCACAACTGGCAAAGTAAAACAATATGATAATCTAAAACTCTATCCTGCCGGAATTGATGTACTCATAAAATCAATTCAAATGCATGATGATCCTGTGGAGGAATCCCTATGTCCTGCAAGAGTGGGATTGGCAGTAAAAGGAGCAAAGCCTGATGAAGTTGGACGTGGAGATGTCATTTGCGAAGAAGGAGCAGTAGTCATCAAAACAGAAATTGAAATTGATTTTCAAAAAAGTCCTTTCTACAAAAGTGAAATTGCAGAAAACCAAGGCTGTTTAGTTAACATAGGCCTGCAGATCAAAGCAGCAAAATTTACTTCTATATCTCCACTTAAACTCACATTTGAAAAACCAATTGTATGCAAATCTGGACAAATTGCAATTATCTTAAAACCCGAATCTCCTACAATCAGAATACTTGGCAGTGGCCAAATAAAATAGTCTTATTTAATTAAATCAACTTTATTGATTCATTATGCGTGGATTGATGATGGGAAGGTTTCAGCCTTTTCATTTGGGTCATTTAGAATTAGCTAAACAGATTCTTGACCAATGTGATGAAGTAATTATTGCTATTACTAGTGCTCAATTCAATTATTTAGAAAAAGATCCTTTCACTGCGGGTGAAAGAATTGAGATGATTCACAATTCTCTAAAAGAAACAAACTTGGATTTGAAAAAATGTTTTGTCATATCTATTGAAAATCAATTTAACATTGCAACATGGAGTTCGTATTTGAAATCTGCACTGCCTCATTTTGATAAAGTGTATAGTGGCAATGATTATGTCTCTATGTTATTAGCTGATTCTGGAATTCCAGTTGTAAAACCTGAATTTTTAGACCGAAATCAATACAATGCAACTAAAATCCGTTCTATGATAATCTCTGGTGAAAAT
Source organism: Candidatus Nitrosopumilus sp. (assembly GCF_965262695.1). Classification (GTDB taxonomy): domain Archaea; phylum Thermoproteota; class Nitrososphaeria; order Nitrososphaerales; family Nitrosopumilaceae; genus Nitrosopumilus. The sequence goes on along the minus strand of NZ_OZ253550.1, from coordinate 564,631 downwards.
TGGAAAGACTCTGTCCCAAATGCAGTTCATGAGTTTTTAACAAAAATTGATGCCAAAAACCGATTATCCGTAATTTCTAAATCTGATACTAATCCTACTAAACACTGATGGAACCTGTACGTGCTTGTCCTATTTGCCCTGAATGTGGTTCTAAACGATTCATTAGATTACCTGGAGAAAAAGTCACTGTAAAATGCCGTTCATGTGAAAAAATCATCGAAATCTAGGTTTCATAGTTAATATTTGCAAAAGATTTTGCCAAAACCATGGCACAAACATGGAAAGATACCGATATCAGTCTTGATCCAATAAAAGATCAAACCATTGCTGTAATTGGTTATGGAATCCAAGGTGATGCACAAGCAAACAACATGAAAGACTCTGGTCTCAATGTTATAATCGGTCTCAAAGAAGGCGGTAACAGCTGGAAAAAAGCCGAAGCTGATGGTCACAAAGTAATGTCAGTAGCAGATGCCACAAAACAGGCAGACATTATTCACATATTGATTCCAGATATGATTCAAGGTCAAGTATACAAAGATGAAATCGGACCAAATCTTTCTGAAGGAAAAGCATTGTCATTTTCTCATGCAGCTGCAATCTATTGGAAATGGATTGAAGCGCCAAACAATGTTGACTTAATCATGATTGCACCAAAAGGACCTGGTTCCAAAGTGAGAGAAACCTATCTTGATAATTTTGGAACTCCTGCTATTGTTGCAGTTGAACAAGACTTTACAGGAAAAGCTTGGGATAGAACATTGGGAATTGCAAAAGCAATTGGAAGTGCAAGAGCTGGATTAATCAAAACTGCTTTCAAAGAAGAAGTAGAAACTGATTGGTTTGGTGAGCAAGCAGACCTTTGTGGTGGTGCAGCTTCTATGGTAACAAATGCATTTGAAACTCTAGTTGAAGCAGGATACCAACCAGAAATTGCATACTTTGAAGTCTTACATGAACTCAAACTCATTGTAGATATGATTCAAAGATATGGTATCAATGGAATGTGGAGACGTGTAAGTGAGACTGCCAGATATGGTGGTTTGACACGTGGCCCAATGGTTATGGATGCTGCAAACAAAGAGAACATGAAAAAAGTTCTAACCATGATTCAAGATGGTACATTCAACAACGAGTGGATTTCTGAATATCAGAAAAACGGTAAAGATGCATTTGACAAACACATGAAACAATATGACGAACACCAAATTGAAAAAGTTGGTAAAGAAATGCGTAAAATGATGTGGCCTGATTCCACAGAATAATTCTTTTTTCTTATATTTTTCTTAATTTACCTACGCCTGTATTGATATGATTGATAATTGTAGGTAATGGTGTTCCTGGCCCAAATACGTGGTCAACTCCTCCTTTAATCAAATCTTTATGATCAATTTCTGGAATTACTCCTCCTCCAACTACTAGGACATCATTGATCTTTTTCTTTTTGAGGGCTTTGACTACTCTTGGGAATAATGTTCCATGTGCACCATTAAGCAAACTCATTGCAATTGCATCGACATCTTCATCTTCTGCAATTTGTGCTACTCGCTCTGGTGTTGCAAATAGTCCTGAATAGATAACTTCCATCCCTGCATCTCTAAATGCTCTACACAAAACAAGTGCTCCTCTATCATGTCCATCAAGGCCTAATTTTGCAACTAGAATCTTGATGTTTCTTGCTTGTGCTTTTTGCTTCATGATGTTATTCTTTATTTTGTATATTTTAAATGCTTTATTTGATTTTCTGATTTGCATTTTAATAGAAAATCTACTTAAAGAGTATCAAAATGACCTGAATCGTGGACGTCAATCCCATAAATTATGAGTTAACATTTGAGCCAGATCTTAAAAAATTCATATTTTTGGGAACTGAAACTATTACAGTTTTTTGTAAAAAAGCAACAAATCTAATTTCCATGGATTGTGCAGAAATCAAAATCAAATCTTGTATTGTAAAGTCTGGCTCTAAAACCATAAAATCTATCCCGAAAACTGATGAGAATAAAGAAAGACTATCAATCAGATTAGGTGAAAAAATCAAAGGCAAGGCAACAATTCATCTTGAGTTTCAAGGAATTCTAAATGATAGATTATTGGGATTTTATCGCAGCCAATACAAACAAGGTGGAAAAACAAAATATCTTGCAACTACTCAATTTGAGGCAGCAGACGCTAGACGTGCATTTCCCTGTTGGGATGAGCCTGAAGCAAAGGCCACATTTGAGATTTCAATCATTGCAGACAACAAGTTTACTGCCATTTCGAACATGCCCATTTCAACCAAGAAAAAAATCAAAAATAAAACCCTATACAAATTTGGAAAAACCCCTGTTGTTTCAACTTATTTGATTTATCTTGGTGTTGGTGAGTTTGAATATCTAACTGGAAAGACAGGCAAAGTACAGATTAGAGTTATAACAACAAAAGGTAACAAATCAAAAGGAAAATACTCTTTAGAACTTGGAAAGAAATTACTGACATCCTATGAAAAATATTTTGGAATAAAGTACCCATTACCTAAATTAGATTTGATTGCAATTCCTGACTTTGCAGCAGGTGCAATGGAGAACTGGGGTGCCATTACATTTAGAGAAACAATCTTGCTTTATGATCCTAAGACATCTTCTACTAGAACAAAGCAATTCATTGCCGAAGTAATTTCTCATGAGATTGCACATCAATGGTTTGGCAATCTTGTTACCATGAAATGGTGGAATGACTTGTGGCTCAATGAAAGCTTTGCAACATTTATGGCAACAAAGTTTGTTGACAAATTTTATCCTGAATGGAATCTCTGGGACCAATTCATTGAAGATGCAATGAATACTGCAATGGGATTGGATGCTCTAAAAACAACTCATCCAATTGATGTTACTGTCAACTCTCCTGCTGAAATTCGTGAAATCTTTGATGCAATCTCATATGACAAGGGTGGATGTGTTTTGAGAATGCTTGAAAATTATGTTGGTGAGAAAAATTTTAGAGCAGGACTCAAGAAATATCTTTCTGCATTCAAGTATGGAAATGCCAAAGGACAAGACTTGTGGGATGCAATTGGCAAAGCCTCAAAAATGCCTGTCAGTTCCATGGTTAATTCGTGGCTAAAACAGCCTGGATTTCCTCAAATTGACATCTCTCAAAAGAATAATGATTTGGTTATTAAACAAAACCGCTTTTTGATGGAACCTACAAAGAAAACCCAAAAAGGATTATGGCATGTTCCAATTACTTATGGTTTGGGAAAAGAAACAAAGACGAATCTATTAACCAAAAAATCTACTACTGTTAAAGCACCAAAAGGACCTGGATTTGTTGCAAATATTGGACGCACTGGATTTTATCGTGTAAAATATGACGATGGAATTTTACTTGATCTCAAAATGTTAGTTGATCAAAAACAAATTACTCCTGTTGATAGATGGGCAATTCAAAATGATTTGTTTGCATTGTGTGTTGCAGGAAAAGAAGACGTGGAAAATTACTTGGATTTTTCTGATGCATATTTTGATGAAGACTCTTATCTTCCCCAAACAAATGTTGCAAACAATCTGAACTTTTTAGCATCATTGACTTTCTTTGAGGATTTCACAGAACAAATTAGAAGTTATGCTATCAATTACTTTAGAAAGATTTTATCTGATCTTGGTTGGATTCCTCAAAAAACAGATAGACACACTGATGCGTTTATGAGAGGCTATGCAATAATTGTGTTGGGTAAATTTGGTGACGAACATGTACTTGAACAAGCGCAAATTAAATTCAAAGAATTTTTGAAAAACCCATCATCACTTCATCCTGATATTAGAGAACCTGTTTTCTCACTTGTTGCTCGTACTGGTAATGCAAAGACTCACTCTCAATTTGTAACCTTATACAAAAAAGCAAAAACAACTGAAGAGAAATTAAGATTCTTAGGTGCAATGTGTAGTTTCAAGAATGAAAAATTATTGATCAAAACCCTGCAATTCTCTCAAACCTCAGAAGTACGTTCACAAAACATGCAGTTACCAATCATGAAGATTGCCGCAAATCCTTATGGCAAGAAGATTCTTTGGCCTTGGCTAAAGAAGAATTGGGGCAAATTAAGCAAAAAAGTAGGTTATGGCAATCCTTTGTTTAATAGAATTGTTGCAAGTATTGCACTAGTCGCAGATGATTCGATGGAAAAAGAAATCAAATCATTTTTCAAATCTCATCCCACACCTGGCACTGAAAGAACTCAAGCTCAAACATTAGAAAAAATACGAATTCACTCCCGATTCTTACGCCAAATGAGAAAAGAATTCAAATAACTATGGCAAGAAAACTTCTCTCCCCTATCTTTCTTGGAGTATTTACTGTTCTTGCAATATTCTTTTTGACTGGTGGAGCTGATGATGACAAGGATGAACTCCGTCAAACATTTCAAGTAAATGCAGTATACTATGATACAGGGCATGTTGAAGTTGCATTTTCTGATAAATCTGAAAAAACTGATTCTGTAGTTATGGAAATTCTTGGAATGGAAGAGACATATCAAAAAACATTCTCTAGTCCTGCATTCATTGAAATTGTTCCATTTCCAGGTGAGCCAAAATATGGTTGGGAAATCCACCCTGTCGTTTTAGAAATAGAACATCCAGAACTAGGACATGTTCAACTAAAAACAGAGATACACGAATTAGGTGATCCTATACCTCCTGTAATTTATTCAAGACCTTAGATCACATACAAGATTTTATTGCACCTCTAAAGATTACTTTGTATTGGATTTGCTTGTTGATTTAAAGAAAGGAAAACGTGGAGCAATTGCAAAAGCTATCACTGTAGTTGAAAATGATCAAAAAGAATCAAAAAAACTCTTAAAGAAAATTTTCAAAAATACTGGAACTTCTATTATTATTGGAATTACTGGTCCTGCAGGAGCTGGAAAAAGTTCTTTGATAAACAAAACAGCAGTGGCAATGAAAAAACTAGGCACAAAACCTGCTGTTTTGGCAGTAGACCCAACTAGCCATCTTACAGGAGGTGCAATTTTAGGTGATAGAGTTAGGATGACTGAGTCTACTGATTCTGGAACTTACATTCGTAGCATTGCATCTAGAGGTGCAACTGGCGCAGTATCTCGTTCTCTACGAAACAGCATTCGTGTTTTGGAATATGCAGGATTCAATCCAATTATTATTGAAAGTGTAGGAGCTGGACAAACTGAAGTTGAAATTTCTAACATTGCAGACATTACTGTTGTAGTCTTTAATCCAAATACTGGTGATAGTATTCAAACAATCAAAGCTGGTCTTACTGAAATTGGTGATGTGTATCTTGTCAACAAGAGTGACCTTAGTGGAACAAACCAACTATTTGATGCAGTACGTGATTTTATTGGGGATTCTGATAGAAACCCTGTAATTCTCAAGACTTCGGTAAAAAAGAACACTGGAATTGCTGAATTTGCAAAGACTCTCAAAAATATGATGGCATTAAAAAAGAAATCAAAGGAACAAAAGGACCAAGAACGATTAGAGGCAGAACTAAAAGATATTGTTTTAAATAACATGCGAGAAAAGATTGATGACATGTTGGATTCTGATAAAACATTTACAAAATACCTAAAGAAATTACAATCAAAAGACATTGATCCATTTGATGCAGGAGACAAAATTACAAAATCCATGTTAAAGTGATGAATAATGGCCGCAAAAAAATCAAAACCAAAACAACCTGAAAAGAAAATCTTTACTGACTCTAATTTTACAGTAAAACGAATTTACCAAAAATCCTCAAAGAAAAGGACCGTAGAGGATTCTGGTAAATACCCATTTACCCGTGGAATTCACCCTGGAATGTTCCGTGATAGATTCTGGACTATGAGACAATACTCTGGATTTGGTGATGCCAAGCTTACAAATGAGCGATTCAAGTTTATGCTTGAAAAAGGTCAAACCGGACTCTCTATGGCATTTGATCTTCCTACCCAAATTGGATATGATTCTGATTCTCCTCAAGCAGAAGGAGAAGTTGGCAAAGTTGGAGTTTCAATTACGTCCATTAAAGATATGATGACTGCATTTGATGGCATTCCATTAGGAAAGGTCAGCTCTTCAATGACAATTAATTCTACAGCATCAACATTACTTGCATATTATATTGCAGTTGGAGAATCCCAAGGATTCAAAAGCCATGAACTACGTGGAACAACTCAAAATGATATCCTCAAAGAATACATTGCAAGAAATACCTACATCTATCCCCCACAACCTTCAATGAGATTAATTGGTGATATGATTGGTTATTGTGCCGAAAAAGTTCCTTCATGGTATCCTGTATCTATTTCTGGTTACCATATGAGAGAAGCAGGATGTACTGCAACACAAGAAGTTGCATTTACTTTGGCAAATGCAATTGCTTACATTCAAACATGTTTAGATAAAGGACTAAAGATTGATGACTTTGCACCACGTTTGTCATTTTTCTTCTGTTGCACCATAGAATTCTTTGAAGAAGTTGCAAAGTTTAGAGTTGCAAGAAAAGTTTATGCAAAAATTCTCAAAGAAATGTTTAATGCAAAAAATCCAAAATCATTACAACTAAAATTCCATACTCAAACTAGTGGTGAATCATTAACTGCACAACAACCTGATAACAATATCATTCGTGTAGCAATTCAAACCATGGCAGCAGTAGCTGGCGGTACTCAATCTCTTCACACAAACTCTAGAGATGAAGCACTGGCACTTCCAACACAGGAATCTGCAAAAATAGCCTTGAGAACACAACAAATTGTTGCCCATGAGAGTGGAATCACAAAGACTGCAGATCCACTTGGCGGCTCTCACTATCTTGAGGAGTTATCTGATCAAATTGAAGATGGTGTTTGGAAATATCTTAAGAAAATTCAGAAAATGGGTGGTTCAGTAAAGGCAATTGAGAAAGGATTCTTCCAATCTGAAATTAGAGCAAATGCATATCGTTTGAAGAAAGAGGCTGATGATGGTGAAAGAATTCTAGTTGGTGTTAACAAGTATGTTGAAGAAGAAGAGCAGCCAGAACTACTTAGAATTGGCGGTAAAGTTGAGATTCAACAGAAAAAAGCATTAAAACAATTACGTGCATCTCGTGACAAAAAGAAATGGGAAAAAGCATTATCTGCAATGCAAAGTGCAGCTGATACTGATGAGAATCTTATGCCTTACATAATCACTGCAGCGAAATCTTATGCTACTACTGGTGAAATCAGCAATGCATTTCGTGAAGTCTTTGGTGAATATCGTCCAAAGGAGGTATTTTAGATGAAGATTGATCATATTGCAATAGCAGTAAATGATGTTGAAGAATCCGCCAAAGTTTACCAACAAGCTTTGGGTGTTGATTCTGTAGAATTTGAAACAGTAGAATCTGAAGGTGTCAAAGTTGCAATTATTCATTTAGAAAATGGCCGTGTTGAATTAATGCAACCAACAAATGATAACAGCCCCATCAAAAAATTCTTGGAGAAAAAAGGTCAAGGACTACATCATATGGCCCTTGAAACTGACAATATTGAAGGTGAAGTAGAAAGAATGGAAGGATGTGGCATTCAATTTTTAGGACAGATTAGACCTGGTTCTGCAGGTACCAAAGTCACTTTTATCCATCCAAAATCACTCCATGGCGTTTTGGCTGAACTTTGTGCTCATCCAAAATAGTTTGAAAAAACTATTCCATCATCTTTAATGTGTCTGAAGCTGTAATGATTCCTACAACTTTTGATTTCTTTGCTACAAGAATACATTTTGAATAACGAATCAATGGAACTAGGACATTTGCAGGTGTTTCAAAATCAACTATTGGTGGAACAGGATCCATTGTATCTGCAAGCTTTGCATTTTTCAATTCTGCTTCTCCAACATCTGCAAGGTGTTTAACAATTCCATCTTCTGATACAACCCCTGCTATCTCTTTTCCATCAAACACTGGAATCTGACTGATTGACAACTCATGCATTTTTTTGATTGCGTCATGCAATGTATTGGATGGTTTTAGTTTTACAATATCTTGACTACAAAAATCTCCTGCTTTATGAGATGATGATCTACTTTCCAAGTTTGACAAATTTTCAAAAATCTTTTTTGCAGTCTCATAACTTGGCTGACTTCTTCCTGACTCTATTTGATTAATCATAGATGTACTAACGCCTGTCATACTGGCAAGTTTTTTTTGGGTAATTCCCAATTTTTGCCTCATTTGCTTTATTGATTCTACATTTGGAAGCATTTTGGGTTTAGTAGAACTAAATCTCTATTAAACTATACTGGATTATTTTCTTTTTGGTTGCTCTATTGCAGCCTGAGCTGCTGCAACAATTGCAATAGGAATTCTGTGTGGTGATGCACTAACATAACTTAGTTTTGCTGCATGACAGAATTTTATTGAATCAGGATCTCCTCCGTGTTCTCCACAAATACCAACTTCCATATTCTTTCTTATTCCGCGACCATTAGCAATTCCAATTTTAATTAGACTTCCAACACCATTGACATCAATTGATTGGAAAGGACTTCTTTCAAGTAATTCTTTTTCCATGTATTCTGGAAGGAATTTCCCTTCTACATCCTCTCTACTAAAACTAAATGTCCCTTGAGTTAGGTCATTTGTGCCAAAACTAAAGAATTCTGCCGTAGTTGCAAGCTCATTTGCAGTTAATGCGGCTCTTACTACTTCAATCATTGTTCCAAAGTTAATGTTTAATTTCATCTTGTGTTTTTTCTCTGTTTCTTTCTTTATGGAGTCATAAATTTTCTTGATGTGATTTAATTCTGCAATGCTGCTGATTTGTGGAATCATGATTTGAGGATGTGCCTTTACCTTTCTTTTAGTTAATTCTACTAATGCGTCAAACACTGCTTGAATTTGCATCTCATAGATTTCTGGATATGTTACCCCCACTCTTACTCCTCTATGACCCATCATTGGGTTTACTTCTGCAAGTTCTCTTGCTCTTTTTAGAACAATTTCTGCTTTTTTGATTTCTTTAGTTGCCTTCTTTGCTTTTAATTTCTGAATTTTCTCTGATAATTCTTCAGGGTTTGGCAAGAACTCGTGCAAAGGTGGATCTAAGAGTCTAATTGTGACTTCATAACCTTCCATTGCTTTTAGAATTTGAATAAAGTCACTTTTTTGTAATTGCCCTAATTTCTTTAGCACTTTTGCTCTTTGTTCGATATTTTCAGCCATAATCATGTCTACAAACAACCCAATTCTGTCATTTGCATTGAACATTCTCTCTGTTCTACACAAACCAATACCTTGGCCTCCAAATTTCCTTGCAAGTTTTGCTGCCTCTGGAGTGTCTGCGTTTGCTCTTATTCCTAGAACCTTGGTTTTTTGAGCCCATTCTAAAATTTGCTCAAAGTCTTTAGTGACTTTAGGTTCAACAGTTGGAACTTGTCCAATGAAAACAGTTCCTACACTACCATTAATTGTAATTATCTCTCCCTCTTTTACGGTTTTACCGTTTGCAGTACATGTGTTCTTGTCATAATCAATTTTTAATTCTGAACATCCTACGATACATGGTTTGCCCATTCCTCTTGACACGATAGCTGCATGAGATGATTTTCCTCCCAAACTTGTCAAGACTCCTTCTGATGAAAAGAATGCTGGAACGTCTTCAGGTTTTGTTTCTTTTCTAATTAGAATTATCTTCTTTCCTGCTTCACCCCATTCTATTGCTTTTTTAACATCAAAGACTGCAATTCCACTTGCTGCACCTGGTGATGCAGCAATTCCTTTTGCTAATTGCTTGAAATTCTTTAATTTTGATTCATCCATTGTTCTATGGAGTAATGCTTCTAATTGTTGTGCTGGAATTCTTGTAAGTGCTTTATTTTTATCAATTAATTTTTCTTTTACCATGTCTACTGATGTCTTTACTAGTGCTCCTGCACTCATCTTTGCAGTTCTAGTTTGAAGCAAGTAGAATTTTCCTTGTTCAATTGTAAACTCGATGTCTTGTGGTTCTCTGAAGTGTTTTTCTAATTTTGAACATGCATTGCTTAATTCTTTATGAGATTTTGGCATCTCTTTTTTTAATAATGCAACATTCTTTCCCGTTCTAACACCTGCCACAACATCTTCACCTTGTGCATTGATTAGATACTCTCCCTCGATCTCTTTTTTACCATTATGTCCGTTTCTTGTAAATACTACTCCAGTGGCACTGTCGTCTCCCATGTTTCCAAATACCATGGTGACTACATTTACTGCGGTTCCATTTGCAATATCTTTTGTAATGTTATTTTTTTCACGATAAACTATAGCTCTTTCTCCCATCCAACTTTTGAAAACTGCCTTTATTGCTAATCCTAGTTGTTCATTAGGGGAATCTGGGAATTTTCTTTTGGTATGTTTTTCACAGATTTTTTTGTATTCTGATACAATTTTTTTTAGAGATTCTACACTTAGTTGACTATCATCTTTTACTTTTTGTTTAGTTTTTGCAGAATCTAAAACGTGATCAAATTTTTCGTCATTTACTCCAAATACAACTTTTCCAAATAACTGAATAAATCTTCGATATGAATCCCATGCAAAACGTGGATTCTGTGTTTGTGTGGCTAACCCTTCTACTGTTTTTTCATTTAATCCTAAATTCAAAATAGTATCCATCATCCCTGGCATAGATATTGCTGCACCAGAACGTACTGAAACCAGTAATGGATTCTTCGTTGAATTCCATTTCTTTCCTGTCTTTTTTTCGATTTTTTCGATGTTTTTCATTACTAATGGCATGACATCTTTTGGAAGCTTTCTGTTGTTTTCATAATACTTGTTACAAACCTCAGTTGTAATCGTAAATCCTGGTGGTACTGGGAGTTTTAGTCGAGTCATCTCGCTTAATCCTGCTCCTTTCCCGCCTAGCAGCATTCTTTTTTTGCTATCTGCCTCTTCAAATGCATAAACTGGTTTTGTTTTTGCCATGCAAAAATGCGTAAATTTTTTGGCTTTTTAAACTAATGCCTTGGCAAATTCAGAAATTATTTTGTCCCAATTTTTTGCTTTGATTATGCCACTTGCTACAAGGATCCCTTTTGATCCTAGTTCTGCTGCCTTTGAGACGTCTTGTCCAGAAACAATTCCTGCTCCACAAAGAAGTTTTGTATTATTTTTTGCGCTTTTTACAGCACTTGCTGCCTTTGTTATCAATTCTGGTCTCTCAGTTGACACTGCTTTTCCTGAACCAATAAGCTCTGGAGGCTCTATTGCAATGTAATTTGGATTTAGTTTGGCATATTTTCTAGCTTCTGCAACATCTTTTACACAAACAATTGATGTCATTTTTAATTCCTTTAATTTCAAAACCAATTTTTTGATCTCATCTGATGAAATTCGATGTTCACTGTGATTGATTAATGATCCATTGACTTTTGATTTTTTTAACAATTCTGGAATTACGAAACCTGTTGTACTGCCAACTTTAGAGTTATCTACATGTTGTGCAAAAATTGGAATTGAACTATTTGATACCGTCCCAATCAAATGTTGAGGTGGACAAATTGCAATTTTCACTTTGAATTTTTTAGAAACTTTTTCAGCAGTTTTTACAAATTTGATAATCTTTTCTCCTGAAATCTCTTCATAATTTTTACAATTAATTACAAACATCGTTCTTTGAACCTTCTTGTATTATATTTAATCTTTAATTTAACTTCTTAATCTTTTATCGTATATCTTCTTCATAGCTAATACTATCATCATCAAAGCAATCGCAGCTACATTTGTTCCAATGATAAAGACGTCTTCTACTATTACGCCATAAATCAACCACAAAATTGCACCTGCTGATATGAAAATCATCAAAAATTTTGAGACATCTTTGAGGCTTTTTGTCTTGTATCCTTTGTAGATTTGTTCAACCCATCCAGTTAGAATTAACACTCCTGCAGCTACTCCTAGAATTGTCAGTAGCGTTCCATCAACTTCCATTATTCTCACTAGTTCCAGAAAAATTCGTCTAATCCTGTTTGTTTTGGTTTACCTAAAATCGTGTCAAAATCTAAATCCATTGAGGATGTAATTTGTTCAAGCGTAGATTCCATAAATTCCATGTATTTTTTTGAATCAATCTCTTCCTTCTTTGCCATTTCTACAGGTTTGACTCCTGGTTTGTTTAGAATTTTGATGTATGAAATTCTGTCGCCTTTCTTAATCTCTCGTATTGTTTCAAGCTGTTTTGCAGCTCGTATGTGTTGTGGAATTGTTTTTGTGTATTCTGATGGTGCTTTGCTAAGCATGACATTAAATGTCAAATCTTCTAGAGGTATCTCTTTTGCTTCTACTTTTTTTCCACATGTTGCAATTTTCTCAGAAATTTGTTTTTTGGCTTTTTCGAAATCTTCTACTGTTTGAACTTCAGACAATACGTCAAGTAATTCATAAAATAATTTTTTGATAAATGGTGGAGTGTGTGATTTTTTTCCTGTTAGTCCTTTTACATCTACTTTTCCTTCTTTGGTAACTCCTAGGTAGTTTTTCTTTCTGTTACTTAACACACAATACCTGTATGTTTTATCAATCTCTAAATCAACCCCATGATCTTTTTTAGCTTGCTCAATAACTGTTTGAATCTGTTCTTTAGTTGGATTTTTGATAAACAATGAATCCGTATCTCCGTAAAGAACCTCTATTCCGGTGGATTCACATTTTTTAATCGTCTCTAAAATTGTGTGTCTTCCAATTGCAGTAGTGGCTTCTGCTGCTGGTAGAAAATATAACGGAAATATTTCAGCACCCATTACGCCATAACTTGCGTTGAGAATTACTTTGAGTGCTTGGCTGACTACTGTGTATTGCTGTCTTTGTTCATCAGTTAATGTCTCTTTTTTTGATAAACTCTTGTAGTAATTTACCCTCAAATCTCTTAGTGAACCAATAATCATTGATGTTAACCCGTTCTTCTTTGAGCATGTCCAGTGGTTTGTTCCTGGAATTGAATTTTTTTTACATTCTTCATGCGGACATCTTACAGTTTCATATGATAGATTCCTGACTTTGATTATGCTTGGATATAGACTTGCAAAGTCCATTACAACTACATCGAAATGAATTCCTTCTTTTGGTTCAACGACTAGTCCTCCTCTGTATTTTTTATCCTTGATTACTGCATCTGACATTACTCCTTCTGATCTTCTTTCTAATTCCTGTCTTTTTGGAATTAGACAATTTCTCTTTCTATGTTCATAATACAACAAACTACGAATCCATTGCGATACTCCCATCCTTGCAATATCATCAATTGGCATTCTCCCAATTCTTGAAATGATTACCAATAACTGCATCAACAATTCGCTGTTAAAGCTTGTAAGTTCGTATGTTAGCAGAGCATCATTGTAACAATAATTTGCAGTTTGATAGAGTGTTAATTCATCAAACTCTAATCCATAGTCTATCTTTTCTTTTCCAAGTAATGCCTTTGAAACTGAGTTTAATGAAAAATTTGTGTATTTTTGACTAAAGGCATAGATTTGAAATGATCTATTTGAAAATGTTCTATACAAATCAAGATGGACTCCTTGTTTGAGTGTTGCAGAATCTCTCATCATGTAAAATGGATTTTCTGAATTTTTTATTCCAAGTCTTTCTGCTCTGTTGTATAGATATGGTAAATCAAATTCATCTCCATTGTATGTTACAACAAATGGGAATTCTTTGATGATCTTAAACGCATCAAATATCATATCTTTTTCTTTGTCTAAATCATAAAATGTCACTTTGATGTTTTGGTCTAATTCGTTTGTGCCTTGCTCTGTTCCTTCTGTTTTGAGCACGAAAATTTGGTCAAATCCGTCTGTTCCTTTCATTCCAATTGCTGTAACTTTCTTTTCAGCTATTTTTGGATCTGGAATCCTCCCAATCTCAGCTTCTACTTCAATGTCTACACTGAGTCTTTTTATTTTTGGAATTGGTTGATTAAGCAAGTCTGCCCATTCTGAAACAAATTTTTTAAATTCTTCAGCATCGACCATACTTTCGCTGTCTACTTTATCCCACAACAAACTCTTCAGAGCAATCTTAACCTCGTCTGAAATTTCTAAATCATGTGATTTTATTTTTCCATCTATAATTTCATAATATTTTCCAACAATCAGTTTTCTGTCATACAGATAATTCTCATAATATTTGATATCAGACTCCCATGTTTCAATTACATTTCTGATACTCTTATCTCCTGCAGTTCCACCAATTGCTAGAGGATCTGCAACTGTGATTTTTGACATGTCAATTTCTTTGTCTTTCATCAAATCATAACGTTGAGTAGTTTTGATTTCTAAAACATCATCTCTTTCTTGAAGAAAATCTAATTCTTCTGGAGCTAATCGTGAATAACAATATGGTTTGTGACCAATTTCATCTTTCCATAAAAATAATTTCTGGGATTCTGGTTCGTAGAATTTTAAAACTGCTGATTTTGAATTATTATTGTATGTAGCTGATACCAACATGGATGGTGGCATTGATTCAATTTTTTCTGTTTCATCCATGTTAACTTGCATTTTATCATCCAGAATTGTATTTGTTAACTAATTCTTGAGCCCATTTTGCAATTTTTGCTTTATCTAATTGAATGACTTCTACTCCTGCTTCTTTTAGCAAGTCAAAGTCAGTTTCTGGATATGAATCAAGACATACAAATTTTCTAATTCCAATTGTAATTGCCATTTTAGTGCATTCTAGGCATGGAACAAACGTAGTGTATAGCACTGCTCCTTCTACTCCTGCCTCTATTCCTAATATTGCACAATGCATTATTGCATTGGCTTCTGCATGATTGCAAAGACATCTGTCTAGTGATGCTCCTGACTCTATTTTTCCCTCCATTCTTAATTGGCATCTTTTACAACCCCCATCAAAACAATTCTTGATTCCCGGAGGTGTCCCGTTGTACCCTGTTGCTAATTGTCTGTGGTTTCTAACAATAACTGCTCCTACTTGTCTTGTGACACAGTTTGAACGAAGTTTTGCAAGTTCTGCTTGGAGCATAAAATACTCGTCCCAATTTGGTCTCTCAAAAGTACTCAACACCAATTCTGTTTGTCTGTTCAATATATGGATCACGTTAGTGGTGATATTTTTGCGATCAATTTGTCTCTAGATAACACCCACAAACTTCTTTAGCATCTTTACAACTAGTGATTTGATGGCAAGCTATACAGCTGAAGTAAACGCTATTCACAAAAAATTCAATAACGCTGTAAAAAAAGCAAAGACCAAAACATCTTTGAACAAAGCTTACAGTGTTCATAAAAAGGCACATGAGCGATTACTGAAAAAGCACCTCCGTGAGGAGACTGCTATGATTAACAGAGCAAAGAAAAAACTAGACTGATTTTCTTTCTCATTTTTTCTTTTTTATTTTTTATTGAGATTTTGAGCCAATTCTAAGAATTTATCAATTATGATTTTTGGTTGTGAGTCTGCCAATGCTAACATTGCCCTTCCCATCTCAGAAATTATTGCTTGTTGTTCTTGTGTGAGATCTTTTTTGATTGATTCGTATTTTTCTAATTGTTCTTCTACTGTTCTCCAATTGGGATCTTTGTTTAATGATTCTAGTAATGATTGGAAATATTCTTCATTGGCGTTCTGGTCGCTCATATCTATTTTGAATAATTATGGGATAAAAATGGACTTGTTTTTTCATTTTTAATGGTAGAAAATGACTCCTCTAGGCACAAATCTTTGCTGATTTGGAATTAGATAGTATCTGTTTGTCAATGGTTAACTATACGAAAGCATAAAATCAATAAATTACAACTTTTCTTTATACGATGACAGAATTTATTGAAAAAAAATACGTCAAGAAAGACTCGATTGAAAAACGAGATTATCAAGTAAATCTTGCAAATCAAGCTATATCTGAAAACTGTATCGTTGTTTTGCCAACAGGACTAGGAAAAACTGCAATTGCATTACATGTAATTGCTGAATATCTTTCAAAAGGTATTGGTGGTGCATTGTTTTTGGCACCAACAAGAGTTCTTGTAAATCAACATTATGAATTTCTAAAAAATAATTTAACACTAGATGATGTATCTTTGATAACTGGAGAAGACACAATTCCAAAAAGAACCAAACTATGGAATAATAGTGTAATTTGTGCCACTCCTGAAATTGCAAAAAATGATTTGGATAGAGGCATTGTTTCATCTGATCAATTTAATCTTGTAATTTTTGATGAAGTACATAGAACAATTGGTGATTATGCATACTCTGGAATTGCAGAACGTTTTGTAAATTCTAGTGCAAGAATTGTTGGAATGACTGCCACATTGCCAAGTGAAAAAGACAAAGCAACTGAAATTCTAACTAAACTAAAAATTGCAAGTGTTGCTGAAAGAACAGAAAATAGTTCTGATGTTAAACCATACACCCAAGAGACAAACACTGAATGGATAAATGTTGAACTTCCTCCTGAACTAAAATCCATTCAAAAACTATTGAAATTAGCACTTGATCAAAGATATGATACATTACGTGATAATGGAATCAAACTAGCTGAACAACAATCCCTTTCAGCATTATTGAGAATTAGACAATTTGTTTTAAATCAAAACAGACGTTCGGCAAAACCGTTATTTACTGCAATTCGAATTCATTACGCTCTAAACATCTTGGAGGCTCATGGAATTACACCTTTTTTGAAATTTTGTGAGCGTGCCAAGGCAAAAAAAGGTGCGGGAGTAAAGGAACTCTTTGAAGTTGACCCGAATTTTACTCGTGCAGTACATCTTGCAAAAGAAGCACAATCTAAAGGAATAGAACACTCTAAAATTCCTAAACTAAAAGATATTCTAGAATCTGTTCCTGGAAAGGCATTAATCTTTACTAGCTATCGTGATTCTGTTGATTTGATCCATAGTAAATTAACTGAATTAGGAGTTTCTGCAGGAATACTTATTGGAAAAGCAGGAGAAACTGGTCTAAAACAAAAAAAGCAAATTGAAACTGTTCAAAAATTCAGAGATGGTGTCTTTGATGTCTTAATTGCAACACGTGTTGGTGAAGAAGGATTAGATATTGCTGAAGTAAACCAAGTTATTTTTTATGATAACGTACCTAGCTCTGTTAGATTTATTCAACGAAGAGGTAGAACTGGAAGAAAAGATACTGGAAAGTTAGTTGTATTAATTGCAAAAAATACTATTGATGAAACATATTATTGGATTGGAAAACGAAAAATGTCTGCATCAAAATCTATGGGTGACAAAATGACCAAAGTATTAGAAAAAAATCAAGTTGTTTCTAAGAAAACAGGTCTTGATGCTTTTATCTAATTTTTGTATTGGTTTATAATGTTTTGAAAAATTAATTGTTTTTTCTGAATGATTTTATTTTTAATTCCTGATTCTAAATGATGTGTACTGGAACCTTTTGCTACAAGTAAGTTCTCTAATCTTATGTCAAATTGATTTTCTAGAAAATTCATTGTGCCTTCAAATCCTCCTGATACTTCTAAATTCTCAAATGCATCTTTTGCTATGTTCATAATGGATTTTTCTAAATATGTCAAAATTTCTTCGATTACTCTTTCTGTTAGTACTGTCATGATCCTAACAAGATTATCCGAATCTTTTGATGATGTGATATCCAAATTCAGATTTTACAGGTTCAGATGTCTCTCCAACTTGTAGTTTGAATGCTGTTTCCTCAAATGGTTTTACCATCATGCCTTTTGTAAAATAACCTAGGTTTCCATCTTTTTTTGCACTTCCTGAATCAATGGATAATTCCTTTGCCAATTTTCCAAATTTTTCTCCACTCTTTAGTTTCTCCATTATTGCAAGTGCTTCGCTTTGTTTTGAAACAAGAATGTGAGAACATTTGATCTTATTACTCATTTGTATTTCTGAATTATTCTATATCTTAATTGTTTAGGAATCTATTGGTAATTTGATTGTAAATGTTGTGGGGTTGTTCTTTACTGTAATTGCCCCGTCGTGTTGTTTTATAATATTTTGACAACTTGTTAATCCTAAACCAGTACCTTTTTGTTTTAATGTAAATAATGGCTCAAAAATTTCTGCAATCTTATCTGATGGAATTCCTGGACCTGAATCCTCAATTTGGATTTCCAAGAAATTATTCATCTTTTTTGTAGTGATATTTATTTCACCTGAATTTTTTACTGCATCAACAGAATTAGAAATTAAATTAATTACTGCAATTTCTATTTTTACACCATCACATTTTATCTTACAATCTTGGCCTAAAATGTTCACCTTAACAGAATCTGGAATGTTGGACTTTTCTAAAGCTGACTTGATAATTTCAGAAATTAATTTTTCTTCTTTTCTAATTTCTTTTGTTCTAACAAAATCTAAAATATCTTCTACTTGATGAATCATTCTTGCAATTGCTGTATCAATCATCCTAAAGCGTTTATCAAGTTTCTCGTCTTTACCTGACAAATCATTTTTCATTAGTTCTGTTGCTCCGCGAATAACAGCTAGAGGATTTCTTAGATCGTGTGCAAACCTTGATGCCAGTTCTCCAATTGTTGCAAATTTTTCAATTTTTTTGTCTCTTTCTGCTTGTCTTCTTAAGATATCCAAAATTAAGAAAATCATCATAATGTGAATTCCTACATTTAAGATTGCTAATCCAACTTGTAATACTATGAGATTTTTACTTTGAGATCTGGATTCTTCTGTCATTGTTGATATTAGATAATCAACAGAACCGTTTGCATCAAATCTTTTAGTTTCTAAATTTATGAATTGCTCGTTAGCAAAATCTATTTGAAGATTTTCTTCTTTGATCGATTTTTCTAACTCATTTGTGTATTCGGTTATTTTCTGATTTGCAACATTCCAAGAATTTTGGAATTTTTTTGGCAAAGGCTCTAAACTCAAATTATGAGTAACACCTCCCTCATTCAATATTTTGAGATCTATCTCTATGTGTTTTATTTCAGAATGAGGATCAGCATATGGAATTTTGTTCAAATGTGTGTCTACTTCAAAAATTAATATGTCTAAATGGTGTCTCAATTGATTTGTTATTTCAATTGAATCTTCCAAATTATTTCTTTCAGATTCAAGAAATGATAAAGTTAGGAAGCTAGCAATAATTAATGCAATTTGTACTGATACCAATAATGTAATCTTATGAGTGGTTTTCATTTGGGAACTCAATTTGTTTAATCTAAAACATTAATTATCAATTGTGATATGATGAATTTATTGACTAATCTGCCAACCAAGATCGGAGTATCTATGGGAATAATTGCAGTTGGAATCATTCTGTCTATTTATGCTGTTTTTGAGATGAACATGGATGAAGGCTCTGCAGTAGCATCTATGGTTAACATAAATGAAATTCGTCAAGTTAGTCATGCTTTGGGAAGTGATTCTGCTCCTATCACTATTATTGAATTTGGAGATTTTCAATGCCCATTTTGCAGTGAATGGTATATTGAAACTGGCCAAGAACTAAATGAAAAATATGTGTTTACAAATCAAGTGGAATTAATTTTTATAGATTATCCATTTTTAGGTCCTGATTCTTATCCAACAGCTCATGCAAGTTACTGTGCTGAAGAACAAAATCGTTATTGGGATTTCCATGAAATTCTATATCTAAATCAGGGCGCTACAAATGATGGATGGGCAAATTCTGAAAATATTAGAGACTTTGCAAATCAAATTGGACTTGATTTAGAACAATATGATCAATGTATGTCCTCTAATGCATTTTCTGAAAAATTAGACACTAGTTTGGAGTTAGGAAATACGTATGATATTACACAAACTCCTACGTTTATCGTTGTAAACAATGAGGGCGAATATCAAAAAATTGAAGGAAAACAACCTTTGATTGTATTTGATGAATTAATTAAGAAATTACAATAAAATCTCCAAGAATAACGCATTCTTCTTTCAATGATTGATGTTTTGTTAAGATTTTATTAATTCAAGCAATTGAAAATAATGAAACTATTTTTCTATGTCTATATTTCATAGTCCCTTATGCACTGTAATGGGTCTTGTAAAAAATACAAGGCAACAAGTACCAGTATTGATGGCGGTAGATATGAACTGGGACAAAAGAGATGTCCTGAATGTGAATTGTTCATCACTTGGGAAGGATTATGGTGTCCTTGTTGTGGACGTTTACTTAGAACCAAACCTAGGGCTAAAAAACTAAAAAGTCGAAGTAAGCGATAATTTTGTATATTTTATTGAATGTTGTACGACTCAAATGTTTCTTATTTCGTGTCTAGGCCCCAACTGATTTTATTTTTAGGAATAATTTTTAGAAACGGCGCTTCGTTTTCTTTCCAAGGCTCTCGCCTGACCCATTCAAATTTTTCAAAAAATACATCATATAGTTTCTTGAATTCATTTCCGTTTTCTATTATCTCTGTTGTGCCTTGAATCAATATCGCTTTGTGCCCTCCTGATTTGTAAATATCAATTATTACACTTGAGTTTAGATTTATTTTTAGATTCTTGTATGTTCTTGTTTCATAGTCCGTTGCAATGATAATTGCATTTCCATTTAATACAAAAGAGACTGGTTTTACATGTGGAATATCATCATGTGATGTCGCTATCCTTGCCTCTTCTAATGAATTGAGAAACTCTGTTTCTTTTTCATTGAATTCTATCAACTGAAAATCCGTTCTCTAATATCTGGTATGTGTTTGTAGACGATATCTCTTACTTTGATTTGATCCTCTGCTGTTGGCATTTCTTTTTGTGCACTAAGTATTGCACCACTCATTCCTAATGCCATGCCCATAACAATCCCATAAACAAATTCTTTTGGGTCTTCTACTTTTAGGACGTCTTTGTTTTCTTTGATTTCATCAAGATATGCTGGAATTGTTGCTACAGCTCCATTGATTGTTTGAACTATTAATGCCTCTAATTGATCTTCGCTCATGATTCTATCTGTAGAGTTTTACTAATAAATTTGCACCTAAGATTTTTAATCCAGAAATGCTGAGAGTTTCCATGTTCTCCTTTTTTACTACCAATGAAGCAAATGAGGCACTTCCTGATGTAATTAAGAAATTTGAATATGCATTAGCAAAACAAAACGAAGTAAAAAAACTTGAACAACAACTGCAAATGAGTGTATCTACAACTAACTCTTTTGAAGAGTATGTTACTCTAAAACAACAACTAAACTCTGCAATAACCAAATTCTATGAGGCAGTTGAAATTCTTGAAAATACGGGGGTTGTGGTAAAAAGTATTGAACAAGGGTTACTTGACTTTCCTTCAAAACGATTTGATGAAGAAGTATGGTTATGTTGGAAATATGGTGAAACTGAAATAAAATTCTGGCATGAAAAAGACTCTGGATTTATGGGCAGAAAGCCTATAGAAGTAAATGATGAATCTCTAGTTTAGTCTATAACAAAATTTTTTGTTGATTAAAGTAGTTTAGAAAATATTCTGGTCTCTCCTCTTTTTGTCTCGACAAACTCCGCAAAGATAATTTTTCTTAAACTTCTCTAATTCTACCTGAAATTCTTGTGTTTTGTAGTATGACTCTCCTGTTTGTAGTCCTCCAGGTACTTTTTTACCACAATTTGTACATCTGATATCTGCATCAAATTTTATTTTCTTCTCATTTTCTAAAACCCTGCCAATGATCATGAATGAATTTAGTTGATTTTTTTAATAAACAATGGCCTAAAGTCTAATCTCATGAATATTATATTGAAAAATTGTATTGTTCTTAATGCTCTCTGTATGGTTTAGAGTAATTAGAATCCGCTTCCTTTTAGCATCTGTAATTGCAGTATCTGTGGGTCTTGCACTAAATTGGTGGCAAAATTCTACTATTGGACCACTTGAAGCTATTTTGACTTTTGCAGGGGTTATGGCATTACATGCTAGTGTTGATTTGCTAAATGATTTTTGGGATTTTAAACGCGGGATAGATGCCAACACTCCAAAAACAAAGATGAGTGGAGGAACAGGAGTTCTTCCAGAAGGATTACTAAAACCATCAAGTGTATATCGTGCAGGAATTGCTTTTCTTGTAATCGGATCTTCAATTGGAGCTTACTTTGTAATTACTGATGGAATTATCATTGCAGTTATTTTGGGTTTTGCAATACTGTCTATCTATTTTTATTCTACAAAAATTGTTGATTCTGGATTAGGGGAATTTTTTGTTGCTGTAAAAGGCTCTATGATTGTTCTTGGTACTTTTTTTATTCAATCTGGACAAATAACAATAGAATCAATTCTTGCTGGTGTAGTTGTTGGTTCATTATCTGCACTAGTATTGTTTATTGCATCATTTCCAGATCATGACGCAGATAAATCAAAAGGAAGAAAGACATTAGTCATTGCAGTAGGAAAACAAAAAGCCACAAAATTATTTTGGGTATTTCCTTTTGTTTCTTATTGTGCAATAATTATTGGTGTATCTTTGAATTTGTTTCCAATAGTTTCGTTGATCACTCTTCTTAGCATTCCCTTAATGATCAAATCTGGGTTTGGTTTAAAGAAAACTTATGACTCTGTTGAAAAACTAGTCCCTTTCATGTCTTCTACGTTGATGTTTAGTAGAATCACTGGTGCATTATTTGTTCTAAGTTTTCTGATTGGCTTTGCAGTCTAAACATAAATTTAGTAAAAATTTAGAGAATACATGATTTCTGGATTTGCAACTCCTCAGGGAACGAAAAAATTTGCTGAAAATTCAGGTGTAAATCAAGCCAATTTTAAGGAATTTCAAAATCTCACTTTATCTAATGTGGGAATTGGTACATATCTCGGTGATCCTGATGCTCGAACCGATGAATTAGTAACTAATGCAGTAAAACAATCTGTCTTATCTGGTGTTAATGTTCTTGATACTGCAATAAACTATCGTTCTCAAAAGGCAGAGCGTTCTGTTGGAAAAGCCATTTCAGAATTAATCCAAGAAAATAAAATTTCACGTGATCAAATATTTGTCTCCTCAAAAAATGGATATGTCACAAATGATGCTGATGTTCAACTCGGATTTTGGGAATATGTCAAAGAAGAATATACTCAAAAGGGTGTTGTCAAAGAAGGTGATATTACATCTGGCTATCATTGCATGACTACTTCTTACCTTTCAGATCAATTAGATAGAAGTTTGAAAAATCTTGATTTGGACTGTATTGATTTGATGTATCTTCACAATGCAGTTGAAGGACAAATTAAAGATATTTCAAAAGAACAGTTCTTGAAAAATTTACAATCTGTCTTTGAATTGTATGAACAAAAACGAAATGAAGGTAAAATCAAATTTTATGGCATGGCTACTTGGGAATGTTTTAGAGTGCCAACTGATAATCCACAATACCTTTCTTTAGAAGACACAGTAAATATGGCAAAAAAAGCCGGTGGAGATAATCATGGATTTAGATTCATTCAACTACCATTCAATTTGTATTATGATCAAGCATTGCTTGGAAAAACACAAACAATTGGCAGCAAACCTGTTTCTGTACTAGAAGTCGCAACAAGATTGGGAATTGGTGTTTTTACAAGTGTTCCATTAATGCAAGGTAGATTATTGCAACCTGGCGTCATGCCTGAATTTAGCGATTTGAAACCCTCTATGCGAGCATTGCAGTTTATTCGCTCTTCTCCTGGAGTTATTGCTCCTTTAGTGGGTCAAAAATCTTCAGAACATGTATCTGAAAACCTCGAAGTAATGAAAATCCCTCCTTACTCTGAGGATGAGTTTCTTAGTCTTGTAAAGAAACTGACTTCCTAACATAATTCATTTTCTCACATTCAAAATTTTATAGAAAGCTAATAAGTGGGAGATCTGGGTAGAGAACGCATGTCTGGAAAGATATATGATTACTCGAAAATCTGTGATTTAATTAAAGATGCTGACCCAAAAATCAGATTTGCTGGTGTAATTAATGAGAGAGGAAGATTGGTTGCAGGTGGAATGAAACCAAATGTTGAACCTCTTGAAAGTGAAAAAGATGATGAGATGATTTTCATGGAGCTTGCATTACGTGTAAAAATGAGAAGAGAATTTGATAAACAACTTGGAACAGTAAATTTTGCATTGGCTTCTCGTGAAAGAGCACTGGCAATTAGTGTCCCAATTAATGAAGATATTTTGTATGTTGCAGCTGAACCTGACTCTGATTATGGTACATTGCCAAAAAAAATCCTTGAAATTGTTAATTCTTAGTACGATCTTTTAGTGAATCTATAAATAGAATTTACATAAGAAAAATTTGTGCCAGTAGATCCTGTTTGTGGAATTGAACTTGATGAGGAATTAGCGTTATTACATGAACATGATGGAAAAAAATTCTATTTTTGTTGTAATGGTTGCAGAAGAATATTCATCAAAAAACCTCGTAAATACAAATAATCTCAAATGGGAAATGCCCCACACATTCTACAAAATTTTGAATTTTCAACTTTGTGTTTGCAATAAGGACAAACACTTTTTGCCTCTTTGTCTACTGGAGAACCATATAATTTCTTAAAAATTTCATAATAATGCATTGATTCTCTGCTTCTAATAATGACATCATCTTCTTTTTCTACGGTCAATTTTTTCTCAACATATTTTTCTTCTTCAATGATTGACTCAAACAGATTAGTTAATCCTGATGTTCCTGATCCTTCTTGCATAGGGGATTTCTCTCTCCATACAATCTGTTCTGGAATGTGATCTTCGAATGTTTTGCGTAATATCCACTTACCATGTTTTTTCTCATTCTCTACTTTTACCTTCAAATTTACTGGAATTTTTTTTGCTAAACTGATCACTTTCTCACTCAAGAATGGAGATTCTATTTCAATTCCTAATGCCTTTCCAATTTCTTGTGTTGGAAAATGCATAATTGAGCATACTCTGTTAATTTCTGCTTCTAATTCTTCTTCTGATTTGTGTACTAGAAAATTATATCCTGCAAATAATTCATCTGCCCCGTCTCCTGTAATAATTGATTTTTCACCATTATCTTTTGCCCATTTTATGGCAAGATACATGACAACATTATTTCTGATTTCAATATCGTTGAAATTTTTCAGAATTTTTATTGTTTCTTCTACTGCTTCAAGAATTTCTGCAGTTTTTACATTGTAAATTGTTAGTGGCAGTACCATTTCTTTTGAAACTAGTTGACAATATGTTAGATCTGTTGAAACAAAATCTTCTGCAATTATTGCTAACGTCTTTGGTTTTCTTTCTTTAAGGAAATGTGAAATAATTGAACTATCTAGTCCTCCTGATAAAGAAATCAAATTTGATTTGCAGGAATTACATGATTCTTTTAATGTCTCATAAAGTTCCTTGGAGGTGTTATCCAATGCAAAACAGATCCTTTTGAAATTAAAATAGATATGCCTGATATTAGGTCAATTTGGCTAGACTAATTTCTGCAAACTTTAAATTCATTATGTAATACCTGTGAGTAAATGCTACTTCCTGCTGAGATTGAATCTAAAACCCTAATTCCTGCATTGCGTGCAATTCTTGCAAAAAAATTAGCAGAAGATCATAACATTAGAGAAGATGAAATTTCTAAAATGCTTGGAGTAACACAAGCTGCAGTTAGTAATTACATTAGAGGCACTAGAGGTGATCCATCTTTAATTGCAAAACTTTTGGCAGAAAAACAAGTTTCAGACATGATTGATGAACTCAGTGAAAATCTTTCATCTGATATGGCATACACTCCATCCAGCTTATCCAAGTTCATTGGATTGTGTAACTATATCAAATCAAGTTTGTTAATTTGTGAGATACATCATAATTTGGAATCTAATATTGATGAGCAAGTGTGCAAAGAATGTGAAAATATGCTTCTAAAAGGTCCTGGTAGCGTTTACTAGATTTTAATTAAGATAATTTCTATAGTTGATGTCATTTTTCCGATACCTGCTGCTGCATCAGTATCTAGTGTAATTTTTTCTACTTTAGAATTTCCATTTAACATCTTCTCTGTTATGATATTTGCAACTGCCACTGCATTTGGAATTGCGTTTCCTTTTGATTTGATTATGACCTTTTTCTTACTTCCTAATGTGGATAGTACATCTAATGCTGATTGCATTACAGGATCATTTCCAATATACGCTATAGTTTCATCAGACTTTTTGGTCTGCTCTTGACCATGCGGTTCATGTGTCTCGTCCATGAGCATTATTCAACAATCAGCAAGTTTGTCTTCTTTTAAGTTTTATCGACCAATGATTCATTTTTCAAAATAGTCGATAGGGATATTTTGATAATCTCCATTTGGAAGAACTCTTCTAATTGTGATTGGGATCACTCTTTGTTCTAATTCTTCCATTGAAATATCCAATGATATTCTTGCAGTTTTTGGAATTGGGATAAATGGTGGTGCTCCTAGAGATAACTGTAATGCTCTTGCACCCATAATTCTTGCCTTTTCAAATCTAGTTAATGTTGGGGGGCCAATTGTGATCTTGTTTTTTTCACAAGGAATCTCTATTGGATCGTGTTCTTCTATAGTTTCAACAATTTCTCTGCTTTCAATCTCTTTGATTTTCTTTTCAAGATCGTCTTGTTCTTTTTCAGTTAATGGTTCAGCATCAACTTTTTTCTCAATTAATTTTCGATAAGTATCAAGTGCTTTGTTTAACCCTGCATTGGTTTCAACTTCTGGTTCAACAATTTCTTCTGTTGCAGAAATTTCATCTTCGGCAACTGCTACTGCTTCAGTTTTATTGGCATCAGACAAGTACCGATTTTTTCTTAAAACGTTATATAATCTAATCATTTTAAGCTACGAATTGAGTACCTCTTCTGTATCTAGAAAACAACTGATTTTGGAAATTCGAGGCAAAACAAAAATTTCTTGTGATCTTAAACGACATCTATCTCCTCGAACTGTTGGAACAATTATGAGATCTTTGCCTTTAGAGGGACATGCACATCTTTTGGGAAAAAGTATTGTCTACTTTGAAACTTCTGTTGATTCTGGTATCGAGAGAGCAAGATCTGAATTCAAAAAAGGTGACGTTGCATTCTTACCTTCTTCTGGAAGTTTTTGTTTTTTTACAAATGACGTTGCATCTGCAAAAACAATGACTCCTATTGGGAAATTATCTGATAATGTTGATGCATTAAAGGATGTTAAATCTGGAGATGTATTGTGTATCTATGAAGAAACTGCTTGATACAAATGGTGTCCTGAATAACCGCCAACTTTTTTGACAATTCCTTTTTCAGCTGATTCTTTTAGGAATTTGTTTGCAGCAGAAATTTTTACTCCTGTTTGTCTTGCCATATCTTGAACAGTAATTACTTTGGCATTTTGGATGATCTTCATTGCTTGTTGTTCATTAACCATTACTGTGATCTCTGCTTTCTTTGGACCACCTTCACCTTTGTCCTTCTTACCTTTCTTAGAATCTTTAGAACTAGATGATGTGTCTTTTTTTGCAGCAGTTGGTTTTTTTGCTCCACCCATGAACTGAGAAAAAAATATTCCTCTTATAAACGATGAACCTGTAACTTGGTTCACTTTCAAATTTTCAAATATAAATAACATCTTGGATAATAGATGATATGGGTGTAGTATCAAAAGGTGCAAAATGTAATGTTGATGGATGTGACAATGATGGTGCACGTTCACTAAATACTACCAAAGTTGAAAATGCTGGTTTGAGAGTAAATTCTGCAGGCAAAAAAACAGTTCTCTGCAAAGAACATTACAAAGAATACAAAAAAGAATCTAAAGATGACCGTGAACTAGAGCGGGCAAGATTTGACAGATTTTAACTTCTCTTTTTAGCTTTTTTCTTGTTTACTGGATTTTTGAAATAATCATTGCTTAATTTTTCATACATCTTATCTAATTTCTTGTATAGTCTTTTTGGTTTTCGTGTTTTTTGATTGCTTAGAACATACAATGCAAGAATTGGAAATGCAATTGTTGCATCTGCATACACTGTAACCATTCCGTGGTGTGCATCTTGGACTTTACCCCAGCTCTTTCCTTCTTGTAGTGTGGCACCTGACAATCCTCCTGTGTCTGGCCTTGCATCCGTTATCTGTATGACATAATCTTGTCCTCCGTCATTTCTTCTTAGAATTTGGTCTAACAATGGGCCTGTCTGCTGAGCTGTATTCTTTGGAACTCCTCCGCCCAACTCCAAAATGCCTGATTTTTTAGAATCATAAAGAATTGCTGCCTGTTCAATTATCTCTCTTACAAAGTCTAAACTGTATGTTTTGTCTTGTAATCTGTGAACTGCAAGATTTAGGGCAAGTGATGAGTCTTTCATAGTTGAAATGTATACTGGTACATCATAATCATATGCAGTTGTTATGAAACTTTTTTCTGGATGTTTTGATTTCTCTTTACTAATTTTACCCATTAAATTACAAAATTCAGCAGTTGTAAATGGTTTGTCTGTAAATTTATTTTCAAACATTTTTTGAATTACTTGATCTTCTGCTTCTAACGTCTCATAGAATTTAATGTACACATCTCTAATTCTAACAATTTCATTTTCATACAATTTCATATCATCTACATCAAAACTACCTTGTTTGACAGGCAATCCCCATGCAAAATGATCTTCGTGATACACATTTGCACCTGTGGTGACTATCCAATCCACAAACCCTCTCTCGATTAATGTCTTGATTATTCCTCCAAAACCAACTGGTGTCATTGCACCTGAAACTGTAAGACATATTGTTGCATTGTCTTTGATCATTTTTGCATAAAGCTTTGCAGCTTCTCCAAGCTGCCTACCATTAAATCCTGAACTTGCAAAAACATTTACCAAATCCTCTATTGTCATTTTAGGATCTAGTTTGATGTGAGGGATGTCTTTGCCGTGAAATTTGTGTGGGTCCACATTCAAAAAATTATTTCTGCTGTAAATAATACTTGCGTAAACACGATGAAAATATTACTTAATTAGGAATACTCTAAAAATAACATCATATGGATATTGTTGATTTACATGATCCTCAGAGAGTAAATAAAACTCCTGATGAGACTGTGATTTTATTTTCTTCAGGCAATTTCATTCAAGATGAATTCAAGGTTTCAAAAGTAGAATTGCGTCTTTATTTAGAAAAAACTGATGAAAAATTAGGAAATTACTCTCTAATCACCTCTTTTGTTCAAACTGACAAAGGTTCTGTAGAGATGGTGTATGATGAGGGATTTAGAGGCCAAGATTCATTGAAGAGAGCATCTGAATTTCTTACATCTAATTTGGGGATATCTGGCTTGATTTTACGCTCAGTGATTTCCTTACGTGGCAAGATACCTTGAAAAAATTCTGATCAATTCAGCAAACACTTATTTCAATTATCTTTTCTGTTTGAAATTATGCGAATATTGCAACTACATTGTGATAGTATAGAATACACTCCTACAAAAAAAGAGATCAAATCTGCTGAGGATATTGAAAATCCTCAAACTCAAAAACTAGAAGAACTTGTAGTTGCATTTGTTGCAATTGAAGATGGGGATGATTCATCTGTTGCAAAAAACGCAATATCTCAGATAAAAAACTCAATGGAAAAAATTGGATGTAAGAAATTATTACTATACCCATATGCTCATCTTAGCTCAAATCTTGCAAAACCTTCCACTGCAATGTCTTTGTTAAAAGAAATGGAAACAGAAGCCTCTGATCTTGAAGTTTCTCATTCTCCTTTTGGTTGGACAAAGTCTTACAAAGTTCAAGTCAAAGGACACCCATTAGCTGAAAGTTCCAAAGTCGTAACCAAAGATTCCTCTACATCTAAAGAAGATGATGAAGTCACTTCTGATGCGCTAAAGGGAGAATCTACAATTCGCTCCTACTGGAAAATAATGTCGCCAGATGGAACGATGACTAACATTGGTGATTTTGATTTTTCTAACCATAAAAAACTAGAAGTGTTGGCAAAATACGAATCTGCAAAACAACGTCAAGTTGATGAACCTCCTCCACATGTTGCATTGATGAAAAAACTTGCAATTGCAGATTATGAACCTGCATCTGATTCTGGAAATATGAGATTTTTTCCAAATGGGCGTTTAATGAAATCTTTAATTGAACGATATGTTACTGATAGAGTCAAAGAATATGGTGGATGCGAGGTTGAAACTCCCATCATGTATGATTCAGAACATCCAAGTATGGTTAGTTACTTTAACAGATTTCCTGCAAGACAATACAATATTGATTCAGAAGGAAAAAAACTCTTTTTGAGATTTGCCGCATGTTTTGGGCAATTCCTCATGGCAAACCAATTCCAAATGTCCTACAAGAACTTGCCATACAAACTCTATGAACTTACTAGATACAGCTTTAGACGTGAACAATCTGGAGAATTAGTGGGATTGAGACGACTTCGTGCATTTACCATGCCTGATTGTCATGCATTTTGTAAAGATATTCCTCAAGCAGTAGATGAGATTAAGGTTAGATTTGATTTGTCTCAAAGTGTTCTCAAAGAATTGGGAATTGATGAATCTGATTATGAAATGGCAATTAGATTTACTGAGGACTTTTACAATGAAAACAAATCTGCAATTGAAGAATTAGTCAAGAAACATGGAAGACCTGTATTGGTTGAAATGTGGAAAGAAAAATTCTTTTACTTTGTTTTAAAATGGGAATTCAACTTTATTGATAATTTAGGCAAGGCATCTGCATTGTCTACTGATCAAATAGATGTTGAAAATGGTAATAGATATGGAATCGAATTTGTAGATGAAAACAACACTGCACAACATCCAATCATTCTACACAATTCTCCAAGTGGTGCAATTGAAAGAATAATCTATGCATTATTGGAAAAAGCTGCAACTGATTCACAAAAGGGTAAAAAACCGCAACTTCCATTGTGGCTTGCCCCAACTCAAGTCCGAATCATTCCTCTAAAAGAGGAATTTTATGAGTTTTGTAACAATCTATCTGAAAAGATTTCTGCTCAAAATGTACGTGTAGATGTTGATGACAGAAATGAGAGTATTGGTAAACGAATTCGTGAAGCTGAAAAAGAGTGGATTCAATACATTTTGGTAATAGGTGAAAAAGAAGCAGGTTCTGAGAATCTTAGTATTCGTGATAGGCAAACTGGAAATGTCCGAGAAGTTTCATTTGGGGATTTCATGAATGAAATTAATGAACAGACTTTAGGTAAACCATTTACTGGATTAAATCAATCAGTACATCTCTCAAAAAGACCACAATTAATGGTGTAGATTATGAGTTTTCTTGATTTATACATGAACAAAAATCCTCTGATAACTGCATCTGATGATGATTCTGAACCTGTAGCAACTGTTTTTGGAATTCCTTTTGATGCAACTCATTCATACAAACCTGGTTGTAGATTTGGTCCTGACGCTATCCGTGATTCGTTTAACAACATTGAGATCTTTCATCCTGAACTCTCTGTAGATTTAGAGACTGTAAACATTGAAGATTTGGGAAACACTCGCCACACTGTCGTTGCATCTGAAATGATTGATATGGTAAAAAAAGTCACAGCTGAACTTGTTGCAAAACAAAGACAGTTGTTCATTTTAGGCGGAGAACATTCAATCACTTATGGAACATACACTAGTTTCCCAAAAGAAACTGGATATGTTGTCTTTGATGCACATTATGATCTAAGAGATGAATTTGCAGACATCAAACTAAGCCATGCATCGTATCTGAGACGCATAGTTGAAGAACGTGGCGCTGAAAATATTTTACATGTTGGAGCTCGTGCATTTGTGAAAGAAGAATTAGAGTTTTTGACAGAGCAAAAAATCAAAACTATTTCTGATAAAGACATTCGAGATGGAAAAGGTCCACAACTACTAAAAGATCATGTTTCAACCTTTGATACTCTTTATTCTAGTTTTGATCTTGATGTACTTGATCCTGCTTTTGCACCTGGTGTTGGAAATCCTGAAGCATCTGGTATAACTTCAAGAGAATTGTTTGACATGATTTACTCTCTTCAAGAAACTAAAGTAATTGGAGCTGATATTGTAGAACTAAATCCATATCATGATAATGGTGCAACTGCATCTCTTGCAGCAAAGATAATGTCCACCCTTATTGCAATCAACTTATCTCAAAATCAATAAATTTCAAAAAATTGACTATTGCTTGCCTAGATTTTACTCCTACTCACTTTATTAGCTAGTATTGTTGGGGTTATCACGTGTTAAACAACCTCCGAGATAACCTAAAACCAACTCTTGAAAAGATTGGAAAAGGGTTTGCATCTACAGGGCTATCTCCTAATTTTTGGACTGCAGTAGGTTTAGGTGTTGCATTTCTTTCTGCAATAGTCTATGGACTTGGAATTGAATTTGGGTTAATTATTGGAGGTATTTTGTTACTTGTTTCTGGATTCTTTGATATGGTAGATGGCCAAGTTGCACGTGTTACTGGTAAAACATCTCAAAAGGGGTCGTATCTTGATTCAATGTTTGATAAAATTGCAGAGACTGCAATATTTTTAGGAATTCTAGTTGGTGGCTATGCTGAACCATATTTGGTATTTCTTGCAATTACTTTATCATTATTGGTAAGTTATGCTAGAGCAAAGTCTGATGCAATAAATGTAAAATTACAAGGTGTGGGAATTGGTGAACGAGCTGAGAGATTGCTAGTAATTGCAATAATCGGAATTATTGGATTTATGGAAATAGCTGTAATTATTGTAGTAATAATTGCTGCAATCACATTAATTCAAAGAATGATTGTTACTGCAAAAAACATTAAAGAATAAGACTATCGTAGTTTTCCGCGTTTTCTTCTATTGTCTGCAGATCTAATTTTTAGAATCTTAAAGTGAATTGCACATGAAATACAATACCATTTTAGAACTGTAGGTGATGCAATGTATGCGCCTTGTGCACGTAATTCTTTGGCCAATGTATGTTCAACTAGATTTAATCTAGATGTGACTTTTTTTGCCTTGTCTTTTGGAACAGTTTGTCCGCAGTTTGTACATTGTACAACGCCTGAAGATCCTTTTCCTCCTTTTGTACGACCTCTACTTGCACGCTTAAGTGGCATGACAATAAACTGATTTCCCTACTTATATTCTTGTGGACAATTTTGAACTATTCGTGGATTTGTGCCTAAAAATAGACCAAAAATACTTCATGTTTTAATTCTAGATCGAGTAATTTTATTTGAATAATATGCGTGGTCTTTGTCATGGTTGTTTTAGTTCTGGAGTTGAATTGTTCTTGTTAAAAGGAGAGATTTTTTGCAAAACCTGTTTTGATAAAAATAATGCAAAAAACTAAATCTGTTATCATTTGATGAAGAGAAATGAAATTAGCAGTATTTGCTCATTGTGCAATTGATACAATAACAATTGGTGATTCAAATTATGAACAAATTGGTGGTTCTGCTTGTTATTGTGGACTTACAGCACGTCAATTCAAATTTGATGTAGATCTGTACACTAAATTTGGAAATGACTTTCCAAAACAGTACATTTCGGATAATAAAATAAATTTGATAAATTCTGAATCTAAAAAAAATACTACAAAGTTTGCAATATCAATTACTGGCGCTGATAGAACATTAAAACTTGAAAATGAGTGTGAGCCAATAGAATATTCTACTACAAAAGCTGATGGACACCTTGTAAGTCCAATTTATCATGAAATTACAAATGATACATTAAAAAAAATTAAAGATGATTCAAATTTTTTATTTGTAGATCCTCAGGGATTTCTTAGAGAAAAAGATTCTCAAAATAATGTTAACTTGCAAAAAAATGATATTGATTTATCAAATGTTAGTGCAATTAAAGTAAACCCTGAAGAAGCACAACAACTTGTTACTGGAAGTCATGATGAAATGATGGTTGCACTTCAAAAAAAAGGTGTGGAATATGTGTTGCTTACAAATAAAACTGAAGTTTCAATGTTGGTAAAAGACAAAGTATACTCTATAACTTTACCCAACAAAGATATTCATGATACCACGGGTATTGGTGATATTTTTTGTGCTGCATTTTGCTGTACTATGCTTAAAGAAAAAGACTATCTGTGGGCTCTATGTTTTGCTGGAGGTGCTGCACAGGCTGCACTTGACTCAAAAAATGTCGGATTGCAAAAAATACCTCGTAAGGGAACTGTTCAAAACAATGCCTCGTATTTTTACAATTTAGTAAAATTCCGAGATTTGTAGTCATTATTCTTTTATTGAAGCATTTCAAATCTTTACTCTATGCAAATAGGTATCTATGGTTCTGGAACAACTAGTAATGCAGCTAAATATGTAAAAAAAATACTGGATGATGCTGGAATCAAGTCATTTGCAATTACAAAATCAAAGAGTAAACCTGCTGATTGTGTTATCGTTTTAGGTGGTGATAAAGGAGTCCGCAATTATTTTCATAGAACATTTGATTCTACACTGCCGATTTTAGGAATAAGTGAAGGTGAAACCAGTGGTTTTTTGGCTCAAATTGATCTTAAAGAATTTGCATCATATGTCAATATTCTAAAAAAACAAAAGTACACAATTGAAGAAGTTCCTCGACTTGGAGTAAAGATAGATGGCAAAAATGTCTATCCTGTTCTTAATGATGTTGCAGTATTTTCATCACGAAGTGCAATGTTGATGGAGCATACATTACGTGTCAATGGTGAAGAAGTTTGGCACGATAATAGTGATGGAATAATTGTTTCAACTCCTATAGGCTCTTCTGCTTATTCTATGTCTGCTGGTGGACCTGTATTGTTTCAGGATTCTGCAGTGTTTGAAATCATATCTGTGAACTCTCTTGATGTAACAAGAAGACCTATCATTGTATCTAATGATAGTTCAATTGAGATTGATGATATTTCTGCCAGATTGCATTGTGAAGTTGTGTTAGATGGTCTTGATAGGTACAAAGTAAACAAAACCGTTGAATGTACTCAATTCTTCCCTCCTGCAAAAATAATTCGTCTAAAAAAAGATTCTACTGCTATATCTGCACTGGCAAAAAAAGTTCATTTGGCTGAAGAATTACTCAGTATGCCTCCAAGCTCCAAACTACTTTTGAAGACATTGGAGTATGAAGGTGCATTGACTCAAAAAGACTTGGCAAACAAAACACTTCTTCCTGATAGAACTGTTCGATTGGCGCTAAGTCATTTATTGAAAAAAGGCTATGTCAAAAAGAAAGTCTCTATCCGTGATGCTAGACAGAAGATCTATGAAATATCTAAAATAGAGTAACTTATTATTTTTCAGATGCTGCTTTGATAAAAGCTGAAAATGTTTCTTCTGGAAATCCTGGTCTACTGTTAAATTCTGGATGAAATTGTACTCCTAGGTAGAATTTATGACTAGGAATTTCTAATATCTCCATTCTCTTACCATTATCACTGTCTGCTGAAAATATCAAACCATTCTCTTCAAATTTTGGAATGTATTCTTTGTTGATTTCGTATCTGTGCCTGTGTCTTTTGCTAATTGTCGTTGTGCCGTAAATTTTTTGAGCGTTTGTGTTTTCTTTGATTAGTACATCATTTGCTCCTAATCTCAATGATCCTCCCATGTCTGAAACATCCTTTTGTTCTGGAAGCAAATCTACAATTGGATTTTTTGCATCCTGTTTAATTTCTGTAGAGTTTGCATCTTCTAATTTCAAAACATTCCTTCCAAATGCAATTGCAGCTAGTTGGAATCCAAAACATATTCCAAGATATGGAATGTTGTTTTCACGTGCATAGTTTGCAGTATGAATAATTCCTTCAGAACCTCTTGTACCAAATCCTCCTGGGACTAGTATTCCGTCATAATCTGATAAAACAGAATAGTCTGTAATTGATTCAGAATCAATCCAATCAATGTCCACTGATTTTCCAATCTGTGCCCCTGCATGTTTTAGTGCATGATTTACACTCACATAACTATCTGCTAATGTGACATATTTTCCAACCATTGCAATCTTTACTTTTTGGTCTTCATGGTTTACCATATTTTGTGCAATTGCATTCCATTTGTCCCAATTTGCTGATGCATTTACCATTCCTACTATTCCAAATTTAGTAAATATTGCATCCATGATTCCTT
The DNA here is from genome assembly GCF_965262695.1 of Candidatus Nitrosopumilus sp. Lineage (GTDB taxonomy): Archaea > Thermoproteota > Nitrososphaeria > Nitrososphaerales > Nitrosopumilaceae > Nitrosopumilus. The sequence continues at coordinate 528,623 of NZ_OZ253550.1, read as the reverse complement.
GGTCATACAACATTTGTGGAACTTCAAAGATTGATTTTGCATCGTGACATGAAAGAACATCTTTTGCAGTGACATTTGTAAACATTGCAATCTTTTTCTTTGTTTTTTCTTCTAGTGGTAATGTGCATCTTACTGCCAAAAAGTCTGGTTGAATACCAATTCTTCTTAATTCTTGTGCACTATGTTGAGTAGGTTTTGTTTTTTGTTCTCCAACTACATCAAGTGATGGTGCAAGTGTTACATGTACAAAAATTACTCCTTGTGGTCCTTCTTCAACTTTCATCTGTCTTAATGCTTCAAGGAATGGTAATGATTCAATATCTCCTACGGTTCCTCCACATTCTACGATTAGAAAATCAAGTTTTTCATCTTCAGCTATTTTCTTGATTCTGTTTTTGATTTCATCAGTTACATGAGGGATGATTTGAACACATGCTCCTAGATACTCTCCCTTTCTTTCTGACTCTATTACTGAGGAGTATACTTGAGCAGTTGTAATGTTATGGCTTTTTGGAATATCTTGATTTAGAAATCTCTCATAGTTTCCAATATCCATGTCACACTCTCCTCCATCATCTGTGACGAATACTTCCCCATGAGCTACGGGATTCATGGTCCCTGCATCATAGTTCAGGTATGGATCTATCTTGATACAGGATACTTTTTGATCTGCTAATTGTAATAATTTCGCAATCGAGGAAGTTGTTACGCCTTTTCCAAGGCCAGACATCACACCACCTGTGACAAAAATAAACTTCGTCTGCACATTAATAAAACGAGTATCTGGTTTTTGTATGTTTTGTCGATCATGGTTTGGTTGAAATACTACTTGACAGTTATATGATTATGAAGTATGCACTTGCAGTTTTGCCTCTGATGGCAATATTGATGGTGAGTTCAGGTTTTGCCTTTGCTGAAAACTATGAAATTAAAATTCCTTCAGGTGCAGCTGATGAAAACTTTCCTTACTATTGGTCTCAAAAAGACACTGGTGAAACAACTGGCATAATCACTGTTTTTCCAGGAGATTCTGTAACCTGGTCAAATGCTGATACTGCATTTCATACTATCACTTCAATTAATCCTACAGGCGAACGAACCCCTGCTCCTGATGATGAGAATGGACTCTTTGATAGTGGATTTTTCACTGCAGGAAAATCTTTTACTCATCAGTTTGATGAACTTGGTGACTTTTACTATTATTGTACATTACATCCATGGATGAATGGTGTAGTTCATGTAGTGTTAGATCCTGGTAGTGTCAAGTCTGTAGATAAAATTGCATCCGGCTATAGCGATGATGGATTAGGATTTGAAGTAAAATACTTCTTGGATGCTTATCTATCTCCTGCAGTTCATGTAAACCCTGATGAAAAAACTTTGACATTTACTCTTACTAGTGAAAGCAATAATGATGAGATTACACTAACTTTACCTAAAGAATTGATTGACAACCCAACAACAGTATGGATTGATGGAAACATGGTTGATTTTGAATCTGATTCAACAATTAGTGGTGACACTGCAACTCAATTAGTTATTCCAATTGACTCTGATTCTCGTGAAATCAAGATTATGGGTTCAAAAGTTATTCCTGAATTTGGAGGAATTGCCCTTTTGATTCTAACTGTCTCTATTGTCTCAATCATAATCTTTTCAAAAAAGACTAGTTTGATTGCTCTTAGATGAGTCTATTTTTACAATAACCTCCTCTTTTAGGCTCAATTCTACTAACTTATCTGGTGAGAGAGATTCGCCTTAAACTAAATGATAATGACTATCTTAGATTTCTAAGCATTGCAACTGCTGATCAATTAACCGTTGAAGAAAAATTAAAACAAATTATCAATTACCATCTGATCGTATATCGAAATAGACAGAAATTAAAAAACGAACGTTTGATGTAAATTAAAACTTAAGTTCATACAAAATTCAGAAACTTTGTGACAAGTAATGATCCAAACTATAGGGCTACTTTAGTTATCTTAAATGACATTGAAAAAAAGGGATTATGCCATTTTAATGCTGACTACTATGATGAGAAATTCTTTCTAAATTTCATCGAATTCCAAAAAGGATTTTCTAATTCTTTTTCAGAAATAATTAGAAAATTAGATGAGTTTGAAACAAAACGTAATGATGTAATCCTTTTTGCAATTTACTCTATGACTTCATATGTTAATTCTCATATCACAGTATTTGAAAAATTTCTAAAAATAATCATTGATCCTACAAAACTAAAAGGTGGATTTGATGAAGATACTACACTAAGTCAAATTCTTAAAAAAACTTGTAATAAAATGCAATATAATCCAAAATTAAAAAACGCTATACGTGGTTTGTTTTTGGTTGATTTTGCAGATGCCATTACATATCACCAATATCTAATTTCAAAAGATGGTCATCTGATAATCTATCCTAAAGATAAAGACAAAAAGAAACAAATCTCCATAGATGCCCTGTATGATGATTCATTACAAGTTCGTGCCATATTTGATGCCATGATTGATTGGGCCGATGTTACTGATGATCCTCCAAAAAATAAAACTGAGACAATTGATGACATTGTAAAAAATTTGATAAATCAAGTTAGTTCATTAGATAAGAAACTAGACCGTATATCTTGATAAATTTGAGCCTAAATTCACTCAAATTATTTTCTTAGAATGTTGGATGTTTTGAACAACTTGTTTCTTATGACCATAAATCATCATTAATCATATGACTAATCCCGATTGTGACCATTATTGGTCAAAAAATGGCTCTTTTTTTTGCATTCATTGCGGTGAGGATATACAGAAAATTCACTAGTTTTGATTATTCTTTTGATTAGATTCTATCAATATGCTTAAGTTACTTGATTTTCTAACTTGATTATGGGATTTAAGAAAACTCTTGCAAAATTTTGTGTGATGAAAAAAGTAAGAGACAAAGCAAATGAACCAGACGAATCTGACGAAAAATAATTTAATTTCACAACTATACAATTGTAAAAAAATTTGTTAATTTTTGGACAGTTTTTCATTTTTTAGATAATGGATTTTTTATTTTTCTTTCACTATACTATTCTGAGAACATCTAGTGGGTGGTCATAACTGAAATCGAGTTTCCCCTCAATGCCAGTTTGTAAACTTGGCCACCTTACTTAGACGGTTCTTATTTTTTCTGCAATGTTTGTCTTTTTAGTGATTTTGTAAATTCAGCTATTTTTGATTCTAATTTGTTTTGAGGAGTTTTTTCAATTAATTTCAAGAAAGCACTGCCAACAATTACTCCATCTGCTCCTGCCTTGATGTATTTTTTTACATCTTCTGGTGTTGAAACTCCAAATCCTACCCCCACTGGAATTTTGCCTTTGGTTTGTTTTTTGACATTTTTGATTGCATCTATGGTGTAATTCTTAATCTCTGTTTTTACGCCTGTAGTTCCATATACTGCAACTAGGTACAAGAAACCGGATGATGCTTTAGCAATTTTTTGAATCCTAATCTTGCTTGTGTTGGGTGATATCAGGAATATTGTATCTGCATTATTTTTTGCAGCTTGCAGATAATCTCTTGATTCTTCTACAGACATGTCTGGTAGAATGAATCCGTCAATTCCTGCTTTTTTAGCCTCTGTTATGAATTTTGAATATCCTTTGTGGTATAGAATATTGGTATATGTCATCAATACTAGAGGAATATCTGTCTCTTTTCTGATTTTTTTTACTAGCGCAAAGAATTTGTCTATCTTTGTGCCTTTTTCAAGGGATATTGTGCTTGCATTTTGAATAACCGGTCCATCTGCCAGAGGATCTGAAAATGGAAATCCTAACTCAATAATGTCTGCCCCTCCTTTGACTAATCCTCTTACAACTGAAATGGTTGACTTTTCATTTGGAAAACCTGCCATAATATATGAAATCAAGGCTTTTTCTTTTCTTGTTTGCAACTCTGCAAACTTTTCTTTAATCTTTGACATTTTTACTCAGATAATTTTGAACCTCTTCTACGTCTTTGTCTCCTCTTCCAGAAAGTGTAACTACGATTGATTCGGATTTTTTACTCTTTCTTGCAACTTTGATTGCCTCTGCAATTGCATGAGCTGATTCTAAAGCTGGGATAATTCCTTCTGTTCTTGTTAACATTAGAAATGCATCAATTACTTCTGTATCTGTTGCTGCGCGATATTTTACTCGTTTAGTATCTTTGAAATAGGAATGTTCAGGTCCAACCCCTGGATAGTCTAATCCTGCTGAAATACTATGTGTCTCTGTAATTTGCCCTTCTTTGTCTTGAAGTAGATATGTCATCATTCCATGAAGAACGCCTTTACTTCCAGCTGAAAGTGTTGCTGAATGTTTCTTTGATTTTAATCCATGACCTGCAGCTTCAACTCCAATAATTTCTGCATTAGAATCTACAAGTGGATAAAATGTTCCAATTGCATTAGAACCTCCACCAACACATGCAATAACACTGTCTGGTGTTTTGTTTAGTTTCTTCATTTGTGATTTTATTTCATTTCCAATCACACTTTGAAAATCCCTAACCATTACTGGGTATGGATGAGGTCCTACTGCTGAACCAAGTAAATAATACGTAGTCTCTACATTTGTTATCCAATCTCTGATTGCCTCGTTGATTGCATCTTTGAGTGTCTTTGAGCCTGATTTTACTGGGTGAACCTTTGATCCAAGTAAATTCATTCGAAATACGTTTAGTTTTTGCCTGATAGTGTCTTTGTAGCCCATGTATACTTCTGCTTTCATTCCTAATGCTGCGCATGCCATTGCAGTTGCAACTCCATGTTGACCTGCCCCAGTTTCTGCAATGATTCTTTTCTTTTTCATTTTTTTTGCAAGAAGTGCTTGTCCTAATGTGTTGTTAATTTTATGAGCTCCTCCGTGTAACAGGTCTTCTCTTTTTAGATAGATCTTTGCACCTCCAAGTTTCTCTGACAGATTTTTTGCATAGTATAGTGGGGTTGGACGACCTGCGTAAACTTTGAGATAGTAATCTAATTCTTTTTTAAAATTTTTGTCATTTTTGAATTTCAGATAATTCTCTTCCAACTCTTCAATTGCTGGAACTAGAGTTTCTGGAATGTATTTTCCACCAAACTCTCCGAATCTACCATTTTTTGGATATTTCAATATGCATTCACCAATTTTCTTACCTGTTCTTCAATGTTGTTACTTTTCATTATGCTTGATCCTATTAGAAATGCATCTGCCCCACACTTTTTTAGATATTGGATATCTTCAGGTGTATCTATTCCACTTTCAGATAGTATTGGTCTGGTCTTGTCTATTCCTGATAATATTGTTTCAGTTGTTTTAAGGTCAATTTCTAACGTATCTAGATTTCTGTTGTTGATTCCAATCAAATCTGCTTCTGTTTTTAATGCATTTTCAAATTCTTGTTTGGTGTGTACTTCTAGTAAAATTTGGAGTCCTTGCTTATGTCCATATGCAATAAACTCATCAATATCTTTGAGATAATTTTGATCAAACAATGATTGAATAACTAACATAAAGTCTGCCCCAATCTTTTTTGCTGCATCTATCTGCACTTTTTCAATCATAATGTCTTTCATCAGCATTGGGACATCTACTGCTTGTCTTACTTTCATGAAGTATTCTGGAGATCCGTTGAATAGATGTGGCTGAGTTAGTACTGATAATGCCTTTGAGCCTCCTGCTATCATTTGGGATGCTATGCTTACTGGGTCTGTGATTGTTCTAATTTTGCCTAGAGATGGTGATGAGAATTTTACTTCTGTGAGTAGTGGTGCATGTCCGCTTGTCTTGATGATTTGAATAAAATCTTTGTTTGATTTTTCTAAATTAGATTCTATTTCATATACGCCATCATCAATTGCCATTCGTGAATTGTTTACTAATTTTCTAAGAATATTTTCAGCCATTAGTAACCTCCTTTAACTTTGAAATGTCTCCTGTGTCTTGTACAAATTTCTCCAATAATGAGAATGCTTTACCATCTTTAATTATGTTTAATGCAAGTTCTACTGCCTCTTCAAAATTGTTTGAAATGTTTGCAACAATTAATCCCCCAGCTGCATTGAGTACTGTTGTTTCAATCATTGCTTGGTTTGCAGTATTGTTCAAAACCCCTACAAATGATTTTATTGCATCTTCTTTAGTCTGGATTTGAATATCTTTTAATGATGATTTGTGTAATCCGACAACTTCAGGATCAATTGCATTCATCAGAACTTTTTCATCTCTTAAAATACATACTCTGTTAGTTGAACTAGTGGAAAATTCATCCATTCCGTCATCTGAGCGTACTGTCATTATGTTTTCTGCACCTTTTCTTTTCAATATCTTTGGCAATCTGTCAAGATATTCTATTGAAAAAACTCCTACTAGTTGATTTTTTACTCCTGCAGGATTTGATAATGGTCCAAGTAAATTAAATGCAGTTCTTTTTCCTAACTGTTTTCTTGCTGTAGAGACATGTTTCATTGCAGGATGAAACTTCTGTGCAAACATAAAGCAAATATTGTGTTTTTCTAAAACTCCTGCAATTTGAGGTGGTTCTAAATTCAAATCATATCCAAAATATTCAAAAATATCTGCACTACCTGATATTCCTGAACTAGAACGATTTCCATGCTTTGCTACGATTCCTCCTGCGGCTGCTACTACAAATGATGCTGTGGTGGATATGTTGAATGTCTGAAGTTTGTCTCCTCCTGTCCCACACATGTCAATAATAGTTCCAGCATTTTTAGGCTCAATTTTTAGTGAGAATTCCTGCATTTTATCTAGCATTCCTAGTAATTCATCATCTGTTTCTCCTTTATCTGCTAGATTTGATAGAAAATCTGCATTTTCAGAATCACTTGTCTTTCCAGAAAGAACATCTGCCATCACTTGATTCATTTCTTCATATGTGAGATTTGTTTTTTCTTGTAGTTTTGAAATTAATTCTACGATCATTTCTTTTTCTCCTTCACTTGATCAATAAAGTTTGATAGAATTTTTTTGCCATCTTCTGTCATGATTGATTCTGGATGAAATTGTACTCCTTGAATTAGATAGTCTTTGTGTTCTATTGCCATGATTTCTCCATCGTCTGATGCAGTAGCTGTAACCTTTAGAACTTCTGGAACTATTGTTTTATCTCCAACTAGACTGTGATAACGTGTTGCTCTAAATGGGTTTTTTACATCTTTGAACAACTTTGAATTAATGTGATCCACGGGACTTGTCTTCCCATGTCTAACACATCCCGCGTTAGTCACCTTTCCTCCAAATGCATCAATTATTCCTTGATGTCCTAGACAAACTCCTAGTATGGGTGTACTTGAACCAATGTCTTTAATCACATCACTACACACTCCAAAGTATTTCTTGTCTTCGGGTGTTCCTGGACCTGGAGAAATAATTATTGCATCATAATTTTTTTCTTGAATTTCCTTTAGAGTAATCTTGTCATTTCTAATCACATCACAGTCTACCCCCAACTCTCCCAAATATTGTGCAATGTTGTAAACAAATGAATCGTAATTATCTATGATTAAAAATTTCATGATGATGCCTCCTTTAGTGCTTGTAACATTGCACCTGCTTTATGCTCTGTTTCTTTAAACTCATTTTCTGGGATAGAATCTGAAACAATTCCTGCCCCTGATTGAACAAATCCTTTTTTATCTTCAATGAATATACTTCTAATTGCAATTGCAAAATCACAACATCCATTATATGAGAAATATCCTACTGCTCCTGCATATGGGCCTCTGGCTTCAGTCTCTAACTCATCAATAATCTCCATGGCTCTGACTTTGGGTGCTCCTGATACTGTTCCTGCTGGAAATACTGCCTGAAATGCATCAAACATGTCATTTTCAGGCGCCAAATTGCCTACTACATGACTTACTATGTGTTGAACATGACTGAATCGTTTTATCTCCATTAATGACTCTGGATGTACTGTACCATATTTGCAGACTCGACCAATATCATTTCGTCCTAAATCTACTAACATCGTATGTTCTGCTAGTTCTTTTTCATCATGAATTAATTCTTCTGCTAATTGTTTATTCTTCTCTTCATTATCTGTGATTTTTCGTGTTCCTGCAATGGGGAATGTTTCTACTTTGTCATCTGTAATTCTAACTAACATTTCAGGTGATGCACCAATTATCGTTTTGTTGTCTTGTTTTAGATGATACATGTATGGTGATGGATTTAATTTTCGTAATGTTTTGTAAAGTGTTAAGTCGTCTCCATCTGTATTAAATGCAAATTTACGAGACAATACCACTTGGAAAATATCCCCATCATGAATGTACTCTTTTGCTTTGTTTACAATTTCTGAAAATTTTGTTTTGTCCATGTTTGGTATTACTTCACTTGAATGAAATTCTCCAAACTCATCATCACTCATAATTAATTTATCAAATCTATTTTCATCATGATAAAAATAAAATAATTTTTTGTGTACATTATCATACAATAACCCATCATCATAAATTCCAAATTCCATTAATGGTTGAGGTGAATCATGAGTATCTGGAATATCTTCTACCATTCTAATTGCATCGTAATTTACTACTCCTACTGCCCCTCCGAGATATCTGTAACTTTGATCATCTGATTTTCCAAGTAATTTTTTCAACTCTGAAAATGGGCCATTAGTTTGTATGATCTTTATTTCTCCATCTTGAATTATCTCCACTTTATCTGAATATCCCTTGAGAATTATTTTGGGGTCAAAACCCATTACTGATGTTTCAGCTAAAACTTCAGGACCTGTAAGTGACTCAAATAGAAATGAATGTGAATAATTTCTTGAAATTTTATTGTAAATCTGAAATTGGTTTTCAGATAAATCTAGGGGTATTACTTTTGCTTGAGCCTTTCCAAAGGTGTCCACCCATAAACAAAATTCTAGTGGTTTATTATTTAAATTGTAAAGTAGGTTTTGTTAGCACAATTTTTGTCTAAATTGGCTTATCTTACAGGCTCATCATGGTTACCGTATAGTACGGTACCTTTATAGGATGGTTGATCGTAGTATAGTTACCATGCAGGGGGTAAATCAAGCAATTATGCAGGACATGCAAATTCTCAAAAAACAAGGTATTCAGACTTCAGTAAGCAAAGTAGAGTGTTATGTATGCGGAAAAGGGTTGGAAGATGGCCATTCTATTGCCGCAAAAACTTTGCCAAATGGAACTGTGCTTTTTTGTGACGTCCATTATTCATTACAGTAAAACAAGAAAAGCGAGATTATTCTAGTAATTTCGTTTTTCTTCTCCTATTTCTCAAAAACAACCTTGGTTTGTTGACGTTATGCATTATTTGATATCGTGTACGTAGTTACAGTTTCTAGATATTCTGCATTTAGAAAATATGTTTTTTCTTCTGGATTCATTTCAACTGGCAAATAAAATGTTCCATTATCTAGACTTCTGACTTTTACATGTTGAATTTCCTTGTCTAGATTTGTTACATATTTTATATCAATTCTAACGTCTCTTGGAAATCCTGTACCTTCAAACGATACAATATCGTTACCATTTTGACGGTCTGTACGTAATGTTATTTTTGGTCCTACGTTCTCTAATTCTATGTTTAAAATCTCTGACTCATTTAATTTCACGTCAGATTTTCCTGGTTCATCTTTCTCTACATGATCATAAATTTCACTTACTATATCATTAAGCAAATCATAATGTTCAATTTTGACTTCATGATTATTCATTAATTGAAAAATTTTTTGAAACTTTTGTTCAATTACATATTTCATTTCTAAAGGAATTTCATTAGTATTTTCAAAATACATGTGTGCTCTTATTGCCATAGTATCCGCATGTTGTTTTTTTAATATTGATTCAATACCTCCTACCTCTTGAGATTCGATATATTCAGTTTTTACCGATTCTAATAATAACATCACAACAACTAATCTGAAGGATTTATCATCATTTAGATCAGTTGTAATTAAATCTGCACCTGAATTCAATAATGGAAACAGCTTTTTTGCATGTTCAATAAACACTGCTTTTTCATCAATACCGCTATTTTGTATTTCTAATAATGTTTGTTTTAATTCATTTTGATAATCAGTGTGTTCTGAATAATATTTTTTCATAACTTCCAAATTGTGTTTTAGAATATGTTCAAAATGCATATTGCTCAACTCGTTATAGATTCCATTTTTTCCAAAATTATCGTATATTGCAATCATATGAGCTATAACTTTTTGAGATTCAACGGCATATGCAACTTTTTCATTGTATGTGAATTCTTCTGCATATGTTTCTAAAACACTCCCAATAGCTATGAACATCATAATGATGGCAAAGAATACCTTCATACCATTCCCAAAAATGGGAATTGTATTTAAATCTGATCGATCGTTATCTGATCAGTTATATCATTAAATCTTTAAAAAACTAAATATTTTTTTAAAATTATGGTCATATTTTAAACGTCTAAATTCAGATTAATTCATTAATTATCTAATTGCATTCATAATCAGAATTTTTGACATGAATATTTTTGTGGATAAATATTGTGCTGCTCACTTGTAATGTTCTTAATTTTCTAAATCCCATGTTTTTTTCGATGAGCATTTTTCCATGCTGTTGCAACATCTCTTTCTTCTTTGGTTATGTCAATATCTAATGGTGGCTCTGGTAAAGCTCCATACTTTGTCAATACTTTACGGTATTTTCTATAATACGCTTCAATTTCTTCTAATAACAATTGTACTAACTCTTGAATTTTTTTTGCTTCTTTATCCATTTCCATATCATGTAATTTGTTTGCCTTTTTTTGAGTAATTTTCATTTGTTTAAGTCTTCGATTGTATTCTGCAAGTATTCTTAATTCTGTATTCTCTTCCACTGATTTTGAATCTTTTTTAAATTTCATAATTTTCTAACCTCATTTATCTTGATTCTATTTTTTTTATCTCTTTTTTGATTTTTTCAATATTTTCTGTCCATATTTTTATCATTTTTCTAGAGTTTTCAAGTTCTTTCACGTTGTCTGTATTTTTAATTTTTTCAAGTTTTTCCATTTCATGAATATATTTTTTCAAAGTCTCTTCTGCTGATACAAGCTTCTTTTTTTGAAAGTCTAGAACTTTTTTTGATATGAAATTCATTGATCCTTATCTGGAGTATTCATTAAAAAATCAATTCTTTCAAAAAATTCCTTTTGAGCCTATATCTACTACTTTTTACCCCCACCTGTGTTCCATTTGCAGATGATCTTCTAATTTTCTAGGAGTTCTCAAAACAACATTGCAAATGAGGCATCTGTAACTCAAGGAGATTATTATGCTGCTTTTAGTTTAAAATCCAAGGTTATTGTGAAAAATTACTCCTCATCAACAGTCCTGTTATATTCTTCTACTTTTTTGTTATACTCTTCAATCTCTTTATTTTCTCCATCTGTGTCATCAAAAAATTCTGGATTTTCTTCTTGTGCTTTTTTCATTAATTTTGCAAATGTTTCTGGATCATCTTTTTGTAATTCTAGTAAGATTTTTCCAATTGAATCATCTAGATTACTCACAAATTTACTGAAAAATCGTGATACTTAACAATACTGTGATTCTTTGATAGAGTGTGCCTCTAGATAAGATGACTAATACTGAAGATTTTATCCCTACTCACAAATCTATTATTCTACATCTTCAAGGAAAACCTGTTGCATGCATAATTGACACTCAAAATAATTATGATGAGATAAAGGACAACTCTTCTCTTCGAGCCAGTCTCACTGGATTTTTGAACAAAGATGATGAACTTGGTCTTATGATGGGGTTTCAATTAAAAATAAAGACTGATGAGCAGTTTCTCCAATTCACAGTATATCCTAACGATGAGTTTATTGAAACTGTAATTTTTGATGAACAAATCTTCATGATAAACGAAAAAATGGATCCTCTTTTTCATTTGAAAATCAACACGGATCAGTTTGTAAAAACAAAATCTGAATTTGATAAATTCCAAAAGATGATCAAATGACTTAGCATTAAATTACTAGTATTCTAAATTAATTCATGCCTAATTTTGCTCAAATGCTAAAGATAAGAGAGCCTACACTACTTGACCGAGAAGATGGACATTGGTATCAAACAAAATTTGATAAAATTTATCCCTCAATAAACACCATTTTGTCTGCAACTGCTCCTGAAGAAAAGAAAAACGGATTAACTTCTTGGAAAGAAAATGAACCTGCTCATGAATACATTACAGCACAATCTCAACATATTGGAACTCAATCCCATCAAATAATTGAAGATTATTTGAGTAGAAATCTAAATTTAGAAGAATTTGATTTACTCCCTATTGCTCACTTTCATAATCTAAAACCCTACTTAGAAAATATCTCAGATGTTACATGCATTGAACAAAGAATGTATTCTGATAAACTAAAGGTTGCAGGAACTAGTGATCTTATTGCAAAATACAATGGGGAATTGTCTATTATTGACTATAAAACAAAAAGAAAACCTCAAGTTGATGAATACATGTATGAATACTATTTACAAACCACCTGTTATGCTCAAATGTTTCATGAAGTGACAGGTCAAAAAATTAATCAGGTAGTAATACTTGTCAGTAGTGAAAAGAACACTCGTCAAGAATTTGTTAAGCCATGTGCTGATTATCTTGAACCCCTACATGAACGACTAGACAAATATTATCTAAACAACGAAGTGATGTCATGAAATCTTGGATGCCTCCTGCAATTCTGATAGTCATCTTGTCTGGAGTTTTAATTTACATGTCTTATGGAAAATAATTATTCTCTAGAACACCCACATTTCACATAAACAACTTTGAATTCTCCATCACTCTTTATGTTGTGAGACATTGGCTTTCTACAATGTTGGCACTCTGTAAATCCATGATATTCTTCAACTGGAACCACTTTGTATTGCCATGATTTTGATTTCTCATCCCAATACACCGAATTTATCTCAGTTGGATTTTCCATGACTGTGTCTCTGGTTTGACAATATTTGAGAATTTCTAGGCTCAATCTAACTATATAGAATCATAGAATGTCATAGTTCCTTTACTGAAGATCTATTTACTTTGAAAATCAAGTGTTATCATGAAATACGAAGAATTTGATTTCATCGAATGTTATGATGACGATGATTATGATTTCGATGACGATTAGTTAGTTTTCTTAACTAATCATTAATTTCTTGAAAAAGATCTTCTATGAATTTGATGCTCTCCTCTAGTCTAGCATATTCTTCTTGACAATCTCGAATGAAAGTGTAATTTGGAGAACCATTCATTATCTCAAAATCAAAGTTTGATAATAAAAACAATCTTAGAATTTCCCAAATATGGCACAAAAATATTTTGAAGATCTAATTTTTTAATTTGTTTTTAGGCCTTTTTCGAGGATTTTTCTCATAGTATTTCTCAACATTATCGTTCCATTCTTTGTTTTCTGGCAATCGTGAACGTGGATGAGGTCTTTTCCCTTTTTTTGATAAAAGATCACTGTTCTCCTCGTAAAATCTGTCAATTTCTGTAATTAACACATCAAGAAATTTTGATGCGTCTTTTGCTTCTTGACTTTTAGGATCTCTGTGAGATAATATTGATTTTACAAGCGTATCTACTCTTGCAGTCTTTATTTTGTACTCATATCGAATCCTATTTTCAAATGTGATCATTAGGATTTCTAGTATGATCCACTTGTGTATATTCATTTCATTTTGGAATGGTTTTGTGCTTGATTCTTACCCTCTAGTTTAAATCTACAAAATTAATAAAAATGTCGTGTCTGAAAATTCTAATTTTGAATTATTTGAAAAAATAAGCAAAAAATATTTTCTAGAAATAGAACAAAATGTTCCTCACATTCAACAAACTTTGTTTGATTTACAAAATGAATATTACAAACTGTGGAAAAACTATGTAACTTCTCAACTTTCTCTTCAAAAAGAATTTTTCAATAAATCTGGGTTTAATTACTCATTTCCTGATGATACAAAAAACATAATTGAAAATATGTCTGATGAGACAATAAAATTCCGTTCAATATTCCATAAAATGACAATTGCAAATATTGAACAAGGTAAAGATTATGCAAAAACATTGAATGATAATTCAGATACTTTTGTTAATCTGAATAAAAAGATCATGCAAAACTGGATTTCAATGTTTAACCCAAATCAACGTACTTAATCTGAAAAAGTCTATTATTGCACAATTTTGATTGAATTCTTAGATGCTATTGTAAAATCCCAGGTTTAGATTTTTGACAAAATTTTCTTTTTTGTTTCTTGAAATTCTTTTGCGGTGATTAATCCTTGTTTTTTTAATTCTCCAAGTTTTTCTAGTTCTTCCAAGTGTTTTTGCGTGGAAGTCATCAGTCTTTTTGAAATTTTCTTCTTAACTGTACCTGATTTTGCAGATTTTTTGAGTTTGGTGGTAAGATTTGCTTTCTTTTTTGATATCACTTGGCTAATCTCAAATCCCTTCTTTTTTGCATGTTTGATAATTTCATCTGATTTTTGTTTGGTAACGTCATCAACAAGTTTGTGACTTTTTGCCATTTTACCTAATTCTTGGGTTTTTCTGCGTGCTAGTCTGCTTTGATATTTTAAATCCTTGATTATCTCATTTTTTGTCTTTTTCTTGAAGCGCCTGGTATATTCCTCAATTACTAGGATTGGAAATGGGCTGTACTCTACATCTAGATAATATTTGATTATTGTATCATCTGGTAATTTTTTGAGATATTCTTTTATTGATTTTTCTGATTTTAACATCATAATTTTTTGTTACATCATTCTCTTAAAAAGATTGATTTGATGATTAAATCTCAAATCTGTTTTCTTGATATTCCTCATCATAAATTTTTTTGATTTTCTTCTCATCAAATAATCCCTCAAGAATTTTTTCAATTTCTTCTTCTATCATGTTAAACCTCCTGTGAATATGCCGTATGGCTGTTGTTTCATTAATTTCTGATCTGTTTTTGATATATTCAAAAATTTTTTCTTTAATGTCAGTACCTTTATTCATAATTAACAATTGAATGAATGTTATTTTAAAATTAGTATCCAGAAATTAATGTACATTCCATAGAACAAACATTGGAGTTTGAGTTGAAATTCTTCCCGCAAACTTTACAATTTTTTTCCATGAAAAGTTTTGAAAAAATTTTCTATTAAATGCTTTGAAAATTAGTCTCTTCTAATTAGTGGAAACTAATTAGCATAACCTAATTAGTCCGTTCTAATTTTACTATGGTTTAAATTCATTTTCAACAAAAACAAGTCATGAAAGATACGTCTTGTAGAAAATGCGGTGAACAGTTACAAGTTTACAAGAAATGTAGTGTTTGTTTCAAACCTAACCAATTTACTTGTGGAAAACTCGGACACACTACAGATGAGGAAATCCATTTGCAATGCATGATGATACACATGGATCATACAATTCTTTCACATTAGATTTGAAATTTTACTTTTGAAATTATTCGTCCCAGATAGGCTGTGATTTTAGCCATGCAATCAAGTCTTTGTACAATTTACTTTTACGCATGTTTAGGACTCCGATTTCAAGATTAGTTGAGGATTTTACTGTCTTAGAATAGTTTTCATATTTTGCAAAAATGATTTTATCAAGATACATCTCATTTTGCATCTCTTTTTTGGCCAATTCTTCAGACTCTGTCATTGCAAAACTGGCAAAAAGTACTCCGTCTACCCAATATGCGTGAGCTGATTCAAGTGATGACATCATGCCAATTAGATCGTCTAAATCCAGTTTGATCATATCTCGAACATAGATTTTGTCATATGGCTTATGGATAAATTCTGTCATATGGTGAATCTGTTGTGTAGTTTTATGAGTATTTGGAAATTTTATAACTGGTTTTTAACAAATTGCTTCATGGCTGAAACACCTTCAGATATTTCTGAATATGACTTGTTTATTACAGAATTTCCTAAACAGGGATATGGAATAGTAGATTATCTTCAAGGACGTGTACATTTTGCATTACTTGATCAAATGAAACTCATGCATACTTCAGGTATGACTCAAGATCAAATCAAAGAAACAATCATGGTTCGAGTTACCGAAATCATCGAAAATTTTGAACCTGAAAAAGAATCAAAAAGTCCTTGATTCCATCTTAGCAGAATCTGCCATAATGATCTTGTGGCATTTACAATAACAATTAGTATGTGGCATATCATTGTCCATTCTGTATTTGCACTCTTTTGTGTGTTCTATTCCTGACAATACCTTTACGTTATTCTTTAGTTGGGTCGCGACTAAGTATGTTTAGAACATGCTCAACAATTTGTTTTTGACCGCCTTCATGAACGTCTGTTCTTACTGTATCTGAACCCATACTAACAAAGATTAGATTGTCATCTCCTAGTGGAAATGTCATTCTTGTAATCTTTTCAAACGCTGCTACTGCATACAAACCATTACCAATTTTTGGTTTGAGTTGTTTTCTTCCTTTCCAAGCTTGAGCTGCTCTTTTTAGAGATGCTTCTGTTTCTTCTTGTGACAAATAATTTGTCACGCCTTCTCGATGACTTGTAGCAAGTATGTCTCCTTCATTATCTGTGACTATGCTATGTCGTATGTTTACATCTGAATCCATTATTCTCTTTAAGAGATTTTCAAAATTCATCCAATATTATACGTCAAAATATTACTTAAGCAGTTCTGCAATTATGCTGATTTTTTGTATTCAAAATACTCTTGTATCTCTGTGTTGAGTTTTTTCATTAAATTTTCATCCGCAAAATCGGATTTTCTTAACAAATCCCACGTTTCTTCAATTCCTTGTTTTAAGACAAATAACGTTCTTTTGTCATCACAATGCATATTCTTGCTCTTTTGATTACAGAATTTATGTATTAAAATAAAAAAATCCTTAGATTGTTCTAAGGCGTTTCAATGATATTTTTTGTTTTTTTACACCAGCAGTCTGGACTGCATGAGAATTCAGGCATATCACTCTTCAGATATTAGCCATGAAAGACCAATTGCTTCTTCCCATGATGAATTGTAATTGTTATTATTCATGATTTGATATTGAAAATTTTCTATTTAACAAGAATGAACGATTCATCAGTATCAAAAATATGAACAAATTAGTAGTTATTCTTTATATGAAATTTTGATTATACTTGTTACCCGACCATAGATGGTATGATTCAAATTTTTTTGAATCCTACCATTTTTTCACTTTACAAAGTTGACATTTTTTCATAATAGTATTCTTGCTTTTTCAAATCTTTTTCATTGATAATTCTGAATTTTCTAATAGGAATTAGTTTTGATATCTCTTCATATGTGGTGATATCTATGGCATCTGCTGCAAAAGCAATTTGTAATAGTGGGGCTTTTTCTTCTATGATTGGTTTTACTTGATTGTACCCACTACTTTGTCTCATTCCTGTTCTAAACAATCCAATATGCTTGTCTGTTTTTGACACTTGAGGATCTTGATAGCAACATAATGCAAATTCATCTTCTTCTTTTTCAATAATTGTTAATCTGGTAAATTTCTCACTCCAATTTTCTATATTCTTTGAGATTTCAACAGCTTCATCTTTATCTTCAAAAACTATTGAAACTACTATTCTGTCTTTTTCATGAGCCCATGAAATTCCGTAAAAATTCTTTCTCCAGTCAATCTCAAATGACATGAAATTCCTAAAAAAATCTCACATTAATTCTTTCTATATTGTTAAGATCTTTGCAAGAAAAAAAACACTAGCATTCTTTGTCGCATTCACATTTTCTGCTTGTAAACAGATTTTTGAATGCTTCAAATCTAGATTGGGTTATTGATGGTTTTGTCCTTCCAACAATTTTGAATAATTTGATCCCAGTCTCAGAGCTAGTTCCTTTCAATGCCCATGAACCATTCTTCATAAGATATGGTTGTGGGTCTTTCATTGACACCTTTTTTCGTGCCTTGATATCGTATGCCTCTATTACTGACATGTGCCTTTATTGTAAAATTTCTATTATTAATCACAAGTGAATTTTTTCGCAGTTTCTAGTTGAAAAATCATTTTCAATTAGGCATGTAAATTTTTAATCAAATATTTCTGAGAAAAAATATTATGGAATAGTAAGCACACCTATCTCGCACTCACATTCCTCACGTTTTCCACAATATGGGCAATTGCAATCACAGTTTAGTAAAGCAACTCCGCATGTTCTACATTTGGTATATTCGGCGAAATCTTCTCTCATGATATATGGATACCATATCAAATTGATAAATCACCTGTCTGAAATTGTGTAAATTAGTTTCAAATTTGGTTTTAATTTAAACAGATGTTTGAAAATCAATTGTTCGTTCTTTTATATTTCGAGCCCAGACTAATAGTAACGCCTTCGATTAGTGGTCTAGGCATGCTATAAACGACCACTATTCCAAGACGTTGTTAGTCTCTTTTTTTCAATAATGCTTCTTCGGGAGATTTATCTTTGTTTGATTCCCAGTGCCAATCATGATGTTTTTTCCAATGGGTTTCTAATTCTTCT
Source organism: Candidatus Nitrosopumilus sp. (assembly GCF_965262695.1). Lineage (GTDB taxonomy): Archaea > Thermoproteota > Nitrososphaeria > Nitrososphaerales > Nitrosopumilaceae > Nitrosopumilus. The sequence continues at coordinate 510,089 of NZ_OZ253550.1, read as the reverse complement.
GTTGTTGGTTCTTTTCCCAATGGAGTGCCGCATAATTTACACTGTATCATTTTTCTTACTCTCTTCTTTTTTCTTTTTTGGTTTTATTATGGGATGACACTGCACTGGTAAATTTTCATCCTCCATATTATGACAAATTAATTCTTGAAGATAAGTATTTGTTTAAACCATGTTTATGGTGATTTTGATTTTTTCTTTTTAAAATTATTTGGTTTTTGTCTTTTTCTTTTTTGTTCTGAATTCATTATAGAATACATTTGACCTGTTTTGCATAACTTCATCTCACCTGAAATCTCATCATGCATTGATTCTATTTTCCCATCTGAGAGTAACTCTCCAACAATATCCCAAGCCTTGCTTTCGGATATTTCAAATTTGTATGGGATTGTAGTGACTTTGGTAAAAAAACCATTTTCAGAATTTCTTAAAATGAATTTTTCAACTTTTTGCTCTGTAGTTAATGAAGGACCTTTCTTCGGAAATTTCCTATATGGTCTTCTCTGTGACATGTCTTATCAAGAAATAATCTAGTATTTTAGATAATCATTTTGCATTTATTGTATCTGGATCATTATTCCCTGGCAAATATTTGTCTCCTAGAATTCCTTTCATTCTTTCATCAAATTCTTCTTGAAGTCGTGTTAGATACATTTCAGCTTCTGTTTCATCTTCTGGTATACCTGTATCTGTATCATAATTGAAACCTGTTGCCAAATGATAAAATTCTTCAAAAAATTCTTTACAATCAATCACATCTGCATCTGAATCAATAGATACTACAAAACATTCCTTCTCGATTCTAAAATTCAGACATATTTCTTCTTCAATCATCACATCAGCCATAACAGCCATGAGATAAGGTGTGTATTTCTCATCAATCTTTCTATCATTTTTGTTTGAAATCCATAATTCTTCACCATCAAGCATATTGTCAAATGTTCTGACTACCATATCTCGTATTTCTGAATCTAGATAAGCTGATTTTGATTTCCACACATTTTCATCATAATCTTGAGGTTTTACATAGGTGGCATCAAACCTCAAATCCTCGTTTAATTGATCAAATTCCCAAACTTGTTTGTTAGTCCACATTGGAGAAAATTTTCTGATTAACTCCCTTGTTGTTTGATTCAATACTTGTTTCTAATTTTTCTATTGTTTAATCTTAACTAGATTATTGAATTCCAGATTTTAGATATTCAATAGTGCACTCTGCAAGCTCTTTGTCTGAGTGTTTCTTTATATCGTGTCTACAATTAGGACAAATCCCTTCTTGTTCCTCAGTAAATTCATCTCCTACCTGTTTCATACAGCATTCCATTAACTCTGATGTAGAGTGAGATTCCATAGAAAGTTTGCACGTGGGACACTCTGTCATGTTTTTGTAAATTATTGATTGCTAATAAATTATATTTAATTTTAAAAGTTGTATTTTATGGATCCTCAAAAATTCCAAAATCAAATTAGATGTATTTGCGATGAGTCTGTTAATTTTGAAATTATCGATGAAATAGAATGTGATTGGGGTTCTCATGTAGTTGTTCAATGCCCTAAATGCCAAGAATTGTTTTCAATTGATAATTCATGTCCTGCATTTCATAATGTTTTAGATTTGGAAAAGAATAATTTTGAATTATTTTCTGATAAGGAAAAATTTGATTATGCTTCAAATTCTCATCCTAATTAATTGGGCCACAGATAAAAGTTGATAATCAATGCCGTGATGCGTTAGTGCGATTATCAACTATCCAGCTACACCTATGGCAATACTTTATCTCTAAAAATCTGGATAAAATAAAAAAACGATGTAAAAATTGATTTTTCTAATCAAAAAAACTAATCTGATTAACTGAACAAAAGTATGAATCCTACTGCTAACGCTGCAACTGATACGCCCATCCACATGTAAAATTTACTATTCATTACAAGTCATTGAAATTATCTGAAATTAATAGTTTGGATTCAAATTTGTATCTTAAACTTGAAATTGAGAATAAAGAAAGCAAGCAAGCCTGACATTATTTTGCCTCGGTTCTTTGGGAACTACGTACAAACATCGAGCCAGCAATCATCTTGCTTTCAATATTTCTTGATTTTATTATTGAAAAATTCTTAAAATAAAATGTGTCTTGTATTTTGATCAAAATGGGTTGTTCTTGTTTACTTAATTTTTACAGATTTGTGCCTATACACAAAATTTTTCAATTCTAAAATTCAATATTCTTTGCTTGCTAATCACGTGTAAAGGTATTCAAAAAAATGGTCTGCATGAAAAATGTCCTTTTATTCATGATGGTGACTGGGAAGATTCTGAATTAATGGAACATCAAAATTTCCACAACTCTCAAGAATCTCAAAATTACTCCTGGTTGGGATTTGACACCTCACAACCTATTGGAAAATTCAGTGGGCGTGATGGAAAACCATCCTAATCACAATCTAATTATTCTGAAATTTTCAAATTATCAAGATAATGAGCGAAAATGAAATTCTGTCTTGGACTAAACACTGTTCTCTAAACTGGTCTGATTTTAAGGCCGAACATAATCCTGCATCCTATGAGGATTCTCATAGTGTGATAAAGTATGGATTTACCTGGACTGTTGATTCTGAGAAAATGGGCAACGATATTCTATTTCTCATAAAAAATATCCAGATCTCAGTTGAATTCTGTCCTTTACTATCTTCAGTTAGAACTTCAGAAACAAACGATCAGCTGTTAAGATATGAACAAGGACGATTTGATTTGGCAGAATTAGTAAAACGTGAAAATCTTTCTAGATTACAAACGATGTTTGAAGGAAAAACATTTCCTACACGAGGAAAAAATGAAGATCAAAGAAAACAACTTGCCAAAGAGGATTCTGGAAAAATGATTGCTCAAGAAGTTGAAGAATTGCAAAACATTCTAGAAAAAAGACTGCATGAATATGATGAAACTACTGATTATGGAAATAATTTAGAAAAACTCTCTGAGTATGGTTTGAAATTTGAACATTTAAAATCATAAAGTATCTTGCACTGCAGACTCGTTTTTTATTAACTTCAACTTGCTCAAAAAACCATGAAAACTGCCAAACTACCTAAATTCAATTGGGGTGAGGTATCAGAGCTCAATTCTGGACATACTTCAGAAGAATGGGGAATCAATACAAAAAAATCATTGCCTAGAACCTTTGTTGCGTACACTGTGTCCTGGGATGATTAGTGTCGTTTCTCAAAAATTTTATTTTCTTGAATTGAATTAATGTAATTCACTAAACTTCGATAGTATTTTAGATGAAAATCAATATCTCTGATTTCTGTTTGCTTTAATTCTTCTAACTCTGGTCCAAAATCTCTTTTGTCTGATTGAATTTGATTGAGGGTGTTTTCATTAACTTCAATCATGTGAAATAGACTATGAAGAACCTCTTCTTTTGTTAGTGTTCTGTCACATGATTTTTGCAATAGTGCTTCAACCCAATCCATATTATTTTGCAACCGAGTTGTTATTTCACCACCTGAATGTGATTATTTCTTACCTTTACTCTATTTTTTTTAATTGAGGCTAAAAAGCTAGTTTTTTTCTACTTTCTTTTTTCTATCCATTATCTCCTTATTTCTTTCTGCATCTGAATGCACTTCTACATGCTCATATAGTGCTTCTTTTGAATCAAAAATTTGTTCACAATAATAACATTGATGCATTGCTAAATTACGCCCTTCTTAGATTAATTACTTTCTCTGATGTTAGGTGTGTGGAATGACTAAAAATAAAATAAAAAGAAACTTGGTGGATTATCCACCAGATTCGTATGCTGCTCTAACTTCAGCTGCTCTATCACCAAATGGGTCATCGTGCCATTGTTCTTTATTCAATTGCACCATTCCTGTCTCTGATGAAAATGCGCCTTGTTCTGCAGCTGGGGCAAGTACTGCGTCATCTTTAAGATAATTTTCTTGGTTATCATGTGCATAGACCATAATTCCGGCCAAAGCTGCTACTCCGACTGCAATACCTGCATAAATCATTGCGTTTCCCATGTTGAAATTTTTATATTTTTTCTATTAATTCAGTAGGTCTTCAGTGCAATGCAGTGAAAGAATTTAGTGTGTTTCTACTTTGATCTCAGAATTACATGAGGGTAATTCATTTGTCTCATTTCTAAATTGGTCAATTAACTGTAATTGCAATTCTTTTGGATTATCTTCAAACACTCTTTGATAAAATTGTGTTTTCTGCATACATTCATTGCCTTCAAATTCTGTGTCCACATATTTTGTGAATGTCTCTTCAAGATTGTTGGTCTCTCCAATGTATATTGGGTGCTTACTTCTGTTGTACAGGACGTATACCCCTGAGTGTGGTTTAACAAATTTTGCACTTTCTAACCACACTCTCATCTTATCGTCAAGTAATTCCATGATCTATAGTGTATTTACTAGATATTAAACTAGATTGCTATATTTCTGATATTACAAGAACCTTCATGCTTTTAATATAAAGAATAAATCATATTAATCCTGTCACTTTTAGAAAAATTCCCTGAACAGTTTACTCCTAGAGGTATTCAAAAAGAAATTATTTCTGATATTGAAGAACAACTTCGTTCAGGATATAAAAAAATTGTTTTGTGTGCTCCTACTGGAGTTGGAAAGTCTTTAGTTGGTGCAACTGTTTCAAAGTATTTTGATAGCTCATTTACTGTAACTGCATCAAAACATCTTCAAGATCAATACATCAAAGATATTCCATTTTTGAAGCCTGTTAAAGGGAAACAAAATTTTCCTTGTTTGAAGTTGATGTCTGCTGAAAAAGTCGATAATTCTCGGAGAGCCATGCGATGGGGTCTTACTTGTGAAAAAGGAGAATGTCTTGAACGCACTAGTAAAAATGGCAAAGAGGTTATTGAGACGTGTAAATTCAAGCCTACAATTAAACAAGTTGAAGAAAATACTCAGGATTCAAATTCATGTCATTACTATCTTCAAAAATATGAGGCACTAGTTTCAAAACACTCCCTTTGGAATTATCATGCTTTTTTCCAAATTATGAAGTTTAACAAAAAATTATTTGAAGATTATTTGGATAGAAAGGTATCTGTTTTTGATGAGGCACATAAAATCGAAGACCAAATTATTCAATTTGTAGGATTTGATATCTTTGCAGGACAAGTTGATGAATGTAACCTCAATGCTGACAAATATGATTTTACAGATTTAGATTCAATGATTTCCTTAACTGATGATATTGCGTATTCTTATGCAAAAAAAATCAAAGACATTAAGGAAAGTCCTGGATTTGAAAATGATCCTGACTACGAATTAATTTCAAGATTGGAGAGACGATATGATAGAGCAGCTCAGGCAAAAATTGACATTGCATCTGATAAAGATAATTTTGTTGTAAATGATCCTGTTCGTGACTTGAATGGTAATTTTAGAACCATATCTGTAAAACCTATTGATGTTTCAAAATTTGCAAATACATTTTTTGAAACTGAACATCAAATTTTCATGTCAGCTACAATTGATAAACAAAGTTTTTGTGAAAACATGGGTTTGAACAAAGATGAGGTGGCATTTGTTGATGCACCAAAATCCCCATTTCCGATTGAAAATAGAAGAATTGACTTGCTAAATATCAGGCGATTAAGTTATGGTTCTACAGAAGAAGATGAATTAGAAGTGGTCAAAACAATTGATCGAATTTTAGATGAACATTCTACTGAACGTGGATTAATTCTTACATCATCTATTCCCAGATGTCAAAAAATTCTAAGGTTTCTTTCTCCAAAAAATACTCGAAGAATTAGAATCTGTCACAGCAAGAACAAGGATGGAAAAACACAAGATGAAATAATATCTGAACATGCCTCAGATCCTACAGGTGTTTTACTTTCATCATCACTTTGGGAGGGCGTTGATCTCAAAGATGATCTTTCTCGCTTTCAGATTATTGCAAAGGTGCCATATCCCAATTACAAAGAAAAGAGAACAAAGGCTAAGATGGATAAATTCCCACTTTGGTATACCTCTCAAACCTTGACAAAATTACTGCAGGGATTTGGGCGCTCAATTAGAAGTGAGGATGATTGGGCCCGAACATATGTTCTTGATGCTGCTGCAAATAACGTCTTTTTTAAGGCACAACAAATGATTCCAAAGTCATACTATGATGTTTTAGGCATAGAAAACCTGTAGTAGATAACAGTATTTGATAAATGATAATTTTGATTTTCTTTCCTGCTATCTCTGAAGTAATTTCTGATCGCTGATCTATAAAGATTATGGACAAATTGATCATCTTTTCTTGAAAATCTTCCAAATCCTTAATTGATTGATGAGATTTTGTTGCCACATGAGCGTTTCAAAGTTTTTGACAGATGTCAAAAAAAGTAAAACTGTTTCTCCCAAAATCCGATTGTATTTAGTTGACAAAGACAAACATTATTTCATCAATGATGGTTCCATCAAAAATGGATTTAATTCTAAATTAACTATCTCAAAAAACAGAGACAGTGTTTTGTCTGCCTTCTCAAAGATGGCTTTTTTGTTTGATGAAATAATTCGATTACGAATTGTACGCTCTTCAAATCAAAAAGATAGTGATGAATTACTTTATCTTCTTAATCTTGTTCCAATTAATAGAAAAATCAGAACATTTCTTGATTGGAAAGTGTTTGATCCTGAATTCACCAGAGATATGTCAAGACTATTTGAAGTAAGAAACGATGCAGTTCATTGTATCTCTATAAATGAAGTAAATTATAATCCAAAATCAAAAATTTCCCTATCTACTACATCTGGATTTAAAAAATTTACAACTGACTTTCAAAAAGCATGGAAGACATTATTGAAAATCTATGTTGTCGAACAAGAAAAATTAGATTTGAAAAAACTTTCTATAGATTAGGTTTTGTAATGGCGCCCTCTGCAGCAGAACCTACTAGTGTTGCAAATTTTGCTAATGCCCCTGTTGTGTAGTTTGGTTTTGGTGGACTCCATTCCTTTCTTCTATTCTTCAACTCTTCAGATGATACATGAAGATCAATTAGGTTAGTTTCAGTATCTATTGTAATCTCATCGTCATCTTTTACTAGTGCTATTGGGCCTCCAACATATGCTTCTGGTGCAACATGTCCTATCATGAATCCCCTTGTTCCTCCTGAGAATCTTCCATCTGTAACCATTGCTACTTTTTTGCCTAAACCTTGACCAACTAGTGCTGCAGTTGTTGCAAGCATCTCTCTCATGCCTGGTCCACCTTTAGGTCCCTCATATCTAATCACTACAACATGTCCTTCATCAATATCTCCTCTTTTTACTGCCTCAAAGGCAAATTCTTCTCTGTCAAACACACGAGCCTTTCCAGTAAATTTTGTCATTTCCACTCCTGCAGTCTTTATCACTGCCCCATCTGGTGCAAGTGAGCCTTTGAGAATTACTGCCGTTCCAACATTGTGAATCGGATTTTCCATGGGTCTGATTATTTGTTGTTCTGCTTGAGGCAAAACCATGGAATTCAAATTTTCCTTGATAGTTTTTCCTGTAATTGTAATGCAATTATCATTCAGTAATCCCTTGTCAAGTAGTTTCTTTAACACAAATGGAATTCCTCCAATTTTATCAAGTGAATTCATTACATAATTTCCACCAGGTTTCATATCTGCTATGTGAGGTGTCTTTTTTCTAACTCGCTCAAAATCATCATATGTTAATTTGATACCTACTTCATTTGCTAATGCCAATAAATGTAAAATTCCATTTGTTGAACCTCCAACAGAGTTCAACATTGTGATTGCATTTTCAAACGCTTCAAAAGTTAGAACTTCTCTTGGTCTGATGTCCATCTGTAATGCTTTTGCACATGCAACTCCTGTGTCATACACCATTTTCTCTCTTCTGTCATCTTCAGCAGGTGGGCTGGCACTACCTGGTAATGCAAGACCGATTGCTTCTGAAATGGATGCCATTGTATTTGCAGTAAACATTCCTCCACAAGATCCTTCATTTGGACATGCAGTGTTTTCAATATTTTTTAGACCTTCTAATGATAATTGTCCTGCATCATATGCTCCAACTGCTTCGTAAACATCTACAACTGTTAATTCTTCTCCGTTTAACATTCCTGGCATGATAGTGCCTCCATAAACAAACACCGATGGAACATTCAATCTTGCCATTGCCATCATTGTTCCTGGAAGACTCTTGTCACATCCTGCAATTCCTACTAATGCATCGTATTGATGTGCTCTGACCATTAATTCAATAGAATCTGCAATTACTTCACGAGAAATCAAAGAGGATTTCATTCCTTCATGTCCCATTGCTATTCCATCACTTACTGCAATTGTTGAAAATTCTCTAGGTGTTGCGCCTGTATCTGAAACACCTTCTTTTGCTTTTAGTGCTAATCTTGGAAGATGGATGTTACATGGTGTTGCTTCATTTCCTGTATGACATACACCAATCATTTGTTTTGATAAATCAGTATCATCTAATCCCATAGCTTTGTACATTGCTCTTTGTGGTGCACGAGAAGTACCTTCTACAACATTTCTACTAGAGATTTCTCCCATGATGGAATTCTTGATTGCTATAATTTAGACTTTGTTGAAAATATCAATTCCAAAACTTTCACTGAGTTTAAATTCTAACTCCTTGTTTGAAACTCATGGAACAAAAAGCGCTAGAATGTCCTGTTTGTAAAAGCAACAAAGCCGAAATTGCAGGTGAGAATGTAAAACTCAGTGGTAGATTTGAAGACAAGGAATTTCTTACAACAGAATTAACAGTTCTTAGATGTTCTCGTTGTGGATTTTACATGTTCTTTGATAAAATGGCACAATTTACTACAAAAGAACCCTAGAATTCTATTTGACTATTCTCTGATTCTCTAATTCTACCAATTGACCTTCAATTTCTTCAGATGTTTCTCCACCATATGATATCAGAATCCTGTCATCTTCCATGATTTCAATATCTCTAATGTCTTGCACTTGTTTTCCATTATAAAAGAACTTTAGAGAATAATCTTCATTACTACAGAATTCTCTACCGTCTTGGAATACAAAGCATTTGTCGTCAAGACCTAGTGATAGTGATTCAAACAGATAGTCTAGAGTTACACCTGTTGCGTGTTTGTGTACTGTGGAACCATCTCGTCCTTCAAAGTGAATCCATGGTGATTTGATTTGATATGCTGGAGCTGAAAAGTCAAAATGATCTCCAAATATTCTTACTGCAATTGCAGCGTGTGTGTGATCACTGCCTAACGCTCCTGCATTTTCAGGTCCTCCTGGGGCAGTACTTTGATCCATTGTAGCAAACATCCATGCAGCATATCCTACAATTACTGCAATTACTGCTAAAACTCCGACTGCAATTAGTGTCTGTTTTCTTTGTGCAGCTGAATGTTTTGTAGCATAGTTCTCACGTTTTTGTTCACGTGCTCTTCTCTCTTTTCTGCCCATAGGATGCTCAAACTCTGAAATTTGCCCTAATTAACCATTCGATAAACTCGTATTCTCAAAGAATTATTTTCCAATAAATAATAAATAAAATCAAAAACTGCTGAATTTATGACTTGTATTTTTTGTGATATTTTAGATGGAAAGAGAGAAGGCCATATTTTGTATGAAGATGATTCTCATGTCTCATTTTTAGACAAATACCCCATTGACGTTGGACATAGTTTGTTAATTCCACGTGAACACCATGAACGAATTACAGATATGACTCCTGAAAATGTCGGAAAACTTTTTTCACTTGTTCCAAAAATTGCCAAAGCAATTTTGACTGGTGCCAATGCTGATGCATTTAGTATTGCTCAAAATAATGGACGTGCTGCAAAACAGATAATCCCACATGTGCATATCCACATAATTCCAAGATACAACTCCAAAGGAACTATCTGGACTAAACGACAAATTTCAGATGATTCTGAACTTGCAGAACTGGCAAAAAAAATTCGCAGTTTTATTTAGTGTGACCTGGGTTATATCTTAAAATCGCACCAATTTTTCCAAGACTTGCTAGCATGTTTCCGTGCTCTGCACTTCCAGATACCACTTCTAATTTTGAACCCGTTTTTGATGCTATCAACTCTAAATAATCTACAATGTCTTGCTCATTTGCCTCGACTTCCATTGAATTGCATCCTGGACAAGGTTTGCTAGTATATTCTGTTTTTTTTGGAATTACTTGAGGTCTTTCAATAATTTCTTCTTGAACATGTTTGCATCTTTTACATATTCCTTCAACTCTGTGCAAGTTTGTGTTGTCTGTTATGATCAAAGTTTCTACTACGTTGTTTTTTAGAAATTCAACTACCTCTTGCAATCCATATGATCCTTTTCCTGTGTTTCCATTAATCTCTCTGAATAATGCTTCAACAAGCTTCTTTTCTTCAACTAGTCTAAAGTTACCTAAAATATCCGAAGCCTTTGAAAATGCTTCTCTGATACCTTCTGAACCTGAATATGATGAATCAATTGTTGCAATGATGTTATTTTGCAATCTGTACTCTAGATAGTTTCCATTAATGAAATCTTCTTTTGTAGGACCTGGACCTGAAATGACTAATCCTTTAACTGGATAAATGTCGATAAAATATTCTCTTGTTGTTTGAGCTACTCTGTTAAAGTAATACGTTAACTCCATCTCCCTTAATTTTTGAAATCTTTTTGCAGACTGTCCACCTTGTCTGTGTTTTCCTGCAACTCCTGATCCTGTTTGGGATAACACTTCGATTTTGTCTCCGTGTAACAATCCCCATCCTGCATCTTTTGCATCAATTGCCAAAAAGCCAATCAAGTTGTCATCTTTGAGCATGTCTTTTAGAATGTCTACATGGAAGTGATCATCACATCTGTACAGATATTGATTCAAATCTTTTGGTGGATCAATTTCCCAAACTTTGACAACTTCACTTCCCAAAGGACCTCCTTCTTCTGGAGGCAATGCTCCACAAAACATCACAAGTCCTCTTTCGGGAGTTTTCTTGTATAGCTTTAATCTTTGAACTACTTTACCTAGAGAATCTACTACGTGACTTCTAGTCAGATCTGACTTTATGTTGTCTGCAGTACCTTGTTCTTGTTGAAGAGTGCCTATAATCTCGTGAAGTTGTTTTCCTTTTGGAATGTATACTGTGATGAGTTCTGTTCCTCTACCCGATTTTCTTGATAATTCTTCTAATGTTTTTCTGATTTTGTAGATTTTAACAGAATCTTGTTTCTCTACCTCTATTTTTCCCATTTGTGCTTTCTCCAATCTATGCGGATATTAATTTTGATTGATTTGTGTCTGCATCTGATCACAACTCATCAATTGTTTTGAGGAATACTTCTAATGGCTGGTTTCCTCTAATTTTGATAATTTCCTCACCGTTGAATATTAGAAACGAAGGAGTAGCATCAATTCCAATTTCTCTTCCAAATTCATACAGTGCATTAACCTTGTCTTGATACTTGTGTTCATCAAGACATGTGTTGAATGTCTCTAAATCTAAACCAACTGTTGATGCAAAATCGTCTAATGAACTTCTGGTTATCCATCCTGTTCTTTCCCCTCCCCAATTTTTGTAAAGTTCATTATGATACTCCCAATACTTTTTTTGGTCTTCTGCACAATATGATGCCTCAGCTGCTAACACAGAATCTGGACCATTAAGTGGAAAGTCTTTGAAAACTAGTTTTACTTTTCCTGTTTTAATAAAATCCTCATTAATTTTATTTAGTGTGTTTTGATGAAATTTGTAACAATATGTACATTGGTAATCCCCCCATTCTAAAATGGTAATTGGTGCATTACTGTCTCCTGATATTGGAGACCCATTCTCAATGAGTTTTGATGGTGTTAATTTTTTTGTATTGTTTTCTGATTCTGGATAAAAAGCCAGAAATCCTACTGCTATAATGCCTATCACTATTGGGATTACTAAAAGAGAGTACTTTGTCATGTTGGATTTTTTTTGAATGCAAGTAAAAGTCTTGTTTAATTTGTGGCAATGGTCCAAAGTGCAGAGTTTTTTGCTGAGATTTCTGCTACAAACGAATCCTCTGAAGATGAAATAATGATAATGTCTCCTTCAGATGGATTCAGTTTTTCCACAAGGATTTGTTTGGTTTTTTTGTCTTTGTTTAAACAGTCCTTGTCTTCTCCTGGAAAAACAAATTTGTTATTTTTGAACGATAATGTGGTGCATCCTGACGAACCGTACATTATTGCATAATCTCTTTGCTCTAATCCTGTTTTTATCAAAGATGAATATCTTTTCAAAATTATGGCATGGTTGTTTTTACTTTGAGTTAGATTGTTTTTCTCAATTTTACATTCTTTTGGAATTGTCTTCTGTAATTGTGATGTGAATTTTTTTCCCTTTTCTGTAAGAAAATTACCTGATCTTGTCGAGTCTATCATTTTTGCTTCTTTTAGGTGTGAAATCAAGGTCTTTACTGCCCCTTCTCCTAGATGAACCTCTTTTCCCAAAGTTGCCCTACTCACAAATCTCTCCTCTGATAATAATTGAAGAGCCTTGAATACATGCGGAATACTAAATGTCAGTACTTTACTAGATCCTTTTCTTGAAACTATGTTTTGTAGAGTCTGAATATTTTTCTTCAAATTCTGTTTTACGATCTTTTTTTGGTTTTATAAATTGGACAAATCATCCAAGAGCTTAAATACATTCAGCTGGTGCTAACCTCATGTCTGAAACAAGACAAATGAATGTGTCTAAATCACAAGTACCAAAATTAGCAATTATTGCATTAGGTATCATCTTTGCAGCAGGATTGTTTGTTGTAGGATTTGATCAAGGACATATCTTTAGCCTAGTTTATGGCGAGCAAGCATTTACTGATTTGTATCTCCATGAACTTACTCATGATATGAGACATGCAGCAGGCTTTCCATGCCATTAGAGGTTCCTTATCATGAAAACATTTCTTTTTATTGTAATCGTCTTAATCTCAGGTGCGTTTGCTGGACTAATTCATGGTACAGTTAATTTTGCAATTGTAGAACCTTATCTTGATCAAGCAATAGGAATTGAAAACCAAAACTTGTTTGCATCTGGTGAAGAAGAAGACACTCCTGAATTTTGGGTAGAGTATGAAGGTTATAGAACTTGGCAGAAAAGTGGTCAAATTCTTGCCGGTGTAATTTTAGGTACTTCTGTTGGTGCACTGTTTGGTATTGTCTTTGCATTATCCCGAAATGCATTACCTGGAAATAATGACATCAAGAAATCACTAATGTTGGCTGGAATAATGTGGCTTACACTATACATCATTCCATTTTTGAAATATCCTGCAAACCCTCCAACTGTGGGTGATGGTGAAACTGTTGTGTTGAGGGCAATTTTGTATTTGTCATTTATTGCAATATCTGGATTTGGCGCAGTTGGATTTTATCAATTATCAAAGAAACTAAAAAACAACAAAAAACTTGTTGCATTGCTAGGTTATGGGGTTTTTATCTCTGCAGTATTCTTTGTAATGCCTGAAAACCCTGATGAAGTAACTGCTCCTATGGGCTTGGTAAATGAGTTTAGATTCATGTCCGTTCTTGGTGTCACCTCATTTTGGGCATCTATTGGAATTATTCTTGGATTGTTTTGGAAAAAACTGTCTCCTCAACAAGAAACTACTCACTATAGCTGATTCTAAATCTATAGAATGAGAATGAATTATCTAGTTTTAAATACAACAAATAATTTTTGAACAATGTGTCGAGAAAACTCACATTACCTCAACTAAAAAAATATGACATTACTCAAAAAGTAATAGAAGCTCTAGCTGATTCTGAATCTCGTGCAATACTGTTTTCTATAATTAGAAAAGGAAACACTGCTGCAGAGCTTTCTGATAAACTCAAAATCCCTCTTAGTTCTGTATACAAAAAATTGACAGACCTTGAAGAACTTACATTAATTGAAGTTGAAAAATGGATGTTGTCTGACAAAGGAAGAAAATACAAGGTCTATCGAAGTCGAATTAGTAAAGCAGATATCTCGATAAAGAAACCTGAACCTGTCTTAACTTTACTACCAAACAAGTGATTCTATGGCAAAACCAAACATCATTCAATTATCTGAATTTGATATTACTCAGAAAATTATCGAGTCTTTGAGTAATGTATGTACAAGAGCAGTATTGTTTTCAGTGAAAAATGAATCAAAGGATGCAACTCAGATTGCAGAAGAATTGAAAATTTCCATTTCCACAGTTTACAAGACACTTTCAAATCTTGAAGATCTTGCTTTAGCAGAAGTAGACAAGTTTGTAATTTCGCCAGAAGGAAAAAAGATCAAACAATATCGTAGCAGAATTGGAAAAGTGGAGATTACTGTAGATAATCTTGAGCCTAGTTTGAACTTGTATCCTAATACTGCTAATCCAAAATCAAGTTTATAGTTATTCTCATTCTATAGATTTAGAATTAGTCTTTGGAATGAATATCCGGTTTAAATAATTTAGCTTATCCTAATTTTTTAGAAATCATGAAACAAAAAACAACCATGGCAATCATTGTTGCATTTGTAGCTATTGGCATGGCAACAATTCCTTTGAGCCAAACCGCACAAGCACAAAGTTCTCTTCCTGATTGGATTAAGACTAATGCTGGCTGGTGGGCAGAAGGTGCCGTAGATGATTCAACTTTTCTAAATGGAATTGAGTTCCTTATAGAAAATGGAATCATCAATGTTTCATCTGATTCAAAATCTGTCGATGTTGACACCCTAACTATCGGATTTATTCCAGTAGAAAAGGCTGAAGAGTTAACTCCAAAAGCTGAAGCACTAGAACAATTCCTTGAAAGTGAATTAGGTGTTGACATTGAAGTAGTTATTCCAACAAACTATGAGACCATTATTGAAGGAATGAGATTTGGTCACATTGACGCGGCTTTTATGGATACTGGACCTGCATGGATTACTCATGAAAGAACTGGTGCAGAAGCTGTATTGGCAGAACTTGTTAAAGGTAAAGTAAATTACCAAGCAACAGTTTGGACACTAGCAGAAAATGATTCTCTCCAATCAATTGAAGATACTGTTGGTAAAAAAGTTGCATTTACCAGCATGACTGGTTCTTCTGGTTTTGTTAGACCAATGGGAACACTAGTCACTGAAGGACATGTAACAATTGAAGGTGATGATATCATTGCCTTGGAATCTGCATTGGCTGATAACTTTGAGAGTTATACCTTTGCAGGTGGTTACAAAGCAGCATTAACTTTACTTCTAGAAGAAAAAGTTGATGTAGCATTTGGTTCTGATATTGCACCAGCAAAATATCTTGAAATAGAGGATCAAAAGAAATTGCGTCCAGTTACAACTATTGGACCAGTACCATCTCATGTGTTTATGGTAAGTGCTGACATGTCAGACTCTACCAAAAACGCTCTAGTTGATAGCCTTATCAAACTAAATTATGATGAGAATAATGCAATCTTGACAGATTTGTATGGTGCTGAAGCACTAGTTCCAACTACTACTACTATGCACATAGGTGAATTCGGTGAATTCATCAATGCATTGACAGGACTTGATCAGAAGATACTCGACAAATACGACAAGAGCAAATAAAAACAGGAATTCTGAAAAATGAAACAAATTCAGATGACCGCAAACCCTTCTTTTTCTTCAATTGCTACAAAGAAAATTATCCAAATGAATGATGTTTGGACATCATATGATTCCAAAAATTTTGCACTAGATGGAATCAATCTGTCTATTGACAGAGGAACTAATTATGCCATAGTTGGGCAATCTGGCTCAGGAAAATCTACTTTGCTCAAATTAATGAACGGTATGATGATTCCTAGTAAAGGAACAATCAAAATTGATTACGTAACTCCAAACATGAATAATAAAAAATTCAAAAAGATGATGCACACTATTGGTTACATTCCTCAAAATCTTGGATTAGTAAAAAACAGTACCGTTCTTGAAAATATTCTCATTGGTGCTTTACCAAGATTAGGAAAAATTCAATCTCTTTTCAAAAAATTCCCTGAAAATGAAATTACTGAAGCTAAAAAAATAATTTCTCAAGTTGGTCTGTCTGGAAAAGAAGATAGAAAGGCATACATGTTAAGCGGTGGTGAAAAGCGAAGAGTTGCAATTGCTAGAGCATTGATGCAACATCCGACAATATTGCTTGCTGATGAAATTGTTTCAGAACTAGATCATGTAACTGCTCGTGAAATTATGGATTTGATTGCAGATGCTCAAAAAAGGATGAATCTTACTGCAATTATGGTTCATCATGACATGCAACTTGCTTTAGAATATGCAAATCGTGTTGCAGTAATTAAGGAAGGACAAAAAATTCTTGAGATTGGTGTCGAAGGTGAAACTATTGTTGATTTTCAGACTGGTGATATGACTACAGAAGAAATTATGGAGATGTATGCTGATGACGCCAAAAAATAACATTCTGATTGGAATTATTATTGCATTATTGGTTGTAGCATCATACAATGTAGAGGCAAACCCTATTGACTTTATTCAAGGATTACCTAATCTTGGAATTGTAGCTGAAGAGATGCTTTTAGTTGAACCAAAGTATATTCCAACTGCTCTTTGGGCAATGCTTGAAACAATTCAGATGGCATTTATTGGAACGATAGTTGGTGTTGCAATTGCATTACCGCTGAGTATGTTTGCTGCAAGAAACCTCAACAGCAAGTATGTTTATGCACCAATTCGTGCATTATTGGCTGCCATCCGTACATTCCCTTCGATTCTATGGGCAATTCTGTTTGTAATAATGGTCGGATTGGGCCCCTTTGCAGGTGTTCTCGCAATTATCATGTATACAATAGGTTTTGTTGCAAAATTACAGTATGAATCAATAGAGACAATTGACTCTGATCCTATGGATGCTGTAAGTTCTATTGGTGTATCAAAATGGCAATTAATCAGATACGTTGTAATTCCTGAATCAGCTTCTCATTTGCTAAGTCAGATGCTTTACATGTTTGATTACAATGTACGTCAAACTAGCATCCTTGGATTAGTAGGTGCGGGTGGAATTGGTTTCTACATTATTAATTACATCAAATTCTTTGAGTATGGAAAGGCGGCTGTCTTTATGCTAGTAGTTTTGGCAGTAGTATTGGTAATTGATTGGGTTAGTGTCAAAATTAGAGACAAATACATCATAAAATCTCAGCACGGAATGGAAGTTACTGCAAAAAATAATTGATTTTATGTTGTAACTTTATCTAATTGATTTGATTCTGTAGCAGTCTTTATTTCTCTTGCAATTCTTTTCCCCATACTCATGGTTTCATTGAATAATAGAGAGTAATATGGAGAACCATCCATGTAGATGTTTGAACCTGCAACAATTCTAGCTGAAAATTCAAATGATGTGAATTTTGCATTCTCATCATAGACTCCTTCTATACAAAACGGACCGTTCATTCCAGGTGCTACAACTCTTTTTGCAGCTTCAACAAAATTTTCACCCATTGTATACACTTCATCCAATAATGATTCTCGTAAAACTAGTGGACTATTCCCTATAACATTGAATGATGGTACTTTGTCTGATTTTAATTGCTGCTCTGCAGGAATTCTTCCCAATCCTTCAATGTCTGATTCATGTCTTTGGTCAACCCCATAGAACTCCAATTCTTCTTTTAATGGAGAATAGAAAAATGTCAAGTAAGCTAAAACTCCTGCAGCATATTCTTGAATGTATAATGTTTCATCTTTAGAAATGATTCCTTCTGAAACAAGCTGATTTCTTTTTGTATTGTAATCTTCTTCATTTGCCGCCATAAAGTAACCCTTACCTCCTGCAGCTCCCTGTCTTTTTACAATTGATAATTTTTCAATCTCACTTGGCTTTGTAACTGGTTTTGGCATTGGAAGGGTTGCTTCTCTCATGAGCTTTTCTTTCATTTCTCTGTCTGATTCCCATCTTAGAATCCATTTGTTTCCAAAGATTGGGGTCTTGATTGACTCAATTTCTTCAGAACTCATTTGTGCAATTAATGTTCCATGTGGAATCAATACTGCATTATTTTGTGCTAAGGTTGATTGACATTTCTCATCAAGAACTTCTTTGAATTTGTCTACTATGATTAATTCATCAATAAATGGAAATCTACGGTAAAGCTTCTCTCTTTTCTTCTCACATACTAGAATTGTTTTTAATCCCTCATCTTTTGCACCTTTTAGAACCTGCAGTGAACAATGAGAACCTAATGTTGCAATCGAGGTCATTCTATGCCTAACCTATAATTTTGTACTTTATGAACTATGTGCGGATGTGACATATTGGAATACTTCATCTATCAACTCTACACTGAGTTCGGGTTTAAGATCTTCTGGAATTACTTTTAAAACAAAATCATACATGGTTGTATTTTTTGGAAGTTCTTCTCTTTCTTGCAACAAAGAAAACACAGCTATTCCATTTGAGATCACTGCAACTATCTTTTCTTTGTCTGTTAGAGCCATGAAAATTATGAAAATCACTGGTAATTTAATCTAAATTTTATCTTGAGATCAAGATATTGATTTTATGATTACTTGTTTGAGGGGTTGAATATTTTTGACATCTTCACCAAGTACGTCTAATTTTAGTGAAATGTCATGTCCTCCTACTTCTGGTTCTTGTTGGGATGCATGATATCCTACATATCCGGCAACGATTATGATAAATGCGATAACCACTCCAATTAGAACGTCCATCTTATTTTGGTGTGGAATTGCTACTGGCTATAAGCATTATGAAAATTAATGCAATAGTCCACTATTTTGTATAAAAATTAATTACACCATGAAATATGGAGTACAGTAAATTATGATAGAAACTGAATTAGGAACTTTACGTAGATCTCACTATTCTGATGAAATCAACTCCTCTATGGATGGAACACAGGTTACTGTTATGGGATGGGTTTTGACAATTAGAGGACATGGCAACATCAGTTTTGCTACAATTAGGGACAAAAATGGGGATGTCTCAATTGTTGCAAAAAAGGGCGATTGTCCTGATGAAATTAGAGAAAAAATTTCATCTCTTAAAGCACACTCTTCAATTGCAATCACTGGAAATGTAAAATCCTCTGAGAAAGCCCCAAGTGGATATGAGATTGTTCCAACTGAACTTCGAGTATTTTCTGAGGTTGAAAAAATTCCTCCCTTTGAGCCTATTGCCAAGACTGTCAAAAATATTGATACTAGATTAGAGGTAAGGCCAATTGATCTTAGACGAAAAGTACTGCAACATATCTTCAATACTAGAAGTCTAGTTCTAAAATCAATTCGTAGTTACTTTAATGATCAAAACTTTGTTGAAATTAACACTCCAAAAATGATAGCAACTGCTACTGAAGGTGGAGCTGCATTGTTTCCAATATTTTATTACAACAAAGAAGCATTTCTAGCTCAAAGTCCCCAATTGTACAAAGAGCAACTCACAATGAGTTTTGAAAAAGTCTTTGAGATTGCACCAATCTTTAGAGCAGAACCTTCAAGAACTAATCGTCATCTTGCTGAAGCAATCTCAATTGATTTGGAAGAAGCATTTGTAGATTACAATGACGTCATGAGTCGTATTGAAGAAATTATCAAAGTTTCAATTAAAACTGTACAAGAATATGCAAAAGATAATCATGATACCGAATTTGTAATCCCTGAAGTCCCTGAAACTATCCCTCAATACTCTTATGATGATTTAGTAGACAAGATGCAAAAGGCTGGCGCAAAAACTGAATGGGGAGATGACTTGTATCCATCTAATCTTAAAAAAATTGGTCTTGAAGGATTTTACTTTATCAAAGATTGGCCTTTGGCTCCAAAACCATTCTATGTTAAGGATAGTAAATCTAATCCAAAAATTTCTGAATCATTTGATTTGATGTTTGGTGATTTGGAATTATCTTCTGGAAGTACAAGAATTGAAAAACGTGATGAGTTAGCTGAACGAATGAAAAACAAAGGCATGAACACTGATGCATTTGAATACCATCTTGGTGCATTTGATTATGGTGTTCCTCCTCATGCTGGATGTGGTATTGGTCTTGAGAGGCTGATTATGGCTCTTACAGGCACAGAAAACATACGTGATGTAACATTTTATCCAAGAGATGTTGATAGACTAACACCATAGGTGTAGTAAGATGGTTACAGAAGAAGAGATTGAGAAAGTTGCAAAATTAATGAAAATTGAGGTAGATGACCATAAAGAGTATGTCGACAAGGTCCATGCTATGATTGATTATTTTGATATTTTAGATTCTGCTGGAGTTGAAGATGAAGAAATATCCATGCAGGAAATTCCTATTACTGCTTTACGTGAGGATAAACACATTCCATTTGATGAAAAACTAATTGAAAAACTAAATCACTACAAAGGAACCTATGTTAGAGCCCCCAAGATGTCATAATGAATCTCAAAATCTCTGCTCTAGATTATGTACAAGAAGTACAAAATGGAAATATTTCTGCTGAAGATTTCACTGCGGCAACTTTAGAGAGAATTCACAATGTTGATGAAAAACTACATGCCTTTTTGTCTGTTAATGATGATGCAGTTAATCAAGCAAGAGAGATTGATAAGAAAATTAAATCTGGCCAAAAAGTTGGTGCTTGTTTTGGAATGCCAATATCAATCAAAGACAACATGTGTATCAAAAACAGTAAAACAACATGTGCATCAAAGATGCTTGAAAATTTTGTTGCCCCATATGATGCAACAGTAATTTCAAAACTCAAAGAACAGGATGCAATTTTTATTGGAAAAGCAAACATGGATGAATTTGCAATGGGATTGACAACTGAATTTAGTGCATTTGGACCAAGCAAAAATCCATGGAATGTTGATTATATTCCTGGTGGTTCTTCTGGAGGCAGTGCTGTTTCTGTAAGCGCATTTGAGTGTATAGCATCATTAGGTTCTGACACTGGGGGTTCTGTTAGAAACCCTGCAAGTTTTTGTTCAGCAGTTGGTTACAAACCAACGTATGGTTTGATTAGCAGATATGGCCTCATCTCTTATGCAAATAGTATTGAACAGATTGGACCTGTAACTAGAACTGTAAAAGATACTGCCTTTTTGCTAAACATGATTACGGGACTTGATCCTAATGACAATACTACTGTAGATAACAAAAATGAAGACTATCTTTCAGGCATAGAAGTGGGTATTGAAGGCAAGAAAATAGGCATAATCAAAGAGATGATGGCTGAAGGCACAGACCCTGCAGTACTTTCAGCAACAAAAGATGCCATTTCAAAACTTGAAGGCCTTGGTGCAATATGTGAAGAAATCTCACTTGATATGGTCAAATATTCTGTTGCAGCATATTACACCATTACTGCAACAGAAGCTGGAAGCAATCTTGCAAGATATGATAACTTGAGATATGGCTATGATTTTCCTGTTGAAGGATACGAGTTTAATTCTTACATTCAAAAAGCAAGAAAGAATTTTGGACCTGAAGTAACAAGAAGAATGATTATTGGTGGATTTGTTCCATCTGCGGGGCATGCTGGAAAATATTTCCTCAAAGCACTCAAAGTAAAAAGTAAACTTACCAAAGAAGTCAATGAAGCATTTAAAAAATATGATTTGTTAGTTGCTCCAACAGTTCCTATTTTACCATTTAAGATTGGAGAAAAGATTGATGATCCTGTTGCATTATTCCTAGTAGACATAAACACTGTTACTGCAAATCTTACTGGAAAACCTGCAATCTCTGTTCCATTTGCTGTTTCACATGGATTACCAATTGGAATGCAATTGTTATCTGATTCAATGAACGATAAATTATTGCTTCAAGCAGCACATGCATTAGAGAATACTGTGAAATTACCGGAGGTACCACTTTGACTAAGATGGGTTTAGAGATTCACTGTCAATTGACAAACCTTGAAAGTAAGTTATTTTGTTCATGCAAAGCAAATTATCGTCAATTTGAAATCAATGAAAATATCTGTCCTGTATGTATGGGATTACCAGGAAGTTTGCCCAGATTAAATCAAGAAGCAGTAAAAAAAGCAACAATGATTGCAATGGCTCTAAATTGTTCTACTCCTGAGAAAATTGCATTTTTTAGAAAAAATTACTTTTACCCAGATTTGCCAAAAAACTTCCAAATTACTCAACTAAACATCTATGGGGATACCAGCGTAGGCGGTCCTGGATCTATTATGGTCGGGGATAAAGAAATCCGAATTACCAGAATCCAACTTGAAGAAGACCCTGGAAGGCTGATTTATGAGGGAAGTTCGTCAAAAAACCAAATTACACTTGTTGATTACAATCGTGCAGGCACACCACTAGTTGAAATTGTGACAGAACCTGACTTTGAGAACCCAAAACAAGTACGAGAATTCCTTAACATTTTATCTGATTTGCTAGAGAATCTGGGGGTATCTGATCCTAGTTTGGAAGGTGCAATGAGGGCAGATGCAAATGTCTCAATTGAAGGTGGAAAGAAAGTTGAGATAAAAAATATTGGCTCATTTCATGATTTAGAAAAGGCAGTTCATTTTGAAATTACAAGACAAGAGAGTCTACATTCACGTGATATAGAAATTGCACAAGAGACTCGACATTGGGATGATAAAAGAAAGATAACAATATCTTCTCGTTCTAAAGAAGAAGCATTAGACTATCGTTATTTCTTAGAAGGAGATATTCCCTGGGTTACAATTGATCCTACAATTCAAGAAAACCTAAAATCTGAAATGCCTGAAAGTATTATCTCCAAAAAAGAAAGATATGTTTCAAAATATAATATTCCAAATCAAGTTGCAGATGTTTTGTCTTCAGACAAGTTTTATTCAGATTTGTTTGAAGATTCTCATACTGAATCAAATGCAAAAGAGATTGCAAACATCATTACAACTGATTTAATGGGATTAGTGGATACTAGAGAAAAACGTGAATCCTCAAAAATTACTGCAACTCATTTACGAGATTTGGCTGATGCTATACAAACAGGAAAAATTTCCAGAAATTCTGCAAAAAATGCATTATATGAAATTGTAAAAACTGGTAAAGTATTATCTCAAGTAATGTCTGATTTGGATTTGGGGAATGTTTCTGATGAATCAGAATTGCTCACAATTATCAAAGATGTAATCTCTGAGGAACCTCAAGCAGTAGAGCAAGCAAAATCTAATCCTCAAACAATTAACTATCTTGTAGGTAAAGTTATGCAAAAAACAAAAGGAAAGGCAGATCCTAAACTTACCCTGGATTTGTTAAAAAAACAGATAGAGTAAACATGCCTGAACTCACACTTGAGGACATAGAATTTATCAAAATTCTAGCAACATCTGATGCCACAATACTTCAAGCAGGCATGAATGAGGTGACTCGTAAGAGATTAGATGATCAAATAGGCGTAATTTTAAGAGAATATTATCATGAAAACACAACATTTTCAGGTACAAAACGAACAGAAGAATTTCAAAAAGCAGGAATTGATGAAGAACATGGAAAGGCAGCAATTGCATGTGCCCGACGTCTTGGAATTGACATATCGTAATCTAAAATCTTTTTACAGTCTATCTGATTTTAAAAATTGAATATTGTCTAATTTTGAATTTGTTCCAACACAAAACCAAGTTGAAAAATCTAACATTTTTCGTTTTATGAAAAAACATGGATTGTCATCACTATCTGAATTATCTAATAAAGCAAAAAATGAATTAGAATGGTTTTGGAGTGAAGTTGACAAGGATATTGGAATTGTTTGGGATTCTCCATACTCTCAAACATTAGATTTATCAAAAGGAATTGCACAATCAAAATGGTTTGTTAATGGTAAAACAAACATCTACAAATCCACAGTTGAAAAATTTGTAAAACTTACTCCAAATAAAATAGCATATCACTTTGTTTCTGAAGATGGAATAACTTCTAAACTATCTTATGCACAATTAGATGATAGAGTTTCAAAACTTGCTACTGGACTAAAATCATTGGGTGTCAGAAAAGGAGATGTTGTAGCAATTTACCTTCCCATGATTGAAGAGGCAATTTTAGCAATTTTAGCATCTGCAAAAATCGGTGCAATACAAACTGTAATTTTTTCAGGTTATAGTACTGAATCACTTCATGTTAGATTACAAGATTGCAATGCCAAAGTTCTTTTTGTTTCTGATGGTTTTTTGAGAAAAGGTAAATCTATATCTCAAAAAGATACAATGGAAAAAGCAATTCAGCAAACCAGAGTAGAAAAAACAATCATTGTAAAATACAAAGGAGTAGACAAGTATGAAAAATCTGAAAACATTGTATTTTATGATGAATTGACAGAATCTCAAAATTCTGATTGCCCTACTGAGATAATGGATTCTGAAGATCCTCTCTTTATTTTGTATACTTCAGGTACCACTGGAAAACCCAAAGGAGTTGTACATGTTCATGGGGGATTTTCTGTATTTGCTGGGCATCAGGCAGCATATTTGATTGATTTACAGGCACAAGATGTACTATTTTGGCCTGCGGATATTGGATGGATAACGGGTCTTGTCTGGAATGTCTATGGCTTGTTAATCATGGGTGCAAGCTCTGTAATCTATGATGGAGCGTTGGATTACCCAAGGTCTGATAGGGTATGGACAATTTTGTCAGAATACGATGCAACAATATTTGGAATTTCTCCTACTGCTACAAGATTGTTCAAAAAGAATAATGAAGAACCTCTGAAGAATTTTTCACTTGATAAAATTAAAAACATTCCAACTACTGGTGAACCCCTTGATGAAGATTCTTGGTGGTGGTTATTTGAAAAAGTTGGAAACAAAAAAATCCCAATAATGAATTTGTCTGGAGGAACTGAAATTGGGGGTGCAATGCTGTCTGTTTTTCCTGGAATGAAACTAAAACCCTCTACTGTTGGAATACCTGTACCTGGAATGAATCTTGATGTTGTTGATGATGATGGTAATTCTATCAAAAATGAAAATGGTTATCTGATAATAAAAGCCCCTTGGCCTGGAATGACTCGGGGATTGTTAAATGATCATGAACGATTTATTGAAACCTATTGGTCTAGATTTGAAAATATTTGGTTTCATGGTGATTATGTATTTGTTGATGAAGATGATCTTTGGTATATGCGTGGAAGAACAGATGATGTGATAAATGTCTCAGGTCATAGAATGAGTACTGCTGAAATTGAGCATACTGTAATTTCTCATGAAAAGATTTCTGATGCTGCATCTATTGCAATTCCTGATAATTTGACTGGTGAGGCAATTGTTGTATTCTTTGTTGCAGATAACAAAAATGATTCTAATTTGGAATCTACTGTATCTAATTTTATTAGTGAAAAAATTGGCAAAGTTGCAAAACCAAAATTTGTTTTCCAACTAACTGATTTACCAAAGACTAGAACTGGAAAGATTATGAGACGACTGTTAAAATCAAAATTATTGGGAAAAGAATTGGGTGATTTATCCTCGTTGGAAAATCCTCAAATTTTAGATGAAGTTCCAAAAATTGGTTAACATTTACTAACTTTTTGATACTTTCTATTTCACGTTTTATGTAATAATCAAAATGGCTGATACTGAGCATTGAAATTTGTAGTTGATCAACAAGTTGAAGACATTGAGATGCCTGAAAATCTCAAATTAAACACATTTTTGCAGGAATTTCATTCAGATTGTACTCATCCTGAGTGTGGATTTGGTTTCTATGGATTTGCATTTGGACAATCCCCATTTCCTGTGCCTAGACTAATCCAAGAGGCATTAATCAAAAACGTGAACAAGGGCGAATATGCAGCAGTACCTGGTATTCCTGAATTAAGAAATGCAATTTCAAAATATAACAAACACTATTTTGGAATGGATGTTTCTCCTGATAGAATCTATGTTGGACCTGGAACAAAAGAACTAATTTTTAATCTTTTAGAAATTTTACATGGAACAGTAATTTTACCTACTCCTGCATGGTTAGGATATCTTCCACAAATTAGATTTTTAAAGAAAAATTATCATATGTTGCCAACACGTGCAAATAAGAAAATTGCACCAAATGATCTTAAACGTCTTGCATTAAGATTACAAGACAGACAGAAAATTTTGATATTAAATAATCCTCATAACCCAACAGGATTACTTTACAATCGTTTAGAACTTGAAGAGATTGCAGATGTCTGTAGAGAATTAAACATAACTGTAATTTCAGATGAAATTTATGCACAGACAACTTATGATTTTGAAAAATTCACCAGTATGGGGAAAATTTACCCTGAAGGAACATTTGTCACAAACGGATTATCAAAATCCCATGCTGCAGGTGGATATCGTTTAGGATATGTAATTTTCCCACAACATGCAACTGATCTTAGAGCTCAATTCAAAAAAATTCTCGCAACAGAATACACTGCGGTATCAACCCCTATCCAACATGCAGCAATTCCTGGATTTGAGATTAGTCATGAAATGGATGAGTATTTTGAAATCACGAGAAATATCCATAAGATAATGGGAGAATACACTTATCATCGATTAACTTCAATTGATGGAATTAAATCGACAAGACCCGAAGCGACATTTTACTTGTTAGCTGATTTTAATGCATATGCTCCTGAATTACAGAAAGCAAAAATTACAACTTCACAAAAACTATCTGAAGCATTCATTGTACATCCATATCATACTGCAATAGTTGGTGGAGATAGTCTGGTTCTTGAAAGAACGGACTTTAGTGCAAGAATTGCATATGTTGATTATGATGGTGCCGCGGTTTACCAAAGCTATCAGGAAAACAAGCCCAAAACTCATTCAGAAAGAACAGAATTTGTGACTAAAAATGCCCCAAAAATAGTATCTGGATTAGACATGATTGAAAAATTCTTTGGTGTGCTCAAAAAAGATGCAGTTGATGAATTAGTGTTGTTGAAAAATAACGTAAAGATTCCAAATTAAGATTTTAATTTCTTTTCTAGTGTTTCAAACTCTTCTATTGTTATCTCTCCTTTTGCCAATCTGATTTGAAGAATTTCTAAAGGATTTGTTCTTGTAATTGGTTTGATAATTTTATTTTTGATAGTCTCTTTGTTAATTGAAATTTGTCTTGTATTGTCATTTACTTTTCTTTTTACCCCATATACTGCTCCAAAGAGTATTCCTAACCCTCCAATTGCTAGTGCCATATGTGCCATTTCAGAATTGTTTGTTTCTATTGGTTCTTGATGAACTAGTGTTGCATCTGCTTCTTGTATGAGTTCTTTTTTGAGAATTGAATCTATCATTGAATCTTCATTGTTAATTCCCACTGCTTCTTCTATTGTAATTCCAGGATAATTTCTATCAAACCATGATTTGTATGTTGGTTCATTGTAATATCTGTCCAAATAATATTGTTGACCTTTATTCGGATCTACAAAATCTGCTAGTGTAGTTTCTGCAAACACTTTATCGGATACTGGAATTAGAATCATTGAAAAAATCCCAAACAAGAGTATGGTCCGTATTGTCTTTTTCAACAATGATTATTAGTCATTTTTTCATTTAAAACACGCGTACCATTCCTTCATATGAAAAAATAGCAAGTTTTATTACAATTAGAAATTTTGTACCTAAATTACTTCTTTTTTCTAATTTGCTGTGCGACCATTGGTAAGAATGCTCCCACATCTGAAACAATTCCTAATGCTTGCCAGGTGCCCCTATCCATAAGTTTTGTAACTGTTGGCTGATTGATATCTACAACAATCACTTTGACATTTGCAGGTAACATATTTCCTGTCGCAATAGAGTGAAGCATAGTTGAAATCATAATCACCATCTTTGCATCTTTTAGAACTTTTTTGTATTCTCTTTGAGCTTGGGCAACATCAGTAATTACATCTGGTAATGGACCATCATCTCGGATAGAGCCTGCCAACACAAATGGAACTTTATTTTTTACACATTCATACATGATTCCTTTGGTGAGTTTTTTTGTTTTTACCATGTTTGCAATAGAACCAGCCTTGAAGACAGAATTGATAGCATCCATGTGATTTCTATGGCCATGATATGCCAATGTTGCATCATGAACATTCATTCCCAATGATGTACCTATGGTTGCATATTCTATATCGTGTACTGCTAGAGCATTACCAGCTAAAACACCATCTATGTATCCTGATCTAATTAATTCTGATACTGCATCTGAAGCTCCAGTGTGAACTATTGCTGGACCTCCAACAATGACAATTTTTCCACCTTTCTTTTTTGTATTGTAAATGTCATCTGCAACTTTCTTTGCAATATGTTGAGTTGGTCTCTCACTAGAACTTGAACTTCCCATAAACTCAAAGACGTTAGAACCTTCTCTTGGCCTTTCAGGAGGATTGATTTTAACTCCACCTTCCCCAACAATGATTTGGTCCCCCTTCTTTACATCTCTTACCGGAACACAAAATGCTCTGTTTCCCTTTACTACAATACACTTATCCATCATCATATTTTCTACCTGAATCCATTTCCCTTTATGAAAAATTTGAGTGTGGTTGTTTGTAGTGCTGTAGAACTGATCTGGCATTACATTATTTTTTGGGGATTTTTTTAGAATAATCTCTTTTTGAATTTTGGATACTGCACCTTCTCTGTAAATTGTTTGTAAAATCTCATCTAGATGTTTTTGATTTTTACCTTTAACTAATAGTCTAGCATATGATTGATCTTTTTTTCTTTTACCGATATTGATTTCTTCTACTTGAAACTCTCCTTGTAAATCCATAATTTTATCAAAGATCTTAGTCAAAATCAAAGAGTCAATTAAATGACCACTAACTTCGATCTCTTGAGAAAATTTACTCATTTTACTACTCTCCACCTAATCATAACTAAAGTTTTACGTTTTCTTTGAGGCTAGTTCTATACTGGAAGAATTACCTTTCCTTCGAATTTTGGAATGTTGTCTGTTTCAAATGCTTTTTCTAATTTTTCTTTTTGCTCTTTTGTCACACCTTGAACAATTGTTTTGGATGCACCACTATTGTCTACTAAAGCAAGGATGTATCCGCTATTGTCTGTCAAAACAAATCCTGCCGATTCGTCAACAAATGCATATAGGTTTTCTTCCCCCACAGGTTTCCAAACGTTTGATTTTGTATCAGTTAAGGCCAATGCAGGCATTGCTTTACCATCTGTTAATTTATTGAGATATTCTCGGGCATCTGCTACTCTTTTTTGACCAAGTTTTAATGCTTGAAAATATTGCATGTATGACAAATTATCTGATTGTTATAAAAACAATATTGCCTCAAAAGATAGTTATACAATATTGTTCTAAAAATTTCATGCCTCTTACAAATAATGTGATAATCAAACTAAACGAAATTACTACAATGGTTGAAGATAAATCAAAATTATCTGAATCCGAAGTTAATGAAATAAAATCAATATTCAAAGAATTGGTGGAAAATGGAGAAAGATATGATGTTGATGAGATAGAGTTTTGGTTTGAAAATGAAGGTAGTTGGAAAACTAGAGAATCTCGAATAAGAATTGCAAATCTTTCAAACTACATTCAAGACAAGCATCAGCAAACAGCTCATCTTAAAATAATTTCTGATGATGATTGTAGTTGTGGACACTAGGTCTCTAATTGCTCTAATAATCTACCTACAATCTTAGCATTTTCTTTTCTTTCAGTTAAAATTTCATCTAATCTTTCTTCATTTTTTTCTTCTTTTGTAATTATTTCAAAATATTCCTCATCTAAATCACTATTAGCTTGTAATCTTTTAATGACTTCAAATAAAATTCCTATTACTTGTTTTTGTGCATCAATTAACTCATCTTTTTCTGCTTCAGACATTAATTTTCATCAGTTATCTTTGTAAATAATTCTTTTAATTTTGGATGGGTTATGGTTTGTTTTGCAGATTCCAAGAATGTTTCTAATTTTTCTTTAGGGTATCCTTGAGATTGGTAAATCTTTGCTTGAAGTGTCATCTCTAATTTGTCAATTTGGTGTACTATTTGGCTTTCAAGGGAATTGTTTTCTTGGTATTCGTTCCAAATTTCAGCATATTTTTTCATTAATGATTCTGGTAATATCCCAATAATTTTTTCAAATGCAGAATTTTCCAATCTTTGTTTTTCTTTAACAGTCATTTTGTCTGGAACAATGTCTCCAATCTTAGACTCTGCCAAGTCGTGCAACAAAATCATTTTTAGGATTTTTTCTGAATTCAGATTTTCTAAATCTGAGATTATCATTCCAATCACTGCCATTGAAAATGTATGATCTGCAACTGATTCCGGATTCTCAATAGCTAGTTTATCAATCCAACCTTGACGTGAAATATTTTTTAGATTTGCAGCGATTTTAAAAAAATCTTCTGTCATCATACAACAATTAACACATTCTCCTAAAGAGTTTTGAGATTTTCGAACAACATAATAGTTGAAACAGACTCTATAATTTCATGAAAATATATACCAAAACAGGGGATGATGGAAATACAGGTCTCCAAGGAAATTTACGTATCTCAAAATCCCATCCACGAATATTTGCATATGGTGCAGTAGATGAAGCAAATGCGGCATTAGGAATTGTTTTGACAAATCAATTAGATGAAGATATTTTTGAAATACTCAGAAAAATTCAAAACAATTTGTTTGTTGTAGGTTCTGATTTATCTAATCCCAATCTAAACGATGTAAAAAATAGGGTTACATTAGAGATGATTCAAGAATTAGAACAATATATTGATAAATTTGAATCAGAATTGCCACCATTAACAAATTTTATTCTGCCTGGAGGCTCAATTTCCGCATCACAATTGCATTTTACTCGTACTATAATACGTAGAGCCGAAACATTGACTGTACAACTTGCTGAAAAAGACGAAATTAATTCAAATTGTATAATTTACCTTAATCGATTATCTGATCTATTTTTTGTTATGGGTCGTTTAATCAACAAAAGAAATGGTAAAGAAGACATTATCTGGAAAATCTAAAAAGACACACTTTAATTCCTCAATAAAATAATTTTTTTCAAGTGCCGTGGTAGCTCAGCCTGGGAGAGCACTCGGCTGAAGACCGGGCTGTCGCGCGTTCAAATCCCGCCCGCGGCACTTTTAATAATTTTAAAAAATATTGGATGTTTTTGAGAATCATACTCAAAAAAAATTCCTTACGCATCTACTAAATTATAGAAGCTTTTTCCAGAGGCTGATTTCTCAGAGACACATTTTACTGGACCTAATGAATTTCCATTTTTGACATCAGAACGTAATTTTTCATTACTGAATTTTTTTACAATTGCCACTCTAGTTGTATGAAATTTATTTACAAAATTCCCTTCGATTTCAAAAGTTTCTTTGGTTGTGATCTTTACTCCTTTTGTGGTCAATTCCCCTTGAGTGTAATCTGAATCTTCAATGTATGTAATTGTAAATGCCTTATCGCCAATTTTTGCCAAGCTGACTGAATCGCCTACTGTTGCATAATCTGCTAATGTTGCTATCTTGTTTCACCTCCCAACAATTAATCAAAAAACTATTTTTTTGATAAGTTGAACTCAGAGTAAATTATTGACTCAGATGGCTACTTTGATCTATTATTTTTAGAAAAAATGAGTTGATCGGATGATCTTTAAGTAAATTTTCTAAAAAACCAATTCTACAAAATCTTTAAAAATAAGGCGACCTCTAGTTTTTCGATTCATGGCTGAAAAAAAATCTGCAAAGAAAACCACAAAATCAAAAGATACTAAGGCTAAAACTGCAAAATCAAAGACAACTAAAGCAAAGACAACCAAGGCAAAAACCACTAAATCTAAAGCAAAGACAACCAAGGCAAAAACCACTAAATCTAAGGCTAAAACTGCAAAATCAAAGAACAAAAAAGATGAACCTGTAGGAGATATGGGAATAGTCATAGTAGATGATGATATAGAAATTGACCAAGAAAAAGTCAACGAAGAAAGACGTGCTTACTTAGAAGAAGCAAGATCTCAGGAAGCATTTGACTAGGAATCTTTATCCGATCCGATAACATAGTACTAGTATGCGTGCGTTATGTCTAATTACTGTCAAACCTGGCAAGGTTGATACTGTTGTTCAAATTCTAAAAAAGAAACGCAAGGTAGTAAAACAGGTCATGGTGGTTACTGGCAGAGCAGACATCAGTGTTCTTTTGCAAGGCGGATTTGATGATATCAACAACATGGTAATTGATTTTAAAAAAATCAAAGATATTGTAACTACTGAAACTCTCATTGAAGTGGAGGTTAATCTAGGATGGTAAGGGCCATTATCTTGGTAAAATCTCCAAAAAAATTAATCGCTGCAAGATTACGGAAGGTTTCTTCAGTGGCAGATTCATTTCCTACTAGTGGTCAATTTGATGCAGTGGCAATAATTGATGTTGAACAACTATCTGAAATCAAAGAAGTTGCCAATCAGATTCAAAAAATCAATGGTGTTGAACGAACTGAAACCATGGTTGAAGTTCAATAACAATTAATTTAAACAACTTCGAGGTAGATCTCTTGTGAATATCAAAAAAGTCGGAAATGTGATTTTGGCCGTAAAAGACCTAGACAAATCAATCCAGTTCTATAATGAAATTATTGGCCTTCCAATAAAGAATCAAAGAAGAACATGGGTAGATTTGGGCACTTCTGGAGCTTTATTGAGTCTTCATCCTGCTTCATTAACTGAACAGCATGGAAATGCTCTTGAGAGTGGAATCACAATCGGTTTTCTAGTTGGAGATGTAAAATCTGCAGTTGAAGAACTACGAGAAAAAGGAGTTAAAATTCATCGTGAAATTGTCGAAAAAGACGCAGGAAAAAATGCTGTAATTTCTGACCCTGATGATTATTTGATTTCCTTGTTTGAACCAAGTTTCTCAGACAAAGCTGAGCAAACTGGCGGATACCACGGATTTACACCTGCTTAGACTATCTTCTTTATTGAAGAAATAATTTTCTCCAAGCCTTTTTCTTTTCTATTGATTGAAACATAGTATGTGATGTCATTTTTTTGTAAAATAACAATTGTTACTTTTTGATGTTGCAGTACTACATGTTCTAGTTTTCCAACAGTACTAGCAGTATTTTTTCTCAAAGACATTAATGTTGAAATTATGAAAAATTCGTTTTTTACTTGTTCAGATTTTAATAATGGTTTTAGATTTGGTTGAACAATCCCTGCCAATGTTCTACCATAAACATTGATCACACCAGCATATCTTACACTCTTTGAAACTCCTAGAATTTTTTGACATTGTTTTCGATATTTGACTATGGTATCTTTCCATTTGTCTGCAGGGGTTTTAACCATACTAAAAATTGGATTTGGAATTAATAAAGATACTTGTCTGAAAAATCATCTACAGATTTTCAATTTTGTTTTTTAGATTCTTTTTCTAATTTTTTCTTCAACTCTGTATTTTCTTTTAACAATTTGTCGTTTTCTGCTTGAAGTGTTTGAACAGAATTCTGTCTAGTGTATAATGGATGACCTGGAGGAACTACTTGATTTCCTGTGAGCAATCCTGCTGCATATTGCTGATACATGTGTTGAAATCCTTGAAGTTTTTGACTAACTGTTTCAACGTCTCGTGAGAATTGTTCTTTTACGGGATTTTGATGAATCCCGAACATTGGATGTGTCAATCCGGGTGGCAATCTAGGAAATTGTAGTGCCATATGAGGAATGTTTGGATTCAATCCATAGATGTCTTGTAGGTGTTTATGTACATGGTTTTCCACGAATTTAGTCTAATTTTGCTATATTTCTGCCTTGCTTTACGCATTTGATATACTGTTTAGTAAAATCTGAGTCATTTTTGCTCAATTTGAGTTGATCGCAGATCCTTATAGATTCCCAGTTTAGATCGCTGGTACGCATGGCAGAAACAAAAAAGACATGTCTTAGATGTAAAAAAGACATTGCAGAACAAGATCTACATAAAATTGTAATCTATGTTGTTCAGGAAAAATTCACAGAACATCATTATGAACATGTAGAATGTCCTGACAAATTTACCGTGTAATCAAAACTTTTGATTTATCCTTTAAACTCGTAAACTTTGTAAATTTCACCAGTAACTCTGGAACGATATTTCCATTCATCTTTTTTCCACACAACTTCAACAAAGTCTCTTTGAAAATTAGGATGAAGTCTTTGGTAGACGTCTTGCCCAATCAAAATTTGATTGGGTTTTGCCATGTTTTGGATTTTTGCTGCAATGTTCATTGCAGGTCCCATTACATCTACATGAGATTGTTGTTCATCTGCCCCATATCTAACTACGATGTTTTTTCCAAAATCCACTCCAATCTTTACCATCAAGTCTGGATAGTCATATTGATTTAAAATTGGATTAATTCCTTTTTGGATAACAGTAATCATTGATTTTGCACAATTTACTGCATTGTCTGATGCAAGTAAGCCATTATTTTGTGCATCAAAATATCCAATTACTGCATCTCCTACAAATTTGAGTACATATCCTTCATATTGTCTGATAACTGCTGCCATTTCTTGTGCAAACGAGCTGATAATGATTGCAATCTTTTCTTCAGGCATTTCTAATGTCATGGTGGTTGAACCGACCAAATCAACATAAAGTACAACTAAATCTAATTTCGAAAATACATTTTTTCTCAAAAATATATCTGACTCATCAGCTACTCCTGAATACTGATACCCTTTCTTTAATGCGCCCCATACTCGTTTTTGAGTTTCTAAAATCATTGATTCAGAATCTAAGGTCTTCTCAGATGCTGAGCTAAGCAGCATATCTACAACTTTGTCTTGACTAGAATCTGATTCTTTTTCTACATTATTTTCTGCCATATTTTTCTCCTATTCTAAAGGGAATTCATGCCCACATTGGACACATTTTCCTCTTTTCCCCTTGTATCCCTCATGATAATACTCTAAAATCTCACCTTCACAATCATTGCAGGTAAAACTAGAATCTTCCATGCCTAGAATTCCTTGATTACATATTTAGATATTGATGAAGGTTTAAGGCGAGCAATAATTTGGTAATTCTTGTGCGTTTAGGTACAAGATCTCCCAATGAATTCATTCAACTTTTGAACAAAAAAAATGATCTCATTCAACAATCATTTCTCTCAAAAATTACTGACATGACAAAAATGATCGATGCCAAAGTTATGTTGGGGGATGCAACAGTATCAGAACAAAAAACATTTGACCCAAAATTGATAATGGATTATTTTCAAAATATTGGCAAAAATCTTAATGATTGGTCCATTCAAGATGTGACAATAACAAACAATGAGGATATTAGAAGAATCTTCATGAAGTTTGAAATCAGGGAAGGCAATTACTTGATTTCAGGACATGTCTCAATACAGTTCCATGTGTTGTTATACTACAAGCCTGTTCAACGAGTAATTGATTGTCAGAAAGAACTGGCTGAAATTATTGATGTGACAAAAAACAAAGAAGATGAACTTTCTAACAATAGTGATCAATATGTTTTAGACAAACTAAAAGAAATGGGATACAAAGACTTTGATCATCAGAAACTCTTCGAGGTATTTTATGAAAATGATGAGTTTAGAGAAAAAGTATTTTCAGAAATCGAAAAACAGTCTGGAGTTGATTTTCAAAAACTATCTGAAAAAAAAACACAGTTGTTTAACGAATTAGATTCGCTTTTAGTTGAAACTTATCAAACCTCTCCAACATTAATTGATGATTCAAAACTTGTTACTGGCGAAGAAGGTTGTTTGTGTACATTTGATTTGGAATTTATAAAAAATAACACTCGAGAAGGGTTATTTGATCCTAGAAAGATGTCTGATACCACAAAAGAAAATATTGTAAAACGATTAGATGATTTTACAAATATCATTAACTCATAAATTAAGATCAAGGAACCAGATATGAGAAAATTTCTCAAAGGGGAGTTCTGATTCCTCGATATGATATAAACGGGATTTGCTAACTATTTAGGGGTTCCTAGAATTTTACGCATAAAATTTGACTAAAAAAATAATTTTTGTATAGAAGAAGTCAAATACATCGTTTTCTTAGCAACATTTCCAATGAATCCAACATTTGATGAGATACAAAAAGCAAACTCAATGCGAGGAAATGAAATAAAGAGGACACCGTTAATTCATTCACCTACTTTTAGTGAGCTTACAAAATCTGAAGTTTATCTTAAAGCAGAATTTCGACAAAAAACTGGTTCGTTTAAAATTCGTGGGGCTTACTATAAAATCAAATCACTATCTGAAGATGAAAAGAAACATGGCGTAGTTGCTGCATCTGCAGGAAATCATGCACAAGGTGTTGCATTAGCTTCGGCTCTTGAAGAAATTCCATGTACAATTGTTATGCCAAAAAATGCATCTCCTGCAAAAGTTGCTGCAACAAGAGGATATGGTGCAAATGTTATCTTAGAGGGCATAAATTATGATGAATCATCTGCCAAAGCAAAAGAAATAGCAAAAGAAACAGGGGCAACTATGATACATGCTTTTGATGATCCTCAAATTATAGCTGCTCAAGGAGTTATTGGTTTAGAGATCCTAGAGGATTTGCCAGATGTTGAAGAAGTTTATCTTCCAATAGGTGGAGGGGGATTGGCAGCAGGTACGTTAATTGCAATAAAAGAAAAAAATCCAAATGTCAAGGTTATTGGTGTACAATCAAGATCTTTTCCATCTATGTATGAGTCTGTGAAACAGGGTGCAATTACTGCAAGTGGTGGTGCAAGAACAATTGCAGATGGTATTTCCGTAAAAGTTCCAGGACAGTTAACATTCAGTGTAATTAATGAACTCATAGATGAAGTTGTTCTAGTAGACGATACTGAAATTACAAAAGCTATGTTTTTGTTAATGGAAAGAATGAAATTTGTAGTAGAACCAGCTGGTGCTGCAAGTTTAGCATATTTGATTTCAAAAAAACCTGCTCCAGGAAAAAAGATTGTTGCAATATTGGCAGGTGGAAATGTAGACATGTATCTATTGGGTCAAATAGTAGACAAAGGGTTAGCTGCTATGGGTAGATTACTAAAACTATCAATATTGCTGCCTGATAGACCTGGTGCTTTCAAAGAAATTGTAGATGAAATTACCCTTGCCAATGCCAACATTGTTGAAGTTGTTCATGATAGATTGAGCTCAAATGTCAATGCAGGTTCTGCTGCAGTTACTATGAATTTAGAAACTCAGGGAAAAGAACAAGCAGATACATTAATTGAAACATTGCGAAAGAAAAATGTTCAATTCACATTATTGACATGATTATTTGAATTTCTTTTTAGCAAAAGAAGATAATCCTTGCTTCTTCATCATTTCTGATTCTTTAACAACTGATTCATGTTGATTAGATTTGTGTTGTTTTAGTTTCTTTTTGAGTTCTGGGAATTTATTTGCTAAAATTTTCATTGCATAAATTCCTGCATTACCTGCTTTGTTTACTCCTACTGCAACTACAGGAGAACCTGATGGCATTTCAGTAATAGACAACAATGAATCCAATCCTCCAAATGCTGAAAATTTTTCAGTATCTGTTTTTTTGTGGTGTTTGTCATTGTAAACTAGTATTGGCACACCAATTACTGGAATAACTGTGTGTGATGCAATCATACCTGGAAGATGTGCTGCACCTCCAGCACCTGCAATAATTATATCAAAACCCATCTTTTCTGCATGTTGGGCATATTCTGCCAATCTAGCTGGAGTTCTGTGTGCTGAAATGATTTGATCTTCATGTTTTACTTTAAACTCATCAAGAATTTCAGCTGCTCCTTTCATTATTCTAGAGTCTGAACTAGAACCCATTATGATTCCAACAAGAGGGTTTTTTGAATATGTCACGATATTAGAAATAACTAGTTAGTAATTAATGATAACGATTTAGATTTTTGATGAATCTGTAGCATTAGCTATTTTTATTCCATAGATATTGGGTGTAATATGACCAAAATTTTAGGGATCATAGGCGGAGGACAGCTTGGTATGATGATAACAGAAGCTGCCAAAAAGATGCCTGAAAATGTTTCAAAAATTATAGTATTGGATCCTACTGAAAATTGTCCTGCGGCACAAGTAGGTGCAGAACAAATTGTTGCAGATTTCAAAGACAAAGATGCCATAATTGAACTCTCAGAAAAATCAGACATTATTACATATGAAATTGAATCAGGAGACAGTGATGTGTTAAAATCTGTTGAAAAGAATGCAGAGATTAACCCTTCTCCTGAAACATTACATACAATTCAAGACAAATTTTTACAAAAAACATTTCTTAAAGAACACAACATTCCTGTTCCAGAATTCATAGAGATTTCAAACATTGATGATGTTAAAGAAGGTTTGAAAAAATTTGGATATCCTGCATTACTGAAAGCAAGACGTGATGCATATGATGGACGAGGAAACTTTAAGGTAGACTCGGAAGATATGGTCCAAACAGCACATGATTATTTCAAAGGTCAAAAATTAATGTTAGAAAAATTTGTTCCATTCAAAATGGAAGTATCTGTAATTGCAGCTAGAAACACTAAAGGTGAAATCAAAACATTTCCTCTTGTAGAAAATATTCATGAAGAAAATATCTTGCGTGAAACAATTGCTCCTGCAAGAGTTTCTGAAGAAATAACAAAGAATGCTGAAAAAATTG
The DNA here is from genome assembly GCF_965262695.1 of Candidatus Nitrosopumilus sp. GTDB lineage: Archaea > Thermoproteota > Nitrososphaeria > Nitrososphaerales > Nitrosopumilaceae > Nitrosopumilus. Next base: position 471,476 of record NZ_OZ253550.1, on the reverse strand, counting down.
CCAGTCAAACTATGGCTGTACTAAAAGGGGCAGGAGTATTTGGAATTGAAATGTTTGTAACTCAAGATGATCAGATTGTAATTAACGAAATTGCCCCTAGAGTTCACAATTCAGGACACCATACTTTGGAATCCAGTGAAACATCACAGTTTGAACAACATTTGCGCGCAATTTTAGGGTTAGAACTTGGAAGTACCAAACTTTTACGTCCTACCATAATGTACAACATACTTGGAACAAAAACATTTGAGGGAGAATACAAGCCATTAGAAATCCCTGAAGAAAATCTATTTCTCAAAATGTATGGAAAGAAAATTTCTAAACCCATGAGAAAACTAGGTCATTTTAATCTAATATCTACAAACAATGAATCAATTGAAGATCTATTGAATAAATTAGAATCCATAAAACCTAGGGCAGCAGTTCAATCTATCTGATAAGTATATTAGTTGTGAGGAAAAAAAATTATCATGGCACTAACTGCAGCACTAGTCATTACAGGAATTGCAATAGGATTGCTATTGATTTATGCTGCAGATGTTGCAGTTGCAATGTCTTCGGATAGCGACTATGGATTTTTGCCCCTTGATCATATGCAAAGAGGTATGGGATTGGGAGCACCTGCATTAATTTTACCAATTATCGCATTTTTCATCTCTCTAAAAGAACCATCCAAAGGATTGGGAGTTATGATTATCATCACAGGTATTTTGATCATCCTTGGAGGAATTGTAGTGATGGTTAACCCTGCACCTTCAGCAGAAACTTCAGATAGAGATCCTATGGCTTCAATGGCTATGATGTTGGTTCCAGCTATCATACAATTAGCTTTAGGTGGAATCAAGATAGCAAAATCATAACCTCGATTATCATGCCAATTTGTGTAAAATGTAGTAATGATGTAAAAAAAGTGTATGATTGCGATCATACTGATTATGAAGATTATTGTGTAGAATGTTACACGGAATTACACTACTATATGACAGAAAGTGAGAACAATGCTAACTGAACGCGAGATAGCTATCTATGCTCTAGGGAAAACTGAAGGAGTTCATTCAATAGCTGAAACCCTGGGAAAAGGCCTTGATGATGAAAAATACATTGAATCTTGGAATAAAACTATGAAATTACTGGGAATTGAACTATCTTTAAAAGAACTGGAAAAAATTTACAAGGAATTTGCTCAAAAGATGGAGCAAGTAGTAGATGAATCAGAATCAGAATCAAAAAACAAAGATAGTATAGGTGAAAAAACTCAAAAAACAAAATAGAAAATTTTGATATACTCTAGAAAATAGATGAATTCATTGAAAGCAATAATTTTAGCTGGAGGACGTGGAAAAAGACTAAAACCTGTTACAGATTATGTTCCAAAACCTCTTGTTCCGATAAAGAATATACCAATAATAGAATGGCAAATTAGATATTTGAAAAAATTTGGAATTAAAGAAGTCATTATTTGTACAGGCTACAAAACAGAAATGATTGAAAATCATTTGAATATGAAAGATATTGGAATTAAAATAAAATTTTCAATTGAAAAATCACCATTGGGTACTGGAGGAGCTATTAAGAAAGCAGGAAAAATGATCAAAGAAAAATCTTTCTTTGTATTAAACGGAGATACAATTACAAATATTGATTTGAAAAAACTAGAGAAAAAGAAAAACACAGTTGCGGCTATTGAATTGAGAACAAAGTATGGAATCTTAGAAACAGAAGATGATAAAATTTTGAATTTTCGAGAAAAAAAAGAAATTTCAGATACATGGATGAATGCCGGGATTTATCATCTAGAAAAAACAATTCTAAAAGAGCTTCCTGACAAAGGAGATATTGAAAAAACAGTTTTTCCAAAATATGCAAAAAAAGGTATTCTAAATACAATAAAATTCAAAAATGCAAAATGGTATTCTGTAGATTCATTCAAAGATATGGAAGAATGTGCTTTAGAAATAGAGAAAATAATAAAATAGATTTTTGATTTATGCGCCAGTTCTATGAAGGGTCACCATCATATATGCTACTTCTTCAACAAAAGACTCGTCTTTGCTAGCAGAAGCATATTTTGTAGCATCATTCCAAAAAGTAGATTCTTGGGATGGTTCATGTGCAAATATTTGTTCGCTCAACATCTGATAGTTTACAGATTTTCTGATAATACGCCGCCTCAAGGAAAATTAACCCAATACTAAAACAGATACACTAGAATATCCAATCTGTATAGAAAATTCATGCGTATTGCATGCAGTTTAGGCTCAATGCTTTCAGTAAATGATGTTCTAAATTGTGCTGAAAAGATAGCAAAAACCCAAACAGACACAATTTGGGTACCTGAAACATGGGGAATGGAGAATTTCTCTATGCTAAGTGCTGTTTCAAACAGAACATCCAGTCAGAAAATAGGCTCATCAATAATTAACATCTATTCTCGTAGTCCTGCAACAATTGCGATGGGTGCAGCAACTGTGGACACCATATCTAAGGGAAGGATGATTCTAGGTCTTGGAACTAGTAGTTTACCTATTGTAGAGACTTTTCATGGATACAAATTTGAAAAACCATTACAAAGAATGAAAGAGTATATAGAAATAATTAAACTGATAACTTCTGGAAAATCAATTAATTATTCAGGAGATATTTTTAATTTGAAAAATTTTACATTATTGATCAAGCCTCAAAGAAAATTAATTCCAATATACATTGCAGCAGTTAATCAAAAGATGGTTAATTTGACATGGGAAATTGGAGATGGAGTTATCTTTTATCTTAGACCTAAAAATGAAATGAAAGAAACAATCCAAAAAATGCAATCAAAAAGAAAAATTGATGTAACTTGTCAAATTATTACCTGTGTTTCAGAAAATTCTGATGAAGCCATTGAACGTGTAAAAAAGACATTGGCATTTTACATTTCTGTTGGAAAAATTTACAGAGAATTTTTAGCAAAAAATGGATTTGAAAATGAAACATCAAATATATTTGAAGAATTTAAAAAATCAGGATTCAAATCAAATCATGAATTAGTTACTGATTCAATATTAAAAGAATTAACCATATGTGGAACCCCTGATGATTGCAAGAAACAACTTGATAATTTTAAACAAACAGGAATTGATTTGCCAATAATACAATTCAATCCAGTTGGAGACACGATGAATTCATTTGAGCTATTACAAAAAACATTTTTGGATTAGATAAAAATGAAGAAAGTAGGAATTGCGGCATACGGAATTACACCATTTACCAAAGATGATAAAAAAATAGAATCTATACTTTTAGAGTCTGCCAAAAATCTTTTTGAGACAAATCAAAATATACAAAAAAATGAAATCGATGCAGTACTGGTATCTACCAATAACAATTCAAAATATCTGGCACCTGTTTTGTCAGAAACCCTGGGAATCCAGCCAAAAACAGCCCACTCTATAGAAAATCTGTGCAATTCAGGCACAAATTCCATAGTTTCTGCGTATTCTTACATTGCGTCAGGCCTAGCAGACATGGTGTTAGTAAGTGGGGCTGAAAGATATGACAGTCCTGGTCAGATATTAGAATGGGATAATTCCCGAGGAGAATTCAAACATCCGATATTTTGGGCATCAATCTTTACAAGTTCTTACAAACGAAAATTCAATGTAACTGATGAACAGTTAGCAATAGTCCCAGTAAAAAATCACAATCAAGCTCAAAACAACCCAAATGCATTTTCAAAAAAGACCTACTCAATACAAGATGTAATTGATTCTAAAAAAATTACGGATGATCTTAGACTGCTTGATTGTTCAAGATCTTGTACAGGAAGTGCATCAATAGTTTTGGCATCGGAAAACATTATGAAAAGAATTACTGATCAACCAACATGGATTTCCGGAATAGGTCAAAAAACAATTTCTGCAGGATTTACAAAAAATGAATCATTTTATTCCATGGAATCTACCAAAGCAGCAGCTCAAACAGCATTACAAATGGCCAATAAAAAAATTCAAGATGTAGATGTGGCAGAAATACATGATGCATTTTCTGTGTGTGAACCTATGGCATTAGAAGCACTTGGTTTATCTAATCCTGGAGAAGGTTTGATGCTTGTCAAAGATCTTTATGAGACAAAAAATCCCAAGATTAATCCTAGAGGGGGTTTGATAGGTTGCGGACATCCACTTGGAGCAACAGGTATAGCACAAACCATAGAAATTACACAACAATTACATTCTAATGCAAAAAATAGACAAGTAGAAAGTGCACAGGTGGGTCTAATACATAACATGTCTGCAGCAGCAACATCTTCAACAATTTTGGTGTTAGAAAAATGAGTTTTGAATCAGAAATTTCTAAAGGAAATTTTTTGATTCCTGAGTGTACTGCTTGTAAGAAAATTGTATGGCCACCTACAGAATTTTGTAGTCATTGTATGGGTAAAACATCCCTAAGAGAAGGGGATTTCAAAGGTAAAATTGTTGAATTTTCCCGGCAGAATGAAGATTATTTTTGTATTGTAGAGATTGAAAATTCGTTTAAAATCATGGCAAAAATGTCTACTGAGCCACATATTGATCAAATAGTAAAAATCTCAAAATGTGGAATTAATGAAAACAATTACTATTTTGAAGTTAGTTGAATTTTGTGTAAATGTATGGAGTTTCAGTTGTTTGATCAAATGTCCAGACAGTAGGAAGTGAAACTGTTTCCATTACTTGCAAATCATGATTTTGAATTAATGAACTCCATCCTCCATCAGTCAAGTTTCCAGACAAATGACGTTTTGAATGAGTTCCAGCAAATACTATACCTGTAGAATTTTTGAGTTGATCAAGAGAATTTATTTTATCAATGATATTTGTTGCCAACATATCACCACCCATTTGAGGTAGACCTCCAATGAAAAACACTGGGTGTTTTAATTGAAATTTTGAATAATCATACTCTAATGCATCATCACAATGAGGATCAAAATTTTGTTGTGTCTCATTACAAATTAATTTCTGTAATTCCACAAGACCATCATCAATTTCAATACTGTGTGGAGTAAATCCTAAAATTTTTCCACAAAATGCAATTCGTCCATCTCCTGAACCAATATCTACCAATTCTTCATACCCTAATTCTTTTGCAATCATTGTCATCAAGTATGCGGAAATCATCCAAGTAGGATAAAATGGCTGACAACTTGTACCGTGTTTGATACTGTTTAACCAATAATCGTTAATGTCTCCTTCATAGATTACACAGTCAGTTCCCAAAATTTTTTCTTCAAAAGAATTAGAATAGATTGGATTTTTTTCTGCAAATTTATGAATAGATTGTAAATGATTTTCTGCCAATGGGAACTTGTCAGATCTTGAAGCAGGCACTACTTCTTGAATATGGGCATTTCCTGAATAATTTTTAGCAAAATCTTGTTTTATTAAAATAAGATTCTGGATAATCTCATCAAACATAAAATTTGTAAAAATAAGGGTTTGATAAACTCATTGTAAATTAAGATGATTTTTTGGATGTAAGATATGCAATTTCTTGTTCTACTTTTTTTAATTGATCAACAGTAGTTGTTTGTAATTTTTCAATTTCTTTGAGTTCATTTTCTGAAGGATCCATGATGGATTGAAATTCTAACTGTTTTAGAGTATTAAGATAAAAATCGCGTTGTTCTAACAATTTTTCAATTATAATTTCAGACACAAATTATTTGAAATCTTGTTGTATTTAGACAAAGTGTTAGAAAATCTAATGGAAATCAAATTTCAATAAGATACATCATCATTTTGACAATCCTCGCAAGGACAATGCCAATGACATTGAAGATTTTGGCGTTCTTTCAAATCCTTTTTCTTTCGTGTCATAATTCATATTTTTTCTGAAGACTATTATTATTTTACCGGTATTCTTTCACAGTTTCATATTCTATCACAAATATGAAACGAAAAACTCAATGAATTTTAACGGGTATTATGTAATTACCCACCTTACTATATCTAAAAAGAGGAATCAGAGTATGCGTTCAAGGACATTAACGGTATCAAAAATATCAAAAAAAACTAAAACAAATAACCAAAAAGCTGCAAAAACACGAAGACAGAGAGGATACCAATGGGAAGACACATTGGTAAAACGATTCAATACATCTTCAGACTGGAAAGCATTTCGATTAGGTTCCCCCAGTATTGCATTACCCGATGTTTTGGCAGTAAACACTAAGAATAGTACGATTTTTACCATCGAGGCAAAATCTGGAACAAGCACTTCACTTCCAGTACCATTTGATCAGATTGAAAGATGTTTGGAGTGGGTAAAGACGTTTGATATTTACAAAAAAAGGCAGGTATTGCTGGCATTCAAATTCCTATCAAAGAAAAGAATAGGGCTAGGCAAGTATGAAAGCCGAGAACTAAGGGAGTTTTACAAGATATGGGATGAAAAATTGGAGATTACTGATTGCGTGTGTACATATGAAGGGAAAATCTATGCAAAGATAGACGGTTCGCGTAAAGAGATCAATCTCAAAGAATGCGACATGCCCTTTAAAACAAAACAGCGCAAATAGTGCCTAATTTTGTAGAATTTACAAATCGTTTTTAAAGAATAAACAAGAATCAAAGATATTGTCTGAATTAAACAAAGATGAAGAAGCCCAATCGCAATGGGAATTAGAATCTAAACGAATTCAAGAAATTAAAAATCCTACAGAATCTAATGTAGAAGTTCCTGAACCAGTTGTAGAGTCTACTCCAGAACCGGAATTGCCAGAAATTAGTATCAATACAAGTTATGAAGAAAGACCCTCTGTAGAGCTTAACTCTGCAGCACTTTTAGAAACTGCTTCTGATGCAGAAGTGAACTCCAGAATAAGTTTTGAGGAATTTACAGACGAAAAGACTCTGATTAGCCATGACGCACTTGGAAATAAACAAATGAAAATCAAAGTGTTAGAAGTATCAGATGAAAATCCTCCCATGAAATGGAAATTTGGAGATAGAGTAAAAGTAACTAAAATTCTCATCACCATAAAACATCTTACAACACAAGAAGTAGAAGAAGGAGAATTTGATGTAGAGGCAATAGAGAGAGAATTGCAAGAAAAGAGGCACTATACATCCACCAACAGATGGATTCCTGCAGAAGATATCAAAAATGGCTATGTTGTAGGTTCAAAACACACCAGATTGATCAGTGATGCTGCAGCATTAGATTACATAGTGTTCTAATTGTTCATCATTTTTACTTGAAAAACATTATAAACATAAGAATTCGAAAAATGATATGAGTTCAAAAGAATTCGACGTAAATGGTACTGATTACAGAATTGTAATAACAGATCAAGTAGTAGGACATGTAAACAACCTCAAAAATCTATACAATTCAACATATGAAGATCCTGAGAGTTTTGAAGATGTTAGTGCAGAAATTTCAAACACTATAAATGAAATTGCTGCTACAGTAGAGCCTGAAGTTGAAGACAGTGATCTTGATGGATTAATTCAAGAAGTTATCAAAGCAGTCGATACCAAAGCAGAAGAAATTGAGAAGGAATTAGAAGGAAAAGAAACCCCTAAGAAAAAATCAAAATCTAAAAAATAATCTCATTTGACCTTAAACTCATAAAAATTTGGGGGATAAATTATATTCTAAATAAGACAACAACTTACATGTCTGGAAGTTGTGAATGTGGGATTTGTGGTCATCATTCGGAATCAGAATGTCTCGAAAAAGAATGCAAATGTTGCTTAAATTTTCATGAAAGATCTGGACCTAAACGAAAATAATTTAATTAAATTTCTTCTTTAAAACAACTACATTTCTTAGACATGTGTCTGTTGCAACCAAATAATTTATGATCTTTACAGCCACATAACACACATTTTTTCTCACTCAAATCTTATCTATCAACTCCTTAACATCTTCCATCATCTTGTTATCTTCAAGAGATTCTAAAATTTTTAGTCGCATATTTTTTACTCTGTGAACATCATCTTGATAAAGAGGGGCCATTGTCTCAATTTCTTGTTCAAAATAATAATTTTCTAAATAATTTTTGAATTTTGATTTTAAAGGTTTGAAATCAGAGTGAGGGATTTTTTTATCTTCAATTTTATTTGAGATCACTTTCAAAAATCCATTTATTTTGAGTAATTCTTTTCTGATAAGTTCTAGATCCCCCGGTTTATCTTGAATTTCTTTAAGATGTTCATGGGATTCAAGAATTTGTGATAAAATACTTTTCAAATATTCGCTGTAGGTAACCACAACTAATTTCCAAACACATCCAATCTAAAGTTTAGGAAAAATAGCTTGAGCTGTCTAAAAATTACACATTTGCTTTAAATTATCATAATTTTTTGTAATGACTATGCAGGGAGACGCATATCTCAAATGTGTTGATCCACATTGTGGATTAGAATATCCAATTGAGAGTACAAATGTTCAATGTGAAAAAGGACATCTCCTTGATGTAAAATACAAACATGCTCCCTCAGAAAATCTAAAAGAAGTCTTTTACAATAGAAGAAATTCTCAAGGAAATATCTTCAATGAAAGTGGGGTTTGGAGATTTAGAGAATTACTAAACTTTTGTCAAATTGATACTGAAGATATTGAAGAATGCTCAAAATATTTGGTCTCACTTGATGGTGCGGAAGGAAGACTCTCAAAACCTTACCATATGGCAAAAGCCTCAGAACTCGTAGGAATCTCAAATGATAATTTATGGTTACAACCTGAGGGGTACAACCCAAGTGGTTCTTTCAAAGATAATGGCATGGCAACTGCCGTAACTCATGCAAAAATGGTAGATGCAAAAAAGATTGTATGTGCATCTACTGGAAACACTTCTGCATCTGCAGGTATGTTTGCAGCAAATGAAGGAATAAACTGCGATGTATACATCCCAGCAGGACAGATTGCACCAGGAAAACTAAGTCAAGCATATCAATTTGGAGCTCAAATTTTGGAGATTGATGGAAATTTTGATGATGCATTAAAACAATCATTAGATGATGCACAAAATCATGATGGATACACTGTAAACTCTGTTAATCCATTTAGAATAGAAGGACAAAAAACAATTCCATTTAGAGCGTTAGAATATTTGAATTGGGAAGTTCCTGATTGGATTGTGTATCCTGGAGGAGCTTTGGGCAATACATCTAGTTGTGGAAAAGCATTGATGGAGCTTTATGAATGGGGTTGGATTAAAAAAATTCCAAGAATTGCAGTAATCAATTCTGAAGGTGCAAGTACACTATCTGATTTGTATAATGGTAAATTTGAAGGAGAGGAATTAAGATGGAATAAAGGAAAACCAAATACAGAATTAATCACAAGATATTATGATCATTTGGACAAAGAAGGAATCAGACCAAAAACTAAAGCTACTGCAATACAAATAGGACGACCTGCAAATATTTTGAAAGGTTTACGTGCACTCGAATTTACAAACGGTGTTGCAACAACAGTATCTGATTCAGATATGCTTGATGGAATGTCAGTAGTTGGTCTTAATGGTTTTGACTGTGAGATGGCATCCGGTGCATCAGTGGTAGGAGTTAAGAAATTAATGAATGAAGGAGTAATAAAGAAAGATGACACAGTAGTTGGAATTCTTACAGGTAGACAAAAAGATGCAATGCTTCCTGTAGATTATCACAATAATCCTCAAAACAAATTTGCAAAACCTCCAAAAAATTAGCCTCAGTTTTCAGGCTCGAAGTATTTAGAATATGTTTGACATCTTAAAGGTTAAATCTGAGCTTTTTTGAATTATCCATAACCAAGAGATGGTGCAAAAAAACTAAATGAAAAAACAACGTAGTTGTTCTAAGAAAATTTTCGGGAGGATATCATGGTAGATTTATGGGTTGAAATTACAGCGTTAGCTGTACTTATTGGATTATCCGGATTCTTCAGTGGATTAGAAGTAGCACTTGTTGGAGTAAGAAAATCTAAGGTCGTTCAATTATTTAATGAAGGAAAGAAAGGTTCTAAGGCTCTTCACAAATTAAAAACAAATCCTAGTTGGATGATGTCCAGTGTTAATCTAGGCAACAACTTGGTAAATGTTGGAGCTTCTGCATTAGCTACTAGCATTGCAATCAGAATGTTTGGAGATGAAGGGTTGGGAATTGCAGTAGGAATAATGACATTTTTGATTCTAATCTTTGGAGAGATTACCCCAAAAACGTACTGTAATGCAAATTCAACCAAGATTGCACTAAGATATGCACCAGTATTATTGGGATTTAGTTATGCGTTCTATCCGGTTGTAAAATTCTTTGAAATCATTACAAAAGGAGTTGTCAAGATGACTGGAAGTAGTTATGCTCCTCCACCGATTACTGAAGAAGAAATCAAAGGAGTTATTGATCAAGGTTTGGAAGAAAAAGCCCTTGAAAAAGACGAAATGGAATTAGTTCACGGGGCTTTGAAATTTGATGACACAGTAATTCGTTCAGTAATGACTCCCAGAACAAAGATGTTTACACTAAATTCAAAAATGCTACTTTTTGAAGCATTACCACAAATCAATCAAAGCGGTCACTCTAGGATTCCAATTTACGGAGATACAAGTGATGATATCGTAGGTTTCATTCATGCTAGAGACGTCTTAAAAGAATTAGAAAAAGACAACAAAGTTGTTAGTTTAGAACAAATTGCAAGAAAACCAGTATTTGCATCTCAAGAAAAGATGGTTAGTTCATTACTAAAAGAGATGAAAGGAAGAAAAACACACATGGCAATAGTTGTTGATGAACACGGAGGAGTTGAAGGATTAGTTACCCTAGAAGACTTGTTAGAAGAAATTGTTGGAGAGATAGAAGATGAAACGGATCTTAGTAGAAGTACAGGCTATGAAAGAATTGATCAAGATACGATTGTCACAAATGGAGATATTGAAATTGATATTGTTAATGAAATTTTCAAAACCAGAGTGCCTGAAGGTGATGATTATGCATCATTGAGCGGTTTGTTACACGAAAGACTACAAGACATTCCACAAGAAGGTGACAAAATAGAGATAGAGGATCTCAGAATAGTAGTAGAAAAAGTATCAAAAAACATTCCTAAAAAAATTAGAATTGAGAGAATTAGAACCTAATCAGATTTTGCAAAGTGTTCTTGCAGTTTTTGTTTCTTTTCAACCATGTGGAATATAGATTCTGTATGAGCAAATGCGTCAGCATATGACTTTTCAAACAACATTGCTTGCATCAACATATGGTTTTCCGGAATTACTATTCCTGTTTGATCATCTGAATACATCATTTGTACAGTATCTCCAATAGACGTAGTCATGTTTGCATGAATATGGATCATGTTGGTATCTGTAAAGTTAAAGCCCATATTTTGAGCATAATCTCGAACATCTTTTGTTCCATTTGCACTCCAAAGTATTGCAACACCAAATTCATTTGTAAATATCTCATGAATTTCTGAAGGTTTTGGTGCAGTATCTTTGAATCTAATATCCATAATATGCAAATGCATTTGTCTTGTTGGAACTTTGATTGCTCTAACGTAAAGTGGTGCATCTTTTCCAAAGTATAGTTTTACATCATCACCATGATGAGGTTTTTCAGTCATTTCAATTGTGTCTGAAAGTTTTTTCTCAGTTTGTTCAATATCTGCCCATCTTCGAACAAGGGTAACATCAAACCTAACTAAATTATCTCCAAACCTGTCTCTTAATGGTTCAAGGATTCTGCCCATTCCAGTAACATTACAACTCCCTTGCATGACATGGTGTTTGCCTATTGCAAGATCATAATTTGCTCTAGAGTTAAACAGTAAATCAGAAACTGCATCATCACCTATTGTTGATTCACCGCCTTGGTAAATAGCAGGAAGATTACGTGGCTCGTACAAATTTTTTTTATTTTTGTATCCATGTCCTCCAGGGGCTGCATCAATTACAAGATCAGATTGATCTAATGCAGATTCTATGGAACCAGAAATTTTGAAATCTTTAAAATCATCTAGTTTCTTTTCAGGAACATAAACATTCAATCCTCTAGAAATTGCAACATTGACATCATCATCGGGAGAATATTTTCCTACTCCAACAACTGAAATTTCATTATCATCTTTGAGAAAAGCAGTGATTCTACTTCCAATGGAACCATATCCATTAACAAAGACTTTTTTCATAAAATTTCTATTCACATCCCATTTATTTAGATTAGTAAGGTGCAAAACCAAACAATAGTTCCTCTTAACACAAACACTAAATGAGCTGGAAAAATTATCAAACTCATTGATACATGGTCCATCTTTGGCAATAGGCGCTGGTATTTCTGCAGTAGTTTTGGTTATTGTGTTTTTGAGTTTTGATGGCATATCAAATGAGCCAGAACTAGTAATGCAACCCACCCCCACAATCCAACCAGAAGGGCCCGCAAAAGTGACAATGGAGACGTTTTTGGCTAATGGTTCTCCTATATTGGGGGATTCTAATGCTCCAGTAACCCTAGTAGAGTTTGGAGATTATCAATGTCATTTTTGTAATGTCTTTTTCCATTCAACTGAAGGAGATATTTTGAAGAATTATGTTGAAACAGGAAAAGTTCGAATGATCTTCAAGGATTACAACATTATTGGCACTGATTCGGTTAATGCATCACATGGTGCACATTGTGCAAATGATCAAGGAATGTTTTGGGAATATCATGATATTTTGTACAACAACTGGACTGGTGAAAATAACGGATGGGCATCATCAGAAAACCTACTAAGATTTGCACAAGAGATTGGGCTAGATGAGGATAAATGGTCTGAATGCATGATCAGCGGAGATCATTCACAAACAATTGTTGGAAGTAATGATGATGCAAAAGCACTAGAACTTACTGGAACTCCTGCATTTTTTGTAATAGGCCCAGACGGCAAAGTTACAAGATTGTTTGGCGCACAACCTTATGAAACATTTGAGAGAGTCTTTGAGACAGAGTTAGAAAAACACAGTTAGCGATCAGATCAGGCACAATTAGTCAAAAAAAGTGTCAAAGTTTCCTTCCTAGTTATCTAGAATTTACCCGCTAACCTTATTAGTGAATTATCGGAGCCAAGCTTATGGCAGCTGGAATTGATGATATTGCAATATACATCCCCAGATTATACATTGATGCTGCAGATTTTGCAAATGCTAGAGGTCTAGACCCAGTAAAATTACAAAAAGGTCTAGGAGTTTCTCAAATGGCAATAGTTGATGCCAATCAAGACCCCGCAATACTAGCTGCAAATGCTTGTTTGAAGATTATGCAAAAAAACAAGTTATCTCCTGAAGATATTGGCAGATTATACGTTTCAACAGAATCATCATTTGATGAATCTAAAGCAATGAATTCTTACGTTATTGGAATGCTTGAACAGGTTTACGGTCAAGGTGCATTTGAGCACTGTGGTGGTGTTGAAACCAAGTTTGCATGTGTTAGTGGCTCTTATGCCCTTTATGACAATACAAACTGGATTAGGGCAGGGGAGGCAGAAGGAAAACATGCACTTGTGGTGGTATCAGACATTGCAAAGTATGACATGGGTTCTAGCGGTGAGATGACACAGGGTGCAGGAGCAGTAGTAATGCTTCTCAATGATGAACCACGATTATTGGCATTTGACCCAAGAGTAACATCTACATCAATTAAAGATGAATATGACTTTTACAGACCATTTGGAAAAGAGACCCCTATTGTTCATGGTCAATATTCTAACATGTTATACATGATTCAAGTAAGAAAAGCACTTGAAGCATACAAGAAAAAAGTAATTTCCTCAAAACTAATCAACATAGAACCTGGAGAGACAATTCTTGATCATATGGATTACATTAACATGCATTTGCCATATAGCAACATGGGCAAAAAAGCATTAGCATATTTGGTAAGACATGAATGGCGTCAACTCCCAAGATGGAAGAAAGTCTTGCAAGAAATTGGAATGGACGAACCAATTCCAAAAGATCCTCGTGGAACTATAGAATCAGTATTAGGAGATGAAGAGTTTATGGCAAAAGATCATGAGTTTACTAAACTATTTACAAAAACTCCCGAGTATCAAGAAGTATACGAATCAAAACTTGCAAGCTCACTAATTGCATCTAGTATGATTGGTAATTTGTACACCGCATCATTGTATCTTGGTTTTAGAAGCAGTTTAGAATTTGAATATCAAAAAGGAATTCATTTGGAAGGAAAGAGAATTGGATTTGGTTCCTATGGTAGTGGAAGTAGCGCAATGGTGTTTAGTGGAGTAGTTCAACCAGAGTTTGAAGAGATTGTAAAGAACATGAACTTGGAGGCTGAAATTGGAGATAGAAGGCGATTAACATGGGAAGAATACGAAGAACTACATGAGAACAAACTGTCCCCTGAAGAATCAATGCTTCACTCAAAGAAAGAATTTAGTTTGGTAAATGTAAAAACTGAAACTGAATCTAGAGGCGAAAGACGTTACGTCTATAACGAATAATCATCTAGCTTTACGTTTGTATCCTTGTTCTATTTTGCAGTGCGATAATGAAGAGTTTTGAGCTTTACTTGTTGTCTTTTTCTTTTTTGACACACCAGAACTACCTTCAATTTTAAAAATTCTGTGAGTATCAGATTGGGTTTTTGGATCTTTAGTTAAGATGATGTTTGTTGGAGAAATTTGTTTTTTCTTTTTCTTTTTTGGTTTATCAGGATCTGAAGTATTCTTTTTTGTCCATTTGATATTTTTGATATCAGTAGAAGAAGATTGTTCAATATTGTAATCCATTAAGGATTTGCCCATGTCAATCATACATAACAGAGAGTTTAAGCGTATTGAATCAAAAATGGCGTGAATTATTCATATATGGTATGCCAAAAGTTGGAACAGGAATGGATGAAGAAGTAAATCCCATAAAGGATTACCTGTTTGAATATGTCAAAAGTTCACAAACAATACCCGAGTTAATTTCTCAGAAAAAATTTGATGCAGTAATTGATGAGATCATTACAAATTGTTATGATAAAGTAATTTCCATGGATGAAAAAGATGTTGCATTAGGAATATTTGCCACAGGAATATTGCATTATTTACTTACTAATGCATTGTTGAACAGTCAAAGAAAAGTAGAGTATGATGGAATAGAGGTAGATATTGTAGTACCTGACATCAAGACTTTGGAAAAAGACTCTAAGATGAGCCTCGTAATTTGTATTCCAAAATCTTCAGACAAACAAGTGATAGAAGAGAAAATCACACAACTAGAAAAGATTCAACCAACAAAAGAGAACATATGGATAATTCTGTCTGAAAATGTACCATTAGACAAGAAAACGTTTGTGTTATCAAAAGAAAACTCATCTTTTTCAAAAATTATCTTTGAGATAGCACAGTTTAGCAATGTCATCGGGGCAAACAAGTTCAAAATTTTACGAATATGATACAAAAAAGAGAATAAATATCAAAAATACTATACCTAAATCATGGCATCAATTATTGTAATTCCAATAATTATCGTGGCAATAGTAGGACTGACAGGGTATTTGGTGTACAAATATGGAATGTATGACTATTTTTGTAAAAGATCAGTGAATCAAACACTACAAAAATACAATATCCAAAAAACACCTTCTCAAATAATCAAAGAGTATTACGAAGACAAAGGTGAGAAGAAATCCCATAAAGAAATTCAAAATTTGGAGAAACACTATAGGCAAAAAGAGCCTGATCAGTTCCTTGCAATGTATGATGCAATTAGAGAGAGAAAATAATACATATTTTACAAACCAAAAATTTGCATTCTACTATGAAGTTACTTTTGGAGAAAACTTTATCACATAATTTTGAAGTTTTTTGGTATGAATATATCAGTAATTTTAGGTTCAGTGAGAAGCGATAGAAATGGTGAAAAAGTTGGTCATTATATTACAAAAAAGATTCAAGATAGAGGACATGATGTATCATTAATTGATCCAATACAATTGGACTTACCACTTTTAGATAGAATGTATAAAGAAATGGAAAATCCTGAACCTAAATTTCAAAAATTACAAAACATGATAGTTTCTGCTGACGGATATGTTCCAATTACTCCAGAATACAATCACACGATATCTGCAGCATTAAAGAATACTCTTGATTATTGTCTTGAAGAATATTTTTTCAAACCTTCTGCCATAGTGTCTTATTCTGTGGGTTCTTTTGGAGGAATAAATGCCGCACAACATTTACGACATATTTTTGCAGAATTAGGTTCTCCCTCAATTCCATCTTCACTACAAATTTCCAAAGTACATGAAGCATTTGATGAAAATGGAAATCTTTTACATCAAGAATATGAAAAAAGAGTTGGGCGTTTTCTTGACGAATTTGAGTGGTATCTTACAGCATTAAAGAGTCAAAGAGAACAAGGAACTCCTTATTGAGGTCATAGATATGTACACGTGATTTGGCCAGTATTATAAGGCCAAAATTAGACGCAAATAAGTTGGAAGAACAGATTAAAGATTACCTAACTTGAGATTTTGTTGTTTCTTCAATCCTTTGAATCTATTTCTTATAGTGACTTCAGTAACATTTGCAGCTTCTGCAAGGTTTCGTTGAGTTATAGAATCACCATTTTTAATACATGATACATACAAGGCAGTTGCAGCAAGTCCCATTGGATCTTTTCCAGCTGATTCTTTATTGTCTTGTGCTTCCTGAAGTACTTTGATTGCATATCGTTTGGTTTTTTCTGAGAGTTCCAACTTACTTGCAATTCTGGAAATACATTGGATGGAGTTTACTACTGGCATTTTTAGTTCCAATTCATGGTGCAACAATCTATAACATCTAGCAATATCTTTTCGTTTTACATTAGCAGCATCAGATATGTCATTTAATGTTCTAGGCGTCTCAGTATCTCTACATGCAGCATAAAGAGATGCGGCAATCATTGCAGAAATGGATCTTCCACGAACTAGTTTTTTCTCTAATGCCTTTCTATACAGATATGCAGCCTTTTCAAGAACATTTGAAGAGAGTGCAATCTTGTCTTTCATTCTAGCTAATTCATTAAGTGCTTGTCGTAGATTCCTGTCTACAGGTTCACTAGATTGGCTTCTGCTATCCCAGGTTCTCAGTCTTTCAATCGTATTTTTCATAGAAGATGAAAGAGGCTTTCCAGTTGCATCTTTGTTAATTGGATTAATTACAGTAGCTAATCCCATATCATGCATCAAAAGCGAAGATGGAGCCCCAGTTCTTGCAGGATTTGCACCGCTTTCTGTTTGAAATGATCTCCATTCAGGACCCGATTCGTTTATTTTTTCAGATACAACATAACCACATTTACTACAAAATTGTTCTCCTGTAACATCATCAGTCAACAGAGAATTTTTTCCGCAACGCAAGCAGTTAGAATCTTTTGTTAAAGTTACCATGAAAGTTGCTTACACCGCCACCTTTTCTATTGAGTTTTTGTCAAGAGACGTGTTTTCATCAGAATTTTGAGACTCTGAATCAATTTCAATATCTCCTAGTACAGTATCTTCAGATATAGTACCATCAAGTGTCAATGCATCACGAAATTTCGTGTACAAAGTTGTATCCATTTTAGTTTTGAAAAATAGAAATTCTAATTCTAATCTCTTTAATCTGTTCATCTCTGCTAGTTCCTCTTCTATTCTTTTTGTCATGATTTTATTTCCAATTCATTGCACTTAAGGGGTAGTATTTTTCTGGAATCAATTACATTCCTTAGATTAGACACACAAGCGTAGCAAATCATTTCTTTGAACAGTCACACCCGCAATCAAACATTCCAGCTTTTCCCATACATTGATCATGATGCTCATTATAGCATTTGTTACAGATCACCATGAGATTTTCCTTTTTTGTGAGTTTTTTCATGTGCTAATACTTTTTCAAAGGTATCAGGGAATCCTTCCCATGTAAATTTACAATATCTACATTGATATTTCATTTACTTTCCTCTCTTTGAGATTGGAATTTCAATAGTAGAAACATCTCTGCGTCTTCCATCTTGAGATTCAAGTGATTCAGAACTAATATTCACACATCCTACTTCAAATGCATCTGTTTTCTTTAAGAGAACTTGAGTGACGTCTACTGCAAGTCCAATACTGTGTCCTCTGGCTTTGATAGTAATGGTATCCAATGTAGCTAATTGAATTATTGCAGAAGTAACGTATGACATTAACGGCTTTTTACCGATAAAAATTGTATCAGTTGTATTATCTAACATACAAACTGGGGATAAAGGCCTCATTTAAACGGGGACACGACATATAGTCGTAAATTTCAATAAATGAAAATAAAAGAGATTTTGAGAATATCTAAAAATAATTCAGTTTAAAATTAATCAAACGAAACTAATCTAAAATTTTCTACTTTCTGTGTTTTGGTAAACATTCTTTACAATATACAGGTCTGTCGGGTTTTGGTTCAAAAGGAACTTCAGAATCTTTTCCACAATCAGAACATGTACATTTGTACATTTTTCTGTCTTCGGACATAATTACTGGGAATTTCTTCCTTATAATAACAAGAGTATTTGAGTGAAAAGGTGAGTGTTAAAAGAGTTTCAAAATTATTGGTGCGCAATACCAACGTTAATAGCATAAACAATTTGTAAAATGCGTTGGGAAAACGTCAAGTAAAAAACGAAAAGGCACTAAAAGAAATCAAACTTCCTGAAACTAATGAAGAGATGTTTGGCAGAGTTATCAAAATGATGGGAGGGGAAAATCTCATGGTAAAATGTCAAGATAAAATTGTAAGAGTAGGTAGAATTAGAGGCAAATTAAAGAGAAGGGTTTGGATTAGAGACAATGATGTAGTAATAATTGCACCTTGGGAATTTGGAAAAGTGGCAAAAGGGGACATACTTTGGAGATACACATTACCACAAGTAGAATGGTTAAAGCAAAACAAACACATTCCATTAGATTTTTAGATTCAAATTGTAAAAATCTGAGTCATTAGTGGGAGTTATTAACAGAGGTTTTATCTAGTAAGTATGGTTGATGTTGTAATTTGCTCAAATTGTGGTTTATCATATTCTACTCAAGAGAATGATTCATGTACTCATTGCAATTTTACCCTTAAAACAAACCAAACCTGATCATACTTGTAAAAAATTATGAGTTATTCAGTTTTTGCTTAAATAGAAACAATTGCATAATAAAATATGGTTCAATTGTACATTTCAAATGAAACAAAGCGAAGAATGGAAAATATTGTTGGAATTACTAACACAAGAGATGGAGACTATTTTGTAAATAGTTTAATCGATATTCTAGAAAAAAAGAATAGACAAAGATAGTGTGCTTAGATACGAAAAATCAGTATAACTTCTAATGATTTTGACAACGATCATAGAAAAGATATGAAATACGCCCCTTCTTATAGGAAACAAACTATTCAATAACGGAATGATTTTTTGGTTTTAGAGATTATCAATGTAGATAGTGTTTGCAAACGTTGTGGGAAAAATTCCATGTTAACTGATAATGATACTGGAGAAAGATTTTGCGGCAAATGTGGTTATGTTATTTCTGAAGAATTACAAGATTCAGGGCCAGAGTGGAGATCTTTTTCAAAAGAAGGAGCTACAGACCCAACTAGAACAGGGCCTCCAACATCACTTGCCATGCATGATAGAGGACTTGCCACAATCATTAGTCCAAGTAACAGGGATTCTTCAGGAAAACCACTCTCATCATCTATGAAAAGTACGATTGAAAGACTGAGAACCTGGGATAGCAGAAGCAAGGTCAATGCATCTGCAGATAGGAATCTCAGACAGGCATTAACTGTATTAGCGATGCTAAAAGACAAACTTTCACTTTCTGATTCAGTAATTGAAAAGGCTGCATATCTGTATAGAAAGGCATTAGAAAAGGGACTCGTTAGAGGCCGTTCAATTACAGGAATAATTGCCGCATCTCTTTATGCTGCATGTAGAGATACTGAGACGCCTAGAAATCTAAAAGATGTTGCAGAAGCTGCAAATGTTAACAGAAAAGATATTTCAAGATGCTACAGAATACTGCACAAAGAATTGGAACTAAAAATGCCAGTTGTTGATCCAATCCAATGTATTTCCAGAATTGCAAGCAAGCTTGGAATTACAGAAAAGTCAAAACGTTATGCATGCAAAATCCTACAAACAGCACAAGAACATGAGGAACTAGCTGGAAAAGATCCAATGGGACTTGCTGCGGCTGCATTATACATGTCATGTGTAAAACATTGTGAAGATAGAACCCAAAGAGATGTTGCAGAAGCTGCAAATGTTACTGAAGTAACAATCAGGAATCGATACAAAGGTCTAAGGATAAATCAAGGTTAAGAAATAAGACAGAGTCATGGCACAAACTAAACCAAAAATCGAAATAGTCAACGTAGTTGCATCTGCAACAATAGAGCAAAGATTAGATCTTTTAGACATAGAAAAAAAATTTCCAGGAGTAGAATATCATCCAGAACAATTTCCAGGGGCAGTTTTTAGACTTCAGGAACCAAAGACTGCCACATTACTCTTTGGTTCAGGAAAGATGGTAAACACTGGAGGCAAATCAGAAGAGATGTCAGTTAAGGCGGTAAACAAAGTTGTTCAGAAATTAAGAAAGGGTAAGATCAAAATAAAAAACAAACCAATAGTTACAATTCAAAATATTGTGTCCTCAATTAATCTAGGAGGTAAAGTTAACTTGGAACAAGCAGCTCGTACTCTTCCGAGAAGTATGTATGAGCCAGAGCAATTTCCAGGATTGATTCACAGGATGCTTGATCCAAAAACAGTAATTCTGATTTTTTCATCAGGAAAATTAGTCTGTGTGGGCGCTAAACTTGAAGCAGAGATACATCGCTCTGTTAATCAAATTCATAGTTTACTTGAAGAAAAAAATTTAATGATGTACGATTGAGTTACTCTTTATAGTGAACCAAAAGTGAATCGCCCATAACAGGCATAACAGCAATTATGTTTTCACCTTTTTCAGATAAGAATTCATTCACTACATCTTGAAGATATACACCCTCAGACAAAGTCTTTGTCTCAAAATAACGAATTTTATGAATCATTGTTGATAGTAAATGCATTAACAAGTCTATTATACTTTGAAGACAAAATCTTGGTTTTCCTAAATACTAGTCTGATGGACAATAGTATGAACTGTAATAAGAAAAGCGAAGCACATGTTTGGAGATATTCTAAACATAACAAAATCCGAAGATGTCTAAAATGCAAAACAAGAATTCCAATTACTGAAAAGGAATATTATCTCAAATGGGGTATGCATGAAAATTAAACAAAAATAAAATTATTCTGTCTTAAATGTGAGATATTTTCTTGAGCATTCAATACTACAAAATTCTCTATTTTTACCCAGTGGTCTTTTACAAATTAAACAAACTCGAGTACCAGACATATTTTCTCAAAGAGTATCATTTAACGCACATTCCGTAGAACAATAATTGCTTGCACGATTAAAGAATTCCTTTCCACAATTCCTGCATTTGAGATTCAAGATTGACTCTCTTCCAAGGCTTGATTTATCCGGTCTTGGTCTATGTTTACTTCTTGTCTTCCAATGATTACCATAGTTTTACTAAATTCATGTAATTTTTCATGTAAGAAATGAGATATTTCAGAGGATTGGGATTTTTCATCCAACACTCCAAAAACCAGTACTATGTCATGTGGTGCATCTTCTTTATTCCTATAGATGTATTCTTTGAGCCTACACTCGATTTCGCCTCCAATTAGAATTGATCTTGAAATTGTAAATTTTGCCTCTTTTGAATTTTCTTCAATATCAAAGATTTTGTAAACTACTGGTATCGGATTTCCAATTACTCTTACAATGATGGGAATTTCTGTGATGTTTATTTTGGATTGATTCATAATATTTTCAAATTTTCTCCATTTTGAAAAAACTATGATTAAAATTTAAACAAAAATAATTCATTCAGTTAGCCTAGACATATTCTGTTTTGTTCTAAATTGAACTAAACTACAAAAAATCATTCCACAATGTAACGTCCTTTCTTACCTATAAACTGGCCTAATTGCTATTATGTTCAACATCAATTGCACATTTTCAAAGTATAATAGACCAGATACAAATAGAGATGAAGAAAAAACTTCTACAACATAGTATTTTGGTGATGTTTTGTTGATTGTAAAAATTACTTTGTCAGGAATTCTGAGGTTCCCTGATTTCCATAAAAGGGGAAATACTAGAAAAGACCTCTGGATGTATGTCTAATCAGTTATACTGTGAAGTATGTCACAAGCTAAAATTTCCAAGACATGCTAAACAAAGTAAGTGTGAGTGTAAAAACTGAAGATGTATGTTTTGGTCAACGTACAAAAAATAGTAAGAATGTTGAAATGATTGTATATTGCCGAATAATTGATGTTTTTTACGACTAATTTAAAAGAATCTTGCATTTTTGCATCATTACGCCGGTATATATCACAGATAAACCATCTAATGTATGTTCGAAAAAATAATTGAAAAACTGAAATTTGGTTCTTGTAAAACAAAAACCGTTAGTGACGCAAATACCTCCAAAGAATTTGAAAAAAAGAAACCAAAGAGTGCAGACAAATAATGACATATCATTGTAAACAATGTAATTTCACTTGGGATGCAGCTGAAGGAGACATACAAAAATTATTTCTTCATGAAAAGACTCATCAAAAGAAGGTTTCATCGTAAATGTTAATTTGTTACAAGTACTATGATGAATCTCACGATCAATGTATGAGAAAAACTAGTGTGTGTGACTGAAATTGTGGGCATTTTAAAAAATGAAATATCGATGCAGTAAATGCGATTTTAGTTGGGAAGGAACTTCGTACACATTTGATAAAGTACGTGAACATGAAAAAACTCACTTGAAAAAAAACTTAGAAAAACAGGATCTAACATAATGTCTATTTCTCCTAAAGGGACAAACATCCCAGGCACATATAGAAAATGCGAAGATACAGACTGTACTAGATTGATCCCATGTCCACATGTCCGATGTCAAGAACATCGCACGGATATGGCAGTCAAAGATTGGGTTGTACAACACAAGGAATCGTAACTAATTTTGGTATACAACACAGCAACACAAGATACATGTCCTCATGATGCCAAAGTCAAACTGGCAGGATATTCTGGAATCTATGAGTGCACTAGATGTCACAAATTCATTCGTATTGCATTATGATGATTGTAATCTATGTTTGTTTCTTATCACAAATCAATCATTCATCGGGTTTATTATCATAGGAACTAACCAGTATTGCCTTCAATAGGTTTGTAGGTAAAACCAAACTAGACACATACGGAAACAAAAACATTCACAATTCTTTGAATTTTCTTCTGGAGTGCAATCTATGTAAGAAAATGTTTTTGCATTATTGTAACTTAATTAACTAGAAGAATCAATATAACATATGTCACTTACATCAAATTCTTTAATTGATATTTTGGATGAAATTGAAAATGAACTGACGAATCAGATTTCATTGGCAAATGGCATCGATAACAAAATAGATACAAAAAAACTTTTACAACAGTCAAAAATTTTGGATGATGTTATTCTGACATCTGAAATTACCAAAGAACACAAATCCATGTTGCAGAAATTTTCGTTGACTCTTCATGACAGTAATACTACGAAAAGTCTCAGATATGAGAGACAAGATCTTGGAAGAGTTATTGACAACTTAAACGGAATCTAGATTTTAGTGTGATTTTTTTAAAAGTTCATTAAAAATACAAATTACTTCATATCAACCACTGGTTTATAGGGACGAACAGTGTTTACACTACAGAATGATTTTTTGGAATTCAGTTCAATTTAGAGTTATGAAAACTCGAGTCTCTCTAGGCTCAATTAATGAATAATTACACTTGTATCTATAATTGCACATATTCAGAGTTAGACAAAAATAATATCCAAATAGAGAATGTAAGAACTTTTTCAAATATTGTGGAAATGGTGTTTTCATAGTTGTTTAGATTAAAATTTCTGAGTCGTGATCAATCATCTAATATCGTAATAGTAATTACATTGTTAGGATTGTCTGTGCTGTTTGTGTATTTTGGGTTAGAACGATGAATATAACAAGAGAAATTGCATTTATTGAAAAAAAGACAGATAGTCATTTTTCAAAGATTGCCTCAACATATAGAAATTTGAGAACAACAGATTCAGAACACATACAATACATAAAAAATAATCTTGAAAAAAAATCAAAAATAAACATAGCGGATGTTGGCTGTGGAGATGGAAGATATTCGTTAGAACTTTTAAGATGTTTGAAAGATAGATGTTACATTTGTTGTATAGATGCTAATGAAGACATGCTTATGCATTTGAAAGATTATTTAACAGAAAACAATACGACAAATTTTTGTATTAGACCTGGAAATGCTAGCAAATTACCTTTAGAAAATGACACAATGGATTGCATTGTAACATTTAATGCAATACATCATTTTGAGATTCAAAAATTTTTAGCAGAAGTTCAAGAATGTCTCAAAGATGATGGACGCCTATTTGTATACACCAGACTGAGAAGTCAAAATCACAAAAGTGTCTGGGGAAAGTATTTTCCAATATTTGCAGATACAGAAGACCGTTTGTATGAATTAAATGAATTAGAACAACAGATTCAAAATGCAGGTATGAATTTATGCTCTACCAAAATATTTACACATTTGAGAACGTCTACTCTAGACAGATTAATCCATCAAGCCCGAAATCACCATTATTCTACATTTTCTCTTTACGATCAGGAGACGTTTGATGAATCTTTAAAGATATTTCAACAAAACATTAAGAAAAATTTCAAGAATTTAAAAAAAATTACATGGCATGATGAGAATATTCTATTAGAAATTAAGAAATAATAATGATTAAGAAAAAATGCGACAGATGTGGTTCTGTATTAGGTGTTGAAAGTAAGAAAACAAAGGAAAAATTTTGCGGCAAATGCAAAAAAAAATTTCAATTATATCGGCAATAGTTTTGATATTTTGGCAATCAACACATACACAGAGATAAAAAAGATGATTATATCTACATAGTTCTAAGATTTAGTTCTAAATCATAGTAGATTGAACGGATTATGGTCTTACTGGAATCTGAATAAACGGAGTTCCGCCTTCACCAACTACCAAAGGTAATTTTCCATCCCATGCCTGAGTCTTTAACCAATCTAAATAATTTGGATTCTCAGCAAGTGCTTTGTTGATAATTGCAATTGCTTCAGCTTCACCTTTTGCCTCTGCAATGTTTGCATTAGCAAGACCAATTGCATTTGCTTCACGTTGTCGTGCTTCAACTTCAATTCTTCTCAAATCGTTTTCTGCTTTGAGGGCCTTTTGTTCTGCTTCTACTTTGGATTCAATTGCTTGAGCAAATAATGGTGAAAACTCAAAGTCAGTAATTGAAATTACTTCAGTTACTACATCAAATTGGTTTAATCTATCTCTAATTGATGATTCAATATCAGCTTTTACTAGAGGTCTTTTTGTAATTAGTTCTTCAGCATTATAATTTGCAGTTACTTGTTTTACTGTTTCTTCAATTGCTGGTTGAATAACTCTATTTTCATAGTCTAATCCCAGATTCTTGTACAATCTATGTACTCCTTCTTTGTCAGGATGATAGTTTACAGTAACAGTAGTCTCTACTGTTTGCAAGTCTTTAGATGCACTTCTGGCATCATTTGCATATTTTAGCGTACGAACTTCAATGTTTACAACTTCATCTTGGAAAGGAACTACAAAATGCAGGCCTTCTTCAAGTGGAGGTTGGGTTAAATCAACTGCATTCCAATGTAGTAATACTCCTCTGTGACCAGAATCTACAATTTTTACTGAAGCAGTTGCTACAACTCCAACTATAATTAAAATCACAATTGCCACTGCAACTCCTTTTGCGGCACTCATATTCACATTCATGCTAGGAGATTGGTATTTTGACATCTATTCCAGTATGCATTTACTACTATTATACCATCTGTAAAATCCAATTCAGGTACAGATCATATCTAAAATGAACAAATTTATCCCAAGAAACTCAAGTAATTACATGGCAGACCCAAATTTTTCTTGGATTTATCTAATAATTTTCTTGGCCATTCCATTATCAAGAATCATACCAAGAATACTTGCAAAAAGAAGACAAGCAAATGGCAATTATTCAACTTTTGAAAAACCACCTCAAGAAAATGTAGATGTGATTAGACTAGAACAAGAACCACCATCAAGAGCTCAAACTAAAGACATGCAAGTTTTAGGAATAATGCATCAAGGAGCTAATACTTTTGAGAAAATTCAAAGATCAGTAAAAATGGAAAATAAAGAACTTGATTCAATATTGCAAGATTTGGAAAAAAGAAACCTCATCAAAGTAGTACAAAAACAAGGAATGTTTGGACCAAAAGTTGAACTTTATTCTACGGATAAAGGATTCAAAGAATATTATTCATAATCATTTAAGCAAGGTATTCAAATCAATATTTTTCTTGAAGATTCTATTTAGTGATGCATCGCTCATGTCTTTGATAAATGGAATAGAACCCAAGACCTTAACTCCAGTTAGGTTTTCTAAATCCCTTTTGAGATTTTTTACGGGATAGCCATCATCATCAAAATCATTAATGATTATTCCTTTGACTGGGATTTTGTATTTCTCACACATCTTAATTGTCATTATTGTATGATTTACAGTTCCAATCTTACTCCTAGTTACAATTACGGTAGGAATTTTCATCTCCTTAATCAGATTTGTAATGTAATAGTCTTTGAGAATGGGAGTCATTATTCCACCCATTCCTTCTACAAGAATCATTTCATGAAGTTTTGATAA
Source organism: Candidatus Nitrosopumilus sp. (assembly GCF_965262695.1). GTDB lineage: Archaea > Thermoproteota > Nitrososphaeria > Nitrososphaerales > Nitrosopumilaceae > Nitrosopumilus. Next base: position 444,632 of record NZ_OZ253550.1, on the reverse strand, counting down.
TTTTTTAAAACTAGACAAAATAGTAGAAACTTTTGGTTTTGTTTTTAGATTCTTCCAAGCAGTATAAGGAGATGCAGGAATTGGGAAGAATTGAGGATTTACTAAATTTTCAGGATCAGATGTTTGTGCAGCTCTTGTTAAAATTTCAACATCTTCAGATTTGTAGCCTTTTTTCTGAGCAGCGCCAGCTGCAAATGGCTTCATTACACCAACATCTACATGTATTTTACGTAATGCAACTGCCAATCCTGCTGTGATGTATGTTTTACCAACATCAGTATCAGTTCCAGCAACAAAGATAGATTTCATCAAACATTTTTTAGAATAATCCATTGATTAACTCATCGGTTGGGCTATATTGTTAAAAACATCCACAGGAAATTGTAATCATGACAGATGATTTTCAAGATTCTGACAAATATGAAACAATAACAATAGAGTCCAAAGTCAGGGAAGGGGTTTTTCACAAAGTGGTCAAAGATTTGGAAAGTGGAAAAGCAGTCTCTTGTTCTTGCAAATGTTGGAGTAAAGGTGGAAAGGCTTGTGCTGCAATGAGAAGTATTGGTGTTGAATAATTCAAATCCATAATGTTTTGAGGGTTATTTTACTATAGTAACAGGTGCTTTTGCTTTATGAAGTACAAAATTAGAGGTACTACCAAAAAATAGTTCTTTTGGAAATCCCATTCCTCTAGAGCCTATAACGATTTGATCAATCCTATTTGCAGGATTATTGGCAAATGTAGTTAAATCAATACCCGAAGTATGACCGCCTATGACAATTCCTTCAAATTTAATTTTATTTTTTTCAACTTTTTTCTGGGCGATATTCATTAATTTTCTTGCGTCCTGTTTCCATTTTTTTGTTGGAAGTACAGGTGTACGTACAGCAGAAAAGGCACTAAAACTAGTATCACTATGAACACCAATTATTATGGAATCAGATTCTTTTGCAAAAGATATTGCTTTGTCTAACCCCCTTAGGGAGTTTTTAGAACCATCCAAACAGACCATTATTCTTTTAGCCATATACCTTACACGTTACATCACTTGTTTAATTCTAATAAAGAGAAAATACGATTTTCAAATTTGAATACACAAGACTGGATAGTATAGGTTAATTATTAAGATCTAAAATCAAAGTAAATCAGTTGAAAAGTTCTGTTTGGCATCCAAATACCCAGATGAAAGAATGGGATTCCTTTGACAAGATTACCAAAGCCAAAGGAATGTGGCTTATAGACTCTAAAGGGCATAAAATGATTGATGCTGTAGCCTCAATGTGGTGCAATGTTTGGGGCCATTCTAATCCTCAATTAGTAAAAGCAATCACAAATCAAAGCAAAAAACTACAACATTCATCCATGTTCAACATCACAAATGAGCCTGCAGAACAATTAGCAGAAAATCTCGTAAAAATATCACCAGGGATGAACAAAGTATTCTATTCAGATAATGGTTCATCGGCAATGGAGATTGCAATTAAGATTGCATTACAATACTGGAAAAACATCGGAGAAGAAAAAACAGAGATTGCAACTGTAGAAAACGGATATCACGGAGACACATTTGGGGCCATGTCAGTAGGATATGTTCCAGAATTTTTTGGCAAATTCAAAAAACAACTATTCAAAACAATACAATTTCCAGTTCCAAACAAATACAGATTGCCAAAAGGTTACACTTTATCAGATTACCAAAATCAATGTCTAGAAAAAATAGAAAAAAAGTTTTCAAAAAATAATAACATTGCAGCATTTGTAATGGAAAGTGGTGCACAGATGGCAGGAGGAGTCATCATTTATCCAAAAGGATTCCAAAAAAAGATCAGTCAGTTATGTAAAAAACACAATGTATTGTTTGTACTAGATGAAATTGCAACAGGGTTTGGTAGATTAGGATCAATGATTCAATATGAAGAACAAAAATCTATTCCAGACATTGTAGCATATGGCAAAATGTTAACAGGAGGATATCTTACAATGGCCGCCACTCTATCAAACAAAAAAGTCTATGATTCATTTTCAGGTGAATTTAATGATTGGAAACATCTTTTCCATGGACACACATACACAGGAAACCCACTTGCAGCATCAGTTGCAAATGAGAACATCAAAATGTACAAGAAAAACAACTTGATTAAAAAAATCCAAAAAACATCCAAAGTGTTTGAAGAATATTATGATGAGATTTCTGAAATTGATATTGTAGGGGATATCAGACACAAAGGAATGCTCATGGGAATAGAACTAGTTACAGATAGAAAGAAAAAGACCCCAATCCACCCAAAAAGATCAATTAACAAGATTTTCTATGAAACAGGAAAGAAAAATGGAATCTATCTTAGAACTCTAGGTAACATAGTCATGCTTGTGCCTCCTTTAGCAATATCTGAAAGAGAATTGAATTCACTACTAAAACGCACAATTAAGACAATTCAAGATACAAGGTCACAAGTAATCTGACTGTTAACCCCCTATAGGCTCATGGGTTAACCTTTCCATTATTGTTATAAATGGAAAATATCTGTATCAAATTATGAATACTCTAGAATTCATTAAAGAGTGTCAAGAAAAAGTATTTTCAGGAAATCACATAACTGCGGAAGATGCTGAAAAATTACTAAATACTCCAGAAGAGAATCTCGGAGATTTGGCAAAATGTGCAAATGAGATAACCCGAGATTTTAATGGGGAGAAGGTAGATGTTGAGCAATTAAACAATATTAAAAAAAATGCATGTAGTGAAGATTGTACATTTTGTGGACAATCTGCATTCTTTGATACAGGTATTGAGACATATCAATTGCCATCACCTGAAGAAGTGGTATCAAAAGCTCAAAAGGCAAAAGATGAAGGCGCAGAATCATATTGTCTTGTTGCAGCATGGAGAGAGCCATCAAAAACAGATTTTGAAAAAGTTTGTAAAATTATTACTGAAATAAATCAAAAAGTTGGAATTAGTGTTGAGTGTAGTCTAGGATTTCTTACACAAGAACAAGCAAATAAACTCAAAGATCTCAGAGTTAAAAGATATAACCACAATTTAGAGACTGCAAAATCAAAATTTCCAGAAATATGTACCACTCACACATATGAAGACAGATTGAAAACTTTGGGTATTGCAAGAGATGCGGGATTAGAATTATGCACAGGGGGGATTATAGGGTTAGGAGAAACAAGAGAGCAGAGACTAGAACTAACATTAGAACTGGCAAGACTTTATCCTGAAGAAGTGACAATCAACATTTTGGTGCCAGTACCAGGAACTCCTTTGGAGTTACAAACAGACTTGCCAAATTCTGAAATTGTCAGAATGTTTTCAGTGATCAGATTTTTACTTCCAGAGTCAGTCATTAAAATCTCAGGGGGAAGAGAAACTAACCTGGAGGATTCAGGCGAGGAATTACTTCAAAGTGGAGCAAATGGTATCATTACGTCAGGATATCTCACCATGGGTGGAAATGAAGCTCAAAAAGATCACGAAATGATTGAAAAGATAGGTCTAAAATCACAATAAAAAATTAACAGTTGATATTGTAATTAAATAAATATTCAAAATTATATTTTAGATTACTTGCATTCGGTAAAGTTATCCTCATCATCATCATACAAATCTCTAATAGCATCTATATGACATTCAGAGATGTATGGAATTTCAGTAAGAATCATGTTTGCCATTAAATCATCAGAATCAATAGAATGTCCCAAACCAAGGGCATGTCCAAATTCATGTCTAATGATGGTTGTCAAATCAGTGGCAGACAAGCTTTCTACATCATAAATCATAATGTGTGATTGTAAAATTTCATCATTATGAGTAATGACTCTAGCATATCCAGAATACCCTTGAGATTCTTTATGATTTGAAAATTGAATTACAATATTTTTTTCATTGGTTAATGAGGAAACAATGTTAAATTTTGCAGGGATTGTATTTGATGTATCCATGTTACTAGCAGCAGTCAATGCACCTTCCCATCCAAAGTAATAGATAGATTTTGAATTTTCTAAATCAGTTTCAAGTAGACTTCCTAATTCAACAGAATCATGGGATTTTATAGCATAAACAACTGCATCGAGTTGATCATCAGTTAACAGATGACTATCTAAAAAGACCACATCTAATTCTTCATCAGGTAAAACATCCCAAAATGCAGAAGTGATTATTCCTTTATTGTCTAGAGAAAGAAATTTTGATGTTAATGGTGCAACTGCATCAGTGTTTTGAATAAAACCAGATAATGAGATCATTAGAAATCCCACTAAAACACACGAAAAGATCTTTGAATTTAGGGTAATTTTCATATTTTTGACCTATTTCCCAGAGTTGGGAATAAGGTATAAAGTTACCTATTTCCCAGAGTTGGGAATAAGGGTAGTCAGGCACAAAATGAGCCTTTTTGGAGAAGATTCTAGAATAAAATGGGGCAAATCAAGCCCCATAGGCATATAAGATTTCGGTAAGAAAGACTAGGCCTTGAGAAGCAAATTAGATTTTGTCGATACAGAATTACTCAAAATTAAACAAGACAATCTGTATAGAAAATTAAAGTTTGGAAAAATTCAAAATGAATTCATCACAATTAACGGTAAAAAATTATTAAATTTATGTTCAAATGACTATCTAGGATTACCAATAACAAAACTACAAACAAATCAACTTCAATCAAGTTCAAGACTAGTTTCAGGAAATGACGAGTCATACAAAAAATTAGAAAAAGATCTTGCAAAACACAAATCTCAGCAAAACAGTTTGATTTATCCTACAGGCTACATGGCAAATATGGGTGCAATTTCTGCAATTGTAAAAAAAGGGGATTTGATTCTAAGTGATGAGTTAAACCATGCAAGTATTATTGAGTCATGTAAATTGACTGACGCCAAAGTTTCAATCTACAAACATAACGACATGCAGGATTTGCAAAAAAAGTCAAAACAAAAAGTAAAAAACAAGTTTATCATAACGGAAGGAATCTTCAGTATGGATGGAGATTTGTCATCACTTAAACAAATTACAGAGATTGCCGATAAAGCCAATGCAATAACAATTGTAGATGACGCACATGGAGACTTTGTAATTGGAAAAGATGGGAAAGGAACACCAAATCATTTCAATGTTGGAAAAAAAATTGATTTGTATATTAGCAGTTTAAGTAAAGGACTTGGATCGTTTGGAGGATATGTTGCAGCACAAAATAATGTAGTTGATTTGTGTATAAACAAATCAAAATCATTCATTTACACATCTGCATTACCATCATTTTTGGTAAAACATTCCCTAAAGCGATTTGAATCAAACAGAGAAAAACAAAGAAAGAAGTTAGAAAAAAACACAAAATCATTATCAAAAGGTCTAAGAGAAATAGGTTTTGAGATAAATTCAGAATCTCAAATAATTCCAATAATTATAGGAGATGAGAAATCAGCGATGGACTTTGGGAAATTTTTGCTTGAAAATGGAATATTTGCACAACCAATCAGATATCCAACCGTGCCAAAGAACCAAGCAAGATTAAGAATATCAGTCACAGCATGGCTAAAAGACAAAGATATTGAGAGAGCCCTTGAGATATTTGAAAAAGCATACGTAAAATTCTGCTAATTATCTCGAAGCGTCAAAACCGCCAAACATTGGTGAGCCAATAAAGACGGCAGCCACAACAACGATACCCAAAACAATACCAACTATTACGAATCGTTTGTTCATACCAAAATTAGGCGTAACCCAGTTAAAAACGGATTGTATTGATATTTGGTAAAAATCTGGAAGAACGCTTTAAAGTAAAATTTGTAAATTTAATTCATGGCCGAAATAACTCTGGCAATTGCAGCTCTTGCTGGACTTGGATCGTTTGTAGCTCCTTGTATTTTACCCATGATTCCCGCATTTCTTGCATATATTTCTGGAACTACGCTTTCAGAATTAAATCAAAATGGAAATCAAACTACAAAAGTAATCAGTAGGGCAAATATTATTTTCAACACAGTCTTCTTTGTGTTAGGATTTACAACTGTATTTGCAATTTACAGTGTAATAATTAATAGTATTTTTTCAAATGTAGGTAACGAACTTACATCTACGTTCAATATGATAGGAGGTACAATAATTATTTCATTTGGAATATTCTTGATGCTCTCAATAAAAATTAGAAGACTAAACATCGAGAGAAAAATTGTTCCAAAAGGAATGAAAGTCAGTTATCCGTTTTCATTTATTTTTGGATTAGCATTTGCAGCTGCATGGACTCCATGTGTTGGTCCAGTGTTAGGAACAATTTTGACTTTGGCCGCAGCAACACCAGCTCATGCACTAAACATAATGTTGATGTATTCTTTAGGATTAGGAATTCCATTTATTCTAATGGGGGTATTTCTTTCAAGAGGAACAAAACTCATTAAAAAAATGAACAAACATCTGAAATATTATAACATAATTTTAGGAGGATTCATTATTATGTTGGGAATTTTAGTTTTTACAAATCAATTAGCATATATTGCAAACTTTCCTCTTCTTAACGAACTGGTGTTACTAGGGTGATTAAATGAAATCAGAAATTAAAACCGCATTAATTTTAGGAATTGTTATTGCCATAGGAATAGGAATTACAAGTATTGTTTTTACTACAATTGAAGAGAATATTCAAACAGTCAATAATTTTGATGATGGAAATTCTGTTAGTAAAATAGACAAATCAGGCTTCAAAAAGGCACCGGACTTGGTAGGAATTGCCCACTATCTGAATACCACACCTGAAGGATTAGTAAAAGAAATTGAAGGTAAAGTAGTGCTGTATGACATTTGGACATATAGTTGCATTAATTGTATCAGGACTTTGCCATACATCACAGCTTGGGATGACAAATATGCTGATCAAGGATTGTTAATTGTTGGAATACATTCTCCAGAATTTGAATTTGAAAAAGTTCCTGAAAATGTACAAATGTCAATTGAAAAACATGGAATCAATTATCCAGTTGTAATGGACAATGACATGGAAACATGGAAAGCATTTGAAAATAGATACTGGCCAAGAAAATACATTGCAGATCACGAAGGTTACATAAGATATGATCATATTGGTGAAGGAGGTTACCAAGAGACTGAGAAAATTATTCAACAGTTAATCAAAGAGAGATCAGATGCATTAGGAATTCAAACGGCATCTGCATCTTCATTAGTAGATATAGAAGAATTTGAACACTCGTTATTTAGAACTCCAGAGTTGTATTTTGGATATTACTTTGCACAAAATAGAAACCAATTAGGAAGTGAAGAAGGATTCCAACCAGAAAAAATAGTTGTGTATGAAGAATCAGACAAGATAGAACTACACAAATTCTATCCGATTGGAACATGGCAAAACCATGAAGACAGTATGGAGTTGATTTCAGAAACAGGTGAGATAAAATTACTATACAATGCAAAGGAGGTAAACATTGTTACTGCAAACAATGCAGAACTAGAAATTTATCTTGATGAAGAACCATTACCAATTCAATACTCTGGTAGTGATATTACATCAGGAAATATTCTAAATGTTTCAGAGCCAGGATTGTACAATATAATCAGCAGTGAAGAAAGCGCATCACATGTCTTAGAGATCAAAGTCAAAGGCAAAGGATTCCAGATATTCACATTTACCTTTGGATAGTGTAACCATAACTATCTGTCACTTCAGTGACACTAGCTAGGGTGACAAATCTCTTTAAAACAAAATTTTGGACCAATATCGAGAATCAAACATGCTAAGCAACTCTTGGAACAAAACACAGGGAGAAAGTATATCCCAAAAAGTTATGGGAAAAGTAAAGCCTGATGAGCCACTAAAGAACAAAATTGACTTTGCACAAAAAAAATTACAGTTTCAAATTACAAAATTAGAAGGAATTAACGAAAAATTACGAGTAAAACATGATCAAATTTTTGAAAAAATAGTTTCAGCTCATAAAAGTAACAAAGGCGCCTATGCTCAAGCATATGCAAATGAATTGGCACAAGTTAGAAAGATGAAAAACATGGTAAGTGGTGCCAAACTTTCAATGGAACAAGTCAAACTTAGACTAGATACAGTATCCGAGTTAGGAGATGTAGTAGTAACACTTAGCCCATGTATGTCAATAATCAAGGGATTAGCCCCATCACTTAATGGAATCATGCCAGAGGCAAATGCATCAATGCAAGACTTGTCATCAGTACTAGGAGATGTAATGGCAGGTTCTTCAGTAGAATTAGGAGACACCATGAGTGTAGGTCCAGAGACCAACGCAGACACATTGGCAATCTTAGAAGAAGCACAAGGAGTCATTGCAGGTCAAACCAAAGCATCAATCCCAGATGTTCCAGATTCTCTCAAACAACAAATTGTTGAGAAGAAAACAGACGTCTTTATCTAAAATTTCCTAAAAAATTTTTAAAAAATGAACCATTGGAAAATTGAATGTGGACGCTATGCCAATAGTAATACATCCATAGACGTCAAGTCAGGGCTAATGTAATATCCAATTTTTCCAATGGCTGATCTTGAATGACTTGTAAAGGAACGTCAGACATTGATTTCAAGATCATATGTATTTAGAAAATTAAATTATTAAAAATGAATGAAGGTTTTATTTTGGTATTTCATTTTGGTATTTTACAATGGTATAACATAAGCACAGATTCTTCAACATATTTAATTAAAAAAATCATTATTGCACAGTATGAGTGATGAAAAAAAACCTTGGGTACTTGTAAGTAATATTTCAAAAGATACCAATCCACAAGATTTAGAAAGAATTGCCCCTCAAATCACTGCGTTAGTTGATGAATGGCAGTCTCAAGGAAGAATCATGTGGTCGGGTGCATTTGATAACCAAGTATCATCAATGGCAGTGTTTGAAGCAACAGAACAAGAAGCAAAAGAGTTTTTCAAAAAATATGAAAACATTTGTTCAGGTGTTTTAGGATATTATCTCTATCAATGGGATGCAATGCCACTTTTATCAATTCTATCAAAATAAAAGATAGATTTTTTTAAAAACATCATAACATATTTGAAGACATTATTATTCCATAGATTTGGAATAGTTTCGAAGAATGTACCCATCCTTTAAATGAAAAATTTCAATCAAAGTTTCAATGAGAAAAACTAGCCTAGTCATATTCATGGCAGCAATCATGATTGTAGGTACAATCGGAACAGGTTTTATTCCAAATGCTGAAGCCCTAAAAGGCAAAGGTGTAGGAACATCACAATATGGTTCTAGTACCGATATCTGTGGGTTGGTGTTATGTTCTGAATATCCAGGCGGAAAAGAAGCATACAAGTCCAGTTGGACTTCAATGTTCAAGTCATCAACTCCTAAGACTGTAGAAATTGAAACAACTAGTACAGTAATGGTTGAAACAAAACAGGTTTTTGTTTCAGCTCATAATGCTGACAAAGAATTTCCTATCAAGTTAGATGTTTTTATTCACAAATTTGAATTGGATAAAATTTCAGCTGATGAAGCATTAGAAGGAATTAAAGAAACTTATCAGCAATATGCATCTGCTCAGATATCAAATAATATCATTGATGGAGTAGGTGAAAAAATAGATCTCTACAATAAAGGAACTTTGAATGTTGAAGAAACCATAGAATCAATTCACTTGACAGCTGAACCACAAAATGTCAATCCTGAGTATCAGGGTGCATTAGATGAAGTGATTCACATGTTCGAGAAAGACGCAATATCAGCTGAAGAAGCAATTGATGGGATCAAAGAAACACATGCAGGTTTTGTTGATTTGTACATCACATCTGATCTTATTGAGGCAGTAGATGAAACAATCACCTTAATCGATTCAGGTAAACTATCTGGAGCAGATGCAGTTGAAGCAGTTCACTTGACAGCTGAACCACAAAATGTCAATCCTGAGTATCAGGGTGCATTAGATGAAGTGATTCACATGTTCGAGAAAGACGCAATATCAGCTGAAGAAGCAATTGATGGAATCAAAGAAACACATGCAGGTTTTGTTGATTTGTACATCACATCTGATCTTATTGAGGCAGTAGATGAAACAATCACCTTAATCGATTCAGGTAAACTATCTGGAGCAGATGCAGTTGAAGCAGTTCACTTGACAGCTGAACCACAAAATGTCAATCCTGAGTATCAGGGTGCATTAGATGAAGTGATTCACATGTTCGAGAAAGACGCAATATCAGCTGAAGAAGCAATTGATGGAATCAAAGAAACACATGCAGGTTTTGTTGATTTGTACATCACATCTGATCTTATTGAGGCAGTAGATGAAACAATCACCTTAATCGATTCAGGTAAACTATCTGGAGCAGATGCAGTTGAAGCAGTTCACTTGACAGCTGAACCACAAAATGTCAATCCTGAGTATCAGGGTGCATTAGATGAAGTGATTCACATGTTCGAGAAAGACGCAATATCAGCTGAAGAAGCAATTGATGGAATCAAAGAAACACATGCAGGTTTTGTTGATTTGTACATCACATCTGATCTTATTGAGGCAGTAGATGAAACAATCACCTTAATCGATTCAGGTAAACTATCTGGAGCAGATGCAGTTGAAGCAGTTCACTTGACAGCTGAACCACAAAATGTCAATCCTGAGTATCAGGGTGCATTAGATGAAGTGATTCACATGTTCGAGAAAGACGCAATATCAGCTGAAGAAGCAATTGATGGAATCAAAGAAACACATGCAGGTTTTGTTGATTTGTACATCACATCTGATCTTATTGAGGCAGTAGATGAAACAATCACCTTAATCGATTCAGGTAAACTATCTGGAGCAGATGCAGTTGAAGCAGTTCACTTGACAGCTGAACCACAAAATGTCAATCCTGAATACATGGGAGCTTTAGATGAAGTTCTACACAAATATGAATCGGAGGGCACATCAGCAGATGATGCAGTAACAGAAATCATCGAAATTCATGAAGGATTTACAGGGTTATACATTACCTCTGAAGTCATTGAAGATGTAAGTATACAACTTAACATCTATGATACAGGTATTGTTTCTGTAGAACACATAGTTCATGAAATTCATGAAGTGATTGAAGATGCAGAACTTGCTGCAGCAGCTGCAATGTCTGACAGTGGCATTCCAGCAATGAAAGAATTGCCACCAAATCATGTTGACATACCAACAGGTTCTGGTGTACCAGGATGTGAGGTAGAAGATTGGTGTTACATGCCAGCTAATCTACATGTTCATGTTGGCGATACAGTAACATGGGTTAATTCTGATAACTTACCACACACAGTAACTTCAGTTAGTCCAACAGGAGCAGAAACGCCTACACCTGAAGATGAAGATGGATTGTTTGATAGTGGTTTCATGTCTGGCGGCGATGAATGGTCTTATACATTCAACGTTGAAGGAGAATACTACTACTATTGCCAATTGCATCCATGGATGAAAGGCGAAATAACCGTTCAGTAGGAATTATTTCCACTCTTTTTATTTTTACAAACAATTCTTTCGTAAAGCTAAATAGCAATCAAAATTTTACAGACTCATGCCAGCCAAAGGCCCTGTAAGTATGATGTGGCAAACAATTTTTTGTTTTATTCCAATAGCAGATATTGTGGCATCATATCGTGTCAAAAGATTACGATGGTATCTTGCCATTTTTTTGGGATATGGTGCAATTTCATCAGTAATTCAAATGATCATATATCCATTTGAAGAGTCATCAGTGTACAACCAAAAAATATTTTCTGAAACACAGGGTATTGATTGGAGTTATGCCATTTTGGGACAAAATGCAGAGTTAGGAATTGCATCGATAATAGTACATCATGCTATTGCATATGTAATTGCAGTTTATCTGATTAGAAGATGGTCAAAGAAATGGAATCTTCAATTCACTTAGACTTCTTTTTACTTTTTTGAATTAAAATTTTCTTTATTCTAGAAATTGTAGGGTAGCTATATCCACGTCTTCTGTAATTTGCAATCATCATTTTCCAATTTTTTAATCTCCATTGAGCTTGTTCAGTAGTCACAGAATGAACTTCTTTTTGGATAATACTTTTTCTTCCAACTTTTAGAGTTCCTGCATCTTTTGCAGACCATCTATTTTTAGCAAATTTTAGACCAGTAAGAATTTCATCAACAGGCATCTCTTTGAAGTAATCTTTGAGTTTTTTGAGTTCTGCGTCTGTTGGTTTTTTAGAAACAGGTAGCTCAATAGTTGGTTTTACCATGAATCATCTAATGATTCATGTCTTAAGAAAATCATGATAAATCAGAATTAACTAAAGATGGAAATTATTAAGTCAACAGGGTAACGGAACAAGAGTGTTTTTACACAATGTCAAATACATTCCGGAACCAAGTATTATCGCAGCAAATGCTGCCAGAGGTACTAAAATAAATAAATTAGTTTTCATACCCATAAACAAAATACAATTAATGACTATAAAATTGTCACAGTTCTAATCAATTGTAATAGTAAAGGTACCTTTAGTTTTTGGATCTTGTAATAATGTAACCATCTCTCTAGGTAACAAATCAGATGCTTTATCACATTTTACAGCTAAAGTTCTAGGACATACAAAATCACTTTTTCTAATTACGATATCTTCAGTATGAGTAAGGATTAGATCAGGATGTCCTTTTCCTTCTACAGTAAAATTGTAATCTCCAACATTAATAGAGAATGTAATGTTTGAATCAGAATTTTTTAATTTGTCTTTTAGATCTTGGGGTAAATCAGCACAGGCACGATTTGCATTAACACCAACAATACAATCACCCTGAGGTGTCAAATGAGACTCTTTTGTAATCTCTATAGTTTTTTGATGATTTGATCTAATATTTTCATGTCCTGAAAATTCAATTTCGAATCTCACGGCAAATTAGATAGGCTAGACTTAAATTAAACTTTCAGAGCATTGGAATCAAATGCTTCCTGCACAACAAGGTTACGACAGAGCAATCACAGTCTTCTCACCAGACGGCAGATTATACCAAGTCGAATATGCAATTGAGACAGTAAGAAGGGGAACAATTGCAGTAGGTGTAAAATGCAAAGATGGTGTCGTAATAGCAGTAGAAGAAAGACCAAGAAAATTACAAATTTCTAACACTGCCCAAAAGATTTTCCAAATTGATGATCATGTTGGAGTTGCTGCAGCAGGATACATACCAGATGCAAGAAGTCAAGTGGACAATGCAAGATTCTTTTCTCAAAGTAACAAAATGATTTATGATGAACCAGTGGAAGTTGAAACAATTGCCAAACATTTAGCTGATCAATCTCAACAATATACCCAATATGCAGGTGTAAGGCCATTTGGTGTTGCATTAATTCTTGGAGGGGTTGTTGGTGGAAAACCACAATTGTATTTGACTGACCCTAGTGGAACATACATCTCATATGATGCAATTGCAATTGGTTCAGGTTCTGATCAAGTAACAGACTTTTTAGAAAAAACATACAAGAAAGATCTTTCATTAGATGAAGCATCTGCATTAGCTTCTGCAGGAATTTATCTATCAAGTGAAGACAAAGAAGGTACCAGTCATATCAGAATGGCACATATGAAAACAGATACTGGTTTGTATGAAATAGTTTCAGATGAGCAGGTTGTAAATTATGCAAACACTGCAAAACAAAATTACCCACACGACAAAAATTAATTGTTTTATTCTGTTTGTGAGACTCGATTATATTGAAATTATCCGTTGCAATTCCTGAATCATCACTCTCTGATGAATCATTAAAGATAGACAAGACAAGAAAAATTTCAGTTTTAGCTAGAGCTTGTGCAATTTTTAAGATTGAAACCATTTATGTTTACCAAGAAGGAAACAACAAGCAAGACGGTAATCTTATGGTGATGATTCTAAAATATTTAGAAACACCACAGTTTTTGAGAAGAAGATTATTTGCAAAAGTAAATGATTTGAAATTTGCAGGAGTTTTACAACCATTAAGAATTCCAAGTCATGTTACACCTGCAAATCCAAAAAAAATAAGCAAAGGAGATGTGCGAGAAGGAATAGTAGTAAGTGTGAAAGGCAAAAGATTTGTAGATGTTGGAATTAATCAGCTAATTCCATTTTTTGGAAAAACACCAATAGGGAAAAGGACTACAGTGCAATTCAAAGAAGGTCATCCAAATTTTTCAATTAAAGAAATTAACAGAAACGAAGCACCAGACTATTGGGGATACATGGTCAAAGAGAGATCAAATCTATTTTCATTATTATCGGAATGGAAAGGAAACATAATTCTCACATCAAGAAAAGGGAAAACTGCAACAAAAGAGCAAATTTCAAAATATACAAAATCAGATCAACCAACACTTGTCGTATTTGGTTCCCCTGAGAAAGGAATACATGAGATCCTAGGTGGAAAGATGAAAAATGTACAAAATGCAAAGTCTTTGAACTTTTTCCCAAACCAAGCTACACAAACAGTACGTCTAGAAGAAGCATTACTTGGAACATTATCGATACTAAATTCACAAACCACATCATAATCATGGCAGAACGAAAAAATTTTTTGTTATTGGCAATTGGGGTAGGAGCTGCAGGAATTGTTATCGGAACTATAACAATTTGGAACATGTTAAATGAAATTCTAAATCCTTAATTTTTAGGCACAGTTGGTTAACTAGTATTTTTTTAGTGGTTAACGACATCTCACATGGTTTAATAGAGGGCAATCGATGATGCGTTTTAGTCATGGGTGCTAGAAAAAGACATTCACCACGTAGAGGAAGCCTTGCGTATTCACCTAGAGTACGTGCTAAAAGCATGGAGGCAAGGATCAGAGCATGGCCTAAGTTGGATTCAGAGGAACCAAAGATTTTAGCTCACTGTGGTTTCAAAGCAGGATGTGTTCAGATTGTAAGTATTGATGATCGTGAAAAAGTACCTAATGCAGGAAAACAACTAGTAAGTCTTGGAACAGTTCTAGTTACACCGCCAGTATTGATTTTGGGAATTAGAGGTTATTCAAAAGATCATGACGGACTACATGCAGAATTTGATGTTTATGCAGAAGACATTCCAAAAAATATCGCTAAAGAAATTTCATTAAAAAATAAACAAGAAAATGCAATTGAGAATGCAGAAAAGAGTTTGAAAAAAATTAAAGAAATATTTGCAATTGTTGCAGTATCACCAAGTGCTGCAGGATTAGAACAAAAGAAACCATATGTCTTTGAAGCTTCAGTAAGTGGAGGAGATATTCCAAAACAATTTGCACATGTTAAAGAATTACTTGGAAAAGAAATTAAGATTGATCAAATTTTCGAAACAGGTGCAAGTGTTGACGTTGCAGCAATTACAAAAGGTAAAGGCTGGCAAGGAGTTTTGAAAAGATGGAATGTAAAGAAAAAACAACACAAATCAAGAAAGACAGTTAGAGAAGTTGGTTCATTGGGTCCAATATCTCCACAAAGTGTCATGTACACAGTTCCTAGAGCAGGACAATTTGGATTTCATCAAAGAGTAGAATATGATAAAAGAATTATGATTATGGGTAATACTGAAGACGATAAATTAAAAATTAATCCAGATGGAGGTTACAAACATTTTGGTTTAGTCAAAGGTGATTTCATTATTCTAAAAGGTTCAGTTCCTGGAACATATAGAAGATTGATCAAACTAAGAAGTCAAATCAGAAATGTTCCAGCCAAAGTCAACAAACCAAACATTTTGGAGGTAGTAGTATGACCAAGACAGATGTATACACAACAACTGGAACAAAAGATGGAGAAGTAGAATTACCACCAGTATTCTCCACACCATTTAGAAGAGAATTAATTCACAAAGCTTTCACTAATCTTACATCACACAAATTCCAACCACAAGGAAGACATCCAACTGCAGGTCAAGATGTAGTTGCAGACTCTAATGATCCACCAACAGGTCAAGGTGTATCCAGAGTTGCCAGAGCACAAGGCGGAGGTGGTGGAAGACAAGGTCAAGGTGCAGAAGTTGCATCAACTAGAGGAGGAAGACAAGCACATCCACCTATTGTCGAGAAAGTAATTTACAAAAAATTAAACAAAAAAGAAAAGAAACTAGCATTATGTTCTGCAATTGCTGCAACTGCATCAAAAGATAGAGTGGAATCAAGAGGACATAAAGTAGAAGGAATTGAATCATTCCCAATTGTAGTTTCAGATGATATTGAATCAATATCTAAAACAAGTGAAGTTACCAAAATACTAGATTCATTAAAACTAACACAAGATGTAGAAAGATTACAAACAAGAAAAGCACGTTCTGGTCAATCAAGACTTAGAGGTAGAAGCAAAAAAGTTGGAAAGAGCGTATTGTTTGTAACTAAAGATTCATCAAATATTTCAAAAGCAATTGGTGCACTGCCAGGAGTAGAGGCAACAAGTGTTAAAGATTTGAGCGTTTTAGATTTAGCTCCGGGCTCAGACCCAATTAGATTAACCGTTTATTCCAAATCGGCAATAGAAGAAATTGGAAAGATAAAATCAACACATCTAGAGGTAATGGCGAAAGTACAATGAATATAGATCAAGCAAGCAAAATCATACTCAAACCATACATTACTGAAAAGACATTTGCAATGGTAGAAAATGAAAGTAAAATTTGTTTCATAGTAGACAGATCAGCAAGCAAACCAGAAATTGCTGATGCAGTTAACACACTATACAAAGAAAAAGTCACTAACGTCAACACAGCTAGAACAATCTACGGTAAGAAAGCATTTGTTCAGTTTGAAAATACAGAAAAAGCAAGAGACCTCGCAACAAAGATAGGAATGCTATAATAGGGAGCTAGAAGGTGAAGAACAAAAATGGTTAAAGAATTTTCATACAGAGGACTTCCAAAAGAGGAACTTGAAAACATGTCATTAGAAAAATTGTTCCAGTTATTCAATGCAAGACAAAGAAGATCTCTTACCAGAGGAATTAATGATGGTAAAAGAAAGTTAATTGAAGAGATCAAAGCTGCAAAAGCAGGCAAATTAAAAAATCCAATCAAGACTCATGTTAGAGATTTGATTATCCTACCATACATGGTAGATGTTACAGTAAATGTTTTCTCAGGAAAAGAGTTCAAACCAGTTCTAATTAGAACAGAAATGATTGGTCATTACTTGGGAGAATATGTCATAACAAACAAGAAGGTTTCACACGGTGCACCAGGTGTCGGCGCATCAAGATCCAGCCTCTATGTACCATTGAAGTGATTATTATGGGTAGATTCGGTTACGCTTTCCAAAATTATGATGCAACAAGACATGTACGTTCTTCAGTAAGAGAGATAGACATGTCACACAAACATGCAAGAGAGGTTGCAGTTGCAATCAAAGGATTGTCAATTGAAAAAGCAAGAGATTACTTACAAGCAGTAATACACAAAGAAAGAGCAGTTGCATTTAGAAGATACAAGAATCAAGTAGGACACAAAGGAGATCCGGGAATGATGGCAGGACGTTATCCACAAAAAACAGCAAAAGAATTCATCAAAGTTTTAGATAATTTAGAATCAAATGCAGAATACAAAGGAATGGATTTAGATAGATTAAAGATTGTAAACGCAACTGTTCACAAAGGAGTGATTGTAAAGAGATTCATCCCAAGAGCAATGGGAAGAGCAACTCCAAAGAATAATGTATTGACTCATGTAGAATTGGTGGCTCAGGAGATTTAGAAATGTCATCAGTCAAAAACGTAATCAAAGACAACTACAACATGATGCTACTCAAAGATTATCTTAGAGATGCAATCAAAGAAGCAGGATTTTCACATGCAGAAATTTCAAAAACACCCACAGGTACAAGAGTTGCATTACATGTTACAAGACCAGGAATAGTTATCGGAAGGAAGGGTTCAGGTATTAGAGACCTTACAGATAAACTTGCAACAGACTTTGGATTAAAAAATCCACAAATTTCAGTAGTAGAGATTGAGAAACCAGAGTTATCACCAAGTGTGATGTGTAACAGAATGGCATCCCATCTTGAAAGAGGCACTGCATTTAGAAGAGCAACCATGTGGACTCTAAAACAAATCATGGAGAATGGCGCCATGGGTGTACAAATTACAATTTCAGGTAAATTAAGAGGTGACCGTTCTGCCTTTGAGAAACACACAGCAGGAATTTTACCAAGAGCAGGCCATCATGCAGAAGTAATTGTTGCTGAAGATATTGCACATGTAGGAACTGCAATGGGATTAATTGGAATTAGAATTAGAATTGCAAGAAAAGAAAAATTTGTTCCAGAATTTGAAATGAAGGCTGAGAAACCAAAGAAAGCAAAACAAGTCAAAGATGCAGAAACAGGCAAGATGAGAGATGAAACAGCTGCTGAAAAGAAAGCAAGAACAGAATCAGAACAAATTGCACTAGAAGAAGAGAAGATGAAAGAGCTTGAAACATTAGAAGAAGAGGAGGCCAAACTCAAATGACCAGAATCAGCATGAAGACAATTAAACAATTAAACGAAAAAGATCTGAAAAGCAAGATCCAAGAATCAAGAAGTGAGCTTGCAAAACTTAGAGTAGATGCAGCTAAAGGTACATTAAGAAAAGAAAGTGGAAAACTAAAACCAATCAGACACGACATTGCAAGAATGTTAACAAGATTAAACGAGATGAGGAATGAGAAATGATAACAGTAGACAACATAACATCACATGAATTTATTGGATTAAACACAGAGATAGTTCAATCAACAAACCCACAAGTAATAGGATTAAATGGAAGAATTGAAAATGAAACAAAATCAATGTTTACAATTAACACAGAAAATGGTAAAAGATCAATTGCAAAATCTACAAGTAATTGGAAATTCTCAATTGAGAATAATGATATAATTGTAGAGGGTTCTAAAATTGCAAAAAGACCATTTGATAGAATTGGAGGAAAAGCATGACTAAAAACATCGGATTAAAAGTAAATGAACCAAAAAGAGAGTGTACAGATAAGCACTGTCCTTTCCACGGAGAATTACCAATCAGAGGAAAACTCTTTGATGGTAAAGTGACTGGAAGTAAAGCAAGACAAACCATAACATTACAAAAAGATGCACCAATTTACTTTAACAAATTCAAAAGATATGCAAGAGGAAAAAGCAGCATTCATGCTCACGTTCCAGGATGCATTGATGTTGAATCAGGAGATAGTGTATTGACCGCAGAATGCAGACCAATATCAAAATCGGTTTGTTATGTCGTAGTGGAGGTTAGATCATAATGGCAAAGCAAGCAGGTAAAGGAGTAGAAGAATTCAGACCATATGTAACTAAAGTAATCCCAGTAGGTGCAAACATTGTTTGTGCAGATAATTCTGGTGCAAAAATTTTAGAAGTAATTAATGTTCCAAGACATAAAACAAGAGCATCAAGACTTCCATCAGCATCAGTTGGAGATTTTTGTAATGTGGTTGTAAAGAAAGGACCAGCTGAATTAAGAAAACAAGTGTATGGTGCAGTTATAATTAGACAAAAGTATGCAGTTAGAAGATTAAACGGTGTAAGAGTTTGTTTTGAAGACAACGCAGCAGTGTTGATTACTCCAGAAGGAGAAACAAAAGGAACAGACATCAAAGGACCAGTTGCAGCAGAAGCTTCAGAGAAATGGCCAAGAGTAGCTAACTTGGCATCAATGGTGGTATAAGAAGATGAAACCAACTAAAATGCGCAACAAGATGATTTATCGTGCATCTTACCAAACAAAAAGTAAACAACTTGGAAGCACCCTATCAAAAGATCTTCATAAAAAATATGGTAAAAGAAGTGTCAGAGTAGTTGAAGGTGACAGTGTAACTATTGTTAGAGGAGAATTCAAAGGAGTGGATGGCAAAGTTGCAGAAGTATCTACAGAAAAAAGCAGTGTTGCAATTGAAGGGGTTAAAAAAGAGAAAACAAAAGGTGATAAATTTGATGTTTTCATTCATACCTCAAACTTACTAGTTACATCACTAAACACAGATGACAAATGGAGAATGGCAAAACTAGAAGGCAAAGACCCAAGAAAACAGCCTAAAACAGCACCAAAAGTAGAAGAAAAACCAGCTAAAGAAACACCAAAGAAAGAAGAAACTCCAAAAGAAGAGCCTAAAGAAACAAAAGTGGAGAAAAAAGCCGAAAAAAAGGAAGATGAGAATTAATGGTAAGTATTTCAGGTAGTAAAAAACTCAAACGTCAAATGGCACCTCAGTTCTGGGGAATTGCCAGAAAAGACAAGAGATTTGTAATTACAACAAGACCAGGACCACACAAAAAACATCATGCAGTTCCAACAGCAGTATTTCTCAGAGATATGTTAAAGATAGTTACAAGTCTTAGAGAAGCAAAAACTTCAATCTATTCTGGAAAAGTAAAGATTGATGGGGTTGTTAGAAAATCATTACATCATGCAATTGGATTAATGGATATAGTAGAATTAGAAAATGTTTCAGATGTGTATCGTCTTGTTCCAACAGATGGAAAATTATTAAAACCAATTAAAATTAGTGATGCAGAAAAAACAAAAAAACTTGTAAGAGTTACAAGTAAAACAACAATTAGCAAAGGAAAAATGCAAATTGGATTCCATGATGGACGTTCAACAATTTCAGATACCAAAGTAAATGTTGGTGATGTATGTTTAATTCAAGTTCCAGATCAAAAAATTCTGGAAGTAATCAAATTAGAAACAGGTAATCATGGATTAGTAACACGTGGAATTAATGCAGGACAAATTGGAAAAATTGAAAGTGTTGAAGAAGGTACATTCATTCTTCCAAAAAGAGTAATTCTGTCCTTAGGAGATAGAAAAATCGAAATTCCAGCAGACATCATCATGCCAATCGGAAAAGAGGAACCAGTAATTCAAGTAAAGTGATAATATGTCTCAAACAACAGAATCTCCAATGAAAAAAATCTCTTTAGAGAAAGTAGTTCTCAACATGGGAGTTGGAAAATCAGGAGATGTAATTGATATTGCAAGAAGAGCATTAGAACAAATTTCAGGTAAAAAACCATCAGCACGTAATGCAAAAGAAACTCAAAGAGATTGGGGAATACGAAAAGGTGAACCAATAGGTGTGGCAGTAACAATTCGTGGTGAGGATGCAAAAGCATTATTGAAAAGGTTGTTTGAAGCAAAAGGAAATACTCTAAATGGTAGATCATTTGATAATTTTGGAAATTATTCATTTGGAATTAATGAACACATAGACATTCCAGGTGTAAAGTATGAACCATCGATTGGAATTTTAGGTCTTGGAATTTCCGTTACACTAACTAGACCAGGATATGGAATTAGAAGACGAAGTAAACACAAAGCAAGTGTTGGTAAATCTCACATTATTACAAGTCAAGAAGCAAAGGATTATCTAACAAAAGAGTTTGGAGTGACGGTAGCATAATGGCAAAAGATAGATCATACGAATTCACAGGTAGAAAAAAGCACGATTTTGGCAGAGGATCACGATGGTGTAAAAGATGTGGAGATTATACAGCTGTTATTCAAAAATATGACTTGATGCTATGCAGACGATGCTTTAGAGAAGTAGCAACATCTTTAGGATTCAGGAAAAATCGGTGATATCATGCCAGCAACTAACATTTTAGCAAATCTATTTGTCACATTATACAATAATGAAACAAGAAGAAAGGGTGAATGTACAATTCTTCCAACTTCAAAATTAGGAATCGAAGTTCTCAAAACACTTCAAAAAGATGGATACATTGGAGAGTTTGAACATATCGATGATAAAAGAGGAGGAAAATTCAAAATCAAACTACTAGCAAAGATTACAAAATGTGGAGCAATTTCACCAAGATTCAAAGTGAAAACGGATGAGTTTAACAATTGGGAACAACAATATTTGCCTGCATATGATAGAGGAATGCTGCTAGTTACAACTAATCAAGGAGTGATGTCACATCATGATGCAACACAAAAAGGAATTGGAGGATTTTTGATAGGATATGTCTACTAGTCAACTCGAAAAAATGCAAGACCAAGTAGATATCCCAGAAGGGGTAAAAGTTACACAAAACAAACACATGTTAATGTTTGAGGGTCCACTAGGTAAAACTCACAAAAGTTTTAGAAACATTCCAGTACATATTGAGTTAACAGATGGCAAAGTAAATCTCAAAACAATTGGGGAAAGAAAAAGAGATTATGCAATTTTACATACAGCAAGATCAATAATCAGAAATATTTGTGAAGGTCTCATTGTTGGATATACAATAAAGATGAAAGTAGTTTTTGCACACTTTCCAATTACAGTTAAAGTAGAAGGAAAGAAAGTTCTCATTGAAAACTATCAAGGTGAAAGAGCACCAAGAACTACACACATCATGGGAAATACAAAAGTAATTCCAAAAGGAGAAGATGTAATTCTTACTGGGGAAGTTTGGACAGACATTACACAAACTGCAGCTAACATAGAATTAAAAACAAAAGTAAAGAACAAAGATCACAGGGTTTTCTTAGACGGCATCTATGCCTATGAAAAGAAAAAAGGCATAGACAAATAAAATTTCTAGTTTTTCTAATGACCCTAGACCCAGAATTTGCTAAACAAACAACCGATTTAATCCAACAGACTTTAGAATTATACAAAAAATCAGGGGCTTCTCCAAGAGTTGGAGAAATTTGGAATTGTGAAAAAATTGGGGATTTCTTGTGTGGTTTTTTTGTTGGGGAAATGGTGGGTTCAGCACTAAGTGCATTTCAAGTTGTACATCAAAGGGAACCTACTGCTGATGAACACTTGGAGATAATTGAATTGGTAGAAAGTCATTCAAAAGAAATCAAAGAATTTTTTGCCAAATTTAACTAAACTACTAACAACTTTGGTCTAAATTGTAGAGTCGCAAGGATTAAATCACTTTTGGCAAGGTACAAACATGTTGCCGCCCTAGCTCAGCGTGGTAGAGCATCCGACTGTTAATCGGACGGTCGTCAGTTCAAGTCTGATGGGCGGCGCCACTTATTTCTAAACTCGAGTTTTGAAACATTTTATTTTGATACTTGTAAGATAATCAACATAATAGAAAAATTATATTTCTAAATTCGAATTTAGAAATATTGATCGGTTGACAGTAATTAGTTTACACTATTAGACAACATAGATCTAATAGATGATCGCATATTA
Organism: Candidatus Nitrosopumilus sp.; assembly: GCF_965262695.1. GTDB lineage: Archaea > Thermoproteota > Nitrososphaeria > Nitrososphaerales > Nitrosopumilaceae > Nitrosopumilus. The sequence continues at coordinate 421,525 of NZ_OZ253550.1, read as the reverse complement.
AGAATAATGCAGGAGGTTTACATTGGTCAGAACTAGAAGGGCCAACAGATATTGTGTTGATTGTGGCGCTAGACTAGTGTATTACCCTAGATTATCAAACCCAAAAGCACCAAACGAACATAGAGTTCTCGTTTATGCATGCCCAGATTGTACAGACGACTTTGAGAAACCAAAAATGTTCTCAATTAAACGAAATCAGGTAGAAGATCCATTAGAAACTGTAGAGATAGAAATTACACAGTTACAGAAAAAAGCAGCTGTTACAAAATAATTTTAAGAAAATGACATACCCAGAAAGACCAAGAAGCAATCTATGGTTTTTGTTACCAATATTTTTTGGAATAATAGGTGGCGTTGTTGCATATTTGTTTTTACGTAAGGATGATCCAAAAAAAGCAAAAAATTGTTTATGGGTAGGAATTGCATTGATGGTTGCAGGGTTAGTTTTCAATGCAATTATTGCATCACTCATACCTGAGTTTGGCCCTGGTTTCAGAGTAAACGTTTAGAAAAATTTGGTGTTTTACAGGTAAAGATTTGTAATATTTCTAAATTCGAGTTTAGAAATATTATAAATTTAGTACTGTAATCATTTGATTTAGAATCATATAGAAGCACTTTCAATGATTTGTGATGAGTGCATCAAGAATGAGAGATAATGTAGAAAGATGGTTAATTCATGAAGGGTTAAAGTTTGAAGATGTTAAAAATCCAGAAAATACATTTCAAATTCTTGTAAAACATGCAGGTCCAGCAGGGGTTCCTGTAGAAATTTTTGAGCCAAAGTCACAACAAGGAATTTTGGTAATTGGATCTAAGGTGAATATGAAAAATAATCAGATTGCAAGATATTTGGGATTTAGTGAAGAAGAGAAGACAAAATTTGAAAAAAAAGTGGCAGATTATTGCTACACACTCCAAGCAATTAACAAAAATACTACAGAAGATGGTAAACGAAAGATCGGAGTTTATGTGGTATTAGACAAAGAAGAAAACATCAATCAACAAGGGTTGTTTGATGCCATGGATAGAGTCTCAGAAATGCACGAAAAAACTTCAAGATTTCTGTTGAAGACATTCTAAAAAATAGACGATTTATCAGTTATACGCGGGCCTTATATCAAAAATTACCTTATTCTAATCATGAAAAGAAAAACAACAAAATCAAAACCAAGAGAACTTACAATTTCTACAACAGAATTGTCAAGATTTGGCATGGGGGTTATGAATAGAGCCCTCAAAGTAGTAAATACTGCAAAAAAAGGCAAGATTACAATCAGAGTAGAGCAACAATAAACTCAAGTTTTGTAATTTCAGTAAGGGGCACTAGCCCCTTTTTATCCATTTTCAAGATGTATTTTTCTAGGATGCAACATGTTGATGCAATAATTGTCAGTATTTTTATCCAAAAACCCCCCTATTTTGACAGAAAAGATACCCATTCATCAGAAATAATCATTCAGGTTTTAGAGATATTGAAGGGATTACTCAAAATGTTCAAAATGGTGTATTTCTTAGAATTATGCCTAGGCGTTAAACCCCCCTCTAATGTTACCTCAATTAGGCACAATACCATTTTTTCAAAATTAGGCATTTTGATGGGGGGTTGAACACTTGTGCCTAGATATGAAATGCAACCATCAAACCACCAAGATGTCCCAGCTAAACATATAGGATCTTTTATTGCCAGGCGTAAAAGCTAAACCCCTTGTTTTTGATCAAAAAATGATTATTTTATTGGGTGTAATCCATTAACATCAATGCAGATGTTTGTAATTTCACCGTCAGTAAAAACAGGAGCAATATCAAATGAAATTATTGCAACTATTGTTTCACCACTTTGAAAAACATTCTCTGCACCAGTAAAAGGATTAACACTCTCTAGAGTTCTTGCTCCATCAAATACAATATTTTCACCGTGAATTCTTACATCACCTGGAGAATCGTATGAAATATCTGCAACTTCCAAACCAGCACACTCGTTATCCAAACCATCATCTGTAAGAGTAAGATAGTGATTATGCCATCTTGCATCATCAGAATTATGTTGGTCTGCACTCTCTAAGAATCCACCATGAGTGGTAGTTACTAAAATAGTATCAAAGAAGGCCTCTTCAGTGATCACACCATAACCATAAGAAGCATCATTGCTATCTTGTGGGATATCAGTAGTTGCAGAAATTCTGACTTTAAATTCATCAGTAAAAGATAACGCAATTGCTGAAAATTCATGAACAGAGGCAGCCACTGCAGGAGACATCATCAAACTAGACATAACAAAAACGGCCAGTATTGCCCCCAAAATTACAGTCTGATTCATACCCTTATTCCCACTTTTGGGAATTTAACCTTTACTAATTTCATACTTTAAGAGAATCTAGGCTGAAAACAGAGGGTTTGAGAAACTATGCAACTATATATCAAAAAAAACCACGGTTTTTTGTGGCAGGGTTAGGCGTAGTAATAGTAATTGGGGCAATCTTGATCTCAATGGGGGCTGCAATGTACATGTACATACAATATCAGACTAATTTTATCGAAACTTCTGCAGGAGAGACAGTCACAGTAGGTCCTGTAGAATATGTAATTACATTTGAAGGAACGCATCAAGGAGATAAGGAAACACAGCCAGAAAACACGTTTGTAATGATAGGAATTTCTGCAAAGTATACAGGAGATGAAGAAAGAACACTACTATCAGGAGGGCAATTTTACATTGTTGATGAAAAAGAGCAAAAACATGAAGCAGTTTATGGAGAATTTTCTTCAAAAGATCTTCTTTTAGAGTGGTTAGAACCTAACAAACCAGTAGAAAAAACAACACAGTTTGACATTCCATTTGATGAAGAAAATATGTACAAAATAATCATCAGACCACAAAAAGAACAATCAACAGTTGATACCGCACTAGTTTGTATAACAAATTGTTGATCGGAAAAATAAAAATCTAAAACAATTGTCAAGTTTTTCCATAGTTTACGTAATATTGTGTGACTTTTACCATATAACACACATTATTTTTGAAAAAAATCATGGCAATATCTAAAGCCAAAAGAGCCGAAGCAGCTAAGAAAGCAGCACGAACTCGTAAGAGAAATGCAGCTAAGAAAGCAGCTGAAGCCGCAAAAGCAGCAGCAGCTCGTAAGAGAAAAGCAGCACGTAAAAGAAATGCAGCTAAGAAAGCAGCACCAAAGAGACGTACTGCAACCAAACGTAAGGCAGCTCCAAAAAGGAGAACAGCAGCTAAACGTAAGGCAGCTCCAAAGAGAAAAACTGCAGCTAAAAGAAAAGCAGCTCCAAAGAGAAAGGCAGCTACTAAACGTAGAGCCGCTCCAAAGAGAAAAACTGCAGCTAAAAGAAAAGCAGCTCCAAAGAGAAAGGCAGCTACTAAACGTAGAGCCGCTCCAAAGAGAAAGGCAGCTAAACGTCGACGTTAAGCTGTCTATGCTAACTTTTTTATGAATTATGTTTCTAGATGTATTATATTTCTAAATTCGAATTTAGAAATATCCTAAATTGTTACTCGGACATTTTCAATTCAGGCAAGACAAAAACTTTGTTTGGTTTTATTTTTAGAATAATTCTTTTTTCATCATCACGTTTGAATGGATAATGTTCACGCCCCATGTATTGTTGAGTTAATTTGTCTGCATGTTTATAATCATAATCAGGAATTAATTCAACAACAACTCCACGAATTGTTGTCATATCAAGTGGGTTGTTTTTTGAGACAACAGAAACTGCAACTCTAGGATCACGTAAAATGTTTTTGTGTTTTATTCTGCCTTCTGCAGTATTTACCAAAACATAACCATCTTCATAATTTGCCCAGACAGGTGAAACTTGAGGGGACCCATCTTTCATTATAGTTGCAATGTATACAAGATTTTTTTCAGAAAATAATTTTACAGCTTTATCATCCATTTACTTCATCTCTCCATATTGTTGGGAGTTGTTCAATTTTTGTAATTATCTCAAGTGCTTTTTGGTTATCTTTTTCTTGCATTGCCACCGAAAACTCATAGCCTAATCGGATCGCTTCAGGAGAAAGATCCTTTATGGATTCAAGATCTTTACCTTCAATCTTTATTCTCTCACCAATTGCACACATTTTCCAGTTATCAGACATGTCCTGGTGTTCTTGGCCAAGTTCTTGTTGAACATGGTTACGCCAATTTGTAAGAGTCATCTTTTCAATTAGATCTTCTGTTTTTTGGCTGTAAAATACACGCACCATACAAGAATCTCCTGCAAGAAATACTTAGGTGTAACGATTATTTTTTACCAGAATTCTCAAGTACATTTGTCATGGCTCGATTCATTATCTCCATTACCAAATATTGAGAATATTCTTCAGATTTCTTTCCTTTTGTTTTTCCAGTTTTTGGAGTTAGGCCTTTGAGGATTTTTTCAATTTTTGTCGATGTGTTGTCTATGAGTTTTGAATATTTTGATTCAAAATCTTCAGGCGTTTCAAAATCAAGTAGTTTCGTAGAGGTGCTGTAAAATTTTGTTATTGCTCCACGAGATTCTTCAATTTTAACAATTTGAATTAATCCGGATTCTTTTAGAATTTCTAAATGATGACGAATTGTCGTCAATGCTTTTTTGAATCCAGATTTCTTTAATGTAGTTGTAATCTGGTCAGCAGAGAGAGCTTGATGATATAATATCTCAACAATTTTTGCACGTGCAGGGTCTTCAATTGCTCGTGCATGTTCAATACTTGTCGTAACAATACGATTTACTTTGATTGGCTTTTCTAATAACGTAGACATACTAAGATTACCTCTATTTCTGATCTAAAAGATCCTTGTATCATATTTTTTTGTCTAATCGCATCAATTTTTTTTCATTTCTAAAAAAATCATAACGTTACTAAGTTGATTATAACCATTACAATAATTATCGTAATACAATTAATCAAAACAATACCACTACAGTAAATATTGTATTGGATAAAGAATTATTGTAGCGGTATAAGATTTTTTGTAAAATCTCGAAAAATCCATGATCAGGGGACAAGGGTCTGAAAATGCGTTACATAGACATGATTTTGCAAAATTACAAAAACAGAATTCGAGTTGAAAGTTAACTATTAGTCAACATTGAATGTAAAAATATAGTTAGAGGGATTTGCCAGAGATTTTTTCATAAGCAATAACATAACGTTCTGTCATTTTAGAAATAATATCAGTTGGAATTTCAGGAGCTATTGGTTCTTTCCCGTTATCTCGAGCATCATCAAATTGTTTTTGATATCCGTTTGCAGTTAACCAGTCACGCAAAAGTTGTTTATCATATGCTTCTTGGATTTTACCAATCTCAAAGGAGTCTTTTGACCATAAGCGATACTCATCAGGACCAATAGAGTCGCCCAGAGTTATTTGATCATTCAAAATTCCAAATTCCAATTTTAAATCAGCCAAGATAAAACCAACATCATCTGCAATTTTGGCCATTTTTTTGTAAATTTCAATAGAAGTTCTTTCTAACCAATGGTATTGTTCTTCAGAAACTAACTTCATTTCAATTGCTTTGGTTTTGTCAATAGGGATATCGTGTTCAGATTTTGTAGTAGGATCAAATACGGGTTCAGGGAGTTTTGCAGCTAATGTGGTATCGGTTCCTTCAGAAACTTTGACTTCACCTTTTTTCCATCTACTTACAAGACTGCCATAAAAATAGCCACGAACAACACATTCTATGGGCAACATTTTCATTTTCTTTACAAGTATCTCAGTTTCTGATTCGCGTTTTATGAAATGATTTGGAACATCTAGTTCATTGAACCAAAATTCTGCAAACTTGCAAAGAACTTCACCCTTTCTAGGAATATCTTGTTTGAATTTTACATCATATGCTGAAACACGATCAGAGAATTTGAATAGTAATGTATCATCATCAACGTCATAAAGATCCTTTACCTTTCCACTGGTAAGAAATTTCAAGCAAAATTACGTGGTTTTTACAGAATTTAACTGCTAGGAACCCATCATGCCGACCATTTTGGGCATTTCACGGTAAGCCTTGTTGACGAATATCTCATTATCCGCACTGATCATTACAAATTCCATCGAGTTTTCAGGTGGAGGAGACACAATGATCTTTTGGCCAACATCTAGTTTTTGAATATCCAAAATATCGCCATCTCCAAAATTAATGTGAAGATTAGTTATGGGTTTAGCACCAATATTTTGTATGGTAACTCTTCCCATGGTAAACATTCCTTGTTCATCTAAAAGAGGATCAACAAAAATCTCATAATCTTGTGTAGTTATAGAAAACTTGAAAAAATCTGCACCAAAAACAACGCCAATAATTGCAATCACCCCAACTCCAAGACAAAGAAGTGCAGTGTATTGTTTCACAAAATCCCTATAGTTTTTCTAATAATTAAATTGGTTACTTTACTTCAACGCCATTCCAAAAAGCAACCATGCCTTTGATTTTCATGGCAGCATCATTTGGTTCTGCATAATACCATGCACAGTCTTTGTTTGTTTTTCCATTAACTGTTACAGAGTAATAGTTTGCCATTCCTTTCCATCCACAAAAACTAGTCATGTCAGTTTTCTCAAAATATTCTTTTTTAATTGAGTTAAAAGGAAAATAGTGATTACCTTCAACCACTACAGTGTCATCGCTTTCTGCAATTACTTCACCATTCCAGATTGCTTGCATATCTACAGAAATTTTTTAACAATATTTAATCAATTCTCTAAATTGATTTAGTTTGTGGATTTTACTTGCTCACGTTTAGTAAAATCAGGTTTTATTCCCAAGGAATCATAATTTCCTGAAGAACAAGTAAAACACATCAAGTCCTTTGGCAAACCAACTGCATCAGATAGGTTTTCAGCCGTATTATATCCCAAAAAGTCAACACCAATACTTTGTCTAACCATCTCAGTAATTTCATCCTCAGTCATTGTTTTTCCATCAGTGAATGTTGCAAGTTCTTCTTGTGAAGGAAAATCAATTCCAGCATAACAAGGATAGTTGATTTGAGGATATGTGATTAGCATACTGATTTTTTTAGCACCAGCACGTCGAAGTGCTTTGATAATTGCCTTTGAACTTGTGCCTCTAACTAGACTATCATCAATTACCACCACATGCTTATCTTTGATGATTTCACTAATGGGGATTATCCAGCGGTTTATTTCAACTCGGTCACTTTGATGAGGTTCAATGAAACTTCGCAATGGGCCTTTCTTACTATACCTGTCTTTGAGTAGACCTTCATCAAAAGATACCCCAAGTTCTTGTGCATATCCTAATGCAGCAGGCCTTGCAGAATCAGGTACTGGAATAACTAAATCAGCATCACGTATTGGGAATTTCTTTGCCATGAATTGGCCTATTTTTTTTCTTGAAACGTAAATGTTGCGCCCCTCCATTTTACTTGAAGGGTGTGCAAAGTAAGTAAATTCAAAAGAACAATGTGCACGAGAAGAATCAGTTGAGAATTTTTCAGTTTCTATACCTGTTTTACTTAATTTGATTAATTCTCCTGGCACCACATCTCTTTGAAGTGTAGCACTAACTGCAGTAACTGCAGCAGATTCTGAAGTAACAATGTATGTATCATCAGATTCTTTATGTCCTAAAACCATAGGTCGAAATCCTTTAGGATCTCGTGCAGCATAAACAGAGTTATCATCAGAGATAAAAGTAAAACAATACGAGCCAACCATTTCATTTTTTAAGATTGAGAGTGCTTTTCCCATTTCTCCATTTTCAGAAATTAATGATACCAGTCTTTCTGCAGCGACCAATGTGTCACTTGCATTTTGTGGAGTGAATGAGCATCCACCAACTAAATTAGATAATTCTTGTGCATTGGCAATAGTACCATTATGTGCAACACAAAGATCTTTTACTTTCAATGGTTGGGCATTGTCTAGCGTACTAGTACCCATTGTAGAATATCGTACATGTCCAATGACACATGGAGATTCATATTCTTTGGCAATTTTTTTGAATTCAGATGATGAATGAGATACTAGTCCTACTCTTTTGAATGGGGGTTTATTTGGAACTGCAAATCCCCAGGCTTCTTGTCCTCTATGTTGTAAAGCACGTAATGCATCAATTACCATTGGAATAACATTAGCACCACTAAGACTGTAAATTCCAACTACACCGCAATTTTCTTTAACCAAATCTAGATTCACTCCATAAAGAAACAGTACTTTTAGAGTAAAAATTGGTCAAATTTGAATTATTTTGAAAAGAATCATGGCAATTCCAGCGCATTCAACTACTGAAACTATTTTGAGGAATAAAAATGCAGATCAGGCATAGCGATCAGAAAATTTCAATCAAAAATCCATTATTGGATTTATCAATCCAATGAAAGGGTGTTCCTTCTTTAGAACAATTAGATTTGTACATTCTAAGAAATCTGTCAAAATAAAATCCGTTTTTTAGCATTACTGTAAATGGCCTCAATTTGAAGTAGTTTGAGAAAAAAAGAATTCCCAATTTCAAAAATTAAATTCATCCTTTTAATATCTTAAATTTTAGTAATGAATGTGAGCATAAAAAGACTTTTTTTGTTTTTTTCACTAGTTGTATTGGTTTCATTTTTCTTTAGTGAAGAAGTGTTTGCCCAAACAGAACCGGGTAGAGTGAGAGGATTATCAGCAACTGCTATCAGCCCAAATCAAATTGATTTGTCTTGGGATGAACCATCAGATGGAGGATCCCCGATAACTGGGTATCAGATTGAACGCAAAAAAGCATCAGATGCTTGGGAAATTTACATTGCAGATACTGGCAATACAAATACAACATATTCTGATCAAGGTTTAGAACCGGACACAAGATATCGTTACAAAGTTAGTGCAATTAATGCAATTGACATAGGTCGTGCATCTACTGCTAGTGCTGCTACAACTCTTGCAATAACAGAACCAGATAGAGTAACAGGATTATCAGCAACTGCTATCAGCCCAAATCAAATTGATTTGTCTTGGGATGAACCATATGATGGAGAGTCACCGATAACTGGGTATCAGATTGAAAGGAGAAAAACAGGAGATTCATGGATAGTTCATGTTGCAGATACTGGTAATCAAAATACTTCATATTCGGATTTAGGACTAATTTCTGGAACTGAGTATTCTTACAGAGTTAGTGCAATTAATGCAATTGACATAGGTCGTGCATCTACTGTTGTTACTACTACTACCCTAGGTCCAACTCTAACTGAACCAGACCGCGTTACAGGATTATCAGCAACTGCTATCAGCCCAAATCAAATTGATTTGTCTTGGGATGAACCATCAGATGGAGGATCCCCGATAACTGGGTATCAGATTGAACGCAAAAAAGCATCAGATGCTTGGGAAATTTACATTGCAGATACTGGCAATACAAATACAACATATTCTGATCAAGGTTTAGAACCGGACACAAGATATCGTTACAAAGTTAGTGCAATTAATGCAATTGGAATGGGAACTGCATCAACCGTCAAAACTGCTACAACTCTTGCAATAACAGAACCAGATAGAGTAACAGGATTATCTGCAACTGTAATTAGTCAAACTCAGATTGATTTGTCTTGGAATGAGCCCTATGATGGAGAGTCGCAGATAACTGGGTATCAGATTGAACGCAAAAAAGCATCAGATGCTTGGGAAATTTACATTGCAGATACTGGCAATACAAATACAACATATTCTGATCAAGGTTTAGAACCGGACACAAGATATCGTTACAAAGTTAGTGCAATTAATGCAATTGGAATGGGAACTGCATCCGCTACAGTGTCTGCTACCACGTTAGCACCTGGAGTTCCTTCAGCCCCATTAAATCTACAAGGCTCTCCAACTTGCTGTACAGTTAATCTTACATGGACTACTCCATATCATGGAGGGTCTCCCATTATTGATTATATCATAGAGTATAGTGATGATGGAAACAATTGGAATGAGTTTAATGATGGACTGAGCATTATAACTAGTGTCACTGTTACTGGTCTGGCAACGGATACAGAATATCATTTTAGAGTATTTGCAGTTAATTCTGTAGGAACAGGGCCTTCATCTAATGTGATAACTTCAACACCAACCAATCCACTTGTATCTACAGGCTCAGATGACGGAAGAGCACCACCACAAATTCATGGCATAGGAATTTACAAATTTTCAGTACATCAAGGAGACGATGGAGAAAAATCAAAATACAAAGAACAGTTGAATGTCCCATTTGATCTGTATTTCCCATACAGCAAACATACAGACAAAACAGATTTTGAAAATTATAAAGAAATTGGAGAATACAAAAAACATGGCACCTATTATGATTTGGTGAAAAAAATCAACACACCAAAATTCGTAGCAAAATTAGATCAACCAGTACAGTTTCAAATCAGATTATGGGATCTGTATGCCAGTACAAAAATTGAGCATTTATCATTATACATGTCAAATACTGAAACACCAATAACAGTAGGAAATAGTGATACAGAAATAATTTATGAAAAAGGAAAACCAATCGAAGTTAAAGATCCAAATGACATTTTCAAAGAGATTAAATTTTCAACATCTTTTGATGATGAATGGCTATGGGTTAATTTTGATATAGTATTTCAAAAGCCTCTAAAGACTTCTGGAATTTTATTAGAAGCATGGCATGAAACGAGAGATAAATCATCTTCTAAAATTGACAACATATTAGAAATTTTAGATCATAAAGACCAGGAAAAAGTATTAGAAGACATCAATCTTACAGCTGAAGTCGAAGTCACACATGGTGCTTCAAACCCCACATGCAAGATAGATAATTCCTGTTTTACACCATATGATGCAAAAATTCTAGAAGATGGGATTGTAACTTGGGTAAATACTGATGCATTGACACATACTGTAACTAGTGGAACAGTAGATCAAAAAGACAATAGATTTGGTTATTTGTTGTTTCCAGGAGACACAGTACAACACAAGTTTTCCAATCAAGGAATTTACAATTATTATTGTGCTTTACACCCATGGGCTACTGGAAATATCTATGTTTACGGACAAGACATGCAAAAACCAGATATTGATTTTGATGAATCATTATCCCCTCTAGTTGCACACACAACAACATCTTCAGGCTCATTAGTCATTGAAAATGAGGGGACATTCACTTCAACAACACAAAATCTCAAAATCAAAGTTTCAGGACACATACAGGAGTTAACAACATCAAATAACATAGAAATCATAATTGTACACCCAGATAAAACATCTGAAAAAATGAAAACTGTGATAAACAATGATGGGTTTTATTCACTGCCTATTGTCCTAAACAAACACTGGGAAGAAGGAACATATCAAATAATTACAAAATATCACGGAAAAGATATAGCTAAAATTTCATTTAATGTTACAGATGAGTTGGAATAAAAATAATATTTTTTGAGGATATCAAAACTGCAAATGTTATGTGTTTTAATAATTTCAATTACGAAGTACTAAATCACTTAATGAGTTTAGCCAGATTTTTTGGGCCTTGTTTACATCAAGATTAATGACGGATTTTTTTGAATCATTAAATTTGATTTTTGTGCCTTCAAACTTTGCAATTTGTTTGAATGAAACTTTATGTTTTTGCAAAATAGATTCTAGTTTTTTGAGGTTTTTCTTGTTGACTGTCAAAAGATAGCGAGAGTGACTTTCAGAAAATAAAATTTTATCAATTAGTAATTTTTTACCAGGAATTTTGTCTAGTGAAACAGTACATCCAATCTGATTTGTCATGCAAAGTTCAGATACTGCAACTGCTATTCCGCCTTTTGAGCAATCGTGGGCAGATTTTAAGAGTTGGTTTTTAATTATATCTAAAACTGCATTCATGTTTTTCTTAGATTCTATAAAATCGACACTAGGACATCTGCCTCCAATGAATTTGTGAATGTATTCATAGTATTCAGAACCTCCCATCTCATCTTTGGTAGCACCCACAATTACAAGACAATCTCCATCATCAATCTTTTGAGGCACAAGAGGGTGTTTGTCAATTAATCCTAAGACCCCAATTAATGGAGTAGGTTTGATTGGACCTACAGGGGTTTCATTATACAGGCTCACCTTGCCACCAATACATGGGATTTTGAAATCTTTAGCAAAATCAGTTAGTCCCTTTAATGATTCTAAAAATGTCCAAAATATTTCAGGGTCTTTTGGATTTCCAAACTGAAGATGATCAAGCATTCCAATTGGTTTTGCTCCAGTACAAACAACATTTCTACATGCCTCCTCAAAACATCCAATTGCACCTTCACGAGGATTGATGTAACATTGTTTTGGATTACCGTCTATTTTGATTGAAAGAAATTTTCCGTTATCTAGTCTCAAGACAGATGCATCTCTTCCAGGTTTTACTACAGTTCTAATTCCAACTTCATGATCATATTGTCCATATACCCAAATCTTACTTGCGATATTTGGAGATGCAAGTAATTTCATCATAGTTTTAGAATAATCAGAGATTGGTTTGAGTTTTTTTTCTTTTTCAATTGTTTTTAGGTATGCTGGTTTTTTTGATGGCAAATCAAGCAAAGTTGCATTTGCAACAACATCTGTAGGAAGATTTGCAAATGTCTTTTTTCCTTTTTTGACGTGCATTTGATTATCAGACTTTACAGTACCAATAACAGAGCATCCAATTCTAAATTTTTTACAAATTTCTTGCAGTTTTTCAAATTTAGTTTTACTAGTTACAATCAACATTCGTTCTTGGGATTCAGAAACCATGATCTCATCAGGATGCATGTCAGATTCACGAGTATGCACTTTGCTTACATCCATTTCAATTCCAATTTCTAGGGCATCAGCAGTTTCAGAAATTGCACAGGATAATCCTCCACCTCCTAAATCTTTCATAGCATGAATGAGTTTGGCATTTCTTGCCTCCAAGATTGCCTCTATGATTAATTTTTCAATGAATGGATCTGGGATTTGTACTGCAGAACGATCTTCAGATTCTAGAGAATCGGAAGCAAACTGAGAGCCCCCTATTCCATCTCTTCCTGTAGAACCTCCCATCAATACAACGATGTCGCCTTTTTTGGCGTGGTTTTTTATCAAGTTCTCTTTTTTACCAAAGCCTACAGCAGCAACATCTACTAGTGCATAATTTTCATAGCATTGATCAAATTCCACTTCACCACCAATTGTTGGAATTCCTAAACAATTACCATAATCAGCAATACCAGTAACTGCGTTTTTGAATAGCCATCTTGCTTGCTTGTCTTTTTCAATATTTCCAAATCTCAATCCATCCAATATTGCAATAGGTCTTGTTCCAGCAGACAAGATATCTCTAATTACTCCACCAACACCAGTTGCAGCCCCGCCATATGGTTCCACAGCTGAAGGATGGTTGTGGCTTTCAATGTGAGCTGTGACAACATAACCACCGCCAACATCTAAAACACCAGAATCATATCCCTTCTCAGTAATAACAAGAGGTCCTTTCATTGGAAGCATTTTGAGGTGTTTTTTGGAAGATTTGTAAGAACAATGTTCAGACCATTCTGCTGCAACTATCTGTAACTCTGTTGAAGTTGGATCTCTTCCAATTTTGGATTTTAGTTCAGATAATTCCTGTGGCTCTAAACTCAATTACTTACACCCATTTTAGATAATAGAGATTCAAAAATTAGAGAAGAAGGTTTGTTATCAATTGGATTAATTTCTGATTCAACAGCTCTTTCAGGATGAGGCATCATACCAACAACATTTCCATCTTCATTACAAACACCTGCTATTCTATTTGAAGAACCATTGACCACTTCATCATATCTAAAGACGATTTGGTTTTTCTTCTTTAATTTTTTCAAAGTGTCATCATCAACATAGTATCGCCCCTCACCATTTGCAATAGGGATGGGGATTTTTTGGTGTAGTTTGAATTGGTTTGTGAACGGAGTTTTGTTATTTTCTACAACTAGATTTGTCCATTCACACATAAAATTCAGAGATTCATTTTTGAGTAAAACACCAGGCAAAAGACCAGATTCCACAAGAATCTGAAATCCATTACATACACCCAAAACAGGAACTCCTTTTTTTGCCATTTTTTGAACATCCTTAATGATAGGACTATGAGCGGCAATTACCCCAGCACGGAGTCTATCACCATAAGAGAATCCACCTGGAAGAATAACAGCATCGATATTTTTTGGAAGAGATTTTTCATGCCAATAGTATTGAGCGTCAAGATTAAAGACATCAGTTAGAACATGATACATGTCACGATCACAATTACTACCAGGAAAAACTACAACTCCAACTTTCACAATTAGAATTAGATCTTGCGATATTTAATTTGAGTCTAGTGAGAAAAAATTATTACAGGAAATATCACCATGATCGCATGGCCCATGTACGAGATATCATGCAAAAAAGTGTCATCACTATTGAGCACGATAAGACAGTATACGATGCAGCAATAATTTTAAAAGAAAAAGAGATCAGTTTTTTGGTAATAATCAAAGACGAAAAACCAGTGGGTGTTGTTTCTGAAAGAGCCATTGTTCAAAAAGTTGCAGCAGAAGATCTAAAGACATCATCAGTAAAAATAGAAGAGATCATGTCAAAAAAATTCCGATGGGTAAGCCCAGACACCCCAATTGAAGATGCAGTTCAAAAGATGTTAAACAATAACATCAGACGATTAATTATTTTAGATGATGAAAAACTAGCAGGAGTAATTACTCAAACAAATTTGGCAGAATTTCTGCGAAGTAAACTCTTGATTAATGGGATGTTAGATAACATAGATTCTGAAAAATCTTAGGCATCAAAAACATCAATTGTGACTTTGCTTACCATAGGATTGTAGATACGCAAATCATCACAGATTTCTTGGATTTTAGATTGGGTTGTTTTTTTGTCCTTTTCGTTAATTGTGAATTTTAGCATTTTAGCAGTTTTAATTTTTGAGACGGTTTTGTGAGTTCCCTTTAGTACCAAGTCATTGAGAATAGTATCACCTTCAGGATCACTGATTCCAGGTTTGTTTTCGATGGTTACATGGACATTGTATGTTGCCATATTAATTTGCAGATTGAAATTGAGGTTAATCTATCTTCCGAATAATTTTGTGCTTTTATACTTATTTTGAAATAACCAGTAAGGTTTCCGGTTCTGAGGACTTGTGTTGTGCAGATATACCCAGCCCAGAATCGGTTACTTAAATTTCACATTATCTTTTACAAATTCTGTGTATTTTCTATAAAGTCCTGAAACATAATTGGGATTTTCAATAATGAGTTGTTTATTTTTCAAATCTTCTTTTGATTGAAACATTTCTTTTTCAATAATTCCTTTGTTATCAAGTGTTACACATAGATCTTGCCACGCAAATACCTCAGATGGGTTTCTGTTTGCAGTAGCATAATAAACATACAGTAATCGAAGTTTATTGTATTCATCTTGAGTCATTGCTTTTCCTAAGACATATTTTCTTTTCAGAGATTGAAAGTAAACTAGACCATTAGCAGTAAGAACATAATCAAAAAGTTTTGGATAATCATTAATCGTAATTGGATAAAAAAGGTTTTTTTGTTCTGTCATGTGTAATTGAAATTAACGATAGTAAATGAACAATTACATTGTTGTGTTTACACTTTGTATTTTTTTAATCCTTCACTTAGAACCAAATTCAAAACATGTGAGAAACTGATTGATTTTGTAGAGTTTCTTATCATCTTGACTTGAATGTTTCGGAGTTTTTCAGTATGTTCAGTTTTCAATACAACAGTAATTCGATCTCCCAACATTCAGGATGCTTGGTATTTGTATAAAAAGAGGCATATGAGATCCTGCAATCAGGCATAGCCACAAGCAGGCAATATTGGAATTTATATCAGATTGATTTGAAAGAATTATCATGGTAAGATCAAGATATTGGAAAATCACAGCAGATGAGATGGAAGGTTTTAGCTATAATGAAAAAAATTTGTTAAATTGGGAGATAAAATGTGTCAGAGAACCAGAAGATGAAGCACATTTTATCGGAGTCTTCATGTATAGAAATGGAACAGCATTTGACTATGAGTCAGTTAAAGGAGTTTGTTATTTTCACAATAATATAGATAGAAAAGAACTTCCATCAATTACCAGTTTCCTTCAAGGAAAGTTTGGAGGTAAAGAGATGGAGAAAGGAGAAAGGATTTTCTTAAAGGATTCACAGGAAATCTATTCAAGCAAAGATCTTGCAAATTTAGCAAAAGAGATGGAATCTAAATTCAACACAAAGGCCATAATTTCATTAGAATTTGATGGAGTCTCCATAGAACAACTCAAAGAAGAGGGATTGCCTGAAGCAAAACTATTGCCAATTCCCGGCAAATAGATATAGCTTAAAGCGCAATGAGAACCGATGTCAGAGTTGGATGGTATCAACCAACATTTTGAAGAATTAAGAAAAAGATTACTTAGAATTGTCTTAGTGATTGGAGTTATTACAGCATTTATTCTAACATTTCATGCTGAACCAGTTCAGTTAGGTCAAACCACATTATACTATCCAACACCTGAACCACTAAACAACATTGCTGCACAAATCACCAATCACATGAAAGTAAATCTTGTACCTGATGACGTGCAATTAATTCAAACAGCTCCTGGTCAAGCATTCTTTGCACAAGTGTACATTGCCGCACTTGTAGGAATTGTAGTTGGGATGCCAATAATCATCAAAGAATTAGTGGGATTCATCAAACCAGCTCTTAAAGAAAATGAGATTAATGTTAGCAGGAGTATTACAATTCCTGCATTAGGGTTATTCATTACAGGATGTGCGTTTTCTTACAATCTAGTAATCCCATACATTTTAGAATTCTTGTACAGATATGGTGAGTCTGCAGGATTAGTTACATTTCTTAATGTAATAGAATTTGTTACTTTTGTATTACAATTTTTGTTAGCGTTTGGATTTTCATTTCAGCTTCCACTTGTAATGTATGCAATTTCTGCATCAGGAATGGTTGATGCCGATTTTTGGAGAAAAAATATCAGATATGCAATTGTCATAATTGTGATCTTTGGTGCAGTAATCACCCCTGATGGAAGTGGCGTAACTATGTGGTTTATCGCAGGACCAATGATAGCATTGTATGTTACAGGCATGGTACTCATTGAGCGTAAAGAACGAAAAAAGTTGAACACTTAAATCCGAATTTAGATAAAGAGACTCAGAAATGTTTGGAATGAATTTAGCCAATTTCATTGCAGGTCAAGAATGGATATTCATAATCATTATTGCTGTAGTATTGATCTTTGGTGCCAAGAAAATTCCAGAATTAGCAAAAACCTTTGGTAAGGCCAAAGGGGAATTTGAGAAAGGCAAGATCGAAGGCGAAAAAGAACTTAAAGATTTCAAAGATAAAGAAGCAAAATCAGACTAGATTTTCAGCAATTTTTACAAAATTATCTATAATTTTCTCATAATTCTGCTGGTATCGATTTTTAGAAAACATACTACCAATTTTCATTTTGCCTTTTAATTTTAAATCAACATTAACTAGAATTTTTGTTCCGTTAGACATCTCGATGAATTGTTCTTGTATGTGAGTGCCCTTTGCATCACCCCCAATTACAAAAACATCGTGTAATACGGGTTCATCAGTAACATGTTTTGCCATTATTACCAGTTCGTCATCTCCCAAATTCAGATGCTCTTCAACTACTGCGACATTATCTCTAACAGAGCGAATTCGGACAGATGGAAAAAATTCAGGAGATGTTTTTTGATAGTTTTCATAATCTGAAAAAATTTTGTAAACATTACTTCTACTAGCAGTGCTAGTTTTTTCAAAAGAGAATTGTGGCAATTGTAATTTAGTCAGTACCCCATCTAGGGTATAAATTATGTTCAATATCAAACTGGTCCAAGCATTTTCCTACACCATGATTTACAATGTCATCAATGGATTGGGGTTTGGTGTAAAATTCAGTTACGGGTGGCAAAATCACAATACCTAATCTTGAAAGTTTTAACATATTTTCTAAATGAATTGCAGAAAGAGGAGTTTCCCGTACCATTAAAATTAGTTTTCTAGATTCTTTGATTGTAACTCCTGCTGCACGTGCAACTAGAGTGTCATCATATCCGTTTGCAATTGCAGCCAAGGTCTTCATACTACATGGTGCAACTATCATTCCATCAATTCGATGAGTACCACTAGAAACACTTGCTGCCATGTTTTTTTCATCAGAAACTTCAGTTGCAAGAGATTTTACATAATCAACAGCATATTCAGTTTCCATTGGAATACATTTTGCACCCCATTCAGACATTATCAGGTGAGTCTCTATGTTTAGTTTTTTTAAAGTCTCAAGCATTCGAATTCCATAGATTACTCCAGTGCTTCCAGTGATTCCAATTATTAGTTTCAATGATTGAGATTAGAATTCAGAGTATTTTATGTATTAGATGGGACTAGTCTCTTAGCACTAGATAGAAGGCTCATCATTTTTGAAAGATGCTTCAAACTCCTTTCTTTCTTTTCGTCGTTTTAGCCAAAGACGGATTCCCCCAACTGCCATAGCAGTCAGCAGTATTACCCCAGCCATCTGTAATTCAAAACTATACAGCACGATTATGAAAAAACACTGATTTCAGAAAAATCTTGTGATTTTATCCGATCCTAAAAATTGAAAATTAGCTATATTAGATCCTAGTTTCAAGGCATTATGTGATTAAGAGTTCTGAGATCAAGAAAATTGTTAATGAATACTCAGATGTAAAAATAGGCGTTCTTGGAAGCCACTCGGCACTGGAGATTATGGATGGTGCAAAAGATGAGGACTTTCAGACCAGAGTCTTTTGTCAAAAAGGCAGAGAGGGACCATATCAGAGATTTAATCGAATTGCAGATGAAATTACAGTATTAGACAAATTCAAAGAGATGGCATCAGCAAAAATCCAAAAAGAATTACGAGATTCAAATACAATTATTGTTCCACATCGTTCCCTTACAGTATATCTAGGATACAAGACAATTGAAAATTCCTTCAAAGTACCAATCTTTGGAAACAGAAAATTATTCCAAGCAGAAGAAAGAACTGCAAAGAAAGGACAGTACTATCTCTTAGAAAAAGCCAGAATAAAATATCCAAAATTATTCAAGGATCCGAAAAGAATCAACAAACCTTGCATTGTTAAAGTACAAGAAAAGAACAGACCACTTGAAAGAGCATTTTTCACAGTATCATCTTACAAAGACTACGTTACAAAATCTGAAGAAAAAATAAAGCAAGGAGTAATTGCAAGAAAAGACCTAGAAAAAGCAAGCATTGAAGAACTGGCAATTGGAACATACATGAACTTTAATTTCTTCCACACCCCAATTTCAGACCAAGTTGATTTTATTGGAATTGAGAGAAGACTACAAACAAACCTCATGGATTTCAATGCATTACCTGCAAAACAACAACTAGACATTGATGTAGATTTACAGAATATCGAAGTAGGCCACACACCTGCAAGCATTAGAGAGTCACTCTTAGAAAAGGTGCTAAAGATGGGAGACAAGTTTGTAAAAGCAGTCAAAAAAGAATATGCTCCAGGAATTATTGGACCATTTTCACTTCAAAGTGTAATCACAAAAGATTTAGAATTAATCGTATATGATGTATCATTACGAGTTCCAGGAAATCCAATAGTTGCAACAACTAGTCCATATACAAAATACCAATACGGACAAACATTTGGAGTCGGTAGAAGAATTGCCATGGAAATCAAAAGAGCACAAGAAGAAGATAGATTAGATGAAATAGTCACATAGAAAAATTTTCGAGCAACAATTAGTTTTTGGAAATTAAAAAGGCGCAACCCCCTAAATTGCAGAACTGTGAGAGATTCCCTCTCATGGTCAAACGTCATAACGTTTGATGGCCTTTATCGTTCTGCGGGGCCACGCAGTTTATTCGTTAGATTTTGTAACTAACGACATCAATTATTATAGGAAATTTTACTATTTAACATTTAGTATGAAAAATTACAATAATGATCCAAAAATATTATAAAATTTTAGTTCTATAGATCAGAAAACAAAAACATATTTTCAAAATATTTCACTAGATTTTGTTAATTGGTTAGATTGGAAATATACTGAATACCATTCATTCTAACTTTGAGTGATTAAAACGGTTTGACACTCAAAATGGAATTGCTGATGCCAATTAACAATACAAACTCTTTTTTGATCAAATCAAAAACATGACACATGGGAAGAACCATCTTTATCAAAGAGATAATCACAATTGCAAAAGAACCTAAACTATGTCCCACATGTGAAAAAGAAGATAGACTAGAACAAGACATAATCAGAGAAGAAAGATCAGATGGTAAGACAATTCTGTGTACTCGTTGTGAGGCACTAATTGTGATAACAAATTTGAATCTCAGGCATGTAGAATTATCCTCAAGAAAAGATGATACAATTATGCTCAAAGAGCCCCATTTGATTAGAAAAGTAACATACTAGTCTTGAGGTCTTGAGAGCAATTCCTCAATAATGTGACGTCGAACATTTGCAATCTCCCAATCTCGAAGATTTGCAAGCTTGCACTCTTCTTTAATTACCAATCCCACTAATCCATCACTCCACATGTGACGTTTTGGATCATAAACTTGAATGATTTTTCCACGTTTTTTTATCCGAATTCCACCATGACATCTATCAATTACTTGTAATGCAACTCTTTTGTAGAGTTTCTCAAAATTAACCATGTTTAGAAAACAAGTACTGGTATCAAAAAGGTTCGGATACATGAATAATAATATACTATTAGCAAACAATACAATTTGCTGATGATTAACCGACAACTAAGCTAATCACTGAATGATGATGAGTTTGCCGAATTATGAAGCAGAATTTTATGTACTTCTATTCTCAACGTTAACAGTCATTGCAAGGGGATGAGACAGAGCTTCAGGGTTGTCAATGCTTTCCCAAACAAAAACTTGGATATGAAAAGTTCCAGGTTCAGCTGGAGTCCATGATTGAGCTGGAGAAAATGATTGTCTTGGAGACAATGAACCAGTTAACCATGATAATGAAATCACAACATCTTTATCATTTGTTACTTGTGTCAGATATGCAAAGTTTTGTGGAACATCTTGATTATTTGAGACATCAGCCACAATCATAATTTGTTCATCTACATAATGGGTTTTTTCTCCAGATGGAATTTTAGTGGAGACAGGTTCAGCAAAAGCAAACCCACTACTCAAGGTAATTAACAATACAAAAAATACTGCAATCTTCATAACGAGTATTAGTAGGCACAATATTTAATTTAGCTAATGGTGGAATTGCCTGAAAAATTTCCAGAGTATTCTATAATGTATAGAACTATTTCAAACCAGATAAAATCATTACAAAAACAAAAAGAGAATGTTCAAGACACTACAGAAATAGATTCTAAAATCATAAAGTATCAAGAAGAGTTAAACAGAATAAAGAAAATGTTTCCAGATAATTTCTTTGAAAACTAGTTATTCGTGATGATGATCATGACCACAATCACATTGAGCATTAGCACCAGCTGCCGCCGTTAATTTTTGAACCATCTCGTCTCGGATTTGTAGTAAATCACCAACTTGTTTTTTGTGAGAATCAGATTCCCAGTTTCCTTGATGAAGTTCCCTTACAACATCAATAATTTCAAGATCCACATTTAACAGATTGTCCATTAATTGTTCTTGTTCATTCATGATAATTCACAATCATACTAGGAGAAAAACCGTTCTAATTTCAGGTCTCAGCTTCCATGCTTTCCTTTAGCAGTGTCTTTCTAACCAATATTGGAATGTTATAGTATGCAGCAAGCGCCATGGCATCAGATGCACGATAGTTTCTCAAAACAAGGTCTTTTTTGCCTGTAAAGTACAAATTTGCTCGTAAAACCTCACCGCTTTCATAGATTTTGACTTTGACTAGAACTAATTCATTTTCTTCACAAATGTCTTCAATCATTTTGTAAATAGATGGAGCAGTTTCACCACCTTTCTCATCACCAAAACTAGAGATGTGTTTTGCAACTTCACCAGAAAATGCTCTCATGTGAAATTCTTTTCCGTTGTCAGCTTTGAGAATCACCATACCTTCAACAGCATAAGGGTCGACAAATCCGACATAATCAATTTTTACTGATTCATAATCAGGCTCTTGTGCTTGATTGATATCCATTTACGCATAAACTTCACGCCCAGTGCTTATAAAGATAGCAAAATGTTGAGATCAAAATCATTCATCTTTCTGAGGTAAATTTTTTTTAAACGATCAAAGCTAGAGCGTAACCCCAAATTATTTAAAATCCCTAACTAAGGGTAGCTTAATGTCAACAAATCCAGAACGTGCAGTTTCGTATGTGTTAAACAAATCAGTAACGGAATACATGGACAAAGATGTTCTGATTCTAAGCCAAAACACACTGACAAGAGAAGCAACGAGAATGCTGCAACATTATGAAACAGACGACATTATTGTTACAGATGAAAATAGAATACCAGTTGGAATTGTTACAGATGAAGACATACTAAGTAAAGTTAGCGATGTTACAGTATATGCCGAAGCTACTAAACTAAAAGACATCATGACTACACCACTTGTCACAATTAATGAAAAATCAACATTACAAGATGCATTACATAAAATGAGAGATAACAGTATTAGAAAATTACCAATATTAACAAAAAAGAATCAAGTTATCGGAATGATTTTCCAAACAACTATTGCAAATGTCATAAGAGATGCAACAGCGTCAGAACCCAGATTACTTAGTCCTCCAGTAAAGGCAGTACTTGGGAACCTAGGATTTGTTTTGCAATTCGCAGGAGTTTTGTTACTGGTTCCCGCAATTGTTGCAACCATTTTAGAAGACACTACAACTGCTACAGGAATTTACCTTACAACAGTTCTATTGTTGGTCACAGGTTTCTTTCTGAATTCGTATGGTGAGAAATCCAGTCTGAACCTGCAGCAGGCGTCAATATTGGTATTTTCAAGCTTGTTTTTACTATCGCTCTTTGGAACGGTCCCGTATCTGTATGTGTTCCCAAGCGAAGAAACCAATGTAGAGGTATTTGGAAACGCATTCTTTTCAAGTGCAGCAGGATTTACTACAGGAGGAATATCCCTATTTGATACACCGGAAGAGGAATTAACTCAAAGTTTCACATTCTATCGTAGTTATACCCAACTTGTAGGAGGAATGAGTTTCATTTATCTGGTAATTACTGCGTTTTATCCAGAGTCAAAATTACAATCAATGCGTGGTTTTATTTCAGGAAGAACACTTCACATGAAAGAATTATTCTCAACAATTACTGTAATCTTTGCAGTATACATCATCATTGTTGCAATGTTGTTGTATTTCTTTGGTCAAGAGAATCTACTTGATGATTTTTCATTAGCAATGAGTACACTTGCTACAGGAGGATTTGTCCCATCATCTACAATTATTGAGAATCTAGGATGGCAAGAAGAAGTAATTTTGATGGGAGCTATGATACTAGGAGCATTACCATTTACATTCCACTATGCATTTGTAAGAAAGAAATTCCTTGCACCAAAATTAGGAAAAGAAGTTCTAACATACTTTGCAATTTTAGGAGGAGCCACAGTATTATTCATAGGAATAAGTGGATTAGAACCATTAGAAAGTGCATTTTATTCTGTTTCTGCAAGTACTACTGCAGGACTTCAACTGCAAAGTTTAGCAGGACTAAGTGGATTTGCACATGCAATTTTGATAACACTGATGTTTATTGGAGGATGTGGATTTTCAACAGCAGGAGGGCTGAAAATTTTCAGATTGTTCCACCTCAAAAACTGTAGATCGTTTTTTAGCAGTGTAAAAAGAAAAGAACTCTCAACTCAAACAAAAAAAGAGTTAACATCAACATTAATCATTTTAGCATTGTTTCCAGTAATATCAGCAATCACAGGAGTGCATCTTGCAGAAACGGAAGGTGTGTCTTATCAAGATGCATTTTTTGAGGCTGCAGGAGTGATCACCACAGGAGGATTATCTGCAGGGGTAATTGACTCAGATACGGATCCTGCAACAAAGATTGTTTTGGGATTCTTGATGATATTTGGAAGACTGGAAATAATTGCAATCATATACATTTTTGTGCCCAGATTGAGTTAAGATAGAATTTAATCTCATGGCAAAAACACAACATCATGGACCAGTCAAATTCAGTTAGTAAAGGCAAAAAACTAATTGTTTTAGGATTTGTTGCGATAGCATTACTGTTCATCATTTATGCAAGGTACCAAGATTCAGAATTACTAACACCAAGTGCAATTGAAGCCATTCAGAGAATCGCATATCTATTTTACATTGCATTGCTAGCAGCATTTGGAGCAATTGCGCTTGGAATGTACAGATATCACAAAGGAAAGATAGAGAGTAATGAGAAGAATCTTTCAACAGTAATTGCACTAGTAACTTGGAATTCAAAATCACGAAAGATCTTTGTTGCGACTTTTGTAGGATATGGAATATTCTTTGCACTGGTGTCAGGAACATTAGTGTATCAACCTGAAGTTACTTTTTCAATACATTACGGTGCAGAGATTCCATCAGGATTTGTCGCACCATGTTGCGGAGAACTAGGATATATGCCAAAGATTATCATTTACATTACAGAACATGTAGGATTGCAGATAATTCCAATAAACTTGGTACTTCAAGTAATCGTTTCATATCTAGTTGCATTAAACACATCAATTGCAATTAGCGCATACACATTTTCAAAACAAGGTAGTGGGATGAGTGGAATTGGAGCAGTTGTAGGCGCTTTTATTGCATGCCCAACTTGTGCAGGGACATTTTTCTCATTATTCATCGGAACAGCAAGTGGAATTGCATTATCTCTTGCATTAGCACAATTACAGACATTATTAATTGCAGTATCAATACCCATACTGTTAGCTACACCATACATCATGGCAAAAAAATTAAGCAATCCTGATGGAAGTTGTAAAATCTGATTTACGTAAACCAGTGATTGAATTTTTGTACATGTGGACGTTTCCAATTTCCTATATCGTAACCGTCACGTCGCAAATATTTTAGCGTCAGTTTGTAAATCAATTCATCATGATCAACTTGTTCCAAAATTTCAGTCCAGAGTAATTTTTCATTTTTTTCAATATGTTCTTTGAAATTAGGATTTAATGATTCAGCTAATTCTTTGCATTCTTCGAGTGTTTTTCCGTTCTTATATGCACGAACTCGTCTATCACATTTATCCATGAAAAGACATAGTTTCGTAATTATTTTAATCTAGTAGAGTGTTTCAAACAAATACAAGAAGAAAAAAGGATCAGCATGGGTATTGGCAGTACATCAGAATATGTAGATTTTTTCATCAATCTAAATATGGGAAAAGACGTCAGTTTAATCAGTTTTGTAAATAACGAAAAACTAGTACTCAAACAAAAGTTAGAGAACAAAAACATTCCAAAAGATCCAATCAAAAAAGGAATAGAAATCTTAGAACAACTGGCAAAAGAGATTAGTGAGATGGGTGAAGACAAAGTCATAGAAAAGTATCAAAGATAGGAGAAAAAATGGATAAAAATTCAGAGATTATCAGAATTGAAATTATTAGAATTCTAAATGAAAATGGAAAGATTCGAGGCACAGAATTAGCAAAAAGAGTAATGGAAAAGGTAGGGAATGAAAAAACAGTATATAGAGAAATCAGCGCATTGGTTGAATCAGGAGATATTGAAAAAAGAGTTCACAGTAGAGCCCATATCGAATATGAGCTAGTGAATTTGTATGAATCAGTAAATAATCAACTAAAAAATCTACATGGTGAAATAAAGACAATTTACGATGAAATAGAAAATTTTGATAAAATTAGTAAAATAGAAAATTTTTCATTTCACGAAAGATTAAGATCAGTAATTCACCTAATACAGATTGTTCAATCAACGGATGGAATCATGAAATTGTTATCATTTTATCCAACATTTAGAAAAGACAAAATGTTTCCACAAATCAATAGAAAAATTGATGAGTGTTGGCAAGCAATCATGACAAATATCTCACATCAGCCAGAAGATGTATTTCTTAATGAAATTTTAGCAAATTTGAGGATTTCACATCTAGATGCAAAAAATATCAATTAAATTTTTTTAATTTTTCAATAATCACTTTTAGTATTTCTTCATCATCAAGAAGAATCAGTGGAAAATCATTTTCTTCACTGGCTTTTCGATATTCCTTATCCTTTGTTACAACGATTAAATTATTTTCTTTAGCATACTGGATTACTGAAAAATCAGAACCTAGTTTTTCTCCAGCCATGTTTAACTTTCTGACACTAAGTGCATCATAACCATGTTCCTTAAGACGCTCATCCATACCATCTAGATTTTCATCTACAAGAATTTTCATAATTGAATTAATTTTCATTTCAATATTAGTGTAAAAATATTCAAGGCAAATCATGACCGCATGCAGGGCAAATTTTGAGTTTACAATACTCACATCCACATTTAGGGCAGGACTTTACAGAATCCAATGGAAATGTCATATTTTACATTACAAAATTTATTTTTAAACTTAATTTTGCTTCAAGCCTGAATTTGATTATGAAGGAATTTGGGCCAAAAATCTCTTTTTAACATAACGGCCTAATGTTTCAGGAGAATACTCAATTCCGTGCTCTTTTGCCATGTGATTCCAGTATGCAAAAACTACCTGTTCCATTTCCCCATCTACAGAATAATCGCAGTCAAAACCGCATTCATTGCATCTAATATCAACCATAAAAAATCATCAAAATACAGGAATAAAAGCAGGAATATGACGATTTTGAAAATTTGTTTAAAATTTAGAAAATATTTGTATGAATGTAAGTAAATAGGAATATCAAATCATCAAATACTTATTTTACAAAAAATAGACAATTTTGTGGACGTAAAAGAAGAAGACAAGTCAGAAAAATCAAAACAAAATCATATCAAATATTACAAATCATTAACAAAAACAATAGAATCAATTAGAGAAGAAGAAAAAGATGAAGAAGATCCTATAATTAAAAATCATCTTGAAAAGAGAATAGAGGCCATGGAAAAAGACAAGGTAAGAATTAAAGAAATGTTTCCAGATATTACAGATGACTAAAAATGCCAACACCAACAGAGAAAAACCACAATAAATATTTGGATTTGTTACATGATTACAAAATACATCTTGTAAAATACATCAGAGAATTAGAAAAGATGGATCAAACATCAGAGTTTGCAAAAAAATGGAATGAAACAACAATCAAAGAAAGGAAAGAAGAACTCAAAGTTATAGACAAAATATTAAAAAACTTGATAAGATTTTAAGAATCTTGAGTTAAATCATAAAGAGAGTTACAAAAAGAATCAAGATTTTTTGTGGAAACACCATCAAACCATGCCAACTCAGAAGTTATGCTAAATCCTTGTAATTCAGGCTCAGAAGTTGACATTAAAAATTCATTTTCATGTTTAACCATTTCTTGTAGTTTTTCTTCGTCATCTTTTGTCAATTTGTAATTGCACGGCATCAAATCAATTTGAACAAAATAATTTCCGTGTTGAGGATTGATTTTTGCTTTGATGAATGGTTTATCAAATTGTTGGCAATCTCTATAATATTTATCATATTCAAACATCTTTGAGTCCCCAAGATATTTTTGAAAAGTCATGTCACATAAAATCTAGAATATCTAAATTTGTTTAAAGACCTACAGTGAGTTTTTTGATTTTTGTGATTAATCTAATCTTTGTGTTGATTGGCATTTCAGGCTCCATCGTGAAATAAATGATATTTCTTTTGGCATAAACTACCATCTGGGAAACTTTCTCTCTTTCAACATGGACGTAACGAACCTTACCAAGAGACCTATCAAACTCTCTTCTCATTGCACGCCTTTGTGCTACCTGCTTGCAAAAATGCTCTTCTTCTTTTTGAGATTTGAGATTAGTTTTTCCTGTTTTCATAATTGCCTCTCTGATGTTACCTTTAGAATCAATTATTGCTGCAAATCTCATTTTAGAATCCAAATTGATGATTTTTTGTACGATTTCAAGCAGATCGATTTTCTTTGCTGCCATTATAATGAAAAAATTATCAGGCAAATATAATCTAATAAAAATAATTCAAGATGCTAGAACCACTAATACAGGAAGAGTTTGTAGATAGGTATAGAATAACATGAAAACATCAATTTTTGAAGTTCTAGAAAAATTAGAAAATCAATCATCATTAGAAAAATCAAGAAAGGTAGATGTGCCTGCGAATGAGAGAATGTTGGCCATAACAAAAGACACAGGTGAACTTCTCAATATGATGATACGACTAGGAAATGCAAAAAATATGCTGGAAGTTGGAATGTCGACAGGATATTCTACCATATGGTGTGCTGAAGCAATCATTGAAAACGGAGGTAAAATCACAACAATAGAACAAAACCCAAAGAAGATCAAAATGGCAAAGAAAAATTTTCAAAATGCAGATGTATCAGATGCCATAACCATCCAAGAAGGAACAGCAATGCAGATTCTAAGAGAATTCAACTTACACGCAAAATACAACAAATTTTTTGATTTTGTGTTGATTGATGCAGATAAAGAAAATGTTATTGAATATTTTGACATGATCGTACCATTAGTATCAGTCAGAGGTGTGATTATCACTGACAATATCCTATATCCTGAAAAATACAGAGAAGATATGAAAAAATATTCAGCACACATACAAGCAAATCCAAATGTCAGAACCATAACATCACCAATAGGAAACGGTGAAGAGATTACTGTAAAATTAAGATGATTTTTTCTTTAGCGTTATTTTTTTAGTTGTTTTTTTTTTGGTTGTCTTTTTAGATGGTTTT
Organism: Candidatus Nitrosopumilus sp.; assembly: GCF_965262695.1. GTDB lineage: Archaea > Thermoproteota > Nitrososphaeria > Nitrososphaerales > Nitrosopumilaceae > Nitrosopumilus. The sequence continues at coordinate 392,617 of NZ_OZ253550.1, read as the reverse complement.
TTGGTAGGTTTTTTAGTAGAAGATTTTGTACCTAATGATTTTAATTTTTTGTCTTTAGCAGCAATTTGTTTTTTTAATTTTTGTTGTTTTTCTTTTAATTTTTGATTTTTCAATTTTATTTGTTGTTCTGTCTTTTCACGTTTCTTTTTGAGAGATTCATAGTTTTTTTCTTCTTTTTTGAGTTGTTTTGCTAAATTTTCTTGGGATTTCAAGCGTTCTTTCTCTTCATTTGCTTTTTTGGTGATCAATTCTTTTTCTTTTGAGATGGTGTTTATCAAATTCAGGCGTTCTTCTTTTGCTTTGATCAAGTCAGATTCTTGGGATTTGATTAGATTTTTGAGTTTTTCAGATTCAGCAAATTTTGCCTTTTCTTTATTTACTTGAGAAACAATAAACTCATAATCTTTTTTGGTCTTTTCCAAATCAGCCTGTTTAGATTTAATTTCATTTGCAATTGATGCCTGTTCAAGTAAGCGTGATTTTTGTTCTTCAATCATCTTTGCAAGTAAAGTTTGTTCAGTTTCCACTTGTTTTTCTATTTTCTCTTGTTCTAGTTGTGCTTGAACTAATTGTCTTTTTTGTTGTGCTAATTCTTTGGAAATTTTTGTCTTTTCTGCATTGATGTTTTTGATAATTTTGGCTCGCTCTTTTTTCACTTTATCTAGTTCTTCTTTTTGAGTAATGATTTCTTCAGAAAGTTTTGTTTGAGATTCAATTTTTAGTCGTTCTTCTTTGATTTGTGCTTCTAATGTTGCTTTTTCTTGAGTTACTTTTTGCTCATACTCTTTTCTGTGAGACATTAGTTGGGTTAATTTTGAGCGATGTGCATCAATTTCACTTGAAATTAATTTTTGTTTTTCAATTTTTTCTTCTTCACTACGTATATCTTTTGAAATCTTTTCAACTTCTGCGGAATCAGGTAAGGAATTCCAACCTTTTGGCATTGTTCCTTTAGAAGAAGGTCTTGTTTCAGGAGCAGGTTTAGGAGGGGGTGGAACAAATTCTTTTTGTTTTGGTTCAGTAACAGTCACAGTTTCTGTTTGTTTTGGTTCAACAATAGCTACAGTTTCTTGTGGTTTTGGTGGAACAGGTTCGTTTAGTTTTGATTCCAAATATGAAATATCAGAATGGTACAAAGTTTTGTTATTTGAAATCATATCATAGATGTGTTGTAATCTTCCAGGATCACCATTCCCAGTATTAATTAATTCCTGAATTTTTGGTAAAACATCGCTTTCTCCAGATGGTTGTTCTTTTTCTTCAAGTGTAATTAATGAATCTAGTTTTTTCTCAAGATATTTTTGATCAGAATGATAAAGAGAGCGATTGTTTTTTAGACATTCAAGGATGTGATAGAGTCTTCCAGGATCACCATTCCCAGAGTCAATTAGATCTTGAACATTTTCGATTGTTTGGGAAAGAGTTAGTTGTTGCATGTCAATTCGTCTTTGGTTAATTTTGTTCTAATCTAGTAAAAATAACTTTTTAAAAAAAATTTACCTGTGCATAAATTTTAGGTGATTTATTAATTAGAAAATTTACGCTAAATTGTGAGAGCAGGGATCCTAATGTTCATCATAGGGGGGGCGATGTTTTTAGCAGGATTAGTCATGTTTTATTCAATAGAGTTAGATCCTACTGAGCCCATATGGAATCACATCAAGAATATGGGTACATTTGTAGGTCTTAGTGGAATTGGAGTAATAGTAGCAGGGATCTTACTATATCTAATTAGTAGAAATCAACCTCCAATTCAAGAAAATTTTGAACATAAAGAATAATTTTCAATCATTAAAAACAATTCAAAAATAATTTTGGTGATAACTAAATTATAGCACATTGGTTATGATTTTGTAAATGACTGAAAAAATATGGTTGGGTGCAATCTTTTTAAAAGATGAAGGAGGATATGAGATTCTTTTAAAATCATTAGAGCATTATAGAAAAAGATTAAGAACCATTGGACAAAGTCCAGAGTTAAAAGATTCTGCTGCAATGTTTGCATCCGTGTTAAATCAACAAGCGATGAAAACAGTTCCAAAAATTGATGAGATTATTGAAAAAATAACAAATAGTATTAATGACATTCAAGAAGTCAAAAAACTTAGCGAGGAAGTTCCATTTTTTGAAAAAGCATTGATGTGTTATGAATCAGATATTGATAAAGCACAAAATACAGGACATGAATATTTTGTAAAACTGGTTGGAGATTTGGCTGAGGCCAAAAATGATTTAGATATCATAAAAACAGCATTAAAGAAAATAAAAGAATATTCTGAATAGTTTTAGAGACCTTGCAAATACCAATCCAAATAAGGAGTTAATGCTTTGCATTGTTTCTTTTTTTCAGATTCATCTTCAGCATCTGAGATTTTTTGAATTTTACCACCAAGATATTCAGAGGTCAAATCACTCTTAAACTGAGGCTGAATTTGCTTTAAAACATCAACAATTTCACTTGAAGATGTGTTTTCAAAGTTTTCTAAGATTCTAGAAACCTGCTCATTCAAAGACATAATTGTATTTTTAAAAAAGCCCATTATAATTTTTCTAGTCTAAAATGTCTTCATCATCCCAAGTTAGTCTAAATCTTCCAGTAACTCTAAACATTCGGATTTGTCCACCTTTTTTAAAATGGAGTTTGTAAAAGTTATGTGAAGCATCATCAATTTCTAAAGAGACATTTTCTTTTTTTGTTTGAAAAATTATAGGATCATTTGAAATTTGATTCCAATCACTATCATCAAAATCCATGTAAAATTTTGTGTATAATAATCCCATAGAATAGTCTAAAATGAACCAGAATAAATAACTAAAGAATGTGCTATTTATCTGATGAATTTTTTGGCACTGTAACTCCCAGAAAACTAACAATTGTAGGAAGTAATAATTCAGAATCCTTGTCATTTTGAATTACCTCATAAACTTGGAAAATTAATTGCTGTATTGTCAGATGTTCATCTCGATACAGGGTTTTCTTTGGATTTTTTATAGAATCTAAAATTGTAAAACCATTATCAGTTTGCAATAATCGTCTTAGAAGAGAATTTGCAGTGTGTATCTTTTCATCTACATCCTTGTGAGGAAAATCAGTCTCCAGTCGTTTTATTTGGATTTTTAGATCATGAAAAGAGTTGTTTGTAGTCTGTTCAATATGTTGTGCAGTTTTGTGAGCATAATTTTCAGTAACATGATAAAATTTCATATTTTTTTCAGAATTTACAAAAATGATTTCTTTTTCAATAAGAGAATCACGAGTCTTTTCAAAGGTAGTCTTTGCCATGAATTTTGGAACTACAAGTTTCAGAAGGGCATTATGATGTAACTCAGGATTATCTTTGATATGCTCTAGAATTATCCTTTCACGCTCATACATCATTAGGGTAGGCTCAGAATGACTCATTTTAACTAGGTCAACCTATTATTAGTAGGTCAACTATTAAAAAATTTCGAGGCCACTATTCAAGACACAGTCGCAGGAGAAAATTTAGAAATTTAGGCAGTAATGATTTTTCTAGTACTATCAAACTTGAATTATTCCAGATTTTACAAGAAATTGCAATCCTTTTACAAACTCTTCAGATGGAATCAAATATTCTGACCACCATTTTGCATTAGATTTTACCCAATCAGGAATCTTTTGCTCTGTTGAAAATGAATTTGTTCCAGTTATCTCAACTGTTATGATGTCATTTTTGATCATGAATTCTATTCCTGAAGCAAAGTCTTTGTCTGAAATTATTCCATCTGACCACCATTTTGCATTATTACGAATCCAATCAGGCAATGCTACTCTTTCATGACCAATTTTTGATTCGTAAATTTCATCTACGATTTCTTCAGAATAAAATCCATCTCTGCCATAAATTTGAATTAATTTTTCAACATCTAATGGTGTAATATCAGCTGAAATAACTTTGGTAGGCTCTATTGGAATCATAATTGATGGAGGTCTTTGAACACCATCTTGCCACTTTTGAAGAGCATCATCATCATATGATATGTAATGTCCTAATCCCAAAGCATGACCAATTTCATGTTTGATTGTCATAGTTAACGGTTCAGAAGGAATTAGATAATCAGCATAACTTGGAATCCATTCTACAATTGAATAATAATATCCAGGATCATTAGCTGGTTCTGTATAGTCTACCCTTTCTAGTTCAATGTTTAGAAAGTAAATTACAATATCTGCATCATTCTGTTTGTTGTTGATGGTATATCCTAATACTACAAACTCTTCTTCTTTGTTTTGAGGTTTTGGAAGGAATTCTATTGTAATGTCACATTTTATTTCATGTGTTTGTTTTTCTAATGGGATTAACTGAAGTTCCATATTCCAAACATCTCTAGTTCTAGTTTGTTGATTTAGTTGGGTTTCCCAATCAAGGACTGCTCCTCTAGTATATTTTGATAATTTTTTCCAGGCATCTAGAATTGTCGTGTTGGGCTCTAACGCACAAATTGTGGGATCATGGGTCATGGTTTGTCCTATAATTTCAAATTTATCTTGCTGAGAAAATGATTGATATGGAGAGAAAAGTAAGATTGTACTCAAAAATACAAATAAGATGAGTTTCATATATTTTTTTGAAATAGTTTCATTATAACAATTTTCCAACAAACAAACTTACATCATAAAGCCAATTCAATTGTATTTTTGTCATCAACGAACTGAGTTCTATTTTTACTCTTTATCGATGAATTCATTTGCACCAGGTGGTTCTGGAGCAAGTCCTTTTCTCTTTCTAATATCAGCAACAGCTGTTGTCAACATTGATTTTGGAACTTCAGTCCATTCTTTAAATGATGTATTCCATGTAGCACGTCCAGCAGTTTGACCTCTCATCTCTTCAGACAAGGTAAATGTCTCAGAAGCTGGAATTTCACCAGTAACAATACTTGATGCACCTTTTTGAGACATGTCCAAAACTTTACCACGTTTTCCAGAAAGAACTGTTGCAACGTTTCCAACTAAATCAGTTGGGACACGAACTTCGATAGCTAAAGTAGGTTCCAAAACAGCAGTTCCTGCAGTGAGTAGTGCACCCATGCATGCTCTACGAGATGCAGGTCCTAATTGAGACAAACCTCTGTGTGCAGTATCCTCGTGAGGTACAAAGTGAGTAAATGTGAATTTACAATCTCTCATCTGTTCTTTACATAGAGGGCCTTCTTTCATTACTTCATCAAAACCAGAATTAATAGAATCAGTTGACTCTTGTACAAATTGAACACCTTTTGTTCCGTTAATCAAAACATTACCACGTGAATCAAATTTCATAACTCTCTTGATTGTGTCAGTATCCCAACCAGCACCTTTGAGTAAATCAGATACTACTTTCTTGTCTTTCATATCGCTGATTTCACCAGTTCTAAGCATATGTGCAATTTCAGGCTCTAAGGGCTCAACCTTCATGAAAATTTTGTTGTGTCTATTTGGAGATTTTGCCATGATTGGTTCACAACCAGCCTTTACAGTTTCTCTATAGTTAATCAAAGGTTCAGAGGTGACAATTTCACATTTTGCATCTTGAATTCTATGTGTTGCAACATCCAAATGCAATACACCCATACCGGCAACAATAGTTTCCCCACTTTCTTCATCGATCTTTACGATAAGGTTTGGGTCTTCAATTGTAAGCTGTCTTAAAATTTCAACAAGTTTTGGCAAGTCTTTAGGATGTTTTGGTTCAATTGCAACTTGAACTACAGGTTCTGAAACATATTTGACACCTTCAAACATGGGAATGTCTTTAACAGTAGATAATGTGTTACCTGCTCTAGCTTCAGTTAATCCCAATAGTGCAGGAATATTTCCAGCTCCAAGTTCTCCAACTTGTTCTCTTTGGTTTCCCATGAAAAAGTTTACAGATTGAACTCTTCCCTCACGTTTTTCATCAATAATTTGAATTGATTGTCCATCTTTGATAGTACCAGAGAATAATCTTCCAATTGCAACAGGACCTGCGGCAGGATCTAATACCATATTTACAATCATCATAATCGTTGGACCACTGTCATCACATGCAAGCAATGCTTTTCCAACATCAGAATCCAAATCACCTTTCCAAATTTGTGGAATTCTGTATTTTACGGCTTCAGCAGGGGCAGGATGATGTTTTACGACCATGCCAAGAACTGCATCAGCTAAAGGTGCTTTCTCAACCAAATCTGCTACCTTTTCATTTTCATAAGCATCGATAACATCTTTGAATGTAATTCCTCTCTCTTTCATTAAATCAACATTGATTGCCCATCTGTCTTTTGCAGAACCAAATGTAACGCTTGCATCCTGAATAGATACTTTCCATTTTTCTTTGTATTCAGGTTCAGCATAAGTGTCAATTAATTGATTAAAATTAGAAACGACTTCTGCAAGTTGTGCTTGCATTTTTTCAGGGGTTAAACGTAATTCTTTGATGAGTCTGTCTACTTTGTTGATAAACAGTACAGGTTTTACTCTCTCTTCAAGTGCCATTCTAGTTACAGTTTCAGTTTGAGTCATGATACCTTCAACTGCATCACACACAACAACTGCACCGTCAATTGCCCTAAGACTACGAATTACCCTTCCACTAAAGTCGACGTGTCCAGGAGTATCAATCATGTTAATGACATATTCTTTGTCTTTTTGTTGAAAGAGTAAAGTGACATTTGCCTGATAAATTGTGATACCTCTTTGTTGTTCTTCTTTATCAAAGTCCATTGCAAGTGCTTTACCAGCAGCTGAGGGGGCAATAATTCCAGAATAAGCTAAAAGGCTGTCACTCATGGTAGTTTTTCCATGGTCAACGTGTGCGATTACACCAAAGTTTCGGATCTGATCCTTATTTTTGATAATTTTCATAACGTCACTTGTTGACTTGAATTTTACCATATTCGCAAACCCTAGGATTCAGCTATTAAACCTTAGCCTTGTAAAAAGATCAATAGATCATTTGGTTACTTACATTACGAATATTTTTTGCAGTTACAAAATGACAGTCTTTCTTGTGTTTCTTTTTTGCCTCATTTAGCGCAATGAATTGAGAGAAAAATGTACAATACAATACCTGAGATAGTTTTCCAGGTGGAAGGTTAGGGAGAATTACATTGATTCCAATTTTCTCGAGGTTTTTGACTAGTTGCCTATTGTGAGTGTTTTTTTCTTCAAAAATTATCACAGTATCCCCACGTTTTGCAGAAAATAACTCCATATGAGAAAATTGCTCTATTCGGGAATAATGTACATCATACCCCATTACTTCATAGAATTTTGCTGCGCAGAACATGGCAATAGGAAAAGTAAAAAGATTACCTAAAACATAGATCTTTTTTGAAATTTTGAATTTTTTAGAATCAGATTTTGCATTTCTAAAGATTCCATCAGATTTTGGAACAGAAATTGGTTTGACTAGAGATATGCATGTAAGTGCACTTTCTAAAAATGAGATACTGCCTGCGGTGAACACATGGTGAGTGGGGGAGTTTAGTAAAATGACATCATCAGATATTTTGGCCAATCTACTGTCAGATTTTGAAGTAATGGCAATAGATTTTTTTGCAAATTTTGAAACTTTGATGTTAGTGACAGTATTTCCAGAGATTGAAACAAAATAGACATGTTTTGATTTCACTAGATGTTTGTTCTTGTACAAATCTAAAGGATCCATGGCACATGTCAATCCTTCTGAAAATGATTCAGCTAACATTGAAGAAATTAAAGAGTCACCACTACCAGTAAAAAGAGTATTTTTTTGAAGGGTCTTTGAAATAGGTTTTTGTTTTTTGAATGATTTTAGAAAATCAACTTGAAGATGAATGTCTTTTTCAAAAGCATCAATAGTATTCATTAATAGAAATGAAATTTTGGCATATATTAGAAAATCTGTTATGATCATGTTTTGATTTTTATTACGACGATCTTACGGGAAAATATGGAAATTTCAGTAGGCCATACTCCTGACTCAGATGATGCATTCATGTTTTATGGAATGTTTACAGGCAAAGTTCCATCACCAGATTTTAAAGTAAACCATGTAATTGAAGATATTGAAAAATTAAATCGAAAAGCTACAGATCCTCAATTAGATGTGACAGCAGTTTCAGTTCATGCATGTGCATACATTCCAGGATATACAATATTGCGCAGTGGGGGAAGTTTTGGGATAGGATACGGACCAATTGTTACTGCAAGAGAGAAAATGACCATTGATGAGATAAAAAAATGTAAAATTGCAATTCCAGGAAAGATGACTTCAGCATTTTTGCTGCTTCAATTAATGATTGGAAAATTTGATTATGTAGAAATGAATTTTAGTGATATTCCAGAGGCAGTAAAATCAGGCAAAGTTGATGCAGGATTGGTAATTCATGAGACCCAGTTATCATATGAGCAAGAAGGAAATATCAAAATTTTAGATGTTGGAGAATGGTGGCATGAAACCACAAACGGATTACCAGTCCCACTTGGAATTAATGTTATGAAAACAGATTTGGGAATGGATACGATTCATAAATTTGACCAGTATCTACAAACATCAATAGAGTATGGTTTAGAGAATTTAGAAGATGCTCTAGAATACGCAATGCAATACTCTAGAGGAAAACCAAGAGACCTGATTGAAAAATTTGTAAAAATGTATGTAAATCAAGTAACTGTCAATATGGGAGATTCAGGTGAAGAATCTATAAGAAAATTGTTTGAGATGGCAAAAGAAAAAGATCTTGTACCAGATTTTGAATTAAGCATAGCCATCAAGTAATTATAGAACAAAAATAGAAAAAAATCAATGGGAGACGGTATTGGTGGTGCAGTTATCAACATTCTTACAAACAATGCATTTGAATTGTTAATCAGTCACACTAGAAAAGACAATCAGGAAGAATATGGGAAAGTTGAAAAAATTATCATGAGTAAAATAGACGATCCCGAACAACCACAATATGAAGAAAAAACAAAAGAAGATTTAGAAAGAGCACTGAAAGGAAAATTTGTTTCATGTAATGTGCAATACAGAGATAAAAAAACAGATGCACTTGTTTGTAATGTATTTGTACAAAAACCGCCAGAAGGATTTTAGAAAAATATACAAAAATTACCTGTGACGTGGTAGATTCTAGAAATATGTTGATGATTAATTCAAGAGATCAAGCTAAAATTTCTCCAAAAATATACCTAAAAGAGTAATAAAAATAGAAATTTTCACAATCCAATTTCCTAATATATGATAGACTCAAAATAATATCAGTTGGTACTAATCGATAAGAAAATTTTTGCAGGAGGCATTGCAATGATTATTGCAGGAGTTATAATCGGAGTTACAACAGGCCAGGCACCAACAGGTCATGCCGGAATGACTGAAGAAGAAATAATCGATTTGATGGTGGCAGAAGATGAAAATCAGGCTTTACAGTTATTGTATGGGTTATTGATTGGTGTGGGATTTTTGTTAGTTTTGATAAGTTTTGGGGCAAGACGCAAAAAAGGCAGTGCAAAAAGAACAGAAAAAAAACCGGCAAAGTAATTCAAACTTTTTTTATCTTAAAGAATTAGAAAAAAGAAATGATTCATGCAGAAATTAGTGTTTATCCAATGGCCACAAAAACTACCAGTGCCAGTTTTTACATTGCAAAAGCAATAGAATCAATTCAAAAAATTGAGAACCTCAAATATGAAATTAATTCAATGGGAACTATTTTAGAATCAGACGACATGGATCTGATTAACAAAGCTACAAAACAAATGACTGAAACAGTACACAATCTAGGAATGGACAGGGTAGAAGTAGTAATCAAAATAGATTCAAGAAAAGACAAACAACAAAGTGGTAAAGAAAAATTAGAATCTATTAAAAAGCATCTAAATTAAAAATTCTTTAAAATCCCAAAATGAGTATTTCTTTGTGCAGGAGTACGACCTATTTCTTTTACCATAGTTGCAAGTTCATCTACTGAAGAACTGGTTGCTTTTCCAGCAGCACGGTAGATTTCTTCAGAAAAAGCAGTTCCGACTAAATCACTACCGCCATTAGATAACGCAACCTGAGCAAGCTTCTTTCCATATGCCACCCAGTAAACAGAAATATTGTTTAGATAATTTGCAAGCATAAGTCGAGATAATGCAATTACTCTCAAGTCATAAACAGAAGAACATTCATTATTTACCAAGTGTTCTTGTTCTAGTTCAGTATTATCTAAACTGAATTTTAAAGGAATAAGTGTGATAAAGCCATTTGTTTTCTTTTGTAAGTCACGAATTTTGATGAGATGATCAACAATGTGTTCAGGTTTTTCAATATGACCATAAAGCATAGTTACATTACTTTTTATTCCCATGTTATGTGCTTCTTCAATTACATCTAACCATTCTTGTCCAGTACATTTTCCTCTTACAATCTTTTTTCTAATTTCTGGATGAAATAATTCTGCACCACCACCAGGCATTGAATCTAACCCTGCATCTTTTAATCGAGATAAAATTTCTTTAGTAGAATTTTTTGTAAGTTTTGACAAATAGAAAATCTCTGCAGCAGTTAACGCTTTGATGTTGAGTTGTGGATGATGTTTCTTTATTACTTTCATCATGTCTTCATAATACTCAAGAGGAAGTTTGGGATGAAATCCTCCAACAATATGAACTTCAGTTGCCCCCATTTGTTTTGCAATTCCAACTCGTTGTTCAATTTCTTGAGGGGTTAATGTGTAGGCATCTTCTGCACCATCTTTTCTATAAAATGCACACATTTGACAACTTGCAGCACAAACATTTGTGTAATTCATGTAGTATGATGCAGCAAACGTTACAGTATCACCAACTAGTTCTTTTCTTCGGGCATCAGCTACTGCTCCTAGTAAATGTAAATTATCGTAATTCATCAATTCCAAACCATCTTTGTAGGACAATTCTTGGCCAGCAATTGCGCGATCTAATGCCTGAGAATCCCCCACCAGTTGTTCCAGCATACCCTAAGGCATCTTCATCATGATATATTCCTTAGTCAGGCTCAAGAAATAAGTAACCAAATAAGAATATCACAATATGGTGCTTCCGTTAGTAGATGAACACAAGCCAAAATGCTATCTATGCCACGAAGGGTTTGAAGATATAGAGAGACTCAGAGAACATCAAAATTCTAAACATAAGGAGTTTTTTGAGTCAAATGAAAAAGAAATGAATAGAGAGCCTGCACCTGGCGATGTTACGGTGTTTTGACTTTATTGTCATTAATGGATTTTAGTAAATCTTGAGCCATTTCTTTTGAAATACTGGCCAAATCAAATTCTTTATCAATAGATAACGCTTTTTTAAAATGTTTTAGAGCATTTTGTAGTTTTCCAGTTTCTCCCAAGGATAGACCTTTGTAAGCTAATGCCATTGCACATTTTTTATCAATTTTTAAAACAGCATCATAGCAATCCATTGCTTCGTCATATTTTTGAGCAGAATGTAATGCAGTACCTTTGTTTAGTAATGCATCGATGTTTGTTGGAGAGATAAGTAATGCTTTGTCATATGATCGAATTGCAAGTTTTATTCTACCTATATTCTGTAAAGTTACTCCTTTATCGATTAGGGCACTAATGTTTGAGGGTTCTTTTTTCAGTACAAGATCATAAAGATTAAGGGCATCATGGAAATCTCCATCCTCAACACATTCATAGGCTTCAGCTAACATTCGATCTGTGTTATTCAATATGGAAGATAATATTTTGTTAATAATATAGATTCACTATTTGTCAACACTAGATCAAGAAGAATTTCTATCACGAGGATCAATATTGAGGGATTTGTTAAAACAATCCATTGCCTCTTCGTATCTTCCAAGACTTCTCAAAGTGATACCCTTGTAATTCCACAAATCAGGATCATCTTGATTCAAAAGTAATGCTTGTTCAAAGAAACCAAGGGCATCATCAAATTTCCCGTCTTCTAGCAGAACCTTACCTTGAGATACAAGTTCTTGGATTTTTTCCACAAATGGTGTAGTTTTATATTTTTATTAAATTTGAAAAATATTAAAAAAAATTGAGCCTACCAAATTAAACAAATTTTCAGTTATTTAGTGAAAATTTAAATAAATTTTTTCATTACATAAAATGTGAATTTAGATAAAACAGATGAGAAAATTCTAAGAAACCTGATGGTAGATGCACGACTATCAGCAAGACAACTGGCATTAAAACTCGGAATGTCAACTGTAACAGTTCTATCAAGAATAAAAAAGATGGAAAAGGAGAAAATCATTAACGGGTATTCAGCAATAATTGATCATGAAAAATTAGGGTATTCTCTTACTGCAATAATTGAAATCATTGCAAAAAATGACAAAGTTGTAGATATTGAAGAAGAGATATCAAAATTTGAAAATGTTTGTGGGGTTTATGATATTACAGGTTCAACAGATACAGTAATCATTGCAAAATTCAAGGAACGAAACGGCCTAAGTAAGTTTGTTAAAGAACTTGCTGCGATTCCAAATGTAGAAAACACAATCACACATGTAGTATTAAATACTGCAAAAGAAGATTTTAGATTATCATAGTGAAGAAGAATTGAGAATTGCAAGTATTTTTCTAATTTCAATAGTTTTACTTTTGGTACAATCATCATATGGACAAGAAAAAGAATTAGATATGGATCTTGAGGTAACAGATGAAGAGAAAATCATACTGTTTGGAGGATTTGCAATAGTAGTTATTGGGTTGTTTTTGTTTTTAGCAAGAGACATCATTCTTAGGAGAAAGACATCCTATGATAAAGAAGAGTTAGAATCAAAAAAAGACAAAACGAATGAAAAGTATCAATCGGATTGGGGAGATGACTATGAAGAGATTGGAAAGAGAAGAAACACTGTAAAAGACAAAGAATTCAGAGATGCTGCAAGAAATGATGAACTTCCAAATTATTATGAAATGTTAGAAGTATCACGAGATGCAACACAAGAAGAGATAAAGAAAAAATTTAGAGAATTGGCAAAAAAGACACATCCTGATAGAACAAAAAAAGATTCAGAAGAAGAAATGTCAAAACTAAACAAAGCATATGAAGTCCTTTCAGATGAAGATAGCAGAAAAAGATATGACAAATATTTTGTAGATTAAACAGATTCTAGTTTTACAATAATCATGCTAAGTTCTATAGAATCAGGCGTCTGAACACTATTTGTTAGATTTGTTGAAATTTCCAGGTTTTTTTGATTCCCTTCCACATCTATAACAGTAGTAATTTTTAGTTCGCCAAATTCGGTGTTTGGGCCAAGCATTTTCTTTGTAAGTAACGGCACCACAGAAAGATCTTCAATGGTTCCTTTCATTTTATATGCAAATTTTTCTGAAAAATATACTCCTCCACGAGTTGTAGGTTCGTTTACGGGGATAGAAGAATGAGTTACTTGAACTTTAGTTAAAGGATATGAATTGTTTTTTAAATGAAGGATAAATCGAGATGAGGCTGATTTGGTAAAATCAATTAATGAATTTAAAAGATTTTCATCCACAGTCATTTAAAAATAAAAAAATCATAATTCTATTGAATCTTTCTACAAAAGAAGTTCTCTTTCAGATCATCTTTAAAAAGAACAAAAAGATCGTTTGGGTATGCAATTATTTGCAAATACACAAGTCATGAGAAATAACATTCTTGATTTGTTAATAGAAAACAAATTAGAAGATGATTGCTATGTTGAAATGTTAGATTACACCATTGATTTATTTGAAAGCAGAGGACTTGGAAGAGACTATTATGGATATCACAACATCAATCATGAATTAGAAGTAACATATTTTTCATTGTTAGCTTCAAAACAAGAAAAAATAAAATTTACACATGAAGATGTAAAATATCTATATGTTGCTGCACTGTTTCATGATTTTGATCCAGAAAAAAGTGTTGACAAGCCACATGAAGAAAGTGTGTTAAAATTTATTGCAACAGATAGAAAACTTAGTCAATTAATAAAAATTGCAAATATTGATTTAGAAATTATTAAAGTTTTGATTTTAAGAACAACATATCCTTGGATGGGAGAATTGAAAAAAAATGCTGAAGAACAAATCAAACAATGTTTTCATAATTCAGAATTAACAAGAAACAACGTAGAATTTCAAAAACATATTATGGATATCGGATGGTATCTTACAGTAGTAGATAGAATCAGCGGTTATGCATTAGGGGATTTTTCAAAAGCCATGGAGATGGCAAAGATGAACGCCCATGCACTTGCATGGAGACCATCATTAATTGTTAGAAGTGCGGTGGCATACTTTGAAGAATTACTCAACAAAGAAACAGATATGGTAAAACCAGTTCTCAAAATACTCTCAAATGAAATGAGAAAAAACTTTTTTGATACAGTTTTATCATTTATGAGAATTAGACAACAAGAAATTACCATTCAAGCAGATTGCGCATATAAGAATCTCAAATTGGTTCCAACCATAGAATGTATGGCAACTAGAAATGACCCAGAATTCATAAATTCATTACATGACATTTTGTTGGAGCTGCCAAGACCACTACAATTTTTGGACAATTTTGAAAAATCAGTGAAAGACCCAGATACAATCATCACCACGTTAAGATTGAATGGAAAACAGGGAGAAATTGTGGGGTATGCCAAAGGAGGATCTCTAGAAAATTACAATTTAAGAGAAGAAATCAGAGATGAAAATTATGGTTTAGGAAATACAGTATTCTTAGAACCAATTGCAGTAAAAATGGGATATTGGGGATTAAAAGGAGGTAGTGAAATGCGTCACATGTTTGTGATGCAGGCACATTCTAAAAAATTCAAGTATCTTACGAGTTTTGCATTAAGAGATGTGATTAATGCAAGAATTGAAAAAGAACAAGCAGAATTTGTGTCAAAATTTGATCCTGAACGATGGGATTATTATCGAATCAGGATTTAGATTCATTAAATGAATTCAATAGAGGCACAATTATCCAAAGTTATTCAAGGGGAAGTACATTCCGAAAAAGAGTTCAGAGATTTTTATTCAGTTGATGCAAGTTCATATCAAATCATTCCAAAAATAATAGTTGTTCCAGAAAATGAAAAAGATGTGATTAACACAATCAAAATTGCAAAAAAATTCAAAACGTCAATTACTGTCCGTGGAGCAGGCACAGGATTAGTAGGTAGTGCATTGAATAATGGAATTATTTTAGATATGAAAAACTTTGATTCAATCAAAATTAAAAAAAAATATGCAACAGTAGGCCCAGGCGTAATTAAGGGTAAATTAGACAAAGCATTAGCAAAAAATAAAAAATTTTTTCCACCAAATCCATCAGTAGGATCATTTTGTACAGTTGGAGGAATGCTTGGAAATAATTCTAGTGGGAGTAGGAGTTTAAAATATGGAAGTATGATTGACAATGTAATTGAAGTAACAATAATTGATGGAAATGGAAACAAGATTATTCTTCCAAAGGACAAAAAGTTTTCAAATAAAATTCAAGAAAAAATAAAAATGAATACCAAAAAATTCCCAAAGGTTTCTAAAAATTCATCAGGGTACAGGATAGATAAAATTATGTCAAAAAATGACACTCATAAAATTATTATCGGTTCAGAAGGAACATTAGGAATAATCACATCTGCAAAATTAAAAATAAAAAACATACCAAAAAAAAGGATTCTATTTGTCATAGAATACAAATCAATAAAAAATGTAATTAAAGATTGCACGGTTTTAAACACGACAAATCCTTCGGCAATAGAGTTTGTAGATAAAACAACATTACGACAGATTGATTTTAAATTTCAAAAAAATACAACAAGTTTACTTTTTGTAGAGTATGATGAAAAAGTCAGTCAAAATGAAAGAAAGATCAAATCAATAATTTCAGGGAACATTGTAAAAAATGTCACAAAACAAAAAGAGATTTCTCAATGGTGGAGGTATAGAGATTCATCATTATATTTCAGTCTTAAAAAAATTAAGAAAGAAAATAGAATACCCCATGTAATTGAAGATGTTGCACTGCCATTAGAAAAATTATCAAACTTATTTTCAATGTTAGAAAATATCAATAAAAAATTTGGGACAAAATCAATCACATATGGTCACATAGGCAATGGAAATATCCATGTAAGATTGATTGCAAAAAGGCAAAAATCATTAATCAAAAACATAGCAACCCAATATTTTGATGAAATTATCAAAAATGGAGGCACGATAACAGCAGAGCATGGGGATGGATTAGCACGTACAGAATTTATCAAAAAACAATATGGAAAGAAAAATTATGAATCTTTTAAACAAATCAAGAAACTATTTGATTCAAAAAATACACTCAATCCAGGCAAAATAATTAGCAATAAGAGTACAATAGTAGAAAATTTAGAAAAATTTTAGAATTTTAGCAAAGCAGCAAAGATAACTAGAAACGCTTTATTAACAAAAAAATTTCAAATTGTTGTGTTAAAAATTTTTGAAATAATCATAGCGATTATGATTTTAGCTGCAAGTATTTCTCCAGTATTTGGAGCAGATGAATTAGATAAAGTCAGTATTTCAAAACCAACACTAGCAAATGCGTTTGGAATATCATTAGGAAATTCAATCAACGTAGATCAACAAATTCAAGTTGCAGCAGATATTACAAATAATCAAGAAAGATCCCAACAATTCAATTATCTTGTACAAATTAAAAATGAACACGGCTTAGTTGTGAAATTATCTTGGACAGGAGGAGAATTAAATCCACATCAAAAATGGAACACATCAGTATTTTGGTCACCAGAAGAATCAGGAGAATATATTGCAGAGATCTTTGTCTGGGAAAGATTTCCCATTGACAACAAGGCATTAACAGAACATACAACAATATCAATTACAGTAAGCTAAAAAAATTAATTTCAGCACGGTATTCAAAGTCTAACAAAATTAAGATAAACTTTTGTCAAAAACTACCCCCATTACGAAAAAAATAGTTCTAAAACACAATAATTAAGATCGGAGGTTTGCCTATTTGTGAAAAAAGTTCAACAAGTTCTTGCTAATAGAACCTTGAGCCTAGGGAACATATGACAATAGGATATTGCGTAAAGTGCCGAGACAAACGAGAAATCGGTGGCGCTAAACCATACACAATGAAAAATGGTAAACCTGCAATCAAAGGCACTTGCCCAACATGTAGTACAGCCATTTTTAGAATTGGTAGAGGATAAGTTTCTAATCAGAAATTTAATACTGCCATTCGTCAGTAAGGCCATTCCATAGCGAACGCATAGGGGATGGATCTTTTTCTATTTCTTCAGTAATTCTATTTTTTAATACAAAAAAGAAATTTTCCAAAGCATCAACACCACCATCATCATACAATTCACGTCCAATCTCAGTAATTCGTTTATGTTTTTCAGAAATTTCAGAGGAAACAGGATTCTGTAAACAAAATGTCATTAAATCGATCAGTTCTTCCTCAAGCATGAAATCCATACTGATTTTTCATAAATTTGATCAAATTTAGGTTTTAGTAAAAAAGAAAAAGAGATTATTTGAGGCGCTTGTAAATCTCTTTAAATTCCAAGGACAGATTGTAGGACATGTTGAGTAAATGAACAAGCTGATTCATTGATGTTTTGTCATGTCCAAGTTGTCTTAGAATGGTTAATGCTTTCTGAGGGGAACTTGACAGTAATTGATTTTGTCCAGACCAAGTCTTGAAAGCTTCTTCAACATCCAGACTAAAGTTCAAAACAAATTCTTTCCAATTAGGCATTGCTTTGAGAGCTTTTTCAGTTAACAAAACTTCAGACAATTCTCTAAATTCATTTTTTCTATCAATGTATAACATGTCTAAAGCTTGTTGGATTTTTTCTTCCTGATATTCTGGCACATTTAGCATGTACATTCCGGCAATACTCATAATGTGTTATTCACATAATTCAAGATAAACAGTGTAGTTGATTCTCTGAAAATTTGTTAGAATTTTCAAAATAAATCAAACAAATGTAAAAAAATAAAAAAAGAGATCTTATTGGAATGGATCAATGAATGGACAGTTGACAATATGATCACTGTCCATTGGACGTGCAATACCAATATCGATCAAGCCAGCTTCTCTGTATGCATTCAGATCATCAATGGTTTCTAACAATTGTGCATTTTCTGGACTAGCCCAATTTGTCATGAAAATTCTCCACATAGGAGAATAATTTTCATCACCAGGAGCTCCTGCAGCAATTCCTGCTTGGAATCCTAATGGACCAGAACCAATCAAACCATTTTTGAATTGAAATAGATCAACTGCTGCTGAATTTGCAATTAAACTTGCAGATGTCGGAGAACTAACAACACCCATCATTCCAGCAGGACCACTAGGGGTAGCATCTGTTACAATGTAATAGATGGTTCTACCATCAGGGCCCCATCCACGATGAGCTATGAAAGTTACATTCATCTCTTCTGTATCGATATCAAGAACTTGTCCACCACCATAAGGTGTTTCATCAGTCAAAGTTTTGTCTTCTTTAACCATCATCTGGCCTTCAGGCCAAATAATTTGTGGCATGTTCAAAACCACATCAACAGAAGTTAATGTGATTTCACCGTTGTCTGCAGCTTCCATTACCATTGCATCAGAAGTTAATACTCTAGGTGTTGCATCTTCATTCCACGTTACATGTACATGAGAAGTTAGTGCGCTGTATACATCTGATTGTGCAGGAGTGCTAGTGAAAACTTCTCCTTGGAAACCATGTACACCGTCACCATCTATTCCGTTAGTAAACATGTAAGTTTTTGAAAGTGCAGCATCAGGAGCATTCTTTAACAATGGAGCAAGCTCAACTTTCCAACCTTGATTATTTGTAATCAAATCTGCATGTGTTGGATCACTTGAATCAGTGATGATGAAATAAACATCTCCACCATCATAATATCCATGATGCATTGGGATAGTTGCAGGAACATTTGCTCTTGATAATCTAAGTACAGACCCCAAGTCAGCTTCAGTTATTTCTTCTTCATGATCATCATGTGCTTCCATTTTTGCATCATGTTTGTCATGATCATCTTCTTCCTCAATAACTGGAACTACAGGTTTGGATTTTCCTTGTTCAGCCATCCATGCGTCTTTTCCGCCTGGGATTTCCGAACATAGTTGCAATCCACAGATATCAGTACCAGAACCGTATTTTGAAGTTCCAACACCATTACCTTTTAGGGCTTCAGCATCTGTGAAAGAACCAGTGGTTATTCCAACTGTAAACAAGGGGAGAATTGCAAGTAATGCAATGTATCTTAGACTCTTGTTCATTAAGGAGAAAATTCAATTTTTATTTAAAAGAATTTGTCCAAATCAGATATTTTATCCAGAAAGTTCTGAAAAACGATTTTCCACATAATCCCAATTGACAACATTCCACCAATCGTTAATGTAGTCAGGTCTACGGTTTTGGTGTTTTAGATAGTAAGCATGTTCCCAGACATCCAACCCCAATAGAGGCATTTTTTGTAGAGTCCAAGGACTAGTTTGGTTTTCAGTAGAGATAATTTCTATTTTATTATAGGTAGAATTGAAAACCAACCAACACCATCCACTACCTTGAATACTAGTTGCAGTGTCTGAGAAAATTTGTTTAAAATTTTTAAAGCTATTGTAATAAACATCAATTGCATCCTCTAACTTTCCACCAGGAGAACCTTCACCATCAGGAGTCATGGTTTCCCAAAATAGTCTATGATTTTCAAATCCACCACCAAAAAAATTGATTTTGCGTCTCCCAGATTCAGGAATTAATTGTAGATCAGAGAGAATAGAAGTGATGTATTGAGGGTGAGATGCACTTCCTACTTCTTCAAGAGACTTGTTTAATCCATCAACATATGATTGATGATGTTTTTTATGATGTATTGTCATTGTCTCAGTATCAATGTAAGGTTCCAATTCATCATAATCATAAGGTAGTCTTGGAAGTTCATATTGAACCATAAAATTGTTCATTACAATCCACATATAATCTTCAAGAAAAGAATCAAGTTTTTATTCAAAATAATATCAAAAAAAATATTGGTTCATCCAGTTATAACAGAAATTTTTTCAGATAAGAGAGAAACAAATTCATTTTTTCTATGGATTTCTAATCATTTAGAAAAGAAAATGATGATTAGAGAGTTTTTTAGGTGGCATTTAGAAGTAATTTCAGAAGTAATTGATGAAATAGAAAATACTAAAAAAATTAATTTTTTAGAAAAAAAAGATGCAGAACAGTGGGCAACAATATTTTTGAAAAATTATGAAGAGAAAATAAGAAAGATGAGAAACATCAGTAACCAAATATTTGAAAGATTTCATGAATTAAAAGCAGAGTTTAAGAAAATTATTTCAAAAGAGCAAAAATTTGAAAAAGAATCAAAAGATATAATGCAAGTATTTCTTAACAAAGAAGAATTACTTATTGGAAAAATCATTTTTTCATATAGAGAATTATGGTTTGTAGCAAACCAAATTACCAATTCTAATTTCAAATTAGGTTCAATTGATAAATATCAAGAGTGGGTTGAAGGGAATTATTCAAATCTAAAAGGAGTGAAAAATGTGTTAGAACATATTGAAAAAGAAATTTCAAAGTAGAAAAGATGATAAGAGTTGAAAAGATGAAAAAAATATGAGGAAGTTAGGAACAATTGATTTAGAAATTTTAGATTTAGCAGTTAAAAAAAATGGAACGTTTGATGAGACACATCTTGAAAATTCCAAATTAAAGAGATTAGGAGTAGGAAAAATTTTAGATTCATTAGGTTCTTTAAAAGACAGAAAATTTATTTCACTTAACAATAATGGCTCATTTTCAATAACTCCAGTTGCAAAAGAAATCTTATGGGGAAGTAGCATTCCAATTTGGGCCAAAGTATTACGTTTACTTCAGATAAAATCATGCAGTATGGAAGAAATTACTGACATACTACAAATATCAGAAATTGAAATTCAACAAGAAATAGAGAAGTTAAGACAGAATCAATTTGTTTTAATGTCACCGCAAAGACAAGATGAAAAAATTATCAAAGTGTATGAAATACTACCTGAAGGAATACAAGAGATTGATAAAACAGAGACAGAGGGTTTCGATAAGATAAAATTTGGAGACATAAAACCTGAAATTGAAATTTTGAGTTTGATTGACGAAGTTACAAAAGATATTCAAGACTCTCAAATAGAAGTAGAAAATAAGACCAAAATTATCAATAAATTGGCAAAACTCAAAACAAAATTGGACGTTTAATTATTTTGAACGAATTTTGTCTTGAATTTGAGCGAGAATAAGTTCTGCTTTGTCTTTATTCTCAAAGTTCTCAACACTTTCATCCATAATTTCATCAATTTCATAGCTTTTGTCTACAAGAACATTTGCAACATGATCATCAAGAGTACCATTACCAATCAAATAATATGCAAATACAGTATTCTTTTGCCCAATTCTATGCAATCGGTCTTCAGCCTGTCTATGAATTGCAGGACTCCAATCAAGTTCTGCAAAAATAACATACTTTGCTCGAGTTAAATTAATTCCCACATTTCCTGCACGAATTCCTGCAATCATCAATTTTGATTCTCCTTTTTGAAATTTGTCTATTTGGTCTTGTCTTACAGAATCAGATTGACCACCAATAATTGAGACGGGTGAAAATTCCTGAAGGCTTTCATGAAGTAATTTGTGAATTACCTTGTGATGACAAAAAACTACAACACTTTCTTCAATTTCCATGATGTTTTTTACAAAGTTGATAACATGTGGTAATTTTGCTAGTCCAGCAATTTGTCTCTCGCTTTGTATAGCCCTATGATATGAAGCAGACTTTGAGAATTCAGATTCAGCATCTTTTTGCTCTTCTTCCAAACGTTTCCAAATTTTATCTAATTCTTCAAGATAGTAATCGGTATCTGCAGCAATTACTTCTTTGTAACGCACTTTATCTTTGAGTTCTTTTAATACATCAGATTTCTTTCTTCTAAGCATCACATGTTTTTGTAACTCGTTTCTTAATGACGCACGTTTATTTTCTAAAACTATGGCTTTGCCTTTTTCATTTACATAGCAAAAATACTCACAAAATTCTTTGAAACTTCCAAGAAGACCTGGTTTTAAGATATCAATTATTGGCCATATTTCAGAACCGCGATTGTAAATAGGAGTTCCAGAAAGACCAATTCGGTAAGAGACAGAGGATAACGCTGCCAATTTTTTTATCGACTTGTATTTCTGAGTAGTTTTTGATCTTAGATTATGGACTTCATCACACACAACTGTTTTGATTCCAACTTGAGCTAAATCATCATAACGCTTGAAAAGTAATTCATAATTTATTACATAAATGTCAGTTTTAGGAAGTTCTTTTTTCTTTCCAGTTCGAATCAAAGTAACACTAGGGGACTGAGATTCCAACAACCTACCATTCCTACTTTTCTTCTTTAGGAATTTTTCAATTTCTCGTTCCCAGTTGTTCAAGGTGACTAATGGTGCAACAACTAAAACTGGAAATGTTTGTTTTTCAGTGGCAACATAAGATAATGTTTGTACAGTTTTTCCAAGACCCATTTCATCGGCCAATAGTGCATTACCAGAAGATTTCATCAAAAAGTCCAGTCCTTCTTTTTGAAAATTCAGTAATTTTCCTCGGAATTGGTCACCTGTTTTTGCACGTTTTAGTTTGTGTTTGATTGGAGGCAACGTGGGTTTTGGAGCATATGTTTTTACAATTTTTCTTTGCCAAGTAGTTTTTGATAAAATCTCTAAAGGGTATCTATCAAGGATCAGTTTGATCTGTTTTACACTCTCAGTACTATCAGGAATGATAACTTCATTGACATTCTCACCGTACCATGCCTCAGGTACTAATCTAGAGATCATGCTTACAGCACGCTCACCAGTTATCTTCCAGCACCAGATTTTTGAGTATTTGTCAAGGACATACTCTAATGTTCCAATGTTTTCCATGGATGTTTCCATAATTTGTCGATAGAATGTTTTTTTGCCTTATGAATCTTCATGTTTTTCTCGATCATTAAAAAAAGAAGCAAAAATCTCCAAGAGTTAAAATATGATAATGTTTTTACGTATTAGAAAAATTGCAATTTTCTTACTAGGCTCAAAATTCATGTCGACATAATTCTTAAAAAATCTAGATTAAGTATTGATGGTTAAAACCAACATATGTTTAAAGTTCATTGAATTTTTAGTTAAACATGGATTTTGAACAAGAACAAGAGCCAGAGGTTGAAAAACCCATCATCATTGCAGCAATGCAAGACATGGGAAACGTTGGAAGTATTGTGATAAATTTTATCAATGAATCATTAAAAACAAAAACATTTAGAATTTCAAAAACCCCATTTCCAACATATGTTGTAGACAGAGGAGGATATGTTGATCTTCCAGACGAAAGTTGGGAATATAAATACACTGAAGACTTGATTATTTTTGGGGGAGGTAAAGGACAACCACAAAATACAAGTGAATTAAACGCATTGTGTCAAGACGTCATTGATGTTGCAAAGAAATATTCTGCAAAATTCATTTACACGTTAGGCGGATTTCATACAAACAGAGAATACAAAAACAATCCCAAAACATACATCACTACTACATCAAGAGAGTTAACAAAACAGATGGAGGGATTAGGAGTAGACATCACTCCACAAAAATCAATCATTACAGGCTTTAATGGATTAATCTTAGGGTTTGCAAAAAAGAATGAAATTCATGGAATTGGTATGTACGGAGAACTAAATGAGCCTGAAATACCTCAATATCGTGCGGCAATTAGCATAATCAAAACTCTTGAAAAATTAACTTATAGAAAATTTGGAGATATAAGCAGATTAGAAATGATGGCTCAAGAAATTGAAAGAAAGTTCAAAAATTAAGTTTTAGTGAGAACTTCCAACTGGGTGGGGTTCAGTATTTTCATCATGACAATCACACGAACATAGATGAGTTTTATGATTATTCATACAATCAATGCATTCAAAATGCTTTCGAGTTTCACAAGCAGCACAGATCATCTTATTATTAGTATTTTATTAGATGAATTTGAATTTTTTCGTAGGTTTTGTGTCCTAATAGTCTATTTCGCTTCGACTAAGCAGATCATTAGTCAAATCAACATATCCTTGTGGATCTAACTCTTTTACAAACCCACCATCGATATTAATCAAATAGATAGAGTGTAAATGAGCATTTAAAATATCATCATATTCTATTGGAGGATTTTTGTAATATCGATCACATAGGTTCTTTACTTTCTGAACATCTCCTTTCTTTCTTGCACTAGGAGGGAATAAGAAAATTTTTGGGATGGGTAAGATTCCAGTAGCAGGACTTGCTAATGAAAACTTTGAACAATGCTGACTATATCGTGCAATCTTACTCATTATTCTTGCAGTAAAATAATTTATTGTATCCATTGCATGTTCCGGAGGAGTAAAACCGGTTTCAATTTCAACAATAGTATTCCCCCCACCTTTCTTTGCAAAAATATCACAAACTAGAATTTCCGAAATATCTTTTTCAACTTGTACGTTATAGCCCCTAGAAATCAAATTACTTGCACAAATTAACTCCAAAACAGAATGGTTGATTTTGACCAAGTTTTTCTGGTACATTTCGATTAATTGTTGTTTTACATAGTTTAGTTTTGGAAGGTCCTTTTTTTGCAGATTTACAGATAATTTTTCAGTCATAACACAGACATCTTTTTGGAACTTCTCTAAATCCATAATTCAAGATTAGATAAATTTGGGGGTTTAAGAACAATCTGGAATCAAATCATCACAAGCATGGAAATTGTCAAGATTAATCAAATAAAATTGAAAATTAGCGAATTTTTCTTCATACTTTGTCTTAACAATAAAAATCAACACAACATGAAGTGTACAAAAAGATAGGAATTGTAGGAATATTTTCATTTTTAATGTTATTTTCAACCATTCAAACATCTGAGGCTGAATTATTGGAGTTAGTCATAGACCTCAACGTAGAGAAAGGAGAGATAATTTCAGGGGAAACATTAGCAATAACAGGTAAAGTGGTAGACCACGCATACAAACCTATTCGTGGTGCAGAGGTGTTGATTAGAACAGGTTCTGAAACAACAAAAGCATTTACCGACCCATGGGGAGTTTTCAGAGCAGAATTTGAAAACTTTGAAAGGGTTCCAGGAACTTATACAATTAACGTAATTGCAACATGGTATGGAATGACAGGCTTAGAAACTACACAAGTCAAAGTAAAAGGAGATGCATCAAATGCTTCACTATTACAACAAAAATTAGCCACTGAAGAAGCTAGAAAATATCTCAGTTCAGAGGAGAGTGATTTTGAGAAAGACCCAATAGGACAAACACTATTCAAATATTATCACGGATTACTGGAAGAATTAATTTTAGAAAATAAACATGATGAGGAAATTGCAAAAGAAGAAGCAATTTTAGAAAAAGAAAGAATCATTGCAGAGGGATTTAGAGAACATGCAATACAGGAATACAGTCCAGGTTATGGAGTGTTTGAAGGGTTAGATTATGAAATTTATGTAAGTAATTTAGATCCTAAAATAAAAGAGACCGTAGTCAACCAATTAAACTTTACAAAAAATATTTTTGAAAAAGCCCAAACAATAAAAGCAGAAATTTTGGCAAGTGGTGGAACATATGATGAAGCTCAACAGGCATATCTCGAAGCACTTACACTAACAAAAGAGTCATTAGAAAAATTCCATGAAGAATTAGAAAAATCAGAGGAAAGTTCTGAAGAATCAGAGGAAAGTTCTGAAGAATCAGAGGAAAGTTCTGAAGAATCAGAGGAAAGTTCTGAAGAAAAGAACAATTGATAAATTCTACGTGCGCCTTATATTCAAAATTCACCTAAATCATTTATGAAAATAGATATTCCAATACCATGTCCAAGTTGTGGTGGAAAAATGTATTCAGTTTGTTACGAATCATCTTTTTCTCTTCTAAAAAAGAGAAGTTGGCAAGTATGCAAAGAATGTAATTTTGAAAGAAATTCCGAAGATTTCAAAAAATCAATTTGTTGTGCATGACAGCACATTCTTTTTTCTAAACAATTTTTAAGCAGATCTAGGAGCAATTCCTAGATTGAAAATTTTTCACAAACCTGCTTGTATTACATGTAAGAAGACAATATCAGAAATTGAGAGAATGAATGTAGATATTGAGAAAAGAGATTTTTTCAAAGACCCGTTTTCAGAAACAGAGTTGAAAAAAATCATAAAAATGACAGATAAAAAACCATCAGAATTATTAAGGAAACGAGATAAAATGTACAAAGAGTTAGATTTAGAAAATAATAAAAAAACAGATGCTCAAATAATCAAATTAATGGTAAAATATCCAGGTTTGATTTTAAGACCAATAATAATATCAAAAAATAAGGCATATGTTGGAAAAGTAGATGCTGCAAAAATAAAATAATTTTATGGATTTTCTTTTTTGAATATCCTAATTGCTTCCAAATGAGAACAATTTGCCTTTAATCCCTTGCCATGATGAAATTTATAAAAATTTTTGAATCCAGGGCATTCACATGTATCAGAGGTTACAACATACGATTGTTCAGGATTAGAAGAAGATTTTACTTGGAAAAGATCATCTTCTAATTTAACAACACCGCCTGCTTCTACAAGTTTCTTGGCTTTTCTAATTGTATTTGCACTCATAACACTACAAAAAACATCTTATTTTTTATTCTTTAATTTTTTTAACATATTTGCCCAATCCTCATCTTGTGCCATTGCATTTTCATAAAGAAGTTCAAATGTCCATACAATAATTTCACCCCATATTGCTTTAAGAGACTCATCATCAGTCCACAAGATGCTAGTTTTGACAGCATTCATTGCAAGAATATTTTTTGCATTTTTTGAAGGATTTTTGTTCCATTTTTTTATCACCCTATCACAAAATTCTAGAATTTCATACTTTGTTAAGATTAATTCGTCAGGATCAAACAAATCTTTTGTTTTAGAATTACCAGTCTTTACCATATTGTACCAATGTTAAACGGAATTATAATTATATGGTGTAATATTTTCATAAAATCTTAAATAACTTTTTTACTATAATATACTGACGAGAGACCTGCTTTTCTGCCCAGATTATGCCTAGAGTTCGTTTCACTCTCGTCAAATTGTTTTTGAACCTGTTTTCAAATGATTATAAACTGATTTTCATATTCGGAGTTATTGAGTATGAAAAGATATGTTGCAACAAGAGCTGCAACAATGTTTGGAGTTTTAATGATTACCCTGTTAATCACAATTTCACTAGTTGGATCAAACATGGATACTATTCTAAAGCAAGGAATGATGTTTCAAGTTCGTTCTGAAATAACTGAAAATCCTGCAATTGCAGAAAGTTTTTCATCAGTAGAGGAATTTGAAGATTTTATTCAAAGTCAGATTAATCAAAGAATGGAGATTATGGGTCTAGATGAGCCATGGTATTCACCTCAAAGAATAGGCCTAACAATGTACAAAATTTTATTGTTAGATTTTGGGCATGCAACTTTTCTTACTAGTGATGCAGGTTCATCAGATGTAAAAGATATAATTTTTGAAAAACTCCCAAGAACGATTCTTCTGTTTACAACAGCAACAATAATTATTTCAATAATTGGAATATTTTTAGGTGCATTATCTGCAAGTAAAGTAGGTTCAATCATAGATAGAATAACATCAAGTTTTGCAATTATCAGTTCCAGTTTTCCAGTTTGGTGGATTGGAATGTTAATGATATTTCTATTTGCATTTACATATCAAATATTTCCTGCAAGAGCAACGCCAGATATCCCATCATCAGACCCAGGATACATTGGTTCACTGTTGTACCACATGGCATTACCATTGATCACAATTGTGATGATTGGATTTGGATCATGGGCATATTTGGTAAGAAATTTCATGGTAGGAATTATGCAAGAAGATTTCATCATGGCAAAAAAAACAATAGGAATAAAACAAAAAAAGATAATCTATACACATGCATTAAAAAATGCAGCACCACCAATTGTCACTATTTTAGCTCTAAGTTTATCAGGTTCACTAGGAGGTGCAATCATCACTGAAGCAGTGTTTGATTGGCCAGGAATGGGAAGGTTGTATTTTGAGGCAATCACAGTCATGGATTTACCAGTGATAATTGGCGCCACATACATTCTGACAGTATTCTTCTTAGTGAGTATATTCATTGCAGATTTGCTTTATGGTTACTTTGATCCAAGGGTGAGAACAGGTCAATGAGTAGCATAACTCCACAAGAAATCAAGCAAGAATTTCTCAAAAGCAAAATAGGAATTGCCGGAATCATCATCTTAGGAATTCTGATTGCCACATCAATAATTGCAATCATTGCAATTCCAGTAGAAACATTTCAAGAATGGAATAATCCAGGGAATTGGATTCTATATCCCAAAGTAGCAATTCCAGTTTGGATAAATCTGTTCATGACTGAAAAAATTCCAGAACACAAAATTCTTGACAATCCAAATATTCAGACAAATTCAGAAGGAGAAATTATGTTATCATCACACAAATTTGGAGTAAACTTTGAGTATGAATTTTTTCCAAATGATTTCATCTATGTTTTTGCATCAGAATATTCTGAATCAGTTTTGCTACAAATGTCAGTGATAAGACCTGATGGAATAAAACTTGAGTTACTATCAACATCATTGCCTTATTCCAACACAAAAACAATTCATAGTGAAAGGATTTTTTCAACGGATGAGGCAATAAAGAAGAATTTGTTGTTGCAGTCAGAAATATTTGATTTTAATCTAGAAAGATTATCCCCAGAAGATATTGTTTTTTCAAATACTAGAACAAATGAGCCTCTCAAAGGAAATTATATTTTTTCAATTGACATGTACTCTATTAATTCAGAAATTAAAAGTCATGAATCAAAATTGATCATAGGAGGAAAAGCATTTGGAATGATGGGAACAGATGAACTAAGACGGGACCTTGCAATAGGATTGTTGTGGGGAACGCCACTTGCTTTGTTTATTGGATTAGTAGTGTCAATTGCATCAGTAGTAATGGGATTACTATACGGAGTATATGCGGGATTCAAAGGTAAAAAAACAGATGAAGTAATGATGAGATTCAATGATGTAATCTATGCATTACCAGCATTGCCGTTTCTCATTATTTTATCAGTCACAATAAGTAATAGCATATTCGTTTTAGTAGGATTTTTAATGATTTTTGGTTGGGTAGGCATTGCAAAGGTTGCTAGAAGTATGTCTCTTCAAATCAAGACAAGAGGATACGTAGATGCTGCAAATATGATGGGGCAAAAAAATTCGAAAATTGTACTTAAACATATCTTGCCACAATTGCTTCCATATGCATTTGCAAGTATTGCAATATCAGTTCCAGCTGCAATTACAACAGAAGCAGGTTTGAGTTTCTTGGGATTAGGTGATCCATCATTTCCCACATGGGGACATATCCTTCATGATGCAAATACATTTGGAGCAGCAGCAAGAGGATTATGGTGGTGGATTATGCCACCTGGAGTAATGATTGCAATTGCAGGATTAGCATTTGTGTTTATAGGAAATGCACTAGATGCAATAGTTAATCCAAAACTTAAACGATAATCAAAAATAACTTCGAATTATTCCTATTGCAGAATCATTTAGTTTGATTGTATAAGTTTGGGAATTTGGATCAGTGGCTTTTGTTTCAGCTAGAATTTCAGTAAATTTTGTTTTTTCTTCTTCAGTAGCCCCTGCTTCATGAGTACAAAGATTGAATGCTTTGAGATTAAGATTGTTTTTTAGTAAATGGGCTATGAATTGTTTGTAATCTTCAGGATTTGTCCAATCTTTGTTTTTTTCACCACATGCAGAAATCCAAACATCAACTGAATTATGAAAGATTACCTTTTGGCGAATTTCATCAAGAGACATTTTTGTTAGAAGTCAGCACGTTGCATCTTGGAACCACAGCGTGGACAAGAACCACCTTTGTGTTTGTTGTTACATACTAGACAGACGTAACGGACACCACCAGAGCCACCTTGTGAACCCATTCCAAAGAATCCACCACCTCCAGTACCTGAATCACTACCACCATAACCACCTCTCATGCGGTTCATGTATCGTCTTCTCAAAATTAGTGGAAATGCGATAAATATTGCAAGTGCAGCGCCTAATCCATATGGAAACGGTAAAACCATTTGCAAACCAATGCTTATAGCTAGTGATGCAAATAAGAATATCAAATAAGTTTTGTAATTAAACAATTCATAGAAAGTACCTTCAAAAAGGTTATAAAGTTTTGTCAGTTTTTTTGAGGTTCCACTAGAATTTTGAACTATTATTTTATTGATAATGGAATGGAATTTCCTCCACTATCCCAAGCAAAAATAGAATCATCAGAATAAGGGGATTTTACAATTATGGAAACTAATCCAAAAAAATTATTCAAATCAGTAACAGACGGTTCAGCAGAACCACTAGGATGTGAATGGACAATTCCAACATAGCTCATATCAAAAGGTAAAAAGGAATGCGGAAAACCGGCAAATGTCGGTCCAGTATAATTAAACGGAGGAATTACGAGTCCATCGATGTTAATTTCACCATTTTTTGATTTCCCTTTAAGAATCAATATTCCTTCGTTTGGATGTTTCATTTGACAATAAGATAGGATACTATCAAGAACCTCTTTTTGCAATATAACCTTACGTTCAAATTTTTTCTTTTTGAACAACATGAGAATTATCAGGACTTGAACTAATTTAATTTTAAGACATCAAAACGGTATATTTGGTATTGGAGAATAAACGTAATTTTTTCTCAATTTCAGATACGAGTTTAGGTACATTAGAATCAATTTCATCAACTTCACCTTGAAATGTTTCAGATTTTAGTTGTAAATCATCTTTATTTTCAGAAGTTTTAGTCAATTCAGATTCTAATGAGATTAACTTTTCAGAACGTAGAGAATCTAGATCATCAGACATTTTTTGATATGTTTGGAAATATTCTGAAACTTTAGTGATAAATCCATCTAAGGTCTCTTCAGTTTCAGTAATTTGAGATAATGTTTTATCAACATCTTTTACCGAAATAGAACCAGAAGTAATGCCTTTTCGAACATTTTCTAAAATCACAATTATAGAATCCTTGTTTTGAGAAATTAATACATCAAATGGGTTTTCTACCAATTTTGTGAGAATACTTTTTTGTTCTTTGTCAAGAGATGATGCATATTCATATCGACCAAGGGGTCTAGAAATTTTTGTGAATTGGGAATTGATTTCATCTTTAATTTTTGACTTTTGATTTTCAAATGATTCAAGGGATTTTTTTGATTCAATATATTTTCTATATTCATCAGAAGATTTGATTTCTTCAATTGATTTTTCCAAAGAAGAAAGATGTGTTTTTGCAGATTCTAATTCATTATTAGTATCAGTAATTTTTTGAGTTTTTTCTATCTTTGTAGATTTGAGTGTATTAATTTTTTTTAATGCATCAAGAATTTCAATAGAGTTTGATTTTGTATTTTCAAAATTTTTAAGAATATCACGAATGTTAGAATGATTTTGATTCATCACTTCCAAATTATCTTTTAATTGCGTAGCATATTTTTTTGCAAAGATATGGATGACTCTAGTCTGACGTCCTAAAACATCTCCCACTTTTTTGAGAATTTGGTTTAATAGAGTATCAAGTTTTTTTGCGTTGTCGATGGTAAACACTTCGGGTAGAGAAACAACTCCCTTCTTAATTACATCGATTACCTGTTTTTTTCCCCTAACAACAATTATTGCAAGATGTTTATCAATATCATCAACATTTAGAGTATCTTTTTCAAGCATTTTTCCAATCTTGATCAAGTCATCAATTAGAGGGGCAGTGGTATTTCGAAGATGTTTTACCTCAGAAACTGTTTGAGACTCACGTAATTTCTCAAGATCTGAGACAATTTTCTCCACATCATTTAGAGAGACTTCTTTTGTTTGAGGTAGTTCATCTACAGGTTTTTCTTCTTGTTTCTTTTTTCCCCATCCAAAGACCATTTGATAATATTTGTTAGAGGGGAATTAAAAATGGTTGTACAAAATTTAAAACTCACAAGATTCGAGGACTCATATGGCAAAAATCTTGAAAAAATCATTTCATACAGGCACAGTTAAAAAAACAATAAAGATCAAAGCATCAAAAGACAAAGTCTGGAGAAAAGTCAGCAATATTGTAGGTCTTCCAACATGGCTAGTAGATGTAAAAAAAACAGTGTATCTCTCTAAAAAGAAAAAAGGTGTGGGAGCAATTAGATTAATCACATTTGCAGATGGAAATCAAATTGAAGAACATGTGGTAGCATGGGACACAGGGAGATATTTCACATATGTTGCAACTGAAGGATTACCATTAAGAGCATATGTTGCAACAATATCCATTAACCCAAAATCAAGAAATCTTGTAGAATTGACATGGCAGTCATATATCAATAGCAAAAAAATGTCAGAAAAACAGTTCACAGATTTCCTTGTGTTTATGGGATCATTTTATGAAGCATCACTTGAAAATCTAAAAACTTTGTTAGAAAAATAACACTAGATCATTTTTAGGTTAAAATGTAAATACTGTGAATCGACAAAAAATAACATGACAGATATGCGATTTATCCTTATTGGAGTAGGTCTAACGTTTGTAGGTTTTTTGGTTTTGGGAGTAATGGGAGGACAGTATCAAGCTGCAACATTTGAGCAAAATGAATTTGGAACATGTTATGAGTATTTTGAAGACAGGCCTCCACAGGAGATTAATTGTTCATTTAAGGTAATGGACCAAACAGTGTTTTTTGCACTAGTTATAGGATTACTTGGAGCAGGAATAATTGCATTAGTTAAAGGTGTAAGAGGAGATTGGGACAGTAAAGTAAAGTCCGAAGATGTTGTTGGTCCTGGAAATTCACAAAATGAGGATTCCGAAGGAAAACAAGATTAAGAATCTTTTTTAGATTTTAACTTTGCATATGTCTTAGGATCATCTTCTTCCAATCTTTGAAAATATACTTCTTCATATGGCATTTTTATCAATACAACATATCCAAATTTACTTTTAAGCTTAAGGAATGATTTCTACGTATACAGGCTCAGGAAGATTCTACGATTTGTTTCATGTTGTTAACCATCTCACCAATCTCATCCACTCTTTTATTGAATTGTTCATCAGTCAATTCATCAGGTTGGTTTAAAGTAATCAAAATCTCAGAATAATCCCCATTTGAAACAACTCTCATAGGGACATCCCATACAGACTCTTCATCGATGTATTTATGGTCTAAAATTCCAAGGTCCTTGTTTTCATTGAATTTCAGTTTAGATTTACCATGAGGTCCAGTAAAAGACCACCACCCATCATCATGAAATTTTGCATCAGGCATCATTTTAGGGGGAAGTTGTAAAATTGCATCAAATGCATCTCCTGTTTTCTTTTTTACAGTAATGGTAATTGTTCTAGATCGTGACACGATTTCAAATTTGAATAATGATTAAAAAGGATATAGTAGTAATGATATGATTCAATTTTGAAATCTATTTGTTAAGAAATTCTTTTATTTTTTTCAAATTTTCAACATTTGATTCATGAAACATGACCATGGATTCCGCAAGAGAGTTTGGTAAGACTGTTTTGAGATTATCTACTAGTTCATCTCCGCTAGTTATCATATTATCAATGAGTTTATCTATCTCATTTTTCTCGTCAACCATCTAAATTAGATTAATGTCAATCTAATTATCTTTTTTTATGAGAGTGGCAGTAGAACGAACTTTAGGCAATTTTTGAAGATTCCATGAAACAATCTCACGAATCTTCTCAAAATTCTCTGCTTGTAATTTTACTAGCATGTCATGAGTTCCGATAGTTTCAAAGACATCAACAACTTGTTCAAGTTCTTTGAGTTTTTCAATAATTTCAGCCTCTGCGCCTAACTCACAATTTAGCATAACATAAGCATCAGTCATGAATCTAACAAATAGTATTGATTATTTAAAGATGGATAATTTTAGGTACAGCTTACCACGTTACATGGACCAAGTCTTTGAGGTTTCGTCTTGGTTTTGGGAATTTAGTTTGTTTAGGATATCCAATACACAATACAGAAGAAGGTACTAAATCAGTACCAATAACATCCATTACCTTTTGTTCATCAAACATTCCAATCCAAATAGAACTTAATCCCAAAGCCTGTGCGGCTAATTGAGAATATCCAGCTGCCAAAGTAGCGTCCTGAATGGCAAATTTCTTTAAAATGTATTCAGGAAAATCAAATTTGACTCTAGAAGGGTTTTTACAGAAAACCAATACCACAGGGGCATTAACATAAGGTTGATTGTTACATGCTTCAATTAGTTGTTTTTTCTTTTCAGGACTTTTAACATAAAAAATTTCAAATCCTTGATAGTTTCCAGCAGTCGGTGCAGTGTCGGCGGCTGCAATAATTTTATCAACCTTTGCAGTTTCAACAGGTTTATCTAAAAATTTTCTTGTAGAACGCCTCTTTGCCATAACAGCAAACAAATCAGTATCTACAACTTCAGTTGGTCCAGATTTTAAAATAAAGTCAATTAATTGATTTCTTACATTTGGATCAGTTGATTCAGGAGTTATTTCAGGTTCATATCCCAACGGATAAATTTTTTCTTCTTTTACGTCAGGAGGCATAAAAGAACTAGAGAAAATAAGTATTAAAGAATTTGAAATTATTCTGCTTCAAATTTGTCACAACCAGAAGTACAAGGTTTGTTCATAACGCCTTCGCATTTTCCGATTGCATCATGCATGATTCTGTGATGACCACAAATTTTGCATTTTTCTCTAAAATGTGAAATCAGTTCAGATGTAGAAATATCAGATTTCTCAATTTTTGATTCAGTGTCAGCAGTCATGTTGATTTTCTTTTGATGTGCTTTAAAAAGTATAAACACGCCGGGAAAGGGATTCGAACCCCTGCACGCTTGCGCGTAGCCGTTTTCGAGACGGCCGCCTTACCACTTGGCTACCCCGGCAATTAGCATGAGATTTTCTCCATAATAAAGCAAATCAGAGTTAGAATTTTTTATCAATATCAAAAAGTTCATCATTGAATCTTTTTTTAATTTGGTCTTTAGTACGAATCCATTCTTCCTCAGAAACAGTATCAGTAAAAATGGAATAAAATCCAGAGAAATCCATATTCAAAACAGAGGTAATTTCTTGTTTTTCAGAATCAGATAAAGGAAAATAAGAGATTATTTTAGAAACAATATCAGAATCATACTTTATTTCAAATATTTTATCTTCTAGATGAGGAGATAGGGTAAGTTTTGACATTTCAAGTCATTCATGTAAATTTGAAATGAAATTTTTAGTTGAATTATGAGATGAAATTTCTTTCATATTAGTTCTGAGAGATTGTAAAATCTCATCATATGATTCACCGAATAAATCTTGCAAAACATGTTTTAGATCTTCAGGATTATCATAACAATCATCTAATGTTAAACTATAGTCTTTTTGTAGCATAGATATCACTTTGTCAAGTTCATCAGGACCTAACTCAAGTAAAGTGTTTTTTAATGCCAAGGTAACCATAGTTTTTTGCATATTTTCCAATTCATCTTTAGGA
Source organism: Candidatus Nitrosopumilus sp. (assembly GCF_965262695.1). Classification (GTDB taxonomy): domain Archaea; phylum Thermoproteota; class Nitrososphaeria; order Nitrososphaerales; family Nitrosopumilaceae; genus Nitrosopumilus. The sequence goes on along the minus strand of NZ_OZ253550.1, from coordinate 356,974 downwards.
GGCAAACAAAAGCGATGAGTATTTTGAATGATGTCATCTACATCAAGAGGTTCTCTAAATACAAAAGACGGATTCAATCTATTCATCTTCATTTCAGATCTTAATGACATTTTTTCAACAATCAAGAAAATTACTGCGTTTGGATTAATTTCTCTAATTTTTTCTAAGGCATATAATCCGTCATATACAGGCATTGAGACATCAAGATATACAACATCAGGTTTTAATTTTTGAAACAAAAATAATGCTTCCTGACCGTTATGCCCCTTACCCACAATTTGAATACCATGAGTGGTCAAAAGTTCGCAAAACAAGTCAAGTGTCTCTTTTTCATCATCTACAACAAGTGCACGTATACTCATTTTTTACAGACCGCCAATCCTGATTCGTGCCCATTATACAATACACGCATAGCATCCACATTGCATTCTGAGATATAAGGGAATTCGGTCAATATTGTAGGGGCCATAAGATCTTCTGGATCGGTAGAATGCCCAAGTCCCAAAGCATGTCCAAATTCATGGCGGACAATTGTTGCCAATTCAGAAGCATCCAAGTTATCAACATCATAAATTGTGATGTATGATTTTAGTATTTCACCATCTTGTATGACAGATCGAGTATACCCAGTAAAACCATCAGTATCAATCAAATTTGAAAAATTAATTATGATGTGACCTTCACCATTTACGGATTGGAAAATATTGAAAGTTGTAGGAACGGTGTAAGCTGTATCAGTTTTTGCAGCTTCTTCCATTGCACCAGCCCAACCTAGAAAATACACAGATTCAGAACCAGGAGGTCCTCGATTAATTATATGATCATCCAACAGTATAGAATCAGTGGAATTTATGACTTTTAGTACAGCATTATGTTGTTTAGATGTTAAAACATCACCATTAATCAGATTAACGTTTAATGCATCACCATCTAATATTCGCCAAGACTTTACAGTATCTATTGTATCACCACGTAAATTCTCGATTACAAATTTTGTTTTCATAGGAGAATCAGCCAAAACATCATCAGTCATAAAATAATTATCAATCAAAAATGGAATCATCATTGAGAAAAATATCAAAGAAGAAAAAAACATCAAATGTTTTAGTGAAATTATTTTTGTGTCAAAATTAAATCGCAAAAAATTTTGATTATGTTTTTTGTTATTTTTGAGACGATTATGAGATTCAGAATCATCAAATGAATTAATTTCATAGGTATTAATTTGGGAATTAGTTTCAGTTAGTTCATTTTGTAATAATTTAGATTTTCTTTGAAGTAATTGAAATTGTTGATTCTCTATTTCATCTAGAACATCAATATAGTACTTTTTGGCAAGTCTTTTTTCAACCATGAAATTTGAAAGAAAATATCAATTAAGAGCAATTGTATGTAATTTTTCAAACAGACAAAAATGGTAAAAAAAGCATAATTTAACCAAATATCAAAGTATGAGCCTAAGGATATAGTAAATTATCAAAATAATGCTAAATGCGATCAAAATAATCAAGAAAAATTCACATACGGATGATAAATTGCAGTAATGCCCAAAAATGGGAATATGGTTACAGGCACAAAGAATGTGATACTAGAAGAAAATCAGGATTTATCACTAAATAATATTGAAAAATCCTTTGAGAAGATCCAATCAGAATTAGAAAAATTTGGACTTTCTGCAAATCAATCTAAAGTTTACATGTTCTTAGGAAAATATGGTACCAAAACAGCATCAGAGATCAATCAGGCATTAAAAATTCCCAGAACAGAGACATATCATATTTTGTCGACATTACAAAGTAAAGGAATTGTGTCTGCAATGTTCGGACACCCAGTAAAATTTACAGCGATAGAGATTACAAACGCAATGACACAAATAATTAATTCTGAAAAACAAAAAATTAGAAAACTAGAGAACCAAAAAACATCATTAATCAAACTATGGGAAACAATTCCAGTTGGAAGTAATGAAGAGAAAATAGAAGAGAAATTTCAAATGCTTCAAGGAGAAAATCAAATCAATTCAAAAATCAGTGAAATGGTAAATACGCAAGAAGAGGTATTAATAATCGGTAACGAAAAAGACTTTGCTAATTTTTATCATACAAATATCTTAGATGAGGTTAAGGGATTAAAAAAATTTAGAATGCTAACAACATCTACAAAAACAAATCATGTTTATGAAAATATAAACAAAGACAATATCAAAGCTCTTCCACAACAGATTATGAATAATCTATGTTTCATTATGAAAGACATCGAGGTATTATTTTATTTGAAAAACAATTCAAAAAAAGAATCAACTGCAATGTGGACAAATTCTAGTGCAATGAATTATTCAAAAAAACTACTTTTTGAAGAGTTGTGGAAAAAATCAAAGGAGATAAAAAATGGCTCATAATTTAAAAAAACAAGATTCAATGGGAATCATTGCAGCAATTACAATTACAATAATTTCTGTAGGATTTGTAATGGTTGGAAATACACCTACAGACATGCCTCAAAAACAAGCAGAAAATATAGAAATAATTGGGTTTGGAGGAATCACAGATACTAAAGAAAGTATCAAAATTTTACTTGAAAGCAAATCAATTGATCTAGATACATCAAAAGGATTTCTCAGAGGAAATGTGGTTTATGAGGGATATCAACCACAAATGGGGATAGTCTTTCTAGAGGTATTCTCACCTACAGGTGAAAAAGTCAATGATTCAGAGTTACAACTTAGACAAAGAGGAAATGAAGTGTATGAAGCAGAATTTACTCAATACTTTGACAAAAATGAATTTTCAAACAATGATGAAAAGATAGGACAGTACATGATGCGTATTAGTACACAATATGGTATGTTAGCAAAACAAACGCCATTCAATGTAGGCATGTCAAGTCAGGAACAACCAAAAATAAACACCGTAGTTATGGAACCAAATGAGGACATAGGTTTAGGTGGAATTTTACCTGAAAAAAATACTATGACGGGATTTGATATAGGAGTTATGGAAAAAGATCTAGAAAATACAATACTTAAAAAATATCTCACCAAAGTTCTCAAAGGATATCATAGTGGAGAGATTTCAAAAGATGACGTTGATAAATTAGCAGAATTTAAGAGCATTGATTGTAATTTCACTGATCAGACACCTCAAAATAAAGAAGTCTTGCAGTTATCCTGTGAGATAATTCCAGAAAACTAATCTTAACATCAAAATACCATTAAAAAATAACAGTAACTCATGGGATTAAATCTTAAAGATTTAGTTGTCAGAGAGAAAACTACACTAGACGCATTTTCAAATAAAGTAATTGCAATTGATGCATACAATGCAATCTATCAGTTTTTAGCAAGCATTAGAGGTCCTGATGGACTACAATTATCAGACTCAGAAGGCAGGATTACTAGTCATCTTAGCGGATTATTATACAGAAATGTAAATTTTCTATCCTTAGGAATAAAACCAGTTTACGTATTTGATGGAAAACCTCCATCTCTAAAAACAGCAGAAATTGAGCGTAGAAAACAAATCAAGATGGATGCCACAATAAAATACGAAAAAGCAATTGCAGATGGAAACATGGAAGATGCCCGAAAATATGCCCAACAAACTACAAGCATGAAAGATGGAATGGTAAAAGAATCAAAACAACTTTTGACACATTTTGGCATACCATACATAGAAGCTCCATCAGAAGGAGAGGCAACTGCAGCTCACCTTACAAACACAGGTCAAGCATATGCTTCTGCAAGTCAAGACTTTGACTCAATTTTATGTGGAGCTAAAAGATTGGTTAGGAATTTTACAAATAGTGGTAGGAGAAAGATACCAAACAAAAATACGTACATCGACATTGTTCCAGAGATTATTGAGACACAGAAAACATTGGACTCGTTAGAATTAACACGAGAAGAATTGATAGATGTGGGAATCCTAATTGGCACAGACTTTAATCCAAATGGATTTGAAAGAATAGGTCCAAAAACAGCACTCAAAATGATCAAACAACATTCAAGATTAGAAGACATACCACAAATACAAGAACAATTAGAGGAAATTGATTTTCAAGAAATTAGAAAAATATTTTTGAATCCAGAAGTTGCAGATGTAAAAGAAATTGTTTTTGAAAATGTAGATTATGAAGGAATGACCAACTATCTTGTAAAAGAAAGAAGTTTTTCTGAAGACAGAGTAAATTCAACATTAAACAGATTAAAAAAAGCGTTAGAGAAGAAAAGTCAAAATTTAGATCAATGGTTCTGAAGATATTTCAATTTAATAACTAGTTATTACATTTTTAAAAAATGGCACAAACGGAAGCAAGAAAGACACTCAAAGATGCGCCAGTAATGTGGAGAAGAATTAATTCCATAGGTGCAATTCTGGACTGTAATTCCACATATGCTGCAAACCTTGGATACGCAAAATCAGAGATTTTAGGAAAGACAATCTTTGAGCATGTTCCTAAAGAAGAGTGGCAGGACATGAATAATTCTCTCAAAACATGGTTTGAAACAGGAAAAGTGAGAGATAGGAAAATCATATTCAAGAGGCAAGACGGCAGCACATTTCCAGGAGTATTACACGCAACTAGTCTATATGATGAAAACAAAAATCTTCTTGGAAGTAATACAGTAATTTTTGATTTAACTCAAATGAGTGATGAAAAAATTAACGAGTACGAACAATTTTTCAAAGATGCAAACAATAGATTAGATGAAATTAAGGAAAAAGAATACAATGAATTAGATGAAGAATCAAAATCAGAGTATGACGGACTTAAAGATATGTTTGAAATGTTATCTACAATTGATTTGAAAAAAATTTAATTTGATTCTTTTATTGATTTTTGAATCTCATCAAAAGCAGTTTGTACTTCGGTAACAGCAGCGCCATCTTCCAGAGTACTGACATCACCAATTTTTTCATTATTTCCAATTGCTTTGAGTAATCTTCTCATAATCTTCCCACTTCTTGTCTTTGGTAATTTTGAGACAAAATAGATTTGTTTTGGAGTAGCAATTGCACCAATATCAGTTCTAATTTTTTCAACAAGTTCTTTTTCTAAAACTTTAGTTTCAGTATTGACCCCTTCTTTAAGTACAACAAATGCAATTATTACTTCACCTTTTACTTCATCAGGAATACCACATGCAGCTGATTCAGCAACATCATTATGAGACACAATACAACTTTCGAGCTCTGCAGTACCAATTCTATGTCCTGCCACTTTGAGAACATCATCAGCTCTTCCTAATAACCAAAGATACCCATCAGAGTCTTTTAGAGCATAGTCACCGGGATAATAGCAGTTCTCATATTTTGACCAATACACTGTCTTGTATTTTGCATCATCTCCCCACAGAGTCAAAAGCATTCCAGGCCAAGGATTCTTTATTACAAGATAGCCTTTGGTGTCAGGTGCAACATCATCTCCGTTTTCATCTACAACGGTAATATTTACGCCTGGAATTGGCCGTGTGCCAGAACCAGGTTTTAGAGGAATTGTCTCCAAGCCAGGCAAAGGTGAAATTAACATTCCTCCAGTTTCTGTTTGCCACCAAGTATCAATGATAGGACATTTTTCTTTGCCAATTGTTTTGTAATACCATTTCCAAACTTCAGGATTAATTGGTTCACCAACAGTTCCAAGTAATCTCAAGGAAGAAAGATCAAATGAATTTGGAATATCGTCGCCAAATTTCATAAACATTCGAAGTGCAGTAGGAGTGGTGTAAAAAATTGTTGCTTTGTATTTTTGCAAAATGTCCCACATTCTTGATGCATCAGGAAAATCAGGAGCTCCTTCATACATGATTTCTGTTGCACCATGCAACAAAGGTGCATAAACTACATAGCTGTGACCCGTAACCCACCCAATATCAGCAGTACAAAAGAATACATCAGTGTCTTTAATGTCAAATGCCCATTTGAAAGTTGAATGTAAATGAGTCAGATAACCTCCTGTTCCATGTAAAACTCCTTTTGGTTTTCCAGTGGTTCCCGAAGTATACAAAATGTAAAGTGGGTGTGAACTATCTAATTTTTCTGCAGGACAATTATCAGATGCATCCTCCATTAGTTCATTCCAAAGTTTATCTTTTGAAGACATTGAGATTTCATTTTTTGTTCTCTCTACAACAATTACATTTTTAACAAAATCAAAATTTTGGATTGCCTCATCAACTACTTCTTTGAGTTTGACAATTTTTCCACGACGATAGCCACCATCTGCAGTTACTATTACTTTGGATTTTGAATCATCTACTCTATCTCTAATGGAGGTTGCACTAAATCCTGAAAAGATTACAGTATGAGTTGCTCCAATTCTAGCACATGCCAGCATTGCAATTGGCAGTTCTGGAATCATTGGAAGATACAAAGTTACACGGTCTCCTTTTTCAACACCTAGAGATTTGAGAATATTTGAGAATTTTTGAACTTGAGATAACATCTCTGAATATGTGATAATTTGAGAATCACCATTCTCACCCTCCCACAAAATAGCAGGTTTTTGAGATTTTGTCTCCTGATGAACATCTAAGGCGTTGTATGAGGCGTTAATTGTACCTCCAACAAACCATTTTGCAAATGGAGGCTGCCAATCTAGTGTTTTGTTCCAAGGAGAGAACCACGAGAGGTTTTTTGCTTGATCGTCCCAAAAAGAAACGTAATCAGAATCAGCCTTTATTCGGGCACCAGTATCATTATTTCCAAGTCCGATATTGTAGGTCTCAGACATCAAAAAGTGTATGAACTAAGATCTTTCTAAATGTTAAAAAAATAATTTAAAAAAATTATTGTGCTTCCATTCTAGCAAGCCAATCATTATCGTTGTCGTCTTTTGGAGTTTCTGCTGTCACCTGTTGGGGTGGTTCTGGAAATGCAAATGTTACTTCAGACTCTGTTGGAGGTTCTGGCATAGGGGCTGCACTTGCCTCAATTGGTTCTGAAGGTGTTGTAACGGGTTCTGTTGGTGCTTCCGGAAGACTTGTTTGAACTACTTGTTGTGGTTCATTTGTCTCCAGATATGAAACGGCTGATTCTTGGATGTCTGGTGTAGGAGGGGCTGTTATCTCTTGTACTTCTAATCCCAAGTCTGCAATTCTACTCTTAACATTTTCAATTTCTGATACTTCGTGAGTCACATGCTCAATTACCTCAGTTGTGCATGCTTTCACAGTTTCAAATGTTTCTTCAGAGATTTCATTGCTCTTGAATTGTACTTTTGCATCAAATGATAACATTTTTGCAGACTTCATTTGTTCATCTAGCTCTGTCAATCTTGCCTCAAGTTTGGCTTTGATTTCACTTTCTGTTTCATCTAATGATACAAGTTTTGACTTGTATTTTTCATGAATTATTTCTGCATCTTCTTTCATGTCATCATTTTCTGAAACAATATCAATCAAGGCCTTTAGACGACGTAGAGTTAGTTGCTTTTCACGAATGAGTCTTTGAGAGTCAAGTCTCCATTTTGGAATATAGATAACTACATCGCCTTGAACTACTAGTTGCTCATATTGGATTTGCTGTAATCCTTGAGAACCGCAGTCAACGCCAACGGATTGAATACTTCCGTCAATGTCAGTTATTGTTCCTGCGACTTTACCCATGAATGTTCCGTACATGTCTTTGACGTTTTTACCGATTATCTCGATATCGTCTTGGGTCATGTGAATAACTTTAGAGATTTGTATAACCAGCAAAGTGTAAGGATTCTTTTTAGTTTTAGTAAGATTATTTTAACTAACTCAAAATCACGGATTTTGTAGAAATTTTAAAATTTAGAGGCTAACTAGTAGGCACATGATTCAAAGAGAAGAACTTGAACAAATTTTGAATTTTGTTTCAAACAGATGGTCAGAAGTCGCTAAAGAAAAAGACAGTAAAGTTATGGAGAATTTACCAAGTGATTTTTGGATGAATTCTGTTGGAGGAAAAACTGCCAACAATGGTTTTTGGATAACCACTTTGATGTATACTGAAAATGAAGCTGATGCAGCTGCATTCAAAGAAGTATTACTCAGATGGCAAGCAAAAGGTCAAGAAGGCGATAAAGACAAAACCCCCGATCTAATTCAAATTGGAAAAAAGAAATAGACTATTAATAATTGAAATGCCTGACACCAATATTGTCAGAATTTTCAGTTAAAGAGAAAAAGATTCTATCAGATCATTTTTCAAATACTGATGGCAATGTGTTTGCCATAATCACACCACAACAAGTTGATCGTGGTGCATTGATGTCAAGATATAGTAGAACTGACAAAAGTATGAGACGGATTTTTCTTGATGAATTTTTGAAAAATAAAAACAGAGGAGAGGAATTTTACAACAGAGTACTTTTAGAATATGGTGATGATTCAGTTGCAGAACTTGGAGAAGCACAAATTGCAATTGAAGGGTTATCAAACATTGCAGTAAAAAAAATTGAAGATAGAAGAATTGGTTTATCATATTTAGAAAAATCATCAAGATATGTTGCATGGAACAAAAAAGAAAATGGAAAATACAGATTTTACAGAGAACCTGAAATTATGAAATCAAAATTTGCAGACATGTATGAGGAGACATGTAATTTTTCATTTGATGTTTATTCAAGAAACATTGAACCCATGATAAACTATGTAAGAGAAAAATATCCAATTGAAAAATATAACTTTAAAGATTCAAAAGATGGAAAAGAAAAATCATTTTCCAAATTAAAAAGTGAAAGCGACATAAAATCTGCAAACATGATTTACAAAGGTTCAACAAAAGCTAAAGCGCTAGATATTTTGAGAGGATTGTTACCTGCATCAACTTTAACAAATGTAGGAATTACAGGCAACGGAAGAGCATTTGAATATCTCCTAACAGTTTTAGGCTCATCTGACCTCAAAGAAGAGCAAGATTTAGCCTCAAAAATCAAAAAAGAACTTGATAAAATCATCAAATCATTTGTTAGAAGAGCAGATGACAAACATGGAAAAGCGTTTCAAAAATATCTTAAAGATGTAAAAAATAAATCAAAAAAAATCGCTGTCAAAGAAATCAAGTCAAACCCAAGAAAAGGAACAAGAACAAAACTTGTAGATTATGAATCAGAAAAAACTGCAATAGATAAAATCATTACAAGTATAATGTACGAACAATCTCCAAGTACATCATACCAAGACATTTTACAACAAGTCAAAAAAATGCCATTAAAAAATAAAACAAAAATCATTGATGAATTTGCAAAACTGCGAACAAATAGAAGACATAGACCATCACGAGCATTTGAAAATATATACTATACATTTGATTTGTATAATAATTTTGGAATGTTTAGAGATTTTCACAGACATAGAGCATTAACACTAGAAAGGCAACTACTTACAACAGATCATGGATACAACATTCCTAATGAGATAAAAATTCTTGGAATTGAAAACGACTTTAAAGATTGTATGAACAAAACAAAAGAAACATTTGATAAAATTAGAAAAAAATATCCTGAACAAGGTCAATACGTAGTAAATTTTGCATACAATTATCCATACTTTATGAAATTTAATCTAAGAGAAGCATGTCATCTAATAGAATTAAGAACTGTACCGCAAGGACACGTAGATTACAGAAGAGTGGCACAACAAATGTTTCAACAAATTAACAAAGTACATCCAAGTCTAAGTAAAATTATGAAATTCGTAGATATGAAAGAATATGATCTAGAACGATTCGAGTCAGAAAAAAGAACCGAAGAAAAAAGAAAGAAACTAAAATAGAAAATATTCAAATAATTTCAGAGATAGATAAAGTCATGTCAGAAAAAATTACAAAGACCCCTGAAGAGTGGAAAGAGCAGTTAACCCCTGATCAATACGAAATTTGCATAAATCACGGAACAGAACCGCCATTTTCTGGCAAATACAACAACTCAAAACTTGAAGGCAAATTCAAATGCACGTGTTGTGGGGAAGAATTATTCTCATCAGATGCAAAGTTTGATTCAGGTTCTGGATGGCCAAGTTTCTGGGAACCAATTGAAGAAGACAAAATAGAGTACATTTCAGACACATCATATAGCATGGTGAGAACTGAAGTCAACTGTAACAAGTGTGGAGCACACTTAGGACATGTATTTGATGACGGGCCCAAGCCTACAAATCAAAGATATTGTATTAATTCAATTTCATTACAACATGAAAAAGATGAACAAGGTCAATAATTTCAAAAATTATTAATAAAACACAATTAATGATAAGAAAATCAAATGAAAAAGAAAATGAGCAACAATCATGAGAATAGGAATGACGTAATTTGAGGATAATATTATGTGGATTTGGTGTTGTTGGCCAAAGTTTAGTGAAATTATTTGAGTCTAGAGCAGAAGACCTGTATGCAAAATACGGACTCAAACCTAGAGTAGTAGGAGTTTTTGATAGTAAAGGAAGTGCTGTCAGTCCATCAGGGTTAGAATTAAACAAACTCATCGAAGTTAAGAAAAAATTTGGAACGGTAAAAAATTACGCTAATACAAAAAATACAATGTCAGGAATTGAGATGCTCAAAAATGTCGAAGCTGATGTTCTCATTGAGACTACTGCTAGTAATTACAAAGATGCAGAACCTGGAATGACACATATCATTACTGCAATGAAGAAAGGAATGCATGTAATCTCAGTGAATAAAGGTCCACTTGCACTTGCATTTCCTTCCTTAATGGAACTTGCAACGTACAATCGAGTTATGTTCAAATTTAGTGGAACCGTAGGTGGAGGAACTCCAATTCTAGATTATGCTAAAAACAGTCTAAGTGGAGAGAGAATCACATCATTTGCAGGTATTCTCAATGGAACTACAAATTACATTCTAACTAACATGGCAACAGGTACATCATATGAAGATGCACTAAAAGACGCTCAAGACAAAGGATACGTAGAGGCAGATGAGTCCTTAGACTTGGATGGTCTTGATGCTGCAGCCAAATTAGTAATTCTTGCAAATTGGATTATGGGAATGAAAGTAACAATGCCAGACATCAATTGTACTGGAATTCGTAAAGTAACAACAGAAGATATTAAAAAAGCAGCCAAAAATAATTGCGCAGTGAAATTAATTGCATCATGTAACAAAGAACTGATAGTGGCACCAAAAGAAATTCCAAACGATGATCCACTGTGTGTAAATGGAACACTTAATGCAATTGCATTTACATCAGAGCATTCAGGCACACAGACAATAATTGGAAGAGGTGCAGGAGGCATGGAAACTGCCAGTTCCATTCTAAGAGATTTGTTAGACATTAGACAAGAGATTGCTAGAACTTGAAGTCAAATCTAATTTCAAAGAGTGAGACATCTGCACTCTTAAAGACAGTTTCAGAACAATGGGGAATTGAATTTCCTAAAATCAAAAATCTTAAAGTACATCAAATCTTAGATGATGCACAAATCATTACAGGTAAGGGAATTAAAATTCTAAAAATTATTGATGATTATTTACCATTTTTATCAGAAACAGATACTCTAGAAAAATTTCCCAGTGTCACAGTAGACATGGGTGCTGTCAAGTTCATGTGTAAAGGTGCAAACTTGATGAGACCAGGGATTAGATCATTTACAGAATTTGAAAAAGACAAACTAGTTTGTATTGTTGAAGAGTCTCAACACAAATTTTTGGCAGTAGGAAAATCAGTTGTTTCAAGTGAAGAACTAGAAAAGATGGATAAAGGAGAAGTTCTAAAAAACCTCCACTATATTTCAGATAAATTCTGGGAAACTGGAAAAATGATTTACGATTAAAATTTTATTTTATTTCTTCTGTAAATTCTTCAGTACCGTCTTTGGTAATAACAAGAACATCCAAACCATCACCACTTGCAGAATCTCTAAGTGATGCTGCACGAACTGCACGTTTTGCTAAATCAATTGCCTCATCTTTAGTCATGTTTGGTTTGAATTGAGGATCAAGTACACCTAATGCCATTTCAGCACCAGTTCCAACTGCGGCATATTCATCAGGAAGAACAGAGCCTAATGGGTCCAAAGTATACATGATTGGTTTATCGACAACACCACCAACTATTACCTGAGTCAATAATGGGAAGTATCTTCTCTCATACATCATATTTGACATCATTTTGGCAACAGTGTTTGGAGGAATATCTCTTTTGAGTTCCATTTTTCTAATTTTAGCAAGAGCAGAAATTTGTAATGATAAAATCTGCATATCGGCTACAAGGCCTGCACAGGTTGCTCCAACTTTAGGAGTAATAGGAAATGTCTTTTTTGTTGTTTTACTTACGAGAAAGTTTCCAAATGCGATCCTTTTCTCGCTGGCAAAAACTACGCCACCATCAAAAGTAATTCCAACAGCAGTTGCTCCTGGCATATACATTGACATATTTCAAATAATTTTGCAGCATAATAAAGGGCTTTCTACATTCTACGAATAAACTATGGGCAAAATAGTTATACTAAAAAAAATCGTATAACATCATGGCTACAAGTGAGATTAAAGGAAAAGTTCTCAATGATGTAGTCTTTATGGGTTTAAGATCTGCAATAGGAGTAATTTTCATCCTCCATGGAATGATGAAATTCAATCCGGGCTTTGCAAATGCCTTACCAAACATGGGATTACCTCCAGAGATGCAAATTCCAATTGCACTTGCAGAAGTTGTACCAGGAATTTTGTTAATAATTGGAGTTCTCAGTAGATTTTCAGGAGCACTACTTTCAATTGTTATGTTAGGTGCAATATTCCATATCAAGGGAGCACAAAGTATGACAGGAGATGGAGGAGTAGAATTGGATGTAATTTTACTTGCAGCATCACTAGTGATTATGATTGCAGGGCCAGGAAGAATATCATTATCACAAGCAATTAAAAAACTCCCTAGGTGTATTCACTAAGATTTTGCAAAATTCTCCATTATTAGACAGGCACATTTTGTCATTTTTTTGAGCAAATCAATTCGTGCAAATTCATTTGGAGAATGAATTCTTGAAAACATGTATGTGCTTCCAATTGAGATACAAGGAGCTTTTAGAATATCAACAAAAGGATACATCGGACCAGTACCAGCATTAGATACGTTTAGGATAGATTTTCCAAATGACTTGTCAGCTGCATCTTTTACTTGAGAAACAAAAGGGTTAGAAGAATTTGTTCGTGCAGCTGCCTCTCCATGAAATACCTTGATGCCAATATCGGAGAATCCATGGGATTTTAGATGTTTTTTCAAACGCATAACTTGTTTTTTTGGGTCCATTTTAGGAATCAACCTAAAATCAATTTTCACAAGAGATTCAGAAGGAAGTACCGTTTTAGCTCCATCACCAGTGTATCCAGAGATAAATCCTGCAATATTACACGTAGCACCTCCAACTAGAGCCTTTTTTGCGTCAATTCCTTTCTTATTTCCAACAAAAGATTTGATACCAAACTCTTTTTTGAAATCATTTTCATCAAAGGGTTCACTTTTGATTAATTTCAAATCTTGTTTTGAGAAAGGAGTTACTTCTTTGTACCAATCTTTGATGAGTATTTTTCCATTAGAATCACGTAAAGTGTGAACTGCTTCAATCAATCTCCATGCAGGGTTTTTTATTAAAACTGCCAAACTAGAATGTGCATCTCTAAGAGATTCTTTTACAGATAATTCAACAAAGAGTAATCCTTTCATTCCAAGTCCAACGATTGGCCTGTTTTTTGCGTCAACGTATCCAAATTCCCAGATAACACCATCACATGAAAATTTCTTTTTGTATTTTTTTAGATAGTCTTCAATATGAGCACTGCCAGTTTCCTCTTCACCTTCAATTACAAATTTTATGTTACAAGGAACATCGCCAGTTGTTTCAAGACAAGCCTCAACTGCTTTGATTCTAGTAATTAGTTCACCTTTATCGTCAGTTGCTCCACGTCCAAAAATTTTGTTTCCTTTACGGGTTCCACTAAATGGTGGAGAGTCCCACAATTCAAATGGTTCAGCTGGTTGTACATCGTAATGATTGTAAAACATTAGAGTTTTGTTTGGGTTTTGTTTTGATTTAACTTCGCCATAAACAATAGGTGCCACACCTTTTTTCAATCGTAGAATTTCAGATTTTACTCCAGATTTTTTTAATAATTTTTGAACTAATTTTGCACATTCTTCAATTCCTTCATTTTTTGCAGACACGCTAGGCTGCCTAATTAGCATTTGAAGATCTGAAATTAGATTTTCCATGTTAGTGTCAACATGTTTTAGAGGATTCATGATATCACACTATTTTATCAAAGGGCTTCATTACAGAAGGAATCTCAGTTAGGAGATCCATCGAAGTCATGTGCAGTCCCAATTTCTTTTGGACTGCTTTTCCGGCTAATCCATTGATGAATGAAGCTGCTGCGGCAGATTCCAATGGCTTTCTATTTTTTGATAACATTCCTGCAACCAACCCAGATAACACATCCCCAGTACCACCAACAGTCATTGCAGGTATTTTTTTCTCATAAAGATAGGTAGTGTTTCCATTTGAGATAACATCAGTTGCACCTTTTAGTAAAACAGTAATTCCAAATTTTTTTGCTTTTTCTTCTACTAGTTTTATTCGATTAGTTTTAGAATCAGGAGGGGCTTGGCCAAATAGTCTTTTGAATTCTCCTGCATGAGGAGTAACAACTACATTCTTGTTTGCCAAAAGAGGTAAAACTTCAGGAATTAATGCACTTGCATCAAGAGACAATCTAACATCTCTATCCAAAAGAGATTTTACAAGATGCAAAAGTGAATTCTTTTCTTGAATAGCAAGTCCCATTCCAATTGTTGCAGAATCAAGTTTTCGTGGCAATGCACCTAAAAGTTTGTTCACAGCACCACGTGTTAGTTTTTGATCAACTAATGGAATTACAATCAAGTTAGGAGATACAGAACGGGTAGAGGATACATTGATTTTGGGAACAGAAGTGTAAACTAGATCAGTACCAGACCTCAATGCAGCAACTGAAGATAAGATAGGGGCACCATGATAAATGTAACTTCCGCCAACAATGAGAACAATACCATTTTCACCTTTTCGAGATTTTGCTTTTCTAGCAAGAATGAATTTTTTCACAAGTGCGGTTGTCAGTGTTTTTCGAACCAATATGATACCTCTAAAGAGTAGATGAATAAATCTTGTTTTAAGAATTAGGAGGTTTTCTTGGTTGTTTTCTTTGTAGTTTTCTTGGTTGTTTTAGAAACTGATTTTGTGGTTTTTGAGGAAGGTTTCTTGGATTCTCTTCCAAAAAATGCCTTTCTTGCAAAGCAAAGATAGGTTGTGTGACCTATGCCTTGAAATGAATGTCTTGTTTTTCCTTCACGAGCTTCAATTGTTCTTAGAATATGTTCAGTTGATTCAATATCAGTAAATTCATTCTCAACTAGAGCCATTGTTAATTTCTCTAATTGATTCATTGTAGGACATATTGCAAAGATAGAACCACTACCTTTGAGCATCTTTCGAACTTGAGGAATCACTACCCATGGGTCACCAAGATCAATTAGTGCCACATCCATATCTTCAAGAGGCATCTTCTTTGCTGTTTTCAAATCCTGATTATGTTGTGTGACATATTTTGAGACACCTGCTTTTTCGATATTTTTTTCAGCAATTTTCATAAACTTTTCATCAACATCAAAAGTGTAAACATGTCCACGAGGTTTTACAATACTAGCAACACAAGAAGTAAGTGAACCACTGCCAGTTCCAATCTCTAAAATTTTCTGACCACTTTCAATTCCTGCTCTTGCAATAATGTATCCAATATCTTTTGGATATACAATCTGAGTACCATGTTGTATTTTCATTACATAGTCATACATTGTTGGTTTGAGTAGATAGACATACTTGTCCTTGTTTGTAACAAGTCTAGAACCATACTCTTTTCCTATAGCATCAGAATGTTTGATAACTCCAATATGGGTATGAAGTGAATCTTTTTTTGATATTTTGACAAGCCATTTTTTTGAATGATTAAAGTAGAATAGTACAGGAGAGTTTTGCTTTATTTTGTCCATAAATTTTGCTGAGAAATTTTAGATAAGAATCTATGGTTTTAGAAATCAAGCACTATGCTTAAGTTTACAATTTGTTCACAAAAATCATGGATCTTAATGAACTACATCAAAGGGAGATAGATTCACTTCGTGACGAAAATATAGAATTACGAAAAAAAGTACAAGAACTTGAGGCTAAAATCAAAGAATTAGAGAGTAAAAATTGAATTTTAATTGTGTGTTTCCTAATTGCAAGTACAAAGAAAATAACATAGAAGAAGAGGAGTTTTTAAAACATTTGAGGGATAAACATCATAATGAAATAATATCTATTTCAGAAAAAGAAGAGATTCCAATTAACATGGTAGAAATGATAACAGTATCAAATTCCAAAGTATTCATTAATTCATAAAGTTAGCATCAGATGAGAATCAAGATCATTGTTAAATATCATTTTGACGTATACTATGTAACGAGAAAACCGTTGTTCTGCGTCGTAGAATGATGGTATGGAAAGCGTTTCATGTTAGGTCAACGTCCTAGGCAAAAGCACGCTTTCCGTGTGTCTCGTTGTTTTAGAAAATAATTTTACAGCACATATAGTATTTTAGTAACTAAAAAAAGAACAATATGAAATGGCAGAATTAAAAGTTCAAGGTTCTGGAGGATATGTTATTGCAGACCTTACTGATGAACAAGCAAAAAAAGCAGATTTGGGAGTAGGAAAATTGTTTCTAGCCCCAATAGGGAAAATTGAAACTGAAAAAATGCACAAACATTATTGTAATAATTGTGAAACAGAATTTGATAATCCTCCAAAAATCCAATTAGAAGAAAGTCCTAATGAAGAAGTTGCAGATAACTTGATCTTAATTGAAAGAGGGCAATATGTCTGTGAAAAATGCAATGGAGTAATAGGAGAATACAGAGAATTCCAAAAGAAAGGCGAAGTAGGTAACGCTAAACCAACAGAATGAAACATAGGCGTACAAATAACCCGTATTCAATAAATACAGTAGTTTTTCATTAAACCCATGGCAAATCAGAAATGCGTTTCTTGTGGCATAGGATTTTTCTCACCAACAGGTTCAGACAAATGTTCTAGATGTGCAGGAAAAGAAACAGAAGGTCATGGAGGACATGATTCCTGTGGTTGTGGACACAGCCATTAACTCTTTTTTCTATAACATGCATATATTACAGATATTCTGAGTGGTTTCATGACAAAGACATCTGAGGAAATGAAAAATCTTGTAGAAGAATTCATCAAAGTAACTAATATCAATTATGAAGATCAGACAGAAAAAGTCAGAGAGAAAAGCAATCTAATTGAATGGCAATTTCGAGTAGGAACTAATGTTATTGTAAGTAAAAATGCAAACAGAACAGACAGAATTCATTTGAATGTAAATATGAGATTTCCGCCTGAAGATGCAAAATTATTGGTGATGAAAAACCCATCATTTTCAAAAGCTGTTATGGATATTAGTGAAATATGTACAGTTTGCAATGTCGGACATCAATGGGTTAAAGACAAAGAAAACATTGCAGGTCTAGCAATATTTTCACATGTTGATGAACAAGTTTTGGACAGAATTTCATTTCACGATACATGGGACAATGTTGCAAGAGTAACTGCACATATTCAGAAAATTCTTCGTTCTAATTTTAGTGGATTTTCAGGACAGGCAAATTCTGATGAAACCACTGAGAA
This sequence comes from Candidatus Nitrosopumilus sp., assembly GCF_965262695.1. Taxonomy (GTDB): domain Archaea; phylum Thermoproteota; class Nitrososphaeria; order Nitrososphaerales; family Nitrosopumilaceae; genus Nitrosopumilus. The sequence continues at coordinate 339,276 of NZ_OZ253550.1, read as the reverse complement.
ATCAATGTACGGATAATAGCAAAAAGTAAGGTTTATTGACTTAGAATTACTCAATTTTCTTAATTGGTTTGCACGCCAACAACCCAGTGAGACAGCCAGCATTCGTGTAGTGCACTCACTGGGACATTACATCTTATCAGGAGCAGTAATTCCCAAAAGATTTAGTGCCTTTTCAATAGTAATTTTAAAAGAATGAACCAAACACAAACGAGAATTTTCTAATTGTTCATCACCTAAATCAAGAACCTTTGATTTTTCATAAAAAGAATTGAAGGTAACTGCCAAATCATGACAATATCTAGAAATTACTTTTGGAGACAAGTTATTTGCAGCATCACGGACTTGCAAATTGAAAAGACCAATTGTTTTTACCAAATCAATCTCAGATTGTTCTTTTAGTAAAGAGAAATCAACATCAATAGAAGGAGTTCTGCCAGATTTTTCTAAAATTCTAGATGCTCTAGCATGAGTATATTGAATATATGGTGCAGTATCGCCTTCCAAACTAAGAGATTTTGTTAAATCAAATGCAATAATTTTGTCTAAATCTTGTTTGATCATCTCATAACGCAATGTTGCAACAGATACTGCATGGGAAATCTTTTCAATCTCAGAATCATCCATATCAGGATGTCTTTTCTTTGTTTCTTCAGTTGTTTTTTCTTTTAGCAAATCATAAACAGAATCAGCATTGACATACAATCCCTTTCTACCAGACATTTGAGCTTGTTTACCATCAGTTTCCAATCCAAGAATTTTTGCAGTATCAGAACTTAGAGTGACAGATTCGTATCCTAAATGAATATATGCATCAGGAATGGATTTGAATTTTCCCATCAAAGAAGTAATAATTTTTTGTAATCTTGCTTGACGTGAATCTATTACAGTGATTACTTTATCACCTGAAAAATTTTGAGAGTCAGAATCACCATCATTTAGTGTAGTTTGCCACAAAACACGTGAATTTGGTTGTTCTTTTTCATATTTTTGATAATGGAATGGATCATCAAGTAATCCCAATTTCCAAGCAGCATATGGAATATCTTTTGCAATGTATGTGGCAGTACCATTACTTCTGACAATTACCTTATCCTCTTCTTTTCCATCACCGCGAATAACCCAACAACCTGCATTTTTGCCATCATTTTCAAATTCTACAAGGTTCATTTCTTTGAGTTTTTCAAATATTCCATCCCATAATCCAGAACGAATTATTTGAGATTCAAAATTTAGACAGTCATAAGAAACTGCCAAATTCCAGCATGTTTCAAGTTGGTTAGACAATACGCGACGAGTAATTTTATCAGCAAATTGTGCAGTTTCTGACGTACCATCTTCTAATTCTTTTAGAACATTTTTTCGAATTTCCTCCAAACTAGAATCTTGTTCATATTTCTCAGTAGTTTTGACATAAACATCATCACCACAATAATGATCAAATTTCTTTCCTTGAGGAGGTTCTATTTCATATCCAAAATGTTTGAAACCAACAACAATATCTGCAACCTGTAATCCAGAGTCATCAACATAGTTTAAGACATTAACTTTGTAGTTTGCTTTTTGTAAAATTCTAGAGATAATATCACCAATTATGATATTACGTATGTGTCCTATGTGAAGAGCTTTGTTTGGATTTACACTGGTGTGTTCAACTACGATAGTAGAATTTTTTCCAATATCGACATCTCCAAATTCAGGCAAATTAGATTCAGATAAAATTAATTGATTGAGTTTTGTCCAATCAGCATAAAAATTTAGATAACCAGAGGGATGAGATTCAGATTTTGAAACTAGTGTGCGGACACATTGAGAGTATTTTTCAGATAACATTTCAGAAATTTCTTTTGGACTTTTCTTGAGTTGTTTTGCAAGTAAGAAGGAAACATTTGAGCTAACATCACCAAATCCAGGTTTTGCAGGTTCAACAGAAAATTTTACATCAGAAATAGATAGATCATCTAAAATCTTGTTAAGATTATTTTCAATTTCATCAATTATTGATTTGAAAGTCATACTATATCTCAGATAATCTAGGTGCTAATTTATCTAATGCTTCAAGTACACCATCACCTGCATGTGCAGAAACAGTCATTGTGGCCTCAGATTTTACATCATCAAATGCATTGCCCAATGCAACACTTGTTTTTGCCACTTTGAATAAGGGGATATCTGTAGCACTATCACCAATTGCAATAACATCATCTTTTGAGATAGAAAATCTCTTCATAACTTCAGTAAAGCCAGTTCCTTTGTCAATTCCAGGAGAGTTGATGTGATAGGCATATTGGCTATCAGACAATGCCACATCAATATTTTTTTCAGATAGAATCTCCCTAGCCTGATCGAGATCAAAGGTTCTTTGTAAAACAACTTCAGTCATTCTAGGAAAAACATACTTTTCTTCTACATTTTCTAGATTATTTTTTAAAATATCAAGAGCATTTTTGCATTCATCAAGATTACCTAACAGAATATGATCATTTGAGTCAAGAGTAATGCAACCTCCATTTTCACCCACAGCAACTTTTGTCGTACCACCAAACACTGAAAGTAGAAAGCCTTCAACAGAAGATCGACCAGTTACAAAAATTACATCATGTCCCATGTTAACAAGACGTCGTAATGCATCTAATGCGTCCAAATGGATTCGTCCTCCGCCATTTTCAGTAATCGTGCCATCAATGTCGACTGCAAAAGTTCTTTTTTTCACAACAGATATTTTTTGTACTGAATAATATTTGCTGCGTATGAAACAAAAAAGAAATACGTATTGTTCATTAATGCAATGATTTTACTCAAAATATGGCAAAAAAAGGAATTATTGAAGAGATTTTTAGTAAAGCAAAATTTGAAGATGAATCTCATTCATACAAAATTTTCTACAGGAATTTTGAAAGAATAGTTGAAACTAGTTTGCCAGAGTTTTTGGTTCAATCAGATAACCTGCAAACCATACCAATAAGCAGAATAAAGAAAATTAAAAATAATAATACGGTTTTATTTGAAAAGAAAATGGCAGATAGTGAATAGTAATGGGAATTCCTGAAAAAATTAAAGCCATTCAAGATGAAATGGCAAGAACACAAATCAACAAAGCAACAGAACATCATCTTGGATTACTAAAAGCAAAGATTGCAAAACTCAAAAGAGAGCAAGAAGATAACGCTGTAAAAAAATCTGGAATGAAACAAGATGGGTTCGATGTTAGAAGAACAGGAGATGCAACAGTTGTGTTTATTGGATTGCCAAGTGTTGGAAAATCCACATTACTAAACAAATTAACGGGAGCAAAATCAGCAGTAGGAGCTTTCCAATTTACAACATTGACAGTAGTTCCAGGAATGATGGAATATCGAGGGGCAAAAATCCAGGTGTTGGATTTGCCAGGGATTATCAAAGGTGCATCTACAGGTAAAGGATTAGGAAAGAGAATTCTATCAGTGGCAAGAACAGCAGATCTTGTGCTATTGGTTTTAGACGTATTTCAGCCATATCACGAAGATGTGTTAGTTAATGAATTAGGGAATATTGGAATTAGACTAAACCAACTACCTCCAAACATAACAATTGAAAAAGCATCAATGGGAGGAATTGCAATTGCCCAACAAGTCAAACTTACAAAAATTACAGAAAAACATTTGAAAGATATTTTACATCTTTACGGAATTGTTAGTGCACGTGTTGTTGTTAGAGAAGACATAACATCAGAGCAGATATCAGATCACATTGCAGGGAACATTAGTTATTCAAAAGCACTTACAGTTTTAAACAAAATTGATTTAGTTGATGAAAAGTTTTTGAAAGATTTGAAAACAAAAATCAAATCAGATGTAATTGAAGTATCAGCAAATTCAGATATCAATATAGAATTATTGCAAGAAAAAATTTACGAGAAATTAAAATTCATTAGAATATACATGCGTCCAAAAGGTGGTGAAACGGATTTCAAAGAACCATTAATTGCAAGAGAAGGAGACAGTGTTGAAGATATTTGTAACAAGTTACATCGAAGAATGAAAAGAGAGTTCAGATACGGATTGGTGTGGGGAAAAAGTGTAAAGTTTGGAGGACAAAGAGTAGGATTAAGTCATATTTTACAAGATGAAGATGTGTTAACAATAATCAAAAAGCGCGGAACATAATTAAAAAAAAGTTGAACATGGATCAAGAATTTGAACATCGTTGGTGTAAGTTTTGTATGACAAAAACAAAACAAGAGTTAATTTTTTTACCAGAAATGGCAACTTACAAGCGTAGAAGGAAATACAAATGTACAATTTGTGGAAAAACAAGTTGGTTACAAGGTAGAAGACCATCAGCTGAAGGGGTTTATTGAAAAATTTACGATCAAAAATAATTTTTTTCAAAAAAATTACTTGACAAATTGTAATCAAATTGTGTAAATTTCTTTAGTTTAACCACTGAAAAACAATGAAAATGTCGATCAAAACATGGCAGCTAAACGAAAAGCCGCTCCAAAGAGAAAAGCAGCTCCAAAGAGAAAGGCAGCTAAAAGAAAGGCAGCTCCAAAGAGAAAAGCAGCTCCAAAGAGAAAGGCAGCTAAAAGAAAGACTGCAGCTAAAAAAGCAGCTCCAAAGAGAAAAGCAGCTCCAAAGAGAAAAGCCGCAAAAAGAAAGGCAGCTCCAAAGAGAAAAGCAGCTCCAAAGAGAAAGGCAGCTAAAAGAAAGACTGCAGCTAAAAAAGCAGCTCCAAAGAGAAAAGCAGCTCCAAAGAGAAAAGCCGCAAAAAGAAAGGCAGCTCCAAAGAGAAAAGCAGCTCCAAAGAGAAAAGCAGCTCCAAAGAGAAAAGCAGCAGCAAAAAGACGAAGATAAACTCGTCAACAAATTAACAATCGTCACAAAGGCGAATTGTTTTCCATTTTTCTAAGAACAGTTAGTGAAAACTATTCAAAAAAAAGATTTTCAATTACAGAAACAATTTACAAAAAATAAAATTATTTTTAAAAAATCAATAAAGATAACTCATTAGTTTAATTTGTTCTTCAGTACTAATGACATTTTTCTCTGTTAAGATTTCCAATAAATCTTTGAACAATGCTTTTTGTTCAGAAGACATTCCACCTGCAGGGCCTTTTTCTCCGGGAGGACCTGGTGGACCTCTTGGACCTGGTGGACCGATTGGACCTTGTTCACCACGAGGACCTGCTTCACCAATAGAACCGATTGGACCTGTTGGACCACGTTCTCCTTGTGGACCTTGAATTCCTTGTGGACCTTGCGGACCTTTTTCTCCAGCTAGACCAGTTGGACCACGTTCTCCTTGTGAACCTTGCGGACCGATTGGACCTATTTCTCCGGGAGGACCTGTAGGACCTGTTAGACCTTTGTCACCGAGAGGACCAGGTGGACCTTTGTCACCTTTTTCTCCTTGAGGACCAGGAACACCTGTTAGACCTTTAGCGCCAGCGGGACCTTGCGGACCTTGCGGACCTTTTTCTCCAATTGGACCTTCAGTACCTTTTGGACCTTTGTCACCGATTGGACCAGGTGGACCGATTGGACCTTTGTCACCAGGAGAACCTTGTGGACCAGTTAAGCCTTTATCGCCATTAGGACCGGGCGGACCGATTGGACCTTTTTCTCCTGCGGAACCGATTGGACCTTTTTCTCCAATTGGACCTGGGCCACCTTGAATTCCTTTTTCACCTTGAACACCTGCTTGTCCTGTTGGACCTTTTTCTCCAGGAGTTCCAACGGGACCAGTTAAGCCTTTATCGCCGGGAGAACCTGCGGGACCTTTGTCACCTTTTTCTCCAGGGGGACCTCTTAATCCAGTTAAGCCTTTATCGCCGGGAGGACCTGTTGGACCTTTTTCTCCTTTTTCGCCTCCAGGACCTTTTAATCCAGTAGGACCTTTGTCACCAATTGGACCTGTTGCACCTTTGTCACCTTTGTCACCAACGGGACCAGGAATTCCTTTGTCACCTTTGTCACCTTTGTCACCAGTAATTCCTTTATCTCCAGTTAGTCCTTTGTCACCAGCAATTCCTTTGTCACCTGCTGGACCTTTGTCACCAGTAGGACCTTTGTCACCAGGAGATCCTTGTGGACCATCAGGACCTTTTTCTCCTGCTGGACCTACTTGTCCAGGAGGACCTTGCGGACCTTTGTCACCAGGAGATCCTTGTGGACCAGGAGCACCTTTGGTACCTGGAGTTCCTTGAATAGTAGGAACACTAGGACTTGATTTAGTAGAACGTTTTTGTTTTGGAGGTTCAGAACTTGATTTAGTTTCAGTTTTAGTTTCAGTAGAAGGTGTAGTTGATTGAGGTTTAGGTTTTGATAATGGAACATCAAATACAGAATGTAGTGATGAGAAAAGATCAGTTACAACAATCCAAATTGTTTCTAATTCTAATACAGATGAAGGAATTGGGTTTTCAGGAGAACCAATTGTTTCAGAAAAAATTCCATCTTTAACTCTAAGATGGAAATTTCCACGCCAAAGAGATGTAAATTGTTTTGATTTAATTTGTTCATCAGAAGGTCTGCTTCCAACAATTGCAATTTGAGCCTCATATACGCCTGATTGCTTAAATGGCGCCTGACCTCGGATTTCTAATCTAGATTGAGATGACACAATCGATTGTTTATACTTCAAGTATTTCTGTATTTAGATCGCATGATTAGATTCTAAATCAAACAATTTCTAGGCTCGCGAGGGATAGTATTTATCTAGATAAAAGTGCATTTTGAGCTAGTGAAGAAACCTTTCGGGAAAAAATCAGAGGAAAAAAAAGAAGAGCCTAAAATAGAAAAAAAGGCTGAAGAGACAGCATTAGTCGATATCGACTATAATCGTAAGAAACTGTTTAAGCAGGGAGTCAATCTGATGGCAGATGAAAAACTAGAAGAAGCCATCACAGTATTTGAACAAGCTCTAAGAATTGACCCAGATAATGTTGAAACATTATTGAAATTAGGATATGCAAGATTTCACATTGATGATCATCACGAAGCTTTGAGAGTTTATGATAGAGTTTTAGATATCGATGTAACAAATCCTGAAGCTTGGAATCTTAAAGGATTGGTCCATTATGAACAAAAAAATTATTCAAAAGCATTAGACTCAGTTGAAAAAGCAATTGAAACAGATCCAACATACGGAATGGCTTGGTATAACAAAGCATGTTTCTTGTCATTACTAAATCAAGTTCCAGAATCATTAGAATCATTGAAACGTTCAATTGAAATTGATGTGAAAAATGCTAGAAAGTCAATTAGGGATAAAGATTTTGTTAATGTTAGAGTTGAAGAAGGATTCAAAAGAATTCAAGAAGTTGTAGTTTTAGAATCCGTTAGACAAGGATACCATACAATTGGTTCAATTGTTTGGACAACATTTCTAGATAAAAAAGATGCAGAAGATGCATTAAGAAAATTATTAGAAAAAGGATTGATTGTTCAAAATGAAAAGAGGGACGGTTTAAGTAGAATTCCAGTATATGATCTTGCACCAAATGTAGCAGAAAAAATGGGTAAAGAAAAGAAAGGATTGTTTGGAATTACAAGAAAGAAATTACCAAAACCAGTAAAGAATCTAAAAGAGTTAAGTCAAGCAATTCAAATTGCAAAAGAAGCTATTGAAGAAGAGAATTCAGAAAAAGCAATTGAAATATTTGATGAATTTATTGATCCTAAAAAATCTGGAGAACAAATGATTGAAAACTTCTTTGATGAACACAGAGAAATTAGATTATGGAAAATCAGATTAAAAGATAGAGGTGATGATTACATTGCAGAAAATAAAGAAAAGATGATGATATTGTTTGATAACGTAGAAGTAACAATTACCAAGAAACTTAGAAACGAAATTTCTTAATTATTCAGCAGAAAGATCCCAATAGTTTGCATCTTCTTGTTTTGCAGTAGGTTTTTGAAGATTTTTCCATTCTTTAAAAGAACGAACATAGAGTTTTGCGTTTGGTAGCCCTGCAGTTTTTAATGCATAATATGCCAATCCAGAAAGAGTACCCACACTTCCACAGTAAGTGATAATTTCAGTATCTCCAGTAACACCACGATTATCAAGTAAGCGTTTCATGTCCTCTTTTGGACGTAAAATTTTGTCATTTGATGCAAGTGTTCTGTATGGAAGACTAATTGCACCAGGAATGTGTTGTTCAAGAAAGTTCAATCTCTCCCTATTATCAATTAAAATTACATCATCACGTTCTTTTGCAGATTCTAGATAATCAGAAGTGGCTAAGATATCAGATTGTAACTTCATAGAGTGTTCTTTACTTTGTACTTCAGGGGTTTGAGAATCACTTTCCAAGCCAAGAGATTTCCAATTACTGTAAGTAGTTTCAAGTAGGCTGACATCTGAATGTCCAAGATATTCCAATGTCCATGCAACTCTTGATGCTAATGCTCCAAATGTATCATCATAAACTACAACACGTGTCTCATCATCAATACCCATTGAATTTACTAATTTTACAACCCGTTCAGGACTATCATCGGACAAAAGATTTGCCAAAGGCAAGTTTACAGCAGTAGAGATGTGATCTTTTTTGTAATCATCTTCTCTTCGGACATCAATTACCCTAACACTTTTGTCTCTAATTTCGGAACGTAAAGAGTCTACATCAGTTGTGATGGCACCAGATTCGGTCAAGCAGCACACTCACCTTTTCCAGTTTTAGTATGGTAACTAGTATCACTGCCATAATCAAGATAGAAATCAGGATCATCTTCCTTTGTTGGAGGAATTGTTAATGGATCAATTGCTTTTCTAATATCATTAAGAGTTTTAATTTCAGAATCCTCAGTGTTTGTTGCAACTCTGTGAATCCAGGATTTTAGAGTATCATCAGGTTTCTTGTGTTCTTTAAACAGTTCTATGATTTTCAAAATTACAGGAATTACTCTTTTTGCAGGAACTCTATGACATATTTGTCCCAACATCGCATCACCATCAGAACGTCCACCTAACAACATCTGATAATTTGCATACATGTCTTTTCCAACACGTGCTCCCCCTCCAAAGAATCCAATTGTGGCAATTCCATGTTGACCACAAGAGTTTGGACATCCACTAATTTTGATAGATGCATCACGTAAATCATCATCTTCATCAAGTTTTAGTTCCAAAAATTTTCTTTGGATTTCTTTAGCTAGTCTATGGGAATTTGTTAATGCCAAATTACATGAAGTTGTACCAGAACATCCAATAGGAGCAGTCATGGTAAGGGCACCAGATTTTGCCAGACCAATTTCAAGTAGTTTAGAATACAAACGTGGCAAATCATCTTCATGAACATAACGTAATGCAATATTTTGTACAAAGCCAGCACGGGCCTTTCCTTCTGCAGAAAAGTCACGAATAATGTCTGCTAATGCAAGTAATTGACTTGAAGTGATATCACCTGCTTCAAGAGTGATATAGACAGTTCTGTAATCAGATTGTTTTTGTGTTTCAGTGTTAGTTTTTAGCCATCGGGCATAACCATCAGGGGTTCCACTTCCACTTTCATCACTTACTCTGATTGGGTGTTTGATTTCATCAGGAGTGTGATCAACATCAAGTTGTGTAATTACAGATTGAGTAGCTCTTACTACAGCTCTTTCTTTTAGTACAAGATTTTGGAATTTTTCCCAACCCATGTCATTTACAAGATAGCGCATTCTATTTCTTGCAAGATTTTTTCTATCTCCTAATCTATCAAAAATTTTCACCACAGCAATTGAAGTGTAAAGTAAATCTTCTTCAGGAGTAAAGTCTTCTAATTGATGTCCAACAAATGATCTATTGCCCAATCCGCCACCAAGGAATATTTTGAATCCTCTTTGAGTAGTTCCATCTACTTCTCTTATCTGGGGGATTAATCCAACATCAACAATTCTTACCATTCCATGTTTCTCACAACATGTAAAAGTGAATTTGAATTTACGAGGGAGGTTTTGACTCATAGGATTTCTCAAAAAGAATTTTGCAGTAGCACGTGCATATGGAGTTGAATCAAATTCTTCATTAGGACAAACACCAGTCATTGGACTACACATTACATTTCTTACACTATTTCCACATGCTTCTCTTGATGTCATTCCCACATCAGCAAGACCACGAAGAATTTCAGATACATCTTCAAGAATTACCCAGTGTAATTGAACGCTTTCTCTAGTTGTAATATGTGCACTTCCAATAGAATATTGTTCACTTAGTTGAGATAATTTTTCAATTTGATGAGGGTAAATTTCACCTGCAGGAAGTTTAATTCTAACCATGGCATAATCATTAGTCATTCTAGTACCATATGCACCATGTTGAAGTCTGAATCGTCTGAAACTATCTTCGTCGTATTTTCCCTGACGGAATAATTTTACAGTTTTTGCAAAATTATCAGCCTCTTCAATTCTTGCCCAATTGATTTTATGTTTAGGAGAATCAGATGCAGATTGTTTAAGATCAGATACTGTCAATATAATGAAATTTCTTTTTGTTGTGATATAAATTTTTGAGAAATGGAGGTTTTAGGACTCAAACTTTCAAGGCTGACGTAATATTTCCTATAATTTAGGGAAAAATCATTTTACAAATGTGGAATAATTAGTATCTCCTAACTTTTGAGAGGTGGCAAAGTATTAATGGGTTCTAGATAAGAAATTTTTCATGCAAGAAGCAACTGTAGCAGAACAATCATCAAAAATATTTACTGACGTACGTGAAGTTGAAATCACACAAGCCATTGCAAATGAGTTTCACGAAGTTCTAATTGACAGAGCAGAGTCAGATGTAATCATTATCGGTGCAGGTCCAGCAGGACTAACCGCAAGTAGAGAACTTTCAAACCTAGGTTTCAAAGTTCTAGTTATTGAACAAAACAACTACCTTGGTGGAGGATATTGGTTAGGAGGTTACATGATGAATCCAGTTACAGTTAGAGAACCAGCACAAAAAATTTGGGATGAATTAGGTGTTCCATACAAAAAAGTAAAAGATGGATTGTATTTGACACCTGGACCACATGCAGTATCAAAATTAATTGCAGGTGCATGTGATGCAGGAGTAAAATTCTTACAATTGACAAAATTTGATGATTTAGTTCTAAAGAATGGAAGAGTTGCAGGAATTGTTGTAAACTGGATGCCAGTTTCAGCATTACCGCGTAACATTACATGTGTTGATCCAGTTGCATTTGAAGCCAAAGTGATTATTGATGCATCAGGTCATGATTCTGTTGCAGTAAAAAGACTAGTTGACAGAGGATTAGCTGAATGGAAAGGCATGGAACCAATGTTTGTTAACGATGGTGAAGAGCATGTTGTTCACAAAACAGGCGAAATATATCCAGGACTGATTGCAGCAGGAATGTCAGTTACAGAAACTCATGGATTAGCAAGAATGGGACCTACATTTGGTTCAATGTTATACTCTGGAAAAAGAGCAGCAGAAATTGCAGCTGAGAAAATAAAAGAGTTAGAAAGATAAGCAATCAGAACTTTTGTTTTCTTATTGAAAATAAGTAAAATTATCATTTATGATGAACCGACAGTTCCTGAAATTCAGATAAATAGAATAGAAAAATTTCTCAAAGATACATTTCATACAGATGTAGAAGTAAGAAGGAGTTTTTTTGAAAATGTAAATGATGAAATATTTCAAAAAGTTGCCAGTACGAGAATTTTTGAATTAAAAAAACCATTTTCAAAACACATACCAACAGAATTAGAAATACAAATTGAAAGAAAAAATACGGATAACTCACAAAATGAAGAAAAGGTTCTTTATGATGGATTTGAGTTGCAAAAAACAATATCAAAATTCATTCCAACAGATGAGCAAAACCAAAATGTACTGCACATAATATTAACAAATAAACTGACATGTACGTTTGATGAAAGTGATTTTAGATATCATGCAAGAGCATTGATTGGAACAAATCCTTCAATAATTTCAACTACAGGAATTATAGAAGCTCCTGCAAAACCTAAAGAATACTATCTAGAGTTAATGACAGACTTTTCAAAAGAAAAAACTGATGAGATAAACAAAAAATACAAAGGAGAATTTTTAGAATACAATGATCCAAGATTGTCAGAGGTTTTAGAAGGCTACATCCTACAAGCTATCATGTACTATGAAACAGGGGAGGCATTCTGTGAAAACAAAGAATGTAGGCTGTATAATGCACATTGGCAAAAAGAATTATTGTATTCACAATTAAAAAATAAGAAATTCTGTAGTAAACATGAAGAAAGTTTTAGAAAAATAATCAATCAGTCATGAACAGATTTTATGTCATTGCGAATTTTTTCAGATGATTTTTTGAGAGAAGATGATTCAGTATCATCAAGTTTTATTTTTTGTATTTCAGACACTCCATTTTGATTAATTTTTACAGACACACCCATTGCAACATCATGTTCGCCATATTCACCATCAAGAACAATAGAAGCAGGAACGGTGATTTCTTTTTTAGTTCTAATAGCATCAATGACATCAAACGTATTTTTGGCAATACCAAATTGAGATCTGCTCTTATAATTTCTCAAAAGTTTCCAATAATTCCGAACGTTTTCAGTAATGACATCTCTACTATCAATCATAGAAAATAATGGATTGCCACCAACAGTAACACCTGAAAAAACAGGAACCATGGAATCGCCATGTTCCCCTAAAACAATCGCATTAGAAATTGAAGATTGTGGGACAGATAGTGTTTCAGAAATATAATAACGGAATCTACTGGTATCAAGACTAGAGGCAATTCCAATTACTTTGAATCTAGAAAAACCACTTTGTTTTTGAAAAAAATAAGTCATTACATCAAGAGGATTTGAAACTATCAAAACTATTGCAGAAGGACAATATTGTTTTATTTTTTCTGCAATACCTTTTATCATTTCAACTTGTAAATCTATATTTTCAGATCTATCCTTAGTGTAAACACCAACACTTGCAGTAATAACAACAATATCAGAACCAACTAATTCAGAATAATCATCAGTTCCACGAATAGAAAATTTAGAGGTGGCAGGGATTGCATTTGCAACATCTAGAGCTTCACCTATAGCTTTTTTCTTATTGGTATTGACAAGTAAAACGTCATCTAGGGCATTAGATGTGCAAAGAAAAGCAATTGATGTACCGACTCTTCCACTTCCCACTATAGAAATCAATAATATCACGTAATTATTTGACTATAAGAACTGGACATTTGGCTTTTTGAGATACACCATTTGCAATACTTCCCAAAAGAACCTTATCTAATCCTGTTCTGCCATGAGAACCAATTACAATAAGATCATATTTTCTAGACTTTGCGAAAATCACTATATCATTTACAACAGATTTTGATTTTATGATTTGTGATTTTACAGAAACGTTGTTTTTTTCAGCGATAGATTCTAGTTTTTCAAGATATTTTTCAGAAACTTTTTTTTGTTTTTTAATTAATTCTGAATCAGCTCTAGAGTCATAGTATTTGTGGTGCCAAGCATCACCTTCAAGGCAAGTCAACAGTGTAAGCTTTGAATCATATTTTTTTGCAAGATCAACTGCGACTTTGAAGGCTCTAGTAGATTGAGCAGACAAATCAAAGGGAATCAGAATATTTTCAAACATATTATCTAAATGCCCCTCTTACGAATACTATCTCTTTGACGTTTATCATCATGTTTAGGCATCTCTCTTTCTAATTTTTTAATTAATTGATCACATATTTTTAGAATGTCCCAATCAGACTCAGTATAGATTAGTTGATTTTTAGATGTTTTTATTGTTGCAGTGACATCATAATGAGTTCTAGAGCCCTCTGGATTTTGAGATTTTACATCAATTTTAGCCTCAATAATATCAGGCAGTACAGCCTGAACTTTTTCTAGTGCTGCTTCAAACTTTGAATATATGATTTCATTAGCAGAAACTTCTTTGGATAATCCGATTATGTATAATGGAACTTTTTCACTCATAAGGGATATTTTGAAATTATGATTAAAAACTCTATTAGTAATTATTAACTGTGATTTTCATCGGTGATATTGGCAAGGACATATTTTTAATCAACATTACAAACATAGTAATGTGAATTTAAAAAATTCCAAATTAACAAAACTTCTAACAAAGCCCATTACAGTAGGACCAAATTCAACACTTGTAAAAGTAAGAGAATCATTGCTGAAAAATAAAGTAAAAAGAGTAGTAGTCATAGATAAAAAAAATCCAATTGCAATAATTACTGAAAAAGATATTGCAAAGAAGATTTATGAATTGGGAAACAAACCGATCAAATCAGTTATAGCTAAAAGTTTCAAACCAAAAAAACTGTTCACATTAACTAGAGAAAACACTGTCAAAGAATGTGCAAGAATGATGAAAAAGCACAGAATTAGTGTTGTGATTATTTTAAATGATGATAAAACACTTGGAGGTATTGTTACCAAAACAGATCTAGTCAAAATATTCTTAACAAAAGGTTCTGAATCACTCAAAGTATCTCAAGTGATGAAAAAGAATCTAGTTACTGCATCTCCAAGTGATCCGATATTACATATTGAAAGTTTGTTGTTAAAATATGGAATATCCAGAGTGGTGATTAAAAGAAATCAAAAACCGGTTGGAATCATAACATTCAGAGATTTTGTGCCTGCAAAGATACCTCAATGGATAGCAGAATCAGCAGATCCAAAAGAAGTACAAGAATACAAATTCAAAAAAGGATTAGAAGAAGGCCATGCAAATCAAATGAGTTATCTTTTCCCATTTCACGCTACAGACATCATGGCTTCAAAACCAATCACAGTTGAAGCAGATAAAGAAATTAGAGCAGCAATAACACTTATGATCAAACACGATGTTAGTGGGTTACCAGTTGTAAAAAATTCAAAGTTAGTTGGAATTATAACAAAATCAGATATTGTCGGTGTTCTTGCTAGTTAATCTATTTGACAATTAACAAAGAACATTTTGCATGCTGAGCAAGTTTATTTGAAACGCTACCTAGCAAAAATCTTGTTACTGCACCGAGACCCTTATTTCCAACAATTATCAAATCACATTTTTCAGATTTTACAATTTTTTCAATTTCAGAAATAATATTTCCTTCTTTGAGTAAAGATTTTGCAGAAATTCCTTTTTTTCGAAGTGTTTTGTTTCCATCATCAAGGGTTTTTTTTCCAAATTTTCGAAGCATTTTGAGATATTCTTTACGATCTAGTAAATTAATTGAGGATTTTTCTATAACATAAACCAAAATTATCTTAGAGTCAAATGCATGAGTAATTTCACTTGCACGTTGTAATGCTTTTTTAGAGTATTTTGAACCATCAAGTGGAACAAGAATTGTTTTAAAATTGTTAGTCATTTTACAACAAGTACTGGTTTTTTGGACTTGTGCAAGACATAATTTGAAACGCTACCTAAGAATAATTCTTTAGCAGAACTTCTTCCACGAGCTCCTATTACAACTAAATCAATTCCATTTTTTTTATTATTTGCAAATCGTGCAATATCATAACCAGGATCACCAGACAAAGCTTTAGTAACTAACTTGATTCCTTTTTTTGCAGCTCGTAGTTTTGCATCATCAAGGGTCTTTTTCATTTCTTTTGAAGAATTAAAATCCAAAAATCCCAAAGGGTGAATAGCATAAATTCCAGGCACGGATTTCACTGTTAGGCCGACAACTACACCCTGAGATTGTCTTGCTATATGAATAGCCATATCCAACCCACGGATGGAGTTCTTTGAACCATCAAGAGGTACCAAAATTTTCTTAGTTTTAATGGCCATAATTTAAAATAAAATATTTGAACATTAAAAGGCTTTAGTAATTATCTTAATTGATTTTCAAATATGATAATTTAGATTTTAAATGATATAATTGAAAAGAGTCAGAAAAACATGGACAACACATTTGTCAATCAAGTTATGAGTAAAAATGTACTAACAACAGAAAAGTCTACATCATTACAAGACGCGGCACAAGAGATGAATCGACTGAATGTAGGATGTGTTATTGTTACTGAAGAATCCAAACCAATTGGCATTGTTACTGAAAGAGATTTTGTAACAAAAGTGGCAGCAGAAGGAAGACCTCTATTTACTGAAATTTCCGAAGTAATGTCATCTCCTCTAATAACAATAGATCCTGAGGAAACAATTTGGGAGGCCTCAGAAATCATGAAAGAAAAACTAATTCACAAACTTCCAGTTATAGAAGAAGAACGAGTTATAGGAGTAATAACAACATCAGATATTGTTAGAATTTCCAGTGTAGGATCTGATTCCCAAATGCGCAAAATATGTGATCAAATTCTTATGAGAATGAAAGACGACTAATCAAAAAAGGATATTCACTTAAATTATTGAAATTAAAAGATGAACTATCATGATGGCAGCAGATGATGGAGCAACAGTTCTAGAATCAAAAGACGAAGGTCCAAAGATTCCAGACAAGAAAAAAACAAAATTTGATGTTGTGATTATTGGTGCAGGTCCATCTGGATACACAGCTGGAATTTATTGTTCCAGAGCAGGATATGACACCTTAATTTTATCAGGAATCCTACCTGGAGGTCAACTAGTCAATACAACAGAAGTTGAAAACTATCCAGGATTTGAAAATGGAATCATGGGTCCAGATTTAATGATAGAGATGAGAAAACAATGCCAAAGAATGGGAACAACTATTGTAGATGATGAGGCTGTGGATGTAGATTTTAGAAGAAAACCACTCAAAGTACTAACAGCATCAGAAGAATACGAAGGACGTGCAATCATTATTGCAACAGGTGCAAATCCCCGAAAATTAGGATTAGAAGGGGAAGAGACTTTTGGAGGAAAAGGCGTTTCATATTGTGCAACATGTGATGGGCCATTCTTTAGAAATCAAGAATTAGTAGTAGTTGGAGGAGGAGACTCTGCCATTGAAGAAGCAACTTTTCTTACAAAATTTGCAACTACGGTTCACTTGGTTCACAGAAGAAATGAATTACGTGCAAGCAAAGTAATGCAAGAAAGAGCACTAAGCAATGAAAAAATAAAATTCCATTGGGATTCAGCTGTAATTGATATTAAAGGAGATCAAAAAATGCAGCAAGCAGTTTTGAAAAACATCAAAACAAATGAAGAATCAACATTAGACGTAGGAGGTCTTTTTGTTGCAATTGGACACGAACCAAATACAAAATTATTCAAAAATCAAATTGATTTAGATGATGAAGGATATGTTGTACTAAAAAATAAAACATACACTAACGTTGAAGGAGTTTTTGCAGCAGGGGACGTACATGATAGAAATTATAGACAGGCAATTACAGCGGCAGGTTATGGTTGTATGGCAGCAATTGATGTAGACAAATATCTAACAGAAAGTGCAGATAAGCAAGAATGAAAAATGCACAATGCAAAAAATGCTTAAACAAATTTTTTGAAAAAGAAATCTATACAATTCAACAATTTCAGTACAGAGAGGAACCACCATACAAATGGTCATTAGATTATTTTAAAAAAAATGGAATTGGGGAATGGGACTCATTTTGCGAAAAATGCCTATTAGAGCATTCAAAAGAGTCATTGGAATCTTGGAAAAAATCAGAAATCTAAACTCTTTATTGGAATAAAATTCATTAATTTTCATGAGTGATGAGGCAGAAAATAATCAAAAAAACATGAAAGAGTATAGTGATAAACTGGCAATATTAGGCATGGAATTAAGTAAAATTCAATTTAGTTACAAAGTAGAAGAAAAAACATCAAAAGAATATTGGCAAAAAAGAATTGAGAATTTTGAAAAATATAACAAAAAAGCTTTAGAATATTACAATCAAGTATTTTCTTTAATCAAAATTGCAGACAAAGAAGAATCAGAAAGATTCTTGTTGCAGATTAGTAAATTTCGACAATTATCAACATCATTAATAGAAATAATGGAGAAAATCAAAGAAAACCCATCAATTATCAATTCCAAAGACAAACAACAAAGTCAATGGAGTAGAGAAATCAAAAATAACATTACAGAAGAAAGTAACAAATGTCTACATCATGAAAGAGACATGAATTCACACTTTAGGGATTTTTATGAAAAACATTTGAAAGGTATTTTGGAGAATTAGTATGCCAATTCAGACATGTGTTTTGCATCTTTAAGGCAATTTTCGAAATTTTCTTCAGACATTACATTTTGTTTTGCATAGACACTCTTGAATTTTCTACCATCATCAGCAAAAATTCCAACCACACATGCATCTCCTTCAATAGGATATTTTTTCATACAAGCATAAACTGCAGCAGATGAAGGACTAATCAATAGTTGATCTTTTTCAAAAACTTCTTTTACAACAGAAAATGCTTCTTCATTATCAACAGAAACCCAATCATCAACAACATTTTCTCGTTTCAAAAACAAATCAGGTTTTGCAGATTCTTCAAAGTTTCTCCATCCTTGAATTAGGTGATTTTGTTGGGGTTGGCATCCAATGATTTTCACATCAGGGTTTTTTTCTTTTAGGAATGCACCGATGCCAGTAATAGTTCCACCAGTGCCCACACCAGTAAAGAAATGAGTTACTTTACCCTCAGTTTGTCGCCAAATTTCAGGTCCTGTTCCAATATAGTGACCCTTGAAATTTGCCTCATTAGCATATTGATTAGGAGAATAATACGTGTCAGGTCTTGAAGATGCAATAGAGGTTGCAAGTGCAATACTTTGATCAGTTCCTGCACCAACTTTTGGACACAGATCATCACTTGTTTCGAAGACTTTGGCACCTAAATTTCGGATAATATCTTTAGTTTCATTACTTGCCTTTTCAGGAATAACTATCTCAACTTTGTATCCCAACAAATTTGCAATTCCAGTTAAAGCAATTCCAGTATTTCCAGAGGTTGGTTCAATGATAATGCTCTTGCCTTTTGTTAAAATTCCTTTTTCTTCTCCATCTTTTATCATCCAGTATGCAGCTCGGTCTTTTACAGAACCAAATGGATTATGACCTTCTAATTTTGCAAAATAATCTGCATTATCATGTGAAAGAGAATCTAACTTTACAAGAGGAGTGTTACCTACACGATTCAAAACATCTGTGTCAGTTACAGTAGTCATAATTTTGGTTATTTCACCTTTTTAATTTGAAATGTAATTACATCTCCGTCTTTAGACATATCTAGTAATTCATGACCTTGTCTTGTTACCCATCTAGATATGTCATCTTCAGCTGCAGGATCATCGGCAGAAACTGTTAATGTTTCACCTACTTGCATTCTTTCGATTTCAATTTTGGTTCTAAATACAGGTTCTGGACAAAATAATCCAGTAGCATCTAATTTTTTTTCTGTTGATTCGGACATTTACTGATTGAAAAAGGGCGTTTTGTCATATTAAAATCTATTTGAGTTTTTCAGATTAATTATTGCTCATAACGCCATTTTGAACATAGTTGCAAGATTTCTATCTTTCATAAAACTTGGATCTTGATTCTGGAAATTGATTTTTTGAGAAATCCTCTTCATCAAGTAAATTGCAATTTTGTAAAAAAGTGCCCACATGTGACTATTTTGATTTGAATCGTAGATTCTCAATAACAATGTCAAAAGCCATTTTGCATTTGGATAATGTTCTGAAATATAATCTATCAGATATTCTTTTGAATTGTTAATTTTGTATCGTAGATGATCAAGTGTTTCAGCTTGATGAGCATAGCCTGTTTGAGAAATTTCTATTCTTCCATGTTTCATAGCAGATAAAATATCATCCAAGTTATTTTCAGAATCAATCATATTGACACATCGCCCAAGAGTAGACAAAACATGTGAATCGCTTCCTGCAACTTGAATCATATTATTATCTAGAGCAAATTCTGTTGCTCGAGCATTAGATAAAATATCAACATTATTGCTGTTAAAGACCTCCACCATGTCACATTTTTTGGCACCATCACGTAATGCATCAAGCAAACTAAATGGGTGAGGAGCAGATGAAACACCTCCTTGTTTTCTAACTTCGTCAATAACTTCCTCAAGTGAGAGACCAGGAGAGATCACATCATGAATTCCATAAGCCAGAACATGGGCACCTGTATCAGTGGTAATTTCTTCGGCAGGAAAAACATCAATGTTTTTGAATTTTGAATGATCATTTTTGTATTCTAACAATTGATGGTATCCATCCAAAGTATTGTGATTGGTAACAAAAATTGCATCCAATCCTAAACTATATGATCGCTCAAGTTGATCTCGTATAGAGACATCACAATCGTAAGGAGGTTCATCGTCACCAACATGAAAATTTGAAAAAGAATTATGGCAATGTAATTCAGCATTTATTGGCATTTTCAAATGAAATTTTTCATCTTTAGGTAATAATCTTATGGAATTAGAATGAAATGCTATCGAAAAAGATCTTCATCTTCAGGGCGAATTAATTCATTAATTTCATGTTCACCTTTTTGAAACGAATAATTTCGAATTATTGTTACAGGAGTCTTCAATGTTTTACCCATCACTAATTCAGACGCTGCTGAAAGTTCATCAGCAATTGCAATTGCGGTAACTCTCAGAGTTTTTCCAAACGTATCTTGAGTACCCTCATAATCAATTATAGGAGTTAATCCCGAAATACCTATAGCGCAATTAGTTTGTCCCATCCTAAACGGACGACCAAAGGTATCAGATATTATTACAGCAACATCTTTTTTTGTGTGTTCAAAAATTTTTTTACGTATATTGTTGGCAGAAGTGTCTGAATTCAATGGCAATAGTGTTGCAAAGCCTTCTTTTACATTACTTTCATCAATACCAGCATTAGCACAAATTGTTCCATTATTTGTTTCAACAATCAAAATTCCATTTTTCATACGAATGATTCGTTTTGATTCAGATAAAATCAATTCAGTAATTCTAGGATCCTTTTGATATTGAGAACTGATACCTTCAGAAAGTAATGAAGGTTTTACTGTAGACAAATCAATTAAGCGTCCTTCTTGTTTTGAAATTATTTTTTGAGCAATTACTAAAATGTCGCCATCTTGGATTTGATTTGAAGATATGATTAATTCTGAAAGATCATCTGATGGTTCAATTTCTTTTTCAATATGAACAGGTATAATTTCCAATTATAATATGTCAGAGTATGGACTAAAAAATTGTTTATGCAGGAGTTGGAGCTTCTAATTCTAATTTGTAATGTTTGTTAATAATATCCAAAATTTTTGAAAGATCTTTTTCTTCCAAAGTAGTAGTTGCCAAGTCTTTAACTAAATCTTGTGCACGATATGCGATTCCCAATCCACAAATATCAAACAATTTAACATCATTTGCCCCATCTACAACACATACAATATTTTCTTTCTTTTCACCCCATTCTTCGATTTTGATTCTTGCAGATTTTGATTTATCAGAGTCAACGTTGATTTTTACGCCATCAAGTTTTCCGTCTTTGAAAATTAATTCATTAGAATAAACATAATCTAATCCTAATTCTTCTTTTAATCTGCCCATCATCAGTGTAAACCCACCTGAGACAGCCATTAACTTCCAACCAGCAGCTTTTAGTGCTCTGCAGGCTTCCTTTGCACCAGTCATGATAGGTAGTGCATCTGAAACTTCTTGACATGTTTTTTCATCAAGTCCCTTTAGTGCAGCAACTCTTGTTCGAAGTCCTTCTTCCCAATTGATTTTTCCTTGAATTCCTTGTTTGGTTATTGCCCAAATCTCATCTTGTTTGTTGAGTTTTTCTGCAAGAATTGGAAGATATTCTTCATCATACAATACACCTTCAACATCAAAAATTACTAACAATTGATTTCTGTTTTGCAAAAATTTGCTAATTATATTAAAGTTTAAACTGATTTGAGATCCAAAAAAACGCTAGTAATAAATCACCGAAGTTAATTGTATAGTTATGGGCGAATTAGAACACAAATACGAAGTAGATATCAAAGAAAGAGAAGGAAGACAAAAACTACCTGACAATGTCAAAGCAGAACTAAAAGCATCAGGAATGATGGATGATAAAGGAAAATTAAAGCTTAAAGGAGTCAGTCCAAAAATGCTCAAAAGAATGAAACAAGAGTTTGTGGAATGCCCAGTTTTAAAGGACGATATACATTTTATCCAATGTTTTGTATGTCCAAATTTCCAAAGTAGAGTCACAGGACAAGTACTTTGTAAAGGCGATAAATTATAATCAAAAAATTTCTCACGAAAAGCTCATTAGTTAACTTATTCTTGGAATTTTAGTTTGAGTAAAGAAGACGTAGGGATCACAGTTTCAAAAAAAGATGACTTTAGTGAGTGGTATACTCAAGTTGTACTAAAAGCCAAATTGGCAGATTACGCGCCAGTAAAAGGATTAATCGTGCTCAGACCAGATGGAAATTCCATTTGGGAATCATTGAAAACAACATTTGATAGAAAATTTGCAAAAAACGGAATTAGAAATGGGTTTCTTCCAGTATTAATTCCAGAATCATTGCTAGGAAAAGAACAAAAACATTTTGCAGGATTTAATCCCGAAGTATTTTGGGTAACACATTCAGGAACAAATGAGGTTGGCGACAGATTAGCATTAAGACCAACATCTGAAACACTAGCATATACGCTGTATTCAAAATGGATTCAAAGTTGGAGAGATTTACCTTTAAAAATTAATTTTTGGAATACTGCATTACGTGCAGAGATCAAAGCAACAAAACCATTTCTAAGAACATCAGAATTTTTGTGGCAAGAAGGACACACAGTACACATAACACAAGAAGAGGCAGAAAAAGAAGTAATGAAAATTTTAGATATTTACAAAAACACGGTTGAAGAAGAATTAGCAATCCCAGTTACAACCGGAAAAAAAAGTGAAAAAGAAAAATTTGTTGGTGCAGTGTATACTACCACAATGGAATCAATTATGCCAGATGGAAAAGCACTACAAATGGGCACTTCACATTTCTTAGGACAAAATTTTTCAAAACCATTTGAAGTAAAATTTGCGGATAAAGATAACGTAGAACATTTTGCATGGCAAACATCATGGGGAGTTTCATGGAGATTGATTGGTGCAATGATAATGGCACATGGGGATGATCAAGGTCTTGTTTTGCCACCTAAAGTTGCACCAACCCAAGTAGTAATTGTTCCAATTTACAGAAACGATGAGGGAAAAGACAAGGTATTACCAAAAGTAAAAGAGATTCAAGAAGAATTAGAATCAAAAGATATCAGAGTTCAAGTAGATGAAAGAGAAGGACTTTCGCCAGGATACAAATTCAATGACTGGGAGATGAAAGGAGTCCCAATACGTATAGAAATTGGACCAAAAGATATTGAAAAGCAAAGTATTGTTGTTGCAAAAAGATACAATCGTGAAAAAATAAATTTGCAATTTAATGAGATAGAAAAAATTGTTTCAATTCTAGATGAAATACAAAAGAACATGCTTGAAAATGCAAGAGTACAGTCAAAAGAAAATACAAAAGATATTTCAGATTATGGAGAATTCAAATCACAGATTGAGGAAGGGGGATTCTTCAATGCACCTTGGTGTGGCAAATTGGAATGTGAAGAGAAGATAAAAGAAGAAACGGGTGCAGATATACGAGTAATTCCATTTGGTAGCGAGAATACGGATTTAAAATGCATGTATTGTGGTGAACAAAGCAAATCAATTCCAATTTTTGCTAGAGGCTACTAGTTATTTTCAATAGAACAAATATCCATTATTTTGTATGCTGTTTTGTCAATGTCCACAGTAGGTTCTGCAGATACAAAGAGAACCTTATCATCTAATGGAAAAGTAAATGTAACAACGTTTTTTCTTCTTGCAGCAGCATAACTCACAGGGCCCAAATTATCGTTGAAATCTTGTCGGGTTCTGATTCGCAGTACAGCTTCAATGAACATTTTTTTGCGTTCATCTTCATTCTTTAGAGGTGTAACATCATCACGAAATGAACCTACAACCAGATTCCCCATCATATCTAAAAATCCTGCAAAACGGATTTCAGGTTCTTTGAGTAAAAGTTCACATTTTGAAGATAAAGAATCATCAGACATGAATTTTTGAAAGGATATTAGGAATAAAAAGAATATTCAAATTTTCAGTAATGAAATCATGGTCAGATATAATAGTGGAAAAAAATGATTATTGATTGTGACTAGCAATCCACAATTAGAGGAAAAAAAGCCACTCTTAGAACAATTCAGAAAAACCAGAAGTAGAACATTAGAACTAGTAAAAACTTTAGAGAAAGACGATTTTGTGGTACAAACTGCATTTTTCATGAGTCCACCAAAATGGCATATTGGTCATGTTAGTTGGATTTACGAAGCAATTATGAGCAAATTAGACAAAAATTACGAGTTTTATTCAAAGGAATTTTCAGAATATCTCAATTCATACTATCAACAATTTGGAGTTCCGCATGACAAAGGATTACGTGGAGTAATTTCCAGACCCACAGTTGATCAAATTTTTCAATATTTCAATACAATCAATCAAAGAGTAGAGAAATTTATTGAAACTCAATCTTTGAATGAAGATGCAATCAGGTTAATCATAATGGGATTCCATCACGAATGCCAACATCAAGAATTGTTAGTGTATGATTTACAACATCTTCTTGCAGAGCAATACAGACCAGTAAAGAAAAATCAAATTCAAAAACAAAACAATATGGAAAACACAGTTGTTAAGATAAATGGTGGTTTGTACACAATGGGATTTAATGGAAAAGAGTTCTGTTACGATATAGAACTTCCAGAGCACAAAGTTTACCTTAATGATTACAAAATAGATGTTTTTCCGGTTACAAACAAACAGTATATGGAATTCATAGAAGATGGAGGGTATGAGACATACAAATATTGGTTATCAGACGGATGGGAAAAAGTAAAAGCTAACAAATGGAATGCTCCAATGTATTGGGAAAAGATTGATGATAAATGGCATGTCAGAGACTTTTTAGGAATTAGAGAGATAAATCCAAATGAACCAGTTTGTCACGTCAGTTTCTATGAAGCTGATGCATACTGTAAATGGGCAGGAAAAAGATTGCCAACAGAAGCTGAATGGGAAAAGGCAGCTTGTTGGGATGAAAGCAAGCAAGAAAAAACGATTTTCCCATGGGGAAATGATGAGTCAATTGAGAACAAATGTAATCTCTTAGAATCATATCATTGGGCATGTACAGAAATTGGAACGTATCCAGAAGGGAAAAGTCCTTCAGGGTGCCAACAAATGATAGGAGACGTATGGGAATGGACATCATCAGAATTTACAGGATATCCAGGATTCAAGACAGGATTTGATGAATATAATGACAAATGGTTTACCAATCAGAAAGTTTTGAGAGGAGGCTCATTTGGAACACCAAAAATGTCTATTCGTGGAAGTTATAGGAATTTCTTTAGACTAGATGAAAGGTGGTTGTTTTCAGGTTTTAGATGTGCTGAAGATATCTAATTTTTAGATACAAGAGTTAATGAAAAATATTTTTTATCATCAAACCAAGTATGTTTTAACTCAAATCCCACATCATCAAGTAGATCATGGATTTGAGATAGTCGGTATTTATGAGAATATTCAGTATGAATTAGTTCATCTTTTTGTAATTTCAACTCCAAATTAGATTTTGAGATAATTACAGATTGTTCAGTTAAAGATTTCAAATACATTTCAATTCGTTGATCTTTTTCGTTGTAAATGGCATGATGTAAGAAATTTTCGAGATTAAAATCAGCATCAAGTTCATCGTTAATTCTAGATAAAACATTAAGATTGAATTTTGCAGTTACACCTTCAGAGTCATTGTAAGCAGATTCTAAAACAGTTTTATCTTTTACAAGATCAAGACCAATCAAAAACAGATCACCAGGTTTCATGGTAGAGTAAATTTTCTCTAAAAATTTGTAGCCATCAATCGGTGAGAAATTACCAAAACTAGAACCTAAGAAAATGATCAAATTGTTTTTGTCATCATATGTTTTTAAAAATTCCAAACCGCCTTCATAAGTATCAATGATACCAGTAATTGTCAGATTCTTGTAATCAGTTAAGAGTTCTTCAGAACTTTCAGTAAGGATTTCAGATATATCAATTGGAAAATATTCAGTAGTTTTTTGCGAAGTTGTCAAAAAATCTAAAATTAATCGTGTCTTTATTGATGAACCACTTCCTAGTTCAACTAGTCTGAAATCCTCATCCAGGTATGAAGATAGTTCAGTTTGTAGTTTTTTCAGAATAGAGATTTCAGTTCTAGTAGGATAATATTCTGGAACAGAGCAAATTTGTTCAAACAAATCAGAGCCCTTTTTGTCATAAAAAAATTTAGGAGAAATAGATTTTGAGTTAACACTTAGACTCGTAGAGATTTCTTCAGCAAATGTTTTTTCAATTTTTGTAGCATGAGGTTTGAAATATTGTAACCTAGAATCAACAACAAATTTTTTGTATTCTTTATTTTTCTGTAATGTGTCGTTCAAGTATTAAAATCACCTTTAATCAACTTAAAAGCTTTAACCCAATTCCTTACGCATAAACTATATTTCTTGATATACTTCTAATTTCAACAATATTTGTTGGAAGAAATTCTTAGAATAGACCATTTGAAAAAACATTTCATCAAAAAAGGAATGTTTGGAAAACAATCAGATACTGTAAGGGCAACAGATGACATTTCTTTTTCCGTAAAGAAAGGCGAAGTGTTCGTGTTGGCAGGAGAATCAGGTTCAGGAAAATCAACGATTGCAAAATTAATTTTAAGATCAATACAACCAGATTCTGGGAAAATATTTTTTGAAGATCAAGAAATTGATAACAATCCAGAAAATTTACAAAAAATTAGAATGGGATGTCAAATGATTCATCAAGATCCATACGATTCAATAAATCCAAGAATGAAAATTGGAGATATTGTTTCAGAACCACTAGAAGTTCACAACATTGGAGACAAAAATGGGAGAAAAAAGAGAATTATCGAAGTTTTACATGAAGTTAAACTAGAACCAGCTGAAGAGATTGTTAAAAAATATCCACATATGCTTTCAGGGGGTCAAAGACAAAGAGTTGTTCTAGCAAGAGCTTTGTCATTAAAGCCAAAAGTCATTTTAGCTGATGAACCAGTTTCAATGCTTGATGTATCAATAAGAGCTGAAATGCTTGAACTGTTGCATGAATTACAAAAAAAATACAATATTTCCTTCATCTACATCACACATGATTTAGCAACTGCAAGATATTTTGGTCAAAGGATAGGGATTTTGTATTTAGGAAAAATTGTAGAGATAGGACCAATTGATCAAGTTCTACTTAGTCCAAAACACCCATACACACAGGCACTAATTGATGCAATATCAGAGCCAAATCCAGACAATCTACACAAAGAAAAACAAATCAGAATCAATGAGCCCTCAGATATAGACATCCTTCAAGGTTGCAGATTCAGAAATAGATGTCCATACGTTATCGACAAATGTGAATCAGAGCCAGATTTAGAGAAAATAAGAGATGAGCATTTTTCAGCTTGTCATGTAAAAATTAACTAGGTTGTTCTAACAGAAGGCATACGTTTGTCTTTGTAAGTAACAACATTAGATACACCATTTTTTGGGAAAACACCATAGATCAGTTTTGCTTTTTGAACTACAGAGTCTTTTAGAGAAACCATAATGAATTGGCTTTCTTTTGCTCGTTCTTCCAAAATGTTTGATAATCTCTCAGAGTTTGGAGCATCAAGGTGGGCATCTACTTCATCAAACAAATAAAATGGTGAAGGTTTTAGTTTTTGCAAAGCAAGTACAAATACAATTGCAGCTAATGTTTTCTCACCACCACTAATGGAAGTAGATTCTCTTTTTGGTTTGTTTGGAAATTGTATCAAGTAAGAAATTCCAGAATTAAAGATATCATCTTCATTTTGTAACTCTAACCAAGCATTTCCACCAGTCATTTTATTGAAAATTAATTTTATTTCTTTATCGACCTTGTCAAATGCATCCAAGAATGTCTGACGTTTGTCTTTTTCAATATCTTCAATGAATTTTACTATAGAGTTTCTTTCTTCTTCAAGAGAATTCTTTCTAGTGGACATTGAACGATAGCCATAAGAAACTTCAAGGTAGGTTTCAGGAGCTTTTGCATTTAGTGCATTAAGTGAAGCGAGTTCTGCAGATAATCCTTGAACAATTGATTCTACATCAAATGTCTCCATGTCCTTATCAAAGCCAAATGCAGAGAGAATTTGTTGTAATTTAGTCTCATTTTCTATCAAATCACGCAAATCTCTATTCAAAGAATCAGATTGTCTTTCCAGAGTGTTGATTTGTTTAGTTAATTCGCGGTCTTTTTCAGACAAAACTTTTAGTTTATCATCAAATTCTTTGAGTTGACCAATTGAGGAACCAGATGTCTCAATAAGTTCTTGTTCTTTTTCTCTTAATTTAACAAGAATCTCATTCTTTGATTCTTTTTGTGTTTCTAATTCATTGATTTTTGTTTGTAATTCTTCTTTTTCCAGATTTAATGAACTCTCTTCATCATGAAGACGGTTAGATTGAGATTTTTCACGGTTATCTTGTGTTTCTAATGTTGTTAGTTGTGAAGATTTGTCACGATATTCATTTGTAATAGTGGTGTATAATTTCTCAACTTCTGCTTTTTTTATATTGATTCTAGATAATTCATTTGCAATACGTGTTTGTTCGCCACTTGCATAATTGTCTTCTACAATAGAAATACGTTCTAGTAATGATTCAACATGAGATTCATTTGTAAGAACTTCAGATTCAATATTTTGATCACGTGAAGTCAAATCAGAAATTCTGTCAATAAGTTGTTTTTTCATATTCATTGCAGATTCAATTCTAGGTGTAAGAGTGGAATAATGTTCATTAGTAGATGCTAAAGACTGCTCAGAAATTGAAAGTCGTTCAGAATTTGATTGAATAGAGTCATCTAATTTTTTAATAGAGTTCTTTTTCAGTTGAAGATATTTCTTTACAGCGTTAATTGATTGGAATAATCCATCAACATCACTACTCATTGAGATTAATTTTGTGAGTTTTGATATCTTTGAATTAATATCAATAACAACAGTTCCACCCTTTGCTTCAAAGTATTCACCATCCAGGGTAACTGCCTTGTAGCCAGATTGAGAAACATTGTATGCAGACTCTCTAGTTTTTGTGAGAACAATATTGCCAAACAGGAAGGTTTTGAGTTCAGAATAGGCAGGTTTACAGCGAACAAAGTCTGAAAGTACGCCTATTACTCCTGATTCAGTTGGTAATTTTAGTTTGAATTTAGGAATTGCATCCATAGGAATAATCTTGAGTTTTGGTAATTTTCTAGAGCGTGCAAACTCTGCAATTCCAAGAAGTGTTGCAAAGTCTTTTACAACTATTGCTTTTATCCAATCAGAACTTACAGCCATTATAGAACGCTCGTATTCTTTATCCCAAGAAATCATTTCATAAACTAGTCCTTCAATGCCGAGTTGTTCTGCATCTTCTTTTAATTTTGCAACAGTGTAATCTTCATGCATGAATCCTTTTACAGTTTTAATTTTTGATTCATAACGTGTTGCAGCTTTGTTAGATTTTTCTAGAATCTCACCCCATTCATCCATTTCAGAAATAATTTTAGATTTTTTTAGTTGTAGTTTTTTTATTCTGGATTTTAATTCAGTGATTGTTGCGTTATGATTCTTAATCATTGATTCTAATTTTGATTTTGAAGAAGTTAATTCTTCAATTCCATGTTCAAGATCTTGAAGTTTTACAGTATTTGATTCAACTTTAATTTTTGATTCTTCTTTTTCATGTTGAAGTTTAGAGAGTTTGAGTTTTGCATCATTTAGTTGAGCAGTTAATGTTTTAATTTTTTCATCAATTTCAGATTTTTTAGCAGCAGCTTCTGATTGTTCATCCAATATTTTGTTTCTTTGAGAGTCAACAATTTCTAAATCAGAATTGATTTTATTTTTCTTAACATTAGTTTCTTCAATTGATTCTTTAATTTTTAAAATCTGAGTGTCGATATCATTTCGTGCACTATCAACATCTTCAAGTTCTTTTTGTATTTCAGGAATTCGAGATTCAATTTGTTCAATTCTTTTCTTTGATGCAGATATTGCGCTGTTATCAATTTCATATTGTTCCATTGCAGTTGCAATTTCAGTATCAAGGGCAGATTTTGCTTGAGTGTAATCATTAGCTTTTGCCATCAGTTTTGATTTTTCAGATTCCAAAGTTCCAATTTCAGTTCTCAAACCACTTCTTTCACCATCAAAAGTGGTGATTTCAGCAGTAATGGAGTGTAAAGTAGAGTCTTTTGTTTCTTTTTGACCAGAAATGACCTTGAGTTTATTGGCAGCAGCTATTGCCTTGTATCGGTTTAGTTCACGTTCAAGAATATCATGACGTAATTTCTGATTACGTTCTTCTTCAAGTTCATCAATACGTTTCTTAATTTCACCCATTTTTGCCAAAGCAATCTCCAACCTCCTGTCTGCCTCATCAAGTTGTTTTACTGATTCTGCTTTTTTCTCATCAAAATATGACAGTCCAATCAAATCTTCAATTGTTTTTCTCTTTTCTTCAGATGTAAATTCAGAAATTCTTGTAACAGTTCCTTGTTGTACAGCGTTAAGTTGACCCAATCCAGCATTTGCCATATCAAGTAAATCAAGGATGTGACTTCGGTTAGTTTTCTTTTTGTTTAGATAGTAGGTGTTTTCACCATTGGCATCCATTTCTCTTGTAATCTCAACAGTGTCGGTGTCAACAGGAATCTTTCGATCAGAATTATCAAAGTGCACACTAGATCGTGCCATTTTTGGTCCACGTCGATTTCCTTCAATATCATGAATTAGTGATCGTAATTTATCAACTCTCATAACTTTTGGTTTATTCTCACCCATCGCAAAAATGATTGCATCCAAGATGTTACTTTTACCAGAACCATTAGGACCTGAGATCGATACAAGTCCTGGTTCAAACTGGACAGTGGTATTCTTAAAACCAAATGACTTGAAGCCGAAGATCTCAACTTTTTTTACATGAACCAATAACAATATTGTCTCAAATGGTGAGATAATCGATGTTTAACAAGTTTAGTTGACACTATTGCATAATTTTTCTTGTTTTAGTATGATATTTTTCGTAACGGTAAAGAAAAAATATTTTACAATAACCCTCTTGTGCCTACTTATAATTACCAAGTAAGGGGTTTACAAGTATGACAAAATTAGGATTGATTCAAACTAGATCATATGATACGGATCAAAAAGCCATTTCAGAGGTTGCAAAAATTTTAAAAAAATTAGGCAAAAATGAGACTGAGATCGTATGCTTGCCTGAGCAATGGTTAAAAAATAATCACATTTCAAACTGGGATTTACAATTTGCGGAATTCAAGGCAATTGCCAAAGATTTCGGGATGACCATAATTCCAGGTGCATTTTATGAAACGATAAGAGACAAGTCATCAATTGTATCACCAATTATCGGACCCAAAGGAGAATTCATAGGAAAACAAGAGAAAATACATCCATTTGATTATGAGCGAGATAACATCAAGCCTGGAAAAGAGGCTAAAATTTTCAAAACCGCATGTAAATTTGGCATAGTTGTCTGCTATGACATGGTATTTCCCAAAGTAGCAAACACTCTAGCAAAAAAAGGAGCCCAAGCATTACTATCCCCAAGCAGAATTGTACGAAGAGGCATTAAACCATGGGAGATGTATGTTCAAGTAAGAGCATTAGAGAACAGAATTCCAATTATTGCAGCCAATGTAGAGAATCATAAATTTGGAGGCAATAGTTTGATAGTAGATTTGAGTCAAAATAACAAAGTAGTCACTACAAAAATCACTAAATTAAACGGAGAACAAGGCGCATCACGTAAGTTTGATCTTAAAAAATATGAAACGATAAGAAAGAGTAGATTTTCAGATTCTAATAAATTTCAGTGATTAGCCGCCTGCAACAAACTTTTCACAAGCAGCTTTTGCTTTAACATCAGATGTTTGTTCAATTGGATGTTTCATGAGATAAGCACTTGCAGGTTTAATTGGTCCGCCAACACCTCTATCAAGTGCAATTTTTGCTAATCTAATTGCATCAATTACAATTCCAGCAGAATTTGCTTTATCATCTACTTCTAAACGAACCTCCATGTTGTAAGGAATGTTTGCCCATTGGCGTCCTTCAATTCTCATAAACATGAGTTTTGTATTACCTAAAAATGGGATAAAGTCAGAAGGACCAACATAGATTTGATCATCATCTAATCGTTCATCAAGTTGACTTTGAACACTTTCAGTTTTTGAAATTTTCTTTGAGACAAGTCTATCTTGTTCTTTCATATTTAGAAAATCAGTATTACCACCAACATTGATTTGGTATGTCTTTTCAATTTTAGTTCCTCTATCATTACATAGTTTAGCTAGTGTTCTGTGAACAATAGTTGCGCCAACTTGTCCTTTGATATCATCACCAATACAAGGAATATTTTTTTCAGCAAATTTCTTTGCCCAATTCTCATCAGATGCGATAAACGAAGGAATACAATTTACAAATGCAGTGTTTGTGTCAAGGCAAATTTGTGCCCAATATTCAGTTACTTTATCAGAACCTACAGGCAAATAAGACACAATTATTTCAACACCAGTATCTTTGATTACTTGTTTTACTTCTTCAGTGATTTCTTCAACAGACTTTGGATTATCAATAGGTTTGATTCTGTTTTCCACCCATAGTCCAACACCGTCTAGAATTGGACTTTCATAAATTTTAGCATCTGTTTTTGGCAATTCATCTTTTGGAATCCAGTCAACCATGTTTGGAAATGCATAGATTGCTTCATGAAGAGGTTTTCCAACTTTATTTTCACCAACATCAAAACCGCAAACAAAATCAATGTCATGAATACCATAACCAGCTAATTTATCGTGAATAATTCCAGTAACTTCTTGGTCAGGATTTTTTCTGTAATATTCAATACCCTGAATTAAACCTGAAAAACAATTACCAATTCCTACTAATCCTACCTTAATTCTATCTGCCATTCGAAAATTGGTGTAATTGGGCGGGTTTAAAGTTTTCTTAGAGAAATTAAAACAACAACAAGATTAAGGCAGAATTTTATACTTGACATCTACGATTAAGATCATGTTAGAGTCAGGCCGTCCTGTAAAAGACATAGAAATTGATTCTAATACATCTATTGAAAAAATATTTGAAGAGTTATCTCAATCAGGAGGATTTGAATCAGTCAATCTATCAGCAGGAGTAGAAATTTTATCAGAAATGATTTCAGACAAACAATGTCTTAGATTCATCTCATTTGTAGGAGCTGTGGTATCTACAGGGTTAAGAGGGATTCTAAGAGACATGCTCAAAAACAAATGGTTTGATGTTGCAATAACAACTTGTGGTGCATTAGATCATGATATTGCAAGACACTTTTCACATTACAAAGAAGGATCATTTACAATGGATGATAAGGAACTGGCAGACCAAGACATCCACAGATTAGGCAATGTACTTGTGCCTATGGACAGTTATGGACCACTAATTGAAGAGAAAATGCAGGCATTCTTAGAGGAAGAATATCAAAACGGCGTAAAGGAAATGACTACAGCCGAAATTTGTAAAATGATTGGAAAACATCTAGGAGAAGATTCATTTCTTTATTGGGCATACAAAAATGATATCAGTGTTGTAGTTCCAGGAATTATGGATGGAGCAGTAGGAAGTCAGATTTGGTTATTCACACAAAAACATAATGACTTTAAGTTAAACATGGCAGGAGATGCAGATTTACTTTCAGGATTTATTTTCAAAGCTGAAAAATCAGGAGCATTCATGATTGGTGGAGGAATTTCAAAACATCACACTTTGTGGTGGAATCAATACAGAGAAGGGTTAGATTATGCATTTTACATTACAACAGCACAAGAGTTTGATGGTAGTCTAAGTGGGGCATTAGTTAGAGAAGCAATTTCATGGGGCAAGGTAACACAAAAAGCAAAACAATCCACATTGCATGCAGAAGTTACAACAATTTTACCATTTATTTATGCAGCACTAGTATCAAAATTACAAAAATAGACAAACCCTATTATCTGATAAAAATAGAAAACAATTATGCTTCCTAAAATAAGAATTAAAGAATTCAAACCACTCAATTTAGAAGGGGGTTATCTTATTGACGGATTTCCATCAGCAGGTTTTAGCAGCGCAATTGCAACAGAGTCAATGGTACACACATCAAATTTTGAGTTAGGAGGAATTATTGATTCAGACATATTTCCACCAATCAGCGTAATCAAAGATGGAAAGCCAAACTATCCATCAAGGATTTTTGTAAACGAAGAATTGAAAGTTAGTGTATTTTTATCATATCTCACACTTGATCAATCATTACACAAAATTACAGCTAAAACTATGCTCAAATGGGCACAAAAACACAAAATTGGATTAGTTGTAAGTAGTATTGCAGTAAAATCTCCTAACGGAGATGAAGAATTGATTGGGATTGGAAGTACAGATTCTGCACGAGAAAAAATAAAAAATGCAGGACTAAAAGTTTTAGAACACGGAACAATTCCAGGAATCCCCGGAACCTTATTGAATGAAGCAAGTGTATCAGGACAAGATGTAATTGTAATTATTTTTCATACAAATGGTCAAGGACCTGATTTTAAATCAAGTGCGCAATTATGCATGGCAATGTCAAAACTTATCCCAGGAACATCATGTGACATTCCTGCATTACAGCAAGAAGCAGAAAAAGCTGAGACAGTAATCAAAGAAGCTGAAGAAGAATCAAAGCACCTAAAAGACTCTATGTACATGTAAATTCTCTTGACTATGTTTATTTCATAATCAAAATAATAAAATTTGAATTAGATGGAACAGTTTTTTGAATTTACAGTACTAGTGATAGTTATCTCAGCATCAGGAGTAATGGCTCCAGGACCACTTTTTGCAGCAAACATATCATATGGGTTAAGAGAAGGTGCAAAATCTGGCATCAAAATGGCTACAGGTCATGCAATGGTGGAGTTGCCTTTAGTGATATTGTTAGGAATTGGTGTTTTTTCGTTGGAAAGTTTTCCAGAATTTAGAACAATCATTTCAATTTTGGGAGCAATAACGCTTTTTGTTTTTGCAGCATTGCAAATCAGAACAGTTCTCAAAAATAAAGAAGTTTCAATTAAGAATCAAAAACAAGGGGCGTTAATTACAGGAGTGCTGTTAAGTGGATTAAATCCATTTTTCATAATTTGGTGGCTGACTATTGGATTCAAATTGATTTCAGACGCGATGTTGATTTGGGCATTTTCAGGTATGCTAATCATGTTTGGATTACATATTTGGATGGATTTTGCATGGTTAGGAGCAGTTTCATTTTTGGCATCAAAAAGTACAAAAATTCTTTCAAATAGAAATTACAAAATATTGATGGTAGGATTAAGCGGAATGCTAATTTATTTTGGAATCACGTTTTTGCAAGAAGTACAATATTAACCACAATCAAGAATTTCCACTTGGGGTTCACAACTATCATTAAACAAATCTATTTTTTCAACAATCACTTCACAAAATTCTGGATCAAGTGTTTCCTCATAGGAATTAATTTCATTTAAAATCATCATGTGTTGTACACCACAAGAAGAATTTGAAAATAATATAACAATTATTAAAATTAAAATTCCGCTTAGAATTATCAGAGGGATTTTAAAATTATTCTTTTGAAATGTCAATTTCCATGGTAGAGACATTACGTTGCTTACCATCTTGAGAAGTTAAAGAATCAGATGAAATTCTTACATCACTAATCACATAACCAACAGTATCCATCCTCTTTACAATCATTTGAGAAACATCAACTGCTTGAGTAATTCTTTTTCCTCTAGCCTTTATTGTGACTGTCGGTCTTGTTGAGAGTTGAGTTAGAGTTGCAGAAACATAAGTCATGATAGGTTTTGTTCCAACAAAAATTACATCACGCTCTTCTGATGGTTTAGAAGGTTCTGGTGTTGGTTCAGGTTCTGGTGTTGGTTCAGGTTCTGGTGTTGGTTCAGGTTCTGGTGTTGGTTCAGGTTCTGGTGTTGGTTCAGGTTCTGGTGTTGGTTCAGGTTCTGGTGTTGGTTCAGGTTCTGGTGTTGGTTCAGGTTCTGGTGTTGGTTCAGGTTCTGGTGTTGGTTCAGGTTCTGGTGTTGGTTCAGGTTCTGGTGTTGGTTCAGGTTCTGGTGTTGGTTCAGGTTCTGGTGTTGGTTCAGGTTCTGGTGTTGGTTCAGGTTCTGGTGTTGGTTCAGGTTCTGGTGTTGGTTCAGGTTCTGGTGTTGGTTCAGGTTCTGGTGTTGGTTCAGGTTCTGGTGTTGGTTCAGGTTCTGGTGTTGGTTCAGGTTCTGGTGTTGGTTCAGGTTCTGATTTATTTCTAGAGTCAAATTCTGATAAAATGTCTTCTGCGTCTTTTGATTTTTTATTAGTACTCAATTCATTATTCCTTTTATAACAAAATTCTCTCTCGCTTTTATTTAATTTTTCAGGTCTTGCCCTTGAAGATACTCCTCAAACAATTTTTCCAGATCGTCATCACTGCTAATTTGCTTGATTTTTTCAACAAGATCTTTTTCTTCAATCTCATAACAGTTCATTACATCTTGAGAATCTTTGAAAACCAACATTGCTTTCTCTTTGAAAATACAATGATAGAGTTTCTCTTTTTCCATTTTCTCAGGTTTTATTTTTAATCCGTTTTCATCAACAGATACAGGGTAATCCATGAAAGTAGTATGTCAATTGAGTATTTAGATGAATACACAATATAGTAATAATCTAAAGTTCATTGAACAGTATTGGAAACAAGAATCGTTTTCCACATAGACTTTGATTATTTTTATGCCCAGTGTGAAGAGATAAGATCACCAGAATTAAAATCAAAACCAGTTTGCGTATGTGTCTTTTCAGATAGAGGAGGCGATAGTGGAGCCATTGCAACTGCAAACTATACTGCAAGAAAATATGGTGCAAAATCTGGAATACCAATAGTATTTGCCAAAAAAAGATTAGAAGAAAGAAAAGATGCAGTATTTTTACCTGTAGATTTTGATTACTACTCTGAGATGTCTGAAAAAGCAATGAAGATCATGGAAGAGTTTTCAGATGTTTTTGAATATGTAGGAAGAGACGAAGCATATTTGGATGTAACAAAAAGAACAGAGAGAGATTTTCATAAAGCTAGTCATTTAGCCCAACAGATTAAAAACTCCATCAGAGAAAAAACAAAGCTAAGTTGTTCAATTGGGATTTCACCAAATAAATTAATTTCAAAGATTGCATCAGACTTTCAAAAGCCTGATGGACTAACAATAGTGTCACCAGAAAAAATTGATGAGTTCTTAGAGTCATTAAAAATTAGAGACATTCCAGGGATTGGGAAGAAAACAGAACAAAGATTTGTTGAAATGAATTTAGAAACAATTGGAGATGTAAAAAAACTAGATGTCTTTACTTTGAATAAAGAGTTTGGAAGGAAAAGTGGAACTTACATCTACAATGCAGTTAGAGGAATTGATGATGAATCAGTAAAAGAAAGAGAACCCAGTATTCAACACGGAAAGATTGTAACTTTGAAAAAAGATTCAAAAGACTACAAATTTCTTTTAGAGAATCTATTAGAATTATGCAAAGAAGTGCATGAAATAATCCAAAAAAAGAATCAAATGTTCAAATCAGTTGGGATAAGCTTTGTTCAATCAGATTTATCAAACAAATCAAAATCAAAGATGCTCAGAAATCCCACTATGAGTCTAGATGAATTAGAAAAGACTGCAGAACTATTACTAAAAGAAGCACTAGAGAGTCAAACAACTACAATTAGAAGACTAGGAGTAAAGGTTTCAGAACTTTCAGAAAATCAAGGGCAAAGAGACATTACGAGTTATTTTTAGTTCCGTTTCGTTCTTCTTGTTTTTTGAGACGTCGAGATTCTATTAGTATGACTACCAAGATGAATGCAAATAGCCACGGCAAGAACATGATTTCACCTGCAATTTTGTGATATTCCTCCCAGGCAACAGGATCAGTTGTAACTTTGAGGGCATACCAAGATAGAGAGAAGATACGAATCAGGTTTACAGTAATAGTTCCAATAATACCTAAAACAAAATACATTGATTTTCTAGCTCTAGGAATATTCATCTTCAGCATGAATGCACCAATAACTAGTGAGAAGATGATAATGCTGTGAACACCGGCAGATGGCCAAAATACTTGAAGTGCCATTGAACCGTGATCTCCTCGTAAGAACATGACATTGTCTCTTGCAACTGCAGTGCCAAGATCAAGTACAGTGATTACCCAAACATTAGCTTGTACAAAATACGGAACAATGTATTGTAAAGGACCCAGTGTATCATAGGGGAAGAATGCATCAAGAGACAAGATAATTGCAGTACCAGTTAGGAAGATAGGTCCTGCAGGTGCAATTCGAATCCATCTCTTTCCAAAGAAAATAGTTAATGCAACAACAATGAAGATAGCCATAACAATAAAGTCCCACATCCATGTCCAAGAATAGATTAATTGAACATCAAATTGTTCTGCAGATGCAGTGAGGTAATCTCTTAAACCATATTCTAAAGATACAAGGTAAGCAATAGTTAGTAACGCAATGGGAATTACTGCAAGTAATCGTTTTTTTGAAATTACAATCTTTAGACCAATGAGTTCAGCAACAACAAAAACAAGCGCAAAGAGATATCCACCACGTCCTTCATTCCAACTCCAAGCTACAGAATCAGGATATGCGATCATTGAAAATAGAATCGGACTGGCAATTATCAAAATCCCAGCAATCAAATTCCAATTTTGCATTACGTTAAACTTGAAAAAGGCAAATAAATAGCTCGACCTTGGAAATTTTCAAAATTCATTTATTCATAATCAAATGGGAAAAAGATGCTAATCTTCAGCATCTTCAATTTCGTCAGCGTCTGGATCTCTCCTACTTGGCCTAATTGGAACATAAATGAATGTCACACAAGTAATGCATTAGACTTTAAGATACGTCCAAAGGTCGAAAACGTTTGCCTAAATGGTAATTTCTAGTGAATCAAAATCAAGGATCGAATTTGCACTCAGTTTTTAGAGATTTTACGGTTGTAAAGTAGGTGATTACCAAAACTCCAATTGCAATTAGTCTCAAAGGTATTTCATAATTTGTCAAAAAGGCAGTTGCGGTTGCTCCAACAGAACCAAATGTTGAGATCACAGCAAATCCAATCGGACCACAACTACATGCTCCAGCTGCTGCTCCAACAAAAGAACCAATAACGCTACCACCCATTTTTCGGGTTGAGCTTTTCAGTACGTTAATTCTAAAAACATTCATCGGTAAAACTAGTGCAGATAATGCCGAAATGATCACAATAAGTGCAAATCCAAATTCAGTACCAGTAGGCAAATGACTTACAACATATGGCTCTAGGAAAACATACTCAGATAATATCAGCAACCCAAAAAGCATTGGGACAAATATTGCAAAAGAAAGTGCGACATATTTTGGATTCGAAAAGACAAATGTAATTGTGTTTGTCATCTACACCATTGGATCCAGAACTTGTTTAAAGACAGAAAATGGTTGTGCACCACCAATCTGTTGTTGGCCATCTGGACCCACAATAAAGAATCCAGGTGTTCCTCTTACACCGTGGTCTCTTGCTTGTTGAGTGTTATACTGAACACGTTTGGAATATTTTCCAGAGTCAAGACAACTTTCAAACAATTCCATGTCTAATCCCATTGAAAATGCAAATGCCTTTAGTCTTTCAGTGTTAGCCCAACCACCATCAATTTTTGATTCTTGTGTGTTGTACAACATATCATGATATTCCCAATACTTTCCTTGATCTTCTGCACAGTAAGTGGCTTGAGCTGCAGGACCTGAGTCTCGTCCCAAGAATG
Source organism: Candidatus Nitrosopumilus sp. (assembly GCF_965262695.1). Classification (GTDB taxonomy): domain Archaea; phylum Thermoproteota; class Nitrososphaeria; order Nitrososphaerales; family Nitrosopumilaceae; genus Nitrosopumilus. The sequence goes on along the minus strand of NZ_OZ253550.1, from coordinate 299,344 downwards.
CCATGTCAACAAAAACCAAGTTTGCTTTTCCAGTGTCAATATAATCACGAGTTATAGCAGGTTTTGTGTTATGGAACCAGTTGTAACATTGGTGACATTGATAATCTCCAAATTCAACAATAGTTATTGGAGCTGAAGGATCACCTAAGATAGGAGAGCCCATAGCAGTGGAGATAGTTCCATGAGTTCTAGTCATATCTAGATTTACAGTTTCAGCAGGAGTGGAAGACAAAGATGCTGCCACACCAGCAATAATTGCAATAACAACGACGCCTATAATCACGCCTTTTTTGTTCATGTTCAAAAGAAATTAGATGAGTTAAAAAAACTTATTCCAAATTATGGGATGATTTTCGTTTAAACAGATTGGTGAACTTTGCAATTACAGTGTCAATTGGACAAACCTCACATTGAACCCCAGAAGAGTGGCTATCAAGATGTTTTTCAAATCGTTCCCTGGATTCAAACACTAGATCACATTTTTCACAATAAACCTTTGAGACATTATTTCTTGATGGTTTATCCATAACAAATTACAGGAATTAGTGCTTATAAAGATCCTGTTGAAAATCAACATATGCAAAAAATTCTGGACAAATTTGTAACAGGATTTTTTGTAGTAATATTAGGAATTGCCTGGTATTGCAGTACAAAATTCTACATCAAACCAGACAGACACTCAATAGTAATCTATGATGTTTTTGGAAAAGAAGTCAAATTAGAGGGATTGAGAGTTGATTTTAAAACACAAAACGTAGCACAGAGTTACATTTCGGAATACAAAAAGAGATTTCCACATTACAATTTTGTAATGGCAATAGAAATTAGAAAAAATACAATACCTAGAATTTTTAAAAAAATTCAGAGATAATGGATTTTCATATGAGTTTCTAGTTCAACTTGATATTGAGTTACAAATCCACAATGAGAACATGAAAACATTTCTTGGGGTTGAGAAGGCTCTCTTTCAATTACTTTTCCAGATACAGAAGTAATACTGATCATGTGATTATTTCCAATAACAGCAAAATTTCTACCCTCACCAATAGAGTCTAAAAATTCCTTAATTGCAGTAATTACAGTATTTGTGTCAATTACCTCATCATCATCTAATGTAGATAGAGTAAATTGATTATTTTTTAGAGTAGGAATGGCTGCAACTTGATCTGACACATAAACCACAAGTTCATGTTTGATGGACAATACATCTGTACAGTCAATTGTAAGCATGAATGATTTGAATCAAATGAATATTTTAGTTTAACAATTATCGAAAATGATTATTATGGTTCGATATTGTGGTTTTTGTAGATGAGTGATTCAGAAACTTTTGGGATAGAGAAAGGTCACGGTGAAGAAGTAATAGCATGGCTAAATGAACATGCAAAAACTCAGAAAATAAAACTTGAAGCAAGACTGTACGGATATAGTGTATCTACAAAGAATTTTGGAGATTTTGAGATGTTTTCATGGATTGGTGATGTACAGGTTGCAAGGAAACTGATAATCAAAGCAAGTAAAAGATTCAAAGTCAAAGTTATCGAGGGAGGATACAAACCAAAAGACAAAGTATTCAGTATGAAAAAATTTGATTTTGCAAAAGTCAAAAGAGGTGATAAAACAGTAGGTCAGTTAAAATTTGCAGCAACAAGATTTGGGAATGGACATTGGGAAATTGAAGACGAGGAGCGTCATTAAGATATGAAAAAGATAGGAATTATAGGATTAGGAATGCTAGGAAATGCAGTAGCATTGCATTTGTTAGACTCAGGATTTGAAGTAACAGTGTTTAACAGAAACAAAGACAAAACAATTCAAACAAAAGAAAAAGGTGCAGTTGTTGTAGATTCGCCAAAAGATGTTGCACAAAAATCAGATTTAGTAATCATAATCGTAAAAGATGCAGATGCCGTAAAAGAAGTATCATTTGGAAAAAATGGTATTGCCACAGGAGAAAATAAAGAATTGATTGTTGCAGATATGAGTACCATAGACCCTTCAGAATCCAAAAACATTTCAGAAAAATTTCAAGAGTTTGGCATTAACAAATTAGACATACCAGTCATGGGAGGTCCAAACGTAGCAATAACAGGAGATTTAGTCATGATGGCATCAGGAGACAAAGAAAGTTTTGAGGAATGTAAAAGTGTGTTTGAAAAGATTGCAAACAAAGTTTTTTTCTTGGGAGAAAAAGGAGTTGCACATTCCATCAAACTTGCTATGAATTTGCAAATAACCATGCTTGCACTTGCATTGTCTGAAGGAATTACACTAGTCAAAAAAGCAGATGTAGATCCCAAAATTTTTCTTGAGATTTTAAACTCCACATATTTCAAAACAGGAATGAGTGAAAACAAGGCATTCAAGATGATAGACGGGAAATACGAGCCAACATTCACACTTGAAAATCTCAAAAAAGATATTACAACAATGACTAATGCTGCAAAGTCTTTGGGAGTTGAATTACCCATGATAGAAAAGGCTGAAGAAGTTTACAAAAATGCAGTAAATGAAGGATTAGGTGGTATCGATTACACAGGGATTATTGAATATATTAAAAGAATTAATGAATCTAAATAATCAAGAGCGAAATTTAACAAAAATTCTATAAGTTATTAGAATTATACCAAATTATGGGATTAAATGATAAAGTTGCAATTGTCACAGGAGCATCAAGTGATATTGGAAAAGGCATTGCCAAGAAATTTGTTGAGGAAGGGGCAAAAGTTGTTCTTGTTGCAAGGAATTTAGAAGGATTAGAAAAAACAAGAAAAGACATAGGAAATGAAGATTCCACAGTACCAATTACTTGTGATTTAACAGATGAATCTCAAGCTTTACAAGCTGTAAATCAAATCATGGACACATATGGAAAAATAGACATTCTTGTAAACAATGCAGGTGCAATTAATGATCCAGTACATTTTCATGAAATGTCAAATTCAGAAATTCAAAAACTAATTGATGTAAACTTGATGGGAGTTTTCAACATGACAAAAGCTGTTTTAACAAAGATGGCAGATGTCAAAAGTGGTTCAATTGTGAACATTGGTTCAATCTCTAGTGAGAGAGCAATTCCACGAGTTCATTTAGCAGTTTATTCTGCCACAAAAGCAGCAATTCCAATGTTTACAAAAGCAATTGCAGTAGAATATGCAAGAAGAAACATTAGATGTAACTGTGTTAATCCTGGAATAATCAATTCAGGCTCGATTAAACCATATCTTGATGATCCTCAAGCAAGAAAAGTCTTAGAAGAAAGGTTGCCACTAGCAAGAGTTGGAGAACCAGAAGATGTTGCAAATGCAGTTGCATATTTGGCTTCTGATGAAGCAAGTTGGGTCACTGGAACAATTCTAAATGTAGATGGCGGAAAGACAGCTTCAGAAGGATAATCCTTTCTCAAGTAATGTTTTTGCCAAAAGTTGAGAAATTCTAATTGGTTCAGGAGTAGAGCCGTGTGATGTCAAATCATCAAGAAGATGTTTTACTTCATTTAATGTACAGCCTTCTTTTCGAACATAGACATCATGAGATGTATTTAGAGTAATTTTTTCACGTTTACCTAATTTTTCATATTCGTTTATTTTTGATTCAAAAGAATTTGGAAAGTGGTGTTTCAGTGAATCTTCAATTCCTAATGAATCATTATAGGACACACCAATAATTGGAATTTGTAATGTATCATATAGTTTTTTGATGTCAATGATGTTGTACATTGAAACAATTAGTCCAGAAATCAAAACGTAGTTGATATCAGGTCTCTCTAAGTCGTCATACATTTTCAATATAGTATCAGTTGCGTCATCTCCTTCCAGAGTAGCACTTCCAAAAACAAATCCATCTATAACAAAATCCCTTCTCATTACAACTCCAGAAAAAATAGATTTTTCAGAATTTTGTTTAAAACTCTCAGCAATTGCTAGTCCACGTAGGCCCTTTTTTTCAAGATGAAGAGATCTCATGATTCTTTTTCCTCATATATGCACGATAACTTAACCCGGTAACAAGCATGATGATTCCAGTGACTGCAGACCACATTACAAAAGATGAGATTTCAGATTCATCCATGAAGAATGAGGGATTTTTAAACATCTAAAGTTTCGGATCAGCAGACGATTTTGTTCTGAAACATCTAAATAGATTTGATACTGACGAAACTCATGCCTGAATGGACATGTCCTGAATGTGGAAAAAGATTATTTCATGAAAATGAGACCACATTAAAAGTAGAAGAAACAATTCATTCAAAATTCTGTAGAAAAGAAGGAGGCACACATAGTTACATGCACAGAGACCTACAACACATGCAGACATTTGATCCTGAAAGAGAAAATGATTCAAACGGTGTGCCTGTATTGAAAAAATAGTATTCTTGCATACCTCAAAATTATATCCTAGATGTTATTGATTCAAACCAATTGTCAGATACTTATGATTTAGTAGTTGTCGGAGGTGGACCTGCAGGATCATCAGCTGCATATGTTGCCTCAAAGAACGGATTGAAAGTAGCATTAATTGAAAAAGAAGAATCAATTGCAGAATCAGTTCGAACCAGTGGAGTAACTTGGATTAAAAATATCAAAGAGTTTGGAATTCCAGATGATTGTTATAATCCAGTAAAGAATTTTGTATTTTATTCACCAAACAACAAAGTCAGTATCGGAGACAAAGTTGCTCGTTCTGCAGTACTAGACGTAAGAAAGACGTATCGATGGTTAGCATCTCAAGCAGAAAGTAAAGGTACTGAAATTTTTGTCAACACCACTGTAAAATCTGCAATCAAAAATGATTCAGGTAAAATAATTGGAGTAAAGGCAACACAAAATGAAAAAGAGATAGAGTTTCATGGTAAAGTAATCATTGATGCGAGTGGTTTTCAATCAACTGTTGCAAAATCAATGGGATTTGTAGAGCAATGGGAGAGATTTGGGGCAGGTGCAGAATATGAGGCAAAAGTAGAACATGTTCAAGCAGACACGTGGTGGTTGATGGTTGGAGAGAAATATTCACCTGCAGGATATGCATGGATTTTTCCATTAGGAGACAACATTGCAAGAATTGGAGTAGGTATTGGAAAACCAGACTCCCCAGTAGACCCAACTGCCAGATTAAAAGAACTCATTGAAAACAAAGAAGGTCCGATTGCAGATTTGGGTAAGATTGAGCCAATAGAATTTCACTACGGGTTGATTCCAAATGATGGGCTTTCAAGAAAAACAGTGTATGATAATCTGATTTTAGTTGGAGATTCAGCAGGACAAGCAAATCCATTGGTTCTGGAAGGGATTCGTTATGCAATAAAGTTTGGAAGGATAGCAGGAGAGGTAGCATCAAAAGCAATCAAGGCAAATGATACATCAGAAAAGAAACTATCAGAGTACGAAGAGAATTGGAAAAAAGCAATTGAATCTAAAATAAAATCAGCAGGCAAAGTACAAGACAGATGGATTGGGTTAACGGATGAGGATTGGGACAAAGAGTTAGACATTATCAGTGAGTTAAAGCCAGAAGAGTTTCTTGATTTTATCAAAGCAGATTTCGGATTATCTAACATGCTAAAGCTTGCAACCAGTCATCCAAAACTAGCAGTAAGACAATTGTTCAATCTAGTCAAAGGTAAAAGCTAGTCAAGGCACTTTGAAGAAATCAGTTACTATCAAATCATGGTATTGTAACTGAACAACATAAACACCATTCTCAAATGATTGATACACTACCTCATTGAATAATCCACTAGGATCATCTTTTAGAGCAATTTCTTCTACACGTTCTCCACGTTGATTGTAAATATCAATGAAGAGATCTTCACTGAATGGGACAGTTTTTAGGATACGTCCAGTAATTACCAGTTCATTTCCACTGTATGTAGCTTCAATAGGGGCATTAGGATTTCTTATTGGAAGATAACGCTCAATGATGGTACGTAATTCACCAAGGTTATCTCCTACATTTTTAGCATTCTTATCTTCAAATCCAGCCTTTACCTCATTAATTACAGATGCAAATCTAGGATTGTTATCAAAGTTTTCGCCACCAAACTCTTGTGCAAATGATTCTAATTCTTCAAATTCACGTGCCAAATCAACCATATCCAAATCAGATGAATTGTATGCGTACTCAAATTCTTCTTCAACATGAACAATTTGAGTAGCTTTGGAATCTTTGTATTGTAACATTACAACATATAGTCCCGGTTCTGCAGGAGCATTCCATTGTGTGAAAAAGTTTCCTTGTTTAGTGTCAGTAAATTCTAGATTGCTATGAGTACTTCCATCCATGTGATACACTGTAACATACAAATTCTCACGTCTATCAAATACAGATTTTTCAGTAGCACCGTTTAGAATCCAAATGTCTTTTTCATGATCATATGAAATATCATAAATTATACTTGAATTCTTTAATGCCAAATATTCACTAAGATAATCTCCAATTTCTGTAATTTTAGATTCAGCATCTACAAAATTACCAAGATCAATTAATGAATATGCATCTTCCATCAACTGATTGTATCCATCAACATGGTTTGCAAAATCATTATTGTAAAATGTAGAGGTCACATCTGAAAATGTGTCTAACTTTTCACGAAACTCAATACGTTTGAGTTCATCAACATCATATCCAACGTCAGAACCATAAGGATCTTCAACATATTTTTGAGATACAAGTGTCCATTCATCAAATAATTCACGAACTAGTTTGTCTGCTTGTTCAAGATCATTTTGAATAACCAAGTCTCGAACATCATCTATTTTTTCATTAAGTTTGTCTGTAAATTCAGTGTATCCTGGCAAGAATCGGTTCTTAGTTAGGCTCAATTCAACTAGGTTTTCAAGAGATTTTGCTCTTTGTAAAATATCACTTGCTCGAATCTTAAAAGCATCTTTATCATAAGAGTCCAAATCCTCTTTGATTTGAGGAGCTTTTTCACTTGCCCAATTTAGTAAAACTTCGATTCTATCAATTCTAGTAATGGATGGATTTCCAGATTCCATTTGTTTGGCAGTATCTAATATCTTCAAAGCATTATCAATTAAGAACAAGTTTTGGTAATCTGCTTGCAACTCTGCCTTTTCTTTCATGCTTTTGTATTCAAATTCTAATACTACCAATGGATTTCGTTTTTCTCTTAGTTCAGTTATTGTTTCATCAAATTCTGAAACGACTGCTAAAATTTCGTCAATAGATTGAGCGTTTTCTACTGTTTCCAGAAGAGATTCCCAATCAGAAGTTAATGAAGAATCAACATTACTTGTTTGCGAAATTTCAATTATTTTACTTAATCTAGATGAGATTTCAATGACCTGAATCATTTGATTAATTTCAGATTCAGACTCTAAGATTTCATCAACAGAAGTTGCAAAAACTAGTTTGGATTCCAAATTATCCCAATCAGGTTTTACTAGATTAACAAGATCAGTGTTTTCTTCAGACTCTGAAGAAACAAATCTCTCAACATCAGCTAGTTCTCGTAAAATAATTGCTGCCTGGTGTAATTCAGATACACGTGATTTTGATTCAAGTAAATCTTGAATAGAATCTTTGTTTTCAAAAGAAGGTTTCAAACGTTCCCAATCATCATTTACAAGTCGATATAAGTCACTTTGTTTTCTAGAAACAATATCAAGATATCGTGCTTTTGAGAGAACATCAATTAATTCAGTAAGTTCATCAGAATAGATTGGGGCAGTGCCTCTTGCAAATATAAAACCGATTTCTGTTTTTACAGATTTGTTCATGATAGTGTCAGATTTTTTCATCAAGTTTAGTAGAGTTTCTTCTAGTTCATCAAAAGAAGGAGCTCTGACTGTAATGGTTTTTTCAGGATTTACATTTGTAATGTCTACAAAGATATCTGCAAGTAAATTGATTGCAGTTGTTTTATCGTTGATTTCGTAATAGAATATTGCTTCATAGATTGTTCTTTCAATAGATTTTGCAATTTCAAAAGATATCTCATCTTGATCTAAGAGTTTTTGTACAGAATCCAAAGAATTTGCAACTGCAGGTCTAATCAAAGGGTTTATTTCAAAAATTAACTCATCAACAAAAAATTCATCCAACAAATCCACATACACGGATTTTAACTCAGATAAATCATTAGGAAGTTCATCAGATATTGGATTTGGAATATCAAATGTGTTACTAATCAAGGAGGATTGTTCAGAGACCAAATTTTGTGCCAAGAGAACTTTTTGTTCAGAATTTGATTCAGAATATGCATCTGCTAAAACATTGAATTTAGTAGATTTTGAATAATCTCCATAAAATAATTTAATTTCATATTCGCCAGGAATTCCACAGATTCTACCCTTTAATGGAATAACATCTGTAAGGAAGACACCATTTTGTTGGGGGATCAATTGTTGAATTTGGCACAAATCCCCATGAGGATTTATGATCTGCATTATCAAAAATGAATCATCAACCAGACTTGCAATTTGTCCATAAACAAACAATGGTTCACCATGTTCATAATCTCCAAAATTATCAAGAATAGTGATCCTATCAGGACTCTGAGCTGAAGCATATACAGGCATCAATAAAATCACAGACAAGCACAAAACAATCGGAATTTGTCTCACAATTATGAAAACCGAGGCTCATTATACTTAAGATTTGGGCAGTAATCATCAGTAAGGAAGGTTATTTCTAAAATCAAGCCATGGCAACTACTCTAGAGTAGTTGCCAGACTTGAAAAAGGGCACGGTATGGATCTGGTTTGTCTCAGCAGACATACAAATTGAATGGAATTGCTCAGTAGTGCTAAGAGCACAATCTTGACAAATCATACTGTTTGGTTTCATACAATGAGCACACTTTGTATGCTCGGTTAGTTTTCCACCACAATTTCTACATGATTCATCAGGCATTTCTATTCAAATAATATTTGTAAAAATTGGATATAAGGCACACGTAGAAATTATTCAGCTTAATGATCAGTAAGACGAAGATTATAATGTAAAATAAAAAAACAAAACACATGGATGGAGTCAGAAAAACATTTGACGAGTGGGCTCAAAACGGCAGAGCAGAATTAATGGAAGTAGAACATGGAAAAAATGTATCAAAATTTTTGAACACCATATCATTTGAGAAACCATTTAATTTCTTGGATGTAGGATGTGGAAACGGATGGGTTGTAAGAAAGATTTCCAAAGAAAATAATTGTAAAAAAGCAATAGGAATAGACAAAAGCAAAAAGATGATAATTCAAGCAAAAAAGAAGATAGATGGTAAAAAAGAAGAGTTTGTTCATACAGATATAGAATCATGGAAATATAGAGGAAAATTTGATTTTATTTTTTCAATGGAGGCGTTATACTATTCAGATTCCATAGACAAAGCTCTCAAAAAAATACACAAATTGTTAAAGCCAGGAGGACAGTTTTTTTGTGGTACTGATTTTTACACAGATAACAAAGCAACTGCAAGATGGGCAGACATCATGAAAATCCAAATGCACCTTCATTCAAAAAAAGAATGGAAAGAGTTTTTCCAAAATGCAGGATTCAATGTAAAAACAAAACACATCAAAGATTTGAAGAGCAGAAAAAAATGGAAACGAGAATTTGGAACTTTGTTCATCATAGGCACAAAAATTTAAGCAATATTCAAATTTGATAAATCAAAAGTATTGTTATGTGAGCTGGAGCACGACACGCTGCTACGGCAGAGGAAACTCCTCCCTCCATACAGGATATGTGATCTGGAGATAGATAATCAGAGATGATTGGCAACGGAGCAGAAAAAAATCCAATATGGCGCACTATGATGGTGAAAACCTGAGGTTTCCATAAAAGGAATGAAAAAAGCCGACCCACATGGAGCAAAGCCAAACAGAACTTTAAGTTCCTGTACCAAGTTCAGGTAGGCTGCAAAGCGAAATATCGTGAAAACAGAAGGAGGGTTACTCCCAGCACACATTTTTAATTTTTAATTTCGTAATATTCAACCGGATGAGTAAACTGTCGGTTGTAATCAACTTCTCTCCAAAACTTTTCTTCATCAATTTTTTTTCCTTCGTCAATCCAAACGTTTAGGACTTTTTGCATATACATTCTAGTTGTATCATCAATTTCAGGACGAGTTCCAGTTTCTTTTTCTATCCTGTCTCGCTCTTCTTTGAATGTTTTGAGTAATCCTTTGAGATTTTTACCGTTAATTTGAGCTGCTTTTTTTGCTTTAGCAGATTGTAATTCTTTTTTAAAATTTGATAAAAAGCCCATAGTGAAAACTAGAAAAGATTTTTTCTAAAAATCTAACTCATAGAGTTGACTTGTTCTTTACAGACATCTGCGTTACATGGACAAGATGCATCACACAAACATGCGCCTTGCATTGCACAATCACATTCAGAGCCCATCTCAGCTGATGCTGCACATCCACATGCTGCTTCTTGAGCTGCTGTAGTTGCGGCTTGTGGTGGAGGAGATTCTGTTTGTGGAGGAGGGGATGAATTCGAAGAGTCATCATACATACTTCTTGTTTGTTGATAATCAGAACCATCTGCTAACTGTGCTTCACCTCTATTGGTTTGATAGCCACCAGATGAGGCGCTAGTTTGGTAACCAACTAGTCTAGTTGGATCAATTCCTTGCTGACCAGTCTTCTCATTCTTGAGAGCACGGTTACTGAACATAAAGAATGCACCACCAGCAATACCTGCAATAGCTGCCATTCCATAAATGATCATAACAGGGAAGTCACCTGTTGAAGTAGTAGCATAATCTTCTGGAGGAGTTGGAGTTACACCTGCAATCTCAACACCATCAAAAACATCCAAAGCACCAAATCCAATTGCGTACAAGTTTCCTTGGTCTGATGATTGAACACTTCTAACAACATATAGTTGGTCTGCCATAACTTCGGCTTCAAAGACTCTTTCTACTTGTCTACCTTCTCTGATACTACTTTCACCCATAGTCCAACTTGAAACAACATACCCAGCAATCTCATCACTTAAACCAAATGTTCCAGCATCAACGTTGATACCAGTTGGGTCAAACAAAAAGTGCCAGTTTGTTAGTGGTTGTTCTAAGATAAAGTTAGCATCAATAAGATTTCTTTCCATAACACTTTCAGCTTCAGTTCCTACAAAGAATGCGGCAGCTTCTGGTTCCATTTCAAGTAAAATGTTAATTGGGTAATTGAGTTCATGTCCATCAACTACAATATCACCAGTTGCAGTTAATCCTCTCCATCCTAAATCAATCAAGGTTTTCTGAGAGTCTTGGGTAATTACATAGTTTGAAAGAGTTCCTTCAAGGATTACTCTATAATCAACAGATGTGTTGATGTTTCTTGCTTTAAGGTGAATATCATAGGAGACGGTCAAATCGGAAATTTGGGCTTGACTGCCATCTGCTTTAATTTTTTGATTAAGTTGATTCATTAAATCTTGGACTCCAGGATCTGAAGAATCGGCAACTCCTTCAACAGTCCATTCTTGTCCTCTCAAGACATCAAATAGTTGTCCACCATTTTGATACTCTATGAAGATTGTCTTTTGATAATTCATCTTAAATGGTGAAGTTTCAGTATTTGGGTTAATTCGTGCATCCATTTGGGCACCAAAAACAGAACCAGTTGAACCTACTACGATAAGACCAGCAAGTAAAACGGTTAAAATTGCTACCCTAGACACGATCTAGAGAACAATTATTTGCAGTAATAAACTTATCCAACATAAAGATCGCAATTTTTTGAAAAAGTAATATGGAGTAAGCGTTGCAGACTTTGCAGTTTTAGGAGAAAATGGCATGATTACAGTTTTAGCAGGAGGGACAGGTTCAGTTAAACTAGTCAGAGGATTAGTTTCTCAAGAATCCAAAGTCAATGTCGTTAGTAATGTTGGAGACAATTACTGGTTGTATGGACTATACGTATGTCCAGATATTGATACAATCGTATACGGATTAGCAGATTTACTAGATTCAGAAAAAGGATGGGGAATCAAGAAAGACACATTCAACTTTTTGCGCCAAATGGAAGTGTTTGGAGAAGAGACATGGTTTAGAGTAGGAGACAGAGATGCAGCAACACATCTGATTAGAACTAACATGTTAAAGAACGGAAAAAACCTAAGTGACATTACAAAATGGATGTGCGAAAAATTTGCAGTTAGTGCAAACATTATACCAGTTACAGACAACAGTATTGAAACAAGGATTATCACAGACAAAGGAGAATTACACTTACAAGAATATTGGGTAAAACACAGAGGAAAAGATCCTGTTGAAGGAATTCAATATATCGGTGCAGACAAAGCCCGTCCAAACCCTGAAGCAGTAAATGCAATACATGATGCAGACATGGTAATTTTAGCTCCAGGAAACCCACTAACATCTATTGGACCAATGCTTCAGATTAAAGGAATCAGAAAAGAGTTATCAAAAATCAAGAAAAAAGTAGTAGCAATAAGCCCACTAATTGGAGATAATGCAATTAGCGGTCCTGCTGCAAAATACATGCAAGCTGCAGGCATAGAATCAAACGCTTATGGGTTGGCAAAGATGTACTCAGATGTATGTTCTAACATAATTGTAGATACTAAAGACAGAATGCTATCAAAGAAGATTCAAAGTTTAGACATGAAAGTGTTTGAAACAAAAATCACTATGAAAAATAAATTAGCCGAAGATGCATTAGCAAATTTCATCCTAAAACAAGTACACGTATAATTTGAAAATAGCTGCAATAATTCCTGTAAAGACTTTCTCTAATGCTAAAACACGTTTAGAATTATCTCCACAAAAAATAGAAGATTTGTGTAAAGTGATGTTAGAAGAAATTCTGCAGACAGTTACAATCTCACCTCAAATTGACAAAGTAGTGATGGTTACAAAAGAACAAAAAGCAATTGAGATTGGAGAGAAATTCAACATTCATACAATAATTGATGAGAAAGAAGAAAGTGTCAATGGAGCAGTTGCACTTGCAGACAAGTATCTATTAGAAAATAATTTTGATGCATCAATTGTGTTTCCCCAAGACATACCATACATCAAAACTCAAGACATTGATTTTATGTTAAACTACAAAGCACCGCCAAATTTTGCAATAATTGTTCCATCAAGAAGATTTGACGGAACAAATGCATTAATCCGAATGCCAATTGATTTGATGGAAACTCATTACGATGAAGACAGTTACAAAATTCACATGAACACTGCAAAAGAACACACGCTAAATGTTGCAATGGTGTTTGTAAAGAGAATCATGTGGGACGTAGATAATGCAGAAGATTTGAAATTCCTTTTAGAACAAAAAGAAAAACCACACATTGCAGAAAAAATTAAACAGATTTTAGAAACAACGTAAAAAAATCAAAAAAAATACCCAAAAATAGCCATTTTTTAGGTACGATCACCAACAGACTTATAAGTAATGATTTAGAAAATGTTAAATATTATCATAAAAGGTTTTGGGAGATATTAAAATGGTTAAAACAGTAAATCCAAAGGACAGATGTCCAAGATGCGGAAAGGGTACGCTAGTTACAGATGCAAATACTGGCGAGAATTTTTGTGGTAAATGTGGATTTGTAATTACAGATAAAGTAGAAGAGTCAGGTCCTGAATGGAGATCATTTTCAAACGAAGGTGAAAACAAAAGCAGGGCAGGAGTTCCAACATCACTTGCTATGCATGACATGGGTTTAGCAACAGTAATCAATCCTCAAAACAGAGATGCAACAGGTAAACCACTAACAGCTTCTATGAAAAGTACCATTGAGAGGTTAAGAACTTGGGACAGTAGAAGCCAAGTTCATGAGCCAGTGGATAGAAACTTTAGACAAGCATTTAGTGAATTAGATAGACTCAAAGACAAACTTGCAGTAGGTGATGCAGTAATTGAGAAAGCAGCTTATATTTACAGAAAAGCATTAGAGAAAGGATTAGTTAGAGGACGTTCCATTTCAGCTTTGATTGCATCAGCATTATATGCAGCATGTCGTGATACTGAAACCCCAAGAACATTAAAAGACATTGGACAAGCAAGCAACATCAAAAGAAAAGACATTGCGAGATGTTACAGATTATTGTTAAGAGAACTGAATTTGAAAATGCCAGTAGTGGATCCAATCAAATGTATTTCAAGAATTGCAAGTAAAGCTGGTCTCTCAGAGAAGACAAAAAGAAAAGCAACAAAGATTTTGCAAACTGCTGAAGAAAATAAAATTTCAGCAGGAAAAGACCCAATGGGATTAGCTGCGGCTGCATTGTATGTGGCATGTGTTACAAATGGAGAAAATAAAACTCAAAGAGATGTGGCAGAAGCTGCAGGAGTAACAGAAGTAACAATTAGAAATAGATACAAAGGCTTGAAAGTAGCCTTAAATCTCTAGTGCAGATTCTTTTCTTGAATAATATCTATTTAGAAACACCATTACAACAGACAATATGCCTGATGCCAAAAGTAACAATTCCAAAGTAGACATTAGTGAATGAGAGAACGCACTTTCAATAGATATAGAATTAATTTGAGATAAGAAAGTCGCATAAGAGAATATGAAATAGTTTGTTGCCCAATGAATCAATAAAGATGCAACAAATCCAAACCTAAGATAGACCCATCCTAGAATAATTCCACCAGCAGTGGCTTGAGCAAATTTTCCTTCACTCCAAGATTCTGCAAATGCAATATGAGCAAATCCAAACAAAACACCAACAAAGACTATCAAGAGTATTGCTTTTTTGGAATCATGAATGTCAAGATTTCTAGGAGACCAGAGACATTTGATGAAATATTTTACAGATGATCTACTAGAATAAAGTGCAAACAACGGAATTCCAACCAAAATTAAACGAAAGCCAATCTCTTCTATCAAAGGTGCAAGTGAGACATAGAAAAATTGTATCAAATCATTATCATCAAGAGGGGGAACAGTAACAATTCCAAATTGTTCCTGTACAAAATTAATCAATACAGAAACTAAAACTAGAATAGATAACCACTTGGTAACACCTACCATATAGTTTGAAGTAGTATCGTATTTTCCAAAAGAGATTATAGATGTAAATGATTTCAAAAACCCTGTCTTTGGACCAAGAATAGCAATTACAAATAACACCACATAAAAAATCCACAAACCCACAAAAACATCGCCAATACTGATGTCAGATGCTGTTTGATAAACTGAAGTTCCTTCAAACAATTCCAAATGAGTTAGAGGAAAATCATAGTTGATATCACCACCGATATCACTTTCAAAAATAACAAAGATCCCTATTGGGAACGAAACAAGGAGTAATCCAAAAATTACTGAAAGTAATGCAGTGAAAGGAATTCCAACAGCTTGGAGTAATTTATTTGGATTTTGCAATTTATTTTAGTGTAATTCTATAGTTTCTTCAGCAAAACCAAGATCAGTTAAAGTTTCTTTGATGGTATCACGATGATCACCCTGTAAGAAAATATAACCTTCTTTAGCAGTTCCACCACAAGCATATTTGCTTTTGAGTTCTTTTGCAACAGTTTCTAAATTATTTAGTTTAGGATCCAAGCCTTCAATCATAGTACCTTTTTTCTTAAATCGTCTTGTTTCTAATCGAATTATAATTTTGGTGCTATCTTTGGCAAGTTCACCGCATGCACACAAGTCTTCTGGAAGACCACAAGTATTACAAATTACTGCCATTCGTTCGAAATGAATTCAATTATACGCACTATTAAGCCTTGTTTGAAATGCTACATTTTAGAAAATAATTGGATTTTTTAGATAGAAAATTCAAGAAAAATAGTGTCAAAAGATCTCACAAAAAAAGCAGCAGATATGCTACTACAAGGAGCAACATTACTTAGCGAACCATGCCCATATTGTAAGGGTGTAAGAGTAATGAAAGAAGGTCACGCATTATGCATAAGTTGTGGCAGGGAACCTGAAAAAAAAGAGATCCCAGAAATCAAACAAAAAGAATCCCAATCACCACTAGTTGAAACTCTAGAGAAAAAACTTGCAGTATTATCAAAAGAACTCGAAGAAGAAAAAGATCACACAAAGCAGCAAGAGATACTAAAATCAATCAATTCGCTATTAGAGACAATAGATAAGACAAAAAAATAGACAATAAAGTATTTATGTCAAAATCCTTGTTTTCGAATTAGAATGGCAGATAAGAAATCAGCACCACTTCCAGCATCAAGTGGAGGTCTCATGAGATTCTTTGAAGATGAGACAAAGGGATTCAAATTAGATCCAAGAATCGTAGTATCAATTCCTATTAGTTTAATTTCAATATCATGGGTAATCGATATCTTCTTAGCTCCCTGAATAAGCAATGGAAAACGCACCAGACGATGTTTCAAATATCCACAACAGGTTTTCCCTTACATTAGTTAATCCATCATCACATTACTTTTCATTATTTGTGTCATTAGGTGTTGCAGCAATAATTTCACTGTCAACACTTTTAGGATATTTGGGAAACACTATCGAAGAAATATGGTATGTGGTTCCTGCAGTAATCGTAGTCCTTTTTGTAACACAATTACTCGATACACGATTCACAAAGAAAAAAGAATATTCAAAATCGTTGCATTCATCATTATTTGCAAATATGTTATGGGCCGCAACTGTATTGCTAGGATTACTTGCAAGTTTTGTATTAGGTAAAGAGACATCATTGTTCTTTGTAACTTTTGGAATGTTCTTGTTTGCAAGTTTTAGAATTGGAATTTACACCACAACACTGGGAGTAAGCCTCAAGCGAGCATGGGCAATTTGTTTTGTTCAACCACTAGCAATGTTTGCAGTTCTAGTTCCACAAGATTTGTGGATTCCAGCGTTAAGTGATCCAATGTCATTATTTTACGGAATTTCATTTATGATAATTGCAAGTGTGTGGTCAGTACTTACAGATAGAGCAGGAAGACCGGGGATGGAAAGTACTCACAAAACAATTCAAGCATACCTTGCATCACAAAAAAATGATCATACAGAAGCCGAAGAAATC
The DNA here is from genome assembly GCF_965262695.1 of Candidatus Nitrosopumilus sp. Lineage (GTDB taxonomy): Archaea > Thermoproteota > Nitrososphaeria > Nitrososphaerales > Nitrosopumilaceae > Nitrosopumilus. The sequence continues at coordinate 282,382 of NZ_OZ253550.1, read as the reverse complement.
ATGGAGGAGCGTTCTAGTGAAACCAAAGTTGCGACTTCACAAATTAGATTATCTGCAAATGAGGGGGACAAAGAATTCAGAATGGTTCTGCCAGAAATTCATCCTGGTCCATATCATCCCGTAGGAGGTAGCAATATACCATATCTGATTTACAAGAATTTGTCATCTTCAGCTATGGTAATGCATAGTATATCGGATCATGCATTAAACCTACCATCAAAAAACGAGGTGGAGAACTATCTAAAGAATCTAGAAAACAGTAAAGTCAAAGAAGAAGGCATACAATGTACAGAACCAGTAACTGTACAGATTAACAAAGCAAGGGTTATTGGATTACTCTTTGGAAAGAATCCCCTACTGTTCTTATCATTATCACCACATGGAATGGAAGACATTCCAAATTACATGAAAAATGATATTGAACAATATGCTAAAAACAGAAATTACTCAAAACCACTAATCGTTGATTGTCACAATGCAATGGGAGAAGAAATTTCAAATGAAGATGGAGAAGATATGCTAAAAGCTGCAAAATCTTGTTTAGATACTCTAATTACAAAAGACAGTTTTCCAATTGAATTTGGATATGCAAATTCAGACGACATGGATGTCTGGACTGAAGATTTAGGGATGGGAGGGTTAGGAATTGTGTGTTTGAAAATAAATGAAAAGAAATACTTTCTTGGATGGGCAGATGCGAACAATATGGAAAATGGCGTAAGAGAAAAAATCATTGATTTGTTTTCAAAAAAAGACCTCCAATTACTTGAGATTTGTACATCAGATACCCATTATGCACCAGTTAAAGCCAGAAATAGAAACGGATACTATCAACTTGGACTAATTACAAGTGCAGACAAACTTGCAAAGTGGTTCTTAGAGATTGCAAGTAATGCAGAATCAAATACAACAACTGCAAAGTTTGAGATTTTAGAAAACGAAACAGAGGTTAAAGTCATGGGACAAGGAATCTATGAAGACTATTCCAAGGCATTAGACAATTCATTAAAAATTACCAAAGGATTCATGATTGGCGGAGTAATATTCTTCATAACTAGTCTTTTCCTATAGTTTTCATTTGATCAATATTTCCATAAAATTCATCAACAAATGATGAGAATTGAAATATTGGGACTATAGGCACGTTTTCAATAAAATCTACTTTGTCTTGGTATAATGTAACTATAACAGGTACAGCAACAGATCCTTCAGTTTTTGCAACATATTGTTTTGTTCTTTCAATTTGTTTTTTGACAACAGATGAAAGAGATGACAGGTTGTAACGTTTCCAATGTTTGCAGTCAATTAGTATTGCAATACCCAACCTAATTCCAACAACATCAATCTCCATTCGGGGTTTTGTGAGCATCATATTTTTCATAACGGCGAAATTTTTTGAAGATAATATTTCTGCAGTTAGTCCTTCAAAGTCTTTCCAATCCAAAGCAATAGAGATTTCATCAATGGGAAATCCTTTTTCAAGTAATGATATTGCTATTTTCAATTTGTCACCTTCTTCAAAATAGTAAAAATCACCTTGTTTTGTTCCAATTTGATTTTTAAGAAATTCATCTAGAATTGATTTTGATTCGTCTTCAGTCATTTTAGTTACAACAGAAAAATCTTTTGCAGATACACCGCCAGGAATAATTCCTTTTAGACCAACAATCATTTTTGGGTTAGTTTTCAATTGGATTTCATGAATCATGAAAGGAATTTAGGTTTTAAGAAATAAAAGAACAGGGTATTATGATATAGGTTTTATTATGAGCCTCGTAAATTATTGATATGAAAAAATTGCTAGTTATCATACTAGCTCTTTCAATTGTTATTATTGGAAACACATACGCATTTGCAGAAAAAAATGTATTTTTTGATTCTGTGAAATTCATTCAATACCTAGATGAAAATACAGCGTTAGAAGAAGTTCGAAATGGCAATCTGGATATTTATTATTACAGAATTTCATCAGACAGATTAGAGAATAATCAAGCAAGGGAAGGGTTGCAAGTTTTTGATTCGACTGGCGGATCATATAGTATTCTAGTTAATCCTGCAGAATCTGAAGAGTTTAACCCATTTTCAATAAAAGAAATTAGATTTGCTCTAAATTACTTGGTAGACAGAAAATTAATTGTAAATGAATTGATGGGAGGATATGGCGCACCAATAATTTCTTACTATGGTCCATCAGATCCAGAATACCTAACAATATTAGAAGAATTGGAGAGATTTAATTTCAAATACAATCCTGCACTTGCGGAAGAAATCATAACTAATGCACTAAAGGAAAGAGGAGCAGTAAAAATTGAGGGGGAATGGCAAGTAAATGATACACCAATAGAAGTCAAAATTTTCATTAGAAGTGATGACCCAGTTAGAAAATCAATTGGAGAGATTTTGACAGTAGAGTTAGAGCGAATTGGATTTTCAGTCAAGAAGGATTTTGGGGATTTAAACAAGGCATTTGTTGTTGTGTATGGTTCAAACCCATCAGATTTAAAATGGAACTTGTATACAGAAGGATGGGCGCGTTCAGCATTTGTAAAATATGATTCAGTAGGATTGAGTCAAATGTATTCTCCATGGTTTTCAAATATGCCAGGATTCAATGACCCATCATACTGGAATTATAACAATACAAAGTTAGATGAAGTAACCCAAAAAATTTACACGGGGGATTTTGAAACTGCTGAAAATAGATCAAAGTTAATTCAAGAAGCAATTGTTGAGGGGATTAACGAATCTGTAAGAATTTTTTTGGCAAGTAAAACTGATCAGTATGTGGTAAATGAAAAAGTAAGGGGGATTGTCAATGATTTTGGAGCAGGAGTTCCAAGTAGATTCACTCCAATTAATGCACAAAGTCAAAATGATGAATTAGTAATTGGTGTCAAACAAATCTATCAAGGGGCATGGAATCCAATCATGGGTTTAACAGATAGTTATAGTAGACATATTTGGGGAATAGTGTCAGATCCTGGAACATTCAAGCATCCATTTACTGGAGAGACATTTCCAATTAGAACAAGTTGGCAAGTAGAAACTGCAGGCCCAAATGGAAATCTAACAGTACCAACAGATGCAATAATGTGGAATCCAATATTACAACAATGGGAAAATATCAAACCAAATACAGTGTCTAAAAGTAAAGTTATTTTTGATTTTAATTTTGGGAATTGGCATAACGGTCAAAAAATAGACATGAATGACATTATGCATTCGTTATATTTTACAATTGAATGGGGAACACAAACAGATGAAAATGACAGAACATTTGACACAGAGTTTACACCAAGAGCTGCTCAAAACATCCAAACAATAATTGGAGTAAACCAAATTGATGAGGATACAATAGAAGTTTATGTAGACTATTGGCATTTTGATGAGGGAGAAATAGCAGACTGGGCAGTCATATGGAATACAATACCTTGGGAGATTTCTGCAGCAATGGAAAAAACAGTTCTAGATGGCAAAGTATCATTTTCTAGATCAGGTGCAACAAGTAAGAATGTAAATTGGTTATCATTAATTATTCCAAATGATGCAAATCTTATCAAAGACTATTTGCAAGAATTCAGAGATTCTAATCACATACCCAAATCATTAGAGAAAAGTGATTTAGATTCAAAATATTTCCAAGAAAGATTTGATTCATCCATAAAATGGATTGATGAAAACAATCATGCAGTAATTAGTAATGGTCCATTTTATCTAAAATCATATTCGCCTGAATCACGAACAATTTCAGTAAATGCTTTTGAAGATAAGTCATACCCATTTAGAGTTGGAACTTGGTCTGAATTTGAAAATCCAGAATTCCCAACAATTACAGGAATAGAATCAGACAACGTAATTGAGAAAGGAAAAGCATTCTCAATACAAATTGAGGCTAAAAACACTGATTCAATACGATATTTTCTAACAAACAGTCAAGGTAAGATGATATCATCAAAATCGATAGATGTGATTGAGGATAAAATTAACATCAACATAGATTCAAAGGATTCAGAAAAATTGAAAACAGGAACAGGTAAGGTAAAGATTTTTGCAGTATCGGATTCAGTTCTCAAACCAGACTTTTATGAAACAAGTTTCATCGTAACTGAAATGAAAACAGAATTACCAAATAGTTCTTCTAAAGAAGTAGAATTTTTTGAGAACAAAACAGGTTATGAAATTTGGATAATTCCAATAGTGATAGTTGTAGGAATCATCATTGTACTAAAGAAACATTATAGCAAGCCATAATCTTTTAGAATTAATTCAATTTGTTCCTCATTTTCTAATTTCAAGTATTCATCAAATAGATTTTGATTTAATTCATAGAAAGTATGTCCCCACTTGAATTTTTCAAGTAATTCTAAACCTTGTTCTTTTTGTCCCAAAATGAATAAAGATGCAGCCAAAGCTTCAACAGTTGTTAATTTGTTTAGTTTTGCATAATTTACAGGGTTTCCAGCAAGCAATGGTGGAAGTTTTCGTTTTATTCCATTAAATTTTTTTGAAAATGCCTGATCAGCTAAATTCCAAGAACAGTCAATCCCAACAATAGAGTTGATTGAGGATTTATCTTTAGGCATCAAAGTGTTTTTTGAAAAAGGATCTAAGACTAAACCTTTAGTGCCAATTTTTTTGATGTTTTGTGCAAGACCAAACTTTACCATTTTAGCAGCTGTGCATTTTTTTGGATCATCTTGATAAAACATCAAAACTTGGAGTTTCATTTCAAATAATTTCAGAAGGGATAGTATTTTGAACTTACTCTAATGTTTTGTATGTTACTTTATAGTAGAATCTAGAAACTTGCTCATCCTTGAGCACTTCAACATTCCAATCAGAATCAGGTAAAAATGACTCAGAAGATTCAGGTAAAATGCTGAACTTTTCCAGGCGTACATCAGGACCACTATACCTTACATTTAGACTCATTCCATCGACTTCAACAACATCATAGATTTGTCCAGGTTTTCTAGTAGATTCACTAACAAGACAATCAGCATCAGGTCCAATTATACACACCCCACTTTCAGAAGAAACTTTGAGATTAACGTTAGAGGCTTCATCTTTTATTGGAGTAATCAAAGAACCTGAGACAACTCTTGGTGAAAGAATTACATCATCCACAGTTTTGTCTTGAGTAGAAACAGAAATTGTTTTGTCAGGAATTCTATTTTCTTTTTCAATTAGTCTTTCCAATTTTGGTGCAGGTGGCTCTTCAACAACATTGAACTGAATATGTTTTGCTTCAAAGTCAGCATCAACAGTTACTTCGTATGTTCCAAGGGCAGATGAATCATCAGGAATTGCAAATTCATGAGTAAATGAACCAGATGGTCCAGGTTGAATAGATACAATGGGTCCAGTATGAATTCCACACACAAAAGATCCACAGGAAATTTCTGTATCAGATTTTTTGATAATACTTACATCATATGCTTCAAGGTAAATTAGTTTGTTAGGCTTTCCTGAAATTATTACAGTTTCCCCAGGATAGTATTCTAACTTATCAGTGGAAGTATCCAAAGATACAGGATCATCAATACCAAAAGTAAAATCATTACTTACACCAAATGTAGAAGTTGTCTGTACAGATGAATAAAGTGCTTTTACAGTATAAACTCCATTGCTAAAAATAGTGGCAGGCAACTCAAACAAGCTTGAAAAGTCACCACCTTGATTTGGATAAACTGAGGATTCGTGAATTTGGTCATAGGGCCAAGCACCATCCAGAACTTTAATAGTTACACGATCAGGAACCACTAATCCTTCATCACCTTGTTCACGTGGAATGACATTGCCAATTACTTTGAGTTTGTCTCCTGCTTTGTATAGAGATTTTTCAGTAGTTACAAAAATAGGAGTTGTGGATATAGAGTCATTTTCAGGATCATCAGAGACTTTGAAAAGAAGATCTTCACTAAAAGTGGTGGTGGATACTTTGATTTTGTAAATGCCGATATTGGTTTTTGTTACATCTCGTCCATCATCTTCTTTGATATTTTGATATCTTTCAGAAACAGGGGTGGTCCAAGACCAAGAGAATCTTTGATTATCAATAGATTCACCATAAGTTGTCTTTGTACCATCAGGTCTAGTTAACGAAATATCTACAGCAGAATCACTGGTAGGAAGAATACCACTTACGTGAACAGTTTCTCCAAATCCATAAACATCCTTATCAAGAGTGATACCAGCCCCATCCTTCAAATCATCATGGATTTGAAATGGTGTTGTTGCTTTCAAGCCTCCGGCGTATTCAGCCTGAACAACATAGGCTCCTTCAGAAAATATCAATCTCTCTAAACTAATCTCTGTTCTAAAAGTTCCAGAAGCTTCTGGAATTGCAGTAAATTCATATCCCACAGAAATTCCTCCCGTAGAAAGACGTTTTGCACCTTCAGGTAATCCAACTATTTCAAGAGGACTTCCGTCTTCAGTAGAAATAATAATTTTAACAGGAGTCAATTCAAAACTAGTACGTTCTACAGGATTTGCAATAGCGCCACTTATGATAAGTTGTTTATCAAATGTGAAATCATAATCAGATTTATCCGTAGTGACAATCAAATCCTCAGTTATTGGAACATAAGTCTCAGGGTTTTCAACTGCAACTATAGATTTTGTAACAGAACCAATATCTTTACTGATTTTGATACGGTAATCACCTAATCTAGATTCTCCATCAGGAATGGTAAAAGTATACTCGAATTTTCCAAGCCCATCAGGTCTTATAGAATCTTGTATTTTGAAAAGTGAGCCACCACCAGATGTACCCTTTACACCCAATGACAAAGATTTAGTTTGAACTATTTCCAAATCAAGAGAATCAATCCAATGATCATTTAATCTACCTGAAATCGTCACAAGATCTCCTAGACCGTAAGCATCTTTATCAGTCCATAGGGAAATAGGAACATCTTCTTTTACATCTTCAACTACTTCAAATGTAGTAGTTGTCGATTTGCCAACATAGGTTCCAACTATTTCATAAGTACCATAAGTAGGATTAACAATGGATAGAAAAATACTGGTGTTAAATTCGCCATCGGTTGGAAACAGATTTCCAGTATAAACTACATCTCCATTTGAATCAGTAACAGAAAATTTTATTCCTTGAAATTCGATTATTTCTGTAGCAAGACCAATGATTGAAACAGTTTCACCAGGCATATATTGAGACTTGTCAGTTATCAGACTAAGAGAACTTTCTTCTTTTTCTTCTTCCAAAATTAATTCATGACCGACGTTAAATGATGTGTTTGCAGATACACCTGCATAGCTTACAACAACGTCATATTTTCCTTCGTTGATTCCTAGAACTTGATGAAGATTCAAAGATGTTTCAAAATTTAAATGAAAATCAGGATACATTGTAAAAGTTTTATCATAATTAGGTCCAGTAATATGAATAAAAATTGTTTCAGGTTTGAAAGTTGGTTTTTCAATAAACACTTCTTCAGACACACTTCCTTGAATTATTGCGGTTTCACCAAATAGATAGGAAGGACTTGTAGATGAAACATCGACAGTAATTTCTTCCGCTACTTGTGTTTCAATTAATTTTCCATTAGTTGAACCAGAAGTAGATGTTACAAACTTCCAATCATCAGAATTGTCCAAATCATAACCATCGTAGATTCGCTGCCAAGAGGTAAAATCATTTTGAATATCTGAAAGCAGCGGTGTTTTATCAACTACAATTCCATTTTCATTTCTTAGTTCAATAGATTCATTGTAATCGTTAAACCATACTTTTTGATATGAAAATGTTAAGAACTGTCCAGGTTCAATTACTGTTCCAGTAGAGATACTCATAGGCGTTTTAAAATCAAAATAAAGTGGAGCAATTTCCCATCCACTTAGATCAATTTCAGAATCAGTAGGGTTGTAAAGTTCAATCCATTCAGAAACAGAATGAGAATCATCTCCGGGGGGATTGATATCAACTTCATTGATTACCACATTATCTGCAGTTTGAGCATATGCAGGAATAGTTACTCCTACAAGTAAAATTATAGATAATACTATGGGTAGATTCTGATTCATTGTTGTTTCCTCTTTTTTTTGGCTAAAAGAGTCATTTTAGAATGAAATTGAGGAAAAGTTGAGCTTATTGTTAAAGTCCTATATCTTAAAACCATCAAAAATTTTGCTCGTTTTTCAGTTTTAAGCACTACGTAGGAATCATTCCTGAGAATAGTCACAGTTTGGGCATTTTTTTTCATGGATTTTGGCCCCACATTCCAAGCATATTCCTTCACCCACATCTTGTGCAATTAATTGACGTCTCTTTGCAACGTAGAATTTTATTCCAAAATACATGAGTATTACAATTATTGCAGCATATGCAGGACTCATGAAGGGAATCAATCCAATCATGAAAAGTAAAAGTCCTACAATCAGAATTATGTCTCGTCTCTCAAATTTCAATAAAACAAGACCTCAAAGAATTGATAAAAACATGCCGGAGCTCAGAGCCATTAGTTTACTTCATATCAAAGTCATTACTCTAACTCTTCCTCATTGCTCGGCAATAGTAATAGTGAATGATTTGATAATAAGATAATGGTGGGATCGGCGAGATTTGAACGCGCGACCTCTGCGTCCCAAACGCAGAATCATACCAAGCTAGACCACGATCCCAGTAAATCGTAAAAGTTGCCCAATTTAAGCTTCACAGATAATCATTTTAAAGGCACACAAAGGAGCAAAAATGTGCAAATAGAAGACTACATCAGAGCAGGAAAGATTGCATCAGAAGTAAGAGAGATGGTCAGAGTGAAAGACTGGGTTGGAAAAACAGTCTATGAAATTTGTGAATGGGTAGAAGATGAGATTAAAAAACGTGGAGCAAAATGTGCATTTCCAGTTAATACAAGTATCAACGAAGTTGCAGCTCATTATACTGCAGAGCCAAATGATCCGATTACCATCAAAGATACAGATTTAATAAAAATTGATCTTGGTGCACAGATTAATGGATACATTGCAGACACAGCAGTAACAGTGTGTTACAATCCACAATATGATGGATTAGTACAAGCAGCTGAAGAAGGACTTGCAAATGCAATGTCAATGATCAAAGCAGGAGTAAAAGCAAGTGATATTGGAAGAACCATAGAAACTACAATTAAGCAAATGGGATACAAACCAATTGCAAATCTTAGTGGTCATTCTTTAGAACAATATACGATACATGCAGGAAAATCAATTCCAAATATTTGGTCAATTGGAGGATTTTCACTTTCAGAGAATTCTGCATATGCATGTGAACCCTTTGTTACAACGTCTGATGGAGGAGGATTTGTAAGAAACGGACAAATAAAAAATATTTTTGCGATAAACTCTAGAAAGAAAACAAAAGATCAAGAGGCAGATAAACTACTTGATTTTATTTGGGAGAACTTTAACATGTTACCATTTGCATTAAGATGGATTACAAAGGAAAGAGAAGAAAAAGAGGCAAGGGATTTGTTGAATGTTTTGATAAAGAAAAAAGCAGTACAAGCATACCCAGTTTTAATTGAAGTAAATGAGCAAAGAGTAGCTCAAGCAGAGCACACATTTATTCCAACAGAAAACGGAGTCACAGTAACTACCAAGGCATAAGTTACTGTTCTATAGTTTCGCCAAATATTTTATCAATTACAGTCATTCCATCACAGGAATTACATTTTGATGTTTTTGCAAACAACACATCACCTTCAGAGAATTTTCTTTTCTTTTGCATTCCACATTTTTCACATTTTTCTACAGTATAAGCAACAGTAATCTTTTCTTTTGAAAACATTATTGAGGCACCCCCACTGTGTTTCCAACTCCAATAACAGCCACAGATTGGCCTTCCTTTGTATTTTCTTTAATCATTTCATAGACTTGTGAGCGCACATCATCTGCTTGGTCTGCAATTTCTTTTGTCATTAAGGTAATGGCTTCTTTTACTGATTGTTTTATTACAATAGAAAATATTGGGATTTGTTTTTCAGTTGCAACTGCCTCAATATGGAATTTTTCGGTTCCAATACCACCAATAGCAGCACCAAATCCTCGTGCAACAGATGCAGAATCTTCACCTTCCATTTTCAATGCAGCGTCAATCATTATTACTGCATCAATTTTGTTTTCAGAGACAATAGATTGTAATGCATCAGCAGGCCTGCCAACAGTTGATCCAGGGCCTTCTGCTTTTAATAAAAACAAGTTTCTGTTTTCAAATTCAATTTTTGCAAGAGATGTTTGAAATGAAATTACTTCTTTAGGACTATTTAACATCATTTTTCCAACAACCATAGGTCCAATTCCATCACCTACAGGTTGTCCTGTTTTAAATACAGGAATTGCTTCTTTCATTGCCTCTGCCTGCTCCATTATAAAAGGGAGGATCATCTGTAGCGGTAAAATTAAAGGGTAGTTGTTTTGTTTTTTTGCAGTTAAAAACATGTGATTGATAATTTTATGAATCATTTGTAGTGAAGATGCAATTTCAAGTAAAGTTTGGACTTTGGATAATTCGACATCATTGATTTCTGAAAAAAGAGATTTCACATGTTCTCTAGTATAATCTTCTCTTGACCTTACAGTATGTTGAACTTTTTCAACAATACCATTAGGATCCATATCAACTGGCATGATAGTAAAATATTCTAAGAATTGATCAATTCTTTTTTCAGGGTTGTTTTTTGGATTCAGATGTTTATTGATGTAAGTGATTAATTCGTTTCTTGATTCTTTTCGGAATTCATCAAGTTTTTTGATTCCTTTTTTTATCTCACCAGATGTTACGTACAATTGAATTCGCTGACCATAAAAAATGAAAATAACAATTGGCAAAATCCAAATCAACATCATCAAGGGATTAGTGTCATCTTTCATCCCAAACAACTGATCAATGTCAAAATTTGTAAAATCCACTAAATTCCCCGATCGTCAGATCTCAATTAAACCATTCGCACATTACAAAATATGCCAAAAAATTGCACAAAATGCCTACAGACGGGAAAAAATATGGCGAGTGCTTTTATTATAGTTAAAATACAAAAAAATCGAATATGCCACAAACCAAACCTATTGTAAGTGTGGAAAATGTAGTAGCTTCAGCATCTGTAGACCAAAAGATGGACTTGAATGAAATTACAAGAACATTTCCAGATGTAGAATATCATCCTGATCAATTTCCAGGATTAGTTTTCAGATTAAAGAGTCCAAAAACTGCAACATTGATTTTCACTTCAGGTAAAATGGTCTGTACTGGTTCTAAATCAGAAGAGATGGCAAGAAAAGCAGTAAAGACAGTTGTTCAAAAACTTCGAAAAGGAGGAATTAAAGTTAAGAAAGATGCAGTTGTCGAAATTCAAAATATTGTTGCATCAATTAATCTTGGTGGAAAAATTCACTTAGAGCAAGCTGCAAGAACATTGCCAAGAAGTATGTACGAACCAGAACAATTTCCAGGACTTATTCATAGAATGCTAGATCCTAAAACAGTCATTTTGTTATTTTCATCAGGAAAACTTGTCTGTACAGGAGCAAAGAAAGAACCAGATGTTTACAGATCTGTAAATAACTTACATGCATTACTAGAAGAAAAAGATCTAATGATTTATGACTAGTCATAAATCAAACATATTTTCATTAATTTTCTAAATATTTAGTTATAAAGACAATCAAATTTGCATACAAATTTCACAGTATCAAGCATACAATTCAAGAAGGTATAATCCAAAAAAAACTATAAAAACTAAATCAAAAAATGATTGGTTCCTTTCTAAAGTTATTTAATAGGACTTCCAAGTGGAACATCTTCTTCCACAGTTAACCAAAATGGTTTATCATCAACATCTGCAGCTAAAAGCATTGCATTAGATTCTACCCCTGCCATTTTTTTAGGTTCTAAATTTGCAAGAACAATCACAGTTTTTCCAACAATATCTTCAGGTTGGAAATATTGTGCACCACCAATAATGACATCACGTTGATCATCATTTCCTAAATCAATTTTACCTTTGATGATTCGAGATTTCCCTTCAATAGATTCTGTTGCAATAATTTTTGCAACTCTGATATCGAGTTTTGCAAAATCATCATATGAAATATTTGACATGAAATGATGCTAATTTTACCTGTTAAATGAATTTCGAATTACTGTAAATCTTTTTTATCAATCCCACTAGTTTCAATTTCATATCGTAGTGGAGCAGGAAGTTCCATGTACTTTTTGTTGACCAGATCAATTATTTGATCCTCAGGAACATTAACTTTTTTTAATAATTTTCCACGTTGATGAGCATATGCATTTTTCCAAAAGCCTGCACCATCAAAGGTTCCTATTTTTGGCATGTATTTCGAGGGTTTCATTTTCTTTCAAAGATTAATTGACTGTGACGGAAGAATGGCAAATGCCATTAGAACTGGAGTTACTGTTCTGGATTTTAGGCATGTTGCCCATCACAGTCTATTTGCAATAGAACTGGAATCTAATATATTTAATGCGGAACAAGTAACAGCAAGTCATGGCTACAATTGAAGTCAAAGTACAGATTAATGCCCCAGCAGAGAAAGTTTGGGAAGTCGTTTCAGACATTGATAATGAACCAAAATTTTGGAAAGGAACAAAGGAAGTGAAAAATATTTCAAAAAACGACAATGTAATCAATAGAGAAATAACAATAGCATTTCGAGATCAAAAATGTATACAAGAAGTTACACTAGAACCAGAAGAAAGAATTCATGCAAAATTCACTAAAGGGATCATTAATGGTGAAAAAATCGTATCTTTAATTCCAGAAGGAGAAACAACTACTCTTCAAACAATATGGGATATCAAATTAACAGGAATGATGGGAATGTTTACTGGAATGATAAAAAAGCACATCAAAAGTGGTACAGAACAAGCCATGAACAGCATTAAAGAAGAAATCGAGCGATAGTTTATGGATATAGCATTTGATGTTTTTAATTATTCATTATCTGCAATACTAATTGGCATATGTGGGGCTTGGATATTTCTCATAAAAACAATGATAGACTCATTCAGATTAACACCGTATCTAGACAGATTTGAAAATACTTCAAAAACATCACCCAAAGTATCAATAATTCTTCCAGCAAGAAATGAAGAAGAGTTTCTAGGAAAATGTTTAGATTCATTAATTGATCAAGATTATGAGAATTATGAAATCATTGTAATTGATGATTCATCAGAAGATTCCACTGGGAAAATAATTTCAGAATATGCCAAAAAAAATTCTAAAATAATTCATGTTTCTGCAAGATCAAAACCAGAGGGTTGGATGGGTAAAAACTGGGCATGTATGGAAGGATACAAACAAGCAACAGGAGAATTATTGTTATTTACAGATGCAGATACAACACATAAAAAAAATGTAATATCACTTGCAGTATCACATCTCACATCATTTGAACTAGATGCATTATCAACCATCCCAAAAATGCTAACATTTGATTTTTGGACAAAGATTACACTTCCAATGATTTCTACATTTTTGCACACACGATTTTCTGCACTAAACGTTAACAATCCTTCAAAAAAGACAGGGTATTTTTTCGGTAGTTTTTTCATTTTAAAGAAAAAAACATACGAACAAGTTGGAATGCATGAAGGAGTAAAACATGAAATTATCGAAGACGGGGCACTTGGAAAAAAAGTAAAAGAATCAGGCCATAAAATGAAAATGGTAAGAGGAGAGCATCTTATCGAAGCAGTTTGGGCAAGAGACAAAGTCACACTTTGGAATGCACTAAAAAGACTAATGATTCCATTATATCTTCAAAGTGGAAAAATTGCAATAGGAATTTTCTTTGCAGTGTTGTTTTTACTTTTCATACCATTTCCGATTTTTGCCACATCAATTTTATTTCCAGTTGAAACAATATCTTCAAAAATTCTTTGCATAACTGCATTTGCAGCATCGTTGTTAATTTACATTGGAGCCATAATTGAAGCCAAAATTGGATTAGAGTTAAAACTTGTTCATGCGTTATTTGCACCACTTGGAAGTCTTGTAGTAGTTTTAGGATTTTTGAGTGGATTACTCCAAGCAAAGAAAACATCATCAGTTACATGGAGAGGAAGAAGTTATTCTATGAAAGATCATTCTCAAAGTTCGATTAGCGTATAGCAATCCTTTTACATAGAAAATAGAAAATTACCAAATCATGGATAAATCTGGAATTGTAGTAGGGGGAGCCATAGGTGCAATAAGTGTAATGGTAATTTTCACAGTATTCTTCATTTCGCCTCCAGGAACAACTAATGCAGAATCAATAAAACCGATAGAACCAGAACTAGAGGTTCAGGTAGGAGATGGTCAAAGACCAATAGCAAAAACTACTCCACTTTATTCAAAAAATCTATCATTAATTGAGATATTTGAAAAATCAGAACCAGGTGTTGTCAGAGTTAATGTTCAAAGAGAAGAAGCTTCAGAGACAGGAGGGGTTGGTTCAGGTTTTGTGTTTGACAAACAAGGCCACGTTATTACAAATGAACATGTTGTGGATAATTCAAAAAAAGTCATTATAACATTTCTTGATGGCAGATCATATAATGCAGAAGTTATTGGAACAGATGAATTTACAGATCTTGCAGTAATCAAAGTAAATGCAGATTTAGCATTATTACACCCATTATCAATTGGAGATTCTTCAAATCTCAAAGTAGGGGAACCGATAGCTGCAATAGGAAACCCATTTGGATTATCAGGCTCTATGACATCAGGAATAGTTAGTCAATTAGGACGATTACTTCCTTCAGGTTCAGGATTTTCAATTCCAGATGTTATTCAAACAGATGCAGCTATCAATCCAGGAAATTCTGGGGGACCGCTATTGAATATGAGAGGAGAAATAGTTGGAATCAATACAGCAATTCAATCAGCAACAGGTGAGTTTACAGGCGTAGGATTTGCAGTACCATCACAAACAGTTGCAAAAATAATTCCAACATTAATTGAAGATGGAGAATACAAACATCCATGGATAGGAATTTCTGGAAGAGATATTGATCCGGATTTGGCCAAAGTGTTAGAACTCCCAGATGCAGTTGGTTTTTTGGTTGTTACAGTAGTAGAAGATAGTCCAGCATCAAAAGCAGGGTTAATTGGATCAGATAAAACAATAGATGTAGATGGCGTAAACTATCCAATGGGAGGGGATATTATTTTGGCAGTAGATGGAATTGAGGTAAGAAAAATTGATGATATTTTGATTCATCTTCAAAGAGCAAAATCAGTTGGAGATGAGATGATTTTGGAGGTTTTAAGGGACGGTAGAACTACAAATGTCTCAATCATTCTTCAAGAAAGACCAAATGGAAATTAGTTCTATACAAGCATAAATACTCATAGTCAAGAATCATTTTGTTGAGTAAACTCGTATTAAATTCTGAGAGTCTAAACAATGTTTTAGACAACAAAGAAATTTCACGACACAGTATTTTAGAAATTTATCACAATGCAATAAAAAACCCAAATGAACTTTTTTCAGCAGCACAGATTTTAAGAAAAAAATACAAAGGAAACACAGTAACGTTTTCAAAAAAAGCATTTTTTAATATTGTTAATCTCTGCAAAGATAGTTGTTCGTATTGTACATACAAAGCAGAACCAGGAGAAGAAAAACTATCATTAATGTCAAAGCAACAAATTACAGAATTATTAGAACTTGCAAAAAAATACAGATGTGTTGAGGCATTATTTGTAACAGGGGAACAACCTGAACAGAGATATCAAGAAGCAAGAGATTGGTTAAAAGAAAATGGGTTTACATCGACATCTGAATATCTGATTCATGTATCAGAAATAGCGTTAGAAAAAGGGCTTTTCCCACATACTAATGCAGGGAATTTAAATTTTGAAGAGATGAAGGAACTAAAGAAAACAAATGTTTCGATGGGATTGATGCTTGAAAACATTAGTGACAGATTAACAGAAAAAGGAATGCCTCATCATTTGGCATCAAGTAAAAGACCAAAGTCAAGATTAGAGATTTTAGAGAATTCTGGAAAATTACACATTCCGATGACTACAGGAATACTTGTAGGGATTGGAGAGACAATAGAAGAAATTATTGATTCATTGTTAGCAATCAAAGAATTAAACCAGAAATACAGGAATATTCAAGAAATAATTTTGCAAAATTTCCAACCAAAACAAGACACTAGAATGAGAGATGAACCATCTGCTGATGAAAAATATTTCAAAACAATTGTTGCATTATCTAGAATAATCATGCCAGAAATGAACATACAGATTCCTCCAAATCTATCTCCAAGATCATATCAGAGTTTTTTGTCAGTAGGAATTAATGATTGGGGGGGAATTTCACCATTGACTCCGGATTTTGTAAATCCTGAATTTTCTTGGCCAGAAATAAGTAAAGTTAACGAAAATTCAAAAAATGCAGGGTTTGATTTGAAATGCAGATTTCCAATATATCCAGAATTCTTTTCTTTTATTAGTAAAGAACTACAAGAAAAGATGAAAGAGATTCAAAATGAGGAAAGATTAGTCAAAGAGGAGTATTGGAGATGACGACAAATATAGATGCACTTTTCAAAAATGCAGACCCAATTGTTTCAGATATTCTAAACAAAGCGTTGTCAGAAAAAGAAATCACTTCAAAAGAAGGATTAGAGCTTTATGACACATCAGGTATTGATTTTCATCTAGTAGGACTAGTGGCAGATGAACTAAGGAGAAGGAGAGTAGGAGACATTGTATCATATGTAGTAAACAGAAACATCAATTTTACAAACGTCTGCATAAAACAATGTGGATTTTGTGCATTTAGTAGAGATTTCAGAGAAGAGGAAGGGTATTTTCTTCCAACTGAAGAAATTGTTCGTAGAGCAAAAGAAGCACATCAATTAGGGGCAACAGAAGTTTGCGTTCAAGCAGGTCTTCCCCCAGATATGGAAGGAGACGTGTATGAGAATATCTGTAGAGAAATAAAAAAAGAAGTTCCAGATATTCACATTCATGGTTTTTCACCTGAAGAAATTCTGTACGGAGCTACACGTTCAGGAGTAGACATTGAAGAATTTCTAAAGAGAATGAAAGAAGCAGGAGTAGATACCCTACCAGGAACGTCTGCAGAAATTCTAGATCAAGAACTCAGAGATAAAATTTCACCAGGCAGAATAAGCGTGAAAGACTGGGAAACAGTCATCAAAAATGCCCACAAAATGGGAATAAACACTACATCAACTATGATGTTTGGACATTTAGAATCACATGAAGATAGAGTAAAACATATTGAGAAATTAAGAAATATCCAAAAAGAAACTGGAGGATTCACGGAATTTGTTCCGCTCAATTTCATTCACACAGAAGCGCCAATGTACAAACATCAACTACATGAAGGAATTAAACAAGGTGGAAGTGGAAATGACGTTTTACTTACACATGCAATTGCAAGAATAATGTTGAATAATCATATTAACAATATACAAATGTCATGGGTTAAAGAAGGACAAAAAATGTCACAGTTGTTATTGATGTGGGGAGCTAATGATTTTGGTGGAACATTAATCAATGAAAGTATTTCAACGTCTGCAGGCTCAGAACATGGACAATTATTAAAACCAAAAGAGATTAGAAGAATGATAAGAGAAATCAAAAGAATACCCGCAGAGAGAAACACAAAATACCAAATATTGAAAAAATTTGAAGGTGATGTTGAGCCAGAAGACAAATTAGATAAAGTTACAAACACATCACAGTTTGGGTCATACGTAGAATTAATTAAAATAAATAAATTCAATTATGAAAATCCAAGGAGAAAATAATTGTCTGCCTTAGAAAAGGCATTACAGCATTCAAAGAAAAAACAAATTGATGAATGTGAAATAGTTTCAGTTAAAAAAAATATCACAACAATAAGAATTACAGATTCAGAAATTGCAGAAATTAAACAAAATTTTGATGAGAGTTTTGGAGTTAGAATAATTCATGAGAAAAAAATTGCGTCAATTCAAACAACAAAAAAAGAAAATATTGAGAATTCAATAGATTCAGCACACTCAACAATTCCAAATCTAAAACCAAGAGAATTTTGGGAAGGATTGCCCACATCCGTTTCAAGTAGAAATCTAGAGAGCACATTTGACGAAAGGTTAAAGGAAATTTCAGGATCAGAAATGATGGATATCGCACAATCTATGATAAATTCAGCAAATTCTGATAAAATCAATACGATTACAGGCTCATTAAATATAGTTTCAGAGTTTTTTGAAATTGAAAATTCTAATGGATTGTGTTTTGAGGACAAATCAACATACATTTCAGGAATCATTAATGCAGAATCAGAGCAAGGGATTTTGCCAGTTTCAGGAATAGGGCATGCTAGTGGCAGAACTCTGTCAAATTTTGCAGCAGAAGAAATTGGAAAAGATGCAAAAAAGATGTGTATAGAGTCAATAAATCCTAAAAAAATTGATTCGGGCACTTATTCAATAATTTTTGAGCCATACTCTGTAGGGGAATTATTAGCATTTGTTGTTTCATCAAATTTTAATTTTAAAATATTTTCAGAAAAGAAGAGTTGTTTTTCAAACAGCTTTGAAGATGAAATAGCAGTTAATAATTTCAATTTAACAGATGATCCACATATCCCAGAAGGTGTCGGAACAAAATCAGTAGATGATGAAGGGGTAATTACACATAAAAACAACTTAATTGAAAAGGGTGTTTTTAAAAATACATATTCGAATCTTTTTGATAGTTACAAAGAAAATAAAAAATCAACAGGGAATGCTTCTAGAGTTGGATCTCCTATGGGAAGAAGTTCAGAGCCAATTACAATTTCATCACCACACAATCTAAAAGTTGATTCAGGTAAATCATCTCAAGAAGACATGATCAAAGACACAAAACACGGAATATTAATTGGAAGATTATGGTACACGTACGCAGTGAATCCAATTAAAGGAGATTTTTCATGCACTGCAAGAAGTGGGGTTAGAATTATAGAAAATGGAGAAATCTTAAGTCCTGGAAAATCAGTTAGAATTATTCACAATCTTCCAACTATGTTAAAAAATATCTCAGAGATTGGAAACAATCAACAAAACGTGATACAATGGGCATCAATTCCATCAATAACACCATCAATCAAGGCAGAAAAGATCAAAGTTACGTCCATCTAAAGCGAATAGTTACAAATTATTTGAAAAATGTCAATACCAGGTATGCAACATATCCAATTGCAAGACAGACACCCATTACCCTGTTAATCACGCCTGTTTTGAGGCCAATTAGCAATGAGAGACTGAATAAAATCATAATTGCATAATCAACATAAACATCAGCAGAAATCATTACACCACCAAGTGCAGCACCTACTCCCATAATCATCAAAATGTTGTAGATGTTACTTCCAATGATATTTCCAACACCAATATCGCTATGCCCCTTTCTAATTGCAATAAGTGAGGTAATTAATTCTGGAAGAGAGGTTCCAATTGCAATTACTGTTAAACCAATAATTTTTTCAGATAAACCAAACTCTTTGGCAAGAATCACCGCATTGTCAACTGTCAAAAATGCTCCAATATACAAAAGACCAATACCAAGTCCAATTAGACCAATGGATTTTAGATATACATTACCTCCGTTTTGTTTTACATCTTCTTTATCATCTTGTCTTTGTTTCATTGCGTCTTTGAAAGTATAATATCCAAAGACACCCAATCCAACAAGAAGTAATATTCCATCATAATGAGACAATTCACCGTCAATTGAAATCAAAATTAACAAAACAGAAACACCCAACATGATTGGAATTTCTTTACGAAGTACAGATTTTTTAATTGCAAGAGGAACAAGTATTGCTGCAATACCAATCACCATACCAACGTTTGCAATATTACTTCCAATGATATTTCCCAAAATAATTGCACTGTGGTCTCCGGCAGCTGCAATACTTGCAGCAAGTTCTGGTGTAGAAGTACCATACGCTACAATAGTCATTCCAATTACAAGATTACTTATACGAAATTTTCGGGCAATAGTGACACCACCGCTAACTAACCAGTTACCACCAAAACATAACATCACCAATCCTACAACAGTAAGAATGGCACTGATTACTACTTCCACAAGAAAGTTTCAAGGTTTAGGGGTTTAAAGGGAGCCATTTACTATAATTTTACAATTCAAGCAATTAGAGTTAATTTCTACCCACTTTCTGCGTAAAATAATTGAAAACTTCATGCAATTAGGCTCAATATGAACATAGTTGGGAGGAAATTTGTTAGTTTAAAGACTACGAGTATTTTTCCATATTCTGGCTTCCCTCTAAACTGTTTTTGTTAATTTCATTTATCTTTCCATAATTTCACTGAGGATATTTTTATTATCATGAACCCTAACACGATAAATCCCACTATCATAGATCCTATTGAAATCAATGCGAAATCTCCAACTGCATTACCAATCGTAATGTAATCTAACAATGCAAGAACTGATGACATCACAAATGGTATGACCGCCCCGCTTACGGCTTTTGGCATCCAGAATCCTTCTATTCTTTTGACTAAATTAGTAATTGTAAGAAGTATCAAAAGACCCGTTATCACTGTAGCGTTTATTTGTACAATTGCCAAAGGATCAATCTCAGTCATATGATGATTTATAGTGACTTTGATTTAATACTTTAAGAAAATCGTTTTTTATGATAATTAATTTTTATTTCATGAGTGTTTTAGAACAATATGGCTAATTATATGGGACATCTCAAAAAAATATCCGAAGTTTCAAAAATTCTGGAAAAACAAGATCTAGATTGGCAAAAAGAAGCAATCAGTGAAATTCTTGAAATTGTAAAATCCACACAAACAAAACTTGATGAACAAAGTAAACTTCTTACAAAAATTGCCATGTTTGTAAGTAAGTTATATCATGATGGAAAATTGAATCAAGAAACCTTTGACAAACTAGATGAATTTCTCAAAGAGTATTATGATGATTCGAATCTAACACAGAATTATTGAAATGAGAATAGAGTTCATTTCACCCACTTTCTGCGCAAAATAATGAAAACTTCACAAAATTAGGCGTGAAATATGCTTAATTGGTTGTTGAATTTCTTGTTTAATACTTGTCTTTATATG
This sequence comes from Candidatus Nitrosopumilus sp., assembly GCF_965262695.1. Lineage (GTDB taxonomy): Archaea > Thermoproteota > Nitrososphaeria > Nitrososphaerales > Nitrosopumilaceae > Nitrosopumilus. The sequence continues at coordinate 261,249 of NZ_OZ253550.1, read as the reverse complement.
GTAATTGTATCAACTAAGAATATGGTAGAAAATGAATCATCTAGTAAAAAAGAAAAAACAGAGACAAAATTTTCACAGTTATCTGAATCTGTAAGTTTTAAAGTTTCAAGTGCAACACCTGAACCTCCAACACCATCTCCAAAAAAGAAAGAAAAATCTGAATAAGTGGCATGGCATTACCATCCTTAGCAGATGCATTAATTGTTGTAATTTTATTGATTCCAGGTTTTATCACATTTACAATAATTAGATGGTTAGGACATTATGGAAATAAGCAAACAGAATTCAAAATTACAATTTCAAGTTTTAGTCTTAGTATGGTAATAATATTTTTCTACACATTGATTACGGGTATCACAAGTCTAGATATTTTACGAGACAAATTCTTTATTCCAACAAATTTCTTGATTTTATTTGGAATCACTTTAGCAGTTGGATTTGGAGTTGGAATGATTTTAAGACGTCGAAGATCTAATCGATTTCGTCTTGACACATGGGAAAAAACGGCTACAGAATATGATAATGCTCCTTGGATAATTGTGATAACCATAGCAGGTACTGAGTATAAAGGTCGACTTTTTAGACTAGATGTTGAAGATAAAAAAGACATAGTTATTGTAAACCCTAAACAAATAATTCGTGATGAAAAAAATGAGATTACGTCTGAAATTGAATTTGGAGAAAAAATGTTTTTTCATGAAAGAGATATTGCCAGAATTGCATTTCTGACTTAATTATGTAAATAAAAAAACACAAGCCACCACTACTTGATCAAGGTTTACAACAGGGCGGTCATGACCTTGTGTTTCAATTTACCATGAACTTCACGGCTCATGAAACTGGCTAATTTTTGATATAAATTCAAATTGGTTATGATACAAGGTACATAACTTGCCGGATAAATAGAGTTAATTTCCAAACTACCAAAAATCAAAGACAATCAGGTGTGCAAAAGGAGTAAAAAATGAGCCTAAAATGCTATTTTAGTGCACGTTTCAATTGCAAATTGATGATGTTTGAGAAACTAATGTGTTTTTGAGATTTTGTGATTTCTTTGGCTTGAAGAAGATAGATTTTTTTTACTAATTTATCATCCATGGTGACTGTAATTCTTCGTACTAAATTAATCACCAGATAAACCAAGTTCAGAGCGAACAGTGTCAATGATTTTCAAATAATCTGCACGGGGTTCAGTGCTGATTAAGAATAGCTCACTAGAGTTTATTGGGATAGTTATCATTGTGACTTTTTCATATTCTGTAATGGAAGAAGTCTCATTACCAATTTTGTATGCCAAATTTGTATACAAATCTCGTTTTTGTAAAGCATAATGAATGGACATTTTTACTTCATCACCAACCAATAGTTTCTCAACATCATCTTTCTGCCCTCCTGCAGCAAGTTCACCCTTATTGTTTGCAACACCAGCAAATCTTACTTGAGGATCTAAATCGAGGATTTTTTTTGTGATGTCATTATAATTAATTCCCAAGAAAATACACCAAACCTATTTTCTCTTTCTAAAGATTTCGTCTTTTTCTTGTAACTCATCAGTATATGTATCCATATCCAACATGAATTCTTCTTCGTCAGAGTACGCAGATTCAGCATGCTCACTTATGTCAAGACCAACATCTTCAACTTCAGCACTGACTCGTATTCCCATCAAGTGTTTTATTATCTGCATCAGAATCCACGTTCCACCAAATCCAATTGCGGCTGCAACTGCAACACCTACTGCTTGAATCCATAATTGATCAGGATTACCAAATAGTAATCCATCAACACCGCCAGGGTTAATCATAGTACTTGCAAATATACCGATTGCAAGAGAACCCACAATACCTGCAACACCGTGGACTGAGCTGACATCAAGTGCATCATCAATGTGTAATTTTTCTTTGAATAGTACTACACCAGAATAAGAGATTACACCGATTGCAATTCCAATTACAAATGCATGTTCAGCACTTACAAATCCTGATGCAGGAGTAATTCCAGCAAGACCTGCAATTGCACCATTGATGGTAGCAACAACAGATGGTTTTCCTGTTCTTACCCATGAAAGTCCTGCCCAAATTAAAGCAGAAACAGAAGAAGCCATATGAGTTACAATTACGGTGTTACCTGCAACACCACCTGATGCTGCAAGTGCACTACCTGCGTTAAAGCCAAACCATCCAAGCCATAGCAAAGATGAACCAAGAACTGCAAGGGGGATACTGTGAGGAATCATTATGGCAGGACCGTAATTTCTTCTCTTTCCAAGTACCAATGCAGCAGCTAAAGCAGCCATACCAACACTAGTGTGAATTACAATACCACCAGCAAAGTCTACAACACCTAATTCAGATAGCCAACCTCCACCCCATACCCAGTGGACAAGAGGATAGTAGATCAACATAGACCATGCAGATATGAATACAATAAAGGAACTAAACTTCATTCTCTCAGCAATTGTTCCTGTAAGAAGTAATGGAGTAATACATGCAAACATCAATTGGAATTTTACAAACAGTACACCAGGAATGGTTGGAGCAAAGGGTAATGAATCATCAGAAGGTACACCCTTGAGGAATACCCATTCCATATCTCCGATTAAACCATGTTCTGAAGGACTGAACGATAAACTAAATCCAAATACAAACCACATCACACTCAAAAGTGCCAATCCGAAAAAGATCTGCATGAAAATTGAAGCTGCATTTTTCTTTCGTAACAAACCAGATTCAAAAAGACCTAATGCAGGGATCATAAGTAATACAAGACTTCCAGCTACAAGCATCCACGCTGTATCTCCAGAATCAAGTACCATTATAGAAAAAAATTAGTTTTTAATTAATAACAATATCCTAATTTGATTGTCAAATGATAATCATTTGGTATACAAAATCAGAAATTATATTTATCAAGTTGAAATTACAATTATCAAATGCTCAAAATAGAAGCTATTCTTGGCGAAAATGACGTCATGTCAATAAGTGAAGCACTAAAGAATATCGGAATAGGCGGTCTCACAGTTACAAAGGTAAGAGGTAGAGGAAAGAGACCAGGACCTGAAATTCACGCATCAAAAGGAAGTGAGATTTTTGTGCCTCAATTTAATGACAAATATTTCATCGAAGCCATCATACCTGATTCAAAAGAAGATGAAGTGGTAAACATCATCAAAGAAAAAGGCAGAGTAGGTAAGATTTTTGTCACACAGGTATTGCGTGCAGTAGATATCGCAACAGGTGAAGAGGGCGAATCAACAATCTAATGTGATTTTGGATGAATGTTCGTAAAAGCAAATTATTCAAAAGAGAAAAAATGCAGCCAATCAAGCCTAAAGATTACCCAAAGGTAGCTGTAATCATTGGAATAATTGTTATACCACCGATATTATTATTCTTCATATGAAAACATCTAAGAAAATATCCATTGCAAAAGTGATAATGGCCGCAGTTGGCCTAACTTTAGTTGGATTATGGTTGTTTTCAGATTATATTTTTTAAAAATCACCAAAATTGTTTTCATAAACAATTGTAGGATTCTTTAGTTGTTTTTCTAATGTTGGAAGGTATTTCATGATACAATGATTTACAAAATCACTAAATGATTTTATTCTGTAATCAGTTCTAAGAGTTTCTTTATTTTCTTCATAAATTACTTGGAGTTTATGTAAAGTGAATTTTTGTAATGGGACAAATCTACTGCGTTTTGGTAATGTTATTGGTTCTGGTTTTTCATCTAAAACAAGTTCAAGATCTTGTGTAGCATCATTTGTTTCCATGTCTACAACTTCTTCCATTTCAGAAACAAAGATTTTTCCTCCATGAGTTGCAGACAAACCAGAATTTTTGGAAATCATCTCAACTACCTTTCTTGCATCTTTGTCAGGTACTACCATTTCGATTTTTGCAAGAGGGATTGATTTGAGACCAGTAGAACCTACACGTGAGCCTTTAGACTCATCATAGATGTTGCTATCTTCTAAATTTCGTTTATCTATAATGTAACTACCAATAATATGTAAATGAGATTTAATTGTTGGAAAATTCTTTCTCCTAATTACAGCCTCTATTTTTTTCACAAATAATTTTCAAAAAAATGGGCTATTTATGATATTAGGCCATTATCACAGATAATAGTAGATCGTATTCAGATCATATGTGATGAATTGATGGGTAGTCGTCAAATACAAGTGTAAAAAAATCAGCTAGAAAGATCAACAAAGCTCAAGTTAAAGACTAATAAAGTAATGTACCGTACCATACGGTATGATGCGAGCAAGACTAACATATGTACCACTAGAAGTGGCAGAACAATTCGAAGATTTCATAATCAAAAGGGATGAAGAAATCCTAGGTGCAGTAAAAGCAAGAACCAGGGATTACAGTACTTTGTCTTTGTTGAAATTATTGTATCAATTAAGAGGAAATCCAATGACATTTTCAGAATTGTATTCAAAATCAAAGATCAGAATGAAAAAGTCATTTCTGAACTATCTTCATCTATGTGTTGATTACAACTTTGTTAAAAAAGAGGCAGTTGGATCAAACATGATATACACAATTACAGACAAGGGACATACAATGTTGAATCTCTTTATGCAGAAAAATAACTGAAGAATAATTAGGATGAATGATCTGAAGGAATTACAGAAATTGAAATGGTTTCTGTATTAGATACAAAGTCTAAGCTAGTTCCAATAAAAACATCTGCATAAAAATTGCCAGTGTTTTTTGGGACCCAAGATAATCCCAAGTTAAGAGTTTGGTCTGAATCAAGTTGTCCTGTAATCCATTTTAATGGTTGAACAATTTGATTTTGCTCATCTCTAATCTCAACTAGATAAGCAAATTTTTTTGAAATATCATCATGATTTGTAATGTCCGAAGTCACTTGAACTAGTTGGCCAGGTTTCAATGAATGTATTTTTTCACCAAATGCATTTTTTAGACTTGCATTATCAACAATAAAACCAGAGACATCATCATCAAAACTAGTCTTAATTATAGAATTTGAATCAGAGTTTTGTGGGAAATAGTATGCAGAGGGATAAAAAATAGGATAGTCATGATTCCATTCTATCTTAAGGTCATCATCAGAATTGTGAATATCTACAAATTCCTCTATTGAGGTTAGATGTTGATCTTCTAAAATTTTCAACACGTCATCTTTTTCATCCAGAATGTTTTTTTCAAATTCATCAAATTTTTCTCTAATATTGGCAATTTGTTGACTCGTTATCTTTTTTGAAGCATCATCAGACTGAATGAGATTTTCAAGAATTTGTTTTTCTTCAGCCTGTTTTTCTGAGACGATATCATCTATAAGAGAGGCATATTTTGCAATAGTTTCTGAAATCCGTTCTTCATAATGAATTTGCATTGATTTGATTTTCGAGTTTAAGTTATCTGCTTTTTGCAAAATTCTGTCTTTATTTAATTTCTGTTCAGTTAGCACAGCATAAGATTCTCCATGTGAGCCATCAACAATTTTTCCCATATTGTGTCGAACCCACATCTCAGCTGTGTATTCTGTTGTACAAACATAATCGTCTGCATGAGTTCTGTAAACTAAAACATGCCCAGGTCTACATTCAGTACTAGAATTTGTTCTACCAAGATCCTCCCAAGAGATTTCATCAAAAGGGTTTGCATTTAGATATTCTGGATTTGTTCTAAAGTCTCGATAATATTTCCTTAATTCTTCTCCAGAGAGTTCATAATTGAATCCACCATCAGAATCAAAAAGTACTTGTTGGTTGTAGTAAGCATTATTGTTTAGAACATTATAAAGGGCATTTGCAGACACCATTTCAGCTCTTGTTATTTTGGCAGCTTTGACAAATGCATCTCTTGCTTCTTCAGGACCTCCACCAGCCAAAATAACTTTTTGTAACGCTTCTCGTCCAGCATCAATCTTTGATGCAGTGAATTTTAAAGGATGATCATAAATGCTAGATGTGTCTTTTGCAGGACTATTTTCCAATACCCTTGCAATCATATTGTCAAATGTGTAATAACCCCAGAGTTCCTCCCATTTTCTTAAATCTTCTTCCAAACTTTGTAGTACTTCTGTGCGTTTTTGTTCTAATTCTAATTGTCGTTTAGAATCTTCAAAATTTCGTTGCTCAATTTTTTCAATCCATTTTTTGCTTTGCTCAATTTTTTTGAGAATGTCCTGAGCAACAGGATTGTTTTGTAGATCTCCTGACAAAGTAGTCTGATCCCCCATAGTTTGAGCATAGGCAGAATTTAGGAAAAATGTGCAAAATATCCCAACTGCAAACAGGTATCCCGTGCCCACCATGTACAAAAATCTGAGATTTTGATATTTAGCGGGCACTGATGAATCATTAGTAAAATTTCAAGTTTTACGAACAAAGTAAAGTAAAAAGCCAGGTCAAAAATGACCTGACAGAAACGCTATGGTCTGGCACACGGTTGATGAATGACTCCCATCAATTGTACAAATCTACTAAACAGAATTTGCATAAAAAAGACACGTAGAAATGATTCATACAAATCATCAGAATATACTAAATACTATTTTTGTAAAAGTACCCATAATTGGAACTGTCACCAAGAAACTAATTGTTTTTGGTCTTAAGTTCTAATTATTACAAAAAGATTACTAAATTCTGTCTAACAAAAAGTGTACAAAATACTTATTCAGTAAAGTAATTAGACAGAACAAATCGACGTAAACAGTGTCAAAAGAATTTCCAGAAGCTGAAGTCTTTGAGATAAAAGAAATGGAATTGAAAAGTCCTGTAATTTTTGCAGGGTTTGTTGGCGCAGGTCTTGTAGGGCCAGTTGCAATTAATCATATAATTGAGAAATTAGAGATGGAAGAAATTGCAGTGATGAGATCAAAATATCTTCCACCATCAACAGTGTTTATGAGAGGGAGATTACGTCATCCATTTAGATTCTATGCAAACAAAGAAGGAACAGTTTGTGCAATAATTTGTGAAATTACATTAAAAATGGAAGGACTTTATTCATTAGTTGCATCAATTTTAGATTGGGCAGCAATAAAAGGATCAAAAGAGATTGTAATTTTAGATGGAGTTGCAAGTACTGAACATGATGACAAAGCATACTGTGCTGCAGAAGAAGATTTGGTAAGAACCATGGCAGATAAAGACATCAGTATGATTCCACAAGGATTCATCACAGGGATTCCAGGAGGAATACTAAACGAATGTTTGGTAAGAGAAATTCAAGGATTAACATTATTGGCAAAGGCAAGCAGAGATACTACAGATTCTGCAGCCGCAGTAACTCTAATTGAGGCTCTAAATCGATTCTACGATATGAATATAGATACAACAGATATGCAAGAAGAAAAAGAGAGAATTCATTCAGAATTTAGTGAATTATCTCAAAAATATGTAGAGCACAGAGAAGAGATAGCTGGAATGTACATGTGATCGAATCGAGGGGCAAATTCTTTTATTCACAGCAAAAGGGCAACAAACTATGGCTCTAACATACAAAAAAGCAGGAGTAGACATTTCTAAAATTAAACAAAGCCAGATGGCAATAGGCAAGTTAATTTCATCAACTCATAAACTTCAGAAAAAAGCAAAGATAGCTCATGGGTTTGGACATTATGCAGGAATTGTGGAAATTCCAGGAGGAAAACTTTTAGCAACACATACTGACGGAGTTGGAACAAAAGTGGTAATTGCAAACATGATGAAAAAATACAATACAATAGGAATTGATTGTGTTGCAATGAATGTTAATGATATAATCTGTATTGGTGCAACACCAATATCATTTGTAGATTATATTGCAGCAAACAAAAACGATGTTCCAATTTTCAAAAAGATTGTAGAGGGATTAGTAAAAGGTGCAAAGAAATCTGCAATGCCAATTGTGGGTGGAGAAACTGCCATCATGCCAGATGTCATAGAGGGAAAAGGTTTTGCGTTTGATTTAGCAGGAATGGTTGTAGGATTAGTAGAAAAAAAACAGATGGTACTTGGAAATAAAATAAAATCAGGAGATGTAATAATTGGTGCAAACAGTACAGGGATTCATTCAAACGGATACTCTCTTGCAAGAAAAGCACTGTTGAAAAAATATTCAGTTAAAGACAAGGTAAAAGGAGTAGGGACCATAGGGGACGCATTGCTAAAGCCAACTGAAATCTATACAAAACCAGTTTTAGAAATGGTGGAAAAATGCAAGGTTACAGGTCTTGCCCATATTACTGGAGGCTCATTTACCAAACTATTACGCCTAAAGAAGATAGGTTATGAGATAGACTCTTTGCCAAAAATACCACCAATTATGGGGCTTGTAGAAGAGCAAGGAGTAAAATCTGAAGAAATGTACAAGACATTCAATATGGGAGTAGGATTCTGTGTGATTGCACCAAAAGAACAGGCAACAAGAATCAAATCAATATTCAAAAAATACAAGATTTCAAGTCAGGAAATTGGGCAGATCATTTCCAAGAAAGGTGTTTTTGTAAATTCACAAAAAATTGCTTAATTTAACAATAGTAAAATAATTTTCAACCTAGTATCGCCTTATATTACACATTTCTCCAGAATTATAAGAGAAAGATGGCTGCAGATGCACATTTTATTGAAACAATCATTGGTATAGGAATACTTCTTTTTGCAGCTAAATTAATGGCAGAGCTTTTCTTGAGATTAAAACTGCCAATTGTGTTAGGGGAATTATTAGCAGGAATGATTGTAGGACCATTTGCGTTAGGTCAATTTTTCATTTTAGACGGAAAACAATTGTTGCATATCAACGATGAGATAAAAATTCTAGGAGAGATGGGGGCAATTGTAATTTTGTTTATGGCAGGATTAGAAATGACACCCAAGGAATTTCTTAAAGGTGGAAAGGCGTCGTTTACAGTTGGCACGTTAGGGGTGGTCGTCCCGTTCTTTGCGGGTTTTGTAATTTTCGGATTGTTTGGATTTGAAGCATTAGAGTCAATGTTGATTGCGACGGCGCTTACAGCTACCAGTATTGCAATTTCTATTCAAGTACTTAGTGAATTTGGAAAACTAAAGGCTCCTGAAGCTAGATTGATTATCGGTGCAGCAGTAGTAGATGACATTTTAGCAATTGCAGTTTTGTCAGTGGTGATTTCAATTACAGGTTCAGATGCAGGAATTGAAAGCATAGTTATCACAGACGTAATGATAACGATTCTACAAGTATTAGGATTCTTTGCAATTATGTTAGTTGTAGCAGTAATAGTAATTCCCAAAGTCATCACTCCAAGATTATGGAAGGCAAAGGGCAGTGTTGAAGGAATCGCGACAGCGTCATTCTTTGGTGCTGCAGCGCTTGCAGGCTCGATTGGGTTATCACCAATTGTAGGTGCGTTTGCAGTGGGAATGGCATTATCAACAACTAAAGTGTTTGAAAAGGTTGAAAATTACATTGGAAAAATTGGATTAATTTTTGCGCCGTTATTCTTTGCAATTATTGGAGCGCAAGTGGATCTTCGTGCAGTAGATTTGAATATTTTGATGATCAGTGGAGTGATCATTGCAGTTGCAATTGTTACAAAACTATTAGGTTGTGGATTGCCAGCAATGTTCTTCTTGAAAAACAAAGCTCAGGGAATGAGAGTGGGAATTGGAATGATTTCAAGAGGAGAAGTAGGATTAATTGTTGCAGGTGTAGGAGTGACTGCAGGAGTATTAACATCAGAAGTATATTCTACAATTGTAATCATGGTTGCAGTCACAACAATAATTACACCAATTTGGTTGAAGATGGAATATAGAAAAGAACAGAGAAGTGGAAATAGTGAACCAGAACAAAGTATAGAACAAAAACCTGAATAGTCCAGCAAAGTCTTAAATTCTACAAAAATTCGTGAAAATCAGTAACATGTCAGTTGATGCAAACAGTCAATCATTCAAAGAAAAAATGGTTGCAGAGATCAAGAAAATTCAAGAGGAGTTAAATGAACTAAAGAATCTCAAAGTAACCATTTCAAAGAAATCTACTAGAAAGCCAGCTAAAAAGACAACAAAGAGAAAGACTGCTGCAAAGAAAAAGACTGTAAAGAGAAAGCCAGCTAAAAAGACAACAAAGAGAAAGACTGCTGCAAAGAAAAAGACTGTAAAGAGAAAGCCAGCTAAAAAGACAACAAAGAGAAAGACTGCTAGAAAAACATCAAAATCAAAAAGAAAAACTAGGCGTCGATAGCCTCAAAATCGGCCAAATTATTTAACGAATTTATGTCCAATTCAGTGTGAGTACCCATGAGTAAGTTAGATTCAGTGTTTTCAAAGGCATGTAGTGAAATCACTCAAAATCTACTAACAATTAATGAGCCTAGTAAAAAACAAGTCAAAGAAGAAATCAAGAAAATTTGTGCCAAATATTCACTAGAAAGAATTCCAAGAAATCATGAAATACTTTCAATGGCAAAAGAATCAGAATTTAAAAAACTAAGAAAAGTTTTGTTAAAAAAACCTGCAAAGACTGCATCAGGTGTTGCAGTAGTAGCATTAATGCCAAAACCATTTGCATGTCCACATGGAAGATGCACGTATTGTCCAGGAGGGATTGAATTTAATTCACCTAACAGCTATACAGGAAATGAACCATCAACACTAAATGCAATTGAAAATGAGTATGATCCAAAATTACAAATCACAACAAAAATTGATAAACTAATTGCATTTGGTCATGACCCATCTAAGATGGAAATAGTTATTGTTGGAGGAACATTTCTATTTATGCCAAAAGATTATCAAGAAAATTTTATCAAGTCATGTTATGATGCACTTAATGGAACTGATTCTAAAAATTTGCAAGAAGCAAAAATAAACAATGAACATGCTGCAATCAGGAATGTGGGATTTACAATTGAAACAAAACCAGATTATTGTAAAAAAGAACATGTTGATTGGATGTTAGATTATGGGGTAACAAGAATAGAGATTGGAGTTCAATCATTACAAGAAAGAGTATACAATATTGTTAATCGAGGACATAATTACAATGATGTTGTAGAATCATTTCAAATTTCAAAAGATGCAGGATACAAAATTGTTGCACATATGATGCCAGGATTGCCAACAATGACTCCAAAAGAAGACATTGAAGATTTTAAGAAACTGTTTTCAGATTCACAGTTACGGCCAGATATGCTCAAGATATACCCATCATTAGTTATTGAAAATACTCCGATGTATCAAGAATACAAAGATGGAAAGTATGCCCCATATTCAGATGAAGATATGATTCAAGTTCTAACAGAGGCAAAGAAAAACATCCCAAAATGGGTTAGAATCATGCGTGTTCAAAGAGAAATTTCCCCAAATGAGATTATCGCAGGCCCAAAATCAGGAAATCTAAGACAGATTGTACATCAAAATTTGGCAAAACAAGGAATGAAATGCAAATGTATTAGATGCAGAGAAGCCGGCTTGAACAAAAAATCAGAAGATAAAGACATCAATCTAACTAGAATAGATTATGATTCTTCAGGAGGCAAAGAAGTGTTTTTGTCATATGAAGACAAAAATGAATCAATTTACGGATTTTTGAGGTTAAGAAAACCAAGTGATAGTGCACATAGAGATGAAGTCGGTAAGAACTCTTGTATCGTAAGAGAACTTCATGTTTATGGAAAATCACTAAAGATTGGAGAGAAAGAAGAAAGTGAAATACAACATTCAGGTTTAGGAAAAAATCTGATGAGAGAAGCAGAAAAAATTTCAAGAGAAGAATTTGATGCAAAGGAATTATTGGTAATCAGTGCAGTTGGGACAAGAGAATATTATCAAAAGTTAGGGTATTCGTTATATGGGCCATACATGTCCAAAACATTAGATTAGTGAGGAGGAATGTCAGAACAAGAAATTATCGGAAAAGGAACTTGGATTGACAAGTTAGCTTCAGAGTTACTTGACCGTGAAAAATCACTTGGAAGAAATTTAGAACTTCTTAGAGTAGAAAGCGGTCTTGGCGCATCAGGAATTCCACATATTGGAAGTTTAGGAGATGCAGTTAGAGCATATGGTGTAAAATTAGCATTAGAGAATTTGGGTTACAAATCTGAGCTTATTGCATATTCAGATGATTTAGACGGATTACGGAAAATTCCAGAGGGAATGCACGAGTTTGGGTTAGAAGAACACTTGGCAAAACCCGTATCATTGATTCCAGATCCATATGGGTGTCATGATTCCTATGGCATGCATATGAGCAGTATTCTTTTGGATGGACTAGACAAGGTTGGAATAAAATATGAATTCCGGAGAGCAGTTGACACATACAAGCAAGGATTACTCAAAGATAACATACACACCATTTTGCAAAACAGCACAAAGATTGGAGACAAGATATCAGAATTAGTCGGACAGGAGAAATATCAAAAATATCTCCCATATTTTCCGGTTTGCGCAAACTGTAATCGTCTTTACACAGCAGAAGCAACAGAGTACATTGCAGATGAAAAGAAAGTCAAGTACAAATGTCATGATGCAGAAATTGGCTCACAAATGATCAAGGGTTGCGGTCATGAGGGAGAAGCAGACATTGGAAAAGACCTTGGAAAATTAGCATGGAAAGTAGAGTTTGCAGCAAGATGGGCAGCATTTGATATTAGATTTGAAGCATATGGAAAAGATATCATGGATTCAGTTAAAGTAAATGACTGGGTAGCAGATGAAATTTTAGATTTCCCACATCCTCACCATGTAAAATATGAAATGTTCTTAGACAAGGGAGGAAAAAAGATTTCAAAATCATTAGGAAACGTATTGACTGCACAAAGATGGTTAGAATTTGGCAGTCCAAAATCAATTTTATTATTACTTTACAAAAGAATCACAGGCGCACGTGAGCTTGGTATAGAAGACATACCATCTTTGATGAATGAATACAATGAATTAGAAGATATTAACTTTGGAAGGATCAAAATAGATAACCAAGCAAAACTTGTAAAATCAAAAGGACTTTATGAATACGTAAATCTTCTAGATCCTCCAAAACAAGCTAGCACACATGTAAACTATAGATTGTTAATTGAATTGTCAAAGATCTTCAAAGAAAACAGAAACGAAAGAGTGATGAAGAAATTACTTGATTATGGAGTAATAAAAAATCCAGAACCAGAAATTGAAAAACTAATTGAGCTTGCAGGGAATTATTCAGATGAATTTGATGAACAAGAAAAAACTCAAGTTGATTTAGATGAAACAGCAAAAAAAGCATTAAAGATCTTATCAGAAGCACTTGGGGCAGATGAAGAGCCAGTGGACATTCAAAATACAATTTACCAAATTGCAAAATCAAATGACGTGCAACCAAAAGATTTCTTCAAGATACTATACCAAATTATTCTAGGGACATCCAGAGGACCAAAAATTGGACCGTTCATTTCAGATATAGGAAGAAAACAAGTAGCAAAAACACTTTCAGAGTATACGTAGAAAATGGTCCATTCTGAGCACAATAAATCAAAAAATAGTGGAGGATTTGCATTAATCATTCTAGGTGCATTATTGCTCATCATAGGTCCACAAGAAGCAATTGTGCCAAAAAGCATGAGTGTAGTAACATGGGTTGGAGGTCTGTTAATTGGAGGGTTAGGATTTTATCTCAAATTCATCAGACATAGAACAAAACAACAATAAAGAAAGATTCATCTTTTAGAGAAAGGCGGTGAGAAATGAATGGGACTTTTTGGTAAAAAAGAGGACACAGTATCAGAAAATAGTGAAGAAAATGTTCTAAAAGAAGAATTAGAGACTGAAGTGGAAAGTCTACAAAATGAGTTTAGGGGAAAGCAAGATGAATTAAATGGTATTCAACAAAAAATTGATTCAGTCAAAGAAGAATATGAAACAGCAGTAAGTAATTTGATGTTGGTAAAAAAAGAGCTCAATCAAAAGAAAATGGAATTAGATATAGTTATTCGAGAACATAAAGAAATCAAAGAAAAAATTAAAGATGCCGAACAAATCAAAGATTCAAAATCAATTGAAGAATTTAGTAGAACAGAAGAAAACCTATCAAAAATAAAACAAGAGTTAGAAGAGATTACAAAAGAATATGAAGAAACAAAAGAAAAAATTTCAACAGAACAATCAGCATTATCTCAAATTAGAAAACAACAAGTAGAGGCAGAAAAAGAGTTAGATGAAGCAAATTCACGACTATACAATGCAAAAGAAGAACTAAACAAAAAAGATGAATTTCAAGATACAAGTATCCTTACACCAAAAGAAAGGGAGTTCATTCAAGGTGAAAACAAGAGTTCGGCAGGAGTAATTGAGGCAGCAAGTGTTGTTGTAGGCTCATTAAAGTCAAAACTAAGCATGACACAAAAGGAATTAGAAGCACTTCAATTACTTTTAGAAAAAGAAAGAGAAGAGCACGAAGAAACAAAAAAAGAATTAAACAAACTCAAATCAAAAGATCAGGAATCATAAATTATCAAAATGTTTTTTCCATTTTGATTTGATTTCTTCCTCACTAGCACCCATATCATATAGAGGAGATGTCACTTCAGAGATTTCAGTCACATCAACTAGTACAATTGCATTAATGGGACTCTTGATGCCATTATCTCTATAACGTTTCAAAACATCATCATAAAGAGTATCATGTATGGTTTTGGCAAAGCCTTTGAACAAAAATCCCTTTCTCAACAAGGGATCAATTACATTGATTTCCACATTAGGATTAGTTTTCAGATTTTGCATAGTGTCAGGTGAACGAATATCTGCAAATACTAGTTGTTTTTTTGACCATTTCATAATGGTACCTTTAGGAGAAAGATTTGGGGTTCCATCAGAAGATACAGTTGCAACATAACCTAATTTTTGTAAATCTAAAAAGCGCTTGATCTCATCAGTAATTTCAGGCAATATTTTTAGAAATCAGTACAATGTAATTAATTTTTGAAAATTATCTCATAAATTCAGCAGCTTCTATAGAGAAGAAGAAGAATCCTATTCCTCCCCCAATAATTCCAATCCAAATAGCAATTTGTTTAATTCTAGACATATGAAATGAATTATTCAATCTCATTATTGAATCTAATCCAAATCATTTAGACAATTATAATTAGAATGACTACGATTAAGCATCATTGGCAAGCATAAAAGATGTAAGGAAATTTTTTGTATTCATTGTAGGAGGATTGGTAGCCATAATTGTAGGCTCATTTATGATAAGAGGAACTATGCATATGTGGGACAATCCAGAAGATGATAAAGGTAAGAAAAAGGACTAAAGCCAAGTATTCTAAAGAAATTACTATTGCTTCAAGATTCATCAATAAGAAAATCACTTGATCAATACATAAAAAATAGAATTTTAGAAATAGAATCAGAGATTAAACAGACATTTCCAAACATTAAAAAAATTTGGAAGTGTGAAAATGAAATAGATTTTTTGTATGGATATTATGTTGGAAAAATTGAAGAAGGGGCATTACATTATTTGCTAAAAGCAACCCGTGCATCAGCAGGAGGATATGTAGATTCATTTGAGATAAGAGGAATAATTGAAGAACACAAAAATGAATTGTACGATGCAATAAAATCTGCAATTAATCAGTGAACTAGAAATACTACATCATACGTGTAAGGGTATGGTAGGACCACAAGATGGGGGTTTTGGATTTGATCAATCAAAAAAATACACCAATGTAGAGAATATTGATGAGATTTGTGTCCAGTGTCAAGCAGGACAACACAAGAACTGCTTGAAAAAAGCAAAGAAACAAGATGTTTGCGAATGCGAACATTGTATGATTTATGGATAAATCAAACCAGAATCAAGAAATTTTTTAAATAATATTATGTTCCAGAGTTATTCTTGTCAAATGAGTATACATTTCATTGCAAGTTTTGCGGAAAGGATTTTGGAAATAGTGTAATTGACCTTGCTACTCATATCGGCAAAGACCACGATGAATCAAAATAATTTCTAATTTGAGGGTCTAAAATGAAATGCAATAACAAAGAGGTTGGATGTTATCATGACAATTCAATTCACATGGATGGGAATGGAAAATGTCTAGTTCGAGGCTGCAAATGTGAAAAATACAAATCTTAGAGTGCAGATAGTTTGTTTTCAAGTTCCGTTATTTCTTTTTGATAAGAATCAGCAATGGTTTTTGCAAAATCTTTGTGTGCAGAAATAATTGCAACAAGTGCATCCTTGTATTCAGGATGACCATTCTTTAGAACATCACATGACTCTAAAGAAGTAACGTGTCCAGTTATTGTTGCCATTGCACCTTTTTGATTAAACTTTACAATTCCCCCAAATGCTTCAATTAACATGTAAGCTGAATCTGCCTTGCATTTGTAAGTCACACGTCCAGTGTCAGTGTTGAATAGTTGTGTCATTCCACCAGGTTTTCTTGTAACAGTTACTGTCATGGAATGATTGAAAACAATAGAGTATTAATTATTTTAGAAATTTATGCTGCAGGTTCTGCTGGAGGGGCTGCTGCATCTGCTGCAAGAATTTTATCAATTTCATTTACTGCAATTTTATCTCGTCCAATAAGATCAAACTTTTGTAAGATTGTTTCAAACTTTGTTTCTTCTTGAACCTGTTCATTTACAAACCATTCCAGAAATGCATAAGTTGAATGATCTTTTTCTTTTTGCGCAATCTCTACCATTTTGTGAATTGCCTTAGTAACAGTCTGTTCGCTCTTTAGTGCAGATTTGATTAATCCTTCTAAGGATTTGTAAGTTGCAGTTGGAG
This sequence comes from Candidatus Nitrosopumilus sp., assembly GCF_965262695.1. Classification (GTDB taxonomy): domain Archaea; phylum Thermoproteota; class Nitrososphaeria; order Nitrososphaerales; family Nitrosopumilaceae; genus Nitrosopumilus. Next base: position 244,522 of record NZ_OZ253550.1, on the reverse strand, counting down.
CTTTAATTGCAGGAATTGTTGCAGTTGCACCCATATCATTGAGATAATGAACCACTTTGATCATGTGAGTTCTTTCTTCATCGGACTGAGCATAGAAATATGCTGCACCACCCCGATATCCTGTTATTTCACACCAGGATGCCATTGCCAAGTAACTATTTGACGCTAATCCTTCAAGTGCCACTTGGTCTTGTAGTGCTTTTTTCATTTTAGTAGAAATTTTCATGATTTTCATAAATAATCAGTCTGCAGTATTAAAAAAACTTGCTAAGGCTAAGCTTATGATCAGATTATGACATGAATTTCGTCACTAGGAAGAATATTGCAAATCCGCTAAGGAAGGTAATTCCAGTAAAACTCAAAATTCTCAATAAAGTAGAAGGTTGAGATTCTTTTGGAAAATATTTTCCAGTAACTAATCTGAAATTAAATATTGCAATAACTGGTGCGACTACAAAAGACAAAACAGTAGCAAAATCAACTAATTCTTTTAGATTTCCTGCAAATTGAAAAATCACAATTAATGAACCAACAGAGAGAACTATCAAAAAAATAACATAAAATGTCTTGAATTTTGTTCGTATTGTTTCTTCTTTTTTAGAAAAAATCAACTCTACGGTTCTTTGCAAAGAGCGAGAATACCCATCAAATAATGCAATTATGGTTCCAAACATTACAGAAAACGCCGAAGCAGCAATAACAACATAGCTCCACTCACCAATAGTCTGAGTATACAATGTAACAACTTTGTGAGCAAAACTAGAATTACTATTTGGCAATTCTTCACCTGAGCCATAAAAGATGAAAGTACCTAAAACAACAAACATTACAGCCAAAATACCAGTTATCAGATAAGCTAATCTGAATTCTAGTAGTGTTTCTTTTAATTTTGGTCGATAACTGGTTTGTTTTGATCTTTCAAGTGTCCACAGACTATTCCATGTAGAAAGATCAAGAGGGGCAGGCATCCAACCCATTAATGCCAACAAGAAAAAGATTCCAGTTAAATTCCAAAGTTCCCTTGGGGAAAATCCAGGAACTTCTTCTATTGGACCATTGTATAATGCCAGTAAAAATGCAGAAACAGTTGAAACTAGCAAAACAATTGCTATGATCTTAATTAGACTGTCAAGAATGTTGTATTTTCCAACAGCCAAAATTCCAACACAAATTGCAAATAAAATAACTACAGTAAACTCTTCAAGAAAATCGATTCCAAATAAATTCTCAAAAAAACCTGCAGTTACAAATCCTACTGCACCAGTTACAAAAAACATGGAGCAGATTGTAATTATAAAATACATCCACAATGCAGGTTTTCCAAGTTTTTTGTAGCCATCAATGATACTTGTTTGAGTAGAGTTTGCATAACGAGAACCGTATTCAAAGAAAGGATATTTGAGCACAGTTGCAAGCACAACAAATCCTAATATCATTAAACCAAAATCAGCACCAGCACGAGTTGATTGAATCAAGTGAGATACGCCTATTGCAGTACATGCAAATAAGATTCCAGGTCCAGCGGTTTTTGAAAAATGAGAGAGTTTTGAATCCATTATTCTATAACACGTTGATATTCCAAGTGCCATCAACCCAAACGCCGATAACTTTAGCACCAGTGTTCCAAGAGGAAATTACTTCAACACCTTTTTTGATTTGTGATTTGTGTTCTTCATCTGAAACGGGGTTTCCAGCACAGTCATAGTGACCAGACACTACGATTAGTTCAGATTTGTGGGCATTGATTGAAATTCCAACTTTGGTCTTTATGGATTCAAGATCAGAATTGTCTGCAACTTTTTTATCAACACCTGGTTCTGTGATTGCATCAACATAATCAACAGAATAGTTTTCTTTGATCCATTTTGCAAGAGGTAGTTGTATTCTACCATCCATACAAGTTACAGATGTTGCAAATGTTCCTTCTGCCATGATTTGTCAAGATTATAGAAGAATAAAATTATTTTCCATGCAAAAAACACTCAGTCGTGTGGTCATTGACCATTCCTATTGCCTGCATTAGTGCATAGCATATTGTAGGCCCAACAAAAGTAAATCCGCGTTTTTTGAGATCTTTGCTGAGTTTTTCAGAGATATAAGTAGATGCAGGCAAATCAGATAGTTTTTTGAAATTATTTTTGATTGGTTTACCATTTACAAAACTCCATAGATATTTATCAAAAGAACCAAACTCGTCTTGGATTTTGATAAACTGTTTTGCATTGTTAATTGCAGAATTGATTTTGAGTTTGTTTCGAATTATTGATTCATCTTGCAATAATTTTGATACATGTTTTTGAGAGTATCTTGAAACTTTGAGGGCATCAAAATTAGAAAATGCCTTTTTGTAGCCACCTCTACGCTTGAGAATAGTTACCCATGAAAGACCAGCCTGGGCACCTTCCAATATCAGAAATTCAAATAATTTTTGATCATCATGTTGAGGTCGTCCCCATTCTTTATCATGATAGGTGATGTTTGGTTCTTCTACCGCCCACTTGCATCTTTTCATGATTTTTCAAAGGTCTAACAAAATATTAGTTATCAAATTTTTAAAAAACTGATGAAAGTAAATCAACAATTACTGAGAATCAACCGAAGTTTTCTCATTTGTTTTATAATTTCAGCATCACTTTCTGCGGCATTTGCCCAAATGTTAGCAGATTATGACAGTTATCTTACTACAACATTTACGATAATTTTTGGATATGTAGTTTATTTTGGAATTTTTTCGGGTTTATTCTATTGGGATAACAAAGAACGGTACAAATCAATGAAGAGAGAATTAATCAGAAGAGAATTACTTGCATTAGTTTCATCATTTGGGGTAGGAGAGATTGTTTATCTTGGAATAAGGTGGCCAACTTTCTATTATTTCTTAGAAATTGGAATAGAACCATTCTTAGCATCATTAATTTCAGAAATAATTGCTACTGGATGTTATATGGCATCAGTTACATTATTTCTTAGAAAAACAAAAACGTACTAGTTATTTTGCTAGTTGATTTACTAAATCAGTTGATGTAACAATTCCAGTAATTGTGCCATTATCAGATACTGCAAGTTTTCTAATTTTTTTACTAGCCATTGTTTCAGCTGCAACAGAAATTGGCTCTCCCTGATTAATTGTGATTAGTGGGGAAGACATTATTTTTTCAACAGTAGTGTCAAATGGAAGATTGTTTGCTGCAATCTTGGTAGCATAATCTCTATCAGTTACAATACCCACAAGATTGTCTCCTTCTTTTACAATAACTGCCCCTATTCCACCTTGTTCCATCATTTTAGCAACTTGTAGTGCAGTTGTGCTGGGATTAACAGTAATTAGTGCACGCGTCATAATATCTTGTACTTTGATTGATGAATAATTGAAATCTTCGCGACTCATTATTGTTATATTATGTTATAATATTTAAGATAATCACATCATGGGAGTTTTAGATTCTAAATTGCAGCCTTGACATACAGTTGGCTTGTTGCAGTAGAAATCTTTCTCCTAAAGGAAACTCTATAAAAAATTAGAATTCCCAACAACTCTAAATATTCTACAAATCCTACAGTGTAAAAATGCATTAACCATCCGTCAAGGGATTGATCAATAGATGCAATTGCAGCACTCATTTTAGGGAATTCTGTTAGTAATGCAGAAGGAGCTAACAAAAATCCAACAACCCAATCAGTAGGAGCCATTTCATTTGTCATTTCTAAAACTTGCTCGGAGGAATTTACTACAGGTACATTAGAAGAATTTTGTAACATGTATTCAGAATAGACAGAACTACCTTGATCAATTGCTACAATCATTGTTCCTAGAATTAAAAGCAAAAATACAGATTCTCCAAATACTACAATTCCACATTTCCCTTTTTGGAATTTGTAGATTTGTCTCTCAAGCATAGGACCAAAAAAGCCTAATTTTTTCTTTTTTGCTAAAACTATGACAGACATAGAGATAGCAGTAATTACTCCAAATGAGCCCAACCAGTCATCAGAAACAAATTCAACAAAGAGTAGTCTTGCAGGTAACAATAAACCAGTCATTATGCCAAATACAATTAGTGATTCAAATATTCCTCGCAAATGCAGGTCCCCTTGAAGTGTATATCTTCACATCATAAAAAAATGCAGGATCACATTTAACTAAATTAAAAAAATATTTTCTAGTGCCAAAAATAATTGAAGGGATATTCGGGATTTTTATGAAAAAATAAAATGAGATCGTCTAGTATCAGTATGATGCAGGAGTTGCTTTACCAGAAATGAATTTGATATCTCTATCTTTAGAGATTTCTTCGATTAATGGTATGTCCATTCTGCTAACTAGAGTTAATCCATGTTCACCAGCATTCATTGGGAATCCATATTTTGCTCTAATTGCTTCTTGTTTGTTTTGAATATTTGTGCCAGAATTATAGTCAATAGTCAACTCTACCATAGGTGGTGCGTCAGGAAGTTTTCTTTCAAGATACATTATCTTGATCAAGAGATCAACATCAACATTTGAGAGTGTCTGAGTTATTGCATTTGTGAATTCGTTGTATTGTGCTTCTATTTGAGACATTAACGGAAGTAATTGAAATTTTGATTTAACTAGTAAGACTGCATTGTCTTGCAAAAATCTAATTTTCTATGAATCTATCTACAAACACATGTCCAAGAACATGAGGGACGTCATTAATGAACACTTTAATTGGAATAGGGTTTATCTCAGATTTTAGAAATGCTTGAAGTTGTGTTTTTTTGAACCATTGACTATAATATCCAAGACTATTTCTAAATGCTAATTTTTCTTCATCAAACGAGTCAGCATCTATTTGTTTTACCATGCTTTTCATTGGATGATAAATTTGTGGAGATGCAAAGGCAAAATCATCTCCATTAAATGCAGATAATAAAACAAATCCCTCGTTTCCTGCAAGTTTTTTCATATTTTCAAAAAATTGCTCTCTTTTTTGAATTGGAATAACACCTATAGTGTTGTACACACATATTGGAATTTTAATAGAGTCATCATCAAATAGTTCATCTATTTTAGTATTGGTAACATCATAATTTTGAAAAGAAATATTTTGTAAATTCAATTTAGATTGTTTTGTTTTTGATAGTTGGATCATAGATTCTGATGCATCAAGACCACAGTAAGATAAAGAATTACCAAAAATATTTTGTAAAGAAAACAACACTCTACCAGTTCCAGAACCAAGATCAATTACGATATAATTTTTGTCAGGTTTGATGAATTTTTTGAAAAGATTAGAAATAATTTTGATTTCTTGATTGATAAAATTTGAAATTACATGGTTTGGATTGTTTTCTACACAATTATCATATTCTGAAGACATGTCATTCCATGCATCACCATACATAATATGCGGCTATATGGACGGTTTAATGAATTTTGTAAAAATTAAATTTTTTTCAAAAATGGTTTTGCAATAACTGGAGTCACCATAGTAGTGATGACACAGATAAGAACACAGACAGAGAACAATACAATATCTAAAATTCCTAGGGCGTATGCAACTGCAGTTATTGTCAACCCAACAGTTCCACGACCATTCAATAGAGCAGATATTGCAAATCCCTGCATATTGGAAAACTTGGAAATTTTTGTTCCCAAAAACCCTCCAAAGGTTTTACCGAATATACCCAATATTACCAACAAAATGAGAAATGGGATGTAATTTTCTAAAGATTGTGCACTGAATTTTATTCCAATTATAGCAAAAAACAAGGGTGCAATAAAACCAAATGTCATTCCAGACATTGTACCATATGTTTTATCAGATTCCTTGTTACCAAGAATTTTTTTACTAAATATTAAACCAGCAAAAAATGCGCCTAAAATAAAATGCAGCCCAACAAGATCAGCTATTAACGACAAGGTGATTGCAACAACAATGAATATACCAAATTTTGCTTCATGGGTTTTTGCTTTTTCAAAAAATAGTTCAAATCGTTTTGGGAACCAATTATCAATTCTATAAACAATAAAAGCCAGAAAAGTAATTCCAATTAAATAAACAGATATTTGGAATATGGAAATTCCAAGTTCTTCAAAATTAAATGAAGCATGATCAGCTGCATGAAGTTGTAAAATTATTGCCAAAATTATTAAAGAGATTATATCATCAATTATTGCCACAGATATCACAGTAGTTCCAATTTTTGTTTTGAGAATTCCTAATTCACGTAAAATCATAGCACTAACAGGAACAGACGTGACAGATAGTAACAATCCAATGAACAATGATTCAATTAACTCTAAACCAAAAACAACGGATAATTGATATCCTATGAAAAATGGAATTATTAGAGAAGTTATGGATATGAGTAAAGCGTATTTTCCAGTTTTTCGAATTTCACTTAAATTCATTTCAAGTCCAATGAAAAGCATTACAAAGAATATGGCAATTGTGGAAATCAATTCTAATCCATCTGAGATTTGAACAATTCCAAACAGTGTAGGACCAAGTATAATACCAGCAAGAATTTCACCGCCTAAAGATGGTTGTTTTAGTTTTCGAAATAATTCACCAAGAATCTTTGCACCAGCAAGCAAAATCACAATTGCAAAAAATATTTCAGTTAAGTCCAAATAATTAATTTTTCAAAATTATAACAGAGTATAAATTTTACATAAATTAAAGCGGACCCGACCGGATTCGAGTCTGTGAAGTTCCATTTTGGTTCCAAATCATTATGAAAATATTAGTAATGAAGAGTATTATTCAATAACAAAACTCTCGAAAATAGTGTTTTGGACGTCATTTATGCCCAGAAATCCTATTTGTGTATGTTAAAAACCCCAACCACGTTGTATTAATGATTCAGACGTAGTTTCTGTCACACATACATAATCCGATGTGGATTTTTTTAGGATTTTCACCATATCTGACTTGCATGTTATTTTGTTTGATTTCTCTTCATTATCTGTGAATTTGATTGGAAAATCATGTTCCGTTGAATCAGATTTCAAGGATTCATACCAATCCATACTATTAGACGATTTGTTTGCATCTAGGTTTCCCATATACGTCATTACAGACAGGTTTGAATTTTGAGTGGAGTTTGATAAGAGCATGTTTTCATTTAGTATAGACGGAATGTTGAACGGATCAATGTCTTGTATTTCAGAATACAGTATTGTAATCAAACCTGATATGTATGCTGCAGATGAGGATGTTCCGTAAAATGGTTCGCCATTGTAAACTTTGGTTAGAAATCCATCTTTTGCCAATATGTTTGGAACATTTAATCCGTTATCTGTTGGGCCAGTCGAGCTATATGTTTGTCTTTTAGTATCATTCCCAATTGATCCAACAACTATGGCTCCCTTTGCATCCGATGGAACCGCTACACTTCCGTTGACATGATAATACTCTAATTTGTCATACACACTAAAGAGGTTCATCTTAGCATTTGTTTGTTTTCCAAAATTTGAGATTCCTATGTAATATTCGCCTGGAATTTCAGGCATGTGGTACAGATATTCTATAGATTCATCAGATTCACGTTCTTGTGTGTTGTATGAATAATCTAGAATTCTCCCACCAGGATCCATCAAGGTTATGTCAAAATCAGATACGTTTTCCATATCATCACTCCATCTAAGGTAAACTAGTATGGGTTTTTCTTCAAAAATTCGTTCATAATCTATAGTAATAGTCAAACCCTCATCCAAGTTCTCAAATTCATGCCATTTGTCCCCATCAGTATCTACAAAAACACCTTCCCAGTGATTTTCAGCATAGTTTCCGGAGGGCACAACTACAGTGATTTTTGAATTTATTGCGTCTTCTACCTTTTTTGTGATTGAACTTGCGCCATCGGTATTATAATCAAGCCAGGTATACGAAATTGTGACAACATCGACTTCTTTTGATATAGCATAATCCATTGCATCAATAAATTCCAATTCAGTTCCCGCAGAAAGAAGATACAAGTTTACATTTGGAGATATGGATGCAATGATCTGTGCCATAGCAGTTCCGTGTAAAGATTCTGTTACATTTTGCATTTGTTCTGAATCTTCAAAGGTATTTCTAAATGAGATATTTTCAACGACATTATTAGCAATTTGTTCATTTGTTCCATTGAATGCAAGATCTATAACTGCCACATTTGCAGATCCACTTGGTTTTGTGTAATTAAAAAATACAGATTCTTCTATAATTTTCCCATCTATGACTATATCCCTATTTTGAATTGCAGGAAGTGTAGGTTTGATATTGCTTATTTCATCAATTAGACTCAATTCAGATATTTTGTTGGCAGGTATGCTAATTTGCATACTATTTCCTTTTGTTACTTCAATTGTAGATGTTTCCTTTATTTTGGTCATTATTGAATCATTTAATTCATTCATGTTTATCATCAATCGGATCATCCCATCATGATAATCAAAACCTTTGTTTTTTGCAAATTTTTGCGGTGCCTTACTAGAAATTAATTTTAAAATTTTCCCGTCCACTTTTTTATTTTTATTGTTATTTTTATCAGGGTTTGTATTCCAATTATCAAATTTTTCTTTTTTTTCCTTTTGATTTTTGTCTAGGATGTTGTTCTTACTTTTTTTCTTGTAGTTTTTCTTTAGTTCGTCTATTTTTTCAGATTTATCGTTGTTTTTGTTTTTGCCTTTTTTCTTACCATTGTCATCTCCATTACCGTTGCCGCCTCCATTACCGTTGCCGCCTCCATTATCATGTCCAGATTTATGATGAGCAAACACATAATCAGTACTAGTAAAACCCCACGTGAGAAGTAAAACGGATAAAAAAATTATTGCTACACTTGACTTTGATGTGATAAACATATGTATCCTTTGTTTCATTTTATTTATTTTTTTTTTTTGTTGAATTCTGGCAAATTGCTATTAAATTAATCAAGTTTTCATAAAAATCAAAAAAAATGTGCGCATTACATCTTTTACTATTTTGAGTCACAAATACATGAAATGCTTATTTTATTCACAATATCATTCTGAGTCATAATGCAAATTAGAACAAAGTTCATTTTTGAAATATTGGTTTTATCGGCTATTTTGGCAGTTGCCTCAATTATGATATTATATTATGCTTCAGAGGTTGAAGAAAACATTTCATCTTTGAACGATGATCTTATTCCACGTTCAAGCATCTTGAAAGACATGAGATTAGCAGCTTCTAACATTTTGACATCATCTATTGAATATGTTGTGTTTGAAGAAAATTTTGTTTCGTCTCATAGAACAGTTTCAGATATAGATGTTAAAGATAATGAAATTATTTCTGAAATTCAGATAGATAAAACCCAATTTTCTCAGTTATTGGAATTATATACACAAAAAACATCGGAAACCATATCTGCAGATTCAATTAACACCATAGAACAACAATGGGAAGAGTTTGATATTATTTCAGATAAATTTGTGGATTATGGGAAAAGAGGGATTACGGGTGATGAATTCATTAAGATAAAAAATGAATTAAAAGATTCGAAGAATGCGTTAGTTAAAGAAATTGATCTGGTGTTAATTGAAAATGAAAAAGAGGTAAAAAATAAAGAACAGATAGTTTCTGAACTTATTAGAAATACTACTTTAATCATATCTTCTATAGTCTTAATCTTTGTGATTGTTTTTATTATTCTGCGCTACTATTTTTTAAGATCAATTTTAATACCACTTTCCAAAATTCGTCATGCCACAAAAGAAATTGCCAAAAACAATCTTGACACTAAAATTGATGACATTTCAAATGATGAGATAGGCGACTTGTCTGCAGATGTTAATAAAATGACTTCTGAATTAAAAGAGATTCGAAATAAACTGCTAAAATCAGAAAAACTTTCTACTGTAGGGCTTTTATCAGGAAGACTGGCACATGATATACGAAATCCACTTGCAATCATAAAGCTGAATATAGAATACCTTAAAATCAAATACGTCAACAACGAGGAGAAAAGATTTGACAGAATAGTTGATGCTATTATGCGTATTGACCATCAGGTTAGTGAGGTTCTTGATTTTATCAAAACATCTTCCTTAAAAATAGAAAAAGTGTCTTTATTGACAATTCTCAAAAATGTCATATCAACTAAAAAAATTTCAGATAATATTGAAGTTATTTTGCCACAAAATGATGTAGTAATTGAATGTGATTCCCATAAAATAGGAGTAGTGTTTTCAAATTTGTTTTTAAATGCAGTTGATGCTGTTAAAGATGATGGGAAAGTCAAGATAAGGTTTACTTCGATTCCAGATGCTATAAAAATAGAGTTTGAAGATTCTGGTGACGGTATAGATCCTGAAGATCTTGATCAAATTTTTGAACCATTGTTTACTACCAAACAAAAGGGAACTGGTTTGGGTTTATCTAGTGTTGAGAGCATTATACATCAACACCATGGCAAAATATCGGTCTCTTCTCCACCAACTATTTTTACAATAACCTTACCAAAAACTTTAGATTAGTGTTTCAAACGATCTGGTATTTACAATAATTCAAAATTTTAAAGTTGTTAGAAGTGTAAACTAGAATTAACATATACAAATGTGAGTGAGGGAAACACATAGAATGTTTATTTGTACAAAAATTCAGGATTCATTATAGAATTTATAATATTTTGAGCCTTGTTCTCTTCCCAAATCAATTTATTTTTTATTTCTGGTGTGTTTAGTTTATTCAAAGTAACAATTGAGAAGGCATAACTTTCAGGTTCTTTAAAATCTGCAAAATGTTCTTTGCAGTGAGGACATATTACTTCTAATTTTTCCATAGCTTTGTTGTGCTCAATCTCTTTTAATGCTTCAAAATCAGAATGAGTTCTAGTCATAACATCAGTGTCTGAATCGGGTTGTTTGTTCTTTATGAAATCTTTGTGCCATTTACCGTATTGGAATGTCCATGAATCTCCAAACTCATCAACGGCAGTAGTCTTGCTTGTTTCAGTCAAATGATAGATGTGACCTTTATCGATTCCATTGTATTCATTTGGAGGGTTTAGTGATTCCCCAACTACCTCAATTCCATGATTGTAGTAATTTTGCCAAGATTGTCTTGAATAATCCCAGACATCAGTTCCTACAATGTTAAAGTCCAATGGTTCTCTGAACATATGATTAATTGTGATTTCAAGACACGGTGTAGGCCCTCCATTACATGAGACTTTGTCAGTCGTGACAGATACGTTATCCAGGGCATTTTCAGGATCAGTAATGGTTATGGTTTGAGTCCTGTCTCTTGCAAAGTCAACTTCAATCATTGCTTTGCTTTGACTGATTATTTCCCCCTTACCTAGGCCAAATGCAAATGAAAAGTGGGCGATATTATCAGGGCCGTTGTTTTCATAAATCTTGAATTGTGCAGTATTCTGCTTTCCAACTTGAGCTGTGATTAATGGATATGGTGTGAAGAATCTCTCAACATCAACAGAATGTCCGTTGTATGTGAAACCATCTTCAACAATTCTTTGTCCATCGGGTAGAACACCTAATGTTGGTTCCTCACAATCTCCATCACATCCACTACCATTACTAGTTTCAGGAGATAATCCATTAGAAACTGATTGATTTGTAAAATCTGCGACATCGTTTAATGTACCTGTATCTTCAAGCTCGTTTGCTTCTCCATCAAAAGTTACTGTTACTGTTTCACTAGACAGTATTGAGTATCCATTAGTAGTAAGTGTGAGTACGGCTCCTGTTACTGATTTTGCACTAATATCAGAACCTCCTGTAACTCCATTTATTGTATAATCATCCAAATCCGAAGCAGTGTCAACAATGTCTTCTGAAAATGTAATAGATATTGTTGTTGATGATGTAACAGTGGCAGATGAAACCACTGGAGAAACACCATCAGTTGATTCTGCATTTACTGCTCCGTTTAATGTAACTGCACCTGTTCCAGAAGTTACGCTTTGGCCTACCAACAACTCGACATCGGGAGTATCATCTGTAGGCATAGTGTTTGCTGTAAGTGTGATGACTGTTTGGTCATTTCCCCCAGCTCCCGTTCCATCACTAAATGCTACATTGAAATTTGCAGAGGTAATCACAGTAGTATCGTCTAACGTTATTTCAAAATCGGTATCAGCTATGCTTCCTGTATCCATATTAGTTACATCCCAGGTAATCGTAATTTGAGTAGTGGATGTAGTTTGAGCAGTAAATCCTGTAACTGCATGAGCCTCTTGTACCATAAAATTTGGAAAACCACTGGTGAGTAAAACAGCAAAAAATGCGATTAATAAAAATCGGGAATACATAGATGTTTGATTTTTAAAATAATATTTCAAAGTCATGAAAATACCCTAAGTTTTGGACTCCAAATCAACAACAAGCATATGATTAGTTGTAAGTTCTGCACAAGTAACTTGCACGAAATAGGTAGCATTATCAGAAATAAATTCAATAGGAACAAAAAATTCTCCTTCAGAAGTAGTATTCACATCCAGAGTTGAAAGTTCATCAGAGTTTGATGAAGTGTAACTAATGATTACATTAGTGTTTTCTGGAAAATTCTCCCCAACAAAGACAGATAACTCTTCATTTACAAACTCTTTTGTTTTTATTAATACTATTCGTTCTTTTTCAACTTGTTCATTAACAGGATCTTTGAATGTGGGTTTATGTTCAATAACATAGTTGTATATTTCTAAAATTATTTCTTCTTCAATTTGCATTATCTGTTTAATGTCTTTAGAGTTTCCAAATGCATAAAATAATTTTGTGAACTTTGCTTCCGTGTTACTTTTGAATTCTGGAGGTAGGTACTGGATAGCATCAATAATCATGTGGGCCCTTACTGCAAAACCAAATGCATCTTGGTATTCCAACAAACTGTATTCCCCAGATGAATTCTCAGACTCTATCAATTCTATTTTAGAGGATTCAAGTAATGAGCTTGCAGTTAATAGATTAAAATATTTGTCATGGAGCAAGTCATCATCAATAATTACCTTCTTGCCTTGTTTTGCCAGGAACAGTATCTCTTTTGCTTGTTGATCAAACACATCTTTATCATCGTCATGCATATTCGAAACAACATACAAAATATACTCTGCTTTGCTTTCAAAGTCCACATAATGATCATAAAAAGATCTCATATTGTCAAATTCTTCTTCGAATGGATGCGTTAGGTGTAGTTTTGCCAATCGATCATTGCCATCGCTTATGTTTTCATAGCTTGCAATTACATGCCCTGTCATTTTTTCAGACAGGGTAGCATACCGTAATTGTTCAGAATATGAGAAAGATTCCCCATAGGCATTTGTTATTTCAATTAACCCAAATAAAAGCACAGAAAAAACAACAAGTGAAAGTAGAGGAATGTTCATAACATAATAGTATGTTTTTGTCATATAATTACGAGGTTTACAATCTGATCAATTGTATACATCTAGGCACAAAAAATTATGTTTTTGGAGATGTGCAAACACATTTGATTACTTCAATAAAATCATCAGTGTTCGTAGGTTTTTGAACTACAGCAGATATATCTTCTAAATCAGGCTCAATTTCAGGATATGCAGTTAATACAATAATTTTTGCATTATGATCAAGTTCTTTGATATGTTTTATTGCATAAGACCCATCATATTTTGGCATTTGCATATCCAAAATAGTCACACATGGTCTATGTTTCTTAAACAAGTCTACAGCAGATTTCCCATCATGACATACAGCCACAACTGAGATTCCATTAAGTGTTAAAATGTCTGAATATGAATCAACTAAAGGTACATCATCATCAACTAGAATAACATCACATGAATTCATAAAATACATATGCAATAATATTATTTAAGAATCTCATTTCAATATCTTTTGATTTTTTTTAACGCGTATCTTTAAAAACTATTTTTTGATAAATGTGGAAGATGGAGAAAAAAACAGATGTAATGAGCATACGAGTAAATGAAAAGATTAAAGAAAAAATATCTAAAGAGGCAGATTCAAAAAATATGACAGTAAATACACTAGTAAATCAAATAATCACAAACCATGTAGAAGAAGGGACAGTATTTCAAGATCTTGATTTTACATCAGTTAGAAAACAACTACTCAAAAAACTGTTTAATTCCATGCCTAAAGAAGAGGTAACAAAAATGGCAGGAACTATGTGTAAAGAATTTTTCAAAGATACAACAATGTATCTTTATGGTAAATACGATTTAGAATCAACAGTTAGGACTTTGGAATCATGGTTTAATTCTTCAAACATCCCATTTAAAGAAATTAAGAGTGAGGACAGCATAAAGATGGTGATACGCCACAGATTAGGAAGTAATTGGGCAATGTATTTTGAAACAATGATAAAAGCAGTATTAGAAGAACTAGAGGTAAAAACAGACAGTTATGTAAAAACCATAGATAGTTTTTCCTTTAGGGCATATTACTAATGTAATATTTGTTCGAATCTGTTGAGTTCCACATTTTTGAGTATTCTTAAAAATCAAAAAATGATGTAAACTACTGTAAACAAATGTCTCGAACTGTTTCTGCTCGCATACCAAATGATTTGCATGAAGAACTAAGGGAAAGGTGTAATCTTCTTGGAGAGTCAATCAATGATTTTGTCAAAGCATCTCTGGAGATGTGTCTACACAATTCCTGTGACTTTGAATTTGGGGACGAATTAGTGGAAGAATTAGAGAGACAAAGGTCAGAATTCAAGAAAAATTCTGAAAAATGAGTATCTGTCTTTGGACAGTGTGTATCTATCTTAAGTCATCGATTACTTTGTCAATTCTGAAAATTTGATTGTAGAAAAATACCAATTCATCAATATCTGTTAGTTTTTCTATCATCTCTGAAACTTCTTCTTTAGTTTTTTCATTAATGATGTTTTTACGACGTTCTTCATAGATTATTTTTTGTTTGTTTGAATCATACCAAAATGATGAGTGCGCTATTGCATTTCTTATTTCTTCATTCCACCCATCAAAAAGACATTCTGATTTTTCAATATTTTTAAAATATTCTATAATTTCACCTAGTTTCATTCTTTCAATTTTCCGATAATCAACTTTTTCGTTCTTTGATAACATATCAAATATTACAACATCTTTCAGATTTTTTCCATAAACACCATCAATGCTTGCAAGATACAAGTAACTAATACTGATACATTTCTCTTCTTCAGTATGAGATCCATTATGTAAAATATTATCTAGTTTGATTAGAACATCTCTTGATTTTGCTCTGTATCTAATCATATTGCCCCAAATTTTGTCTAGTCTTATATCGTTCAATCCTTGTACATTGAATTTTATCGTTACATTGACACGTTTTTTAAAAAATGTACTACAAAGTACCCTGTGAGGATTTGTATTGTATTCTGTAACAAAAGTAGTTTGTAAAACTTTGAAAGTTGAATTTAATATCGAAAAATTCTTTGTATCATTTAACTCACTTTTTATTTTTACCACTTCGTTACTACTTTTTGGGAAATTGAATTTACTAAGTAATTGTATTACTTGATCAAGTGTTGCATTACCTTGGGATAATGTAAGTTTGCCCATTGGTTTAACCATTATTCATCTTTAACTGAAATATTAGATAATGAAATTCTTTCCAGATACTCTCCAATATCACCATCATGTTTTGAAATTAAATGTTCAACAATGTCATCAATATCCATTTTGCCCAAACCTGTTTTTGCTATTTGTATTGCATTTGCTTTGTCTGGATTTTCTTCAGCCCATTCTATGAATCTCTTTTTAAGAGCGTCTGAAATTTTGTTTTTGATATCTATTCGCTTTACCTCTAGTTTGAGATTTTCAATTTCTTTTTGCTGTTGTTCCAGTTTTTCAATCTTTTCTGTTTTCTTTTTGTTCTCTAACCTCAAACGTTTCTCATTTGATATCGTGAGATTTGGAACTACTGAAAGATATTCTTCAATCAGTTCTGAGATTTGGGTTTTAAAGTAATTCTTGTTAGTTTTAACCAGTCCGGAATGTCCCATCAAGTATTCTTTTTTGATCAATGATGCCAAAGGAGAGTCTTTGGAAGTCGTTTCATTACAGGTCTTGTTCCAAAATCTTCTAAAGCCATTCATAACAGGAACATCGTGTCTTCGTTTTCCTGTTACCAAAGGCATTCGAATTCCTGAGCGCCCAAGTATTCTTTCCATTCGTTGTTTGATTGCAGTAGGTTTTGCTGGAATTGGGAGAATTCCTTCACGTTTGAAAATGGGTTCATCTGGCTTGGGTTCTCGTCCAACTTCTTTTATCCATTCCATCTTGTAGTTCAGGAGTGCATCATATGCTTCAGGAGTAATAAAAGCAGGATATTTCTGATTAGAATCATTATAGATGCTTATCATGGCACAAACAATCTCTGCTTGTTTTTCTTGAGATTCTGTAATGTCAAAAGTTATTTTTTCATCAACTTGGTATACAGGAACAATATCTTTCCATTTTAATTCAAAACCTCCAACCCGAATTCCAGAGCTTGATGCAATCAAAATAATTGCCCTATCTATTGCACCGTTTGCATGTTGTAACAGTTTTTGAATTTCTTGTAATGTATAACCTCTTGATTCAGATACATTATCTAGTTCAGGAAATGTTGCATAGATTCGTTTCCATGATACTGGAATGTCATTCATGTCCAGTAATTTTCTCAAAGGTTTGAAGTAATTATTAACAGATGTAGGATTCAGATAGTCTGCATGATCTGGTGAAAGTTCTGTCCTTTTTCGGAGTTTTTCAGATAATTGCAGTAAAACACCTTGAATCCATTTTGGGTTTTCTTGAGAATATGATACTAACTGGTTTGCTCTCTGTTCAAATGTTCCTTCAAGGACATCCTCAAGAACATCACACAAAATTTTGTTCAATGTCCTAGTGTATTTTTTCTTGGTTTCAGGAGATTTACATCCAGCATAGAATAGTTCGATCGGCAATTCTTCTCTTTGTTGTTGCAATTCTTCTCTGTGTATCTTCAACGTGAATCAGCTATTTTTGCATGGTGGAACTTAAAAAGAACGTGAGAAAGGCGGACCCGACCGGATTCGAACCGGCGACCTAACGCTCCGCA
This sequence comes from Candidatus Nitrosopumilus sp., assembly GCF_965262695.1. Lineage (GTDB taxonomy): Archaea > Thermoproteota > Nitrososphaeria > Nitrososphaerales > Nitrosopumilaceae > Nitrosopumilus. The sequence goes on along the minus strand of NZ_OZ253550.1, from coordinate 227,496 downwards.
AGCGTTCGCACTATCCAAGCTATGCAACGAGTCCGAAAACTTTGGCAAATCTGCGCTTAATTTGGATTGCGATTACAAAGATTCAGCAAAAATGTATGGTGTTTCATCAGTTTCATGAAACGTCCAAACAGTTGGTAGAGAAATCGTGTATATCTTACGTAGTTTGTTATTTCCAATCAGAGTTCCCCAACCAGCCTCATTTTTAGGGTCTGGGGCGTATTTTTGAGAATACGTACCTGCAAAAACCCATCCAGTTTTTTTCCAAAACTCTTGAGACACAATCTTGTCAATAACTCCAGTTGCCAAAGCAACACCACCCATTTGAGCAAGCCCCCCAATGAAAAATACAGAGTTGTTCAAATTCAAAGATGCATAATCAAATGTTATAGCATCAGAACAAAAGGGATGAAAGTCAAGTATAGTGACAAGCATTTTTTGAAGGTCTACTAATTGTTCATCAAGTTCAATACTGTATGCTTCCATATCCAATACTTTTGCACAAAAAGCAATTCTGCCATCACCTGAACCAATATCAATGACTTCAGAATATCCAAGATCTTTTGCCATCAATACTGCAATATATGCAGACATTATCCAAGTTGGAGAAAAAGGGGCGTTACTAGAACCATGTTGAATACTATTCAACCAATACTTGTTGATGTCACCTTCATAGACAATGCATTTTGTATTATTAATAGTGTCTTCATACGAGTTGTAATAGATAGGATTCTTTGTAGCAAATTGGTGCAGTAATTCTAAATCTTGTTGTTTGATTGGAAATAGTTCAGAAGTAGAAACGGGTATGACTTCTTGCATTTGGCTTTTTCCAGAATATGTTTTTTCAAATTCTTTTTTTAGAGAGACAAGATGTTTTGCTAGTTGTTCAATCATGCCAATCCTTTGTCATATTGTTCAACAAACTCTTTGGTACTCATTTTTTTTCTTAGGTCTTCAAACATTTGAGATTCATTTTCAATTTCTTCTTTGGTTTTTTCACCAGAGTTTGACTGGAGTTTAGTGGTTGTTTCTTGAATAGAATTTGAAAGGTTTTCTAAGATTTTGGGATGTAGTATAGTGTTGAATTTTTCTGAAATGAGTTGTTCAGTTTTATCAATTTGTTCTAGTAAAGCCTTGTGAGTGACAGAATCTAATTGTTGTTTAAGCATGGAAATCATTGAAGATACATTCATGACCTGATAGTATGTCTCTACGATTTCATGAATTCCCATCTCATCAGATATGTTTGAGATGAGATTTTCAAGTTTTTGAGATTCGGTATCAAGCATTGAAGAAATTTCATCAGTAGAATTCATAATGGAAAAAGGATTTCAAATTTTTAAAAATGTTGGGATTATGCTTCTTTTTCTGTTTTGTTGACATAGATGTAATTCATTATCAACCCAGCAATAATACCGCCGACTATTGGACCAACCCAATAGAGCCATTGAACTTCCCACAATCCAGCATCTCCAGAAAGTAATGTAGGAGACAAAGATCTTGCAGGGTTCATAGATGCACCAGTCAAAGGCACTCCCACCAAGTGAAGTAAGAAAACCATTCCACCAATTACTGCACCATAAACACTCTTTGGAGCTTTCTTGTGAACTGCGGTCATAAAGATTACAACAACTAAGAAGAAAGTCATAATCATTTCAAGTACTAATCCAGACATCAAACTACCACCAAGTAAATCACTTGGACCGCCATGTGCACCCCAGAAAACAGGTTTTCCGATTTCAGGGAATAAAGCGATTAAAGTACCAGTTGCAATAACTGCACCAATTATTTGAAATACAATATATCCAATTCCGTCTGCGATTCCAATTTTTCTGGTAATCATCATAGGAATAGTGACAGCAGGATTAATGTGAGCACCAGAAATATGTCCAAATGCATATACCATAAATGCAATTGCAGTACCGTGACCCAAAGATATCATAATAATTCCTTCAATGGTTAATCCTTCACCAAAAACTGCTGCAGCCAAAATTACAGACAATGGACCAAAGAAGACCAATGCGAATGTGGAAATTGCTTCTGCAAGCCAATTTCGTGGTGATACCATATGCAACAGCCCCGCCAATTACCATATAAAAGATTCGGACTAGATTAGTGATTATACCAGGTCAAAAAGTAATTAATTATAGAAAATCAAATCACAGAACATGATCGAAGAAGGAGAAAAAGTTCCAAAATTTCAAGTCAATGATTCAAATGGAAATAAAGTAAAATCATCAGATTTTAAAGGTAAAAAACATGTCATCTATTTTTACCCCAAAGATTTCACTCCAGGGTGTACAACTGAAGCAGATGAGTTTGCAAAAGACTACAAAAAATTTCAAAAAGAAGGAATCGAAATTGTGGGAGTCAGTTCAGACGATGTAGATTCACACAAAAAATTCTGTGATAAAATGGGAATTAAATTTCCACTTTTAGCAGACGTAGACAAAGAGATTTCAAAATCATTTGGAGTTTGGGGTTTGAAAAAATTCATGGGTAGAGAGTACATGGGAGTTATGAGAAGTACTTTTCTAGTAGATGAAAAGGGAAAGATTTTCAAAATATATCCAAAAGTAAAGCCTGCAGGACATGCCAAACAAGTGTTTGAAGATTTTAAAAATTTAGAATAAAATAAAGTAAAAAGGTGAAAGGTCAGAAACCTTTTGGAAGTGTACCTTTTGGTTTTGCAGGTTCGGGTTCTGGTTCCGGTGCAGGTTCAAAACCTTTTGGCAAGCTACCACGTGTTTGTTTAGCTCTTGATTCAACTTCTGCTTCAAGTGCTTCTTGGTAAGCTTGTTCACGTTCTGCTTTTTCTTGTTCAATTCTTTGCAAGTAATCTTTTTCGTAGTCTTCTAGTTGTTCTTGTCTTGATTTTCCATCTCCACTACTTGCACTAGTTTGTGGTGCATCACCCATTCCTTTTGGAAGTGTACCAGAAGGTTTTGGTGGTTCTTGTGGTGGTGGGGGTGCTTGTTGTGTTTGTTCTTTAATTTCAACACCATCAAAACTCATGTTTACTCCACTAAAAGATCCAAATCTTTTATCAGCAGGATGATATGCCAATCTTGCTCTTGTTGCATAGTATTGGTTTGAACATGCTGTGTAACCAGTGACTGTAGCTTTTTGTTGGTTCCAATCAGTTGTTGGAACTTTACCAACAGGAGCAGTCATTCTAACAAAGTATCTGTTAGGAGCTGGAGAATAGCCTGTTACTTTTGCTCGGTACTGATGGAAGTCAGATGTTGGAGCATCATAATATGCAGATTCTAAAGCTTCGTTAGGAGTTGCTGGAGGTTGTGCTGTTGTCTCAGCTGGTTTTGGAGCTTCCTGTGGTTTAGGAGATTCTGCTGGTTTTTCTGCTGTACCTTTTGGCAAGGTTGGTTTTGGTTTTGCTGTTTCAGCAGGTTTTGTCTCAGCTGGTTTCACTTCTGCTGGTTTTGTCTCAGCTGGTTTAGTTTCTGCTGGTTTTGCGGTATCAGCTGGTTTGGCATCAATTTCTGATGAGAGTTTAGATAGTTTTGCTTCGAGTTCGGCGATCTTTGCTTCAAGATCTTTCTTTGTACTTGCTTTTCGCTTTGCTGCCATTTCTTACAATAGAGAATACATTGTTTATTTACATTTTGTTCATGACCCAATCATTGATGAAAAAAATTCGTAAAATCAATTGATAATGTGTAAAAATTATAATTTCAAAAAATCAATTTTCATCTAATCTGGTTCCCAAAATTGCATCACATACATGCAATTGTTACATCTCCAAATTCTCACATGAGTTCCATTTTCAGTATCAGCAGCATACTGTCCATTATCCAATTTTATCACTCTCGGAAGATAACCTAGTTCTTGATTTTCAAGCCATTCGTTTTGTTTACAATTAGGACAGATAGTTTTTGGAGGCATGTAAAGTGTAGAATATGATCAAAGAAAAATATTATTATTAAAAATAGAAAATAAAAGATGTTTTTGAATTAGAATCCTTTTGGAAGTGTACCTTTTGGTTTAGGTGGTTCTGGTGTTGGTGCTTGTTGTGCTTGTGCAGCAACGCCTTCAACACTCATGTTTACTCCACTAAAGGCTCCAAATGTTTTGTCAGCAGGATGATATGCCAATCTTGCTCTTGTTGCATAGTATTGGTTTGAACATGCTGTGTAACCAGTGACTGTAGCTTTTTGTTGGTTCCAATCAGTTGTTGGAACTTTACCAACAGGAGCAGTCAATCTAACAAAGTATCTGTTAGGAGCTGGAGAATAACCTGTTACTTTTGCTCTGTACTGATGGAAATCAGTCATCGGGGCATCATAGTATGCGGCCTCTAAAGCATCTTGTACTGTTGCTGGAGGTTGTGCTGTTGTCTCAGCTGGTTTTGGAGCTTCCTGTGGTTTAGGAGTTTCTGCTGGTTTTTCTTCCATACCTTTTGGCAAGGTTGGTTTTGGTTTTGCTGTTTCAGCAGGTTTTGTCTCAGCTGGTTTCACTTCTGCTGGTTTTTCTGCAGTACCTTTTGGCAAGGTTGGTTTTGGTTTTGCTGTTTCAGCAGGTTTTGTCTCAGCTGGTTTTGTCTCAGCAGGTTTTGTCTCAGCAGGTTTTGTTTCTGCTGGTTTTGTTTCTGCTGGTTTTGTTTCTGCTGGTTTTGAAAGCTGAGATGAAAGTGAGTTTAGCTTTGCTTCTAATTCGGCAATCTTGTCTTCAAGATCTTTTTTAGTTTGCTTTTTAGCAGCTGCCATAAACTGGATGGATAATCCGGGGTTTATGAGCATTTGGGTTATTACCATAGACAAGTTTGATCAAGTTTTATAAGCACAAATTGATAATGGATCACATGGACGACTTTGAGAAAGAGTTTCCAGATTTTGACTGGAAAAATACACCTGCATACAAACACCCAGGTGGAAAAGATTGCCCATGCCCAAAACACGAATACATTCGAGAACAGATCAATTTTACAAAACAAGTAAACGAGAAGGGTAAAGAACCTGCCAAAGTTACGCTGAAGTTTTGTCCCGATCACTATAGAGTTTACATGGATGAAGTAATTCCAGCAATGCCACTAAAGTACAAGATTCTTACAAAAATTGCACTAAAACTTGGTGCAATCCAAGTGGAGCAACTAAAATACATGGAATCAGAATTATGCTTCTACTGCAAATTTGGTTCTGGCGGACATGATAAAAAGAAAGAACTACCTCCAATGTAAAAGAGATTTTCAGTAGATATTTTGTCCAATTTCGATCTAAGAAGTATCGCTATGGAAAAAGGATTAAGGGATTGAAAATGATTTTAAGAATTAGGATGTACTGGGATTGAAAAATGAAAAGTAGTTCCTAGAAAAGAAACACTTTCAATCCAAATTTTACCACCCATATCTTGAACTAGTTCTTTTGTTGTCATCAATCCTAAAGGACCATTATTTTCATCAAATACTTTATCTTGTTCTTCTTTTGAAATTCCATTTCCGTTGTCTTTGACAAAAAATGTAATGTCCTCATCATCATTGACACCAATCTCAATTTGACCATAAGATCCAACCAAATGATGAGAAGCACGAATTAAATTTGAAAAAATTTCTAAAATCGATTTTTCATTAGATACAAACTTTATATTTTTGATGGATGAATCTGAAAAATCAATTTCTTTATCAGTCATAAGTGTTGAATGTGTTTGAATACATTTTTGGAGAATTTCCTTAGAAGACAATAATTTAACAGAGTCTTTGGGTTCAACTGGTTCCGGTGTCGGTTCTGGTTCCGGTGTCGGTTCTGGTTCCGGTGTCGGTTCTGGTTCCGGTGTCGGTTCTGGTTCCGGTGTCGGTTCTGGTTCCGGTGTCGGTTCTGGTTCCGGTGTCGGTTCTGGTTCCGGTGTCGGTTCTGGTTCCGGTGTTGGTTCTGGTTTCGGTGTTGGTTCTGGTTCCGGTTCAATTTTTTGCGTATGAATAGAGTTCTTCATCTTTAGTGATAGAGTTCGAAGTTTCCAAATGGCAAATCCCGCTATTGCAGATATCCCAATAATCAAAACAATTAACAAGTTTACAAGAATAGATAGTTCATCATCTGTAGTAGATGTTTGTTCTATAGGGATCTCATCATCTGTAGTAGATGTTTGTTCTATAGGGATCTCATTGTCATCGATAGGGGACGATTTTTCCAAAATAGTTTCTTGAGAAGCAATTTCTTCTAAATCAGTTTCAACAAGTTCGATTAGTCCAGATTCCATATTTTTTGCATAATTGCCTTTGTACCAAACACCATCCACAATAGACCAAATAGCGTAATTATCAGAGACTAAATCACCAGCGTCGTTTAATTCTAAATTCCCCAGAGCACCGTTGTAAGAAGGGATAGTAGATGGAATTTCTAATGCTAAATCATTTGGATTAGTGCTTGCTGCATTTAACATACTCAAGCCCAATATCCATACAGCATCATATGCAGTAAATGCATAAGTGTCTGGTAAGTGCCCTAGTTTTCCAAAAAGTTTTGTTTCGATTTCTTGATAAGCAACACTTTCAGTGTCAGCTGAAAACTGAAGTGCTCTAAATGAAACCTTTTGTGCAAATTCAACGGCTTTTTCATTTTCAACTATTTGTTGCTCATTTGCATTAGAATCAGTTCCAATCCATCGAACATCATCAAGTATATCAAATTGAGTTGCACGAGATAAAAATTCAGCAGATTCACCAAATCCAATCATACCAACTCTAACATCGGAGGTAGTTATTTCGGAGGCGGTTATTTCGGAGGCAATTAATTCAGATAATTGTTGTAAAGTTTGTTCATAGAGAGGAGACACTGGATCATAACGTATCATCAAAATATCTCCCGAATAAGATTCATCGAAAGCATTTGCAAATTCATTACCCCATGTATCATCACGAACTAAAAGAAACAAAGTAGGACTGCCGGCAGATTCTGCAAGAAGAGCAAGTAATCGAGTCTGATGGGTATCATCAGGAACAAGTCGGAAAATATTATCTTCTATTGCCAAAGAAGGAGCAGTTGAAGATGTGCTAATAATCAATAGTCCTTCAGAATCAACATAAGGTTTGATAAATTCAAGTTCTGCACTTGTTTCAGGTCCAATGAAAACATCTACTCCATCAAGATGCAGTTTTTTTACTTGTTCCAAAGTATGTTCAGGATCACTTTGGAGAGAAACTACTTCAGGAATTAAGAGTGTTTGTTCATTTTCAATGTATTTCAAATATTCATTGAAATCATCAATAGCTAATAATGCAGCATGTTGGCTTTCAAGTCCATATGTAGAGTAATCACCAGAAGTTGAAAATAATAATCCAACACGTAGATTTTCTTGGGTTGCAATAGGAAGTGTGTATCCTCTATTAAGAAAATTCTCAACACTTGAAGATTTTACACATATCGAAGAATCGCCAGAAGGTTTGAAGACTAGTTCATAATCTTCAGAGCACACAACTGTTTCAGAAGATTGTTCATTATCAGATTGTCCATATACATCAACAAGAGTAAAAGACATTGTAAAGAATATCAAAAAACTCAGAAAGACAATGTTTTTCATATAAGTTCTGATACATAGAATCTATTATGTACTTTGAGAGGATTATTTAATAAAAAAATAAAAACAATTCAAGAGTTTTTTCCTAAAATCCAGTTAAGCTTATACTTGAACCAGATTCAGAATTAATGTGCCAATAGAAGATATTCAAGAGTTTATTTCAGAACTTGAAAAAAATGGAGAATTAAAGAGAGTCAAGACACAAGTTGATTCGAATTTAGAGATTGCAGAAATTATGAGAAGAGAGATGTATTCAGATGGACCTGCAATTCTTTTTGAAAATGTAAAAGATTTCGATATGCCAGTTTTAGGAAATGCATTTGGTTCTATGAAAAGATTAGAGATAGGACTTGAAATGACAGACTTTATTGAAATAGGACAACGCATTGCTGACATGACAAAGATGGATGTACCATCAGGTTTGTTAAACAAAATAAAAAAACTTCCAGAACTATCAAAGATGACAGCATCTTTTCCAAAATCAGAAGTTGGTGGACCCGTAACAGAAATCACATCTACTGATGCATCATTTGAGGATTTGCCAATATTGAAATCTTGGCCAAATGATGCAGGACGATTCATCACATTGGGTTTAGTTGCAACAAAACATCCAGAAACAGGAGTTAGAAATCTCGGAGTATACAGAATGCAGATTGTAGATAAGACACATGCATTAATGCATTGGCAAAAACACAAGAGAGGAGCTCATCATGGAGATATTTCAAAGGACAGGGGAGAAAAAATTCCCACTGCCATAATTATTGGAGGAGAACCTGCAACAGTATTTTCATCTATTGCCCCAGTGCCAGAAGGACTTGACAAATACTTGTTTGCAGGAATCACAAGAAAAGAAGGCATTAAAACTGTAAAATGTAAAACAATTGATTTGGATGTTCCAGCAAATGCAGAAATTGTTTTGGAAGGATATGTAGATCCAGCAGACATTAGAGATGAAGGCCCATTTGGGGACCATACAGGATATTATACACCGGTTGAACCATACCCAACTTTCACATTAACAGGAATAATGAGAAGAAAAAATCCAATCTATGTTACAACAGTTGTGGGAAAACCAATTCTTGAGGATGCATACATTGGAAAAGTAATTGAGCGTTCATTTTTGCCACTAATTCAAATGTTCCATCCAGAAGTAGTTGATTTCAGCATGCCAGCAGCTGGTTGGTTCCAAGGATTTGCAATAATTTCAATTAAAAAGAGATACCCAGGTCAAGCAAAAAAAGTAATGATGGGATTATGGGGAATGGGACAGTTATCACTAACTAAGATGTTTGTAGTAGTAGATGAAGACATCAACGTTCATGACATCAATGATGTGATTTGGGCAATTACAACAAGGGCAGATGCAGCAAGAGACACTACAATAATCAACAATGCCCCAACAGACACACTTGATCCAGCATCACCACTTGTCAATTTGGGTTCTAAGATGGGAATTGATGCAACGCAGAAAACAAAAGAAGAAGGTTATGAAAGAGAGATTCAACAACAAGTAAAAGTTGATGAAGAGACAAAGAATCTAGTTGATTCTAAATGGTCGGATTATGGACTATGATACAGATATAGGATTATAGAAATTATCTCTCTCTTCTACAGAGTACCCAATTTGATGAATTGCATCTATGATTATTTTGTCAGTAAGTTCAGTTGAGCGGGCACCAGTACAAGAAACTACTTCTTCTCCAATCAAAGTTCCACCAAAGTCATCAGCACCATATTGTAGTGCCAGTTGAGCCATACCAATACCATTTGTCAACCATGAGGATTGAATGTGAGGGATAAGACCATCAAAGATTAATCTAGATATTGCAATCATTTTCAAGAGTTGAATTCCACCAGTACCATATTCAACTAAACCCTCTTCATGCATCAGTGTATTGTTTGGCTCAAAGTTCCAAGGAATAAAGGCCATGAATCCTTTGGTTTTTTCTTGTAGTTTTACAAGTTTGAAAAAGTGTTCAACAATATCGTTTTTGTTTTCTACATGTCCATACATCATTGTTGCAGAAGACGGAATTCCAAGAGAATGAGATTCATCCATAATTCTAATCCAATCATCACTAGAGATTTTCTTTGGACTGATGATTTCTTTAACAGAGTCAGTTAAAATTTCAGCACCTGCTCCAGGCATTGATTGTAAACCAGCATCTTTGAGTCTTGACAAAATTTCCTTTGTAGAGGATTTTTCAACTCTTGCAATCATATCAATTTCTGATGTTGATAATCCATGAACTCCAACTTTAGGGAATTTCTCCCTAATCATTCTAAATGCATCTTCATAGTATTCAATTTTCAGATTTGGGTTATGACCGCCTTGAATCAGAACTTGCCTGATCTTAAACATATCCCATGCAGTTTTTACACGTGATTCAATTTGATCTAAAGTCAATGTGTAAGAATCATCAGCACCAGGGGATCTGTAAAATGCACAAAACTTACAATCAGTAATACAGACATTAGTATAATTCAAAATGATATTATTCACAAAGGATGCTTTTTTTCCAAATTGTTTTCTTGTCAAATGACCAGATACAAGTCCCATCAAATGAACATCATCAGATTCCAACAATCTCATACAGTCTTCAGGTCCAGGCCTTTTACCATTAAGAGAATTTTCTAGAATATCTTTAATGTCACTTTTTTGCAGTTGTTCAGTTGTCTGACTCAATTGTCTTTCATCCTTTGGAATTTCTATTTAATCCTTGATAGAAAAAACAATTGAGGATTTGTGCTCAAATCTTAATGAATCTGAGATTAATGGTTCACGTTATTTTTAAGTAGGGCACAAAAAGCAGATCAACTCATGGTATCCGGTAGCCAAATTAGACTTAATCGAATTCTTAGAAAAGGAAGAATGTTATGTATTCCAATGGATCATGGAATTTCAAACGGTCCTATTGAAGGTCTTGAAGACCCAGCATCAACAATTTACAAATGTGAAGGTCATGGCCTTACAAGTGTAATAATTAACAAAGGAATTATCAAATCACTACCAAAACCACCTAAAATAGGAGTCTTAGTTCATTTTTCAAGTAGCACAGCATTATCATTATCACCTAATCGAAAAATGCTCACTGGCACTGTAAAAGAAGCAGTTGCATTAGGAGCAGACGGAGTATCATTGCATATCAACATTGGTGGAAAAGAAGAACCTGAAATGTTAGAGCAATTAGGATTAACTGCAGACCAATGTCACAGATGGGGCATGCCACTTTTAGCAATGATGTATCCAAGAGGTGAGAACATCAAAGATCCACACGATCCTGAAATTGTTGCACATGTTGCAAGAATTGGTGCAGAATGCGGAGCAGATATTGTTAAGACGTTATACACAGGAGACATTGATTCATTTTCAAAAGTTGTAAAGAGTACACCAGTTCCAATTGTAATTGCAGGTGGACCAAAAGCAAAAACAGATTTAGATATTCTTCAAATGACTGAAGATGCCATAACTGCAGGAGCAAAAGGTGTCACATATGGAAGAAACATCTTTGCACATAAAGCACCTGAGAAAATGGTAGAAGCATTAGCTGAAATAATTTTCAGAAAAGGTACAGCAAAGGAAGCAATGAAGAAAATTGAGTAAAAGTAGAGAATTAATCATATCCCCCAAAGGCTCACAGGCACAATTATCCAAACTATTACCACAGTTAGAAGAAGAGGGTATCAAAATGGTATACCTTGATCCAAAAAAACTAGGTAAGAAAAAGACAAAGTTACAAACAGTTTATCCATCAAACAATGCAAATTATGTTGTTCTTGAAAAAGAAAATGCAACAAAACCAAAGGGTAAAAAAGTTGGAAGGAAATTCCAAGTGTTATCAAATACAGACATTGAAGACATTCTAACTATAGCAAAAAAAGGCCTTGATTTTGTAATTGTAGAAGTTAAAGACTGGAAAATAATCCCATTAGAAAATATCATTGCAAAACTACACAAGATACACACCAAAATTTTTGCAATTGCAAGAACTCCTGAAGAAGTCAGAAAGATGTTTTCGATTCTAGAAGTAGGAGTAGATGGGGTAATTTTCAGCACATCTTCAATTAACGAAGTCAGAGAAGCCATGGTTTACTTGGGAACCAGAAGTTTTGATATGAAACCTGCAAAAATTATCGATATTAAAGAAGTAGGGGACGGAGAAAGAGTTTGTGTAGATACTGCATCAATGCTTCATAAAGGAGAAGGAATGTTAATTGGAAGTAGATCAAACTTTTTGTTTCTAGTTCACAATGAATCAGTTGGCTCATCATTTACATCACCAAGACCATTTAGAGTAAATGCTGGTGCAGTACACTGTTATACCCTATCCCCAGATGGCACAACTAACTATTTGTCAGAGGTAGAAACAGGCTCAGAAGTATTAATTCTAAATTCTAAAGGAAAGGCAAGAAGAGCCACGGTAGGAAGATCAAAAATTGAAAGAAGGCCAATGTTAATGATCAAGGCCAAGGCAGGAGGAGAGATAGGTGGAATTATTGCACAAGATGCAGAGACAATTCGTTTTGTAAAACCAAACGGACAACTAGTATCAGTTACACATCTCAAGAAAGGAGACACAGTAATGGTTCATTCAAAACCTGCAACAGGCAGACACTTTGGTATGGAAGTTTCAGACGAATATATTTTAGAAAAATAAGATGAAATACAAAACTTGTGTGTCCATTGCAGAAAAAACACCTAACAAAGTTAAACAGACATTAAAGATTGCTTTAAAAAAATCAGATTTTGTGGAGATAAGATTTGATTTTCTAAAAATGGAACAAATCCCAGAAACATTAGAACTAATCAAAAAAGATTTGAATAAATCAGTATGCACATTAAGACCAAAAACAGAAGGGGGTCAATTTCCAGGAAATGAAAAAGAAAGAATTGCAATAATAAAATTAATTGCAGAATATAATCCATTTTTACTAGATGTAGAGTTTAACACTTTGAAAAGAAATTCATCATTAACAAAATACCTAAAATCAACAAAAACAAAATTGCTTGTTTCGTGGCACGATTTCAAAAAGACTCCAAGTTCAACAGAATTAAAAAAGAAAATAAGTCAAATGAGTAAATTCTCAAACTTTGTCAAAATTGTGAGTACTGCAAAATCAACTGACGATTCAACAAGAATGTTAGAATTGTACAGCAAGAGGGGTAAAAACAATCTAATCTCATTTGCCATGGGGGATTTTGGTAGAATTTCAAGGATTTTGTGCCTGTATTTGGGCAGTCCATACACATATGTCTCACTAGGAAAACCCGTTGCACCAGGTCAGTTTAGTGTTGATGAAGTAAATAAAATCACAAATTTGAAAAAATAATCACCGTATCAATTGAGAGTTTAAATCAATCATATTACGCGAAGGTATTATGGGAAAAACATTTGCAGTAATTGGAGATCCAATCAATCATTCTTTATCTCCTAATATTCATAGTGCAGCATTTAGAGAATTGAATCTAGATTGCTCATACATTGCATATAGAATTCCTAAAGATGAATTAGGAGAGGGGATTGATGGGTTAAAGAAAGTCAAGATTGATGGGTTTAATGTTACAATTCCTCACAAAGTAGAAATGATGAAATATTTGGACAAAATAGATGAGTCCTGTAGTTTGATTGGTGCAGTAAATACAGTAGAAAACAACGATGGAGTACTAAAAGGATACAATACGGATATGGATGGTTTTCTAGAACCATTAAAGAAAAGAGAGATCGATATTGCAAATTCTAACGTATTGTTATTAGGTGCAGGAGGAGCTGCAAGAGCAATTGTAGCAGGTTTTGCAAAAGAAAAAGCAAAAAAAATCACAATTGCAAACAGAACAATAGAGAATGCAAACAGTCTAGTAGAATTTGCACAACAAATTAGTCTTGAAGCAAGTGCCATAACTATTGATCAAGTTGAAGAATCTGCAAAAAATTACGACATCATTGTCAATGCAACATCAATAGGATTGCAAAAAGAACCCAGTCCAATATCACTTGAAGGAATTGATGAAAAAACAGTAGTTTATGATATAGTGTATATGCCAATGCACACAGATTTTCTAAAAAAGGCAAAAGAAAAAAACGCCATTATTATTTTTGGATATGAGATGTTATTGGGTCAAGCAGTAAGAGCATTTGAGATTTGGCACGGTATGGAAGCACCTTATAATGCCATGAAAAAAGCACTGTTAGGAGGATTTTGATGGCAAAAGCAAAGGCAACAGTTCATGGTGCAGTTTCAATAGTAAATGCAATTGCAAACCAAAAGGGAGCAACATTAGGAATAGACCTAAAGGTTGAAGCCATAGTTGAGACATCACCAGGAAAAGGAATAGTCATTCAATCAGAGAACAAGACACTTAGTTCTCGTTTAATTAACAAAACAGTTGAAAAAATTGTTTCAAAAAAAGACCTAGAACAAAACAAAATAACAATTACACTAGAATCAGAAATACCTACAGGGTATGGATTGAAAAGTTCTAGTGCAATATCTTCAGCAGTTGCATTAGGTTGCGCAAAAATTTTCAAATCAAAGTTTACTGATCAACAGATTTTACTTGCAGGTGTTGATGCATCAATTGAATCAAAAGTGAGCATAACAGGTGCATATGATGATGCATGTTCTTGTTATTATGGAGGGTTTAATGTCACAGACAATGCAAAGAAAAGAAGAATGAGTTATGAGAAAGGCCCGTCAAATTTAATTGCAATAATTTTTATTCCAAAAAACAGAAAACGTGGAAACTTGAAAAAGCTCAAAGTTTTATCGTCAGTCTTTGATCATGCATGGAATTTAGCAAAGAAATCAAACTATTGGGAAGCAATGATAATCAATGGATTAGCTACTGCATCAATTCTTAGTTCAAATCCTGAAGTCATAACAGGATTAATTGAAAAAGGAGCTTTGGGAGCATCGGTTTCAGGAAACGGTCCAGCAATTGCAGCAATTACAAAAAAAGAAAACGAGGCAAACATCAAAAAAGCATTTTCAACATTAGAAGGTAAGATCATAGTTTCAAAAATCAGTAACAAAAAGGCTGAAGTTCATGAAGTGTAAAGTTAAAAAATCAAAAATCTCTGGAGAGATAGTTTGTCCTCCAAACAAAAGCTATACCCATAGAGCAATCTTTCTTGCATCACTTGCAGGAAACAACAGTAAAGTGGAAAACGTATTGTTATCAGCAGACACCATTGCAACAATTGAAGCATGTAAGAAATTTGGAGCAGTGATTGAGACAGAAAATTCATCAATAGTTGTGAAAAATCCCATAAAATTTGACAAAATCGTGCCTGAAATCAATACTGAAAACTCTGGAACAACAATCAGAATAGCCTCAGGAATTGCAGGTTTGTTTTCAGAAGAAATCACTTTGACAGGAGATGATAGTCTTCAAAAAAGACCCATGCAGCCCCTCTTAGATGCACTATCAAGTATAGGGGCAGAATGTCAATCAACTGATGGAAAACCACCAATCAAAATCAAAGGAAAAATTTCAGGAGGGGATGTAACAATTCCAGGAAATTTCTCTAGTCAATTTATTTCTGCATTGTTAATTAGTGCACCATTGACTGAAAATGGAATTAATATTTCAATTAAAGATAATCTAGTATCAAAACCATATCTTGATGCAACAATTGCAACAATGAGAAAGTTTGGCGTAAGTGTTCAAACATTGATTCCATATAAAAGATACAACATTTCACCACAAGTGTACAAGACAGCATCATTTACAGTTCCAATTGATTTTTCTAGTCTTGCATTACTTTTGTCTGCAGCAGTACTAAATGGAGATGAAACTGTAATCAAAGGAAACATTGGAAATTTACCACAAGGAGACGAAGTATTCATTGACATATTAGAGCAGTTAGGAGTTACAGTTGATATTGATGAAAATGAAATTAAAATCAAATCTCCTGAAAAACTAAAGGGAGGCAGATTTGATTTAAGCAACTCACCAGATCTTTTACCACCACTATCAATACTTGCATTAAATTCAGAAAATCCAATTGAAATCGTCAATGTAAAACATGCAAGACTAAAAGAAACAGATAGGATTGCAATAACATCAAGAGAACTAACAAAATTAGGAGTTAAAATTCAAGAAAAAGATGACGGCTTAATTTTGAAATCATCAGGAGAACTTGTAGGAGCTGAACTAAATTCAGAAAATGATCATAGACTTTTCATGGCATTTTGTATTGCTGGGATGTATATCGGAAATTGTGTTGTTACAGATCCAAAATCAGTTCAAGTGTCATATCCTAATTTTGTTGAAGAGATGAACAGAATTGGGGCATCAATTCAAACAGAGTAATTTTAAAAAAATCAACTAAATGGGGTAAAAGGCGCGACCTTGTATAGGGTGAAAAGCATTCTCCACACCCTCAACGCTTTTGCGTAGATAACATGTCTTTTTCGCAAGGCCGCGCAAATTATGCAGTAAAATTTGCACGTTTTTCCATATATCCTGTATGTTATTATTATATTTAAGAATATATTATAATAATTTCATAAAATAACTCAATATTGTATAAATTGTAATTATACCTAAATTATATTAAAAAAAATAATCCAGAGATACATGAAAAATTGAAAAAATCAGAATGAGGAATTATAAGCATCATTTAGCTTTGATAGTGTGTTGCCGGGAAGTTCTATTGGTCAGCGTCTTGTGTTGACAAGTTTTGGTGAAAGTCATGGAAAATCTATTGGTGCAGTTTTGGATGGATGTCCAGCAGGATTAGAAATTGATGAAAAAGATATTCAAAAAATGTTAGACCAAAGAAAACCAGGTCAGAATTTAATTTCAACACAAAGAAAAGAAGGAGATATTGTAGAAATCATCTCAGGGGTTTTCAGAGGACATACAACGGGTGCACCAATAACAATGATAATTTGGAACAGTGATCAAAAATCAAAAGATTATGAGAATTTGAAGACAAAACTTAGACCAGGACATTCTGACTATCCAGCCATGATGAAATACAATCAATACAATGATCATAGAGGAGGGGGAAGATTTTCAGGAAGATTAACTGCAACACATGTGATGGGGGGAGCAATTGCAAGAAAACTTCTCAAAGTAACATTAGGAATAGAAACAAATTCGTTTACATCACAAATTGGAAAAATAAAGATGGAAAGAGAATTCAATGATAAAATGATTAATTCAATTTATAAAAATGAAGTAAGGTGTCCTGAAACTAAAACAGCAAAGATGATGAGGTCAAATATCTTAGATGCAAGAAAAAAAGGAGATTCATTAGGAGGAATAATCGAATCAGTTACAACAAATGTTCCAGTTGGTTTAGGAGAACCAATTTTTAGTTCACTAGAATCAGACTTGAGCAAAGCAATGTTTTCTATTCCATCAGTAAAAGGAGTGGAATTTGGGTCAGGATTCAGAGGTTCAGAACGTTATGGTTCTGAAAATAATGACTTGTATACTGTAAAAAGAGGCAAAATCATAACAAAGACAAACAATTCAGGAGGAATTTTAGGAGGAATTTCCAATGGCATGCCCATTACTATGAGAATAGCATTCAAACCAGCATCATCAATTTCACAAAAACAAACTACAGTTGACATTAAGACCAAAAAAGAGACCACATTACAAGTAAAAGGGAGACACGACCCGTGTGTTGTTCCAAGAGCTCCACCAGTGGTAGATTCACTTGTAGCATTGACAATTGCAGATCATGCCCTAATTTCAGGTCAAATCAAGCCTGTTTTGTAAGAAAATGTCAGATATCAACGACCTTCGTAACAAAATGGACGAAGTAACACTTCAGATGATAAAGTTACTCAAAACAAGAACAGACATTGCAAAAGAAATTGGAGAAGTAAAGAAAAATATAGGTAAAGGAGTAACTGATGAGACACGAGAAGACAATCTACGTGGAAAAGTAATTTCACTGTGTCAAGATGTCGGATTGGATGAAAAAATTGCTACAAAATTTTTGAATTTTCTATTAAATGAATCAATCAAAGTTCAATCCTCAAACAAACAAACACATCTCTCAATATTTCTTAAAGCAAAAGAATTGGAACAGCAAGGGAAAAATATTATCCATATGGAAGTAGGAGAACCAGACTTTTTGCCACCAACAATTGTCAAAGATGCATTAGATGAAGTATTTGACAAGGGATTTCTAAAGTACGGACAAGCAAAAGGAATGCCAGCATTTAGAGAGGCATTAGCAAAACATGCAAGTAAAAAATTCAATGCAAATGTATCTCAAGAGAATATCATAGTAAGTCCAGGTGCAAGATTCTCAATATTTACAGCAATTACTACACTTCTAAATCCAGGAGATGAAATGATTGTAATTGAGCCTGCATGGCCTGCCTACAAAGACTGTGCACTAAATGCAGGAATCAAAGTTAGAACAATAAACACATCATTTGAAAACAAATGGGAGCCTCCCATTGAACAAATACAAAATACAATTAATACAAATACAAAAATTATTGTTTTGAATTATCCAAACAATCCAACAGGGAAAATTCTTCCAGAGAAATTACAAGATCAGATTATTGAAATTGCAAAGAAAAACAATCTCTATGTCTTAAGTGATGAAATTTATTCAGAATATGTAAAGTCAAATTGGAAAAGTATTCTGAGTTACAAGTATGAAAAAAGTATTGTAACACAATCATTTTCAAAATCTCATGCTATGACAGGGTTTAGAATCGGATATGCAATTGCAGATCCAAAAATAATTGAAAAAATGGCAAAACTAGAAGCTTTATGTCTAACTAATGTATCAGAACCAATTCAATACATTGCCATGAAGGCATTAGATGCAGATACGTCTAACAATAATAAGACAGTCCAGGATAGACTAGATGTGTTGATTCAAAAAGCAAATGAAATGAATTTGGATATTGTTATTCCAGATGGGGCAATGTACATTTTTGCAAGGGTCAATAAAGAAGGATTTGACGGAGTGCAATTTGCAAACAGTACACTTGAGAAAGGATTAGCAGTAGCACCAGGGGAAGGATTTGGCGATTACAAAAATTTCATTAGAATTTCTGCATGTCAAGACGAGAAGACACTAATTGAAGGAATGAATATACTAAAGGATATCATGAGTGAAAATCAATGAAGAAAGTTACAGTAATTGGAGCAGGAGGACAAATGGGGCAATGGTTTGCCAAATATTTTGCAGATAAAGGATTTGAAGTAACAGGGTTTGATTCAGAAAATAAAATTCCAGGCAAGGGAATCATACAATCAGATTCTCTAGTAGGAGCAATTCTCAAGGCGGATTACGTGGTACTCTGTACACCTACAAGAAGAACACCAGAAATCATCAGATTAATTGCGAAAGAGATGAAAAGAGGGACATATCTAATTGAAATTTCATCTGAGAAATCCAAAGTTGTTTCATCACTATCAAAAATGCCTGCAAAAATTAATCCGATTTGTATTCATCCAATGTTTGGACCAGGTGTGAAAACAATAAAAGGTCAAAATATAATTTCAGTTCCAATTAAAGATGCAAAAAAAGAATTAACTGTAACAAAATCATTGTTTGAGGGAGCTAACTTTGTCACGATTGATGCAGTAGAACATGACAAAAAGATTGCAGTTATTTTAGGATTAACACATTTGATGAATTTAGTTTTTGCAAACATTGTTTCAAAGGATGAAAAAATGCTACTTACAGAAAAAATGTCAGGCACAACTTTCAGAGTTCAAAAAACATTAGCAGAAAGTATTATGACTGAATCACCTGAATTAATTGAGACCATAATTGCAAATCCAGAAATCCGTAGAGTTGCAGAAGAATTATGGAAAGACATTGGAAGACTACTAACTGCTGTTCAAGAATCTAAAACAGAAGAAGTTGTAAACTATATCAAAGATTGCCAAGATAGATTGGCAAAACATACAGACATCAATGATTCTTATAAGAAACTAACAAAGATGGTCAAAGCCGTTGAAAAATAACGGAAATGCGCTCAACAAAGATAGTTACTTCTTTTATCAAAGATAATGATAAATTACTAATTCTAAAGCGAAGTGACGAAGTTAAAACCATGAAAGGCTTATGGGCAGGGGTAAGCGGAATTATAGAAAAAAATGAAGAGCCACTCAAGAGAGCAAAAATTGAAATTTTTGAAGAAGTGGGAATCACAGAAGATAAAATTACTTTACTAAAATCTGCTGAAGAGATGAGAGTTAATTCGCCACAATATCAAAATCATGAATGGGAAATTTTTCCATTTTTGTTTGAAGCAAAAAATCCAACCATCAAACTCAATTGGGAAAATTCTGATTTTAAATGGATTAAAATAGACGAGTTAAAAGATTATGAAACAGTTCCTAGTCTTGAAAAAGTATTATTCAATTTGTTGTAGATTTTCGTTTTCTTTCTCGTATTTTTTTTGTTGAGGCAACATCATGTAAACACATGCACCGCCACACATAGTACAGGGTACATTATTACCCGGATGTTGTCCGGTTCTGCTGTGAATTTTTGCGGCTTCTTCAGGATCAATAGACAAAGCCAATTGTTTTTCCCAGTCCAATGTACGACGAGCTTCAGTCATCTCCATATCCCATTTGATCGCTTTATCACGAATTTTTACAAGATCACCAGCATGTGCTGCAATTCGATATGCAATTAATCCAGCCTTTACTTCATCAGCATTAGGTAATGCAAGATGTTCTGAAGGAGTAAGATAACATAGAAGATCAACACCCTCACTTGCAGAAACAGCTGCACCAATTGCACTTGCAATATGATCATGGCCAGATGCAACATCAGTTACTAATGGACCTAGAACATAATATGGAACATCACCAATCAAAGATTTGGCAAGTCTAACATTTGCTGCAACTTCATTTAGCGGAACATGTCCAGGTCCTTCAACCATTACTTGGACATCTTGTTCATGTGCACGTTTAGTTAACTGCGAAATGTTAATCATTTCTTGAACTTGTAGTTCATCATGAGAGTCTAAAATTGAACCGGGTCTAAGAGCATCTCCAAGGCTAAAAGTAACATCATATTTTTTGGCCATCTCCACAAGATAGTCATAGTGAGTCAGGTATGGGTTTTCTTTGTCATGTTTTAGCATCCATGCAGCAGTAATGGTACCACCTTTGCTAACAACTCCACCATATCTTTGAACTTTAAGGATTCTTTTTGCAATATCTTTTGTAATTCCACAATGGATAGTGGTATAGTCAACACCATCTTTTGCATTATTTTCAAATGCGTTGAGATAATCGTCTTCAGTAAGATTCAAGGGATTTTTGTGAACTTCAACACCATAATTGTATGCTTCATAGATTGGAACAGTACCAAAAGTTATTGGAGCAGTTTCTAACAGGGTTTTTCTAATATGTTTTACATCGCCACCGTCACTAAGATCCATCATAGTGTCTGCATGATATTTTACCGCAACCTTTGCTTTTTCAATCTCTTCTTCAAGATTTACATTTAACGTGGAAGTTCCAATGTTTACATTGACTTTAGTTTTCAAACCTTTACCAATTCCAACATTATGAATTTTTTGAGGTCTGCAATTGTTACTTGGAATAATAATAGAGCCCTTTGCAATTTTTGGGATTAGCCAATCAAGAGTAACATCCTCATCTTTTGCAACTTGCTTCATCTCATCAGTTGCAATACCGCGTCGTGCAGCAGTCATTTGAGTGGTCATAAAATATTCTAGGCTTTTGCCTGATTTAAACAATCACGAAATTACAGAAATTTATTGATCGCTTGAGATTTTATTAACACTATATTAAGAAAATAGATCGGCTTTAAATGAAATGTACGGTATAAGATCTCATGAGAACTATAAGAGAATGCAGACATTGTGGAAGAGAGTTTTACAGTATGAAAGATGAATTTTGTTCATTTGATTGTGTGACTCAGTCATCAGCATAATCTTAGTTTAAATTCAGTTCTTTTTGTAGAGATAATTTTTCAGATTGAATTTTAAAAATTCTGTCTAAAATCGGCCGGATAATACGCTCAGAATCAGGGGAATTTGCAAGATTTTGTTTTATCTCAGAGATTCTTTGAGACAATTCCAGTTCAGCATTAATCAACGACACACACTCACGTAGTTTTTGATTTTCAGATTGTAGTGAATCAATTTCAGACATTTTATCTAGGAGGACTCCAACTTTCTTCTACAGAATCATCAGTGTTTCCAGGTACAAGATATTGTTTACCACATTTGAAACATTGCCACAAGAATTTATCATCTTTTTTTGTTTGGTATTGCATTGGCAATAAACATGCAGTACAACGTAACTCTTCAGGAGGAGAATCATTAATCATTGGAATCTCAGTCAATAGTAGAAAATAAACTTCAAACTATAAAACAAATATCATAAAATTGCATATTCAATAAATTAAAAAGAAAAATAGATTAGTATAGAAAATAAGAAAATATTGTGAATATACTTTCCATTGGAGGTTCTGATCCATCATCAGGAGCAGGAATTCAGAGTGACATCAAAGTATTTTCAGAATTAGGAGCACACACATTAACTGCAATAACTGCAATTACTAGTCAAAATACTTCAAAATTTGGAATTACTGAACCAGTGTCACCAAACATGTTAAAAAAACAATTAGAGTCATTGTTTTCTGATTTTAAAATTGACGGAATTAAAATCGGTATGGTATATAATTCAAAAATCATCAAAGTGATATACAAACAATTAAAGAAGTTAAAAATTCCAATTGTAGTTGACCCAGTAATAAAATCAACAACAGGGGGAAGTCTAATAGAAAACAATGCAAAGAGTGATTTTCAAAAATACATTATTCCTCTTGCCACAATAATTACACCAAACAAATCAGAAGCAGAATTTCTAACAAAAATGAAATTTTCAACAAAAAACACACCTGAAAAAGTAGCGAAGACAATTCAAGATATGGGGGCAAAAAATGTTGCAATTACAGGGTTTGAAGAAAAAAAAGATAAAGTATTAGATTTTGTTTTAGAAAAAAATACAAAATATACCATTTCAGGGGAAAAAATTCCAAAAATAAATCACGGTAGTGGATGTAATCACTCAGCTGCAATAGCGTATTCGCTTGCAAAAAAGAAAACAATCAAAGAATCATTATATTTTGCAAAGAAATTCACACAGAATTCAATAAAAAATGCAAAAAAAATTGGAAAAGGGATTGTAATAACCAATGTTGAAACCAAAAAAGGAATTAAAGAAGAACTAGAATCAGCAATAATCAAATTTACAAACATGAAAGGAATTTACAAAAATATTCCAGAATGTCAAACAA
The DNA here is from genome assembly GCF_965262695.1 of Candidatus Nitrosopumilus sp. Classification (GTDB taxonomy): domain Archaea; phylum Thermoproteota; class Nitrososphaeria; order Nitrososphaerales; family Nitrosopumilaceae; genus Nitrosopumilus. The sequence goes on along the minus strand of NZ_OZ253550.1, from coordinate 204,691 downwards.
ACTTTGTTTTCTCAAAACAAAAACCAAAATCAATTAAAGATGTTTTAGGTATTTCGGGGAGAATTGTCAAAGCGGAGAAAAAAGTTCTAGTTGCAGGAGATTTAAAATTTGGAGGATCAAAACATGTTGCAACTGCACTACTATCTATGAATAAAAAGTATCCAGAGATTTGTTCTGCAATTAATCTGAAATATCAAAGTACAACACTATCAAAAATTAAAAAATCAAAATTAACAATTAGTAGTTACGATCGTAGTAAAGAACCTAAAAATGTGAAAATTCAAGGCTCTACAATTAGGTGGGGAATAAATTCTGCAATTACAAATTCTAAAAAAATTCCAGATGTGATTTATCATAAAGGTGATTTGGGAAAAGAGCCAATGATTATTGTTTTTGGAAAAACACCAGAAAATGTTTTGAAAAAAATATCAAAAATCAAAGGATAGTATTTTAGAATAAAATTATCCTTGAACATAAATACTCACTTGCAAAATGATACTTGTGAAGGCAGTAATTTTAGCAGGGGGTTTAGGTACAAGATTACGTCCACTAACACTCAAAACTCCAAAGCCCATGTTGCCGTTAGGCAAAAAACCAATTCTAGAGCATTTGATAAACTGGAATAAAAAAAATGGTGTAAAATCAATAGTGTTGTGTGTAAGTTATCGTAAAGAAAAGATTCAAGATTATTTTAAAGATGGAAAGAAATTTGGAGTCAATATAGAATATGCGGTTTCAAAAAAACCACTAGCTACTGCAGGCCAACTTAAAACTGCTGAAGAGTTTATCGATGATACTTTTGTTTGTGTGTATGGCGATTCCATTTTTGATTTTAGTCTTAGAAACATGATAAAGCAACACAAAGCAAAGAAAGCATTTACAACAATGAGTCTATACGAATACAAAACTAATTTGGAATATGGAGTAATCAATACTTCAAAGACAGGCAAAGTAACAAGTTGGGATGAGAAACCAGAAATTAAAGCAAATATCAACATTGGATGTTATGTAATGGAGCCAGGAATTTTGAAATACATTCCAAAAAACAAGCCATATGGAATGGATGGTGTAATCAGAAAAGCTATGAAGAACAAAAAATTGGTTAATAGTTTTATTACAAAAAAAGGCTTTAGGGATATTGGAAACAATGAATCATACAAACAAGCAAACACAGAATTTGCAAAAAAATCTAAAAAGAGGTAAAAAATGAGTGAACCGACGATTAGAAAACTAAGAACAGATGATTTGCAAAATGGATTTCTTACGACATTAGATTCATTAAGAAAAACAAGCGATATTGACAAAAACAAAGCAGAAGAGATTTTTAAAAAAATTGATTCAAATCCAGATTATGTGATAGCAATAGCAGAAGTGGATGGAAAGATAGTTGGTTCAACTACGTTGTTAATTGAACAAAAATTCATCCATGACGGCGGATTGGTGGGGCATATTGAGGACGTAGTGGTGGATAAAAATTTCCAGGGACAAAAAATTGGAGAGAAAATCATGAAATATCTTCTAGACATTGCTAAAAATCAAGGCTGCTACAAGACAATTTTGGATTGCACTGAGGATGTAAAGCCATTTTATGAAAAATTAGGCTTCAAACAAGTTGCAAATGAGTTAAGATTTGATCACATTTAGAAATATTCTTTTTTTGGACGAGGTTTTCTGACTTTCATCAAACGTATTCCAAAATAGATGACAGGTGCAGACAATACCATAAACAACGGAGGCATAATCAAAACAGTATCTGTGATGTATGGTTCTGCAATTTTATCAATAAGGGTTTGACAAAATGCCATTCCTGCAAATAAGATAAGTCCATCCACGATAAGCATGGTGCCAATTTTTTTGGAACCATAATATTTTGACAAAATGAATGTAACTGCAGCTAAAATTCCCCCAGGGGCAATAGTGATGGAAATGAACTGGAGTAGTTTTGGATTTGCAAAATTATCAGGATCAATTGGAAGATCAGAAGTGTTAGGGTCATCAAACATGAAAAAGTAAAGCGAACTAACCACTAGAACAAACAGTACAAAAAATGCAATACTACCTAGTCCTAACCAGTATTCAAGTTGCATGATTCATCAAAGATTTAGTTAAATAATAAACTATTCAGATTATACAATTCCGACTAGATTGGCGAGTTCTTTTCTACAGGCAGCGCCTAATTTTTCTGCAGCTTCCTCAGGAGAAATATCATTTAAGAAAATTCCATACCCACGCTCTAAGCCAGACCATGGTTTTGTTATTGGGTAAATTTCAATATGCCAATGAATCTGTCTACTATTTTTTTTCTCAGGAGAAAGGTGAAAGACTAGATTGTAAGATACATTTTTGATAGTTTGGGAGAGACCTCCAAGTGTTGCTCTTAGAATTAGAGATAAATCATTAATTTCTTTTTGAGTGATTTTAGAGAAACTTGTGGTGTGCTTCTTTGGCGCAATCCAAAATTCATAGGGGTACGATGGAGACCAAGGGCAATATGCGATAAAACCTTCAGTTTGAAGAACCTGCCTAGGACCACTAATTTCCTCATTAACGGTCTGACACATAGGACAAACACCCTTTTCATTTAGAATTTTGTGAGATGCCTCTGCTTCCTCCTCAATAATTGGAGGGATTGTAGAAAATGTCAAAATGTTAAGATGAGGATGTGAATTAGTACTGCCAGAAAGTTCTCCCTGATCAGCATAAATTGAAACGTATGTAACTCCTTTTTGAGTATAAAGCCATCTTAGTCGGTCTTGAACAACTACCAAAACGTTTGACCATTGTTCAGTGTCAATTGTTGCAAAAGTATCCTTTTGATTTGGAGAAGCAACAACAATGTAATGATATCCATATGCAGGTTCACTGTAAAACGGTCTATCACTGTAAGAGTTTTCAGTATCAACAGATACAATCGGATTTTTACTTTCAAAAACTCGAATCGACCATCCTTCAACAAATTCATCATCGCTGTCTTGTAATCTTTGTAGCATTCCATCTTTTGCAACAAGAGACAAAACAGAAGGGTTTGTCATAGATTCATTACCAGGAGCAAAAGGAGATTTTTTTGAATCTTTAACTTTATCTTCTTTTTTTGAGACAATCATGAAACGCTCAGAAACATAATCTTTGCGCATATCTCCCATAATTGTAATTGGCAGTAAATGTCTGTTAAAACGTTTACTAAGATCCAATGAAATACCAATTTGAAAAATATTTTTGGAAAAAATTTGGAAAAATAAGAAAATACGAATTTCATCAAAAAATATTTCTGTTTAGAAATGAAAAAATAGAAAAATAGAAATTCCATTGTCATTCTGATCGCAAAATTTGTTGCAAGCTTTAAAGGAGAGCATCAGGTCTGGATTAATCAGGGGAAGATCATGGATAATTCTGATGTTCATATGATTTACGTTCTTTTAGATGGTGTAGGAGACCTTCCACATCCAGATTTAGATGGAAAAACACCATTAGAGGCTGCAAATACCCCAATTTTAGATAAAATTGCCAGCAATGGTGCAATCGGAGAAGTGATTTCTGTAGGAAAAGGTATTGCTCCTGAATCAGATATTGCAGTTTTCAACATGTTAGGATACAAATTCAAACATGAAGATTATGCAGGAAGAGGAGTAATTGAAGCAATAGGAATCGGTATTGATTTCAAAGATGGGGATCTTGCGTTAAGAGGGAATTATTCTACATTAGATGATCAAGAGGTCATTATTGATAGAAGAGCAGGACGACATATTGAAAAAGAAGACGCAGATGGAATTGCAAAAGAAATTGAAGAAAAGGTAAAGTTCTCAAATCCAGATACATCTGTTGTAGTATCACCAACAATTGGCCACAGAGTAACTGTTAGAATTAGAAACGGTTCAAAAAAATTATCATCAAAAATCACAAACACTGATCCGGCATATAGTAACATTGGAGGTATGGGAGTAGCAAAAGCTGTTGGAGACTTTTTGAAAATTGAAAAATGTTTGCCTTTAGAAGATGTTGAAGATGCGAAATCTACTGCAAATACAGTAAATGAATTTTCAGAGCAAACAATCAATATTTGTAAAGAAAGTCAGATTAACAAAAACCGTGAAGAACAAGGAAAAAAGAAACTTAGTTGTATTTTACTTAGAGATGCAGGAAACAAATATCCAGATGTCATACCAATCAATGAAAAGTATGGCATGAATTTTTCATGCATTGTAGATATGCCAGTAGAGTTAGGAATTTCAGAAGTACTAAAGATGAAAGCCTTTGAAGCTGGAGGATTAACTGATTATGAAGAAAAAGCAAGAGTTGCAGCAAAAGCAATGGAGACTCAAAACTCAATCTATGTTCATCTAAAAGGTCCTGATGAGTTTGGACATGATGGTGATGCCATAGGTAAAATGAAGAACATAGAAGAGATTGATCAGAGATTCTTCAAAACACTTGTTGAAAACATTGATACTAACAAAGTAGCAATCGTGATTTCTGCAGATCATTCAACTCCATGTATTAACAAAGGACATAGTGATGACCCAGTTCCAGTATTAGTTTCAGGGGATTTTATCAAAAAAGATGGAACAACAAGAATGACTGAAGCCCAAGCAAAGAAAGGAAGTATTGGACTACTTCAGGGAGCAGACGTAGTTACAAAGTCTCTAGAATTAATCAAATCTCAAACGTAGTTAACTTATTTTCTTGTTGCATTTCTACTGCTTTAGTTCTAATCATATCTACATCAATAGAGTGGTACATGGAAGGGGAAGTTCCTAATTTTTCTAAGACTCTTCGAAGCATTCCAATTCCAATACTTAGTTCATCTTTTTGAGCATGTGCAAAAGCAACAGCCATTAGGATAATTCCTTGGACAACTTCTTTTTCTCGTCCAAAACATTTTTTCCAAACACCCTCAAATGCTTCATGGCTTTCCCAGAATCTTTCATTGTTAAAATAAAATATTCCATCAGTAATTCCTTTTTCTTTGTCTATTTCTTCTTCAAAGACATGGCGGATATTATCAATAGGACCAATAGGAGATAGTTTTTCAATTAATTTATCAAGATCGTTTTTTTCAACTGAGACATCGAGTTCAACAAATTTTTGGGCAATTCTAGCAACTCTGATTGAGGCATTCATGTCAGATGCAAGATCTCTTGCCTTGTAAACAACCTCACGTGAATTCTCAGGCCCATATCTAGTATTTTTCAAATGCAGCATATAGCGTTCCATAGTTGAATTTACCTAGATTTTCTTAAATTTCTTATCTATTTCAATCAAGGTTTATATGAAATGTCTAAAGGATTTTGGATACATGTCCCTAATTGAGACTATTACAGACGTAGATAATACCTTCCTATCCAGAAGAGAGCTTACATGTAATTTTGCAGGATTGGCAGGAAAACTCAAAAAACTCGAAGCAGTAGACATGGTTACTAAAGAATTCAAACTTGATGGCAAAGTAGTAATTCCAATGAGATTACAAACTCATGTTGGAAAACCAATTGTAACAGGGACTTTCTTTGTTTATGAAGATGAAGGATTAGCAAAAAAACACGTCAATCCAACAATTTTCTCAAGATTAGAAAAATCAAAAGCAAAACTTGCAGAGGCTGAAGCAGCAGAAGCTCCGGCAGAAGAAAAAGCAGCAGAAGCTCCGGCAGAAGAAAAAGCAGCAGAAGCTCCGGCAGAAGAGGCACCAGTTGAAGAATCTAAAGAAGAGGGGAAATCTGAATAATGGCCGGTAAAAAAGGTTCTAGCCCAAATGTTTATGCATATTACAAAGTAGATGGCGACAAAGTTTCAAGAATTAAAAAAATCTGTTCAAGATGTGGCAAAGGTGTTTTCATGTCTGAACACAAAGATAGACACACATGTGGAAAATGTGGGTTAACTGAATTTAATCAATAAAGTATTTCCAAATTAGTATAATTTCTTTTTACGAATTTTAGAACTCTTCTCCTCTAACTGTTCAATTTTAGAAACAAATGAAGGGTCAAGTTTAATTTTTGAAAGAGCATCAGCAGGTAATTTTACAGTGTTAGAATCTAAAGAAATATTTGTTTTAGGAAGATTTTTGTCAATCCAAAATTTTGTAACCTTATCTTCAAGTTTATAATCACGGAATCCAGCGGGAAATTTTTTTGTGATGTGATTTAACAATGTACGATCTTTGAATACAACTCTAGGTTCAAACAATCTAGTTTCATCACTGTATACATTTTCAAATAAATTTCCAGAGATTTCATCAGAGAGTATTTCCATTTTTGAAATTTTTCGGATTAGTTCTAAAAAATGTAAAAATTCATGTGCTAAAATTGCATGTATTGTGCCTTTAAGACCATAAGCAACTAAAGGTGTGGAAATTTGAATTACAACCTGAAATTTATCTTCAAATACTACAGGAATGGTTCTTGCAAACAAGATTCCATATTCATAAGAGTTAGGATGGGGGGCAGATATTACAAGTGAAGGTTCCACATAGGCAACAGGATATCGTATTCCAGAGGCTTTCTCAATTCTATTAATTCCTGCAACAGTAATTGGAAAACGTTTGACTGTAAGGTCATACACATTATCAGGAATTATTCCTTTAGAGTGCGCATCTTTGAAACGTACTAGCGGATCCAATATCATCCCTCGACAATTTTCAATGTAAAAAGGTTGATTTGATTAGGATCTAGGTTTTCCAGATTTTGCCTTCTTTTTTCTTCGTGTTTCTGCTCTTTGATCAGCATGTCTTTGATGTTTACCTTTTTTTCTTATTGGCATGATTTTTAAAATATTCAGAGCTAGTTAATTGTTATCATTTTACTTCAACGTTATGAAAATCAAATTCAAGACACTTGCACGACATACCGAGAGTTTGACTCATTCCAGGAGAAACATCATCACCAGTAACAAAACGTTTTACAGGCAACCCACCTTCAAATTTGAAAAATAATGTAAAGGAATTATCATCATACTTTTTAGATTTTATTGAAAGTATTCTTTTTTCAGATCGTTTTCCAGATTTTTCATAAACAACAACAGGATTTTTGAGGAGATTTTTTAGTTTACGCAAAAGTTTTGAATCAATTTTTGAAGATGTAGAAATTTTTGCCTCAACTAAGGAATTGAATTTCAACGGTTTTTTTGGGGAATTTAAAACAATTTTGAAATTACGAACTTTAACATGTTCTAAATTTGCAGATGTTCTCAATTTTCTTTTATGAGGATTTTGAATTTTAACAAAAAATGGTCTTCCCGTGCCTAGAATCAAGCTTGATTTATCCTCACTCCCAATCCAAGTAAATTTAGCAGTTGTTCCACCTAACTTTTTAAAAAGAAATTGAGATATTTCTCCTTCAACACTATCATATTCGGTAATTCCATGAAAATCACAGATTCTGCATCCCTTACCAGAACAGTTTGAACAAGACTTTTGTTTTTGTGAAAATCCTCGTATAGATTTGACATATCTACCAGAAAGAGTCAATGACTTAGATCTGATATCACAAGATTCGTTTTTTAGATTTACAGTAAAAACAATTTCAGGATCTAAATAATCAAATGTTTTCTTTGTTTTTTTAGAAAATAGTTTTACTAATTCCTTTGTGATGTCAGTCTTTATTCCATCAATTCCCTTGAGTTTGTATTTAGAGCGAATTGCATCATCTCTGTCAATTATTGATGGTTTTATTATTGCGCCAACACTAAATGAGGAATAGGAATAAGGGGAAACAGTATCAAGCATCATATTTAAAAAATAATTCAAATTCTCAAACAGATTTTTACAGATATAGCATCTTTGAGTAGATTTTGAATTTTTCTTTAATTTTTTTCCAAGAAGTTTATTTGATGAAAGATGAAGTTGTTTAGAAAATAATCGCCCCAGACAATGGTCACATAAATCATATTTTTTTAATATTTGATTTGCAATGGGAATAATTTTTTGATAAGTAGTCATTTTAGATGGGAGTTTATTTGGGATACTAACCTAATCCCATTCTTCTAAGAGTACCTTGCATTTGTCTACCCTTTGATGCCTTCATCATACTCTTAGAATTTTTGTAATTTTTCATCAATTCTTTAACTTCACCCTCAGGCCAACCTGAACCACGTGCAATTCTTTTGATTCTAGAAGAGTTCAATAGACCTTCAGGATCTGCCTTTTCTTGAGTGGTCATACTTTGGATAATGTATCTCCATTTTGTAACTCTGTCCTCCATTTGATTTACTTGATCATCTTTTACCATTCCAGAAAGACCAGGCATACTTTCAAGAATTCCTTGCAATGAACCCATTTTAGTTACCTCTTCTAACTGAGAAAGAAAATCTTCCATGTTCATTTTTCCACTAGAAATTCTTTTCATTCGGTCATCATCATTTTCACTTTCCAAACGTTTTGCCAAATCCAATACAGCTTGAACGTCACCCATTCCCAATAGACGTCCAACAAATCTTGTTGGAGAGAATTTTTCTAGATCATCAATTCGTTCACCAGTACCAATGTACATAATTTGTGCACCAGTTGCAGCAGATGCAGCTAATGCACCACCTCCCTTTGCAGAACTATCTAATTTTGTAATTATTACACCGCCTACAGGAATCGTTTTATGAAATGCTTCAGCTTGATTGAAGCATTGTTGTCCAATTGTTCCATCAATTACAAGTAATGCCAAATCAGGATCGGCAACTTTGTTGATTCTATCCATCTCTTCAAGTAAGTCTTGTTCTTCTTTGTGACGTCCAGCAGTATCAATTAAGATGACATCTAAGGATTGGTCTTCAAAATATTTTAAACCGTTTTTTACAATATTAGGGGAGTCTTTGTTGTTTTCTTCACCATATACTTCAACATTAGATTTTTCACACATTGTCTTGAGTTGCACCAATGCACCAGGTCTGTAGGTATCTGCACCAACAACCCCAACTTTGTATCCTTGTCCAGTTAGAAATTTAGCAAGTTTGGATGCAACTGTGGTTTTACCACTTCCTTGAATTCCAAGTAGGATAATTTTATTTTGTTTTCCAGGTTTAAAATCAAACTCAGATTCATTTCCAAGCAGATTTGAAAGTTCATCATATAGGATTTTTACGATATGATTCTTCCTAGATAGGCCAGGAGGAGGAGTTTCATTGAGTGCACGCTCTTCTAGGTGTTTAGTGATTTCAAGTACCAATCTCACATTAACATCAGATTGTAATAATGCTCTCTGAACGTCCTTTGATAGTTCCTTGATTAGTTCCTCATCTATTCCCGATGATTTTACAATCTTTTTGATTGCATCACCCAAACTACTCTTAAGTCCATCAAGCATTGTAATTCAATTCTGCATCCACTATTTCAAACCTTCCTCTATAACCATCCCATTTTTTTTCACTTTGATTAATCTTGATCGAGTTGGAAAACAAAGGACAGTCAATAACAAATGTTTCAGCTTCACCACCTTCAAAATTTAGATTAAATCCAAATTTATCAGAAAATTTTTTCAGAGTTTTAATTTCGAAATCCCCAATTGTTTTTCCTAACCAAGAATCATCTAATCCATCAGAAGACACAGTAATCATAATAAAAATAAAATTTGCTTGTAGTAAATCATTCATGTATTGTTCAGGTTCTAAATCCCACAAAGGTGCAACTACAGTTAACCCATACTTTGAGCAAACTTGTTCAAATTTGTCTTTTTGGAAATTACTTTTGATACCACCATGGACTAATCCTTCAATGCCATAATCATCTTTTGCAGTTTTTAGTAAATTTTCTAATATAGAAAGTTCATTTTTTGTATCATCAGAACGAGAGTCAATGGTAATTTGTGGAATTTGCATCGATTCTGCTTGTAGTTTTGTCCATTGTATGTTTGGATGGTGAAGTAAGTGGCTTTCATCAGATTTTGTAAAGATACTAAGAAGACATTTAATTTCATGCCCACGTTTTTTTGCTAGATAGGTAGCATAAGTACTGTCTTTTCCACCTGAAAAGAGAGAAGCAAGTTTCATTTTATTAAAAAAACAATCCAACAATTGTTAAAGTTTATTCAAAGGACGCTTCAACACTCATAATCGTCATCATAAATCAGACGGCTTTTCCGATAATCATCAGCATCCGCACTATGTCTTAATGCGCATGATTTTAGTTTTATCCATGACAACCCAGTATTCTACATTTTGTCCGTTTTCTAATTTTCCTTGAACCTCATCATCAATTAATGTAACATCAATTGTTTCAAAAGTTTCAGAATCCATCAACTGAACAGTGTCACCGGTCATGGAGATAATTTGTCCTACCTTTTTGTTGATCATAGGTACATGAATTTGCATACTGACAGGTCCTACATGAGGTCTTTTTTGACCATCAAAAATTCCCTCAGCAACAATTCTTGCTTTTGCTGCACCGTGTTTTCCTGGTTTTGATGTATCATATTCTACAATTCTACATGGTTCGCCACTTGGTTGATCTGAATGTGGCAATAGAATGTAAGAACCGATTTTTAATGAACCAAGATCAGAAGGTTTGCTCATGCAAAAACAGTTTTTGGTCGAATATTTAACTTTTCTACTTTAGTTGTTCTAAAATTGAAAGACTCATCAAATTGGTTAATGTTAGTCCCTTTCTGTTTGCATCACGTCTTGTTTGATCACAGTATTTTTTGACACTTTGATGGCTCTTTTCACTTGCAACTTCAATTACAACAATGCTTTCAGAGTATGGAAATGTGAATTTAGAAGGATTTGAGCAAAAAGTTTCCATGTTACCTATTCCGGCAGTACCAATTTGATCTTTTTTTACTAATAATTGAGCAATTTCAGATATATCTTCATCTTCACCATATTCCATATAGTATACAGATACAAAATTCACATTACCTTGAACCTCGTGATGAAATAGATCATCTTTTACATTAAAGACAAATGATGTTTTTTCTTGATTGTGTTTAACAAGATCGTTTGTGATTTTTTCGCTGTCTCTGAATTTAGCTAAAATATAGTGATTTGTAGAATCTGCAAAGTAGGGTTTGCTATCAGACGAAAATGTGCCAGTGACAAAATATAATTTTTCAATGTTTTTTGATGTGGTCCATAACTCTTTGAGTTCAATTGATTCATGATTATGAAGATAAGGTGCACAAACATAACCAGAATAAGACAGTTTAAGTTCAGACATTGATCAATGAACCACGTTAGAGACTATTTATGCTTATATCGGTTAGTCGATCAAATCTCTACGATAGTTTTTTAATAGCAGGAAACTTCGTTTTTCTTGTCCCGTGGTAGCTCAGCCTGGTAGAGCTTCCGGCTGTAGTTGTTGGCTTTAGATGGCTGACCGAATAACAGCATATCAGGCATACAGAAACCGGGTTGTCGGTGGTTCAACTCCGCCCCGCGGGACCACAAACTTTTGATTAAAAATAATTGTAAAAATAATAAAAAGATAGACTAGGTTAAGAAAACATAAGATGAAATCTTAAATTAAAAATTCATTGTCTACTCTGTTTTTTTGACTTTTTGTGCTGCTGGGCCTTTTTTGCCTTCACCGATTTCAAACTCGACTTTATCGCCTTCGTTGATGAATCCGTCAACATCTGTTTTGTGAACAAATAGATCGTCTCCACCTTCTCTTTCAATAAACCCAAAGCCCTTAGTACGGTTAAACCATTTTACGGTACCTTGTTCCATTTGGTTTTGAAATAATTTATTCACTATATTAACTAAGGCATTAATCAGAAATCTTTTGGAATGTGTTCATTTGCCTTTAGCCATTCAACTTGAGGAAGTGTGAATCTCCAAACAATGTCTCCTTTTTCATCTGCATTAAAGTCCCAAGGGGCAATAATTACAATATCATTATCTCTAATCCAAACTCGTCTCTTTAGTTTTCCTCGAATTCTACCTCGTCTTGTGACATTATCAGTACATTTGATTAAGACGTTTTCACCACCAAGCATCTTGAGAACTCGACCAAAGAGTTCACCTTCTTCAGGAAGACGAATTTCTTTTAGTGCACTTTCACTTTTTACTTGGCGCTTACCCATGAAAATAATTCACATTATGAGCATATAACTGATAGGTTTTTGATTTTTCATAATGAGTTTTATGCGTTAAGATCAGAAAGAAGTTGTGGAATTCAGGTGTGTTGATGAATGTTCCCAATGCTGTATTGAAAGGGAATACTATCCAAGTAAAAAATTTGGAAAGATTGGGGTTTTGATATTACCAGAGGAAAAAGAAAGAATGGAAAAATTAGCAAAGGAAAACAATCTAGATGTTAAAATTTTACCCAGAATAGGAATTTCAAATGATAAAGATACAATTCCAACTAAAGTGTTAGCATACCAAATGATGGGAGTTGAAAAGAATGGAAACACTTGTCCTTTCTTAGATACAAAAAGTGGAAACAAATCTCCACATAATGGATTCCCATGTAAAATTTACAAAGACAGGCCTCTCGCATGTAGAACATATCCACTAATCGAATCAACCCCAATCACACTTGATGAAAAATGCAAGTTTTGTAAAGAGTACAAAACAGCAGATGAGAATTTAAATTCTGAAATAGAATCCTTGTTGGAAATTAAAGAACAAATGAATACAGAATACCCATTCATTTGGAGATTTGCAACAGAAGTTGGTGAAGTAGAAGATAAGAATCTGTTTGAATCAGGTTGGTTCTTAGAAGAATGACAGAGTTTTTTGATTCAACAAGAATTACAGTAGTTATCTAAGGATTGATAACTGCACGTCCAAGAATTTTACGTGCTTTAAGATCTTCTAATGCATTGTTTGCTTCATCAAGAGAATATCTTTTTGATATAACTGGATTAATTGTTCCTTTTCTTGCAAGTGCAAGTAATTCCACCATGTCGTTATAGTTTCCAGTGTATGCACCTTGAATTGTAATTGATTTGAGGGGAATTGTTACAAGAGACAACTCCAAAGAACCACCAAATAATCCAACTAGAACAAGATTTCCTCTTTTTCTTAATACTGCCAGACCAGTTTTTACAGTAGGAGGGGCATTTACAAAATCAACAACGCTGTCTGCACCTTTATCATTACATATTGACATGATTTTTTGAACCGTGTCAGGATTTTTAGAGTTCACAGTAAAGTGTGCGCCCATTTCTTTTGCAGTTTCTAATTTTGCATCATCTAAATCAACACAAATAATTTTTGCATCAGTAATCTCACTAGCAATTTGAACTCCCATTAGTCCCAATCCACCAGCTCCAACAATTACAATAAATTCAGGAGAGTTTTGATTTGCTTTTTTGATAGCAGTGTATGCAGTAAGTCCAGAACATGCAAGTGAAGTTGCAGAATCAGGATCAACGCCATCAAGTTTTGCTAAGTATTTTGAATTAGGAACTAAAACATAATCAGCATAACCACCATTTTGAAATAGCCCCATTGATTTTGGTGTATCGCATAGATTTTCATTTCCAACTTTGCATGCAGGACATTCACCACAACCCATCCATGGAAAAACTAGTACATCATCACCAACAGAGACATTAGAAACATTTTCTCCAACTTCTTCAATAGTTCCAACAATTTCATGACCAGGAGTTACAGGATATTTTACACCACGATCAGTAACTTTCAAAAATTGACCATCTCCAAGGTCGTATCCACCTTCCCATAGATGCAAATCACTATGACATACACCTTCAGATTTTACCTTTAGTAAGACCTGAGTTCCAGAAGGTTTAGGATTTTCAGATTCAGATATTGTTAGAGGTTCGTTGGGACCTGGAATTTTGGCAGATTTCATAAATGGATTTTTGATACTAACAATATAAGAGTTGACTGGATATGAGAAAAAAATAGAGCCCTTAGATATTATTGAATAGGAAGAAAATATTCCTGTGAGTGAGTCACCTACACCTAACAGTATTTCTCAAGAACCAGTAAACATTCTGTTTAGTCCTCAATCAGTTGTCAAAAAAGACGTGTGGGAGATTGATCTAATCCAAATTTTAGATTTATTGATAAAAATTCTTGAAAAATCAGGTAAGAAAGACCTCAAAGTCGCAGGAATGGCAGCACTGTCATCATCGTTAATTTACAGAATGAAAGTTGAAAGTATTTTCGCATTACAAAGAGCAGCAATGCAGAAAAAACCAATGCATCAAAGAACAGATGTAGATATTGACTTAATCGATATGCCATATAGACACGAGTCTACATATCCAGTTTCATTAGATGATTTACTAGGATTACTTCAAAATCTCATCGGCACAATTGCAAACCCTCAATCAAGAAGGAACAGACAAGTTGAGATTGAACCTATCGAAGCACCTGACTTTCAAGAATACTTCATTTCACTTGAAAGTATAATTGGAAAATACGAAGACTTGGTTATGAAAAAAATTGCCAATACAGGATATGGGTTACTTCAAAACATAATTGCAGAGTTAGATCCAGTTGATTCAATCAGATGTTTCTTTGCAATATTGTTTTTGGCAAGAGACCAAAAAGTAGATTTAGAACAGGTTGAAGACGATATCAAAATCACAATAATAAAAGAAGAATTAACAAACTGATCAAAAATGAAGAAAGGATTTCTTTAACTATATTTTGGAGATGTGAGCAGTAATTGGCTAAAATTGAAAACATCAATGAAGCAACAGCAAGAATAGAGGCTGCACTTTACTCAGCAGGCAGACCATTACGAATAGAAGATATTATTAGAGCTTCAGGCACGGAATCAAGAACAAAGACGTTAGATATACTTCAAAACATTATGAAGAAGACAAAGTCCACCTTCAAAGCACTTGAAGTAGTCATACTTCCAGATGGATCCTATGTAATGCAACTAAAACCAGAATACAGCGCCACAGTCAAAAGATATGCTTCAAAACCAGTTCTTCCAAATGCTACTCTTAAGACATTATCATATATTGCATATCAGCAACCAATATCATCAAAGCAACTTGTAGAAGTCAGAGGTTCTGGGGTTTATGCACACTTGAAAGAACTTAGACAATTAGATTATATCAGTCATCAAAATGTGGGAAGAATCAAAATTTACACTACAACAGAAAAGTTCCAAAAATATTTTGGAATTCAAGGAGACGTAGAAGATCTAAAACAGAGATTATTCTCAAAAGTTAGAAAAACTGCAAGTACAAGACATACAAATCCTGTCCCTCAAAGGACAACAGAAGTAAACTAGCAAATTTTTTGCTTTAAGGCTAATTTTTTGCGTTTTGTATAAATTAGAGTGATTCAGACAAGTTTTCGTGAGAAAATCAGTAGAGAATTTAGCAACCAGTAAAACAACTGGAGGAAGAAGACACCCACTTAGAATTAGACGAAAATATGAAACTGATAGATATCCAAACGAAGCTGTAACAGGAGCTCAAGTAACAGTAACAAGAACAGTTCGCGGAAAGAATAGAAAGACAGCTGTTAAGACAATTGATTTTGTTAATCTTGCAACAGGAGATGCAAAAGTAAAGAAAGCAAAAATTCTCAAAGTATTAGACAATGCAACAAACAATGATTACAAAAGACGTGGCATCATTACAAAAGGTGCAATTCTTGAAACACAAGAAGGTAAATGTAGAGTTGTTTCAAAACCAGGACAAAACGGAATCGTTAACGCAATTTTAGTTAAGGAATAAAATGAAAGATTACGAACATGTCGTAATCTGGTTGGATTATTTCAACAAGAATTTAAAAAAATCAAAAGGTAGAAGATTAGGATTAGAGAAATGTGTTTTTGATCCTTCATTAAAAGAATTAATGGATGCAACAAAATCAGCAGGATTTGAAATTACAGAATCAGATGACAAAGTAAGATTTCCTAAAAGACCATTTGTGAGGTCAGGATACGTTGTTTTACCAAAAGGATCCTCCAAGACAAAAATTCTTAACAAAATTTCCGAAAAACTTGTTGCAAAAAGGTCCAAACAATCAAAATAAAATCAAATCTAGCTCTTAGCTAAAGTAAAGTTGACAGAAGTCTATGATAAGAATATCATGATTAGTGTTTTTAATTGCAGGAGGTAGGCGAAATAATGCACCTAGCCGGTAGTGGCAGGGTAATCATTCAACTATCAAACAAATTAGTTGAAGGACAGATACTCTGTGACGAAAAGGGAACTAGAGTTGCAAAAGTAATGGAATTGATTGGTCCAGTAAGGAGACCATTTGCATCCGCAACTCCGTTAACAAACAACATCAAAAAATACATTGGCAAAAGTGTTTTCGCAACAGAACATTCTCCTGACAATTCAAAGAAAAAATTTAGGAGAAGAAGAAAATGAACATACTAGAAAAACAAAACTGTCCTGAATGTCAAGCAACAGTAGTTAATGACATGCAGAACGGAGAAATAATCTGCTCGGGTTGTGGCGTAGTAGTCGATGATCAAGTAGCAGATTATGGTCCAGAAACAATAAGTTCGAATCTCGAAGACAAAATGAAGTTAGCAAGAGCAACCGGACAAACAACTTATTCTCAACATGATTTGGGAATTACAACTGAGATAGCAATTAGTTCAAAAGACTTTAGTGGAAAAACAATCAACCACGAAGTTGCAAACCAAATGCACAATCTCAGAAAGTGGCAACAAAGAGTAAGAGTATCCACACCAAAAGAAAGACGACTTGCAAATGTTTTAACGAAAATGGGTGAAACATGTGATGGTCTAGGTCTTTCAAAAAATGTGTTGGAGACTGCTTCTATGATATACAGAAACTTGGATGGACATGTTGATGTGAAGGGAAAATCAGTAGTAAGCATTACAGCAGCTACAATTTACATGGCATGCAAACAATGTGATGTAGTAAGATCACTAGAAGAAATTATTCGTGGAATATGTCCACCAAAAGACGTTAAATCAAAAACAAAACTTGCAGCAAGATACTATAGAACCATGGTAATGGAAATGGGACAATTAACTGCCCCAGTAGTAACCATGGACAAATACATCTCAAAGATAGCAAACATGACACAAACTGAGGTCAGAGTCGAGAGACTAGCCTTAGAAATAGCAGAGAAAACCAAGGATAGCAGTATTGCAGATGGAAAAGCTCCAAATGGAATTGCTGCAGCATATCTGTATGTGTCATCAGTCCTGCTAGGTCAAAACGTACTCCAAAGAGACGTTTCAAGTATTGCAGGAGTAACGGAAGTTACTATCAGAAATAGATGTAAAGAGATTCTAACAAATTACAAACTCAAAATTACTTTGAGACCATCTCTGGCCAAATACTAACACCCCCCCCCCTCTTTTCATTTTATTATCAAAAATACACGTTAGGATTAGCTAAATTTCGTCGGTATTATATATAGAAACAAAACATTTCGCAACATGGCAGTTCTTGAAATCAAAGACCTTCATGTAAAAAGAGAAGGAAAAGAGATTCTCAAAGGTGTTAATTTGAAAACAGGACCTGGAGAAGTTCATGCCATTATGGGACCTAACGGTTCAGGAAAAAGTACACTAGCTTACACATTACTTGCACATCCAAAATACGAAGTAACACAAGGAGATATTTTGTTAGATGGTGAAAGCATTTTAGAATTAACTGCAGATGAAAGAGCAAAGAAAGGATTGTTCTTAGGATTTCAATATCCAACAGAAGTTTCAGGTGTAGGATTTTCTCACTTTCTTAGAACAGCTTACAATTCTCTAAGTAAAGCACTTGAAGGTGACGACAGAGAGGTATTCATCACAGTAAGAGAATTCCAAAAATATCTCAAAGAAAATTTGGAAAAAGTCGGATTAAAAGAAGAATTTCTTTCAAGATATCTTAACGAAGGTTTCTCTGGAGGAGAAAAAAAGAGAGCAGAAGTTTTACAGATGGCAGTACTAAAACCAAAAATTTCAATTTTAGATGAACCAGATTCTGGTTTAGATATTGATGCAGTTCAAGCAGTTGCAAAAGCAATCAGTCAAGTTTCAGGCAAAGATGCAACGGTAATTGTCATCACTCACTATGCAAGAATTCTAAAATTCTTAGACAAATTAGACTATGTTCATGTATTTGCAAGAGGTCAAGTTCTCAAAACAGGAGATGCATCCCTTGCAGACAAACTCGAATCAGAAGGATATGATTGGGTTTTAGAGCAAACTGCATAATCAAATTTTTAGAAATTTCACAATAGAAAATCTAGTTTTTGTTTAAATAGGGTTTTCAAATTGTACAGAACATGTCAGAATACAATGAACAATATTATTTCAATTTCTCATTTTTCAAAGTTGATCCTAAATGGAGATGGATGGCAGATTTAGCAAAAGAAGAATCTGCAAAAGAAGTAGAAAATATTTTAAAAAATTCAGGAATAAGATATAGGGCATATTCTAATTTAGGATTAAGAGATGATGCAGACTTTCTATTGTGGTTTGTTGGAGATTCATTAGAAGAAATCCAAAAAGCCATAGAAAAATTATACAAAACTGTTTTTGGAAAATACATCATTCCATCTAGAACGTATCTTTCATGTTCGAGACCATCAATCTATGTAAAAGGACAAGGAAAAGAACATGGATTCGTTACAGGAATGGATCCAAAGAAACATGTCATAGTTTATCCATTTACAAAAACTCGAGAATGGTATCTCTTACCTCAAGAAAAAAGGCAGGAAATAATGGATGAACACATCGAAGTTAGTAAAAAATATCCACAAGTAATCCTAAACACCACATACTCTTTTGGAATTCATGATGAAGACTTTATGTTAGCATTTGAAGTAGATAATGTTAGAGATTTTCAAGACCTGATAATGGATTTGAGAGAAACTCAAGTTTCATCATACGTAAAAAATGACATTCCCATGATTGTGTGTGTCAAAAAGGACATCGTACCATTAATTTCCAGTTTAGGATAGAATTTCAAAGGTGCAAATCTCGGATAAACATAAATGAAGAAATTTCAAATATATCTTAAAATCAAGGTGTAAAAGATGAAATACAAAAAACTAGGCAAAAGTGGAATCGAAGTTTCTGAGATAGGCTTTGGTGCATGGAGTATTGCCTTAGACTGGTGGGGGAAAAAAGTCGAAGAAGATGAAGCAAAAAGGATGCTGAAAAAAGCATATGATTTAGGAATTAATTATTTTGAAACCGCAGATATGTACGGTAAAGGGAAAAGTGAGAAACTAATTGGTGAAGTCTTCAAAGGAATGAGAGATGAAGTTGTTATTTCAACAAAATATGGTTATGATTTTTCAGATGTGGAGCAAATTGGACATGCAGAACTACCACAAAATTACAGCCCAGAATATACAAGAAAAGCAGTTGATGCATGCTTAGAAAGATTACAAACAGATTATCTTGATTCATTAGGATTGCACAATCCAAAATTACAACATGTCAGAAATGATGAGACCTTTAACACTATTGATGAATTGATGAGTGAGGGGAAGATTAGAGCAGCTCAAGTTGCACTTGGTCCAGCAATTGGATGGACGCAAGAAGGGTTAGAGGCAATGGATAGAAAGAGCATATCATCAATTCAAACAGTTTACAATATCTTAGAACAAACTCCAGGAAATGAGTTAATTCAAAAAGCAGAAAAAGAAGATGTCGGAATTCTTGTTAGAGTTCCAGATGCATCAGGGATTCTAACTGGAAAAGTAAAAGCAGATACTGTAATTCCAGCAAATGATCACAGAAAAGACAGAAAAATAGAATGGAGAAAATCTGCATTAGAAAAAGTAGAGCAATTCAGACCAATTGCAGAACGTAATGGGTTAAACATTACTGAATTTGCAATTAAATTCATCTTATCAAAAAATAAGATTGCATCAGTATTACCTACGGTTGTAAGCGAAGAAGAAATTGAAATGTTTGCAGCCATTTCTGATGGAAAATATTTGAGTTCTTCAGATATGAAAGAAATTGATGATTTGTACAATACATGGCCAGAGTACGAATTAAAAGCAACGCCACAAGCAAGCTAATTTGCAAATGGATTTTCCAATAGATTCTCAAAAAACTCTAGAAGTCATAGAAAGAATGAAGCTTGCCAAGATAGGCGAATACAAGAAATGGGAATCAATTATTAAAAAAATAAAAAATGATGTTCCCCTAAACCAAGGAGAATTAGAATACTATACCAATCTAACTAGAATCTACAAGGATTCTGCAATTACAAGTAGAAGTAAGATTTACCATATGAAATTATCAGAGCATGATGAAAGACCACCATGCAAAGAGTGTGGAGAAAATTCATCATTTTATTGCAACATGAATGACCAGTATTTTTGTACAATTCATGTCGTAGGACATGATGAAAATGAGATTTAGGAAGCAGGGACTGTTTCTTCTAAAGAGAATGAGTTCTCTACAAAGTACTCTACACGTGTTTTTTTGAATTCGCGTGAACTAAAGAGAATTTGGTAGTCATCAACACGGATTTGATCCTGAATTGTTTTTGCCATTTCATTTGCCTCATCATGTGTTTTACAATGAATCATTGAGAAAACATTGTAAGGCCAATCAGGATATGTGGGACGTTCATAGCAATGACTCACTTGAGGGAAAGCACCAAGTTGTGCCCCAACATCAGATATTTTATCTTCAGGAACTTTCCACACAATCATCCCATTTGCAGTAAATCCAACTTGTCTATGTCTTAAGATGGCAGCAAATCGTCTCATCACTCCAATTTCTTCATAGTGTTTCATCTTTTCAAATAATTCACTTTCAGTTATTCCAAGATTGTTTGCTGCTTTGAGAAATGGTTCATCAATGATGTCCATGTCTTTTTGTAATTCACGGATGAAGTTTTTGTCTTCTTCAGTAGGTTCAAATTTTACATTTTTGATTTCTTTCTTTTCTTCAGTAGGTGCAACATCATGTTTTTTTTCATCAACCATGTCAAGTTTTACACCAATTTTGAATAGTTGTAAGGTAGGAAGCATTCGTACTTTTTTAATTCCTTTTAGCACATTGAATTTTTCAAGTTCTATTTTTAAATCAGAACCAGGTGGAACTGCTAAAGTAAACCAAAGATTGAATTGGTGATCACGTTCATAGTTATGGCTAACACCAGGGTGGCGATTAATTTGACTTGCAACATATTCTAATTTATCGTCTTCAATTTCCATTGCAACCAATGAACTGGTATAGCCAAGTTTCCTAGTATCAAAAATTGCACTAAGTTGTCTTAAAACACCGATTTCTTTGAGTTGGTTAAGACGTTCTTTTACAATTTCAGGTGTAGTATCAAATTTCTTTGCAATTGCATCAAAGGGTCTAGTAACAAGTGGGAATGTCCACTGAATTTCATTAAGAAGTTCTTTGTCTAATTCATCCATAGATGTCATATGACAAAGACTCTTCCATTCAATTAAAAATGTAGCTGGGTACACATGTAGAAATTTTAATACATAAATAGAAATCGAAGGGCTTTTGATCGATGATAGTAGACCTGAACCTTCAAGATAAATCAGTAATAGTGATTGGAGGAGGGAATGAAGCACAAAAAAGAATCAAGTCTTTGATAAGACAAGAATGTAACATCATGGTTATCAGCGATAAAGTAATTCCACAAATTACCAAACTTGCCAAATCAAAAAAAATCCAATTAAAAAAACAAAAAATTCAAGATACCAAATTTATTTCAAAATTCAAACCAGACATCATAATTTCAACAACTAATGATAAAAAACTCAATCAAAAAATTATCAATGAAGGAAAAAAGAAAAAAATCATCACATATAGTTCAGATAATCCTGAAGAAAGTGATTTCTCAAATCCTGCAATAATTGATTTTGAAAAAATGATTCAAATTGCAATTTTTACTGGAGGGCGAAGTCCTGCAATGTCAAAAAAACTCAAGAAAAAATCAGAACAAATGTTTAAGAAAATTATCACAAAAGAAGACATTGGACAAATCAAAATTCAAAAGATCGCAAGAGATGCTGCAAAAGACGAGATTGAAACTCCAACAGAAAGAAAAGCATGTCTTCGAAGTATCATGGCTGATAATGAGATTGATCAGTTAATAAAAGACGGTCAGATGAAAAAAGCTGAAAAAAGAGCCATTACAATAGTGAGGAATTGGAAATGAATCAAAACATCATTAATGCACGTGTGACTTTTCGTAACTCACCAATCCATATTTTAGAACAATTTACAATAAAAGACATTGAAGAAGCATATGAGCAATTCAAAAAACATTCAGGATTAGATGAATGCGTTATAATTCAAACATGCAATAGAATAGAATTATTTGGAAAATCAAAAAGTCAGGAAGTAGACAAAATAAAGAAAACATGGGCATCACTGGCAGGATTAGAAGAACAAGTTTTTGATGAAAATATGGAAATCGAAGAGAATCAAAATGCTTTACATCACTTATTGAAACTAACATCTGGTTTGGATTCCATGGTATTAGGTGAAGAACAAATTCTAGGTCAAATCAAGAATTCCATTACTTCTGCAAGAGAGATAAAAGCATCTGGTCAGCATCTTAACACATTATTTGATAAAGCAATCAGAATAGGTACCAGAATTAGAAACGCTAGTGGAATTGGCAAAGGAGGGATATCAGTTGGATCAATGGCAGTAAAACTTGCTGAAGAAAACATTGATGAATTAAAAACAAAGAAAACATTACTGATTGGAACTGGAGAAGTTTCCACACTAGTTGCAAAGTCATTACAAAGACGTGGTTATGCATTTGATGTTACAAGCAGAACACTAAGCAGATCAAAAACATTTTGTGAAACAATGGGAGGAAACCCAGTTAAATTTGAAGAAGTTCTTTCAGGATTTGACAATTATGATGTGATATTTGTTGCAACAACTGCTCCATATTTTCTTGTAACATATGATCGAATTACAGAGGCAATGAATGACAAGAGTAAAGGCATGATGATTTTGGATTTATCAAATCCAAGAACAGTTGATGAAAAAGTTGCAACAATTGGAGGTGTAAAATTGATGAATCTTGATCAAATTGCAGAAATGGTTGAGAAGAACATGAATGCTAGATTAAACAAGGTAAAAACCGTTGAAAATATAATTAACGAGGAAGTTTCTGTATTAGAAGCCTCAATGAAAAGACTAGAAGCAGAACCACTGGTAAAAGACGTATTCAAGAACATTGAATCACTTAGAGCAAAAGAATTGCAAAAGGCACTTCAAATGCTAGATGAAAAAGATGAGAAAAGAATCAAGATTATTGACGAATTAACCAAAGCAGTAGTTGAGAGTATTGTTTCAACCCCAATGAACAATATACGAAAAGCTTCTGAACAAGGCAATCCAGAGGTAGTTGACTTGGCAAGCAAGCTCTTTGACTATAAAAAACAAGAACAGGCAGACTAGGATTATATTTTACCCAAAGAGAATTTCTAACATGTCATTTCCAACTAGACGTCTACGCAGATTAAGAACATCAGATAAAATGAGAGAATTGGTTCAACAGACAACACTTTCTCCAAAAGATTTCATTTGTCCAGTATTTGTTCAAGAAGATCTAAAGACAAGAACCAAAGTAGAATCAATGACAGCCATTGAAAGACTTCCACTTGATGATGTCAATGACGAGGTAGGAACCATTAGTGATTTAGGCATTCCTGCAATCATGTTATTTGGAATTCCAACTCAAAAAGATGACGCAGGAACTTCTGCATTTGAAGATAACGGAATTGTGCAAAAAGCAATTTCCCAGATCAGAGAAAACTTTGGAGACAAGATGGTAATTATGGCAGATGTATGTCTGTGTCAGTTTACATCCACAGGGCATTGTGGAATTGTTCAAGGAAATAAAATTGATAATGATACTAGTTTAGAAACCCTTTCAAAAATTGCAGTAAGTCAAGCAAAAGCAGGAGTAGATACAGTTTCACCTTCTGCAATGATGGATGGGCAAGTTGCAGCAATCAGAAAAGCACTAGATGATGAAGGTTATTCAGATGTTTCAATAATGTCTCACTCTGCAAAACATCGTTCAAACTTTTATGCACCATTTAGAGATGCTGCAGAATGTGCACCAAAATTTGGAGACAGAAAAACATACCAAGTTCCATACACAAATGCCAGAGAAGCAATGATGGAAGTAGAAACGGACATCAATGAAGGAGTAGACATTGTAATGATAAAACCTGCATTATCATATTTGGATTTGATTGCAGAAACAAGAAGAAGATTCAATGTTCCAGTTTCAGCTTATAGTGTTTCTGGGGAATATGCATTGGTAAAGGCTGCTTCACAGTTAGGATATGTCAATGAAAAAGACATGACTGAAGAGATACTGTATTCAATAAAGAGGGCAGGTGCAGACATGATAGTTACCTATTTTGCAAAATCTGCTGCAAAATTTCTTCAAGAATCATGAGAAACGACGAACGTTATGAGATTCAAAGGGCATTTGATTTACTACCACATGTAGTTGGTGCAAGTTGGGCATCTGTTGAGTTTAGAATGAAAGGCATCAAAAAACCCACAAGAGAGGAATTTCGTGAGAAAACCCTAGAATATCTAAAGATGGTAGAACCAGTCTTTGAATCATATCCTAAAGACGAGAAATTTGATGCGATTCGAAAGTACATTGATTTTAGAAAAAATGAAGAATACGAGAAAATAATTTCAGGATTGAATAAAGAGATTGAGAAAAGATATGACAGGTATGTCGATTACGGTTAAACTTCTTGTTTTAGTTGTTTAAGATAGTCTTTTAGAATTCTAGTTCTTCTTTTTGCTTCTATTTTTCCAGATTTTGTATTCATGAGAGATTCAAGTTTCAGTAATTTTTGAAAGAAATGATCCACAGTCCATGTTTTATCATCAGGAGTTCTTTTTTTGCAAAACGGGTCATCGATATTGTAAAAAGGTCTCTTCAAAGAACCGCCTGTAGCAAAAACCCGAGCAATACCAATTGCACCTAATGCATCTAATCTATCTGAATCTTGTAGAATTTTCCCTTCAATAGTTTTAGGAATTTTCTTTTGAGAAAAGCTATGGTCACGAATAGCATCTGAAACTATTGCAATTTCATTTTCATTAAAATCATATTTTTTTAGGATTTGTTTGGACTTTTTTGCACTTTCAACTGAAGACATTTTTGAGCGTTTGTCAGATTTTGGGTAAGAAACAATATCATGTAATAATGCAGCACTTAAAACCAATTTTTCATTTGCTTTTTCTATTTTACAGATTTTTTGTGCATTTTTGTATACTCTCATAATATGTTCAAAGTCATGAGCTGGATCATTTTCCATAATTTTTTTCACATCTTTTTTGAGTAATTCAAGAACCTTCATTTAGAATCGCCATATTTTTGGTTTGACAAATTTAATTTTTCTCTGAGTAATTAATACTGTCCAGTTTATTGATGCAAACAGAACGATTACTCCTATTCCTACACCATCAATTAACAAAATTCCAGTTAGACGATCCTCGAAAATTTCCAAGAAAGGTTGCAAAACAGCATTTCCAAAATAGATCATGATAATGTATGAAATTGTTCTACCAAACCAAAATCCAATATAGATTCCAATACTCTTTGCACGCATTAATCCATATGTGATAAATAACATATTGCTTGGAAGCGGAGTAGCACCAAAAAGAAATGATGCAAGTAGATAACCATACTTTTTGTGATTAAGATAATCACCAATTATGTCAAGATTTGATTTTTGTTCTTCTCCAACAAACTTTCTAAATAATCCACTGATTTTTTTGAGAAAGAATCTACCAATAGTAGCACCTGTTGCACCAACCATAGCAAGAAACACAATATTCAAACTGGGATCAAGAAGATAGAAAGATGTCAATACAATCCAGCTTGGCGGCATTAAGATTGGAGATGCATTTACAAGAATTAATACAAGAAAAATTCCAAAATATGATAATTCTCCAAAAATTTCAAAAATATCTACCATCTTTCAAAGAATATGCTAGTTTTTTTGTTTCTAAACCCTTGGATCAAGGGTTAGTCATGAAAAAATTTCATTCTGATCTGAAAAATTAAAAAAATTACATGTTTTTCAAAACAATGATCAGGTATTGTAACAAATTGGATCAATCATGCAATATCTTTATAAGCAAATTATGCCTATAGTTAGGCATGTCCGAAATGGTTTGGAAGTGTTTTAGATGCAATTTATCATTCAAGGACGAAAGTGTAGCAGAAATGCACAAACAGATTTCAGAGCATTCTGTAAGCAAAGTTAAAGCACTTGTTGCTTAATTTCAAAAATTTACAATTTTATAGAAAATTTAGTGCAGAGAGTGGGATTTGAACCCACGAACTCCTGAGAGAAGGGATTTCCTATTTTAGAAGATCTTGAGTCCCTCTCGGTTGACCGGGCTTCGATATCTCTGCAATGAGAATGGTAAAAGAGCAGTATTTTTCGATTACTATTTTGATAAATTTGAAAAATGATCTGTTAATTTGACAAAATTTTAACAAAGCTTATAATCGTGCGTAATGGACTCAAAAATACATGGCAGAATTCATACCAATTGCACAAGTAAAAAAAATGCGAAGTGGAATAAATGCTAAAGCCGAAGTAAAAAGTAAAGGAGACCCAAGAACTGTTAATCTAAAAAGTGGAGGAACAGTAGATGTCTGTGATGCGGTTATAGCTGATGGTGAAACTGAAGATGACCAAATGAAATTGACATTGTGGGGAGATGATATCAAAGCAGTAAATGTTGGAGATGTTGTTGTAATCACAAATGGATACACCAATGAATTCAAAGGTGAAGTGTCTTTAACAAAAGGCAAATTTGGTCAGATGGAAGTAAATCCTCAATAATTTCTTTTATTATCATAATTATTTTTCAGATCTACTAGTATTACTATAACCCCAATTATTGAAACAATAATTCCCAGAATTAATAGAAACCCAGAAATCATCAAAGGCAGAACCATATTCATTACAGGAGAATCAGGATTTGTAAAAGATTCAGAATTTTCAGGGTCTTCAGAAAACATGGTAACTACAGTAACATCACGAGTGCCAATATTATGAATTTCAAGATTTAATGTATCAGATTGAGATATTTGTAACGCTTCAAAAAGAATTGGTTCATCTTGAACAAACGTTCCATAATCATCTCCGAAAATATTTGAGATTGTGATAGACAGTTCATCACCAGCATGATAATCAATAATTTGAATACCCCACAAAATAGGCACATCAGAAGAATAAGTGGTGTAAGAGAAATAGGCTGAATCATCAGGCATGATTTGAATTTCATTAGAAATTTCATCAAACATATCTTCAAACAATGAAGAGACAAACAAATCACCAGGTCCAGTAACACTAGTTGGAATAGCAGACACTGCAATTGAAAGAGAAATAATTACTAAAACTATACCAAATGCAGTAATTATCGGTCCACGTTTTTTCATTGTAGAAATTTACATAAAACCTAGTTTAAGGATATAGGAAAAAGCTAAGAATGAGTTATTCTAACGTTTTCTTTTCTTTTTAGCTGCAGTTTTTCTTGCTGGTTTCTTTTTAGCTGCAGTTTTTCTTGCTGGTTTCTTTTTAGCTGCAGTTTTTCTTGCTGGTTTCTTTTTAGCTGCAGTTTTTCTTGCTGGTTTCTTTTTAGCTGCAGTTTTTCTTGCTGGTTTCTTTTTAGCTGCAGTTTTTCTTGCTGGTTTCTTTTTAGCTGCAGTTTTTCTTGCTGGTTTCTTTTTAGCTGCAGTTTTTCTTGCTGGTTTCTTTTTAGCTGCAGTTTTTCTTGCTGGTTTCTTTTTAGCTGCAGTTTTTCTTGCTGGTTTCTTTTTAGCTGCAGTTTTTCTTTTAGCTAAAAGTTCTTTTAATTTTGAAGATGCTTTTTCTAATGCTTTCTTTGCAGAGTCTTCAGATTTTGTTCGTCTTTCTAATTCTTTGACAAATTTTTCAGCGGCTTTCTTGCTTGAGGCCATTGTTTCACGAAGTGATGGTTTTGATTGAGATTGTTTTTGGATTTTAGTGGAAATTTTTGATTTTATGCTATCAAATTTAGCAACATCTTCAGCAATTTTCTTGGCAGTTTTTTGTCTGCTTTTAATTTCAGAAGTTAATTCTTCAACATGGTCTCTTAATGAGCGTAATCTGGATTCAGCATACTGTTTTTCTTCAGGATTTTCAGAAAATTCAATTTCTTGTTCAGTTTGTTCAATAGTCTCTTTTTCTCTAGATAAGCGCTCTTCAGCAGCCTGAACAAGTCTTTCAATACTTGCTAATTGTGAATTTTTTTGATTTAATACACCAGAGACATCTGAAACATTCTCTTTCTCAGATTCAATTTTTCTATCAATAGAGTTAAGACCTGATGAAGAACGTCTTTGAGTTGAAATAACATCTTTGAGTTGTTTTTCTGCTTTTTTTCTTAGTTTAGTTGCTTCTTGTTGTTTTTTACGTAGTTGCAAAACTGTTTTTTCTAATGATGCCAATATTCAAACAAATCAAAAGAGTCGATTAAGTTGTTAATATAATCAGGATTTGACTTACCAGTTAAGAAAATTAACTAATATTGATCGCAAATATCATTTTTTTAAAAAATATTAGTCAAGATATATGACAATTATCATGGATTTTCATCCAAAAGACTTGCCAGTTGCAAAAACATATGATCTCAAAGATGAAAAAGATGCATCAAATGCAGTTGAAGATATGGTAAGTATTGGCTTTCAGGGCAAAAATGAAGGATTTAGAGTTTTGATGCCAAAAGAATCAAAACTTGCAAAAAGAATTGGATATACTGTTACGACTGGAGTAACTCATGGATTAAGACAAAAAAATGAAATTCGTGATGTTAGATATTGGACATATCATCATGATGATGAGCATTATGCAATAGTTTTGATTAGCAATTCTGCATTAACAGAGTTAGGTTTTTGATTTATCAAAAATTTTGTAAAGTTTGGTTCTATTTGCCATCACACCAGCAAGCATGATTCCAATAACAGTTCCACCTATCACATCCATAGGGTAGTGCTGTAAAACATAGATTCTACTCAATGAAATCATTACAGGATACAAGAATAGCAAATAAGCTCCTCTAGGGAATCTCTCAGATAATGCATATCCCAAAATAATTCCAAATATTATGGCCCTAGCAGCATGGCCAGAGGGATAAGATGCATCATATCCACCTTCACAAAATAGGGCAAAGGTATCACGGCTAATCTCTACTGGAAACTCTACTCCTTCATAATCAAAATCAGGCCTATCACGGTCAATTCCACATTTTATGTATCCAGTAAGAAGAGTGGACAATACAATCAAGATCATAAGAGTAATTCCAATCCTACGAGTTTTTGGGATAATTAACATCACAATTCCAAAAAGTAGCATGTTAAAGACATCACCGCTTTCTGTAACATACTGCATTATGATGTCAAGTTGAGGATTTCCAACATTTTGAGAGAAAAATGAAATTACATTTTGATCAAAGCTTTCAGTAATTCCAGAATAGACTAACC
Organism: Candidatus Nitrosopumilus sp.; assembly: GCF_965262695.1. Lineage (GTDB taxonomy): Archaea > Thermoproteota > Nitrososphaeria > Nitrososphaerales > Nitrosopumilaceae > Nitrosopumilus. The sequence continues at coordinate 175,337 of NZ_OZ253550.1, read as the reverse complement.
CAGTTAAAATCAAAAATAAAATTGTCAATAAGACAAATGAACGAGACCTGATATCAAAAAGCCAGCTTTGCAATCAATCAAACTCCATATACACATCTTTTAATTTTTGTCAATAGATAAGTTTTGGAAATCATTATTTTTGAAAATAAAGTTAACCGAATAATTCTGATCGGCTCAAAGAATTTAACCAAGTGCATAATAGAAAAGTCGTGAAGGTACTCACACTGGATGATTTTGATTTAAAAGGTAAGACCGTTTTTTTGAGAGTGGACATGAATTGTCCAATCGACCCAGAAACTATGGAGATTTCAGGTACCAAAAGAATTGAAGAAGCCATAGAAACACTGCAATCACTAAAAGATGCAAAAGTAGTTGTTGCATCACACCAAGGAAGAGTTGGAAATAATGATTATACTGGAATGGATAAACATGCAAAAGTTCTTGAAAAACTAATGAATCGTGAAATAAAATATGTCGAAGATGTTATTGGAGAAGCTGCACAAAATGCAATTAAAAATTTAGAGAATGGGGACATTTTACTTTTAGATAATCTAAGATTATGTGCTGAAGAAAATTATGAGTTTACTCCAGAGAATGCAGCAAAAACAATAATGGTAACTCGATTAGCAAAGCTGTTTGATCTTTGTGTTTTAGATTCATTTCCTAGTGCACACAGATCACATCCATCAATTGTGGGATTCCCACAAGTATTACCTGCATGTGCAGGAAGAATTGTTGAAAGAGAAGTTAGAAACCTGGATGAAATCATGACTGTTGCAAAGGCACCCCATGTGATAGTTTTAGGAGGTTCCAAGGTCCCAGATAGGCTCGAGGCAATCAAATTACTTATTCAAAATGGCAGAGCTGATCATGTTTTACTTACTGGATTAATTGGAAATGTATTCATGCGTGCACAAGCCAGAGTCAAATCTGCACTGGGGATCAAAAGAGAAGAAGAAGTTGTTGCAAAAGCTCACACATTGATAGGAGAATATCCAGATGTCTTTGCAACACCAGTAGACATTGCAATTGACAAAGATGGTGAAAGAGTAGAGATGGATGTAAGAGAGATGGGCAAAGGAGACAAAATATTTGATTTAGGTCCAAAAACTGTAGAATATTATTCAAAATTGATTGCAGGTGCAGGAACTGTATTTATCAGTGGTCCAGCAGGGTTTTTTGAAAAAGAAAATTTTAGTTTTGGAACAAAAGCATTACTAACTGCAGTAGCAAATTCAATGGCAACAACAATTGTAAGTGGAGGTCACTTGACAACTGCACTAAAACAACAAGGATTGGCAGAAAAAATTAATCATATCAGCACTGCAGGGGGAGCATTGGTACTCTATCTTACAGGAGAAAAATTACCGATGATCAAAGCATTAGAAGATGCTAGAATTAAAAACCAATCTAAATAGTAGATTTACACGAAGAGTTTGGACAAAATCTATCTTCAGATTTCCCAAGAAAGATATCTTGGTTACAAGCATTACAATGAAGTTTTTCAACAGTGTCAAAGAGTTTGAGATGAATGGTGGTAAAATTCTGAGCAACATTTCTTGCAAGACCAGAATCACATAGGTCATTGACAAAAGTTTCAATATCATCAATTATCCATGAAGGGTCAATGTCACTATTTTCTTTAAGAATTTCAAAAATAGAATCATTTGTAAAAATGGCATCTGCCTCATTGAATTTTTCAAAGATTATTTTTCTAATTTGAAGTTCAACTGGAGTGTTAGGAGTAAAACTCATACTAGTATAGGTTTGCTGCCTCTTCTTTTAGTTTATCCACATCTTCTGAATTTTCAAGATGTTTTCCAATGTAGGTGTAAAGAGCAGATTTGAGCACCTTAAGAGAGAGCAAAGCGCATTTGATTCTGACTGCTTGCAAGTGTTCTAATCCTAATTCACTGAGAACGTCATTTTTCTCAATATTTCTTACATCATCAAGGCTTTTTCCTTTAGTGATTTCAGTTAAAACTGAAGAACAGGCCATACAAATTGCACACCCTTTTCCATGAAATTTAATGTCAGTTACTTTGTTGTCATCAATTTTCATATCAATATCAATACTGTCACCACATAGTGGATTAGAGTCATGAAAAGTTACATCATGATTTTCTATTTCACCATAGTTTACAGGATTTCTTGAATAATCTACAATCATTTCATGGTAAATGTCAGCATTACTACTCATAACTTGAACACCTTTGCCACCGTATTTAATGAATTAACAAGTACATCAATATCTTCTTTAGTGTTGTAAATGTAAAAACTGGCTCTTGACGTAGCTGCAACATTTAGTCTTTCCATCAATACCTGTGCACAATGATGACCAGAACGTACTGCAATTCCTTCTTCATCAATAATTTGTGCAACATCATGAGGATGCACATCTGCAAAATTAAATGAGATCACACCTCCACGTTTTGAGATGTCTTTAGTGCCATAGATATGAAGTCCTTTGACATTAGATAATTTTTCAATAGCATATTTTGTTAGTTCGATTTCGTGTTCACGAATATTGTCCATTCCGATTTTAGTTAGGTAATCAATTGCAGCACCTAATCCAACAACATCAGCAATGTTAGGAGTTCCAGCTTCAAATTTGTAAGGTAAATCATTCCAAGTAGTTTCGTATTTGTGAACTTCACGAATCATATCACCACCACCATGGAAAGGACTCATTGTGTTGAGTACAGATTTTCTAACCCATAGAGCCCCAATACCAGTTGGGCCCAACATTTTGTGCCCAGAAAATGCAAAGAAATCACAACCTAGGTCTTCAAGGTCAACTTTCATGTGAGGAACTGCCTGAGCTCCATCAACCAAAGTTGGAACGCCTGCGGCTTTGCATTTTTCAATAATTTTTTTGGCATCAGTAATTGTACCAAGTACATTTGACATTAAACTAAAAGTGACTAGTTTTACTTTGCCTGTTGCAAGATGTTTATCAAGATCATCTAGAATTAATTCACCATTATCATCCATTCCAATGTATTCTAGTTTTGCACGTTTTTCTTGTGTGAGAAGTTGCCATGGAACAATGTTACTATGGTGTTCATATTCTGTAGTGACAATAATGTCACCTTCATTAATGTGGGGCCTTCCCCAAGCATATGCAACTAGGTTAATTGCCTCAGTAGTTCCTCTAACAAAGATTATTTCTTGTCTATCTTTTATGTTGACAAATTTTGCAATTTTATCTCTAGTACTCTCATAAGCTTCTGTTGCTTCTTCAGCTAGTGCATAAACTGCTCTGTGGATATTTGCATTATGATTTTGATAATAGTCAGTAATTGCATCAATTACCTGATTTGGTTTTTGTGTAGTAGATGCATTATCAAGATAAACTAGGTGTTTGTTGTCCCTAACAGTTCGTTCAAGTATTGGAAAATCTTTTCTTAGATTTTCAAATGAAGATTGAGTGCTTTGCAAGTTCTAATTTCTCCTGTTAACGGTATTTGTAGTGTTGTTCAATTTCAGCATCTTCGTTATATCTTGTCTCTTCTATTTCGACGAATTTTGCTAGTTCTTCATCAGTGTTAATTGTCAATTCACGATTTTCCCATTTGGATTCAATAAGATATGCAATCCAGGCTCGTACTTGGAAAGACATTTTTCTTGATAATGGCTCCAAAAAGCCTTCAACAATGGTTCTTTCAGCCTCTTCATGGCTCAAACATCTGCTCTTAAGATAGAATATTTGTTCTTCATCAATTTGTGCAACAGATGCAGAGTGAGTTGCTTTAACATCATTTGTTAGAATCTCTAGTCCAGGAATTGCATCAGACTTTGCATTTTTGTCTAATAGAATAGAACGGCCTGACAAAAATGAATTTGATTTTGCAGCATTTTCTTTGATTCGAATCATTCCTTTGAAAAGAGATTTCGATCTGTTTCTTAGAATAGATTTCTCTACTACTCTAGCATCAGTTGCAGGGCTTTGGTGATTCATGTTTGTTTGGATATCAAAGTGTTGATCATTGTTTCCAAATACAACTTCAGATTCATTAGTAGATGCACCAGTTCCATTAAGATAATAATCAATTTTGTATCTAGATAACACAGAACCAAATAGTCCAGAATACCAGTTTACCTTAGAATCTTGTGCCAAGTCAGTTCTTCTAGTTGAGAAATTGACAGAGTTTTGATCCATCATCTGTAAAGTTGTGAGATTTAGTTCTGCATTTGCTGCAACATTTGTGTTAAGCAGTTCAAGATATGCTTGTTGAGTTTCAGTCTTTGGAGAATACAATTCCTGAACAACAGATGCTTTACTACTTTCGTCTGCAAATATGACGTTTCTTGAGATTGTGGATAATCCATCATCAGACAAACAAGATAAGAAGTGAATTGGTTTTTCTACAATTAGATTTTTTGGAATGTGAATAAACACGCCAGAGTTAAATGCAGCATTGTTCAAGGCTGTAAATTTATCATCATTAGAATTTGATGCTTCTAGTGCTTTTTTAACGAGTTCAGAATTGTTTTGAATTGCATCAGAAATAGGAGAAATCACCAATCCTTGAGATTTGAGATCATCAGGAAGGTTGATTTTGTGAATATTAGTTCCGATTTGAATAATACAAATTTCATTTTCTAATTCTCCAAGTCTCCTTTGAAGAAAATCAGGAATGGTATCTTTTGTTGAAGAAGCAATTGAGATTTTTTCAGGGTTTAGTCTTTTTGCATCAGTGTATTTGTTGTAAAGTGGAGACATTTCAAGTGGGAGAGTGCTGTAAATTGAAAGAGAATCTTTTCTGTAATCCTTTAACCAATCAGGTTCATTTCTTGATGAAGAAATTTCGTTGATGTGAGATTCATCAATTTTAGATAATGTTTCTTGAGACATTTTACCACAACCAATGGGATTATCCTACAGAATCATCCATCTCAAGTTTGATCAGACGGTTTAACTCGACTGCATATTCCATTGGAAGTTCTTTTGTGAAAGGCTCCATGAAACCATTAACAATTAGAGATAATGCTTCTTCTTCAGAAAATCCTCTTGTCATAAGATAGAAGATTTGTTCATCTCCAATTTTTCCAACTGTTGCTTCGTGAGTAATTGTTGCATCTTCTTGATTGATTTCCATATATGGATAAGTATCAGTCTTGGAGGTGTCATCAAGTAGTAATGCATCACATCTTACAGTAGATTTTACATTGGTAGCTCCTTTTGCTACATTAAGTAATCCTCTGTAAGTGGAACGGCCATCTAATCTGCTTACGGATTTGGATGTAATTTTAGAAGTAGTGTTTGGTGCCATGTGAACCATTTTTGCTCCTGTATCTTGATGTTGTCCTTTGCCTGCAAATGCAATGGATAATGTTTCACCATAAGCACGTTCACCCATAAGATAGACTCCAGGATATTTCATGGTAAGTTTACTGCCAATGTTACCATCAATCCATTCAACTGTTGCACCTTCATATGCATAAGCTCGTTTTGTCACGAGATTGTAAACATCATTACTCCAGTTTTGGATTGTGGTGTATCTTAGATGTGCGTCTTTGTGTGCAACTAGTTCAACAACTGCAGAGTGTAATGACTCTGAAGAGTAAACAGGAGCAGTACATCCTTCAATGTAATGTACATCTGCACCTTCATCTACAATGATCAATGTTCTTTCAAACTGACCAATGTTTTCAGCATTAATTCTAAAGTATGCTTGAAGTGGCATGTCAACTTTGACACCAGGTGGAACATAGATGAATGAACCACCACTCCAAACTGCACTGTTTAGTGCGGCAAATTTGTTATCCTCTGGAGGAATAATTTTTCCAAAGTATTTTTTGAAAATTTCAGGATGTTCTTTGAGTGCTGCATCAGTGTCTAAAAATAAAACACCTTGTTTTGCCAAGTCTTCTCTTAAACTGTGATACACAACTTCAGATTCGTATTGTGCACCAACACCTGCTAAGAATTTCTTTTCAGCTTCTGGAATTCCTAATTTGTCAAAAGTGTTTTTGACATCTTCTGGAACGTCATCCCAATTCTTTTCTGCTTTTTCAGATGCTTTTGCATAATAATAGATATTTTGAAAATCAATGACACTGAGATCGCCTCCCCAAGTTGGCATGGGTTTCTTCATAAAAATTTCAAATGAACGTAATCTAAAATCAAGCATCCATTGTGGTTCATCTTTCATTTTGCTGATGCCAATTACTGTGTCCTTAGTCAAGCCTTTCTTGCTAAGGTGGACATACATTTCTGTAGAGTCTTTAAAATCATATTTTGAATAATCCATGTCAAGGTTTTCAGTTGCCATGAGCAAAATAACCCCGTTATATTATAAATACATGAGGAAAAATAGGCGGAGCTAAATAGGATGAGCTAAATTACTTGTTCAAGATTTTTTTGAGTTCTTTGATTTTTTCTTGTCTTTCTTTTTGTCTTTCTTTTTGTCTTTTTTCTTGTCTTTTTTCATATCTTTCTTTTTCTTCTCTTCGATTTCTAGCTCGATTTCAATTTCAGTCTCTATTGCTTTTTCACAATGGGGACATGTGATATGGATCTTCTTTTTAATTTCATACTCCATAATTTGAAAAGAATTCCAAAGTATTAGAATTTGATCATTAATTATGCAATAGTAAGGGTATTTTTCATGGCTTCAAAAGCACCTGCAACAGTGTGAACTTCAGCTACGGTGTTTTTAACTTTGAATTTCTTTAGTTCATCAGAAGTGAATGGTCCAATAGATATCACAGATAGTTTAGCAAGATTATCTAGCAAAGAATTTTCATCATAATCTTTAGTCATTATTTCAAAGAATCCTCTAACTGAAGATGCACTGGTAAACACTACACCATCAATCTTGTTTTGCGAGAACAGCTCCCTAAATCCATTCCACTGAGAGGTATCTCTAAATGCACAAACATCATACAAATGAATTTCAAAAACATCTATTCCAATTTTGTTTAGTAGTTCTTTAAGAAAAGGAGTAGATGCGCCACTTCTAGGAACTATAACCTTTTTTCCAACTGCATTGAGTTGTGTGAATAATTCTCCAACACCAACAGACGAGAATGTTTTTTCAGGTTGATGGTTAACTTTGATTCCTTGTGCTTCAAGAGCAATGGTTGTTTTTGGACCAACTGAGATCACAATGGTATTTGCAATTGCCAGTTGTAGAGTTTCAAGTTTTCCAGAGTCCTTTGCAGTATCAAATAACAATTTTACAGCCTTTGAACTCATAAAAACAGAGTAATCAGGATTGTATGTTTTTACAGAGTCTAGAAATTCATCAACGATTTTCTCACCCTTACTAACTAGTTCAATAGTTGGCAATGCTATTGGGGTTGCATTGTTTTGTTCTGCAAGAGATATGAATTCAGAAGCGTCATCACGTGAACGAGTAATGGCTATAGTCTTTCCATCAAGCATCATTTCCACCCAATAGTGTCTGACAAATCAACAACGTTTCCAATTATAATATTAGCAGGAGGGGTTATTTTGTTTTCTTTGACTTTTTTTGCAATGTTTGTAACAGTTCCTTTGATCATTTTTTGTTTAGGAGTGGTTCCATTTTGAATTACTGCAACAGGTGTTTTTTTATCCATACCTCCTGCGATAAGCTGTTTACAAATAATATTGATTCTAGACAATCCCATCATGATTACTATGGTATCTACGGATTTTGCAAGTCGCTTCCACTTTACAATCTCTTGTTTCTTTTCAGGATCTTCATGACCAGTTACAAAGACTACTGAGGATGCATGTTTTCTATGAGTGAGAGGGATTCCAGCATAAGTAGCTGAACCAATTCCAGAAGTGATACCTGGAACAATTTCATATTTTACCTTGTTTTCTTTGAGAAATTCTGCTTCTTCACCACCACGTCCAAAGATTATTGGATCCCCACCCTTTAGTCGGACAACACTCTTTTTTGATTTTGCATATTTTACCATCAAGTCATTTGTGGTATTTTGATGAGTAGTGTCATCACCTACTGCACGACCAACATAGACTTTTTCGGTCTTTTTTGGAATCATTGAGATGATTTTTTTGCTTACCAATCTATCATACAAAACAACATCTGCTTTTTGTAACAATTCAACTGCACGAAGTGTAATTAATTTACTGTCACCAGGTCCGGCACCAACAAGATACACTTTTCCAGTCATGTCTTATTCCATTCCTCTACTTTTTCTCTCCAATTTAATGCAAGATCATTTACTCCTTTCTCACGGAGTTCTTCTCCTGCACTTTTACCAAGAGATTTTGGATTATTTTTATCTCCAGTTTTGGTTACAGATAGTGATTGTTTTCCATCAACAGAAAACGCTGTCACAGTCAGAGTCATCTCAGAACCATTGGACTTTGCATATGCCCCAACAGGGAATCTACACCCAGAATCAACAAAGTCAGATAGTGCACGCTCTGCTTCTATTTCTAAACGAGAATCAAAGTCTTCGATTTTTTTGAGCATCTCAATAGTTTTAGAATCATCAGCTCTCGCAACAATTGCAATTGCACCCTGGCCAGGAGATGGAGAAAAATCATCAGTGGATAACTCTGTATATTTCACATCAACACCCAATCTTGTAATTCCTGCCTTTGCAAGAACAATTGCATCATAGTTTTCGCCAGATGTTTTTTTGATTCGAGTCTCAATGTTTCCACGAATTGGTTTAACTGTAACATCAGGTCTTTTTCTAGATACCTGAACTGCTCTTCGAAGTGAGCTTGTTCCGATTACAGAACCAGACGTTATAGAGTCAAGAGAAGAACCATCTTGGGAAATAAAGACATCATTTACTGTTTCTCTTTTAGGAATACAAGCTAGTATCAGGTTTTCATCTAGTTCAGAAGGAACATCTTTTAGACTATGAACTGCAAAGTCGACTTCTTTTTGTGCAACTGCTCTATCAATCTCTTTTTCAAAAATTCCTTTTTGGTCTATGGTAAATAATGGTCGGCTGTCTGTATCGCCTTTTGTTGTAATTGTTTTGATTTCATATTCTGCATCAAGATGTACTTTTTTTAGTTCCTCAATTACCAAGTTTGTTTGAGCAACTGATAATTGACTTCCTCTTGCACCTACAACATACTTCAATTTTTCACCGATTTTAGTGCCAAATGATATGCATCAAGTGTTTTGTTTAGATCGTTTTCTGTATGTGCATCAGACAAGAATACAACTTCAAACTGAGAAGGTGCAATGAATATTCCTTTTTTGAGTAGAGTCTTGAACAATTTTTGGAATTTCTTTGCATTTGCTTTCTTTGAGGTTTCATAGTTTGTAACAGGTTTGTTTGTAAAGAAAATCTGGAACATTGAGGCTGTAAAATTGATTTGATGAGGAATACCCATGTCAGTCGCCATATCGTCTAAAGCAGTAGAAAATAAGAGATTGTATTTTTCAAGTTTAGAGTAAAGTTTGTTTTTGAGTTTGTTTATTGTTTTGATTGAAGTAATTGCTGCACTAACGGATATTGGATTACCAGCAAATGTGCTTGCCTGATAGACTTTACCTCCAGGAGAAAGCAAATCCATGATCTCTTTTTTGCCACCTACTGCAGAGATTGTAAATCCATTGCTTAGGGCTTTGGCCATTGTAGTAATGTCAGGTTTTATTCCAAAGTGTTGTTGTGCACCACCTGGTGCGACTCTGAATCCAGTAACTACTTCATCAAAGATTAATGGGATGTTGTTTTCTTTTGTTATTTTTCTCAAGTCAGATAAGAAATTTTTCTCAGGTAAAATCAATCCCATGTTAGCAAGAATTGGTTCAACAATTACTCCTGCAATATCTTTATTTTTTTGAATTGTTTTTTGTAAATCTTCAATGTTGTTGTATTGAACAACCAAAGTATTCTTTGATACTTCATCTAGTCCACCATCAGAAACTGAAATTCCATTGTGTGCTGAACCTGATCCTGCTTTTACTAAAACAGAGTCATGAGCTCCATGATAACATCCTTCAAACTTGATTATCTTTTTCTTTTTTGTAAATCCACGTGCAAGTCTGATTGCAGTCATTGTAGATTCACCGCCAGTGTTCATTAATCGAACTTTTTCAATTGATGGGAAATTACCGATGATTAGTTTTGCAAGTTCAGTTTCTGCTTCTGTAGGGGTACAGTAAAGGGTACCTTTGGTTAGTTGTTTTGAAACAGAATCAATGATTTCTTTTCTTCTATGTCCTAAAAGCAATGCACCATAACCATTACAAAAATCGATTAATTTTCTATTATCAGCATCCCAGATGTATGCACCATCTGCCTTTTTTGTGAAAAATGGATATGGTTCAAAGTATCTAACAGGACTATTAACACCTGAAGGAGTCACTTTTTTGGCATCTGAGAATAGTTTTGAATTTGTCAACATCATAGTCTGAATTAGGTCATTATTATTCGTAAAAGCCTAAATTTTGAGAATTTTCATGCTCAAAACTATGCATAAAGATACTCATCAGTTTTTTCTTTTTTGCACCAACAATTAGGGCTGCATTGACTGTCTCTATTTTCAGACATGACTTGCTCCTTTTTGATTCTCCCTATCATTGCAACTTGGATGAATCGCCGTTGACTCTCGTACAACTTGTTTTATAATGTCTGCAACTTCTTTCGACAGTAAGATTTTCGAAAATGAATAAGCATCATGCTCAAGGAAGCGGGCAGCAGTCATTGATTATAATAATACAAAATTTGTTAAAACATGATTGTAATTATTTTATGTAAAAAACTAAAACATTGTAATCTATATAGAAATGCAATCATCTTAGTTGATTGCAAATATCGTCACAATGAGGACAAAACAAAACATCTTCAGCAAACTTTCCGCGTCTTAAGATTTCAGTATCATTATTACCACATTTTGCACATTTGATTTTTTGCATATTGAGAGTTGATTTTGAGATCTAAAAATAATTTCTAAAGGATTTACGTAAATTATGTAAAATTGATCAAATTACATAAAATTATGAAGCTATAGCGATTGCAACATTACAACTATGATATCGAAGTAATGTTTTTTGTTTGCACTCAAGACATATTTCTTGTATAACAATATTACATGAAGAACATTTCAAATAATTGTTTAAACTACTACCACATTTTCTGCAACTCTCATCAGGCATTATGCAATAATAGTTTCTTTTAATCTCCAATCAAAATCTCGCAGTAAGAAAGAAATTTTCTTTGCAACATAATTTGGAACTACATCCAAATCACATATTACAAGAATTTGCCCTTCTAAATAAGGAAAGATAAATTCCAAAAGGGTTTCTCTTTGAACAGAAATATAATTTAGAGGTCCAATAAGATCATCAAATTCTTTACTTAGTGAAGTTTGAAGACTTCGTTGCATGAAAAACATCTCAACTTCTTGTTTAGACATCTTTGTGAGGATTCTATCATTGCGAAATTGGAACTCAGTGGATTTGCCATTCTTGTTTAAAGAAGACACAAAAAAGATTCTCTCATCTGAGGCTAGAATGTCTTGGCATAGGCGCAAAATTGCTTTATTTCGCTCAAGATTAGATGACATCATCACAAATCATAGGTACAACTGTGACTAAAACACGTGGTCTGTAGATTTGATAAGACTAAGGAAACTATGAGGGCTATGGTTTTTCTATAATTCTTCTCTTCTTTGTTTTTCAAATTTGCCCTTGAACAAAAATGCCACTATTATGGTGCCAACAAATGGAGCAGTCCAATAAAGCCACAAGTCATTTAGAGTACCAGAAAGCAAAGCAGGTGCTAGAGCCCTTGCAGGATTCATAGAAGCCCCGGAAATAAATGCTAAAAACAAAATATCTAATCCAACAATTCCTCCAATTGCAACACCACTAAATCCTCTCAATCCTTTTGTATACACTACATAGAAGATTACTCCCATAAGCATTGCAGATGCCAATACCTCAACTGGAAAAATTAAGGATAGTGAAAAATCATAATTTGGAGCATTTGCCCCAAGATTTGCTTTCTCACCAATAACTTTCATAACAAATAGAGAACCTAATAATGCACCAATAATTTCTGCTGCAAAATAATACAAAATCTGAATTTTTGAAATATGTCCTGTGATATAATATCCAATTGTTACTGCAGGATTGAAATGTGCAAGAGATATTTTTCCAAATGAATAGACACCAATTAGTAATGCAATAAATGGTGCAACAGCTGCAAAAGGAATTCCCAATTGTCCATCAAAAAATTCTGCATCATAAACAATAGAGCCAGTTGCAAAAATAACAAGAATGAATGTTCCAATTAATTCAACCGTAAAGATTTGTAGATTTGAGTATGTCATTATTTGTGCTCTAAGTTTTTTATCAGATTCATTACTTCATCTTTAATTTGATCACGAATTTCTCTAATTTGATCAAGTTCTTTATTTTTAGGATCAGATATGTTCCAATCAATTACATCCTTGACAAATAATGCAGGACATGATTCTTTATCCATACAACCCATATTCACAGTAATAGATTTGGAAATCATTTCATTTGTAAGTTCTTTAGGTTTTTGATTCGTAATATCAATACCAACTTCGTTCATTACTTTAATCACATTTGGATTTAGTTCAGATCTAGGCTGAGTACCGGCACTTAGGACATCTATGTTAGGCGCAAATTTTCGTAGAAATCCCTCTGCCATTTGACTACGTCCTGCATTTTCAACACAAACAAAAAGAATTTTTTTCATATCTCAAAATAACATTATTTTATTGCCTTTATTACAAGACTGGAGATTTTTCTGCCATTAATTTTTTCTCCTTCCATATAGGATCTTTCTTCCAGTATTTCGATCTTTTCAAATCCTGCATTTTTAATGCATGAGAGATAATTTTCTTTTGTTAGGGCTCCATCAATACATTCACACCATTGATCCGAATTAATTTCTCCAGAAGGCAATTCTATATCAGTAATTAGATCAGAGATTACCATTCTTCCATTTTGTTTTAAAATTCGAAATACCTCTTTGAATGTATTTGTTTTATTTGTTGTAAGATTAATAACACAATTACTAATTACTGCATCAACAGAATTAGGATTTAGAGGAATGTTTTCTTCAATATCTCCTTTCTTAAATTCAACATTGGAAAAATTTCCTTTTAATGCATTTTCTCTAGATTTTTCTAACATTTGTTCAGTCATATCAATGCCAATTGCTTTTCCGGAATCCAATACTTTTTTTGCTGCCAAAAAAATATCAATTCCAGCTCCAGACCCTAAATCAACTACAACTTCTCCTTCCTTAAGATTGGCATGGTTTATTGGAGCTCCACATCCAACTCCCAAAATTGCTTCTTGAGGAATTGATTCAAGATCCTTTTGATCATAACCTATCAATTTTGTTGCATCAATTGGAGAATCACCACTTTGGCATTCACCAGGCATGCAACAACAATCGTTATTCCCAGATACAACTATCTTGGAATATCTTTTCTTAATATCATCTTTAATCGAATTTTCCATGTCATGGTTTACTAAGTAAACTATTAAAGTTGTCAAGTATAAAGCAATACAGTAAGTGTAACTATGGAAACTAAAGGAAAAAGACTACCAGTTATTGAAAACAAATGTGAGTTTACAGGCTATGATGCATCAAAATTGTTGACAGAGACTTCAACCATCAGAGAATTAATTACAAAAAGAGCAACACTTGAGATCTTATTTCCACTATGTTGCACAACCGAACCAGTTAGACACAAACAATTCAAAGAATCACTCAAAGGGATAAGCAGTAAGACATTATCCACTAGATTATCTGAGCTTGTTTCAGAAGGAATATTGGAACGACAAACATTTGCAGAGGTGCCTCCACGCGTAGAATACAAACTGACAACCAAAGGACAAGAGCTAATTGAATCAGTTTCTAGTTTACTTGATTGGATGAGAAAATGGTCTAAGAAATAATTATTTAATTTTAAAATCGTTAGAATTTTTCTATTCTAACTACACCAACATCACTAACATAAAGTACAATAGCATAATTTGCAAATAGAGTTCGAGATATTTCCTCGACAACATCTTGTAATTTTTCTTCTCTCATAATTACTTCAACTTTGATATTCTTTTCATTTTTCAATCCCTGTCCACGTAAACCACGTGCCCCATTTCCATCAACTTCATAAGTAGTATATCCAGTGATGTCATGTTTTTTGAGAATTTCAATAATATTTTCTTGTGCTAAAATCTCACAAGTAATTGTAAGTAATTTAACATTGTATAGTTTCATTAGAATCCCTCTGTAATGAAATTGAATAAGTCTATCGCTCCTTCTCCAGAGTGAACAAATGTGGATATTGTAAACAAAATTGGTAATGTTACAATGATGTTAAATGGAAAAGTTATTCCCAATGCAGATGTAATATACAAACTTGGTTTTGCTTGAGGAATAGCATGACGTAAAACTGCAGGAGCGGCAATAAACGAAGCGCTAGCCATGAGTAGTCCAAACATCACTGCACCGCCCACACTCAACCCTAGTGCAGTTGAGACCAGTACACCAATAGTTCCATTGAACAGGGGTATGATTATAGCAAATGCAGTAAGAAAAATTCCTACTTTTTTAATATCATCTAATCTTTGACCAGCAATTATTCCCATTTCAATCATGAAAATTACTATTGCACCAGTGAACATATCATCAAATACAATCTTGATTGGTTCAAATCCATCCTTACCGATGATATAACCAATTACAATACTGCCAAGAAGAATTACTATTGCTTTTCCAGTGATTGATTCATGTAGGACTTTGGATAGTTTTGTCTTTGTTTGATTTAATCCAATATCAATTTCTGTGGAATCATCATCTGAAAAAGACTGCTTCTTTGCTTTGATCTGTTTTGCTACTGCCATATTTGTCATAAATATTGCCAAAATGAATGCAAGAGGTTCTAGTACTGCAAGAATTGCTGCAATATATCCTTCAGAACTTACTCCTTGATTTTTTAAAAATGACAAACCGACAGAAAAGTGCACTGCACCTACTGCACCATAAGTTGATGCAAGTGCATAGGAATCAAAGAGATTGAATTTTCCCAATCGTCTCAAAATTTGATAGTGATTTAATGTAAACAGTAATGACAATCCAATTGCAACAAACATCGGAATCAACATGTTTTCAAATCCAGTATTTCGCATCTCTATTCCACCATGAAGTCCAATTGCAGCTAACAAGTAGATTGGTAAGAATTCTGAAATTGCTTCAGGAATTTTCAAGTCAGATTTTATTCGAGCTGCAATAATTCCAAACAAGAAGAAAAGAATTATCGGAGTAAGAAGATTAGCCTGGATTAGTTCTAGTATTTCCATTTGAATATTTCAGCCAATTTTTGGCTGAATAAAAACCAAGGTACGCCTAGTCAGACTTTGTGTGAGATGCGATTCTAGCCTCACTTGGTCTATGTTTTCCAGTAACGATGTAGTTGATTGCATCGCTCATAAACACAGCATGGTCACCAATTCGTTCTAGATATCGTAAGAGTAATGCTTCAGCTAGAGCACATTTTGTATTGTTTGATTCAATGAGTTTTGGCAATCTATCTTTGTAGATTTGATCAATTACCTTTTCATCTTCACGAATTTTGACTGCTTTTCTTACATCAAGTTCTGCAAAAGACATTACAGCTTCTTTGATCATGTGTTTTACTTTTTTTGTAGATTCAATTAGTGAGGCATTGGTACATTCTGAAACATCTCCAAACAAATCACGTACTTGTGTAATGTCATATGCATATCTACCAAATCTAGCAAATGCATAAGAGATTTCAGTTGATGAACGAATTAATCTAAAGTCATCTGCTACTGGTTGGAATTTTAATAACATGTCAAAAGTCAAGTCTTCTACTTCATAGTATTTGGAACGAATAGAATCAGAAAGTGCAAGGACTTTATCCATAGTATTTGTTCCATCAAGATACGAATCTATTGCAAGTGAAATTGATTCAATTACCATATCACCCATCTCTGCCATGATAAAAGACAGTTTTTGTAAAGAAGGATCAATTAAACGAGTCATTATCCAAACTGACCCTGAACATATTTTGCAGTTAATTCATTTTTAGGATCTGTAAAGAGTTTCTTTGTTTCTCTAAACTCTATCAAATCACCAAGATACATGAATCCAGTATAATCAGAAACTCTGACTGCTTGTTGCATGTTATGGGTGACAATAATTATTGTGTATTCTTTTTTGAGTTCAGTGATTGTTTCTTCAATTTTTTGAGTTGCAATAGGATCAAGGGCAGATGCAGGCTCATCCATCAATAAAACTTCAGGCTGGATTGCTAAAGCTCTTGCAATACATAGACGTTGTTGTTGACCACCAGATAATTCAATTGCGGATTTTTTCAAATCATTTTTTACTTCATCCCAAAGATATGCCATCTTTAGAGAATCTTCTACAATTTCATCAAGAATTCTTTTGTCTCTAACACCATTTAGTTTCAGTCCTGCAGTTACATTATCATAAATTGACATTGTTGGGAATGGGTTTGGTTTTTGGAAAACCATTCCAACTTTTCGTCTGTGATAAATTGGATCAATTGACTTGTCATAAAGATCAATATCATCAATCATTACTTTACCATCTACATGAGCATTTTTTGTCATATCATGCATTCTGTTCAAACAACGAAGAAACGTGGTCTTTCCACATCCAGATGGACCAATCAAAGCAGTAACAGATTTTTCTTTGAATTTCATCGTAACATCTTTTACAGCTTCAATACCATCATAACTAATTGTGACATTTTCAGCAATCATCTTGTATTTTTCAGAATCAACTGTTAGAGTTGGATCAGATGTAACCTGTGTTTCCATATCAGTTGGTTTTATGCTCAATGCTGTCAATTTTTAGTCTTACCTCCTTTCTTAATTAATTGTCCGAAAATTCCATTCTTTCCTTTCTTATTTGCAAAAAAGTATCGTACAGCAAGATTGATTCCAAGAATTATAAATATCAGAACTAATGCAGAGCCCCATCCTTGTAGTTGAGCGCTATCATATGGTAATAAGGACAATCTCCAAATTCTTAATGGAAGCGCATCCATTGGTACATCCATACTACTAAAGAATTGACTACTTCCAAGAATAGTCATAATCAATGGCGCAGTTTCTCCACCAATTCTAGAGACAGATAATAAAATACCAGTAATCATACCGTTTTTGGCAGCAGAAATTACAATTCTAAAGGTAATCACCCATTTTTTGAGCCCAAGTGCAGTTCCAGCTTCACGATAAGTTACTGGAACCATTTTGAGAGATTCCTCAGTAGTTCTTGCAACAATAGGAAACATAATCAAAGATAATGCAAAAGCTCCTGCCCATACAGAAAAGTGCCCAAGAATTAATACAATCATCAAGAATGCAAAGATTCCAAGCACAATTGATGGGAATTCCATAAACACATCATTGAAGAATCGAATTGACTTTGCAAGTTTGTTATCACCATATTCAGAAAGAAAGATTCCAGACATTACGCCAATCGGGACTCCAATCAAACTAGAAAGACCAATGATTATCAGAGTGCCTTGAATTGCAGGGCCAATTCCTCCTTCCCCTGAACCAATTGCACCAGGGGTTTCAGTTAGAAATTCATAGCTTATTGCAGCAATGCCATTTTTGAAAACTTCAACTAGAATACTACCTAATGGAATAATTGCAATAATAACACATGCAAAAACAATAATCCTAACAACTTTATCAACAACTAGACGCTTCTCTACATTTTGTTTAAACATGGCACGATATTCTTGCCTTCTTTCATTTGTAGTACTCAATTGTTTATTGCACCCTCCTTTACTTTGAGCATTCTAGTAACTAGTAGATGAGCAACAACATTGATTGCAATTGCAATTAGTAACAAAACTAGTGCAACACCAATTAATGCAGGAAGATGTAATGACGCAGGAGATGCTTCAACAAACTCGTTTGCAATGATACTAGACATTGTTTGACTTGGTTTGAAAAATGATGAAGGTATTGCAGCAATGCCTGTAGCATTTCCAATCAACATGGTGACAGCCATAGTTTCGCCTACTGCTCTACCTAAACCAAGAATTGAAGCACCAATTAGACCAGTTTTAGAATATGGAAATACAGCAAGCTTGAACATCTCCCATTTTGTTGCACCCAGCATGTATGCAGCTTCTTTTTGTTGTTGAGGAACTGCTTTCATTACTTCTCTAGCAACAGCCGACACTGTTGGAATAATCATAATAGCTAAAATTACACTTGCAGTAAGAATATCTAATCCAAATGGAGTTCCAGAAAATAACCATATTGAATCACCAAATGCATCATGAAGTGGTTTTTCTACCCAATCTTTGAAATAAATTCTAAAAACAAACAAACCCCAAAGTCCGTAAATTACACTTGGCACTGCAGCTAATAGTTCAACAACAAATCCTAAAGGCCCACCAATCTTTGCAGGGGCATCAGAGATAAACATGGCAATTCCAATGCTCAGTGGAACGCCAATCAGCATTGCAAGTCCAGCAGTAGCTAATGTTCCAAAAATATACGGTAATGCACCAAAGGATTCACGTCCTTCTACAGCATTCCAATCAGTGCCAACAATGAATCCAAGTCCATCTTCTTCCCAAATTGGATAAGACTCTGAAAATAATTGGAAAACCAACAATGCAACCATAACTAAAACATAAACACCAGCAACAGTAGCACCAATTTTGAAAATTTTATCAGAGATTGGACGTCGATTTGGCTTTTCAGGTTTTAGTTTTATCTTTCCCACAATTTTGGGCGCGAATTTGATGTTATCTAGGATCTGATCATATTTTATGAGAACATCGTAGTTCTATATAGATCCTAAACTAAATTGTAAATAAGAAAATTTTCTAATGGAATTTAATTGGAAACCATTGAAAGTACAAAGCAAACTAGGCGTATTCAGCTCAGTGGAGGTTCCACATACATTATTTCATTACCAAAAAACTGGATAGAAGAATTGAAGATCAAAGTGGGTCAAAACATTACAATTGTAAAGAATTCTAATCAATCATTAACATTATTTTCAAATGAAAAGACCAGTACTGAAAAAAAGACAGTTGCAGTCATCCCATCCAGCCAAAAAGACACAGGAGACTCGATAAAGAGAAAGATAATTGCAGCATATCTGAGAGGGTATAACACCATTGAGATAAAATCAAAAGGGATCAGACTTCCTGCAGAACACACTAGAAATGTCAGAGAGTTAGTCAGGACAAGTATGATCGGAACTGAGATTGTAGAATCTAGTTCAGAAAAAATTTCAATTCAGGTTTTAACTAGACTGCCAGAATTATCATTTGAAACCGCATTAAAGAGAATGTATCTTATGGCAAGCAATATGGTAAGAGAGTCCATTGAGAGTATTGATGAAGAAGATGATATTCATGCAGATGAAGTGGTAAACATGGATGATGAAGTAGATAGATTTGGATTATACATGAGACGTAATCTAGTATTGGCAGTAGAAAACGAAAATATACTACAAGACATGGGATTAAGAAAACCGTCAGATTGTCTTGGGTACAGAGCAATAGTTACAAGAATTGAAAGAATTGCAGACCATGCATCACATGTAGCAAAAAGGAAAAAATTCATTGAAGGAAAACTTGATACAAAGTTATTTAATAAAATCAAAAAATTATCTGAGGAATCTTTAACAGTATTTGAAGAAGCAATCACAGCAGTTCAAAATCAAGATTTCATTAAAGGGGAAAAAGTTGCACAAAAGGTTGCAGACATCATCGAAGATGAACGACAGATAATGTCCAAGGTTTCGGATTCTGATAAAAATTCCATTTCAATCAGATTCATCCTGCAAGACTTGAGAAGAATTGCAGAATATTCAGGAGATATAGCAGAGGTAGCCATAGATGAAAATATTCAAAGTATCATCAAAGAAGAGTAAATTTTAAAAAAATTTAGATATAAGATAAAGAATTTTTCAAAAAAACTACCTAATTTGTCAAAAATATATTCGTCATATTAGATTTAACAGATTATTGCCTATAGTATAATGAATGATTGAATGGTTCTCTCAAGTATTGTGTTGGAAACATGAAGGAGTAATTGACTCATCAACGATTGCAAATGCATACATTTGGTTGACTGCACACTTTGGTGATGTTGCAGGATATACCAGCTGCAATGTAAATCATATAATGACTATTTAACAAGCCAAACTAAAACAAGTAAATGATTTTTCTAGTGTTTACTAAAAATAAAAAAAGAAAGGATGAATCTACTCTACGTAGAAGCCTCTATTCCAATCTTGGGTATTTCTAAGATCTACAGATGTAATATTTTCTGCAGAATCTATTTCTAACATTGCATCATAGATAGGATTGTTTGGATGATATCCTTGACATTCAAAATCAATGACAGTCTCTAAGGCAAATTTGTTTTTGACATAGCTTTCATCTTTGTTAGGATCGGTCTCAACAGTATAGTCTGTTGCTCTACAATTGTTATAATTGAATCCACGAATTACTTCACCATTAGAAATAATTGCCACATCAATATCTGCAAGTTCTCTATTCTGAGTACCAATAATACCTTGAACTTTTTGATTTTTATCCAGGTGGTTGTAAAGCAATGGATAATCACCCACAATTCCTCTTAATTCAAGAGTTGGGTAAACAGTCTTTCTAGTAAATGCTTCAGCAGCAACATCTCTGTCGCCATTGTCGTCATTAACTTTTTCAGTTGCAGTCAATACTTCATTTTGTTTAAACATTGAAAACTCTATTGTTTCAACTCCATCTCCAAAAGTAAATGTCGTGATTACATCTAATCCACGATCAGTGTTTTGCAATGATTCCTCGTAAACGTTAGAGATTCCAGATACTTTCCAGATAGGGGTGTCACCATATAGTTTTTCATAGTTGTCGTTTATTGGATCAAATCCTGAACAGACGAAATCCATGGTATGAACAACAGCAAATCCACTCTTACCTGTAAATCCTTCTTCTTTGTCAGTTTGGGTTGTAATTTGTGAAGAATCTACAATACAGTCTCTGAAATCAAATCCTCTAAGAACATCATTACTACTAACAAATTCTACAGTTGCATCAAAGTCTTCATTTGAAGCATATGTAGTACCTGAAATATTTCTAGAATTCTCAATTGCTTGATAAAGCAATGGATAGTAATCTAAAATACCTTGTACTTGGAATTGTGCAATAGTTCTTGTTGAGGATTCTTGATATGCTGAAACCAGATTAAATACTGGAAACTCTATTTTTTCAGAGCCATGATCAAAATTAAAGGTCACAAAAGTGCTTGTGTCCTTTGCAAATTTGAATCCAGATTTACCGTAATCAGTTAGAGATGTTGTTGGCATTACAAATTCATTCATAGAATTTACACCACTGCAAACAAAAGTGATTTTATCTACAACTGCAAATCCAATGTCTTTGAAATAACTCTCATAGTCATTTGAATCAAGAGTTTCAACGTTGTAATTATCAACTCTACAATTGTTATAATCTAATGATTTTACAGATTCACCATCTTTCATGAAATCAGCATTTACATCAAAGTATTTCATTTGATAATCAAATGCGGCATTTGAGAATCTATACTTGTATGATTCATCCAAAGCCTCATGAAGTAGGGGAGATTTTGTGACAGTCCCCTCTACTGAAAATGAAACACCAGAATCATCTACAAAGTTTTCACCCATATTAAAGACAGGAAATGAATATACTTCAACACCATCTCTGAATGTGAAAGTTAAGACGGGAGTAACATCTCCAACCATTTTGTAACCTTCACTTTCTTCAGCAAATGCATGAGAGCTTGCAAAAGCAGCAAATGCAATTGTTGCAATAATGCTAAACACTGCAATGTTTTGTACGTTTTTAATAGTCATTGAAAATCATAATGAAATTATATCTATAAGCTGGATCCTTATTCTATCCGTATGTATCATAATGGTAGATAGACATCGTATTACTATATAGAAAATATCAAAGAAGATTCTAAAAAACTAGAATAAAAATTTGGAGCATGACTTGAGAATTTATTTCAAAAAAATAAAAGTAAAAAGAAAAGAGTTTAGACTTTGAGAATTCCTTCTTTAATGAGGAATTGTAGTCCGTTTATATAGTCTTGATCAGATATCAATCCTTCTGACCACCATTTTGCATTATCTCTAATCCATTTTGGAATTTCTAAACTATCAGACATTGCTGATGCTTTGTAATCCCAAAGAATTTCACCATCATAGGTTACTTTGGATAATCCTTGTTTTCCTAGTTCTACTACTTTATCAGCCAGTGGAACATACAAGAGACTAGAAGAGAATTCTTGACCATCGGTAATCATCCAATGTATCATGTGAATGACTGCTTTTGCTTGCTCTTTGTTTTTAGTAACTGGTTTTAGATCATCATACACAAGTAGGTATGTGAAACTAGCAAGAGGATAAGAATCTGGACCAGGTGCATTTACTAGAGATACTCCAACCCAGCTGTCTTCAGCTGCAGGTAAAGAATCTGCAACCCCACTAGATGCAGCAGAGATGCTGTCTAATGTTGGTTCGATAAATGAACTCTTGTCACCATTTTCAATGAATGCAAAACTCATTCCAGTTTGGAATGCATATGCAAGTTCAATGTATCCAATTGCGTATTCAGTTGACTTTACAATTCCAGCAACACCTTCATTTCCTGCAGCAGCAAGACCTGAAGGCCATGGAACAGATTTTCCTTTACCTATCTGTTCATCCCAAGTTGGGCTAATAGTAGATAGATAATCTGTAAAGATGAATGTGGTTCCTGAACCATCTGATCTGTGTGCAGTAACTATTTCCTTATCAGGTAAATTCAAACCTGGATTCTCTGCAGTAATTGCAGGATCATTCCATTTTGTAATTTCACCTAAGAAGATTTTAGCTACAACATCTCCAGTTAGTTTTAGTCCTTTGTCTGGAACTTCAGGAACGTTGTATACTACAACTACACCTCCAATTGATTCTGGAATGTGTAATGTTCCTGTAGCAATTTCTCTTTCAGCTTCACTCATTGGTTTATCTGATGCTGCAAAGTTTACAGTTTGTTCAATGTGCTGTTTGATTCCACCACCACTTCCAATTGATTGGTAGTTTAGATTTACGTTGTTGTATACATTGTTGTATTCAACTCTCCACAAATCAATTAGTGGGAATGGAAATGTTGCGCCTGCTCCGGTCAGATCAAATTGTAAATTGTCTGGTGGAGGTGCAGGCATTGCATCGGCATTGGCATTAAGAGGTGGTACGATTGCAACTAATGCTGCGATCATCAGTATTGACGTTATTTGTCTTCTCATTGAAAGAACATGTTTTGAAATTTATTTACAAATAACAATCATAGATTACGGGAAAACAAGATCACTCTATTAACTATATAGAAACACTATTCGTTGCAGTTTAGGATAACATTTTCTAGAGAGTCATAACAGTTGTCATTATCAGAACCACCATCAAGTACATCAGAACCTGTTCCACCATAAATTACATCAGAGCCAGAATCTCCTTTGAGAATGTCATGGCCACCATTTCCATTAATGGTGTCATATCCGTCATTTCCATAGATAACATCATCACCATCTCCACCAAAGATGCAGTCATTTCCTTCTAATCCACTAATGATATCATTTCCTTCTAATCCAAAGATTAGATCATTACCCGAAGTTCCTTGAAGAACATCATTTTCATCAGTTCCAACTACCATATTATAATCAGAGTAGACATTACCACATGCAAAGACTGTAACATGTTGAAAATCTTCAGCGGTGTTTCCAGCATTATCAAATGCAATCCAAGTCACTTTATTGACACCCAAAGAAAATTCCTCAGGAGCATTGTTCAAGATTGCCTTGATTCCACTTTGAGAGTCATCTGCAATTGCTTCACCTATAGATACAGGAGTAAATAGATCAGTTGCTTCTAATTTGATGTCACTTGGAGCCATGATTGTAGGATCAATGTCATCAGATTCATAACCTTCAGTTACTTCTGGGGCAATAATTTCAGTTGTTTGAACAATTTTTGTTTCATCATAAAATGGAGTTTCAAATAATTTTACTTTATGTGCAGTAGAGTCTACTACCAATAATTCACCATAAAATCCCAAGGCAATATTGGTTGGATCAACAAAGGAATTACCATATGGTCCAAGTTGTTCAAATATATCTAAACGTAAATTATCATCAAGTTCAAGATACAAAACTCTATTATTTGCAGAGTTTACGACAAATATTTTTCCATCAGAGTCAATGGCAATTCCTTCAGGTGCAAAGACATAGTTTGATGCACGTAATGGATGAGATTCAATTAAAATTCCATCAGAGGTAAATATTTCAATTTTACGATTTCCCTTGTCTGCAACATAGATATTTCCGTCCTCATCAACTGCAATACCACTCAAAATAAGAAATTGGTCATGATTCATGCCACCAGAACCAAAGGATAATACAAATTCACCACTAGTAGTAAATTTTTGAATTCTATAATTATCAGCATCTATAACATAAAGAAAATCAGAATCTACTACAATACCTTTTGGAGACTTAAATTCACCTGCATTATTACCGTATTTTCCCCATTCATCTACAAAGATTCCATCAAGAGTGAATTTTTGAATTTTATGCAAGTTTTGATCTGCAACATAAACAAATTCAGAATCAACTGCAACACCAGAAGGATGATGGAATTGACCTGCTAGTCTTCCACTTTCTCCAAACTCAAGAAGGAATTCACCAGAACTAGAGAATTTTTGAATGCGTTTATTTCCCAAATCACTGATGTATGAATTTCCTTCAGCATCAACTGCGACAAATTGAGGATGTGAAAGGTGTCCAGGAGTTAAGATTCCAAATTCTCCCCATTCAGCAAGAAAGTCATAATCGCCTAGAGCAAAAGATGGAGTTATAGTACCAGATAGTAAAATTGCAGTAATTACGGCCACAGTAGCAGTGATTGTTTTCAACAGATAGTGATTTCAAAATTTCTCAAAGATCAACAGAGTTAACAATTGTTTGATTTTTTGTCAATTTTATCTCAAAATGGCTTGTTTACCTCACGCGTAAACACATAGCTTGCAAGTCCAACCATCACCAAAACAAAGGCAAAGATTATTCCGAGGCTAAGAAGAATGGAAACATCACCTTCAGACACACCTGTCATCATCTCGCGTACAAGCAAGACAGTATAGGTTACAGGATTTAGTTTTGCAATAGTTGCAAGCCAGTTTGGAAGTAACTCTAGTGGGAATAATGCAGGACTTAGCATGAATAAAGGCATTCCAAGAAAATTGATGACTCCCCAAAAAGTTTCTTGAGACTTGGCAGTAGCTGCAACCATTACAGAGATTCCAGAGAATCCCAGAGAAAACAAAATTACAATTGCCATGATAGGTGCAATCATTATTGGATTGGGAAATGTTACACCAATTGCCAAAGCAATTC
The DNA here is from genome assembly GCF_965262695.1 of Candidatus Nitrosopumilus sp. GTDB lineage: Archaea > Thermoproteota > Nitrososphaeria > Nitrososphaerales > Nitrosopumilaceae > Nitrosopumilus. Next base: position 149,910 of record NZ_OZ253550.1, on the reverse strand, counting down.
CCAAAATCAAACTAGCTTGCAGAGCTGCAATCAAAGATATTGCAGACATTTTTCCTAGTGCAATGGAAGAACGAGAAATTGGAGACGTTAATGCTTTATTCATAAAACCATAACGTCTATCCCACAAAGTGTTAACGCCACCAAAGATACTTGTAAAAATTGCAGTAAGAATAATGACACCAGGTGCCATAAATTCAATGTATTCTCCTTCAAAACCAACTGACTGAATTAGTGGTTGGGTTCCTGAAAATGTATTTCCAATAACTATAATCCAAATTGCAGGTTGTATCAGTCTAATTAAAACACCACTTCGAGATTTTTTGTATCTCTTGAGTTCCCTCCAAAAAATTGTATAGGTATCATACATCAAAGTATTCATGCACGTAACCTCTTCATTTTTGCATGTTCTCTTTTCCGATTATACGTTCCATCATCATCTCTAATTTCATGTCCAGTGTAAGAGATGAAGACATCATCAAGTGTGGGTTGAGTCAAAGAGATAGAAGTAATTTTAATTGCAGTGTCTGAAGAAATTTGAAAAACTTTTGGAATCACTTCAGTTCCATTTGATACAAAGAGAGTAAGTTTAGAGCCATCTTCGTTGATTTTGTTTACAGATTCTATTTTTTTGAGTTTAGACAAAAAGGAATCTCTAGAATTGTTTTCTTCAATTACAATGGAAATAACCTCATTTCCCATAGCATTTTTCATGTTTTCAGGAGAATCAATGACTTGAATTTTTCCACCATCAATAATTCCAATTCTATCACAGAGTTGATCAGCCTCTTCCATGTAGTGAGTTGAAAGAAAGATGGTCATCTCAAACTCATCATGAATTTTTTTGATATATTCCCAGATTTTTCGCCTAGTCTGAATGTCAAGGCCCACAGTAGGCTCATCAAGAAACAGAACCTTTGGTCTATGCAGTAGCCCACCTGCAATATCCAATCTCTTTCTCATTCCACCCGAATAAGTTACAACTGACTCGTTTTGTTTGTCAGAAAGTTCGATTAAATCTAAAACCTCATCGATTCTTGAATCAATCTCATTTTTTGGAATATGATTAAGTTTTGCCTGCAACAAGAGATTCTCACGTCCTGTGAGATATTCATCAACAGTAGTTTCTTGTTGTACATATCCAATGTTTTCACGAACCTTTTTTGGATCTGACATTACATTATATCCAGAGATCAAAGCTTGTCCAGATGTTGGTTTTAGCAAAGTTGTCAGTATCATCATTGTAGTGCTTTTTCCTGCACCATTAGGTCCAAGAAATCCAAAGATCTCACCATTTTCAACAGTAAAGGAAATATCATCTACAGCAGTTACATCACCAAATGATTTTGTCAGAGATTTTGTTTCAATCGAATACAACACATAGATCGCATTTTTCAATTATAAATTGCTAAGGATCCAATTTCAATCCACAAAAAAATTTAAGGAGTGATTTTAGAGTTTTTTGTATGAAAGGATTATGCCAAAAATGTCACTCATCAAACGTTGAGGTTGCAGTAAAGGAAGGAATTCCTGTTTGTGAAAACTGTGCAAAGAAAACAGATTAAGTGTATTTTTGAAAAAAGAAATTAAAAAAGAATCATTCAAGATTCTTGAATTCTTCTTTGGTCATTCTTAAAATGACTTTTTCTCCAATTCCCCAAATTTCAGATTTGGATAGAATTTTTGAATGCATCAATCCATCTGATACTTCAATTGATTCTAGTTCATTAGTATCAGGGTGTCTATGCAATCTCTTTACTTTACCAATTTTATTTTGGTCAATATCAATTACAGGAATTCCTGTTCTGACAGGAGGTCTACTAAGAAGCAATGTCTCTTCAGAGAATTTGTCAATGTAATCATCTGAGAGAAAATAGTCCTTGTTAAATCCCTGGTGGATTGTAACACCAGATACGGTAAGTGTATCTTGATTGATGTGAATATGTTTGACTTTACCGTACTGTATTCCTTCTCGGTCTATGACCTTTTTTCCAGTAAAGGTATCTGCAGTGGCCATGTTTGATGGCATTCCTTCGAGTTTTACTGACATGGCTTGAAATGTTGAGATTTGCTTATCATACCAAATATCAGAAATTTCTAGCAATGGGGTTAAATTACTTGACAGAAGAAATTTACGCATGAAGATTTCTGAAGATTTGTTTCGACCAATTCTAATCACCAAAGGAAGGAAAACTGGAAAAGAACACAGAGTCATGCTAAGAGCAGTAAATCATAATGGTAAAATCTATTTTTCAAGACACAGACCAGATGGGGATTGGTTTCAAAATGCATTAGCAAGCCCTACGGTAAAAATTCAGTACAAAGATTCAGTTTTTGTAGGCCAGGCAAAAGAGGTAACTGATGAGGAATTAAACAAAAAAATTTCTGAATTAAAATATCCAGGAGAAGAAAGGGCAAAAGAAAAAAGAGTTACAATCGAAGTAACATTAGACTAGTTTTATCTTCTAAGTTTCCAAATATAGTAAGCAGTCAATCCACCTAAAATTATTGTAACGATTACAAATGGAATAGACAAATCAATTCCAGAAACACCTGAATCAATTGCTTTTTCTGTAATTTCCACACCTGCTGAAAGATCTTGAGATTCAGATTCTGCCACAGGGGCAGATGCAATCATAGATTCTACAGACTCGTCAAAGGAATCCATGCGTTTTGACTCTTCAATTGCTGCAAATTGTCTTGTATTTTCTATTGGAATGGTTTTGTTTTGGAATTGAGATAATGAGAATAATCCAGAAACACCAGTAGCAACTGCAAGTCCTGCTACTTTGTAGATATGTCTAAAAGAGCGAACCAATAGTTTGCTTTCTTTAGTTTTTTCAGATAGTTTTGGCGGAACAATTACAATGCTAAATTTTGTTGCAGAGTAAACCTTCATGTCTTGGGATTTTGAATTCTTTTCAACTTTTGAAATCTTTACAACTCCCAAATCCTGTAATTTGTTTAGATGATACTTTACTAGTTGAAGTGAGATGTCAGTTTTTTGTGCAATTTGATTTGCAGTCAAATCTTCGTTGAACAGTAATTGTAAGATTTCACGGCTAGAATCATTGGTAAATAGTTCTCCAAATGACTTTATTTTCTCATCATCTGTGGCTAGAATCTTGATTTTTTCAGTTAAACCATCATCAGGATTTTCAGACATTAAGATTGTTGGTGGCAATCTTGAATATGTAAGTTGTTTGGTAAAATTCCAATTTCACTAATCCTTTTATCTCAAACTACCAAGGAATAGTAATCACTAAAACTGATGAAACAAAAAAGATGATAAAATTGAGTTCAAAAATAATAATTCCAATTGCAGTAGCCATTTCGGTAATAGTAACAGCAGGAATTATGTATGCAATTGGTTTTGAACAAAATGTAGAGATACAAGTAGTTACTGAAACACCAGAACCAGAAATCATCTATGTAGACAAGTCAGTTTCAGAATTTTTTGAAGGAACAAATGATATCAAGCAAATATCATCACAAGAAGACCTAGTATCAATTCTTGAAGCATCATCATTGTTTGGCGGAGGATTTTATGATACAAGATCTATTAGAACTATGGCAGTAGCAGAATCTGCAATGTGGGATAGTGCAGAATCTGTTGTACTATCAGCACCACAAGCAGAATTCAAAGGTGATAACGGAGGAGCAGATTATTCAACAACAAATGTCCAGGTAGAAAATGTAGATGAGCCAGACTATCTCAAAAATGATAACAAGTATGTATACATTGTTTCAAGAAATACACTTTCAATAATTGACGCATATCCAGCTGAAGATGCAAAACTAGTGCTCAAAATTGCACTAGATATTGAATCACAATACATTCAGAATATGTTTCTTAACGACAATAGGCTAGTGATATTTTACAAAGGACAAAGTGATGAGGAAATCATACCACAGTTTGACTTTATTCCAAGACCATCTTACAGTCCAGTTACTCACGCATTAATTGTAGATGTGTCAGATAAAGAAAGTCCAACCATTCTCAAAGACTACTCTATTGATGGTCATTTCAGAGATGCACGAATGATTGGGGATTATGCATACTTTGTTACAAATAACCACATCAACCACCAAAATCCTAGACTTCCAGTAATAATGGAGGATTCAGTGAGAATCATGACTCCAGATGCATTCTATTTTGATAATCTTGAAGAATTTTCAAACTTTAACACATTAACTGCTATTGATATTTTTGGAGATACAATAAACTCTGAAACATTCTTGATGGGATATTCAGGTTCATTCTATGTTTCTGAGAACAATTTCTATTTGACATATCAACAAAATATGCCATTTGGATATTATGAAGATTCATCACGAGATAGATTCTTTGATGTAATTGTTCCATTATTACCAAGTAACATCCAAGATGAAATAAAGAATATTCAAAATGATTCTTCATCAAGTGCATCTGAACAATGGGTAAAGATTTCAGAATTAATGCAAAATTCCTATAATGGTATGGACAAAAAGGAAAAAGAAAATTTGTTTGAAAAAATTAGAGAGGCATTAAACGAATATGATGCAAAAATTCAAGAAGAAAACAGAAAGACAATCATTCACAAAATTTCAATTGATGAGGAAAAAATAGAATATGTTGCAAAGGGAACAGTTCCTGGAAGATTACTAAATCAGTTTTCAATGGATGAGTCTGGAGACAGATTCAGAGTTGCAACAACAGTAGAGTATTACATTCAACATGAAGGAACAATCCGTTCAAATGCAGTATACGTCTTAGATGAAGAACTGGACATAGTTGGAGAATTAGAGGATATTGCACCTGATGAGAGCATATTCTCCTCAAGATTCATGGGAGACAGGCTCTATTTGGTAACCTTTGAACAAATTGACCCATTCTTTGTGATTGACCTCTCAACAGACACACCAAAGATTCTAGGAGAGTTAAAGATTCCAGGATTCTCAAACTACTTGCATCCATTTGATGAGGATCATGTGATTGGCATAGGAAGAGATACCAAAGTAGACAGCAATGACAGAGTTCAACAATTAGGAGTCAAAATCGCGTTATTCAATGTAGCAGATGTGAGTAATCCCAAAGTATTAGATGACTTTGTTATCGGAGACAGATCAAGCCATTCTGAGGCATTACATAATCACAAGGCATTCTTTTTTGATAAAACAAGAAATGTATTATCAATTCCAATAAGTGGAGATTCAGATGGCTTGGAGCACATCACATCAAAGATGTTTGCACCAGAGTATAATCGCTGGAGTGGATTCTATGTCTTTGATGTTGACAGTACAAATGGATTTTACATAAAGGGAACAATCACACATCAAGATAGTGATTCTAGATACTATGGAATGGGTGATGCAAGAACATTTTACATTGATGATGTATTGTACACTGCATCTCAAGGACACTTGAAGATGAATTCATTTGAAAATCTAGAGGAAATCAATTCAATAAAACTTGAAAATACTGGCAAGTTTATTGAGTATTTTGGTGAAGAGCCAGCAATGGAATTAGAACCAGTTAGATAAAATCAATTCAAACTATGTGAATTATTGTACTTAGGCCTCTTTTTTCCATCTCAACATCATTTTCAATTTCATAAACGGTAACTGTAAAGGAGATAACATCTCGTTGTTTTGCATTTTCTGCATGAAGTGTCAAGTGAATATCCATCATATCAAAATCCTCTTGCGGAAGATTTGTCTCATCCAGATATGCGCCACATGTAGATTCTATTCTAAAGCGGTCATCTTTGAAGTGATATCCCAATCTCACTTTTCTGCCTTCTCTTCCACTTGCCTTTACATTAACATCAATGACTCCCGGTTTTGCTTCAGTATAGCTTGCAGTTTTGTTTACAAAGACTCCAATTTGAAGTGGTTTTCCAGCAGTGGATTCTGCCATCTTTTGTATTCCATCATTCATTACAACATCAATTGCAGGAATGGATGTTGCCACTTTTGCAATCCAAGTATTTGTTTTACTTATGGTTGCACAAATTCCTTCCCTCCTTCTCTTATCTTCATCTTCAGGCAATTTGTAATAGTCAACCCAAGCCTCATAATCATGAGAGATGTCCTCGATAAAGTCCATGCATGTTCTCTGGTAAGAATTCACATCAGTTGTTCTCTCGGATTCATCACCGATTCGCATAGAGTCATCAGTTGGCATTGCCATACTCTAAGCCAATCAAAGTTCTAAAAAAACCAATCTGGGAGAGGATTAATGATTATAATAGGAATTTCTTTTCATAGTATCATGATATTTTCAGAATTAATTTTAGATCTTCAAAATGCATTGAAAAAAGATTTGGCACAGATTAGATTTCTCCTAAAGAAAAACCCTGCAATGGGATACACAAGAATTGTAGACATTGGAAAGGAAGTAGGTAAAAAATACAATATCAAACTTGTTGTAAATTTTCCAAAGGAAGGAAGAATTGAGGAATTTGAGATGTATGGGAAAAGAGATTTGAGTTTGATTGTAGACTATGAAAGAAAGCGATTTCCAATAGAAAGAGAGCAAATCAAACAAAAGGCATTAGAGTTCTTAGGAGATGTTCAGACCGAAGACGCATACATGTATGAAAATAAAGAAGGAGTCAGAGTATTTGGAAAGAATTGGAAGATAGACATCTTGCCTCACTCAGTACACATTTGGACAGAGTTTGATGACAAGGTCACAGCATTTTGTGATTGGTTGATGGAAAATGCATACCAGATGAAAAAGAAATAGTCTACAAACGTTCTAGTTGATCAATTAAATCGTGGGCTTCATGATTTTTTGGATCTATATTCAGAATTCGTTCACAACAGTGAATGGCTTCATCTTTTTGCTCCAAGGCCAGGTGAACATTAGTTTTTAGTCTAAGCATCTCGATGTCATTTTGATTTAATTGAAATGCTTTTTCAAAATAGGGTAGGGCCTTTTTTGGCTCATCAACTAAAAAGTAGACACTGCCCACAATGAACATAAAGTCAGAGTCATCAGAATATTCAGATTCCAAACTTTTTCCTAGTTGGATTGCTTCTTCATAGTTTCCCTGTTTGATCAATTTCTTTATTTTTCGTTTAGGATGTTTGAATAGTCCAACCATTTTGCTTCAAAAACTTTTCAAATGTTTACAATTTGAATGTAGGTAATTATGAGGAAATACTCATGAGTCCTTCTTTGATTAAGAATTGAATTCCCTGAACAAAGGAGTCATCGTCAATGGCACCTTCTGCCCACCATGCAGCATTTTGTTTAATCCATGATGGAATTTCATTAGAAGAGCCTGTACCCTGTGCAGTTGGAGGAATTTGCATTATTCCTTCTTTGATTAAGAATTGAATTCCTTGAACAAAGGAGTCATCGTCAATGGCACCTTCTGCCCACCAACCTGCATTATTCTTAATCCATTCAGGTATTTTTTTAGGAGTTGTATCTACAGGTGGCACCACTGGCTGTACGACAGGGGTGTTTTCCCCAGCATAGATAGTCACAGGAATTTCTACATAGTCTGAAGCAGTACCAGGTACAATTCCTTCAGGAGCTAATCCATAAATCCAGATAACATAATTTGCCTCACCTGGAGATTCTTGAACTACCATATCAAGTATGTATTGACCAGATGGAGAATAGAGATACTGTCTTCCCTCCTCTTGTGCCATAGAACGCAATGGAGTCAAGTCATCATCTACAACTAGAAAATCAAATTGAACTTGATTCAAAAATTCTGTGTCATCAAATTTGCTGATAAATTTTATGAGCCATTGCATCTCACATCCTTGAACAGGGTCTTCAGGGCCATAAAATACATGAACTTGATAATCATAATTAGCTGTAGGTTTCTTTATAGTGGTGTCTCTTTCAAAATCGGTGTCACATCCTTGTTCGAAAAAAGTGTCAGCAGTAGATACAATTCCAGAGAAAGGACTTGTAGAAACATTTTCTTTGTAATCTAGCAATTCAAATTTGTATTCAGCCGGAGGGATTCCTTCAGACACATGGGTTAACGTATGAGCTTTAACAGGGAATGGAAACTCATCTACAATCCAGACCTTACTTACATATCCACCAGTCTTCCAACCAACTTGAACAGTATCCCAAGTTCCAGATGAAATAGTAATATCTTCAATTAGTTTTGGGAGCACTTGTTCTCCACCAATATTTCCAATCTTTCCCCAAGAGGCTGCACTAAATGCTTTAGGTCCTTTTCCACCTGCACTGCCATCAGAAGTTGCAAATGCAGACAACCATGCAACTGATGATTTGAATGCACCTCGATACACACCTAGTTCTTCACTTCCACCAGTTGGTTCAGGTGCAATCTTTCCTAATTCCATTTCACCGACAATTACTTTGTTGCCGTCATAGACTACAACTTCGGCTAACCATTTTGTCTCAGTTCCGACTTGTTTGTCACCTTTAATCCACATATCTAGACCAAATTCAGCACATTCTTTGTAATCTACATGACACATGTTGTATGAAAAATAGTCACCGTGTTTGAGACCTTCTCCAACATACCAAGTTCCTTCTTTATCAACCCCACCAGATTGGATTTGAGCAAATGCTGAAGGAATCATCAAAGTACCCAAAAGCACCGTCATGAGAATTGGAAGGATTAACAGTTTATTCAAATCTAAAAAAAATTGTAAAAAGAGATAGTTAAACGTTATTCAACTTGCTTCAAATAAGCAAATATAGAGGAAAATTTAGAGACTGGATAGACATGTGCGAATGCTCAAAAGTCCACTTGTATGAAGTAGAATTCAAGTTAGATGGAATGAATGTTGTTCCAACACACAAAAATTGTGGATACGCACTAGATGCAAAACAAAATGACAAATTCCAAAAAGAGTTAGTAAAATCATGGGGATTTGAGGAAGAAGAAGAATAATTTTAAAAATAAAAGAAAAAATTGGAATAATCCAATTACATGTCTTTAGTAGCTTCTTTACAAACGTCAGTACCACATTTGCAGTCTGCACTACAGATGCAATGACCTTGCATTGCACAATCACATGAATAATCAGGATCGCCGCTATCAGCTTCGCATCCACATGCTTGATCTGTCATGACAAAACATATTCTTACTTATTTTAAAAGGTTAGTACATGAATGAAGAATTTATTTTTCAGAAATAGCCTCAAGAATTGTATTGCATGATTTTTTAATAAGATCAGATTGTTGTTTTAATAATTCTGAATCGGCTTCAACATCAAATGCAGTTTTTAGTACATGAATAAGATCTGGATTTTTACTCAAAGTATTTTTTATTTTAATGAAATTCTCCTTATTGACATATCCCAAGTAAAAATAACAGTCTGAGATCATTGAATTTTTTACAAAATAGTCATGTGTTTTTTGAATAATTTGAGAATGATTATTCTTTTCAACCATATCAGAAAAGCCAATTGTAGACTTTACCATACGTTCAAGTAAAACAGGAGTTGCTCGCTCTATTCCAACTGTTTGAGTTACAACAGAGATGTGTTCATTAATTGGAGTTTTTGCAAATTTTCTCAGAGAATCAAGCATGTGTGTGGGCCCCAATCTTTTGTTATTGAGTGAGGTAATTGCATCAGCCAGATAAAATGATGCACATTTTTGCCAACATGGTGCAAAATCATCAGAATTATCAATAGATTCTTTTGTTTTTTGACAGCAAAACATGGATTCAATTAAAGAGTTTTTTGCAAAATCAGCATATAATGATGAGCGTTTTTCTTTGATTTTTGATAGAAACATTCTGAGATCCCAAGAGGCATCTTGGATTATTTTCAGATTATCATACTGCAAAAGTTTCTTTGAATTTGTTTCAGAAAAGGTTCCATGATGAAGAACAAACATTTCATTATCAATTGAGATGGTTTTGTCAGGTTCGTTTTTTTCATCAAAGACAACAACATCATATCCACAAGAATCAAAAAAATTTTCACATATTCTACAACCACCCAAACCTACAGGGAAATCAGACAAACCCAATTTCTCAGGAATTTTTTGTAAATCCATGCAGAGAGATATTCTAGATTTTCTATAAATGACCTAACTCACAAAGTTTAACAAATTCATGTAAAGTCAAAACCTTTCCTTTAAATTGAGACAAGAATTGTTTTGGATTAAGCTCCTATAGTGTAGTCCGGTTAAGCATACAGCCCTCTCAAGGCTGTGACCCGGGTTCAAATCCCGGTGGGAGCACCATAATCTATACCAAGATTATGAAACACTATACAACAAGAATACCTTCTTGAATCAAATATCGGATTCCGTTGACAAATTCATCTTCAGATATTTTATCTAATGCCCACCAATTAGCATTATTTTTAATCCATGTTGGAATATCTTCATCACTAGAACTCTGAGATTCAGGCATGTTAGAAATTATCAAAATATTGTTTTGAATCATGAATTGAATACCAGAGACGAATTCGTCGTCACTTACTTTTCCTGTTGACCACCATTCAGCATTATTTTTAATCCAATCAGGAACAGGAACAGGATCTGGAAATCCTAGAACTTGGTAAATAGTATGGTTTGGGAATTGAGAATCAAACCAAGATTTGTAGCTAGGTTCACTGTTGTATCGGTCTATATAATATTGAGGAGTTTGTGAATTGTCAGGAAAACCTGTTACGCTAGTTTCTGCAAAGCCAACAACTTGGAGCATTGTTCTGTTTGGGAATTGAGAATCAAACCAAGATTTGTAGCTAGGTTCACTGTTGTATCTATCCACATAATATTGAGGGGACTTGTTCAAAGATGGAAATCCTGGGATGTGGGTCTTGGGCTCATTTCTAATTATTTCAGTAGGGTCGTTAGGTGATTCAGGTTCTGGTGTTGGTTCAGGTTCTGGTGTTGGTTCAGGTTCTGGTGTTGGTTCAGGTTCTGGTGTTGGTTCAGGTTCTGGTGTTGGTTCAGGTTCTGGTGTTGGTTCAGGTTCGGTAATAAATTCAAATGAGGTTTGTAGTGTTTCCCCATTGTAAACTATCTTAATAGTGTAAACTCCATCAAGATTCCATCTAGGTCCTTCAGCTTTGTAAGTTCTTGAAAAGGAACCATCAGAGTTTGGAAAAAAAGTATCAATTTGAACTAAATCAGATTGAGGTGGATTTAGGATTTGTACAGAAACAAGCTGGCCTTCAGATATAGGATCTACAGAACCACTTAAAGTGACAACATCGCCATAATCATAACTGGATTTATCAACAGAAAAACTGGTTGCAAATACAGGGATAAGAAATACAGGGATTAATAGAAAAAACAAAAAAAATCTCAAATTCACAACAAGTTCTATTTTTGTTTTTTATTAAAATTATTCCATTTTAAGATCACAACGATCTATCGACAGTTCATGTTTTTTGTATTATAATAGAAGTTGCACTTTCTAGTTCATCAATAATTTGGTTTATGATCTTAATGTCAAATGGCTTGTGGATAATTGCAGATGCGCCATATTTTTCCAATGTTTCTTCCATGTTTTTTGACATATCTCCAGTCACCATTACTATCTTTACATTCTTGTCAATTGCTCTAATTTCTTGCAAGGCTTGATCTCCATGCAATTTTTCCATGTGGACATCCATGAAAATTACATCTGGTTTGAATTTTTCATACATCGTTATGGCATCTCCACCATCATACCCTTTAGCTAGAACATCAAATCCAAGCATCTCTAAAATATCAGAAAATACATCTACAATATCATAATCATTGTCCACAACAATTGAGGTCTTCATATCATTTCCATATTTGGAAATGGTATTTAATCATTAGTCTGGATTTGCTTCGTAATGTATTAAATTATTGAATTCACACTATGGCCTTGAGGAATGGAATATTTTATTTAGTTTGTAATCTTTTGTGATTCCCAGTTGCTGATGTTTGGAATTTGTACCAAATTAAATACAAATTCATCTAATTGAGATACGTCGGGTTATTTTTCAAGAAAAATATTCCAACAGATGTTATTAAAAGGGATACAGGATGAATTTGTGTTTAAGGGTTAATGGTCTGAATAAATAAGCTCTTTTCAGAATCCATCAATTGTAATTCTACACTTGTCTTTTTGTTTTCGATGTTAATCCTAAGATTACTAAATGAGCAGACATACAGGTTAATTTTTTTATTATCACGTAAAATGTGTCCCGTTTTATAGAGCAATCCATCATCAATTAGGTTGTTAATTTTTCTGTATCCAGATGTCTGAGATAGATTACAATCTTTAATAATTTCATTAATGATTTTTGGAGTTTCAGTAGCTGATTCTAAAATTGCTTTTTTCTCAGGATCCCCAAAAGATTGTAAAATTAGTTCAGATAATTTTTCATCACGCAATTTGTACCATGCATCTTTTGATTTTGACTTTGATTGAAAGATTGTTTCGAAGAATTTTTTTTCTAAGCCATCGGTTCCCTTACCAAAAAATTCTCTTAAAACCAAATCCAACTTGTCGAAATTCTCAATTGATTGAGCAAATGAAATACCATATTTTTCAAATAAACGATCTTCGATTTTTTTAACCATATTTTTTCCAAGATCTTTTGTAATGGAATCCTGCAATGATTTTGCAAGTAGGCTATCTAATCCAGGCATACTATGGATATTTTGTTATTAGTTATTAATATTATGGAAGGAAATGAGGGATATTTTTATTAATTACTGTTCCCGAATTTGGTAGTATAAATATAAGAACATCATACCTTAATCAGTACCTACCCTATTTCGCAGCACAAATAGCCCAATTAACACACTACAAGTTGAAACAACATTCAGGATTGTGAGGCCTTCAGATAAAATCAAAATGGAATAAACTATACTAAAGATAGTCGTAGATGAATAAATCAAAACAGTTCTTACAGCACCAATTAATCGCAGGGCAATGACAAAAAACATCATAGTGACACCAATACCCAAAAATCCAACAAAAGACATTACAGATAATTCCTCAAATGAGATATCAAATGGGATTTGAAAGAACAACATCAACCCCAAAGTCATTATTGCACCAGTACAAGACATGATATGGACTATATGACGAGTTTTAATGGAATCATCTAGTTTTTTTGCAATAAAGGTATCAAGACAATAAAAAAATCCAGACATAACGATAAGTAAATCACCCATCATAAAGTCAGACAATTCCCAGTCGTTGTTTTGTATGTCTGCTCCAACGGGAATTAAGATAGAACCAGCAACAATCAAGAGAAATGGCAGAACTTCTTGTTTACTTAGTTTTTCTCTAAAGATCATAATGCCTAACAAAATAGCAAAAACTGTTTCAGAATTTACTAAAATAGATGCATTTGTTGCACTAGTTTCCTGAAGTCCAAACGTATAGGTTAATGTTCCTGAAGCTTCTACAGCACCAAGCAATATTAGTAAAAATAAAGTCATTCTACTGGTTTTTTTTACTTCAAATTTTCTTTGGGATTTACGAAATGGTGCAAACAGTAAACTGTTAACAACATAAATCACAAAAACTAGCATCAAAGGATTTGGAATTATTGTAGCATCTACAGCATGTTCATCTAAAAATGACTTGGGGATAACATTAGGTAATGCTGAAAATGCAGCTGCTAAAATAGCAAATAAAAAACCCACACCAACGGTTTTATTTTTTAATTTTGAGAATGAGAAAATTTTTTTGATTCTTGGTTTTTCAATGGTTTTAGAGATGGTTTGATATTTAGATCTCACGCTCATTATAGATTAGACCCATTAGTTCCAATAATGGGAATAAGCATATATCTATATCCAATAATTTACCAAAAATTGAAATAGTAGTATATTCACATGTTATCACCAATCATGAGTACGGTCAATATTCCAGATGAATTTGATAAGATAATCAAGGCTCTTCCACTAGAAGAGAGATTTTTGAGGTTGGAAGAAGTATTCAAGACATCTAAGGACGAATCAGAAAGATGGGACGCAGTATGGCTTGCAGGGGAAATACCAGTAGAGGTCGAACTAAAGGGACCACTATTTGAAAAAATGACAGATTTGTTTGCATGGGTTTTGAAAAATGATCCTAATGATGTAGTTCGTCATGAAGTATGCTACCAAATTGCAGCTAGAAACATGAGAAGAATCATTCCAGAACTTGCATATGCTGCAAACTATGATCCTAGTCCACTAGTACGTCATGAAGCAACTGAATGCTTGATGATTATCAGGGCAACTGATCAGATGGAAGCAATAGAAAGATCATGTCATGATGAGAATGTAAGTGTCAGAAATACTGCGGAATTAGTATTAAAAAGAATGAAGAGATACAAATCAAAATTTAACGCAGAATCAGAATGGGTATCAATCTAGACAGTTTTAAGTTGTTTCCATAATGCATAGATGATAAACATGTTTGCAACAAACCAAACAGTAGTTACAGGATGAGCATCAAAATACAAGCCAAATATTTCTAGATGATAGTACCAAACATCTCCAGCAGCATTAATCATCAGTCCGAGTACAAGTAACAGCCAAACTGCCCCCAATATTCCTTGTCTAAAAATTGAAGCTCCCAAAATAGTAAAAGATAATGTGAAAGATGCGCCAGTTACAAAAATGAAACCATAGTAAAAGTCAAAATTTAATTCAGCATCAGGTACGCTTAGAGACAAAACAACATAGACAATTAATGCAATGACAGGAATTATCGGAATCCAGATTTTTTCTAAAGTAGTGTAACCAGAATGAAAGTATCGAATGTTTAAGAGTAAATGGCCTAGAACAAATGGGTATAGAGCAAAAAAGAAAATATCTGCAATTGAAGGATAAGCTTCAATCCCCAAGACTAAATCAAATGTGTAATACAATAATTCAGCTATAAGGTAGGAAGTAAATCCTAGCCCTAATGAAAGATAAGATTTAGCTAAAAGGCCTGTCTCATGTTGTTTAGATACAATAAAGCAAAAAATGGCAAGACAGATTGTAAGTGAAATTGAGATAATAAATGCCAAAATACCAATATCGTCTTCAGGAAGCAAATTCATTGCTGTAAAAATTACAACGCCTGTTACCAAAATTGCAATGATGATGTATCGATTTAGTGGATTAGATAGTTTTTCAGGCACAATATCAGGATTATTCATATCTTATCACCATAATACCAATCCGTTTTCCTTTAAATTTTTTGATCTAGTTTGAATCAAGGTATCAAAGATTTTTTCATCTATCCATCAGACCATATTCTTCAAAAAAATTTCCTTAAAATCAAATCTGTTTTTTAAATTTAGAAAAAAATAATCTCTATATACAAGTGAGGAAAATATGAACATATGCCATTGAGAATTAGTTACAAATTCAAAGACGATCCTCAGAGCTATGCTTGCATAGTCACTTATCCCCAATACATCAATTTTAGAAATTTGTCAGTAATCGAAAAATGTGAAATAACAAACAAGAATGAAATTTTACAACAAAATATACAAGATGAGATAGAAGAGGCACTATACATGGCATGTAAGAACGAGTTAACCCCCATCAAAAAATTGTCATGTCCTGAGAAATACGTCTAGGCAAATTTTCAGAAAATACTAATTTCAAAATTATGATTCAGAACTTGTGGTATCTTCTGTACTAGTTTCTTCCCAAGAGGTAACAAAATACTCGTATTTGTTTGAATGTTTTGTTGACTCTTCGACTACAAACCAAACGTTGAGTCTTGACTTGTCTTCTTCTAAAATGCCGCATGGAAGTGATAATGTCTCATTATTTCTATCATACTTTAGTTCCTTAATGATGTCATCTGCTCTTGCAAAATACTGATGATCAACTATTTTATCAAAATTTTTAGCAGATACAGTACAACTGCCATTTTCCATATCTAAAATCTCAATTGGAATGGATGAGCGGACTATATTTCTTTCAAGGACATCATCCCAAACAACTGGCGCATATTGATTAAAGAACAAAAATACAAGGCTGTTTTCATTTGTAGCAAAAATTAAAACCAAAACGGCTATGATAGCCAAACCTAAAAGTAAAATTTTATCATTTTTTGAGCTCAACGCAACATCCTCTATTTGATACTAAATAAAAATATAAAAAAAATGTATTTTGACTAAGATCCGGCAGATGACAAATCAAATGTATATGTGATATCTACTGTTTCACCACTTGCTAGAGTAACATCTGATGTGTTAACTAGGGCAAATAGTGTTGTTGTACATCCACGAATATCTGCATCTGATGATTCTGCATCACAAATTCCAATTGCTTTGATTGTGTCTCCTGGATACCAGTTGTTTGTACCTGTTCCGGCTTCAAACGTTAGTGGTCCTACGGTTGCAACTTGGGAGGCTTTGGTAACAGTAGCATCGGTTCTACAGTTTTTCTCGGTAGATGCTGAGGCATTGTCGGCACCATCATGTGAGGTGTTGAATGTACCAGCTGTAGTTGATTCATCTGTTACTTCTGTTGCAGCACTTAGACAAATTGAACCAATGTCAATGTTGTCAGCTACATCAGTCAATCCTGTAAATGCATTGTCAATTAGGAAATCTTCACCAGCATCAAACAATTGATTGTGTACTGTTTGTGTCAGCATTTCATTTCCATTTGCATCATGATATGTCATTGTGGCTTGTCCGTATAGGTTAAAGCCATCATTAGTCATTGATTGTGTTCCTGCGGGAATTACTAGAATTGCAATTAATCCCAATAGTCCCATAGAAGCTATCTTGTACATTAAACACAAAACCCGTACTGTTGTTAATATAGTTAGTTTCTACTTCCCATTGATGGAAAAATCCCATCTGTGCTCAAAATTATTTTTCAAATCATTTTCCCAATAATGGGAAATTCTTTGGAGTTTAAATTTTAAAAAATATGTAATATTTTTTTGAAAAATAATTCAAGATAAATACCATCGATGTAGATTTTGTTCATGAAAATCAAGTCAAAATTATTTTTTGGTTTTGCAATAGTTGTTTCAATTACCATGTTTTTAGGAATATTAACAAATTCTCAATCAAATATCGCATCTGAAGATTTCCAATCAATGGCAGAACAGGACATTTTAGTTATACAAAATGCCGAAAAATTACAAAGACTTGCTATAGATTCCGAAAATGGTCAAAGAGGATTCATCATTACCGGCAATGAATCTTTTTTAGAGCCATACACTAAAGGTGTAAACGAATTCTTTGTCTTACTTGAAGAAGAAAAAGAACTGGTGTCTTACAATCCTTCACAAGTAAAGAAATTGGAACATATTTCTCAACTATTTTCAGAGTGGATAGAACTTGCTGCAGTTCCCGAAATTGATCTTGCAAAAAAAATCCACAATTCCCAAGATAATGCTTTGGAAGCAATATTATCCAATGAATCTGACGCAATTTTAGATGAAATATATCAAATAATTTTGCTACTAGAAGGAAATTTACGAGATTCTGAAAACATAGATGAATTTTTGCTACTTTCAAAAATTAAAACAGATATCTATGATACTGAGGTATCTCAACGAGAATATTTAATTTCAGGAAACGAGGATTTTCTAGTTTCTTTTAATAATTTAAAAATTGAATTACATGAAGATATTCAAAATTTAGAAAATAATCTAATAGATGATGAAGAAAACCTCCAATTGATTTATTCCATTGATAGATTGTATGAAAAATGGGATCAAGAAATTGTATACCCTAACATTGAATCTAGAAGAAATATCTCAGAAAATTATAATTTGGATGAAGCATCAATACTTCTTGAACAAGGAACGGGAAAAAGAATTCTCGATGAAATAAGATTAGAGTTTTCGGAATTTATTCAAATTGAAAATGAAAATACAGAGCAAAGATTGGCTGATTCTTTAAGTGCTCAAGAACTTGTTCGAAATGTAATCATTATTGTGTTAATAATTAGCATAATATCTGCAGTAATTCTAGCATTCCTTATTCTTAATTCGGTTTTAACTCCATTATCTAAATTAGAAAAAGTCATTCAACAATTCAAAGAAGGGGATTACACTCAGAAAATAGATATTAATTCCAAAGATGAATTGGGTGATTTTTCAAAATCATTTGAGGTAATTAGAGAAATTTTAGTGAAAAAAGAGAAATTAAAAAACATAGGAGAGTTAGCCACTAGACTTGCTCATGATCTACGAAACCCTCTAGCTGTTATTCATGGATCAGTAAATTTGATGAAAATTGAGTTGTCAGATAAAGATGAAAAACTTGAAAAACGTTTTAGAATGATTGATACTGCAATTACAAGAATGACTCATCAAATCAATGACGTGATGGATTTTGTACGAGTGTCTGATCTTCAAATTGAAACCCATTCATTATTGGAACTCTTACAATCCTCTGTATCTAGAACATCAAAAAAGGATACAGTTACAATTGAATTACCTGAAAATGACATAAAACTACGATGTGATTCCCATAAACTAGACATCGTTTTTGTGAATTTAATATCTAATGCAATTGATGCTGTTAAACAAAACGGAACAGTCAAAATTCGTCTATTTGATGAACCATCATACGTGAAGATAGAGTTTGAAGATTCGGGACCTCCAATTCCTACTGCCATTCTCAAAGAAATGTTTGAACCGTTGTTTACTACCAAGCAAGTTGGAACAGGTTTGGGATTGACCAGCTGTAAAAACATTGTAGAACAACATCATGGAGAGATCTCAGTAAAAACCAATCCCACTGTTATCACTCTAACATTGTCAAAGAATTTGTGATTGAGAATTTTTAGGATTTAGACATTTTCAGATAATTTTTTGATATGGCTGGTTATTGATTGTTGGCTAGCAAGATCTAATGCTTTTTGCAATTCTTTTTGATATGCTTCAACATTTTTCTGATTACCTTTAATTATTTCACATTCTGCAACTAATGGAATCTCTTGAAAATTTTTGTATTGTTGATATGTGACTGTGCACGTATATTGACTGTCTTCATTTTTGAATCTATATTTTATTTTAAAAGCCATAACATATGAAATTCATACTTATAATATTTAATTGTGCCGTTATAATCACCATCATCTAATTCAAGGAGAAACCACAGGTTCGGTTTTTGCCACTAGAGTGTAATGACGTTTACCATCCTCATTTACATCATAATTTTGGTTTTCAACATCAACAATTGCACCATCACTCACAGCAGGGTTACTAGAATCAACAGTCACCTCCACAATCGATTCAAGTTTCTCAGAGTCAGATGAATTCACAAGAGAGTATGAAGCAGTAAATGCGATTCCAACAGATATAGCAATTGCGATTCCAACAAATATTCCAGTTCTAGTATTCACCATCAGTAAGGGCTACCTCCATTATTTAAATACAGTTTATTATTTTTTAAACATTTTATTTTTTGAATGGATTCATTAGGTAACTTGCAGGTCAGATAAGATACCAATCCTTAGTTTGACCAATATCTTGTTTCCACATATCATTAGAATCGCAATAGTTTTGATAGTACATCAAAGAATTCAGATATAGAATCTAACAGAGATTTTGATTTGTTTGTGTCAACACCAGGTTCTGGGTCCATCTGTAAGTTTGTGTCAACACCAGGTTCTGGGTCCATCTGTAAGTTTGTGTCAACACCAGGTTCTGGGTCCATCTGTAAGTTTGTGTCAACACCAGGTTCTGGGTCCATAGGAATTCCCACATATGTTCCAAGTTCAGGTTCAGATGGGATTTTGACTTTTTCTGATTCAGTTGAGTCGTCTTGTGATACAATTTCTGATTCAGTTGAGTCGTCTTGTGATACAATTTCTGATTCAGTTGAGTCGTCTTGTGATATAATTTCTGATTCAGTTGAGTCGTCTTGTGATACAATTTCTGATTCAATAATATCACTTTCTTCAGAGATAGTTTCAGAGATGGATTCTCCAATAACTACCATTAATGCCTCAGGTAAATGTAATTCAACTGAATTTCTACTATTATCCCACACTCTAAACAATACATCAGATTGTTCAATTTCTTTTTCAAATACTACTTGGAAGTAAAATTGGGATTGTGTATCTACACTTGCTGGAAGTACAGTAGCACTAGAAATTAGATCATATGGATCAAGAATTTCCACACCAGTTTGTCTATCATAAATTATAGCAGTCTCAGTTCTATCGTTAAGGATTCTAGGACCAAATTGATTAACATACATTTCTACATGTTCAATATTTTGAGCACCTGAGTTTTCATAAAGACTCAAAGTTACATGTAGGGGTTGTCCTGTTTCAAGATTTGCAGTATGAACAGAATCAAAACTGCTCTCGTCATATCCAATTCCATCAAATACAAGTGGATAGTTTTTGATTTCTCCTACAGGAGTTAGTGGATTAGTTCCATCATCAACAATTCCTCCAAATCCTTGACTATCAATAGATGGTCCAAGATTAGAAATTGAAGGAGCAGTATCATCACCACTTGAGCCTCCTGAACTAGAACTAGAACTAGAGGCAGGAGTTAATGTACCAAATACCGTAAAGTGAGTAGTCCAGATTACCATATCAGATCCATCTACAAAGTAACATTCTCTTGTGCCATCATTAGATATTGCCACTCCATTGACTTCTGCAGTATCAGCAGCATCACAAAGTGTAGATATCTCTTGCCAAGTTGTATTATCAGAGCTGTAATAAGGTGTCAAATGTCCTTCGTTTGGAATTGTGATTTTTACAGACTTGTTAAAGGTTAACTCATCACCAGACAATCCAACATCAATACAACTTACTATGCTACTGCCGTCAGGATTTATCGGACATGAACTTCCTACCTTTGGTTCAGGCAAGTCTATTTTTCCAGTAAACGTATCTTCAGGACCAGATACCAAGACATCCTTTGGAATAACTATCTGAACTTCTTCAGATGTTCCATCAGATGCAGTAATTGTCATTTCATTTGTAATTTGAACTCTATTCTTGGTTATGCTGTTTTCTGTGACAGTTGTTTTTGTAGGAGACTTACTAAGATCGAGTTTTGCATCAACATTTGCGTCAACTGTAACTTCTTTAATCTCAATTTCTTCAGTTGTGATTACCAATTCTGCAAAGTCTTCATCTAGTTCAACTGGTGCCTCTTCAATGTTAGATATCACTGATACCGGATTATTGCTAGTATCAAATTCATTTCCAAGTGTGTCAGTAAGACCAGATGAAATTGTAATAGTACCATCAGCACGGGCAGTGATATCTGCAGAATTTACCGTTAATGTCACTACATTATCAGAAACACTATGATTATCAATTGTCTTGGAAGTTCCTGTTGGAATCTGGAGACTTGAATAATCAGTTTGTATTGAAGTAACATTCTTGTTAAATAGAATCACTATATTGGATTTTGTTGTAGCATAAGCTTTGATTACCTCTGGAGGAACTTTGTCATCTGGAGTGAAAGATACAGCGTCTACTGCGTTTCCATTGACATCTTTCACAGTACCGTCAGTAATTGCAATTGTTGGGGTTTGGCCAGATGTGATTGCAGAACCAAGAATCAAAGACACTACATTATCAGACACTCTAGTTTCCGTTACAGTAGAAGAAGAATTTGTTAATGTAAAACTAGATGGGTTTGTGTAGAATGGATCCATGTTTCGCTCAAATGCAATATCAATTTGAGTAGTAGATGTAACATTTGCAGATGTAATTCTAGGAGACATGTTTCCAGATTCAGACATTATTGGAATAGAGTTAGCCCAGAGAATGTATTTTCCAGAAGATAATGCAAAGTTTGTGATTTTCGGAGCAGATGTTATTGTCAACTTTGAGTGTTTTAATGTATCATAGGATTCTGATATGACAGGTGTACTTGTTGCACTAATTGTAAATTGTTCAGTTTGACTTTGTGATTCTGCAACATCTAAAGTATCAGTTACTGATATTCTAAATACCACAGTAGTTGTTGCGTTATCAGATACTGTTGGAATGGATGATCCTGATAATAGGATTTTTGGACCACTTGATACTGATGGAGTGGAGTTGGCTGAGATTGTAAACATTCCAGTTGTAGATGCAGTGCTTGATACTGATGGAGTGGAGTTGGCTGAGATTGTAAACATTCCAGTTGTAGATGCAGTGCTTGATACTGTTGGAGTGGAGTTGGCTGAGATTGTAAACATTCCAGTTGTAGATGCAGTGCTTGATACTGTTGGAGTGGAGTTGGGCTGAGATTGTAAACATTCCAGTTGTAGATGCAGTGCTTGATACTGTTGGAGTGGAGTTGGCTGAGATTGTAAACATTCCAGTTGTAGATGCAGTGCTTGATACTGTTGGAGTGGAGTTGGCGTTGATGGTAAACATTCCAGTTGTAGATGCAGTGCTTGATACTGTTGGAGTGGAGTTGGCGTTGATGGTAAACATTCCAGTTGTAGATGCAGTGCTTGATACTGTTGGAGTGGAGTTGGCGTTGATGGTAAACATTCCAGTAACTTGAGCACTGTCTGTTACAGATGGTGTAGAGTTGGCTGAGATTGTAAACATTCCAGTTATCTGTGCATCATCAGATGGAGTTGGAGTAGATGAGGCAATAAGATCAGCTGATGGTGTTGCTGTGCTTGTTACTACAGGTGCAGAGTTAGCTGAGATGGTAAACATTCCAGTTATCTGTGCATCATCAGATGGAGTTGGAGTAGATGAGACGGAGATTGCTAATGCCGTGTTAGCTGCAACTGTTGGTGTTGAGTTGGCTGAGATTGTAAACATTCCAGTTGTAGTTGCATTGTCAGTTACTGATGGAGTGGATGAGACGGAGATTGCTAATGCCGTGTTAGCTGCAACTGTTGGTGTTGAGTTGGCTGAGATTGTAAACATTCCAGTTGTAGTTGCATTGTCAGTTACTGATGGAGTAGAGCTTGCTGAGATTACATGCATTACAGTTTGTTGGGAGTTGTCAGATACTGTTGGAGTGGAAGAAGCTAACAATGGTATTGTTGAGTCACTTGATACTGATGGTGTAGAAGATGCTGAGATTGTAAGTGTACCATAAGTTGCATTGTCAGATACTGTTGGAGTGGAAGAAGCTAACAATGGTATTGTTGAGTCACTTGATACTGATGGTGTAGAAGATGCTGATAGTATGTGCATTACAGTTGTAGTTGCATTGTCAGTTACTGATGGAGTAGAGCTTGCTGAGATTACATGCATTACAGTTTGTTGGGAGTTGTCAGATACTGTTGGAGTGGAAGAAGCTAACAATGGTATTGTTGAGTCACTTGATACTGATGGTGTAGAAGATGCTGAGATTGTAAGTGTACCATAAGTTGCATTGTCAGTTACTGCTGGAACAGTTGAACCTGATAGAGATATTGTTGAGTCACTTGATACTGATGGTGTAGAAGATGCTGATAGTATGTGCATTACAGTTGTAGTTGCATTGTCAGTTACTGATGGAGTAGAGCTTGCTGAGATTACATGCATTACAGTTTGTTGGGAGTTGTCAGATACTGTTGGAGTGGAAGAAGCTAACAATGGTATTGTTGAGTCACTTGATACTGATGGTGTAGAAGATGCTGAGATTGTAAGTGTACCATAAGTTGCATTGTCAGTTACTGCTGGAACAGTTGAACCTGATAGAGATATTGTTGAGTCACTTGATACTGATGGTGTAGAAGATGCTGATAGTATGTGCATTACAGTTGTAGTTGCATTGTCAGTTACTGATGGAGTAGAGCTTGCTGAGATTACATGCATTACAGTTTGTTGGGAGTTGTCAGATACTGTTGGAGTGGAAGAAGCTAACAATGGTATTGTTGAGTCACTTGATACTGATGGTGTAGAAGATGCTGAGATTGTAAGTGTACCATAAGTTGCATTGTCAGTTACTGCTGGAACAGTTGAACCTGATAGAGATATTGTTGAGTCACTTGATACTGATGGTGTAGAAGATGCTGATAGTATGTGCATTACAGTTGTAGTTGCATTGTCAGTTACTGATGGAGTAGAGCTTGCTGAGATTACATGCATTACAGTTTGTTGGGAGTTGTCAGATACTGTTGGAGTGGAAGAAGCTAACAATGGTATTGTTGAGTCACTTGATACTGATGGTGTAGAAGATGCTGAGATTGTAAGTGTACCATAAGTTGCATTGTCAGTTACTGCTGGAACAGTTGAACCTGATAGAGATATTGTTGAGTCACTTGATACTGATGGTGTAGAAGATGCTGATAGTATGTGCATTACAGTTGTAGTTGCATTGTCAGTTACTGATGGAGTAGAGCTTGCTGAGATTACATGCATTACAGTTTGTTGGGAGTTGTCAGATACTGTTGGAGTGGAAGAAGCTAACAATGGTATTGTTGAGTCACTTGATACTGATGGTGTAGAAGATGCTGAGATTGTAAGTGTACCATAAGTTGCATTGTCAGTTACTGCTGGAACAGTTGAACCTGATAGAGATATTGTTGAGTCACTTGATACTGATGGTGTAGAAGATGCTGATAGTATGTGCATTACAGTTGTAGTTGCATTGTCAGTTACTGATGGAGTAGAGCTTGCTGAGATTACATGCATTACAGTTGTAGTTGCATTGTCAGTTACTAATGGAGTAGATGAGACGGAGATTGCTAATGCCGTGTTATCTGTAACTGTTGGAGTGGAAGATGCTGAGATTGTAAGTGTACCATAAGTTGCATTGTCAGTTACTGCGGGTGTTGATGAACCAGACAATGGTATTGTTGCATCACTTGATACTGCTGGTGTAGAAGATGCTGATAGTATATTCATTACAGTTGTAGTTGCATTGTCAGTTACTAATGGAGTAGATGAGACGGAGATTGCTAATGCCGTGTTATCTGTAACTGTTGGAGTGGAAGATGCTGAGATTGTAAGTGTACCATAAGTTGCATTGTCAGTTACTGCGGGTGTTGATGAACCAGAGATGTCAGCTGATGGTGTTGCTGTACTTGTTACTGATGGAGTGGATGAACCACTAAGTACGAACATTACTGTTTGTTGAGCGTTGTCAGTTACTGCGGGTGTTGATGAACCAGAGATGTCAGCTGATGGTGTTGCTGTACTTGTTACTGCGGGTGTTGATGAACCACTAAGTACGAACATTACTGTTTGTTGAGCGTTGTCAGTTACTGCTGGTGTTGATGAACCAGAGATGTCAGCTGATGGTGTTGCTGTACTTGTTACTGATGGAGTGGATGAACCACTAAGTACGAACATTACTGTTTGTTGAGCGTTGTCAGTTACTGCGGGTGTTGATGAACCAGAGATGTCAGCTGATGGTGTTGCTGTACTTGTTACTGCGGGTGTTGATGAACCACTAAGTACGAACATTACTGTTTGTTGAGCGTTGTCAGTTACTGCTGGTGTTGATGAACCAGAGATGTCAGCTGATGGTGTTGCTGTACTTGTTACTGATGGAGTGGATGAACCACTAAGTACGAACATTACTGTTTGTTGAGCGTTGTCAGTTACTGCTGGAGTTGATGAACCACTAAGTACGAACATTACTGTTTGTTGAGCGTTGTCAGTTACTGCTGGTTGATGAACCAGTGTCAGCTGATGGTGTTGCTGTACTTGTTACTGAGGATCCACTAAGTACGAACATTACTGTTTGTTGAGCGTGTCAGTTACTGCTGGTGCTATACTTGTTACTGATGGAGTGGATGAACCACTAAGTACGAACATTACTGTTTGTTGAGCGTTGTCAGTTACTGCTGGAGTTGATGAACCAGAGATGTCAGCTGATGGTGTTGCTGTACTTGTTACTGATGGAGTGGATGAACCACTAAGTACGAACATTACTGTTTGTTGAGCGTTGTCAGTTACTGTACTTGTTACTGATGGAGTGGATGAACCACTAAGTACGAACATTACTGTGGTGTGGTGTTGGCTGAAAGATCAGCTGATGGTGTTGCTGTACTTGTTACTGATGGAGTGGATGAACCACTAAGTACGAACATTACTGTTTGTTGAGCGTTGTCAGTTACTGCTGGAGTTGATGAACCAGAGATGTCAGCTGATGGTGTTGCTGTACTTGTTACTGATGGAGTGGATGAACCACTAAGTACGAACATTACTGTTTGTTGAGCGTTGTCAGTTACTGCTGGTGTGGTGTTGGCTGAAAGATCAGCTGATGGTGTTGCTGTACTTGTTACTGATGGAGTGGATGAACCACTAAGTACGAACATTACTGTTTGTTGAGCGTTGTCAGTTACTGCTGGTGTGGTGTTGGCTGAAAGATCAGCTGATGGTGTTGCTGTACTTGTTACTGATGGAGTGGATGAACCACTAAGTACGAACATTACTGTTTGTTGAGCGTTGTCAGTTACTGCTGGAGTTGATGAACCAGAGATGTCAGCTGATGGTGTTGCTGTACTTGTTACTGATGGAGTGGATGAACCACTAAGTACGAACATTACTGTTTGTTGAGCGTTGTCAGTTACTGCTGGTGTGGTGATGAACCAGCTGAAAGTGCTGTGGTGTTGCTGTACTGTTAAAGTTTGT
Organism: Candidatus Nitrosopumilus sp.; assembly: GCF_965262695.1. Taxonomy (GTDB): domain Archaea; phylum Thermoproteota; class Nitrososphaeria; order Nitrososphaerales; family Nitrosopumilaceae; genus Nitrosopumilus. The sequence continues at coordinate 123,521 of NZ_OZ253550.1, read as the reverse complement.
TGAGCGTTGTCAGTTACTGCTGGTGTGGTGTCAGCTGATGGTGTTGCTGTACTTGTTACTGATGGAGTGGATGAACCACTAAGTACGAACATTACTGTTTGTTGAGCGTTGTCAGTTACTGCTGGTGTGGTGTTGGCTGAAAGATCAGCTGATGGTGTTGCTGTACTTGTTACTGATGGAGTGGATGAACCACTAAGTACGAACATTACTGTTTGTTGAGCGTTGTCAGTTACTGCTGGTGTGGTGTTGGCTGAAAGATCAGCTGATGGTGTTGCTGTACTTGTTACTGATGGAGTGGATGAACCACTAAGTACGAACATTACTGTTTGTTGAGCGTTGTCAGTTACTGCTGGAGTTGATGAACCAGAGATGTCAGCTGATGGTGTTGCTGTACTTGTTACTGATGGAGTGGATGAACCACTAAGTACGAACATTACTGTTTGTTGAGCGTTGTCAGTTACTGCTGGAGTTGAAAGATGCTGATGGTGTTGCTGTACTTGTTACTGATGGAGTGGATGAACCACTAAGTACGAACATTACTGTTTGTTGAGCGTTGTCAGTTACTGCTGGTGTGGTGTTGGCTGAAAGATCAGCTGATGGTGTTGCTGTACTTGTTACTGATGGAGTGGATGAACCACTAAGTACGAACATTACTGTTTGTTGAGCGTTGTCAGTTACTGCTGGAGTTGATGAACCAGAGATGTCAGCTGATGGTGTTGCTGTACTTGTTACTGATGGAGTGGATGAACCACTAAGTACGAACATTACTGTTTGTTGAGCGTTGTCAGTTACTGCTGGAGTTGATGAACCAGAGATGTCAGCTGATGGTGTTGCTGTACTTGTTACTGCGGGTGTTGATGAACCACTAAGTACGAACATTACTGTTTGTTGAGCGTTGTCAGTTACTGCTGGAGTGGTGTTGGCTGAAAGATCAGCTGATGGTGTTGCTGTACTTGTTACTGCGGGTGTTGATGAACCACTAAGTACGAACATTACTGTTTGTTGAGCGTTGTCAGTTACTGCTGGTGTTGATGAACCAGAGATGTCAGCTGATGGTGTTGCTGTACTAGATGGAACTGGAGTAGAGTTTGCGGATAGAGTAAATGCAATATTGGCAATACTTGATACAGATGGAATAGTTGATGGATTAAGTACAAACATTGCAACTGTTGTTGCGTTGTCAGTTACTGTTGGGGTAGTTGAACCAGAGATGTCAGCTGATGGTGTTGCTGTACTTGTTACTGCTGGTGTAGAGTTTGCATTAATTGAAAATGAAATTACACCATTACTTGCAATGTTTGGTGTTGATGAACCAGAACGTGTATAATTTTTAAATTCAGTATTTTGTTCTGCAACATCTAAAACATCAGATGCAGTTCTTGTATATTGTGCAACAGTATTTCCAGAATCAGAAACTGATGGAGTTGAATTTGCATTCAAGAAATATCCTTTGAATGCAGTAGCAGAAGATGTTACTGCTGGAGTTGAATTTGCATCATCAATAATAGAGTTACCAGTTGTTATTGCTGAATCTGCAGGTACAGGGGTAGAAGTTCCAGATATTGCATATTTCTTTACAAGATCTACAGATTCTGCAACATCCAAAGTATCAGAATCAGAAAATGCTAATTCGTTTGATGTATCAATTGTAGTGATAAATCCATCATTACCATTTCCTCTATGTGCAATTGCATACGTGTTAAGATCAACTGCAATTATACTAGGATTGTATCCATTTGTTGTATTGTATTCAAGTGATTCATCAACAGAGCTTCCAATGTTTCCTGCATTATCGATTGTTACAATTACAAAGAATCCATCATTACTTCCACCACGATAAGCTATTCCATACGTATCAGAACCAAGACTAACAATGTCAGGGGTATGACCAGTACCAGTATCAAATTCTAGTGTATCAGTTATAGAATTGCTAATGTTACCAGAGCTATCAATGTCAAATGTATCGATAAATCCATCACTGCCTGCGCCTCGTGATGCTACTACGAATGTGTCTGCATCTATTTTCAGGATTGAAGTATCATAGCTAGCAGTAGTATCATATTCTAATGTATCAATTACGCTGCTAATTACACCAGCACCTGTAATGTCAACTGTCTTTACAAATCCATCATTTCCATTACCAGTATATGAAATAACAAAGGTGTCTGAATCAACTGCGACAATATCAGGCGTTAATCCTTGGGCAGTGTCAAATTCTAAGGAGTTACCGGTGTCAGTGATCGCACCTGCTCCAGTAATATTTAAAGTTTTAATAAATCCATCGTTACCAGTTCCAGTATATACGATCGCAAAGGTGTCTGAATCAACTGCAATAATATCAGGATAAAGACCATCTACAGTATCAAATTCTAAGGAGTTGCCGGTATCAGTAATCACGCCTGCGCCACTAATATTTAAGGTTTTAATGAACCCGTCAGTATCTGTGCCGTTATACACAACTGCAAAGGTATCAGTGTCTACAGGCACGATATTTGGTGTCCAGCCATCTGCAGTATCAAATTCTAAGGAGTTGCCGGTGTCAGTTATTGTGCCTGTGCTGTCAATATTGACGGTTTTTATGAATCCATCAGCATCCACGCCCCTGTAAACCACAGCAAAGGTGTCAGTGTCTACCTGTACAAGATCAGGCGTATCGGTGTGTGCATTATCAAATTCAAAGGTGTCATTAGTCTTGATGGTTGAGATTGTCACCTCATGGGCAGGAACAGGTGTAGATGAGGCATATATAGCCAAAGAAAATCCATGGGAAGGAACAGGTGTAGATACAGGATTGAGTACAGGATTTACAGAGTTTATACCATTACTGATGACGGTAGGTGTAGATGAGGCAGTAATTACTGCAAGTTTTGTTGAATCATCAGTTTCTGCTACAGAAATGGTATCTGTGCCTGTAAGCTCAACATCAATGAATATTGTATCCAACCAACCATCACTGCCTGGACCCCTGGTTGCAATTGCTACAGTGTTTCCATCAATGTTGAAAATTGATGGGTATTGCCCTGCACCACCATCAAATTCATAGGTGTCAGTTATGGCTCCAATATCACCTGAAACAGTAATAGGAATAGTCTTGATGAATCCATCATTTCCTGTTCCTCTGTATGCAATTACAACTGATTTATCATCTAATTTGATTATATCTGGCCATGATGCATCTACGGTCTCATATTCCAATGTCTCAACGAGTGTAATTGTGCCTGTACTAGTAACATCAAGCGTTACTAATCGTCCATCATTATCTACATCGCGATATGCCACTGCAAATGTGTCTGAATCAATCTGAGTTACATCGTTGTAGAAGGCATCAAAAGTGGGTTCAAACTCTAATGTGTCTTCAATGGAATTAATTGTACCATCAGTTGAGACGTTAATGGTTCTTGCAAATCCATCATTGTCTACACCTCTGTGCACAACCAAAAATGTGTCTGAATCTACGCGTATAATGTCATTATCACGTCCATTTGAATTATCATATTCAAATTGATCTTCTTGTGTTATTGTAGAACCATCTGCAGAGATGTTCAGTGTCTTGAGCCATCCATCATTACCACCTCCTTGATAAGCTACTGCAAAGGTGTCTGAATCTACTGCAACAATGTGAGGGTCGTTTCCACTAGCAGTGTCAAATTCGTATGCAGTTCCATTTGTAATTGTACCAGTACCACTAATGTCAACTGTTTGAATAAATCCATCTCCACTGGCAGTATCTCTGTATGCAATTGCAAATGTGTCTGAATCAATTTGAACAATACTAGAAAAAGTAATACCATGTGGTTGGAATTCTAATGTGTCTTTTGATGTAATTATTCCTGCACTGGTGATATCAAATGTTTGGATGTAGCCATCTTGTTCATTATTAACTCCTTGATATGAAATTGCAAATGTGTCTGAATCAACCTGTACAATAAATGGATAAGAACCATAAGAATTGTTAAATTCAAATGAATCAACAAGAGATTTTGTAATATCGCCAGAATCTGCATATGCATGATTATAAACTGGAACAACTAAAACAACAAAAAGCAACAAAACAACAATAATTTTTTTAGAAACAAAGAATTTTTTAGAATTTATTAATACATTAGAACAATTTCGACACAAAACAAACGAATTGTTTTGTAATTTTACGTTTGATGAAGATAAAACTACAAAAATTTCTTTTAGATTAATTTTGTTTTCTGAAAATAATGTTTGCGCAAAATTATTTTTCAAAAATAAATTAATGTAATCAGATGCAAAGGTTTTTAGTACAGAATGTTTTACTTGCAAAACGAAATTGCTACGATACAATAAAACTAACAACAACACGAACAAAAAGAAAACAAAATACGGATCTTGTTCATCAAAATCAATTTCACGGTTGTATTTAGAAAGAGATGTTGCAACAACATCAAATGATGAAATATTTTTTTCAGGAGTTAAAACATAATGTTTCAAACCGTTTTCATCAATTGTAAAATTACTATCAAGGACGGGAAACGATGAAAAAATTCCGAGCAAAAGCACGAAACTTACCAGTAGAGGTATTTCCCATTTCATAGTAAAAAAAATTTTTTGACGACTAAAAAGGCTTGAATGTACTTTCCACAAATGGAAAATCTATCAAAGAAAAATTTCCAAAGTTGGAAGTTTGCCCATAACTATATTAGTAAATTTTCGATTTTTACAAAATGTAATGCAAAAAAGGACATCGTATACAATTACCTCCGCAGTACTTTTTGCAGTTTTTACAACGATGGTAATTCCATTTGAATTTGAAAAAAATGATGTTGAACAAAAATTTTACGGTTATGCAACAATTGAAAAGTTAGATGAGAATGGAAACAATGTTTTCACACAACAAGTTCACAACAGACTAGTTGATACTGGTGAAACTTTTCTCTTAGAGCAAACATTTCAAGATTCAAACAGTGCAGCTGACAACACACAGATAGGTGCTATCTGTGTTAGTGATGAAGCAATTACAGTTGCAGAAACAATTACTGCTGCAACATTTGATAGTGGAAACGGAATTACAGAAAATAATTGTAAAGAAGATACAACAGTAACGATTTCATCACAAACGGCACAAGTTGGTCCTTTAACTTTTCAAGCTGGCTCTACAAACGTAGCTGATGGTGACACAATTCGTTCAATAGGCATATGTCAAAATGATGTAACAGATGACGGAGACTTTAATGATTGTGCAACAGAGGGAATTTTGTTTTCAGCCATAGACACATCAGATGTCACATTAAACAGTGGTGAAACGGTACAAATTACATACACATTTGATATTACATCAGCTACAACATAATATTTTTAGTTTAAAATTATCTTTTTACTCTTTAATTGATGGAGCATCTCCAACTTCAATTGTGTACTGTTTTTTTCCTTCTTCATCAACTGTAACAACAAGATCAGAGTCATCAACGGTGTTTGAATGAGACACAGTAGGAGAATCAGGATATGTCAAACTCAATGATGTATCATCACTAATCGACAAATTACTTTCAATTGATGGAGTCATTGATTCTTCGAATTGTTGTGTAGATGACATGTATGCAATACCAACAATAGATACTACAATAACACTGATAACAACAATTCCTTTTGAGTTCATAATTTTACAAGTCATTGTAATACTAAAAAATGTTATCATGTATTTGATACAAGGAGTTTGTACAACATCAAAAATGAAATTTGAATCAAACAAGATCAAAAAGAAAATTTTGTTTAAACAATATCAAAAAATTGGGTTAAACTATATCAAAAAGAAAATTTTGTTTAAACAATATCAAAAAATTGGGTTAAACTATATCAAAAAGAAAATTTTGTTTAAACAATATCAAAAAGAGAACTTGATTCAAACATTTTCTTTTTAATTAATATGTCCAAAAGTACATCGTTTCTCTTTATTTCAAAAAATATTTTATGATAAAATGTGGTATATTGATCAACAGGACGTCTATTTTCAATCATTTTACGTTTTGTTTGGATTAAAAATCCATCACGAATCAATGCGTTGACTTTTCTATATCCCGAAGTTGTTGAAATTTTTTGCAATCTTAAAACATCAGAAGTAGAACAACTTTTGTCAGTCATAGATGTAAGAATTTTTCTTGATTCATCATCACCTAATGTTTCCATAAATTTTCTTTTAAGGGAATTATCCGAAACTGTAACTATGTAGAATTTTCCATCATCAGATTTTTTGAAAGTGCAAATTTTGTTCAAATATTTTTTTAATTGAGAATAATCAACTTCATCAAGAAGTTCTTTTCTGATTTGATGTAATTTTTCTACATCTTCGACTGATTGTCTAATTGAAATACCATATTTTTGAAACATGGTTTTTTTCATCAGGTATTCTGTTTCTTGATCAAGGTCTTTCTTTATTGCAGTTTCAATGGATTCGGATAAGAAACGATCAATTCCGGGCATAATTTAATAACAAAGATTTTGTTATAAAAACATCATGAGTGATTCAAGTACGAAAATAACAGGAATCGTTGTTGATGATGAACCAGACATAGTAGATGTATTCAGTGAAATGCTAGAAGAAAGAGGTGTTGAGGTGGTTGGAAAAGGATTCAATGGAAAAGACGCAATTGATCTTTATTTTGCAAATAAACCAGACATAGTATTTGTAGACATGATGATGCCAGATGGTTCAGGATTTTATGCAATTAAAAAAATACGTGAAAAAGATAAAGAAGCTGCACTAATTGCAGTTACTGCAGATGTTACATCATTAACTCAAGAAAAACTCAAGAAACTCAAAGTGAATGGTGTTGTTTACAAACCCATAGACATGGATGAACTAATGGAGATTGTCAAAACCATTCAAAATTCCAAACATAACAAATAGTTAGTTATAGAGGACTTTGCGGATTTGAATCTAATACTATGTATCAAAACTAAGATATGTTCTAATTTTTGAAAAAATTGTTTCTTTAAATAACAAATTCACCAGTGAGTAATTATGGGATTAAGGGACATAGAACTAAAAGAAGAGTATCGTTCTGACACAGATGACATTGTAGCAGAATTTTTCTTTCCGTGTCTTGGAAATTGTATAGAATATGATAGATGTGTAGATTTTTTGTCAATTCAAACATTAGCAACAATTGCATTGGCCTTTGATAATTTTGCAATAGGAAAAGCAAAGTTAAGAATGATAACAGGTCACAGATTTAGAACAGAAGATCTTAATCTGTTTACAAAACTCTTCTCTGAAAAATACACAAAATCATTTGAAGGGAAATTAATCAAAGATACCAAAATACAAAAATTACAAAATATTGTAAACAAAGGTCAGATTGAATTAAAGATTGCAATTCCAAATTCTGAACAAATTGCAGATTCTTTTTCAGAAAGAATTGGAGTGTTTATAGATGAAAAAGATGATTCAGTTGCATTTACAGGAACATCAAGAGAATCATTTTCTACTCAAACAAGAGATTTTGAATCAGTAGATGTGTTTACATCATGGAATGACAAGTCAAGAGTAACAAGAAAGATAAAAGACTTTGAAGAGTTGTGGGAAAATAAAACAAAACATTTGGAAGTTTATGATTTTATGTATGCTGAAGAAAAAAATCTACTAAAATATTCTTCAGATTGGGTTCTCAAAGACTAAATGATTCTTCCAGTCTTGCTTTGTTTTCATAAAAGTTCATTTTGTTGATTTTGTAATAGATTACTTCACCACGACGTTCGATTACTGCAATTATTGGTTCTTTACCCATTTGAGTTATTTCTTGAATTTTTTTTTGTAAATTGCCCATTTTTTCTTGTTGTCCTTCATTTAGACCAAATATCAAAAACTTTGCTCCTTTCTCACCAAAATGCCCCCTTTCATACACTCTAAAATCAGAACCAAATCCAAATCCATCTTTTACAACATAGCCTCTATTCCTTAGATCACGATATATCAAAAATTTAGTTAAGATTTCAGAATCAGTTTTTTGACATGTATTCATGAAAAAATCAAAGTCGATTTGTTTTTTGCCTTTCTTTAGAACTAGTTTGTTAGTATACAGAAGGTAGAGAGTCTCAAATTGTTTTAAGAATAATTTTTCGTTTTCAATTTCCCCATATCCCTTTAGTTCAAGTTCATGAATCATATTCTTATCAACAATGCAGGCTTGATCTGAAACCAAAGCACCTCTAACCAAAGGGGTTTCTTCCATGATGAAAAGAAAACCAAATGATTTCCATATAAGCATTGGAAAATACGAACAAATGTCTTCTAACCGTTAAAATATGGGCAGTCAGGCGTTATCATATCATGCATGGCGCCAATTATAGAGAAGGAAACGGTCAAGTCTTTACCAGAAAAAAATACATCAAAGGTAAGCCACAAATCAAAATTGCAAAATTTCAAGGTGGCAAAAGAGGAACTTATGAGTATTGTGTACAATTATGCATCAATGAAAAAATGCAGTTAAGACACATGGCAATTGAATCAACAAGATTGGCAGCAAATAAAACACTAGAAAAAACAACTGGCGAATCAGGATATTATTCCAGACTTAGAATTTACCCACATAACATGTTAAGAGAAAATAAACAAATTGCAACTGCAGGTGCAGACAGAATTTCAGAAGGAATGAGAAGGGCATGGGGAAAAGCAACTAGTTTGGGTGCAAGAGTAAGAGAAGGTCAATGTATTATGGAACTTTATGTTAACGGTGATGCGCACTTGACAGCAGCAAAGAAATCACTCAAAAGTGCATGTGTAAAGTTACCAGGAACACCAACAATCAAAGTTATTGATTGGAATAAACCATCACCATAGATTTTCTAAATCAGATTTCTTGTTTTGAATATATTCTAAAAATTCTTTAAATTCAGATTTTGTTGGTTCTCTATTCAAAATTCGTTTTGATTGGTAATAAAATGCATTATAGATTCTTCCAACAATAATACCCAAGGCAAAAGATTTAGAATTATCAATATTTGATAACATGGAAATTAATTGTTGAATATCATCTTTGTTTGAAATTGTATCTTGAATTTTTTCCTCAATCTTTTTTAGAAGAGTTTCATCCATAGTAACTCTGCATTAAAATAGTTAAAAACAGTTTAATATCCAAATTCATCCTCTAGGTTTGTTGCAGTTATAGTACAGTCTGGTTAGTACTCGTGCTTGCCAAGTACGTGACCCGGGTTCAAATCCCGGTAACTGCACCATCTACTGATTTTTAGGGATTAAAGCAGATTTAATGATTTCAAGTGCGTCGTGGGCTTTTTCAGGTCGAGGTAGTTGAATTGCAATAACATTGTCTTTACCATATTGAGATTCAGGGGAATTGAGTACAAGCATGGAAGTGTTAGCAAGAGTTTCAAAAAAATTTAAATCAGTTTTTGCATTAATGAGGAATTTTTCAGAAATGTTTCCAATTGAAAAAGTCAAAACAATTTCAACAAAGACATTTCCCAATCCATCTTGTAAGATATTCAAATCAGTGTTTACTGAGAAGGGTTGTCCTTCAATTTTTGCTCGAATAGTTCCGTATTTTGTTGCATCAATTACAATGCAAGGAGTTTCTTTTCCTTCAAAATCAAAAGTAGTGATGCCAGTGTGAACTTGTTCTAGCATTCGCTTTAGTTCATCAGACATCGTCTTTTTCCAATTTAGGAATTATTTTGTCTCCAGCTTTTACCATAAATGGAGAAAGAAATGCAGTGATAATTGAAATGATACCTATTAGAGGGAACAAGAAAGCGCTAACTGCTCCAATATCAACACCAGCTTTTACAATTACAATTGAAAATTCACCTCTTGGAGCACCTAAAGTAAATGCAGAGCGAAGGGCTTTGCCACGTTTTTGTCTGAACAAAATATTTCCAATCATGTTTCCTCCAAATTTCATACCTGTTGCAACTGCAATCAATGCAATTGCTATCCAGATGTAATCTCCAAGTTGTGAGACATCCATCAATGCTCCAACGGAGATAAAGAATATTGCAACAAACATGTCTTTGATTGGGCTAGAAAGAAGTTTTGCTACTTCAGCAGACTTTGATTCAGCCACCAAAACACCTGCCAAAAAGGCACCAATTGCAACTGACAATCCAACAATATTTGCAAACAAGGCATAACCAAAGCAAACACCAAGAACACTAAGAAGTAAAATCTCACGATGTTCTGCAGCAGCAACTCTATCAATTAATGGAGGAATCACACGGGTTCCAACAGTAAATGTTCCAACAATTAATCCAGTTGCAACTAGAACAACTACAACTATTGATTCAACAGAAACGCTTCCAACTAATGCAACAGACTGTAATGATGAAATCAGAATAACTGCAATAACGTCTTCTACAATTAAAATACCCAATACAAGAATCGAGGATTCTTTTTTGATCTTTCCCATGTCTTCTAAAATTTTAACAATGATTGCAGTACTAGAAATTGATAATGCAGCAGAGATAAACAACGCATCCATAAATTCTAGACCCAGAGCAGTAGCAGTGTAAAACACTACACCCAATGTGGAGAACAATCCAATAGTTCCGACTCCAACTGCAACTCGACCTATGCTTCTAATTTTTGCATACGGGAATTCAATTCCAATTACAAATAACAGTAAAATCACACCGATCTCAGCAAAAAGATTCAATGCAGAAATGTCAGATAAAATTCCAACGCCTTCTAAAACATCAGCAGAAGGGCCTCCTTCAGGTAGCACCCAAGACCAAAATGGAGATAGTGGTCCAATGAGCATTCCTGCAAAAAGATATCCAATGATTAAGGGTTGTTTAATTTTGAAAAATGCAAGAGTGACAACTGCTCCAATAATCATGATAAATGCTAAATCAGTAACAAATGATGTGTGAGGAAGTTCAGGAGTAACTTGTTCAATCAAACTGGAAACAGTATTGTTAAGTGAGCTTTGAATTCCACTAGGATTTAGTTGAAGTGCAATGTTTTGCATGTTATCACTTGACAAATTTGTTTAAAAATGATTGCGGATTGAAAATTTGAAAATAAAATTCTGCGTAAGACTAATGATTGAACACAGGCTCAAAAAAATTTCAAAATGTTAATCTCTTTATTCTAAGAAATAATTATCAAAATGCAGAGTGATGATTAGGTCAACTGAATCAAATGTAGAGATATGACCTGGGGTATCTGACTGCATAATTGGTTACGTTGTCATAACCTTGATATTAATAGTACGGTACCATACCGTACTATATGATTCAATGTGAATTTTGTACAAGAGGTTTTATCGAGACAGCAAATGGTTTGGCCGAAAAGACCTTTCACGAGTTACTTCACGAGCCAGAAGTTGTAAACAAGTAACTCTTTACATTTTTTATTTTAGACCTAACTTTTTTATCGTTAATTTTTAATTCAATTGATATGGCTGCAAAAACTACAAAGAAGAAAACAACAACTAAAGCAAAAAAAGAAACAAAAAAAGTTACAAAAAGAGAACCAAGTCCATCAGTTTTACTAAAAAAAGTAGCATCAGTCTCAGATTCTAACAAAGCATTACAAAAAGAGATCAAAGTAATGTCAAAGATTTTTGGAGAAAATCAAAAAGTTTTAGTTTCTATGAAAGGAATGATCGATTCATTAACATCAGCATTAGAACATATTCAAAAACAATCAAAACAACTTAACTTAATTGAAGATGACACACAAAAGCTATATGCAGGACTAAATCAAGTAAGAACACAATCAAATCTAGTAACAAAAATTAACAATCAAACTGCAAAATTACAAGAAGAGATTAGCAGAATTTCAGAGGAACAGAAATTATCAAAATCTCAAGAAATTTCCCAACAAGTAGAAGACAGTATGAATTCTATTAGAAATAATTCACAGATGATAATCAAGATTGCACAAAGAATTGATGAAGTACGAGATGATCTTAGAAAAGTTTCAGGAAAAACTGATTCTTTCTTAGAGGTTGGATCAGAAATGGACAAATTAAAAAACAGTATTGAAGAGATTTCAGGAAAAACTGCAAAACTTGAAACGGGTGCTCAAATTATTGAAAGTCTAAAGCAAGAACTTACAAAAATAACAGAAGGTGTTTCAGATAATTCCAATCTCAATTCAGAACTAGATGCAATCAAGGTAACAATTGATGCTATCTCATCAAAAGCATCAAAGATTGATTCACTTGGAGGTGTAATTGAAGGTCTAAAACAACAATTTGAAACAGTCGCATCAAAGGCAAATTCAGTTGACAATGTGAGCCTAGAATCAATAAAAGAACTATCAGGCAAGATTGACAAAATTGAAACTGAAATAGGCACACTATCACATAGAGCAGATTCAACTGCTTTTGTGGGTGAAGGACTCAAATCAGTTCAAGAAGATCTCTCAGAATTCAAACAAAACGTCTTTGATAAGACAAACAGCATTGAACAAAAAATTTCCTCAGCATCAGATATCATTAAAAGACAAGATGCATCAACTGCAGAATTTCATAAAAAGACTGAAAAATTGTTTGAGGAGATGCAGTCAGTTAGAAATGTTACAAACAAAGCATCAGATGATTCATCAAAAGAAATGATGGCTTTGCTAAAACTTTCAGAATATCAATCAAACATCAGAATGAATGCAGAATCAAAGTACGGAGATGCAAAAGATCTTGAAAAGATGGCATCTCAAACTGCAGACATTGTTAATCTGTTTGACAGAATTTCAATAGAGTCTGGAGAAAAAATTCCATTACCACATGAAGTAAGACAATGGGCAGTAAGCAAGATTCTTGATTGTGCAGACAGGTGGGAGATTAGATTTAGTGATGTTTATTCAATTTTAACAAATGCAATAGGACGAGATTTGTTAAAAGAAGCAATTAGGATTCAACAAATTAGAGACATTTATGGAATTAGAGCTGTTGATGAAATCAGAAAAGATCTAAATATTTCTTAGACTCCAACATCGTCTGCTTCTTTGAATTGCTCTTTCTTCCTTTTTAGTGCCGCAAAGATTCCCAATAAGGCAGCAATCCAAACTGTGGTAAACATTAGATTTGCAACACTAACATACATGTATGGAGTTGCATCCATGATATTGGTTTTGATAAGAAGAGCCCTATCACTAACATCAGACATTCCAGTATGATATGCAGAGCTGTCTTTTGGAACAGTAGATATTTTATCAACGCTTGCACGTAAATTATCTAGATTTTCTTGAATTCTAACAAAGTTTGTAGATTCTGTGGAAAACAACCAAACAGGATTTTTAGAAATTAGTTCACCATCAACGTTAGTTTTCTCAGGAATTAGATCATTTGCCATAATTCCATCTATATCAGCCTGAATTGCTATCAAATGAGTGCGAATTGCATCAGGATCAGAAGAGCCAATAATACCATCTAGATTACCTCTAATTCGATCAAGAGGGTAAATATCAACACTATAGCCATAAATTGCCATAAATCCTCCAAAAATAATTATTCCAACAATCCCAACCATGGAAAGTTTGTAAATTCTATTTGCCATCTTTTCTTTCTTGGTCATTACACGGTTAACACTTGATTTATTTCTTTTAAATCTAGTATGAGATAAGCTCAGATAGGCAATATAGAAGAATCCAATAGTTTGCAACGCAATTATTGGGACAAAGATAGGATTGTTTGAAAATATAGATACAAAGATTCCCAACATGCCATAAACACCAAAGAAAATTTCAAGAAGTGTTACTTGTGAGAAGGGTAAATTGTATGCATTGTCTTTCCAATCATCTTTTTTCTTTAGTACACCATATTTTGGAGTTCTAAGAAACTCATTCTTTTTTCCAAGTACTGCATCAAATACTGCAACAGTGTTGTTTACTGACATTCCAGCATTATACACCAACAATGCAGGCAGTATCTTTGCTTTTGACTTCCATGATTTGTGATACATGCTTTGTATTATCATAATGTATGCACCAGGACCCATTGCAAGATATGTTGCAATTGTTATTGCAGGAAGAAAACTAATCACATATAGATTAACTTGTCCTGCTAACAAAATTGGCAATGCCAAAAATTGAATCAGCATTAACGGATAAACAATATGACGAGTAAGCTGAATGAAAGCCTGAATCTTAGCTTCAACTGCAATTTTTCGTTTGATTGCAATATCAGTTAGCAATTTGATTGCGCATTGGATAGAGCCTTTAGCCCAACGAAACTGTTGTCTTTTTGCAGCATTCATCTGTACAGGTAATTCTGCATCAACTACAATGTTAGGTAAGAACACACATTTCCATCCTTTCATTTGTGCGCGGTAACTAAGATCAAGATCTTCAACTAAAGTAGCAGTGTGCCATCCTCCTGCATCTTCAATACAATTACGTTTCCATATTCCAGCAGTGCCATTGAAATTCATAAAAAGATGAGAGTTACTTTTTGCCTTTTGTTCAATTAGAAAATGAAAATCTAGACTAAGTGCTTGAGCTTGAGTAATTGCAGAATAATTTTCATTAACATGACCCCAACGACATTGTACAAGTCCAATGTTTGGTTTTGCAAAATGAGGAATAGCACGTTTTAAGAACCATGTGGGAGGAATAAAATCAGCATCAAAGATTGCTACAAGTTCTGTGTCAGTTGACTGCATTGCATATTTTAGTGCTCCAGCCTTGTACCCCTTTCGAGTTCCACGTCTTACATGTTCAATTTGAAAACCTTTCTTTTTGTAATCATTAACGGTATCTGCCAAAAGTTCTACAGTATCATCGTCTGAATCATCTAACACCATGATTCTCATTTTATCTTGAGGATAATCCAGATTACATACAGAATCAACTAGTCTTTTTGCAACATATTTTTCATTGTATATCGGCAATTGAATTGTAATTGACGGAGTTCCCAAATCAGCAGTAGTTAGAACATCTTTTCTTTTTCTTGACAGGAATGCGAGATAATAGAAATTGCAAGTATATGCAGTAATAATAATAGCAGATAGAATAAACAGATCAAATACCAATTGCGTGAAAGGGTTGAATGACATTTTCCCTAGCTCTGAGAATCACTATTCGCTATTTATACTTGCAATAAATTTACACTATTTTTGTTCAAAGATCTTGATTGCTTGTGGCGGACAAACACCTTCACATGCAAGACAGAATATACAATCAGGTTCTTTTGACATTAATGGTTTCTTTTCAGATGCAGGATTTCCTGGAGAATCAAACCACTCATAGACACCTACTGGGCAGGCTTCAATACATCCACCATCAGCTACACAAATATCATAATCAACGGATACAAATTCTCCCCAAACACCCATGATTCCATTACTGGTACCTTTTCTACCCCAAGTTTTGATTGTGTGTTCTGCTGCTTCATAAGGAGAAGATGCTTTCATTTTTTGTTTGTAATCAACATCAATTGGTCCAGGTTTTGCACCATCTGGAATCTCAATGTCACTTTCATCTTCATCTTCTGCATCTTCAGTAACCTCAACTGGTTTTGGTTTTGCACCAAGAACAATCTTTGCTAGTGGAGTAAGGTCTTCAAGTTTTTGAATTGCTGCAACTTCAGAAATTTTATCTGTCTTTGCAAAGTAAGAAATCATCTTGTCTGCCAAGATAGTATTACGTAATATAGTATCAATTACCATTTTTGCAAAATGGTCTGCCTTCTTTCTATAATCTTTAACCCAGTTAGGATCACCAAATTTTTCTATTGGAAAAATCTGATAAATAATATCTACAACTTCGCCAGTAACAATTTCAACTGTAACAGATAGTTCAACTTCTTGGTATCCTTTTGCATCAGGATCATCCATGTTTTGCTCTGTCCAACGATAGGTTGCAAAAACTCTATCAGCATACTTGTCCATCTCAAATGCTTTTTTGAGGCCGTCATGAACAGACTTTATCTCATTAGGATCTTCAAGATTGATTGGTAATCTGTACAATCCAAGTTTGAATCCATGTAATGGATAAACACCACGTTTTGCAGTAGGGGCTTCCATTGACCAAACTCGATCTTTGAGAAGTAAGGACATCTGAGTTTTCTCAATTGATTTTATTTAAAAAGGTTATCAGTCACCATCGTCAGGACATGTGAGTTCTCGTAGTTCTGTGTATTTTTTTTCCATTGCGTCAGCATGTACAGAAACAGCAGCAAGATCGTAGGAATCCTTTGGAAAATACCATCTAATTGGAACCCAATGACCAATCCCATCCATATCATGGATCATGCCTTTGTCAGCCTTGACATTGAGTTTTTCATCAACAGATGTTTCCTTGACTGTGAGGCCTCGTTTTGTCTTGTCTTCCATAACAAGATCATCATCAGAATCTTTGATAAAATAAAAAGATCCCTTTTTTAAAACAGGGAGGTCTAGTAACAATTTATTTTTCCACAGGGTTTCCTATCATGTTTCCCCATTCAGTCCAAGAACCATCATAGTTTCGAACCTTTGGATAGCCTAGTAGGTATTTTAGAACAAACCAACTGTGTGAAGAACGTTCACCAATTCTACAATAACAAATCACATCTTTGTCAGGTGTAACTCCTTTTGGTTCATAGTTTTGTTTTAGTTCTTCAACTGTTTTGAAAGTCCCATCAGCGTCATTTACTGCTGTTGCCCATGGAATATTATTTGCGTCAGGAATGTGTCCACCTCTTTGTGCATGTTCCATTGGATACTCTGGAGGTGCGGTAATCTCTCCAGAAAATTCTGCAGGAGATCTAACATCAACCATAACAGTATCCTCTTTTCCAAGTGCACGACTTACATCAAATAGATATGCACGTAAACCCTCATCTGGAGGTTGTGCATCATATGTGACTGATCCAAATTGTGGTTCATCAGTTGTATAATCTCTATTTTCTAATTCCCATTTTTTTCTGCCACCATTCATAATCTTTAGATTTTCATGTCCATAGATTTTGAAGACCCAGAAAACAAATGCTGCAAACCAGTTGTTAAAGTCACCATAAAGTACTACTTCAGTATCTTTTGTGATTCCATTTTTTGCCATTAACTCTTCGAATTTCTTTTTAGAGATAATGTCTCTTGTAACCGGATCATTGATGTCACGTTTCCACCAGATTAGACTGGCACCATTAATGTGACCTTTTTGATATCCATTTACAGGATCATAGTCAACTTCAACTAATTTTCGGTTTTCATTGGGAGTGTTTTGTGAAACCCATTCCGTATCAACTAATACTTCAGGATGTGCGTAACTCATGAGTTAATCGAAATCGTTTGCATACTTAATTGTTTTTCCAAAAAATATCATTTTTAAGTAAATGTTATTTCTAGAAAACTGGTTGAAATTACAAAACGTTGCAGTAGTAAGTAAAGTAGGAAACAAGGAATCAGAAAAAGCTGCAATCAATGTTGCAAAAAAATTATTGATAAAAAAATCCAAAGTATACACAATATCACCAATTCAAGTTGAAGGTGCAAAGCAAATTGAAACTCTAGAGGAGTTAAAAAAAGTAAAACTAGATCTTGTTGTTACTTTAGGAGGAGACGGAACAACACTTCGAGTTTTTAGGAATTTAGATAATGAAACACCAATTTTGACAATAAATGTAGGTGGAAATAGAGGAATTTTGGCTGAAATTACAATTGAAGAAATAGATGATGCATTAAATCAAATTCAAAAAGACAAATTTTTCTTAGACAAGAGAACTAGAGTTGTTGCATCATGTGGAGGAAAGGAATTTCCACCAGCATTAAATGAGATTTTCATTAACAGAGCAAACTTGACAAAAACTGCAGAAATTGAAATCAAGTTCCAAAATGATACAGTAAAACAAAAAATGGACGGAGTGATTGTTGCAACACCAAGTGGTTCTACTGGACATTCATTTTCATTGGGAGGACCAATTTTGCATGAAAGTTTAGATGTGTTGATAATTACTCCAGTTGCACCAGTGTATAGACTAGAGTCAATTGTTGTACCAGATGAAAAGATAGAGATAATCAGTTCACATGATTGCAATATTGTAATGGATGCACAAGTAGTAAAAACTGCAGGATTTGAAGAATCAATAACAATTAAGAAATACAAAAAACCTGCCGTGTTTGTCAGATTAAAAAAACGCGGTTTAAGACAAATGAGTAAACTTGGATTTTAGAATTTTAGATGCAAGTGCATTTTATGCAGGTGTTCCATTTAGATCATCTAGTGATTGTTATACAACATCACTAGTCTATGATGAAATCAAACACATAAAGAAAAATCATGATGCATTAGGAACATTACTTGAAACAAACAGACTAAAAATTAGAGAGCCTGATACAGATTCAACAAAAGCTGCCACTAATGCTGCAAAGAACACTGGAGATTATCCACAATTGTCAAAACAAGACTTGTCAGTTATTGCATTAGGTATTGAGTTGGAAGGAGAGATAATCAGTGATGATTTTGCCATATCTAATGTTGCAATGAATTTAGGCTTGAAAATTTCACCAATAATGACTCAGGGGATTAAAGATGTGGGAAAATGGGTTCATTATTGCCCAGGATGTAGAACAAATCATGAATCAGGAAAAGAGTGTCCTATTTGTGCCACACCTCTAAAAAGAAAACTACTCAAAGAATAATTTCAAGAATCATGTAATGTTTTTTGATTTGACTTTTTTAGATGCTTACTTTTTGTGTCAAGAACTTTTTTAATTTTTTTAGCTCTTGCTTCACCTAATCCTTCAACTTTTGCAAGTTCTGAAGTTGTTGCAGTAAATACTTTCAGAGGTGTACCAAATTTTTCAAGCATTCTTACTGCAAATTTTTCACCAACGCCAGGCAAACTGCAAAGAGACGATAGTTGTTGTCTCTCCAAATCAGATGATTTTTTTATTTTTTTCAAAAATGGTCCTTTGGATGCATCTTTTCGTGAACACATCGATACCAAAAGTTTTGCAGTATGTGTTGCACTTGGAGTAGGGATTACTGGGATTTTAAAATCAAGAACAACAGTAGAGATTGCACCATAAAATATCAAAGGGTTGTCAGTAATCTCTTCAATTTCATCTACGTTTCCTTCCATTAGAACAATTGGATGTTCAAAATGTTCTTTGAGTCTAGTGCATTGATCAAATAATCTACCATCAAAAACAGATGCCATCAAATCACGAATACTTTTTCTTTCAACTATTGTTTCAGGGGCTACAATGTAATCTCCAATTGGAAGAGTTTTCATCTCAAGATTAAGGCCAACTGATTTTAGTAGATCAGGGATTCCACTTTTTCTCTCTCTTTCATCTACAATAATTCTCAGGTTTTCTAATTTCACAAATATCTTTGAAAAGAATTGTTAATATCTTATATGAAAATGGTTCTAGAATTATTTTCTAGGATTATCTTCTGCAGGTTTTGGTGCCTCAGAACCGCTCTTCATCATTTCTGTAATTTTTGATTCTTGTTCTTTGAGAGTTTCTTTGACACGTGTTTCTTGTTTTTCTAGTACTGTTGTGCGGGTTTTTGCCATCTCTTGTTTTTCTTCTAACTCATCAACTAGTTCTTTTTTAGTTGATTTTAGCAAAACGGTTCCTGCTTGTTTGTAGACTGCATCAGCATCATCAACCTTCTTTAGTTCTTCAAGGGCTTTCTCAGTCTCAGCCTTCTCCATCTCAAGATGTTGTTTTTGAGTCATGATAGACTGGAGGTTTTGCTGAGATTGTTGTAATTTCATCAATTGTTCTTGAAGCCATGGAGGCATTTGTCCTGCTGACATGATTTATCACAATTTTTGTTTCATTATATCTTTAACTAAAATCAAAATACTCTCACGCACAGTATTTTCAATTAATTGTTTGGAAGAGTTATGGTAAATGTAGTAGGATTATTTTTTGCATGAATTGTTCCATTATGATTTTTTACAATATTTTTACAGCTTGCCAGTCCGAGTCCAGTTCCGGATTTCTTGTAGGTTACCAGGGGTTCAAAGATTTGTTCTAGTTTATCTTCAGGAATACCGTCACCAGAATCAATAATCTCTATTTTTGTTTCATCTGAACAAGTATTGACATGAATCTTAATTGAACCATTGTTTTGGATGGAATCTATAGCATTTGAAATTAAATTGGTGAAAAGTACTTCAAACTGAGTACGATCACATTTTATTTGAAAGGATTTTTCGAGTAAAGTTACTTTGATTGAATCAGGTATTTTTAACCGACCAATACATTCTTCTAAAATAGATTTTAAATCCCACGATTTCAACTCAGGTTCTTTTAACTTTACAAAAGTCATAACATCATTAAGTTGTTGAGACATTTGATCTATTCCTTGTTCAATTATTTCTAATTTTTCAACAGTGTTTTTCTCAGTTGCTTTTGATTTTAGCATTTGAGTACTCATATTGATGTAAGAAAGAGGATTTTTTAGATCGTGTGACAATCGAGATGAAAGTTCACCTATTGTTGCAAGTTTTTCTAATTTCAGATTTTTCTTAAATTCATTTTTAAAAATTTTTGAAATTAAAAGAATCAATCCCACATGAACTATGACATTTACTGCAACCAATATTACTTGTAAAATAATTAATGCATTATCCAAAATAATAACACTAAGAAAACTTCCCACGATTAGGGTAATTTGACATAAAACGATAATAGTAATTTTTGATTTTGAATTCAAGAATATCATCAAAAACGCTAAAAATAGTATTTATGCTTTAGTTGATTCTATAGTCTCATCACTAGCTTGGATTAATCTCAAAGTAGAGTTGAGATTTGCTCTCAAATGAGGAAGATGATCAGTTTCAACTGAGATTAAGATATTCTTATCTAGTTTGATTTTGGTTTTTACTGGATTTTCAGGATAAAATTCGTTGTCAGTATTTACAGAATCAAAAATTGCTTTTGTTTTATCTTCTGCATCTACGGTAATTTTTGCACTAAACTTTAACGTCATATGCGGTTCCAGCTATTTTGAAGCTGCATTTTTTACAAGACCAAATTCCTACTGCATCTCTACCAAATGTTTTAGAACCACATTCAGGACATGCTCTTTTCTCTTTTAATTGAAGATGAATTTTCGTATACTGTTTTCTAATTTTAATTCCGTATCTTGCACCAAGACCTTTAAGTGATTTCTTGCCCTTTGCCATTTTATTGACCTGCCTGTTGAGCTGCTTTTAATTTTTCTCTTATTTTTGCGCCTACTCTGACTGAGATTTCTCCGCATTGAACAATTTCATCTAATGTGAATCCGTCATTGCCTCCTTTTTGTAAGGCACAGATATTTCCATCTGAATCACTAGTAATTGTAATTCTTGCATCCATGCTTGCCCACTCATCACCATTAGGATCAACAATAATGTGTTTGCCGATTTTTGCCATAGTTACAGAAACTGGAATAGTAGTAATTGGGACATCAACGTCTTCACCTTCAACTAGTGTAGGAGCCTCATCAACCCAATTCCATTTTGGGCTTTTAGATGAAAGTAATGCAGCAGTTGCAGCATAAGAACATGCATCAAAGAGATTACCATCATAATCAACAACAACATTATCTGCAAAAACACCAATTACAGATTTGTCTTTTTCAATAACTAATTGAGAAACATCAATCATATGACTTTCTCTAATTCCTCTATCTACAACTCTAGCTAATTCAATTACTTCAGGTCCTGGAGGTCCTGTTTCAACTGTAGGATGCGATAGGGGTAATAATTCAGCAGTACAAATGAAGAGACCTTTGTCACCAGTATCAGGGAAAGGTCTGTCGGGTTGGATTTTAACTCCACAAACAACTTCAGTGTCTCCTAATCGAACTCTTGCAGAACCATTTGCTTTTGGAATTGCATTGGTTTCAATTGAAACTTCTCTTACTTCATCAAGTGCACGTCCATCTACTCTTTTTCCTTGTTCTAACAAGTCAAGAATTTGATTTCTCTTTAGTTCATCAATAACAGTATGTGAAGCCATGTCTAGTCTCCTTTAGTTCCAAAGTATTTGTCGTTAAGTGCTTTCTTTTGTAATTCATAAACTAGTTTGCAGCCATCTACTCCAACTTGAACACATTTTTTGTATTCTTCAGGAGTAAGTACACCATCTAATTGTAATAATGTAATTTTTTCAAGATTTGGCATGTATCCAATTGGCATGTCTGCTTGACCTGCTTGATCTTCTTCATTGTTAACATCAAGAATTACAGTATCTGCAACTTTTCCTGCTGCAATTGCGGCAACCATATCTCTCATTGGAATACCTGCATCAGCTAGTGCAACAGATGCTGCAGTAAGTGCTGCACATCTAGTTCCGCCGTCTGCTTGTAAAACTTCGATAAATACATCAACTGCAGTTCTTGGGAATTTTTCCAACATAACTGCAGGTTCTAATGCTTCTTTGATTACTTTAGAAATTTCAATTTCTCTTCTGGAAGGAGCTGGATTCTTTCTTTCACCAACAGAAAATGGTTCCATGTGATATCTAACTCTTAAAATTCCAGTATCAGTGTTAGACATGTGTTTAGGATGAACATCTCTTGGACCAAAAACTCCAACTAGGATTTTGTTATCACCAAATTCAATGTAAGATGAACCATCTGCATTTTTGAGTCCACCAGCTTTGATCATAATTCTACGTGGCTCGTCTACGGTACGTCCATCACAACGTTTTCCGTTTTCGTCCATAAGGACCATTGTTGCTTCTCTTCCACCCATTATGATTCACCTTTTTTATCTAACATTTCTTTCACTTGATCAGTCAAATTTGCAACGTGTGCTTGCTCATTAACCATTTGAATTGCTTTTTTAGCCTTTAATAATCCCTCTGGGGATTCACATGAAACTACAACCCATCCATTTTGACCAATAGTAATTGCAGCATCAGTAGCCTCTTCAATCATTTGGATCATACTACCTTTCTTTCCAATCAGGCGTGGAACTTTGCTTGGAGATATTTCCATCAAAACTCCAGAATCAATCTTTCCCAAGTCTCTATCAGAAATTGAAACTAGTGGATCTCTTGTTCTATCAAAGTTTGCAATTCTTGCAGCAACCAGATCTCCTGTTTTCAGTTTGGTTGCAAGTTCATCAGCATGAGCAGAAAAGTCACGTCCAAAGACATCTTGTGCTGGCAAAAATCCAACATAACATGAATTGATATCTAATTCCCAAGACAAGGATGTGTGAGAATTGACTTTACCAATTACAAGGTCATTGATTTTTGGAATATATTTTCCAGTTAATGGAATTACACGAACAGAGTCATCATAAATTTCAGAAATACCAATAGTTGTTGAGACTATTTTGTTTCCATCAAGTACCACATTTTGTTCAGGTCTAAAAGGTCCTGTGGTTACAACATCTCCAGGAATAACGTATTTTCTCTTATCTGCCATTATTGAATTACCTCAACTGAAGCAGAACCTTTGGTTATAGAACCTAATCTGTCTATCACGTTTGGCCTTGCTGCAGCGGGTATTTCAAGTATTGCTTTTAGAGAACCATTATTTTGCCATTCTTCTTTTTTTAGAGAACCTACTGATTTTAGAACAGCGTATGATTGTGAAGCGTATTGTGCAGGGATGATAATCTCTAATTGCAAGTTCTCAGACTTTAGAGCAATTATTGAACGGAGTTTATCTACGATGTCTTTTACTTGTTCATCTACACTTTTTTGCGGATCAACTGAAACTCTTCCATCTTTCATTGCTTGCTCAACTCTCAAAGGTGGATGAGGCAAGTGAGTTTTAGGATCGACGTATGTCTTTGCAATATATGCGACAATCTGTTTTTTCTTATCTTCAATCATTTTTCGTCTTTGATCAGTTGTAAGATTAAGATCACCTTTTTGCATAATTATTTGTGCAATCTCAGTTTGATCTTCAGTTTTGAAAGCTTTGAGTAGTTTTTCAGTTGAAGGTTTTGTACCCTTTCCTGAATCAGTGTAGATTTCATCTGAAACCAGAATTGCAGAAATATCTTTTTTCTTTCCAAGCTTGTACTCTAATGCTGGATCAGGTTTTACCAATATCTCAAATTTTTCTCCTTCAAAAGAGAATCTTGCAACTGTTACATCGGCCATTTCTAATGAATCTATTATAATTTGGTATTTATCTCTACATACCATAAAGGATGTAAAAATTATTTCAAGTGCGATACTATAACAAATTAAAAGAGAATTTGTCTAATTGTGAACTAATTCAAGTGTCTTTTTGATAATACTAGTATGATCAGCATCAATTTCAGTTGTAATCATTAAGAGGTGTTTCTCATCAATTGGAAATGTGATTCGTTTGATTTTGTCATATTCAGCTAGGGCATATTTTGCGGGACCAATTTTATGTTCAATGTTTTTCCTAGTCTGCCATCTTTGTGATGCATAGTAGTGCATCATCTGAAGTTCTTCATCACTTAGAATAGGAGTAATTTCTGATCTAAAACCACCGGCAATCTTGACACCAGTATTATTTTGAATTGCAGCATATCTAATTGAAGAATCTAGATTCAAAATGTCGAGATACAGTTTTTCAAAATCCACGTGTCTTTTAGAAAAAATACAGACTTAAGCATATCTTCAAGAATTCAAAAAAAGAAGCAATCTACACTCAAAACTAGCTAGATTTTTATGTGGACTTTGAAGATTTTCATCAAGATTTGTCATCCTTAGAAGTAATTAGCAAAGATAATCAAAAAATAGCTTTAAAGCTAAAAGGCGTACCATTACAATATGCAAATGCCCTTAGACGTGTTTGCCTCAATGGCGTCCCAGTCTTTGCAATTGATACAGTTGACATTATTGAAAATTCATCAGTATTACCAGATGAGGGTTTGGCACATAGATTAGGCCTCATACCACTCAAAACAGACTTGAGTAGATTCAATGAGCCATCAAAATGTGACTGTCAAAGTGAAACAGGATGTTCAAACTGCAAAGTAATGTTAGTTTTAGATTCTGGAGATTCAGATGTTACAAGAACAGTTCTATCAAACGAACTATCTTCTGAAGACGATTCAATCGCTCCAATATCAGACAAAATTCCAATTGTAGAACTTGCACCAGGTCAAAAAATCAAAATAGAATGCTATGCAAGACTTGGACGCGGTACAGAACATGCAAAATGGAATTCTGCAAACATTTCAATGCTAACTGAAACAGACAAGGATGATGAGAAAATTCTTACTGTAGAATCAACTGGCGCACTTAATCCTGAGCAGATCATTTTGTCAGGTGTAGAAGAAGTAGGTCACAGAATAGCCGAATTCAAAGATACAATAGACCAAATCAGCGAATAGAAAGCATATACGTTATATTTGGGTTTTAAACCGCATTATTCACATGACTAATCAAGTAGTTATACGCATGGCAAAGGATCTAAAGTCAGCATCAGCTAAAAACGATGCTCCAATTTGGGCAAAACTAGCTGAATATGCACTAAAACCATCTATTGCCAGAAGAGATATCAACTTGAATAAAATCGCCAAACTAACTAAAGAAAATGACACGGTTGTATTTCCAGGTAAAGTTCTTGGAACAGGTAACGTACCTCATAAAATCACATTATGTTCATTTTCAATTTCAAATTCTGCTGCATCCAAAATCCTCGAAAACGGCGGAAAATTAATCAGTTATTCAGAACTAATTGAGCAAAATCCAACTGGAAAAGGAGTAGTATTACTTGGCTAGTCAAGAGACAGTTGTTAGAACTGACAGACCAATTGTTGTAGATGCAACAGATCACATTGCAGGAAGATTATCATCAAATGTTGCTAAATTACTAAAACAAGGGCACAGAGTTTCACTTGTAAACTGTGAGAAAATCATGTACAGTGGAACTAGATCAAATTTAATTAAAGAATACAGGGCATTTTTAGAAATCAACAGTATCATTAATCCAAAACATGGACCTGTGCACTACAGAAGGCCTGATACAATCATTACAAAAATGATTCGTGGAATGTTACCATATGAGAAAAAACCATCAGGAGTTTCAGCACACAAAAGACTAAGAGCATACATTGGCTCTCCAAAAGAATTAAAATCACTTGAGAAAATTCAATTTGAAAAAGCAAAAATTAAAAAATCTGCATCAAATTATACCACAATGGGAGAATTGTGCAGAGTGATAGGGTGGACTGAATGACAACACCAAAAACTGAAATCTATTTTGCAACTAGAAAGACATCTAGTGCACATGTTTACATTACTAAAGGACAAGGTAAAGTTAGAATTAACAACGTGCCAGTTGAAATGATTCCACAAGAGACTGCTCGCGAAGTAATTTTAGCACCACTAGAAATCACAGGTGATTTGAGAGATAAAATAGATATCTCCGTTAGAGTAAGAGGAGGCGGTTTCATGGGACAAGCTAGTGCTGTTGCAACTGCAATCTCCAGAGCACTAACAGGATGGACTAAATCAAAGAAAGATCCAAAAGATCATCCATTCCCAAAATCAACTAGAGAAGACCTTAGAAAAAGAATCACAGATTATGACAAATATCTAATCAGCGGTGATGCCAGAAGAAAAGAGCCAAAGAAGTTTGGGGGACCTGGCGCAAGAAGAAGAAAACAAAAATCATACCGTTAGACTGTGAAGGCAATAATTTTAGCAGGTGGCAAAGGTACACGAGGCAAGCCATATACAGAATTCTTCCCAAAAGCAATGACTCCGATTAATGGGAAGCCAATGATTGATTATGTGATAAAATATCTTCAGAAATTCAATTTCATAAAAGAGATCATCATAATTTCTGATTTTGATGGTCTTGGGGGCCAAATCAAAAACTATTACGGAAATCAAAAAAATATTTCCTTTGTTCAAGATTCACAAAGTGGAACTGGGGGCGACTTGCTACATGTTGAGAAAAAACTCAAAGGAGAATCTGAATTTGTGTTATGGTTTGTAGATAATTTGTGTGCAGTAGATCTCAAAAAGATGAAAGAGGTATTTACAAAAAAGAGTAGTTCTGCATGTATTGCAACCAGAACAAAAAGAAAAGAAGAGACAGGATTTGCAATAGTAGAAGATGGAATCATCAAAGAATTCAAAGAAAAACCAGTAATGAAATTACAATTATCTGAATGTTTTGGAATCTATATGCTTGGAAAAGACATCATTCAAAAGATCAAGACAAAGAAAAAACAAAAAGAGATCAATCTCTCTTTTGATATCTTGCAACAACTATCAAAAGAAGGAAGGATTAGTGCTTTTGATGTAGGGGATAAAGAATGGATTGATGCTGAATCACCTTCATATTTAGAAAGAAATGAGAAGACAGTAAAAAAAATCATAAAACAGATGGGACTGTAGACTGTTTTTCAAATTCAGAAATTTTATCTTCAAATTGATATGTTTGTGCAATATCATCTAGTCCCTCTAAGAGAATTTTCTTTTTATGAGAATCAATTTCAAATGGTATCTCTTCAGAAGAAGTTTTGATTAATTGATTTTTTAAATCAACTTCGATTGGGTCTGATTCTTGTTGTAGTTTTTCTACAATGTTTTGCTTCAATGAGATTGGTAAGATTCCATTTTTGAAGCAGTTACTAAAGAAGATATCAGCAAATGAAGGGGCAATAATTACTGAAAATCCATAGTCTTGGAGTGCCCATACTGCATGTTCCCTGCTTGAACCACATCCAAAATTATCCCCTGCAACAAGAATTTTGGAATTATCATATTTTGAATCATTTAGTACAAAATCAGATTTTGGGTTTTCATTTTCATCGTACCTCCAGTTAAAGAATAGGAATTTTCCAAATCCAGATTTTTGAACCAGTTTCAGAAATTGTTTTGGTACAATTTGATCAGTATCGACATTAACTTTGTCAAGTGGAGTTACAATGCTTGTTGTTTTTTTGAATGGTTCCATATTAATTCAAATCCATCTTCCTTACATCAACAAAATGTCCATTAATTGCAGCAGCTGCTGCCATTACAGGACTAACTAAATGAGTTCGTCCACCAGTACCTTGTCGTCCCTCAAAGTTTCTATTTGATGTACTTGCACATCTTTCACCAGGAGATAAGATATCAGGGTTCATTCCAAGACACATACTGCATCCAGCTTCTCTCCATTCAAAATTAGCATCAGTGAAAATTTTATCAAGACCCATCTCTTCGGCTTGTTTCTTTACCATTTGAGAACCAGGAACTACCATTGCACGAACATCCGGAGATACTTTTTGTCCTTGAATAATTTTAGATGCTTCGATTAAATCTTCTAATCTTGCATTAGTACAAGAACCAATGAATACTCTGTCAATTTTTATATCTTCAATTGGCGTGCCAGGTTTAAGATCCATGTAATCAAGTGCTTTTTCTGCACCTTTCTTTTGATTGGAATCTCCATTTGAAAATTCATCAGGTGTAGGAACTGTTTCAGTTACATCGCATGTCATTCCAGGATTTGTACCCCAACTGACTTGAGGTGCAATATCATCAATATCCAATATGAATTGTTTTTCAAATGTAGCATCATCATCAGACTTTAGGTTTTCTCTCCAATAATCTACAAGAGATTCATAATTTTTTGGAGTGTATTGCCTGCCTCTAAGATACTCATAGGTTTTTTCATCAGGGGCAATCAATCCAGCACGAGCACCTGCCTCAATTGACATATTACATATTGTCATTCTCTGCTCCATAGAGAGATCCTCAATTCCCTCACCACGGTATTCTATAACGGTTCCAGTGCCACCACCAGTTCCAATATTTTTGATGATAGATAGTACAATATCTTTGGCAGTTACTGCATGAGGATTTTTTCTTTTTCCCTCCACTCTAATTTCAAAGGGTTTTGGCTTTTCTAGCCACAAGGTTTGAGATGCCAAAACATGTTCTACTTCACTTGTTCCAATTCCAAATGCAAGGGCACCAAATGCACCATGGGTGGATGTATGACTGTCACCACAAACAATAGTAGAGCCAGGCAAAGTAATTCCCAATTGCGGACCAATAACATGAACTATGCCCTGGTTGGGGCTGTTAATGTCAAATAGTTTGATTCCAAAATCTTGGCAATTTTTTTCTAATGTTTGAATTTGAACAGATGATGTTTGGTCTAAAATTGGAAGGCCTCTATCAGTAGTAGGAACATTATGATCCATTGTAGCAATGGTAAGATCAGGTCTTCGAACCTTTCTGTTATTCATTCTAAGACCATCAAAGGCTTGAGGAGAAGTCACTTCGTGGACTAAATGTCTATCAATGTAAATCAAAGAAGGGCCAGATTCTTTTCCAACCACAATATGAGCATCCCAAATTTTTTCAAAAAGTGTTTTTCCCATTTTGAATCCTATGGTTTGTAATTGAAAAGTCCACCAGCTTCAATTATTTTCCCAATAATCTCAGAGAAGGGTTTCATTTTGTATGTTTGATTTTTTGTCAAGTTTTTGATTTCGTTTTTGCTAATGTCAATATCAATCTCATCTCCTTCAGATATTCCATTGTATGCATCATCTTCAATTTCAATTGGTAACAAAAATGCACCATCAACAGAGTTTCTGTAAAATATCCTTGCAAAAGATAATGCCAATACAGCCTTGACTCCAGAATGAGACAACGCAATTGGGGCGTGTTCACGTGATGAACCACATCCAAAATTCTTTCCAGATAAAATAAAATCACCTTCTTTTACTTTGGAGTGAAAATCAGGATCTAGTCCTTCCATAGCATGAGTTGCAAGTTCAGCATAATCATGTACCTTGAGATATTGTCCAGGAATAATTACATCAGTATCGATGTTGTCTCTTTCATATTTTATGACATTTCCTTTCATTGTAAATCCCTCGGATCAGTGATTTTTCCAGTTACTGCAGAAGCTGCTGCAACCATTGGGGATGAAAGATATGTTTCAGATTCAACATGACCCATTCTTCCAGGGAAGTTTCTATTTGTAGTACTGATACAGATTTCATTTTTGGCCAATACACCCATGTGAGCACCACAACATGCACCACATGTTGGAGGACCTACAGTTACACCTGCATCTAGGAAAATAGTAAGCAATCCATTCTCCATTGCACGCTTGTAAATTGAGATAGATGCTGGAAGAATTTCTGTTCTAATCTTTACAGTCTTTCCTTTGAGAATTTTTGCTGCAGCCTCTAGGTCTTCATATTTTGCACCAGTACAAGAGCCAATGTATGACTTGTCTAATTCTACGGATGGTGCTTCTCTTACTACTGCAACATTTTCAGGTGAAAATGGTTTTGCAACAAGAGGTTCCATCTCAGATGCTTCATACTCGTAGACATTTGCATACTGTGCATCATCATCACCTTTGAACACTTGAGCATTTGTTGCACCTCTACTTGAAAGATAATCCACAACTTTTTGATCAGCTTCAACAATTCCATTCTTTGCGCCAGCTTCAGTGGTCATATTACACAAAGTCAATCTACTTTCAACTGACATCTCATCAATTCCAGAACCACCAAACTGCATTGTTCTATAATTTCCGCCATCTGTTCCAATGTCACCAATAATTTTCAAGATCAAGTCTTTTGCCATTACATGATCTGGGAGTTTTCCATTTAGTTTGAAGTAATCAGTCTCTGGAACCTTAAACCAGATTTGTCCGTTAAGCAAAACATATGCAATATCAGTATGACCTAATCCACATGCAAATGCACCAAGTGCACCTGTAGTGTTTGTGTGAGAATCACCACCAACATAGACATCGCCAGGCATTACCATTGCCTCTTCATGAGATAAGGTGTGGCAAATTCCATACTGACCCATTCCATACTTGAAATGTTTTTCAATTCCATAATTTTTTGTGAAATTTGATAATTTTACAATATTTTCAGCAGATACTTTTTCAGCAGAAGGAACAAAGTGATCTTCTGCGACCCATACCT
Organism: Candidatus Nitrosopumilus sp.; assembly: GCF_965262695.1. Taxonomy (GTDB): domain Archaea; phylum Thermoproteota; class Nitrososphaeria; order Nitrososphaerales; family Nitrosopumilaceae; genus Nitrosopumilus. The sequence goes on along the minus strand of NZ_OZ253550.1, from coordinate 92,769 downwards.
TTGAAGGATCCCAGAGTTTGCTAACATCAACACCCTTGTTCTTTAATTTGTCAAATACTTTGAGAACTCCAGGTCCAGAAACATCATGAACCATTACTTTATCGACCTTTGCAAATATTACATCACCAGGAGCAACTTGAGATTTTCCTGATGCGCGTGCAAGAATCTTCTCTACAATGTTCATAATCAAAAACCACTCTTTTAGAGATTAAAAGCTTTTCAGAACAATAAAAAAGAAAAAGAACACTCACAGTATTGTGCAGTTAACCGTTTTACCACTTTTAGCAGACAGAATGAATGGGGAATTTGATGTTTTTGAGGTCTTTTTGAAGACATTGGGAAAAAACAAGACAAAACTAGAAGATGGGGATGTTTTAGTAATTTCAACAAAATACATCTCAAACTCTCAAGGAAGAATTGTAGATCTTGAGAATATTCAAATTTCAGATGAAGGACTAGATGTCTCAAAAAAATATCAACTAAAACCAGAGATTGCTGAAGTTGTAATTAGAGAATCAGATAAAATTTTTGGAGGGATTGGAGGATTTGTTATTACATCATCAGATAACATCATGGCACCTAATGCAGGAATTGACAAATCTAATGCAAAAAAAGGCAAAGTGATTCTTTATCCAGAAAACCCATATTTGGTAGCAGAGCAACTTCGAAGAAAGATATTTTTGAAAATGTCAATTCATGTTGGGGTTATTTTAGCAGATAGTAGATTAATGCCTGCAAGAATTGGAACATCTGGTGTTGCAATTGCTTGTGCAGGTATTGAACCAGTATTAGATATGAGGTCAAAAAAAGATCTTGATGGCAATCCACTCAAAGTAACATTTCAGGCAGTTGTAGATAATTTGGCAACAATTGCAAATCACAAAATGGGCGAAGGTGCAGAATCAAAACCATTTGCAATAGTTAGAAACTCTGGCGCATCTCTTACGGATAGAAAAATAGATTCTTCAGAGATGGCAATAGATCCAGATCAATGCGTGTATGTTAGAGGTCTATCAAATCCACCAAAAAACCAGTAATGTTGTTGTTCTGCTTTAAATAGAGGTATTTTGTCCACCAAAATATTGGAATATCTTACAACATATCCAAAGACAGTATCATTTCTTGATGGATTAAAACACAAGATAGATGTGGATAGTAAAGAAGGAGTAGAACAACTTCATGTCGTTGTAAAGAAGAGTTTTGATGAGTTGATGAAGATTTTCATAGAAGAGGGATTTACCAAGGTAAAATTCGAACACAAACAACCTGACCAAATAGGAAATGGTCTTAATTTGAAACTAAAGAAACCATGGGAGATGCATGTAAGAATGGTAGATCTCAAAAAAGGACTAATTGGAATTCATGCAGAAGTAGAAGTGTCAAGAGATTATCTTCAGCACTTGTTTTCACAAAGAACTCCAGTTGTTTATGAAGTAGAAGATATTCTAAAAAAATATCAAGTTGAATATTCCATTTGGCATGACAAAATTAAGAAAAATGTCCATGCAATTGTAGATAACTACAAAGTAAAACTTGCAACTCCAGCACTTCCAGTATTTGCATGGAAGCCAATGTTATTTGTCATTGGAACTGTTGCAGCATTTTATGGTTGGAAATATTTCAATACAATACTCTAAAGACTAAACGCCAAGAGATTCTGCTTTACTTAATTCTAAAAAGACCTTATCTCCAACAGAGAGACCCATCTCTTTGTATTCATGCATCTCTAGTTTTAGTTGAGTAATGCCACTTTGCATTCCCATTCCACCGCCCATTCCAGAAAGCATTTTGTTGAGATCTTTCATCATATCATTCATGTTTGAAAATCCCATAACTTTTGGACTTCCAAAAGGAGATTGAGGGTTTTGTGTCCCTTCTTTAAGATCTTTTACAGAAGATAAGGATACAATGACATATGGTGCGCCATCAGGGGCAGCATCAATACTTCTTACTACATACTCTTTTTTCATATCTAAAGTGACTGACGCTCCATCTAATTTTAATTTTAAGGTCAATTTCTTCTAGTTTTGGTATGTTGAAGCTTTAATTACAATTTTTGAGACTAGTAATTATTGACAGAATCTCTGACTACAACATTACGATACTATGGAATTTCACCATGGGAGATAGAAGTATTGTATGGATTTCTAAATTCTCATTTTACCATAAATCAAGAAGAGATAGAGGCAGATGACGAGGATTTTGTGAGTTTCTTGGATGTAAATATACCACTTACATTCAATGATGCGTTTTTTGAGTGGTTTGATTTTAAGCGTTGGGAAAAAGTCAAGGCAGTTTTCAAAGAGATGAAGAGAAGACGAGGTAGTGGTAATGCAATTAAGATTGTAATTAATTTCTCAGGCAGTCCAAAGATTGGATTTACAGTTGACACTGAAGACAAACAATGGTTTGATAATGCTGTAGAAAAGATTGATTCTGTTTTAGAATTATTGCCATATCATCTTGATCCGCAGAAGATTCCATCAGAAGTAACAGAAGTGTACTACAAGTTTGATTCAAAATCAATTAGATGGAGACTAAACACAGCAGCATCTACACAAAAACAATTTTCATTTAAAGGAGATGTTTGGAAAGAGATCAACTAAGATCTTTTTGTAGTGGCTCTAGTAATTCATGTAGTTCTTTGTATTTTGATTCTAAAAATTCCAAAGCATTTTCAAGTTTTTTTGATTTTCCATATTTGTAGCGAATTAACTCACGATGATGCCAGTATGTCTTTCCATCTTCTACTGAAAGAGTTGTAAAATAATCAGTACCCTTCAGGTTGTCAGGTAATTTAACATCATGTGGAAATAACATGTCGACAATAAACCATTCATCACCATCAGGATAATCAGCACCAGTCTCTACATCAAAGAAGATATGAAGCAAATCAGATTGCATAAGACCATTATCATTTATTGCAGGATGTTTTATTGATGATTTTTTAAAATCCAGGTTTACCAGTTGGGGTTCAAAAAAACCCTTGATGATTGATTTTCTAAAGATAGTATTTGCCTCGTTAATATTCAAATGCAAAATACACTTCTACAAAACTTGCCTATAACCTATTTGGTTTTGAAAACAACTAGACTTCAAGTGAGTCTAAGATATGTGAGATATTCGTATTAGAGAATCCGTTTTTTGCAATGTTTTGTTTTGCAGGAGGATTTTCCAGATAATTTGGAATTTTGTCTCTTAATCTAACAGTGTAAGGGGTAATGATTTCATTTTTGTAAAATACTCCAATTGGAATTTTGTTTCCCCATTCAAGTGATTTGATTAGAGCCTGAGTCAATCTTTCATTGACTTCTGCTTCTTCATTATAATGGACAACAGGATCATATCCATGCTCTTCTAGTTTGTAAATTCTTGAATGTCTCTTTTGAGCTTCATCCATCAAATCTTTCCCAGCATACCAATCTCTTGTGTTAAGATCATTGTAAGTCGGACAGGGTTGTAAAACATCCAAAAATGATAGTCCTTTGTGATTTACTGCTTGCACAATCAAATCTTTGAGGTGTCTTACATCATAAGAATAACCTCGTGCAACAAATGTAAATCCACTTGCAACTGCCAATCCGATCGGATTAACATTGTAATTGGTGTTTGGGGATGGGAGTGATTTTGTTTGCTCTCCGAGTTTTAATGTAGGGGATGCTTGTCCTTTTGTTAATCCATAAACTCCATTATCAAAGATAATGTATGTCATGTTGACATTACGTCTTCCTGCTGCAACAAAATGGCCCGCACCAATTCCTAAACCATCACCATCACCACCAACTGCAACTATGGTCATCTCAGGATTTGCAATTTTTGCACCTTGTGCAAATGTCAAGACTCGTCCATGTAGAGTGTGAACACCATAAGTATTGATGTAGTGAGATGTTTTTCCAGAACAACCAATTCCAGAAAATATGGCAGTCTTGTCTCGCTCTACTCCCATTTCAGCTAGAGCCATTTGAATAGCATTAACAATTCCAAAATCACCACAGCCAGGGCACCAATCATTATGTACATCAGTCTTAAAATCAGCCATCTTAAGCGCCATGCATCAAAACCTCCCTTTTGTTTGCCTTGTTTTCAACAATTTTCTTAAGTGAATCATAAACTTCAGTACTAGTCATTGCCCTACCAGTGTATTTTAAGATAGAATAATCAATGTCTCTATTCACATTTTGTTTGAATAGTTTTCCTAGTTGTGCGGAATGATTTGCCTCAACATCAATGATTGTCTTTGCATCTTTTAGTAAAGATGTAACATATTCACCAGGAAATGGATGCAATAGCTTTAGTTGTACAAATCCAATAGAAATTCCTTCTTTTTTGAGCATCTCAATTGCATCAAGTATGGGTCCCTTTGCCGAACCCCATGAAATTATGGTATACTCTTCAACACCAAATGATACAGCCTTTTCTACATCTGAAATTTCTTTTAGAATCAAATCAAGACGAGACATTCTCTTATCCATCATCTTTACACGTAAAATTGGATCTTCTGTGATGTGTCCTTTTTCATCAGATTCATCACCAGTATCCCAAAATATCCCGTTATCAATTCCCAATCTAGAACGAGGAGATATCCCATCATCAGTAAATGCAAATCTCTCATATCCATCTTCAACTTTGTCTAAGAGTTTTCCTCGATTAATAGAAATTTTAGATGGATCAAATCGATTACATGTTACAACAGAACTTGCAATGAATTTATCCATCAAATGAATTACTGGAACTTGAAAGACATCTGCATAATTGAAAACATTTCCAGTATCATAGAAACTCTCCTCAACATCACCTGAAGCATATACTATTTTTGGAAAATCTCCGTGTCCTGCAAAAACTGAAAATAACAAATCATCTTGTCCATGTCTAGTTGGCAGACCAGTTGAAGGTCCACTTCGCTGATAGTTTGTAATTACTACAGGCACCTCGTTTATGCCTGCCCAACCTAGCATTTCAGTCATCAAGGCAAATCCAGGACCAGAGGTACAAGTTGCAGAACGAGTTCCAGTTAAAGCACTTCCAATAGTCATACCCATGGCACAAATCTCATCTTCAGTTTGAATGACTGCAGTAGAACCAGGACGATCATCAATTATTTCCAAGATTTCATTTGATTCTAAAAATACAGATTCATCTGAAGCGGGAGTGATTGGATAGTAAGGTTGCATCCTACAACCACATGCCATCTTTCCTAATGCAGTTCCTTGAAATCCTTGAACCAAAAGAGTTCCGGGTTCTTTTTGAGTTCCAGTTAAAGTGTGATTGAATTCATCAAACTTTGCAGTGGCGTAATTGTAAGAATAGTTTGCAGTCTGTTGATTAATTTTTGCAATCTCTTGTTTCTTTGAGAAAATTGTTCCAATTGTTTTTTGCAAAGAGTCAGGAGGCATCTTGACTAATCCCAATGACAAAGAAACACCAATTACATTGAACATTCGAATTAATCCCTTTAGACGAGGATTTTCAGTTTCTTCTGCTAGTGCTTCAAGAATTGCTTTAAAGGATACAGGGTATAGTTTTGCACCGTTTTCTTTTGCAATCTCTAAAACACCAGCAATAGAAAATGGTTTGTTTTTGGATTCTAGTTCCTTGTGTAATCGTTCTCTGAATGGTGCATCAAATGTATGGACTTTGTCAGTAGTTGTGTCCTCAAGATCAGAATCATAAATTATTCCACCACCAGAAATCACTTCATCATAGTGACGGAAGATAGTTTCAGCATCAAAGGATGCCATTAACGTTACATCATTTACATTTGAATGGATTTTTTGATCAGCAATTCTTACTGTAAAGTAGCTGTGTTCACCTTTGATGTTAGAGTAAAATTCTCTCTTTCCAAATACTTGGTATCCCATCTCAGCGCATACTCTGGAGAATATGTTAGCACCAGATTCAACACCACTGCCTTGGGGACCTCCAATAAGCCATGTAAAGTCAGTAGAACTCATAGTAAATCACCTATGAAATGAATAGTAATAGTCAGTTTTACCAAATTCTTATCCTCCAGTTGCCGCATCAAATAATGCACATTTGCATTCATCTCGCTCTCCGCAATAAGGACAGACACAAACACATTTTTCAATAGAATTTCCACATTCTACACAAATTGCAAATTCCTCTTCCTCTTTTGCCTCAGAAGACATAAAGAATTTAGAAAGAAATCGTATAAATGGTTTGAGATAAATCTCATGTTTATGAGAAAGAAAGTATTTCTAACAAGAACACTTCATGATTTTGCTTTAAAGGAGTTAAAGAAAAAATATCAAATCGAAATTCATCGTGGAAAGATTCCAATTCCTCAAACAAAGTTGCGATCAAAAATTAAAGACGTAGATGGATTGATCTGTTTTCCATATGATACAATTAACAAAGAGACAATAGACTTGGCAAAAAATCTCAAAGTCATTAGTACCTATAGTGTAGGTTTTGATCATATTGATACAAAATATGCAAAAGAAAAAAAGATCAGAGTAGGGTATACTCCCGAAGTCTTAACTGATGCAACAGCAGATTTAGCTTTTTCATTATTACTTGATTCATTAAGAAGAATTTCAGAAGGGGACAGAATCATTCGCAATGGAAAATGGAAAGTAATCTATGGTGCACATGACTATATAGGACTAGATTTGCAAAATAAGACACTTGGAATTTTAGGATTAGGAAGAATCGGACAGACACTTGCAAAAAGAGCAAAAGCATTTGATATGAGGATAATTTATCACAACAGAAATCGCATATCAAAATCTAAAGAAAAATCCCTAGGAGTAAAATATGTCTCATTTGAGAGGCTAATATCACATAGCGACATAATTTCAATTCATGTTCCACACACAAAAGAGACAGACAAGATGTTTAACACCAAAATATTTAGAAAGATGAAAAATACATCATTTTTGGTTAATACATCAAGAGGCAGAGTAATCAATGAAAAGGATCTAGTTACTGCTTTAAAGAAAAAAATCATTGCAGGTGCAGGGCTAGATGTTTTTGAACAAGAACCAATAGGTAAGAATCACCCTCTCGTAAAATTACAAAATGTGGTGTTAGCCCCACATATTGGAAGTTCGACTAAAGAGACAAGAACTAAAATGGCTGAAATTACTGTAAAAAATCTCAATTTAGGGATGAATGAGAAAAAACCGATCTACTCAGTAGGATATTGAATTTCACGCCCAAGCTACTGTCAAAAGAAATGTGGAGTTTTTATATCTAAACGGTAGATAATAGTTAGATTGAAAAAATTCAAACATACAAACGAAGAATTAGAATTAGCTAAACTACAATCTGAAAAAGAAAAGAAGAAGAAATCTCAAGAATAATATTTTTTCTCCTTGTCTTTTTCAGACAAGGCTTTTTTTAAAAATTAATTTTAGAAGAAAACTTTTGGTTTAGTTCATTGTACATTTTTTTCCGTTCAGGAATTAATGTTTTAGAGTCATCATACATTTTTGTAAAAAATGCTGCCAAGACTCTTTGATTGTCTTTATTGTAAAATCTTACACTAAAACTTGTACGCTCTGGTTTTTCTTCTTGTACAAATTCTGCATGGCTAATCAATTCTGAATCAACATGCATGTGTGCAGGATCATCATTTTCACCCAATGTAATCCACTTCTCTTTTTGTCTAATGCTTAAAGGACTTCGCACCTCACTTGTTGCACCTTCACTTTTTACAACAAACAAGACATTCTCAACTTTTACAATATCAGATAGTAACTCAAAAAGCAATATTTTTAAAAAGACTAGAAATTATTTCAATTTTTACTTCGATTCATATCAATTTGGACAAAATCATCCTCATCTCCATGAATACAATCAGTTCCAACTGCTTTTACAGGCGAAAAAGTGATTTTTCCTTCATGGATTTTACCTTCTTTTTGTAAAAATCCAATTTTTCCAGAGACAATCTGTTTGTGTCTGCCACATGTTACACCAACCATATACTCATCTTTTCCATCCACAATTGATACGATAAATTCAGGTGGACTGGGGCACTGTTTTCCTTCTTTGCTAACAGAACACTTGTCAGGTAACATGGTTTGATTTTGAATCTATTAGATATTAACCTTGATTGTTATTGATTCCATTTATTATCAACTAAAACAAAATCAGATTGAAAACAATTGGCACATAATTTTGATGTTGTAATTATTGGTGGAGGGATTCTTGGCACATCTCTGTCCTATTTCCTATCATTTCTAAACAAATCAAAAAAAGTAGCAGTAATAGAGCAAGCACAAAATGTTGCATTTCATACAAGCGGTAGAAATACAGGCAAAGTACATGCACCTTACCTATACAATCCTGAAAAAAAGAAGCTGTTTGCAAATGCAGCATTTCACGGATTCGACATGTGGGAAAAATATTCCAAACTACATGATTTACCATTTAAAAAAGATGGAGTAATAGAAGTTGCACTAGATAGAAAAGGAATCAAAGTTTTAGAAAAATATCTCAGATGGGCAAAACAAAACGGATTAGAAGAAAACGATATTGAGTTGATGGACAAGTCAGAAATTAAAAAAATAGAACCAGAGATAAAATGTGAAGCTGCACTTTATGTTTACAGAGATGGCTCAGCAGATTATTCTGCATATACAGAATCACTAATGAAAGACAGTAAGGATAATGGAACAACATTTCTTTTAGATACCAAAGTTACAGAGACAAAAAAAGAAAATGGAAAATGGAAAATCACACTAAATGAAGAACATGAAATTTTTACAGAATTTTTAATCAATGCTGCAGGTGGAGAGGCAGTAGATATTGCACATAATGTTGGAGTAGCAACAGAACTTACGGATGTTCATTTTAGAGGAGAATATTGGAAGGCACCAAAACAATACAACAAATTAACTAAAACTAGCATCTATTCAGTACCAGAATTTCCAGATTATCCATTCTTGGATCCACATTGGATTATTCGAGTTGATGGAAGTTGTGAGATAGGACCAAATGCAGTTCCTGTTTTTAGTCCATATGGGTATAACAAAGCTGAGAACATCAAAGAGTTTGTTCCAAAGATGTTAGAGATGTTAGGTTCAGGTGCAAGAAAGGCAATCTTTGACAAACAATTTCAAGAACTTGCAATGAATGAGATACAATCATCAATGTCAAAATCAACAATGGTTGAAAGGGTAAAAAGATTCTTGCCAAAAATTGATCCAGAAAAAATTGTAGAGAAGGGAACAGCAGGTATTCGCTCATCAATAATTAATGAGAAAGGAAAATTTGAGCCAGATGTGATTTTACTTGATGACGAAGCATCATTTCACATTCTAAATTACAATTCACCTGGAGCAACAGGAGCATTGCCATTTGCAGCACATATTGTAAATCACCTCCACAAATCAGGGTTATTTTCAAGTGAAACTAATGATGCACAGTGCGGTCCATGGAAATTCTCTGAAATTATCGAAAAAATAGAAAAAAAGTAGTGTTATGATAGTTCTGCACTACCAAACAACACGCTAAATGCTTGACACCAAATCAAAACTTTGTTGTATTTGGTCAAATCAGCATCATCAGGAATCTCATAATTTTGATTACCCTTGTTTGCTTTGAGTTCACCTAGATTCAAAAACTCTGAGGCATTATCATCAGTTGCCAAGTAGACATACAAATCAGGACCATTAGTGGATTTGAAATTCTCTAATCGTAAGATATTGCTACCATCTTCAAGAGGAATAGTATATGCATCACCTTGTGCGTCATGAATTCCATCACCTACACCAATAAAAGTTCCAGAATAAGAAACAGGAACCATCTTTTCCATCATAGTTTCCTCCATCATAGTTTCCTCCATCATAGTTTCCTCCATCATAGTTTCCTCCATCATAGTTTCCTCCATCATAGTTTCCTCCATCATAGTTTCCTCCATCATAGTTTCCTCCATCATAGTTTCCTCCATCATAGTTTCCTCCATCATAGTTTCCTCCATCATAGGTTGAACAACTGCACCAGTAGGCAATGCCTCATCAATACTAGATTCTGTAAAGTAAGGAGATATTGCAAATATAGATACAGGTCCAACAATCGCAATTGCAATAATTGGTATCAGATATTTGTTCATGAGAGAGAAACGATGTTTTTAGTATAAAGGGGATTTTCCAAATGATTACCAGATCTTTAAACATGTTTTTTTAAAATATCAGTAACTGTTTTAGAAAAACTAACAGCTGTTGCAGATTTCTTTATTTCAGCAGCTTGTTTTACTCGTAATTTTTTGTAAAGTTCATCATCAATAAGTAAAGTAATTCTCTTTGACATGTTTAGTTTAGGGAGTTTTCCGTATTTAATGGACACGGGTTTTTACTAATCTAGAAAATCAATATGGAGATTTAGATTAATTTAAAATTCTGCAACAATACCAAATATCTAGGAATAAAATTAGATTTTCACATTATGATTATTTTTTTAAATAAATGGCGCCGGGAGGGAGATTTGAACTCCCGTTCCCTTGCGAGAACGCGCTTTATGGTTAACAATTTCCAGGCGCGCGCCCTACCAGGCTAGGCGACCCCGGCACAAGTCTTGCGACAAATCTAGTTTTTAGAATCTGATTATAAATTGTGTTACTACTTCCAAATTGTCACAGTGGTTGAACGTTCTACTTTGTCCCCTATTGGATCAAAACCGTTTACTGAAATCTTGTAAAGACCTTCTAAAGCATCATCACCGTCATTTTTGATTTGATCCCATGAAAATTCAATCTCATCATTTGGTTTTAGTTCTGATTCTACTTGTACAGATGTTGGAGTATACATCAGTATTCCAGAAAGTCCCGTAATTCGCAATCCATATGATGCATCAGAAAATGTTAGTGGTACAGTTCCAGTGTTTATAATTTTGATTTTAATCTCTTCGCCTTTCTTAAAATCAAATTTTTCAGTTACAATTGAAATGCCAGCACCCTCAACGTAAACAAGTTGACTGGTGTTTTTCACATCAATCAGATAGACTCCAAATAATAATCCAGAGATTATTCCAATTCCAACAAAGATAACTAGACTTTTTGAGAGCAATTTCTTATTCTTTAGAAGTTGGTTTTGTTCTCCATTTTTTAGGATAAGTGTTTGGAGCCATGATTATTCTCTTTGTTTCAAATGCATATCCCTTTACTGCATCTTGAATTTCTTGACCAGACATTGTTGCTTCTGCTAATGCCACTGCTTCTCCTTTCTGAGTGTAAATACCAACAATGTCACCTTTTTTCAAATTTGGAGATATCTGTAAAATTCCAGGAATTGCAAGTTGTGCACCATGACACATTGCATCAATTGCAGAATCACGAATTACAACTGATTTTAATTCACTTAGTGCATATTCTACAGGTTTTATCATACTCTTTAGTTTAGAATCGTCTTTCTTTTCTTCCCACAATGCAAATGCATTTGCAAGCTCATGAAGAGTTACCAGTCCATCGATTTCTCTGAACTGATCAACTCTAGTTCTGCGAAGCTCAATCATAGTGGCTCCGGGCCCTAGAATTTCACCAAGATCATAGTAGAGTTTTCGGATGTATGTTCCAGCCTCACATAGTACACGAGTTAACAGTAATCTTTCTTTTTGTTCTAGTACTTCAAATTCATAGATTGTTCTTGTTCTTGTTTGTCTAACTACTGCAGAACGTTGTGGTGGTTTTTGATAAATTTCTCCAGTTAGTGATTCAATTACTTCATGAAGTTTTTCTTTTGATGGAAGAGAATGCACCCTACCTAACGCATGGTATTCTTTTGGTCCAAAGAGCAACACACCTAATGCTTTAGTTGCCTCACCCAATCCCAAAGGTAAGACTCCTGAGACTTGTGGATCTAGTGTTCCACTGTGTCCAATCTTAGGCAGTTTGAGAATTCTTTTGGTCCAAGCTACTGTCTCATGACTTGTAGGTCCTGGCGGTTTGTCTAAAATAATAATTCCATAATTTAGTAGTTGTTCTATTGTTCTTTTATCATAGTATGTACCGTATCCATCATCAGTAATGTCTTGATCAACTTCAATTAGATTCTCTAGTTGTTTTAGAGTCATAGTAATTTTCTCACCGTTTCTTTTGCAACATCAATTACTTGTTGTGCTGTAAGATTGTCAGTGTTAATTATAACATCAAATACAGATTTGTCATCACCAAAATCAAAATCATATAGTTTCTTGTAGAGTGCCTTATTTTTGTCAAATCGCTGTTTCGTAATTTGATATGCATCTTCAGGGCTCATGTCGTCTCTTGTCTGCATTCTTTTTGTGCTGCTCTCATGGGATCCTTCAAGCCAGATTCTGATTCCATCTTCGATTAGCCAAGGAAGAGTGTAACTGGTAATTACCATACCCCCCTCATTGAATAGTTGAGTTAGTTTTTCATCTAGTTTTTTGTCAAATTCAGAATTCTCTTCTCGCTGATTAAGAAACTTCATTCCGTCTTCTGTATCCCACCAATCATCACCTGCTGAATCAAATCCTTGTTCTTGCGCCATCTCTTTGAGGACATCACCACCACTAAGATATTGTAATGAAAATTCTTCTGCCAATCCTTTGGCAACAGTTGTCTTTCCTACTGCAGGAGGACCTGAAATTACTATGGATTTTGTCAACTGAGATCCATGGAGGTTTTGGTTAGCTTCATAATAATGCCACTAAATGCAATTGAAGACAAGAAATACCAAGCCCAAAGGAACAATGCATTTTCTGTAGTACAAACATGTTCAGGGTCTGCTGCTTGTTCTGCAGTGCATGTTAGTTGGAATAAATCTCCAGGGATTACATTTAGAGGAATTGGAGAGACTGCTACAGTGTAAGCAAATAGTTGTGGCAATACAAGATAAAATATCAAAATCAATGGAACAAATGTAATCATCATTGGTCTCATGTTCATCTGCATCATCTCCATTGACATCTTGTTCATGTATGCAGATTTTTTGTTAAGTTCAGCAGTCTTTGCAGTATCTTTTGCTCTCATTGCAGCCATTCTTTCTTTTTGCCATCCACGAGTCTCTTTCATAATTCGTTTCAGTTTTACTTGATCAACCATCTTCTTTCTAACTGCTGCATTAAAGATGTTAAGCAAGATACCAAATCCTGTAACTGCAAACATTGAGAGAATCAATCCTTTGACGATGGGGTCATCACTTCCTAGTGCACCCCTTTCACCTCCAAAGAAATCAAACTGGAGTGGAATTGATTCGATAAATAGTAGAATAAAGTTAAAGTCCATTTTTTACAGTCCTAATGAATTGATTATCTTTTCTGCTGCTTCATCAACCTTTCCCTCACGATTAAGGATGTATTTGACTGGTGAGCCTGTAATTACTGCACATGCCGAAATCATGCCTGATTGGACGTCTAGTTCTTTTTTGACATTTGCAAGTGTGATTTTGTCTCGATTTCGGGTATCATCACTCATTCTTCGACTATAGATTTCTTCAGGTTTTGCAGAGACTGAAACAAAGTTTGATGGTTTGATGATTTTTAGAACATGTTCTGGTAGCCCAGGATAATATCCTTCTGGAGAGCTGATAAATGCATGAGTATCAATAATTACAATTTCCTCAGTGTGTGCTGCAATCTTTTCTGCTGCAAGTTTTTGTAATTCTTGTTGTTTTACAATAGGTAGTTTTCGTAATTCATCTCGGTCATTAAGACCATTTTCTTTTGCGACCTCAAACATCAAAGTTCCATAACTTACAACGCTAACGCTTTTCTGATGATCTTTTATGTGATCTACAATTTTTGATAATAGAGTAGTCTTCCCAACCCCAGGGATTCCAACAAGGATTATTCTTTTACTTTCTGCCAAGTAAAGCACCCAAACGCGGCATTACAACTTCGACTTGTTCTCTAACTAATTGTGTGTAGTAGTTGATGAGAATATCTACCATAAGTAAAACTCCGATACCAGAACCAAATACACCTAAAACATCAGATGCTCCTGCTAACAGACCCAAAATAGCTGAGCCAATAATGGTGACTGATGGAATGTACTTGTTCAACAATGCTTCAACTGGTTTGTTTGATCTTCTAAATCCAGGAATCTGTACATCTGCATCAAGTAAGTTTTGAGCTGCACTCTTTGGTGAAAGACCACCAAGTTCTACCCATAACCTGCCAAATACAATTACAATTCCAATCATGAATAGAACATAGCCAACTGCACGTCCGGGATCCAAAGCTGCAACATCTAGACCTCTAGGTGGTGTGATGTAATAGATGAGACCACCAATTGGCGTAGACGGACTCGTCGGGTCAAATTGCGCTATGAAATTCATAAAGAAATTATTGTTACGCGGGTTCGCATTAGCCCACAACATCTGGAAGATAAAGACGGCGTTTGCAGTAAGTGCAGATGCTAAAATAACGGGAATGTTTGAGACATACATCATCTTAATTGGATAGACTGCGGAGAATCCTCTGTACTTTGTAGATACAATTGGAATCTCAATCTTCATTCCTTGTGTGAAAACAAGGATCAATATCACACCCGCTGTCAGACACAGACCAAAGATGCTCGGCAATTGGTTTGAACGGAACATGATGTTTGAGAGATCACCTCCCATTATGGATTGTCCAATGTACGGAATGATACCAATCGTTCCTCCATCACCAGCTGGTAACGGGCTAAACAGACTCCATAGAATTTGTTGAGCAACACCTGCCATAATGAAGAGACTGATTCCACTGCCAAGTCCCCAACCTTTCTGAATTAATTCGTCTAAGAACATGATAATAATCGACGCTGCCATCAGTTGCCCTACCATGACATACAGTATGTTAGGATCTGCGACTCCAGGACCATACACAGCTACACCATATACAATAGATTCAGCTACAATTACAACATAAGTTACCAACTTTGTTGCGGTTTGGAAGATACCTCTTTCTTCCGGTTTCTTAAAGTCAAATTTGAGAATGTCCGAACCTCTCAACAACTGCATCAAAAGTCCAGCTGTTACAATCGGCCCAATACCTAATTCAACAAGAGTACCTTGTTGTGATGCAAAAATTACTCTAGCAAATGCGAGGAAGTCAAATTCGGGTGTTGTTGCACCAAATAATGGTGTCTGTCCCATTACCATGTAGATGAGTAATGCAACTCCACACCAGAGCAATCTAGTGGATAATGGAATCTTCTTTTTTGGTTTTGGAACTTGAGGAAGATATGGTTCTGCCTTAAAGACGACCTTTCGGATAATTGTGGTAACTGTACCCTCAGCCATCTTCTGTGACTACCTCTTCCCCATCAGTTTTTTCTTTTGCAGCAGAGATAACTTCGCCGCCAACTGCTTTGAGTTTCTCTTCTGCAGATGCAGTATACTGTGTGACTTTGACAGAATAAGCATTTGATACTTTTCCGCCGCCAAGGAGTTTCTCGTATCCTGCACTTTCAAGGTCTACGACTTTTTTTCCTCCTTCTTCTTTACCGAACTTAGTAAACAAGTCATCAAGATCACGGACGCTAGCCCATTTCTTGGTAATATTTGGGTGAGGTGGTTTAGTTGAATCATGGCCATAATGATCTGGTTCTTCTTTTAGTGTGGTACTCCAATGATGTTTCATCATTCCAGTAACTCCAAGACCACCCTTGTGACCACTTGCACGATGTTGACCTACTTGGCCCCATCCCATGTGGCGTCCTCCCCTAAGTCGTCTTGTTTTTCTTAATCTTGTTGCCATGTTAAATCATATTCCTTACAATTGTTCCAAGTTCTTTGTTTCTTCCAAGGATTCCTTTTTGTCCATACAATTTCTTTGTACTTCTTTTGAATCCGTGTCTTGGTGGTGCCAATGCAAACCAAGGCTTTAATGGTTTTAATTTTGATAACATTGTTTTTCCTTCAGTTAATGCTGCAGCTAATTCTGTAGAACTTGCATATCCTAATTCTTTAAGATCTTCTGGTGTTACTTTTTTGTAGCCTGCTTTTCTTGCTTTTTTGTCGATTAGTTCTTTTGCCAAGTCTGCATCAAGGTCAACCCATGAAACATAATGTTGTACTTTTTTTAGCATTCCAAGTAAGTTATCTTTTGCAGGAAGAATTACTGCACGATATTTTCTTTCTAGTTTTAGTAAATCCATTGTAGTTGATGCCCAGTAAGGACAGTCTGCTTGGCCTTTGATTCTAACAACTAGTACTGCATTTGCCATTTCTCATCAACCCTGACTAAATGTCTGTCTAAGACAGTCCAAAATAGCTTTTGAAGTGGAATTCATTGTAGGTGTAGAACCTTTTGCTGTAGTCCAAGCGTCTTTTAGACCAGCTAATTCCAATAATCGTTTAATTTTACCACCTGCTACAAGACCTAATCCACGAGGTGCAGGAATAATTTCAATCGTAACACTTCCACCTTTTCCCTTTACTTTGAATGGAACAGAGTGTTTTTGGTCACATCTGCATTCCCAACTGCCGCATCCCAATTTGATTGGGTTGACGTTAAGATAAGCAGCGTTTGTTGCTTTTTCAATTGCAATTCTCATTTGTTTTGATTTTCCTTGTCCGATTCCCAAGTAACCATTCTCATTTCCAGTTGCAACGATTGCCTTGAATCTAGTTGATTGACCATTTGATGTCATCTTTTGGATAATTCCAACATCGACTACTTCACTCTTCAAGTCAGGAAGTAATTTTTTGATAATTCCTGCTTCTTGAATTCTTAATCCTAATTCAATAATTTCTTCTAATGTTGAGATTTCTCCTGATGCGACTTTTTGTCCTAAGATTGTTTTTGGAACCCAAACTTCTTCTTCGGGTTCTCTTCTTCTTCTTGGTCTGTCTCCACCTTTTGATCCGCCAGGTGGACCTCCACCATAAACTGGTGCAGATCTTCCTCTCTGTCCCCCTTGTTGTGGTTTAGATTCTGTTTTTTGACTCATTCTATTTTACCTCAGTATCGATTGTAGATTTCATTTTAGAAACTTCATTTTTAACAGTAAGATGATCTCCGTTGATTCTCTCTTCGGATGGAAATGTTTCTTCGTTTGCTGGAACTTCAAGACCTGCATCAATTACTCCTTTAAGAGCTGCTGCCATTCTTTGTGTATATTTTTTAGTTCCAGTATACAAGATTGCGTCCTTTGCACCTTGTCCAAGTGCTTTCTTTCCTGCCAGATATCCTGTAAGATATGCTGCTGGAACACTTTTTCTAGAACCTTTCCAACCTTTTTCAAGTAGATATCTAGAATGTGCAGATGCAACAACCTTGTCCCCAGTCATGCCAGGTTTTAGAATTTGGACTTGAGTATTTTCATTAGTAATATTTACAGTGATAAAGTCACGCTTACCCATCAACATTGTACCGCGCTTACGGTAATTGGTCTTCTCTTCTCTAAGTCTCCTCAATATTTTTGAATAGGCCATGTATAGAATTCGAGTTTGAACGTGCTCTTATATACGTTAAGCGCGAATGAGCGAGGCAAGCAATGCCTTTTGAGAATGAAGACGATTCTCTGCCTCATCCCAAACAACAGATTGGCGACCATCAATTACAGATGAAGTAACTTCTTGATCTCGCTTTGCAGGAAGACAATGCATAAAGATCGCGTCTTTCTTTGCAGATTTCATTAGTTTATCGTTGACTTGATATTTTGGAAGGAATTTTTTGATTTTCTTTGGATCATCATCATGAATAGAAGAATATGTATCAGTTACTACAACATCAGCATCTTTGACTGCCTTTAGTGGATCGGATGTCAATTCTATATTAGTTGATTTTTTTGCATCTTTGACTGCCTTTTTGGCTGGTTCAAAGCCCTTTGGAGTTGCAATCGACATTGTGGAGCCAGCTAGCGCTGCACCATAAATCATAGAATTACAGACGTTATTTCCATCGCCAATCCATGCAATCTTGATTCCCTTGATTTTTTTCTTTTTTTCTTTTATTGTCATAAAGTCTGCCAAGATTTGGCACGGATGGAAGGTATCAGATAATCCGTTAATTATAGGGATGGTTGTATTTTCAGATAACTGTTCTAGTAACTCATGATCATAAACACGAGCCATTATACAATCAGTGTATCGTGAAAGAGTCTTTGCAGTATCTTCAACTGATTCACCTCGAGATAGTTGCATGTCATTTGATGAGAGGTTAACTGCATAACCACCAAGCTGTGACATTCCAATTTCAAAACTAACTCGTGTTCGAGTAGACGGTTTTTGGAAAATCATTGTCAGTGTTTTGTTTTTTAGTACAGGTTTGTTGCCACCTTTCTTGAGTTCTTTTTTTAGTTTGATTGATTCATCAATTAAACCCACAAATTCCTTTGGGGACAATTCCGCTAAAGTGAGTAAATTTTTTGTTTTTAGTTTCATCTTCTAAAGAACCCGAACCTACCCTTTTTCTTTTTGGGTTCTTCTTTATCATGTTTGTGAATTTCTTCTTCATCTTCTGCCTCGTCATCATATTCTTCGTCTTCTTCATCTTCATCGGGTTCTGGTTTTCCATCCTTAATCCATTGACGAATCTTTTTACCTAGTTTGAAAGCTTCATCATCATTTACTGGTGGAGGCACATCAAACAAATCGGAATAAGTTGCAATCTCATCATCTTTGATTCCTTCAAACGGATCATCTGGTGTTGGTTCAGGTTCTGGTGTTGGTTCAGGTTCTGGTGTTGGTTCAGGTTCTGGTGTTGGTTCAGGTTCTGGTGTTGGTTCAGGTTCTGGTGTTGGTTCAGGTTCTGGTGTTGGTTCAGGTTCTGGTGTTGGTTCAGGTTCTGGTGTTGGTTCAGGTTCTGGTGTTGGTTCAGGTTCTGGTGTTGGTTCAGGTTCTGGTGTTGGTTCAGGTTCTGGTGTTGGTTCAGGTTCTGGTGTTGGTTCAGGTTCTGGTGTTGGTTCAGGTTCTGGTGTTGGTTCAGGTTCTGGTGTTGGTTCAGGTTCTGGTGTTGGTTCAGGTTCTGGTGTTGGTTCAGGTTCTGGTGTTGGTTCAGGTTCTGGTGTTGGTTCTTTCTTTATGTCAACATCTTCAAGAGTTCCAAATACAGTTTCAAGGAAAGTTTTCTTATCAAAAGGCTTTAGATCAGGATATTCTTGTCCAACTCCAACATACATCACAGGAGTTGATGTTACTTTGACAATAGATAGTGCAGCACCTCCTCTTGCATCAGCATCACTCTTGGTAAGAATTGAGCCATGAAATTTTGTATGTGCATGAAATTCACGGGCTTGATTTACAGTATCATTTCCTGCCAAAGAATCACCTACAAAAATTTTCAAATCAGGGTTTACAACTTTGGTAATTTTTTCAATTTGTTGCATTAAGTTTTCACTCGTTTGCATTCTTCCTGCGGTGTCAATCAAAACAACATCTGTTTTATGGGATTTTGCATACAATACTGCATCACGTGCAACTGCTGCAGGATCAGAATTGTAATTTTGCGCAACTAGTTTTAAGTTAAGTCGATTAGTGTGTTCTCGCAATTGTTCAATTGCACCAGCTCTAAAAGTATCAGCAGCCGCAACAACAACAGAATATTTTTCTTGTTGCAACATGTGTGCAACTTTAGCTAGTGATGTTGTCTTTCCAGTACCGTTAATTCCAAGGAATAAAATTAGAAATGGTTGGCCTTGTTCTTTTTTTTCATTAATTTTTCCAAAAAGATCAACTTCTCCTGCCGCATCAAAATGTGCAGATATACTTGAAATCAAACTATCTTTAACAAATTTTTCGATCTCTTTTTTATCAACTTTATAGCCAATCAGTTTTTCTTTTAGATCATCTTTGATTGAATCAATAACTTCAGTTGCAACATCAGATTCTAAAAGTGATATTTCTAATTCAAAAAGGATGTCTTCAATGTCTTTTTCGTTAAGTTCTTTTTCACCAAAACTTTTCGCTGCATTAGAAAACGCACTACGAAGTTTATCAAACATTGCTTATCCCGATTGTGGGGGTTGACCAGGTTGCTGCATGGCTTGCATCATTTGATTGACTTGTGCCTTACCTTGTTCTAATCTTTGGGCAGCATCTTGTTTTTTTGCTGCAGTATCTTGTATTGCAATTTCAATTTCCTTGATTCTTTCTTCAAGATAATTAATTGCAGATGCAAAGTCTTTTTCAACTGCTACTCCTGCACCAATGTTTAGAATTATTTTGCTATTAGATGAAATTTTTGTTGGAACATAAGTTCCCAGTCCAATTGGAACAAGAGTATCAGATTCAGGATTTTTACTAAGAGATTTTATCGATTCGATAGCTGCAGTTGCTTCTCTAAATACACCAAGGAAGGTGTTTTCTCTTTGAGATAAATCTGCAAAATATGTTTCAAGCATTTGCATTTGCTGCATCAGTTGTTCTGCTTGTTCTTGACTCATTTACAACATGGATCTATCTTATGGTTATAAATTCATTCATAGAAAGTGAATCAAAAAATGAATAAAAAATAAAGAATGAACTTTATTTTGCTTTAGAGAATCTGCTCTCTACCTCATCCCAATTAACTACATTCCACCATGCTTCAATGTAAGCAGGTCTCTTGTTTTGGTAGTTGAGATAGTATGCATGTTCCCAAACATCACAGCCTAACAATGGTACTAATCCTTCAGTTCTAGGACTTGTTTGGTTTGGCATTGATTTGTACTCAACCTTTCCAGAAGAAGGATTGTATACTAACCATCCCCAACCACTGCCTTGAATTACTGCTGTAGTGGATGAAAATTTCTCTTTGAAGTCAGAAAAGCTTCCAAAAGAATCGTTGATTGCATCAGCAATTGATCCTCCAGGTTCTCCGCCTCCATTTGGTTTCATGTTATTCCAAAATAGCCTGTGGTTATCATAACCGCCACCGTTGAAATTAATTGCACCTCTTTTGTCTTCAGGAACTGAATTGATATCAGACAAGATGTCTAAGATATCTTTGTCTTGAATTTCAGCTGGACATGTTTCAAGAGCTGCATTTAGTTTGTCAGTGTATGTTTGATGATGCTTTGTGTGGTGAATCTCCATTGTTCTTGCGTCAATGTGAGGTTCTAATGCATCATAAGCATATGGCATTTCAGGAAGTGTGTATTTTCCCATGAGTGCATTTGAGAATTTATTCCATTTATTGGTTTACAGGTAATCATTTTTACTTGTTAAAATTGTTAGAAGATTTGTGAAATTCTTAGTGATTTTTTCTTTTATTGTTGTAATTTTGATGGGGTTAATTTTGACTCAAGCAATGAATTCTGAAAATCAAATCCACACATACTTGGAAAGAAGTGTTCCATTTGTTGGAACAGATATTCCAAGAATTCAAGGAATTGATGGAACAGGAATCAAGATAGCAATTATCGATACTGGGGTAGACTTTAACCATCCAGACTTGTTTGGTTGGGGCCCAGATGGTAAAGTCATTGGAGGATACAACTTTATTCAAAAAGGCCAACCACCAATGGATAACAACGGACACGGTACCCAGGTTGCAGGAGTAATTGCAGCTGACGGTCAAGCTGTAGGCGTAGCACCCAAGGCAAAAATCTTGGCCTACAAAGTTTCTGAAGATGGAGAAGGAGTCTCATCAGATTTGATAATCAGAGCTATTGAGAAAGCAATTGAAGATGATGCAGATATTATCAATATCAGTTTAGGAGTAAACAAAACCAACACAAAGATTGAGAGAGCAATAAATCAAGCACTAGAAAAAGAAATTTTTGTAGTAGCTGCAGCTGGAAATGACGGTCCAGAGTTGGGAAGTATTGGGAGTCCTGGAAGAAATTTTGGTTCAGTTACAGTGGGTGCAACTTACAACAATCTTACATCAAGTCTGGTTGCAACACTAGAAGTCAATGATAAACCATACACGGTAATTCCAATGGCAGGAAATAAAAAAACAGAAGACGCAATTTCGGGTAAATTAGTTTTTGGAGGATATGGTAAAGTAGACGAGTTAAGAGATCTAGATGTAAAAGATTCCATATTGATTGTTGAGAGAGGAAGCGATGTTGAAGGAGAATTATTGTATTTTTCAATAAAGGAAACAAATGCTGCAGATGCAGGAGCAAAGGCAATGATTGTTTACAACAACATTCCAGGAATTTTTCTTGGAGAGTTAGTGCATGAATTTGTTGAACCAGACTATTCACCTAGAATTCCAGTAGTGTCAATTGACAGAGAAGAGGGATTAGAGATTGTTGAATCAATTAACGGAGATGAAGCGACATTGAATCTGTTTTTCAATCCAGATTATCTTGCACACTTTAGTTCAAGGGGACCTGTCTCACCATTTTATATCAAACCAGAAATTGTGGCACCAGGTGCATACATCAACACCACACAAAGTAATGCAGGATACAACTTTACTAGCGGAACTAGTTATGCGGCCCCTCACGTAAGTGGTGCTGCAGCTCTGTTATTGCAAAAAAATCCAGAATTACACCACCACGAGATAAAATCACTGTTACTTACCACAGTTGAGCCTGTGTCTGATGCCTATGGGGATGAATTCTCAATACAAGAGTCAGGAGCAGGGAGACTAAACATAGCAAAGGCATTTGATGCAAAATTGATCATAGAGCCACCAAACTTTGTAATATTGGCATCATCAGATAACAAAGTCATTGAGAAACAATTCCAACTAAAATCATTGGATGAAACATGGAGTGGTTTTGATGTTACATTTGATGGACCAGAATTCACAAAGTTTGATGGAGAATTAGTCGATGAGAATATTTTGAACGTAAGGATGAGAGTGATAGAAGACAACTTTGGAGAACATGAAGGAAAGATGAAAATAAGTCATGAAGGAATGCAATATGTTGTTCCGTTTGTGTTGCATTATACACCAGGTTCAATTTCAATAGTTCAACAAAATGAGAAATTACTCTTTGATGTTTACCATCCAGAAGAGTGGAGTTTTGCAAAAATTTCAATTACAAACAGTGAGGATGGAAGAATTGATACTAGAACTGCAACACCAGACAAAACTGCATCAATTAATGTTTATGAAAATGCAGAATATTGGGTAGATGCAAAAATCAGAATCAACGGAAACACATCAAGTGCATACAATACCATTGATGTTAAAACACTTGAAGAAAGAGAAAGATGGAATCTGGACATGCCAGAAAGACAGATGGTAATAATTGCAGGGGCAATTATTATAATTGGAATGACAGGTATTGTTCTAAAAAGAAAATAGTTTATTGTGGGGGTTTTGGACCAGCATCAACAATTTCTTGTGCAACACCATCAAATTTCTTAAAGTTTTCAACGAACATCTGAGCGAGTTTCTTTGCAGACAAGTCATATTCATCTTTGTCAACCCAAGTGTTTCTTGGATCTAAAATCTCAGGGGGAACTCCTTCAACTTCAGTTGGAACATCTAGATTAAACAAGTCATTGTGAGCGTATTTTACAATATTAAGACCACCAGAAAGTGCAGCAGTAACCATTGCACGACTGTACTTTATCTTGACTCTGCTGCCTACACCATATGGGCCACCAGACCAACCAGTGTTGATGAGATAGACCACAGTATTGTGCTCATTGATTTTTTCTCCAAGTAATTTAGCGTAAACAGAGGCAGGTCTAGGCATGAATGGTGCTCCAAAGCACTGAGAGAATACGGATTTTGGCTCTTTGATTCCTCTTTCAGTTCCTGCAAGCTTGCTGGTGTAACCTGACATAAAGTGGTACATTGCAGCTTCTTTTGTTAATCTAGATACAGGAGGCAATACACCCAATGCATCTGCTGTCAAAAATATAATCACTTTAGGATTTCCACCAACACTTGGAATTACAGCGCCTGGAATGAAATCTAAAGGATAACCAACACGAGTGTTTTCAGTTAAAGAGTTATCATCATAATCAGGGACATTGTCATTTAGAACTACGTTTTCTAAAAGTGCACCAGGTTTGATTGCATTCCAAATTTCGGGTTCTGCTTCTTGACTAAGGTTGATACATTTTGCATAACATCCTCCTTCAAAGTTAAAGGTTCCATTGTCTGACCAACCATGTTCATCATCACCAATTAGTTTTCTATTAGGATCTGCTGAGAGAGTAGTCTTTCCAGTACCAGATAAACCAAAGAACAGCGCAGTGTCTCCTTTTTCACCAATGTTTGCAGAACAGTGCATTGGGAAGATTCCTTTGTCAGGTAAGAGGAAATTCATTACACCAAACATTGACTTTTTCATTTCACCTGCATATTCGGTTCCACCAATTAAGACAATCTTTCTTGTCAAGTCGATTAGAATGAATATGTCAGTTCTTGTTCCGTCAATTTCGGGATCTGCCTTAAAGTCATTAATACAAAGAATTGTAAATTCTGGGTCATGTTTTTCTAGTTCTTCATTGGTAGGACGTATAAACAAATTACTTGAGAACATGTTTTGCCAAACATGGTCATTGATTACTCTAATCGGTAAACGGGTTTCAGGATCAGCTCCTACAAATCCGTCAAAGACGAAGAGTTCCTTATTGTCAACAAAGTTCTTCATTTTTTCTAATAATTTTTCAAATTTGCCACTTGGGAACTGATGGTTGATTTTACCCCAATCAATTGTTTCATGAGTTTTATCATCATATACGATAAATCGATCATCAGGGGAACGACCGGTATATTTTCCAGTATTTACTGAAAGAGAGCCTGTGGAGTTTACTACACCCTCTTTTCTCTCAACTGCAAGACTAACCATCTCATCTGTGCTGAGATTTCTGTGTACTTTGGCAGGGTTTATTCCAAAGTCCTTGAGTTGGGCTGAAAATTTGTCAGTTGTAGCATTACCCACTACTTGTGTCAGAGGGTTACGCCTCCAAAAATGATGTCATTAATCCCAGGTTTGTTCATGAGATATTTCGATCCGACTTCCATTTCCTTATTATCTCTTACCAATTGAAATTATTTTGACCGTCTAGGAACGTATTTATTCCAAAATTCAAGAGTCAATCTGATGCCGATCAACAAAGACAAGATTGCAAAGAGACAGGAGATTAAAGAACACAATCCTGATTTTGAAAGACCAGAGAGCTGGCGTTACGTTAGACTCCAAACTGGTTGGAGAAAACCAAAAGGTATTGATCATCATCAGAGAAAACAATGGAGTAGAGGTCGTCCAGGCCTAGTTAAAGTTGGATTTGGCGGACCAAAAGAAGCAAGAGGATTACATCCATCAGGATTTACAGATAACTTAGTTCATAATTTAGATGACTTGGCAAAACTTGACCCAAAGAAAGATGGAGTCAGATTAGGTCACGGTGTCGGTACTAGAAAAAGAAAAGAAATTGTTTCAAAAGCAGTTGAACAAAAATTCAAAATTTTCAATGCGAGAGTGAGTGCAAGTGGTAGTAAATCTTAAAGCTAAGAAAAGACTAGCAGCCAGAGTTACTGGTGTTGGTATTCACAGAATAAAATTTGATGCAGACCATCTTACTGATGTAGCTGATGCAATCACAAGAGAAAACATACGTAGTCTAATTACAGCTAATACAATTAGAATTGATTCATTCACTGGAACTTCCAGAGGAAGGGCACAAACCAAAAAAGATCAAAGAAACAAGAGAGGTACCAAACAAGGTTCTAAACAAGGACGTAAAGGTGCACGTGTTGGTAAGAAAGAAGTCTATGTTGCAAAAGTCCGCTCATTGAGAAGATTGTTAAAGATTGCAAAAGACAGAAAGGATTTGACTAATCCAGAGTTTTGGGCACTTTACAAAAAAGTAGGGGGTAACACAGTCAGAAACAAGGCCCACTTGAGACAGTTAATGGAAGAGATTGTCGCAAAAAGAAAGAACTAGAACTTTTCAAAAATCCTTTTGATTCCAGAAATCGAGTTTAGATTATGACAGATATTCTCAACGCAACATCCATGGACCACGTCAACATGAATGTAAGAAATTTGGCAAAAACAGTAGAATTTTACAAAAATTTGTTTGGATTTGAGATTAGAAAAGACGATAACTCACCAAACAAGATGGATGCACCATCAAAGATTATCGGAAATGATTCAATCAAGCTTTGTTTGTATGAAGACTCACAAGTAACTCCTACTGGGGGAATCGCACATTTTGGATTTCATGTTGAAAACTTCGATGACATTATGCAAAAGTGTAAAGAGCTTGGAGTGGAAGTACTTTATGACGGACCAGTAGATTTTGAGAAGTCAAGTTCAGTATACATAAGAGATCCAACAGGATATGATATTGAGTTAAGCAAAGTGTCTGGCGGCGGATTGTAAATTAGAATCTATACACAGTTTTTTCCCAGTCTAAAATTTTACCATTTTCAATTTTTATGCCTTCATCATTTAGCATCTTTGTTTTGATATGCTCACCATATGCATACCCACCAACTTTTCCATTAGACATTACAACTCTGTGACATGGAATGATTACAGGGTATGGGTTTTTGTTCATTATCTTTCCAACTGCCCTTTGCCCATTCTTTAAACCGACAGCCTTTGCAAGTTCACCATAAGTTGTGATCTGACCTTTAGGAACTTCTAGTAATTTTTTGTAAATTTTTTTTTCAAGATTCAAAGTTTGACTACCTCAAGTTCTGTAGATTCAAGAAGGTCAAGAACTTTTTGCTTGTTTGGCCCCAACCCATTCCAATCTAACAAGGCAAATGTCGCCATATTGTTTTGCTTAAGAATATGAGAAAACAACTCCTCATCAAGATTGTCAAGTGCATGTTTTGGAATTACGGTTCCAAGTGCATACTTGCCATCAAGTAGTTGTTGTGTAAATTTTGTAGGATAATGAGTCCCACCAAAACACAATGCTACGGGATTTTTCGGAATATCATTTGACATTACCTCATGGACTAGTTTTGCGACTCTGTGACACAGATTTTCATCAGTCCATTGTTTTTCAGTGGTTCCAATTTCAATGAATATTGCAGGTTTTTTGAGATCTGTTGGTCCATGATGAGTTGCCTCTATTGTAATGTCAAACTCTGCAAAATCATACTGGTGGGCCTTCAGAGTCTGAAGATATTTCTTTTGTAAATCAGGATGCGGGATTGCAACTTGTCTATTTTTTCCACCAAACTTTGCCTCTGAAAAATTTCCAGTACTGTGACAAGTAAGAGCTAAAACTCCAGATTCAGCTGCATGTTTTGATAAAAATACAAATCCATCATAATCATATTTTTCTTCTAACCAATCTGCAGAAATTGCAGGAGTTGGAATAATTATCAAATCATAAAAATCTCCACGAAATACATCACCGTCTTGAGTCATGTTTTTGCAAAGAAATTTTGCCATATTGTGACCAGCAGGATCATCGGCATATGCAACTAGCAGTTCCATGAAATAAGAGATATAAAGAGACCCTATTAATTTCCACCAATGAACCCGAAGCAGAAATTGAAAGATATGGCAAATACTCTAAAAATGGCAAAAAAGCCAAACAAGGATGAGTATCAGCAACATCTCAGATTAGTGTTGTTAGGTATTGGAGGTATAGGCTCTATTGGATTTATCATTCAATTTGTCTTTTCGGTGATCACGTTTGGAAGGTAAAATTGTCAGAAGAAGTAAAGTCACATTTGTTTGCAATTAGAACCACTGGTGGACAAGAAAAAGTGGTAATGAGATTATTAGAAGCAAAAGCTAACGCTAATCAAATCAATATCCAATCAGTATTTTGGGTGAGTGATCTTAAAGGATATGTCGTCATTGAAGCAGTCAATCCAAGTGATGCATATATGGCAGTAGAAGGTGTAAGACACATCCGAGGTCAATTAAGAGGAGAATTAGAGTTCAAAGATATCGAAGGGTATTTGGTAAAGAAATCAACAGTTTCAACACTAGCAGTAGACAATGTTGTAGAAATCACTGGAGGTCCATTCAAGGGAATGAAGGCAACAATTACCAGAATTGACTCAGATAAAGAAGAAGCCACAGTTGTTTTGCTTGATGCATCATATCAATTACCAGTTACAGTCGACGCAAACTATCTAAAACTATCAACTGAGGGTTAGGAAGGATTAAATTTTCATTTAGAGGCGATAAAACATGGGAGAACAAAAAATATCATCACTTGTAACAGGAGCAGCAGCATCTGCAGGTCCACCATTGGGTCCAGCACTAGGTCCACTTGGTGTCAACATTATGGAAGTTATCAATGCAATTAACGATAAAACTAAAGACTTTGAAGGAATGAAAGTTCCAGTCACAGTAATTGTTGATAGCGACACAAAAAAGTATGAGATTGAAATTGGCATCCCATCAGCAGCTGCACTAATCATGAAAGAAGCAGGAATCCAAAAAGGTTCAGGGGCTTCTGGAACTGAATGGGCAGGAGATGTTACAATGGATTCAATTGTTAAAGTTGCAAACACTAAACTTGAGAAATCTTATGCATCATCACTAAAATCAGTTGCAAAAACCATCATTGGTACATGTGTTGCTCTAGGAGTCAAAGTAGAAGGAAAGACTCCAAAAGAGATTACTGCTGAAATCAATGAAGGTAAATGGGATGAGAAATTCCAATAACTAGACTCGAGTTTTATCCACATCATCTAAAATTTTCTGCATACAATCATGACAAATAACATCATGTTCAGATAGATTTCTAATCACATCATGATCTTGAACTTTAGAGTCATAAGTTGCAGAGACTACTATCTTGTTGCTCCAGACATCAAAGTCTTCTTTTTTCTTGGAGCATACAAAACAGTTCATGATACAATTACAGGTTTTGTGTATAAAACCTAAACATCATTACCTGTTACTACCCATTCAAGTGCTCTTAGAACACCCTGATAGTACTTCATTGCATCCATTGATTCTGCATTTACCAATCTTTGTTCAATCTCTTTTCGGTATTCTGCAACTTCGTTTTCTGTTTTCATAGATTTACTAGAAAAATCAAGGGTAAAAAAGATGGAGATTTACAATAAATTGTTATAGAAGATTGTAGGAATATAATCATTGGATGAACTTAATAAAAATTTGATATCTTTGGCAGTAGAGAGAGCTCTGCTGGAAATGGGGAATGTTGAATTAAAAATGGTAGAGTCAAAACTAAGAAATGATTATCAAATCAAAATGAGTGATTGTTTGGAAAATCCAACTTGTTTAAAACAAGTATTACAAGAATTGTTTGGAAATGCTTATGAAGATATTCTAAAATCAATAGAAAATAGTTTTGAGAACCTTACTCTTGATAGAGAAATGGCTGATTTTATTCTTGTTTTGAGAAAATAATGATAAAAACTCAAAGGCAATCACGCATCATAGATAATGTAATTTTTGCAATTTTTGGATTTGTAGGAATTTTATTTTTCTTTCTTATAGTTAATGCATTTGATCTAGAAGAATATCCAATAGTTGAAGACTGGTATGCAACAGATATTCTATTCACGATTTTACCAGTTATAGTGATTATCTTAGGGATGATTCTTTCTGTTGAATATAGATTCAAAGGTAATCATGGAAAGGCTTGGGTCTTTTTCACATTAGCTATAATGATTTGGTTTGTAGGAGAACTGACATACTCGTATGATACAGAAGTTGATCCTCAAGACACATCAACACTAACTAGTGATATTTTCTATATTTCTGGATATCCTTTATTTTTCATATTTACAATTTTTTATCTAAAATCAAGATCTAAAATAATTTCAAGAAAGATGATAGTTGGTGCTGTTATACTCAGTACTGCTTTTGCGATACCATCACTGTATTTGACAATAGGTATTGACGATGAGTTATCTGATTTTGAAGTACTACTGTATGGAACATACCCACTTTTAGCTACATTACTTTTAGGACCATCAATAATTGCAGTGTCTTTGTTTTTCAGAGGTCATGTAGGACTATTATGGTTATTAATGATGATGGGAACATTTACAGATATTATTGCAGATACATTATACCTAACACAGGAAATTGAAGGTAGTTATGGAGTAGGAAATATGATAGATGTATTATATTTGTGGTCATATGTTTTCTATGCATTAGGAGCTTGGAGTTTTATTAGAACATACAGGGATACAGTAAAACAAAACCAACAAGTTTGAATTTGAATGCGGAAGAGTTACAGGTTCTATTTTTTCTTTAACACTGTAAACAATGCTTTAGGTTCAAACTCAAGAGTTCCACGAAAAACACTATCTTCAAATTTTTCTATGTTAAAATTTTTTCTAAAGGAATCAACTATCTCTTGTTGAGATATTTTGTGAGGCATGTCGTTATCTGGAAGATTTTTTTCATTGATACTCATGCATTTTAGAAATAAAATGCCATTATCATTTAAAATCCGAATTATTTGCTTCACATATTGGGATCTTTGAGATACATCAAAAACATGAAACACCCCTCGGTCAAAAATAAAATCAAATTTACAGTCAGGCAGTTTAGAATTTAGAACGTCATCTACTAGAAAGTGTACTTTATCAGATAATTTCTGGGCTTTATCTATGGCGTGTTGAGAAATGTCAGTTCCAGTTACAATAAATCCATATTTTGATAATTCTATGGCTTGAGTTCCAGGTCCAGTGCCCAAATCTAAGAAGCTTCCAGAATTGTAATTTTTTGATTTAATTTCATTTTCAACATCATGATCTAAATTCTTTTCATACCATGGCATTGTCTGAACATCTGTCTCTTTATAGTAATCATCCCATCCAGGAAAAGATTCTTTAAAATTCTCTAATTCATCATTGTTCATACAGAAAGTTCAAAATTACTATTCATAAAGAATTCTAATGAATCAATTCAAAGTATACGTAAATGTTAAACAGTCTTGAAAAATTTGATTTACATGAATAAGAAAATTTTACTTATGTTAATTATTGCAGGTATAGGAATTATAACTCAGATGATTTTGACTTCGTTTTATCCTGCATCAGAATACAGTTTCACATTAGGAGTTGCTTTGGCAATATTTGGAATAATAATAGCAATTCAGACAACACTGTATAACAAGGCAAAAAAGAGGATCTCATAAATGGATATTTGGAAAAAATTACAAAATTACAGTTTCAAAAAAATGTCAGTAATTTTTCTCATAGCAATAGCAATTGTATTTCTTGGAATCTATGCTACATGTGGAACCCTTTACAAGGTTGATTGCCATGAAGTATTATTGCGTAAAGTTCCAAGAGGATTCTAGTTAGAGTTTACCAGCTTTTTTAGAACATTAAATGCAGTACTATGTTTTTCAGGAGTTATCCAAAGTCTTTTGTATACAGAATAATCAGTTTCAAGTACAATTGCCTTAGATTTTGTTGGTCTGGAGGCATCAAAGTGAAACCAATCTCTAAAATTATTGGAACCAGAGATTCTCAACCTTCCAGATAGCAACCCCATCTTTTTTTCAGATACTTTTCTTACATGAGATAGCATCACATCTTTTTTGCCCCAAGGAAGACACCAAGACTTGAATCGTATCTTGTCAGGGAAAATTTGTATGTGTTTATCATTGTATAGAGTATTTGCCATGATTGTTTTCATTCCATATTAGATAAATGGATTTTTGATAAAACCGTTTGCCAAAAGAATTACAATTCCTACTGCAGTTCCAGTTCCACCAATAATTCCTACTAAAAATGCAGCATCTCGTTTATCCATAAAATGATTCAAGAATTTGCAACTTATGAATTTAGAGTTTAGGAAGCTGGCCTGTTTTATCTAGATTTGATTTACATACCTTGCAATATAATCTGACTTCGCTTGAGGGGAATTCAGCGCCACAGTTTTTACATATGTAAAGTTTAGTTTCCCCCATGAATCCATAACACATGTTATAGACTTAAGCATTGATAATTTCGTATTTAATGTGGTTTTTCAGATTTTTCTTGTGCAGTATCAATACCGTACTGTTCTTTTCTCTTCTTGTTTGATAATTCACAATAGAAAATTTGTTTTTCTTCAGACATGTTAGTTTCTAGTTTGTTTGATTATTAATAGATGATGTATGAATTATGATGTCAATTCATTAAGATATACTGGATCTTTGTCTGTTTTTTGTAGTTCAACAAATGTCTCTGTATTTTGAATTCCTTCAATTTTTCCAATCTTTTCAATTACTATGGAGTGAAGGGATTCAAGATTCTTTGAATATACTTGGATCATAATATCAAATCTGCCAGTAACTTCAGAGATTGAAACTACTTCAGGAGTTTCCATGAATTTTTTGTGAATTGCGTCCTTGAATTTTGGATCCCTATTGATTCCAACATTTGCCTTGACACCAATTCCTAGCAAGGAATCATCAATTTCAACTGTGAATTTCTTTATCAGTTTCTTTTTGACTAGCCTCTTGATTCGGCTATAAAGTACAGATGCGTTGATTCCAAGTTTCTTTGAGAGCACTGGAACTGAGATCGAACCATCTTTAGTCAATTCAAATAGCAATTTCATATCAAGTTCATCAAATCTGTGCAAGGTATTCGAAAACCCTCGTTGTGATTTAATATATGTAGGTTTTGAGACAAATTTGTTGTGGATTTTCAATTATTTTGGGCAAAAAATGAAATTTTTTAAAATAAACTGTACCAACTGAATTCCTGCCTCTAAACGATTTTAAGTAGGCTTTCTCGAAATTGTTCGTAATGATTACAGAGTCCCAGTTAGTGGATATGATAAAAGAGGCAAAGGCTGCAACTAAAGCAAAGAAGTTCAAGCAGTCAATAGAGTTAATTGTCAATTTCAAAGATATTGATGTCAAGAAAGGATTTGCACTCAACGAAGTAGTTCAGCTCCCAAAGACTAGTTCTCCCGCAACAGTATGTGTTATTGCAACAGGAGACATGGGAACAAAAGCCAAAGCAGCAAAAGCAGACTCTGTTATCGGGAATGAAGAATTAGACAAATTTGGAGCAAACAAAAGAGAGTCTAGAAAGTTCATCAACAAATATGACTTCTTTTTGGCAGACACACAAATCATGCCAACAGTCGGTAAAACTTTGGGTCAACTATTAGGTCCTAGAGGAAAAATGCCAACACCAGTTCCATTTAATGCACCTATTGAATCATTTTTAGCAAGATTTAGATCATCAATTAAAGTTAGAACAAGAGCATCACTTTCTGTCTCATGCAAGATTGGAGATGAGTCAATGGAAGATGCAGACTTGGCAATTAATGCACATGCAGTGCTAAGTGCAATTGAAAAGAAATTGCCAAATGGTGAGAAGAACATGAAAAGAGTCATGATAAAAACCACAATGGGAAAACCAATCAAACAGATACAAGAGGTTAAGAAGAAATTTGCATGAAAATAGAACCACTTATCCTAAAAGAAAAGCTCAGATGTATCAGCAATTACAAGAGCTTCCAAAAAAATACAAAGTAATGGCAGTTATCAAAATGAACAAGGTACGTTCTACTCAGATACTACCTTTAAGAAAAACTCTCAAAGAAGATGTAGAGTTTTTTAGTATAAAAGACAAAGTTGCACAAAAAGCATTAGAGAATTCAGACATTCCTGGAATGAAAGACATGGTTGGAGAATTCAAAGGACAAATAATGCTCATGTTTACAAACATGTCACCATTCAAGCTTAACGTACTCTTGGCAAAGAACAAAATCATGATGATGGCAAGGGGCGGAGATATTGCAAGTATTGATGTTGTAGTTCCAGCAAAGAACACAGGAATTGCTCCAGGACCAATGCTTACAGAGTTCAAAGAAGCAGGAATCCCAACCAAGATAGACCAAGGTACAATTTGGATTGCAAAAGATTCCACACCAGTAGCCAAAGGTGAGGCAATCAATGAGAAACTTGCAGCAATTTTAGGTAAATTAGATATCAAGCCAGTAGAAGCTGGAATTACATTATTCACAGCACTTGAGGATGGACTCAAGTACGCTGAAGAAGAGATGGTTATCGATGTTGAGAAGATAAGAGACCAATTTGCACAAGCACACCAAGAAGCAATTTCATTGTCTATCGAGGCAGCATATGTCACACCAGATAACATCGAACAGATCTTGGCAAAAGCAGCACAATCAGCACGTTCTGTATCGATTGAATCAGGTTACATGACTGACGAGACAAAAGAGCAAATCTTGCAAAAGGCAGATGCTCAAGCAAGAGCAGTTGCAGGTCAAGCAAAAGATTACACTCCAGCATAGACCAAAAACAATTTCTCACAGAATTATTGTAAACAATCATGAGACAATCATTTCAGTTTTTGATTAGCATCATTGTAATTCTTGGAGGAGTACTATTTCTGGTAATTATAGAGTATAATGAATTGCGTTCATCATATGACTTATTGGAAGATGAGAAAGTCCAAGTTGATGAGATCATCAATGCATTCCAAGAAAGATATTCCAATGAAGGGGTAAAAGAAGATCTTGATTCAAATGGTATTCCTTACAGGTACATTGCAATTACCAACTATAACAGTCAGGTGGAATTACTTTTGGGAGAAGACAGAGTCATTCTAAGACAGATTGGAACATCTGACAGTGATACAATATGTGTAGTAATAGATCCACATCCCAAAGATGTTTGGGATACATGTCCTTCCAAATGGTAACTCTCAAAAAAAGCCGAATCACTTATGAAGATCATAATATTTTTTGAGGTTATTGACTAGCGAGGTTTTACAAAGATCACAGGTAAAACATTCTGCAATTGTGTTTTTTACAGCACTAGTTGGAACTACCCTTGCAATGTGGGGAGCAAGTTGGGACATTACATCTCACTTACTAAGAACACCTGAAACATTTTTTACACCATCACATGGAATACTGTATCTCGGTGTTGGAATTAGTGTAATTAGCGCAATAATGAGTTCTACAATATACCTTAGACGAAAGGAACTCAGAGTAGAATCGTTTTCAACTGGACTCAAGTTGATAATAATTGGTGCCATAATTCAAATTATTGCAGGTCCTGGTGACTTTTACTGGCATGAATTATTTGGAATAGATGGACTACTTAGTCCAACTCACATCACACTTGCATTAGGAATTCTCACAACATTAGTAGGAGCGGTAATTGGTTTTTCAAGAATCAATTTCCATTTACAAGGAAATAATTTCATCAAAATTATCTTGCCAATAACTTATGGAATATTTTGGTTTAGCACAATGTGGTTAATCTTTTTCTTTGTTTTGCCAATTTCTGAAGGAGATACTCATGACTTTAATCCAGATCCTATTGTGGCAGTGGTTCTGAGTTTTATTTTAATTCCATTTGCGTATTCTCTAGTATTTTGGACATCATCAAAGGCTCAAAAGAGATTTGGTGCAACCAGTGCTGCAACATTAACATTCATTGTAATGAATATAACATCAAATATACTGACATCTGAAACTATCATGTTCTATCTTCCATTGTTTGCAGCACCAATGATTAGTGCAATAGCAGCAGATTTTGTGTTTAACAAAAGATGGGAATCAAAAATTATGCAAAAGCATTCAGGAAAAATTGCAGGAGCAATAATAGGCTCGATGTTTTTTACATTTAGTTTTCCAATGTTATCAATGACATTTTTAGAAATTTACCTTCATAATGATATATTTCCATACGATGTGTTACCAACGTCATCAGATGTGGTATTCAAACACTGGATGATGAGCATTCCAGGAGGAATTATTTCAGGAATAGTAGGAATGATTCTTGCACCTAAAATACTAAAATTTTCTTCAGATTAATATGAAGAAAAAAGAGATGGATGAAATTCTAGAGCATATTAGCCAAAAGTTTGAAGATGATGTTCCAAGAATTATCAAGATGTTGATACGAAAAAAGATTGGCAAATTTCAATCATTTGATGTAGAATCTCTGCCAGAATCATTGCGAACTTGTACTGTTGAAGAATTAATTGACATTGCAAAAAAAGGATTAGAGTCAGGTAAACTCAAGATATAACGCTAATGAAAATTGAGATTGAAGTTGCAATAATTACAGTAATTGTTCTTTTAGGGATAGTTGGAGTATTTTATTTGATCATGTATATTCCATGGAATTTTTACTTTGAATGCATTCAACATGGATGGATTCCTTCAGGAACTCGTGAGCAACATTCATGTCACCAAATTCAAGATTACATAAATTTCCTGTTTCGTGAAAACTAAAAAAATAAGAGAAGAGATTATCCCCTTCCCATGGCAGCATATTTTCCCTTGCGACCTCTTACAAAAAATGCAGTCGCAATTCCACCAAACACACCTGTAGATAGTATCAATGCACCAAGCACTCCGTCAGCTGCAAACATTGGAGTTCCTGAGCCTGTACTAGGATTCTCACTTGCAATTTTGACTCTGTCTTCTGAAAGTTTGAGATAATCCTCAAGACCAGTATTGCCAGAAGATGGCAGATATTGTGCAAAAGCAAGGCTACTAACAGAAGGCAATATCAAAACGCTTAACATCACTCCTGTTATGATTGTCTTTTTTCTACTCATTGAATTAATTACGTAAATTTTGCATAAAGGGTTTGATGAAATTTTTGTTTTACTAATCCTTACATACTATGTTGTCCTATATTATGCACCTATGAGTAATGAAATTTCAAAGACGGCAGATGCTGTAAACATTTTTTCTTTAGACGATGAAAAAATGAAAATTCTAGCTAAAGTCATTTCAAACAAATCAAGTATTTCCATTTTGAATTTATTATTTGATAGTGAAATGACTGCAAATGAAATTGCTCAAAATACAAACATGTCATTGCAACTAGTAAAACACTACTTAGAAAAAATGCAACAGATTGAACTTGTATGTGTTTCAAAAATTGAAAAAAATTCGAAGGCACGTGATATGAATTACTACAAAGCATCAAAACTTGCAATTGTAATTACACCCTCAAAAATTACAGAAAAGACAAAGAAAAGTAAATTGTTGTTACGTTCTTTTCATTCAATATCCAAAGTATTTGGTATGGGAATTGTATCTGCAATAACTGCAGTGTCACTAGTGGTAGTGTCAGCTGAAAGTAGATTGTTAGAACCAATACAAAGTTGGTACTCTCAGTTTAACTTGCCTATCAAAATCCCAGGTACTGGCCTTGCAAACTCTATGGATGAATCTCTCTATTTGGCAAAGACTAAGGTTGATTCAGTGATATCCAATCCTGGAGCAGGTTCTGGAACCCCATATTTGGATCCATATACTGGGGTATCAGGATTGGCAGGCACCGATTTTATCATTATGTTATCCATACTGGCAGGTGTTGGGGCAGTGCTATCGTTTGTATTTTTCAATAATGTGATTCAATCATTTCAGAAAATAGAAAAATAATTTGAGATAATGTTTCATTTATAGAATTCAGGCAAAAACTTGGTTTTTAATTGATAACTGTTACTATACATAACATGTTTTCCTTTAAATGCAAAAATTCACGTATCAAACTAATGCAAAAAACACTTCCAATACTTGGACTGTTTGCCATTTTGATTGTAGGATTAACTACACCAGCAATGGCAGAATATGATGAGTGGGATAACAAATACAATCAACTAGAAGATGAATTTGAAGAAAAAAGACATCAAATCGAAATGCAATTTCAAGAAGAGTTTGAAGAGTTAGACAAACAATACGAATCACTAAAGAAGGAAATTTATGAAAAAATAGACAACAATCCAGATCTTAGTTATTCAGAAATTGATGCAATGTTTTATGAATTGTTTTTAGAATTTGAAGAAAAAGAACAATCTTTGGAATCAGAGATGATGAAACAATTAGAAGAAATTGATGAAGTATTCGAAAATGAATTACGTCATCTTGACGAACAAACAATGCAAGATTATGAGGAACATGAAAGAGATGATGAGTTTTATGAAGAGGATCCTGAATGGAAAACAATTGAACCACTAACAGAGAGAATCATGGAGAGTATTCCTATGGAAAAAATCCAAGGACTCTGGGAAGTTGGAGAAATTGATCAA
Organism: Candidatus Nitrosopumilus sp.; assembly: GCF_965262695.1. GTDB lineage: Archaea > Thermoproteota > Nitrososphaeria > Nitrososphaerales > Nitrosopumilaceae > Nitrosopumilus. The sequence goes on along the minus strand of NZ_OZ253550.1, from coordinate 55,017 downwards.
CTAATAGAACTAATTGTTTCTGAAACTGATTTGAGTCATGATGAAGCAAAACGGGTTGTAACATTCTTTGAGAAATATGAGGATATGGGACATGATGAGGAGTACTATTATGAAGACGATTATCCAGAATATGACTATAGAGAATATGATGCAGCAGGTAATCCAAAATATGACTATAGAGAATATGATGAGGAGTACTATTATGAAGACGATTATCCAGAATATGACTATAGAGAATATGATTTTGAAGAATATGATTATCCAGAATCACAACCTACAGATGACGAACAAGTTCTCAGATTAGAACAAAGAATCACAGAACTTGAAGAAGAAAATCAAATGCTTCGAGAGACAATTGAAGAACTAGAAGAAAAAATTATTCAAGTCAATGCAGTTCTAACAGAACAAGTAAAGTTCATCTACGAATGGGTACAATCCCAATAATTTCTTTTTTTAGTCAGAATTTAGGTCTAGTTTTAATTCGTTTTTCAGGACATTCATCAATGTAGGTACATTATACGGTTTGTTAATTACAGCAGATGGTTTTGGCCCAGGTATTTTCTTAACATCTTCAATTACATCACCAGTAATCAAAACTATAAGTGCAGACTCGTCAATCTGTCTAATTTCTTTTAGTGCATAGTATCCATCAAATTCTGGCATCTTAACATCCAAAAATGTAATATCAGGTCGTAATTTTTTAAATTGTTCTACGGCATCCTTACCATTTTTTGCAACACCTACCACATTAATTTTGTAAACATCTTTCAATAATTCTGAAAACATTCTCACAATATTTTCTTCATCGTCTACAACAAGGGCACTTATGGTCATATTTTTTTTGGGAAGATCTCCTTTTAAAAACATTCACAGCATTCCATAAATTAGAATAAAATCAATTAAAACAATTATCAAAATCACAAAGAAAAGGAGTATTCCTGATTAGACAATAATTCTCATAAAATTTGAGCCTAATTTAGGCCGTGTTCAAGATTCTTTGACTTTGGGAAGATTCCAATTATACTTCATTGCCAAGAGTCGTATTCCAGTTGTGATAGCAATGCCAACAACGGATGCAGATTGAATATCTACACCAGATGAAAGTATTGCATAAAACACTACAATACCAATTACGCTTGCTACTGCATAAACTTCTTTTACAAAGACAATAGGAATCTCTCTAACAAACACATCTCGCAATATTCCCCCACCAATAGCAGTTATTACTCCAGCTAGTAACATTGGAAGAAATTCCAAACCAAGTACTTGATATGCAACAGATGCTCCAAAAATTGAGAAAACACCCAATCCAACTGCATCAAAGACTAACCAAGTACCCATTCGTTTTTGGAATTTTCTATACAAGAAGAACATTGCAATCCCAACTGCCACAGTCAATCCAATGTATATTGGATCAGAAAATGCATTAGGAAATCTTCCAAATATAACATCACGAGTTATTCCACCTGCAACTCCAACTACTGTTGCTAAAACAATAATTCCAAAAATATCAGCTCTGTGTGCAATTGCTTTTGAAGCTCCAGTTACTGCAAATGCAATTGTTCCCAAGTAATCTAAAATGGTGATAAACGATCCAAGTTCAAAAGAAAAATCTACCATTCAATGCAGACATCGAGATATTGGTAATTAAGAATTGATAAAAATGGAGATCAAAAATAGATTTGAGAAAAGTAAACTCGTTTAGCCAAATAATGAAGATAATCCTTCCATGGCTGCTTCTTCGGTTTTACCTTCTTCTTTAGGTTTTTCCTCTTTCTTTGCTTCACCACCGGCTGCTGCATCTCCGCCATCTGCTGCTGGTGCGGCTGCTGCGGCAACTGCGACAGGTGCGGCTTTAACTGCCTCATCGATGTTAACATCGGCTAAGGCTGCAACTAGTGCTTTAACTTGGGCTTCATTAACTTCAGCACCAGATGCTTTAACAACTGAGCTGACGTTTGCCTCGTTAACTTCTTTTTCTAGCTTGTGAAGAAGTAAAGCAGCGTAAACATATTCCATTGTATCGGGATTTTCATGCTCGATAATATAAAACTACTGTGAACTTGTGCCTAGTTTAGGATTTTGAGACTTCGACATACAGAGTAAAGTGTTCGTTTGAGATTCTTGTCAATCAGAGTATCCATTCTGTTTTTGAGCACACGTTTTGCCTCATCACGTTCAGCACCTGGCGGTAAAGATAACACTGTATTGATAAATTCTGGTAGTGATTCGCGAATCCATCCATCTAACATGGTATAGACCTTAGGTGGAATGAGATCACATTTGTCTTTATCAAGATCTAAGACAGTTGCAAAGTTTTCATGTTCAATTCTATACACTAGAGCCAAAACTACATTATCTGGAGTAGGATTCTTTAGAATTTCCATTGAACGTTCTCCAGTCTTTCCTTGTTCTACTTTGTTTTTTAGACCAACGGGATTTACGATAACACCGCTGACCCCTACCTTCCTGCCCTCAACGCCAGTAACGGTTGCAAAGATAAAGTCCTTAAAATCACCATTCTCTTTTACAGAAAATACATGGACACCTTCTTTGAGTTGAGGTTTTTTTCCAAACATGAATACACTGAAGGATGTTCTGTATTTATGGGTATCAAAAAGGATTCAATTTATACGGTTTAGAAAAAAAGAGAGTTTAGATGAAAAAGGCCAAAAACCCATGGAGTTTAATTTTATTTTCCGCAATAGCAGTCATAGTTATTGCTAGTTGGGTACTAGTTGCAACACCCATAATGAAAAATGGTCCTACAACATTTGATAACGTTCAACAATATATTGGAGAAGTCAGATATGCAGGAACCATAGGGGGTGGACTATCAGATCCGGTTATCTCAAACGATTTTGCAAAATATGAAATTGTAAACCAAAACGGAAACATTCTTGAGATAGAAACATCTTATGTTGTTACAAACGTCATTACCAGTGAAACAATCGGTGAAAGTGAGAACACATACTTTGTTGATGCTAACACAAGAAAACATATTGATAGTAATGAATGGTATTTCATATTCCCACCAAACGTTCAAAAACAAAACTATGTTTTGTTTCATCCAAACATGGGAGTCCCAGATATGTTTGTCTTTGAAGGAACAAAGGAGATAAACGGTGTTGAGCTTTACGAGTTTTCATGTGAAAGTACAGGAGATGATTTTTCTCATGTATACGAGAGATTTTTGCAAGGAGAGATTGCATATGCTGATCAAACATGCATAACTAGCATAGAGCCAATAACAGGTAAAACTGTAGAATTTACAATTGCATGGGACATATATGTAATTAGAAATGGTGAACACATTTCAATTGAAGTAGGAGAAGCAGAGACCACAGAGTTCTCAAAAAATAGATTACTTCAATCGGCATTAGAAACAAAGCAGTTATTCTTCATCTATGACTTTGTTGTTCCAGTATTTTTGATTCTAGTTTTTGTATCAGTATTTTTTACGATAATGTACATTAACAAATCCAGGGAAAGAGGACAGATCATCATAGAGCAGTTAGAAGAGATGCAAAAAACTGAAAAGATTACCACAATAGGACACCTTGCATCACGTCTTGCACATGATATACGAAACCCACTAACAGTTATCCAAATGACTACAGATATTCTGAATAATAATCCGGACATTTCGGAGAAATTCAAAAAGTATTCTGATTCAATTACAGAGTCAATACAGAGAATAAGCCATCAAGTGAATAACGTGCTTGATTATGTACAACAAAAGCCTCTAAAACCAACAAAGATAGCAATATCTACAATAGTTGATTCTACATTAAGTAGCATAAAGAGTCCAGAAAACATAACAATAGAAAAAATCACAACAGATGACGAGATAGTATGTGATTACCACATGATTGAGATTGTATTTATCAACATCATAATAAATGCAATTCATGCAATAGGTCCAGATTCTGGAAAAATAAAAATTGAGACAAAACCTGTACAGGATTCAATCAAAATAGAGATTAGTAATACAGGGGAACCCATACCAAAAGAAGCATTAGAAAAAATCTTTGAGCCATTATTTACTACAAAACAAGAGGGAACAGGTCTTGGACTTGCAAGCTGTAAGAGCATCATAGATCAACACCACGGAACCATTTCAGTTAAGAATCATCCAACCACATTCATAATAACACTGCCAAAAAAGCATGAAAAATAGCAAACATGATGAGGTTATTTTTTATTACTTGTTTGAATAACTGACAAGAATTCTTAATGTACAGCAAGACATACAGACACATGATGAGAAACATCATCTTTGTTGTATCTGTAATAGTTTTTCTTGGCGGAACAAGTGCATATGCAGAATCTTATCCAGAGCTTGGTGTAAAAGTTGATGTGATTGCAGACAATCTCAAAGTTCCATGGGGAATCGATTTTGCTCATGATGGAAGAATTTTCTTTACTGAAAGAGTTGGTACTGTAAATGTAATTGAGAATGGGGAGGTAAATCAAATCATGTCACTTGGGGTTGGCGGAGGAGAAGGCGGAATGTTGGGAATTACACTTGATCCTAACTTTGATGAGAATAATTACATCTACATTTACTATACTTACAATGAATTACTTGGAATCAAGAACAGACTGGTGCAATATGTTGAATCTGAGAATACATTAACTGAAGAGAGAGTTTTGATTGAAGGAATTCCTGGTGCACCATATCATGATGGAGGCAGAATAAAGTTTGGACCAGACGGAATGTTATATGTTACAACAGGTGATGCAGTAGAACCAAATCTCTCACAAAACTTGGAGTCAGTTGCAGGAAAAATCTTGAGAATCAATCCAGATGGAACAATTCCAGATGACAACCCATTTGGTTCAGTAGTATATTCAATTGGACATCGTAATCCACAAGGAATTGCATGGGATGAATTAGGCAATTTGGTTGCAACAGAACATGGGCCATCAGGATGGCGTGGAGTTGCACATGATGAAATCAATTTGATATTACAAGGTGCAAATTATGGATGGCCTGATGTAATTGGAGATGAAACGCTAGAAGATGCAATAAATCCAATTTTGCATTCAGGGGATAATACTTGGGCTCCATCAGGTTCTACATTTTACTATGGGGAAGACATGCCAATGTTTGATGGAAAGTATTTTGTTGCAGCACTTAGAGGGCAGCACATACACATCATAGAGTTTGATGAGAATTTTGATGTGCCATTTCACGGAGAATTGTTTTCTGGGGAGTTTGGAAGGATTAGAAATGTTGTAAATGGTCCTGACGGATTGTACTTTATGACAAGTAATCAGGATGGAAGGGGCAACCCCAATCTTTATGATGATAAAATTTTGAGAATTTCACCATTGTACAACTATGAGAATAATTCATGGATTCAAAACATCTCTGAATGGTATATGGAAGGTTTGATTTCAAAAGAAGAATCAATCAATGCACATTCCTATCTAGTTGAGAGAGGAACAGTTTCTCAAAACTAGAGGCTGTCAAAATCAGACCAGCTTCTGCCCAATTTATTTAGAACATCCCAGGCGAATCGGTCTATGTTGATTCCAGGGTTTGCCATTACCAAGACAATATGTTTTCCAAATGGAAAACTCAACATAACTGCATTTTCTCTTCTAGATGCAGAGTATTTCACCCGGCCAAGATCTGCATCAAATCCTTGTCTGTTTGCAACTCTGTGTGCTAGTTCTTGATACAGTTGTCTTCTTTGTTTATCATTTAGCATAGGAACAATACTACTATCAAATCCACCTGCAACCAACTCTCCTTTAGGATCAATCAATCCACAAAATCGAATCTCAGGCTCCAACAAAATGTCACCTATTCTCTTTTTGATATCATCTAGGGAAAACTCTCCGGCCATAAAGAATAATCATATTTTTCTATATTTAATGAATAGCAAAATTCCAGTTTATGGTTTTAGGAATACTTTGAGAGTGTTAGGTTTTTTTGCATGCTGTATGGCATCAGAAAACTTCTCTAAAGGAAAAGTAGAATCAATCATAGAGTCAACTGAAATAATTCCAGTTGCAAGTGCATCAATTGCAGGTTTGAATAACCCACAACGAGAACCAATCAAAGTAATCTCATTTACTACAGTTGGAGTCAAGTCAAGATTTTCTCGTGATGCAATTGTTGATTTTAGTATTACAGTTCCACGTGGTTTGACTAGTTTCATAGTGTCAGCAAATCCAGAATTGCTCCCAGTAGCTTCTACTACCAAGTCATATGATTGTAAATCAGAATTAACTATTCCGATTTTAGTTGGAATCGCAAATTTTTCTAAATGTGAAAGTTTTGTTTCATGTCTTCCAAAGCATGTTACATCAGGACAAGATAATTTCAAAACTTGGCATATCATCTGTGCCAGTCGTCCATCACCTACAACTGCCACTTTCCAATCAGTGTTTAGTGATACTTGTTCTTTGATTTCAAATGCTGCAGCTAACGGTTCGACAAATACTGCTTGTTCATCTGCAATACTGTCAGGAATTATGTGTAGGTTTTCCTCAGGCAGAGACAAAAATTCAGCAAAAGCCCCATTTCTTTTCAGAATTCCCAGAACAGTTCTATTTGGGCAGTGTCTTTGCATTCCTTTTTTGCAAGAATTGCACTTGTTACATCCAGCATTAATCTCACCTACGACTCTTTTTCCAATCAAATCAGAATTCGCTGATTTTTCCACTACACCAACAAACTCATGACCTAAAACTCCATTGTATGCCATGTATCCATCTAGAATCTCTAAGTCAGTTCCACAGATTCCAGCAAGACTAACTCGCACTAGAGACTCACTAGATTTTGGGTCTGGATAATTTTCATCATATTCCATTTGCTTTCCATCAAAGGATGTGGCTTTCATGGAATTGATTATCATTCATTCCATTTTAAAATATAGAGACAAATCATTAATCGACAGTTCTTAATATTGGAATATGGCAGGCATCAACGTTGGACAAAAAAGAGATTCTAAAAGAATTTTCAGCAGATCCTGAAAAATACTATAACGTCAAGTTATTCTCTGAACAAGGATTTGTCAGAAAATCATGCGCAAAATGTGGCAGATTCTTTTGGACTCTAAATGCAGATAGAGATTTATGTCCTGATGATGGATTAGATACCTATTCTTTCATAGGAGAACCACCAACATCAAAACGATTTGATTACACCCAATCATGGAAACAAGTAGAAGAATTTTTTGTAAAAAACAATCATACTTCTGTTAGCCGTTATCCTGTTGTTTGCCGTTGGCGTGATGACTTGTACTTTACAATAGCATCTGTTGTTGACTTTCAAAGAGTAATGGGCAGTAAGGTAGTATTTGAATTTCCTGCAAATCCTCTTGTAGTTCCACAGACATGTTTGCGATTCAAGGATTTAGAGAATGTTGGTGTAACTGGTAGACACTTTTCATCATTTTGTATGATAGGACAGCACAGTGTTCCTGATTTGGGAGGATACTGGAAAGATGAATGTGTTGATTTGGATTATAGATTACTAACTGAACAGTTTGGAATAAACAAAGATGAAGTAGTTTTTGTGGAAGACGTATGGGCAGGTGGTGGTTCATTTGGTCCATCATTAGAATATTTTGTGCGAGGATTGGAGCTTGGAAACGCAGTCTTTACTGAATTCCAAGGAGAATTAGGACAGCATACAACACTTGACCAAAGAGTAATTGACATGGGAGCAGGATTAGAGAGATTTGCATGGATTACTATGGGAACACCAACTGCGTATGACTGTTGTTTTGGTCCAATTAATGAGAGATTATTTGATACTATTGGAATTGATTCAGATTCAGAAATATTGCGCAAATACTTTACTGAAATTGCAAAAGAGATTGATCATTACGATGATCTTAACCAAGTAAGACGTCTTGCAGTAAAGAATGCAGGAATTACAGATGAGCAGATGCAAAAAATGATCACACCGATAGAAGGAATGTATCTAATTGCAGATCATCTTAGAACACTAATCTTTGCAATTACTGATGGGGCATTACCATCAAACGTTGGTGGAGGATATAACTTGAGAATGATGTTGCGTCGTATCAATGCAACCATATCTAAATTGAATTTGAAACTCAACATTGATGACTTGATTGATTTGCATGTTAACTATCTCAAGGATACTTACCCGGAACTTGATGAAAAGAGAGATGATGTAAAATCAATTTTGAAATTAGAATCAGCAAGATACGAAGAATCCAAAGGTCATATGAAGAAAAAGGCAGACAAGATCAAAGAAAAGGGAACGCCATCAGTTGATGAACTAATCACATACTACGAATCAGACGGCATTACACCTGAATATCTCAAAGAAGTTGATGCAATTTCTGAAATTCCATCATCATTTTACTCCAAACTATCTGATTTGCACCAGTCAGACAAGAAAAAAGCAATAGCAGAACTTCCACTAGAAGGATTACCTGAAACTGAAACTTTGTTCTACCAAGATGATCCGATGTCCTTTGATGCCAAGGTTCTCAAGGTAATCAATGACATGGTTGTGCTTGATAAAACCTCATTTTACGCACGAGGTGGAGGGCAAGAGCCAGATCACGGAAGTATCGCAGGATTTAATGTAGTAGATGTCGACAAACATGCAAACATTATCGTTCACAAATTAGAAGATGGTACTCCAAAAGAAGGAGAAACCGTTTCATGTAAAGTTGATGAGACAAGACGCTCTAACATTACAAAGAATCACACAAGTACTCATATCCTAAATGCATCATCACGTAAAGTTTTAGGTTCTTGGATTTGGCAGCACTCTGCTTTCAAAGAAGATGATCATGCTAGACTAGACATTACACATCATTCATCATTATCTAATGAGGAAGTCAAAGAAATTGAAAATGCAGCTAATGACATGGTAAAGAAAAATCTTAATATCAATATTGATTATTATGATAGAGGAACAGCGGAACAAACATACGGATTTAGAATTTATCAGGGCGGTGTTGTTCCAGTAAAAGCAGTTAGAATTGTATCAATTGCAGATCAAGATGTTGAAGCTTGTGGCGGAACACATGTAAAGAAAACAGGAGACATAGAACTAATTAAAATTACAAAGACTAAACGTATTCAAGATGGTGTGGTTCGTCTAGAGTTTGTTTCAGGACCCAATGCATTTGAATATGAAAAACAACAAGAAGAGGAATCAAAACGCAAAGATGAAGAAGCAAAACAAAAAGAACAACTAGAAAAACAAAGAGAAGAAAATAAAGCAAAAGCTAGAGAAAAGATTCCAGTTCTACTAGAAAAGATTATAGCTGGAGAAGATGTAGAATCAGAAGGGATTAGTATCAAGGATAAATTGTGTTTTACTTCAAATCCTGATTATGATGATTATTTCCATCAAAACTTTGGCAAGAAACTAGTTGGTAAGGACTCAACTGCTGCTTTTTGTGGTATTTTTGAAGCAGGACCTACAATTCGGGTAATGGTGTTTTCAGGTGAGCAATCAGGCGTAAATGCAGGTGAGATTGCCAAAGAAATAGCCTCAATTTTGGGTGGCTCTGGTGGAGGAGATGCTAAATTTGCTCAAGGCGGTGGAAAAGACACATCTAAAAAAGACGAGGCAATAGCCAAAGCAAAATCTATGATTTTAGGATGATACAATGACGATAAACTGGACTGAAATTGAAAATAAATGGAGAACCAAGTGGCAAGATAACAAAGATTTTGAAACAAACCCAAATGACAAACCAAAAAAATTCATTACAGTTGCATATCCATATCCAAACTCACCACAACACATTGGACATGGAAGAACATACACATTGGCTGATGTTCATGCAAGGTTCTATAGAATGAAAGGATACAACGTATTATTCCCAATGGGATTCCATTATACTGGAACACCAGTTCTTGGCATGGCAAGAAGAATTAAAGCTGGAGAAAAAGAAATCCTAGATGGATTGAGAAATATCTACCATGTTCCTGAAGATGCAATCAAGACATTTGTTGAACCAATTAAAATTGCAGACTATTTCCATGAAGAGATAAAATCTGGAATGATTGAAATGGGTTACTCCATTGATTGGAGACGAGAATTTACAACTATAGTTCCAGGTTATCAGAAATTTATTGAATGGCAGATTACTACACTAAAAGAAAAGAATCGAATCATTCAAGGTAGTCATCCAGTTGGGTGGTGTCCTGTTGATCAAAACCCAGTATCACAACATGATACAATGGGCGATGTTGAACCAAAGATTGATGACAAGAACTTCTTGATTAAATTCAAGTTAGGTGATTCTATATTTCCAATTACTACACTAAGACCTGAAACTATCTTTGGTATAACGAATCTTTGGGTCAATCCAAATACTGTTTACAAAAAAGTATCAGTTGATGGAGAAGAATGGATTGTGTCTGAAGAATGTGCAAAAAAGATTTCATTCTTTGAGAAAAAAGTAGAGATAACAGGTGAGATTCCAGGATCTGAAATCATTGGCAAGACTGCCACAAATCATGATGGACGAGAGATTCCAGTATTGTCTGCTGAATTTGTAGAGCCTAATATGGGCACAGGATTGGTAATGTCCGTTCCTGCACATGCACCAAAAGACTATCAGGCATTGATGGATTTGAAGGCTGAAAACCATGAATTAGCCTCAAAATTAGAGCCTATTCCAATTATTGTAACTGAAGGATATGGAGAATTTCCAGCCAAAGAGATTTGTGAAAAGATGGGAGTTTCTGATCAATCGGATAACAAGTTAGATGAAGCAACCAAGGAACTATACCTCAAAGAATTTACAGATGGAAAATTAAATGACAAGTGTTTACAGTTTGATGGAGAAAAAGTACAATTTGGAAGAGATAAGATTCGAGTTTGGTTACAAGAAAATAATCATCTAGAAAAATTCCCAGTTTTAGAGAATGCACCAGTTAGATGTCGTTGTGGAGCTGAATGTGTTGTTAAAGTATTGAACAATCAATGGTTCTTGAATTATGGCGATGAAGAATGGAAAGAATTAGCTCGCAATTGTTTAGATGAGATGAATATCTTGCCAAATAACATTAAGACAGAGTTTGTTGAAGTAATTGATTGGTTGCATGAGCGAGCTTGTGCAAGACAACAAGGATTAGGAACTAAACTTCCATGGGATAATGACTGGATTGTAGAATCGCTTTCTGATAGTGTAATTTACATGGCATACTATACATTGTCACGATTTGTAAATGATGGAACCGTACAACCAGAGAATCTTACAAAAGAATTCTTTGACTATGTATTACTTGATAAGGGAGATGTGTCATTAGCTGCATCTACATCAAAACTTTCTGAAGATGTAATCAACACAATGAAAAAAGAGTTTACATACTTTTATCCAGTTGATTCACGTCACTCAGGTCGGGATTTAGTACAGAATCACTTGTCATTTTTTGTTTTGAATCATGTTGCAATCTTTGAGAAGAATTTATGGCCACAAGAAATTGTTGTTAATGGTAGTGTAATGATGGATGGAGCTAAAATGTCAAAGAGTATGGGAAACATCATTCCATTGCGAGCTGCAATCAAAGATCATGGTGCAGATCCAATTAGGTTGGCCATAATTTCATCAGCTGAATTACTCCAAGATGCTGATTTTAACATGGAATCAGTCTCAGGCATTCAGAGCAAGCTTGAATCGCTTTTAGAGGAGTGTTCTAGGCTCAAAAAAGGCGAAATTGGAGAATTACAGGCGGAAGACAGATGGATTCTATCTAAAACTCAAAGTAAGATTGCTGAAATTACAGAAGCTGTTGAAAAAATGAGATTGCGTGAAGCACTACACGATATTTTGTTTACATTTGAGACAGATTTGAGTTGGTACCAAAAGAGGATGCAATCTAAAGGACGTGAGGATGTATCAGGAATTTTACACCAAATCAATTCAGTTCGAGTTACAATGTTGTCTCCATTTGCACCACATGTTGCTGAAGAGATGTGGCAAAATCTTGGAAACTCTGAACTAGTTTCAAAATCACGGTGGCCTGAATATTCAGCAGACAAAGTAGATGCAGCATCAATCCAAGCTGAAGAGTTGCTCAAAAGTACCATGGACGATATTGCAAATATTCTCAAAGTTACAAAGATTACTCCAAAAAAGATTGTAATCTATGTAAATTCAGATGAAGTAAAATCCAAAATCTATCGCAAGATGCTCAGTATCATGGTAGGTGGTCAAAACAACATGGGAGTTGTAATGAAGGAACTCATTGCAGATCCAAATACTACTGATGCCAAAAAAATGCCAGACTTTGTTCAGAAAACAATCAAGGATTTGCATTCAGAGTCAGAGGATATCAAGAAGATGAAGCTTGAAGCTGAATCGTTCAATGAAAAAGAATTTTTGAAATCTGAGTTGAGTAGTATGGGGCAAAAAGAGTTTGGTGTAAATATTGAAGTTTATTCAGAATCAGATGAGGATATCTATGATCCTAAGGGCAAAGCTAGACATGCAAGACCATTCAAACCAGCAATACTGATTGAATAAAAATGAAAATAGAAAGTCTCAATAAAAAAATAAAATTATGTCAAAAATGTCCAAGATTATCGACATACATCAGAGATGTTGCCAAAAACAAGGTTAAACGATTCAAAGATGAACCATACTATGGTAAGCCACTATCAGGATTTGGAGACATCAAAGCCAAATTACTCATTGTGGGTCTAGCTCCAGCTGCTCATGGCGGAAATAGAACAGGCCGGATGTTTACAGGAGATTCCTCAGGGGATTGGTTAGTTAAAGTAATGCACAAGACAGGATTTGCCTCAATTCCAACTTCTCAAACCAGTGATGACGGATTAACTCTGAATAATGCATACATTACAGCTGCAGTCAGATGTGCACCACCTCAAAACAAGCCAACAAAAGAAGAGATGCAAAACTGCTTTTCATTCTTAGAGATAGAACTCCATATTCTAAGTAACGTTACAACAATACTATGTCTTGGAAAAATCGCATATGATGCTACCTGTAAGCTTTTAGATGCAAAACCAGGAAAATTTGGACACAATCAACTATTCCAATACAATTCCATCAAAGTAATTACATCATATCACCCATCAAAACAAAATACCCAGACAGGAAGGTTACTTTGGAAGGATTGGCATGCAGTATTCAAACGTGCAAAAAAACTTGCATCATAAAAATAAAATCAAGAATTTATGGATAAATTATCAGTGCCCCTTATGTACTAAAATTCAATCTCAAACCATTAGACATGGTCAGGATGCAAAATGTCAGTATTGTAGTAATAGTCCTAATATTCATCTCCATAACTCCAATGGCTTTTGCAGAAAGAATAGTTGACTTTGCCAAAGTAATTGATGTAGACAAGAGTTCAGTTGAAAAATATTTCAAAGATTTTGAGAGCTTAAAACAGATCTTTCCAAAAAGTATCAAAAGTATAGATCCAATAAAACAAACAGAAAATGAGAATATCTTCAAGCTGAATCTAAAGATGAATGGAGTTTCATTAAACCCACAAGTATTATACAAAAATTCTGACGACAAACATCTACTAAAGGTTCTAGATGGAGAATTAAAGGGAACTGTCATTTCAACAAAATTACATGAGACGTGGGGATTTGATGGTACTCCAAATCAAGGAACCATAGTTAATGTCAAGACCAAGCTAAACACATCAGGATTCTTTTCTCTAATTAATCTCATTCCAGAATCTGCAATTATTTACACGTTAGATTATGGCTTTTCAAGTATTGTCTCAGATACAAACAATGACAGTTCCAATAGTTCCAACGAAAAGCCATCAAAAAAAGCAAGATCAAGATAGGCAAAAAAATTGTGTACATAATTACGTGAATCAGAAATTTAAATTAATAACACAATTCCTAAATTCCAAGAAACTGCAAAACCAATCAAATTAGAAAAACGTGTAATATTATACATGTCAGCAATACCAAATAAACAAACAAAAAAATCAAAGGATTACAAATCATATTTTATTGTAGGTGGAATCCTTGCAGGGATTGGACTTGCACTACTAGCATATCTAATGTTCTATGTTGCACCTGCTGAAACTCTAGAAACTGTCAAGATAGTTGCAATTACTAGTGATGGTTGTATAGGACAAACCCTAGATGGTTATGCAGTAAACATTGGCACATGCCAAGGTGAACCAGGAGATTATGTCAGTGCGTTAGTTGATCAAAAGGTCAAAGAAAGAGCAGCATTGATGAACCCAACAAACTAAATTTTTCTTTTTAATTTTCTTTTATTCTTATTTCATCCATACATACAGGACAAATCTTTTCATTCTCATATTCAATTAAATTTCCTCTCAGATGAGCAGGTTTACCACATTTAGCACAAGTTATAGAATAATACGCATCAATCTCTGAAACGCATGCAAAGCAAAGTAGCTTGTCTACCTCATGTTTGTTATATCTAGCAGTTTCATCTACGGATTTATTGCATCTCTCACAGATTTCAGCCATAAACCAAATATCAAAAATTTACAAGATAAAGACTAGAGCTAATTCTCATCAGTGGTATCTTCTTCATCATATCCACCAAGTGTAGTGTGTGCATCTTTCTCTATTGCAAATTTTTTAGATTTTAGAGCAGCTTCTGAAATAATCTCCAACCTACCAATTATGATATAGTCAGTCATGTTTTGATAAGTTTTAGAATCTACAGGATCAGCAGCATATACAATCTGAATATATGCACGTAAAGGATTCCACATTGAAGATTTTTTTTCAATCATCTGTTTTATTTTGCCATAGGTTCCTGTCTGACTCATACCAGAACGATAAAGTCCAATATTTTCACCTGAATCAGCCTCTTGGTAAATACAGATGGCATAATTACCATCATCTTTTTCAATGAATGTAAGATGGATGTCTTTTGGCTTCCATGTTTTGACAATATCTGCGATTTTTTGAGATTCATCTTGTTTTACAAATAATGGAACTGCAATTGGATTTCCTGTATGGGTTCTCCAAGCGATTCCATAAAAATTCCCATACCATGAAAATTTGGCATCAATCATTATTCATACTAGGGAAAATTGTCAACTTAAGATTATTGATCATCTAGTGCATCTTGAATAGAATCAACCCAACCACCTACATTAAACACTCCAAACTTGTAGGTCTGCTCACCATCACTAGTTTTAGCAGAGATACACGCTTTTTTCATCAATAATCCTTCACGCCAAGTATGAGTAATATCAGATAATGGGATGTCCAATATTGTCTCTCCCATATGTTTTGAAAAATCCATTATTCCAGACCTTGTCTTATCAAATGCAATTCTTTTGCTAGTTAATGTAAGAACACCTTGTCCTAGAGTATCTTCATGACAGTCTTCTTGTTTTATTTTTTTCTCATCCATGTCTTTCTTTAATAATTCTAGTAACTTCAGCAACTAACTCCTCATCTTTTTTTACTAATTCTTGCAAAGCTGCACGATACTCTTCATCACCCCATTTGTTTTGAGCAAACATCTGCTTTACCAAGTTTACAATATCAGATTTGTTTTTTTGATGATCATGTTTTGCGTTATCTAGATTATCCATGATTTTCACACAAAATCATCAAATTAAATTCCTTCTTCATTAACATCAGGTTCAGGAGTTACACTCTCAAATGTCATCTCTTTTTTCTGACAAGATTCACATTTTTCCCACATGCCAAATTCATTACGAATTTTACCTTTCCCATCACATCTAAGACAGGTCATGATTAATCTACAACAATTTCAAACTTAAGCATTAGGTTTAGAGCCAAAAATTTTCTAGGCATAAAATTTGTCATAGATAATAAAAGATTCTCTACAAAGATACGCATCTCTTTATATCAAAACTTCTAAAAAAATTCAATGAATAGCACACAACTTCTAAGCGTTGTTTTATCCATGATTCTGGTACTTGGTGTATCTGCAGGTCCTGCATTTGCACAAGTAGACGATGATATGGATGATGACAAAGTAGATGACACTTCAATTGAAGAACATGAGGATGAACGTGAAGATTATGATGATGATCTAAAAGAGGATTATGATGATGATCGAGACGAAGATTATGATGGTCTAAATGAAGTTCATGACGATGACAGAGACGACAAACATGTAGATCTTGATGATAGACTAGAACATTTCTGTGATATGACTGATGAGGAAAAACGTCAGTTCTTTGCAGATCATCCAAGAATTGAGCAGTTTGCAGACAGACTAACAAACTATTGTGAAATGTCTGAAGATGAACAAGATGATGCCATTGATGAATTTATTCGTGAAAATTTTCCTGGAGAAAAAGAACATGATGGTGATTATGATCTTGGTGATCTCTTAGATAGATTCTGTGCAGCTACTGATGAGGATAAACGCAAACTATTTGCAGACCGTCCTATACTTGAACAATTCAGAGACAGACTAGCAAACTATTGTGAAATGTCTGAAGATGAACAAGATGCAGTAGAAGATCTTTTGGAAAACTACAAAGGAGAAATCAGAGCTAACATTAGAGAACATGCCGACGTCTACAAAAAAGACCATGCCAAAGACTTTAGAGAAAAACTAGAGAATTATTGTGTAATGTCTGATGAAGACAAGAAAGCATACATTTCTGAACATGGCAAAACAGAAGAACATCAAACAAAGATGAATACATACTGTGAAGCTGACGAAGCTGAGCGGACAACCTTCATCAAAGATAATCTAGAGACATACAAAGCACACATGAAAGAAAGAATGATGGATAAATCTGACCATATGGATTATGACAGAATTTGTTCATTATCAGATTCTGAACGTGCAGCAGAAATTGATGATTCAGAAAAACTTGACAGGGTTTCAGCCTGGTGTGATATGACTCCAGAGGAAAGAAAGTCCTACAAGCAAGAACATCATGATTCTATGAAAGACAAAATGATGGATAAACATCATGACATGAAACTTTCAGAAAAATCTCAACGTCTCAAAGCAATGATCATGACGAAGTATGATATCTCTGATGAACGAATGGATGAAATCAAGAAAAAATATCGTGAAAAACACGGAGACCTTGACAAGAAACATTCTGAATTAAAGATGAAGTTCAAAGAACACATCAAAAAGATGAAGCATGGAATCTCTGATGAGAGAAAATCTATGATTCATGATAGAATTGCAGAGATGAAGGCCTTCAAGTCACAACTACGTGAAAAAGCATCAGAGATGACTGATGAGGAAAAGCAACAACTTAGAGAAGAATTCATTGAAAAAGCAAAAGACATGCAACTAGCATGGATTTCTCCACGAATTCAGATTGCAGCTGGTGTTGATGCATCAGATGTAGAATGTCGTGAAGGATACAGCCTTGTCATGAAAGTATCAAACGGTGTATCAATGTGTCTCAAAGCTGACACTGCACTAAAGATGATAGATAGAGGTATTGCAGTTCCTGCAAACTAATCCTTTTTTTATTTTTATATCTAGACTTTTTGCCAACAGTTAGTGGCGCCACATTGGCCGCAGTTTGACTTTGCATTCCATTTTGCAAAGTCCTTGTCAGCTGGAATCTTGACTACTGTGATTCTCTGGCATCCTGAACACTGTACCTTGATTGGAACGTTTCCCTCATTTCCACCAACAAACAAGTCCTTGAATCCCATGATTAATCACTAAACAAATACAGCAAAAAAATCTATTGCATCTTTTTTGGATAGTTCCTTGTTTTTTGTCTGGCAATAACTGTTGGTAAATGTGCATTTTGGGCATCCTCCCCACTTTTCACCTTCAGAAATGGCCGTTTTCTGCACAGAATCAACCGGGCAGTCACAGTCACACAACAAGGAATAGCAAGTCTCAAGCACTTTGTTAAAATCTTCATAGATTATCTTACTGCATCCATTGAACCCATCTGATGAGTTGTCATAAAGATAGATTGTCCCATTCTCATAGTACACATCCATATCATTTGACTCAGATTTTGTGATAATTTTTGCAGTATTAATCAAGACATGACAAATTGTGTGAATTCTAGAATCAGATGCAATCTGATTTTTAGACGAATCACTAGACAATACAAACTCTGAAGGAATTACAATGCTTACTGAAGAGTGTTTTGATTTCCAGTTAAAGTTTCGCCAGGATGGAACAGTACTTCCATTAAACGTCTGGAAATTTTCTGCTGAATCATTGTAATTTCCTTTAAGATACCCTGTAATGGTTCTGCTAAGCTCAATTATTCCATAACGCAATTGCAGTTTTTTGTTATTTTTAGTAATTTCTTTGTGTACGGCATTTCTTTCGGATGTTTGAAGAATTGATGTTCTAACAATTGGAATTGTTCTTTTCTGGGATTCATAAGATCTTTTCAGATAAGCTCTAGCACCGTTTTGAGATTTTCTCAAAGAGATTACCTCATAGTTTTGTTTGTTGAAATGATAAATTGCATTTTGATGTAATTGATAATATCCAACAGGAACACCGCGGGTTCCAATCTTTCTAGAGTTTAGATAAATTGTAATTTCACCTGATGCTCCACGAAGATTAATGCTATTTGCAAAATCAAAGAACTGAGATTTGTCAGAACTTTCAGCAGATTCTGTTTCAATATCTATTGATTCAGCATGTTTGTCTGAAATTATCGAATTTTTCTTATTAATTGGAATGACATGATCTTGTGAGAGATACTCTTCAATATGGCGTGCAAAATAGTGGCAAGCTGCATCATCAGGATCAAGTACACATATTGCATAGGATTTCTGACCCATTCTTCCTGCACGTCCAATTCTCTGCACAAAGGAATCATACTCGTTTTTGAAGGCAGAAATCACTACATCAACGTGCCCAATATCAATTCCTAGCTCCAAAGTAGGAGTACAAGAGAGAGCATCAAGTTCTCCTGCCTTCATTTGAGCCTCGTATAGTTTTCTGTTATTTTGATCCAAACCACCTCTGTGAATCTGGATTCTTATTCCATCATTTGTAGCCTCTACGTTTGATGCAAGAAATTCTGAATCATTGTGAGAGTTATTAAAGATTAGTTGGGTAGAATGATTCTTGTAACATATTGATGCTAGCATCTCCATTGTTGTTCTCTGTCCAAACTTACGTGGCATGACAAACAACATGTGCATGTTTCTTTTTCTTCGAGTTTTGCTTTTGATAAACGAGAATGATTCAGCAGGCAAATCAAACATGTTTGAAAAAAATTCTTGAGAATTATCAAGAGTAGCTGAAGATCCAACAAACTGTACATCTCCCATGTACCTCTTCATTCTTTTTAGAACATGATACACGTTAGAGCCATGAAAACTTGTGTAAGAATGGGCCTCATCCATAACTAAAATTTTTGCATTCTTGAATAATTCATTCCATTTTTTATCTTGCAAGATCAAATGATAATTGATAAAATCAAAGTTTGTTGCAATGATTAAGGATTTTTTGGCAGCATCTGCAATTATCATGTCTTTGTATTCTGAGCTCTGGCCGCCATGGATAGAATAGACATCTACTGAATTTTTTAATCCACAGTTATCAATGAGTTTTGATATTTTTGACACCTGATCATCAATTAGTGCATTAAGTGGATATACAAACAGAGCAAAGACACCAGGTTCTTTTTGTTGTGAGATTTTTTCTAATATTGGAATGGTAAATGCTTCAGTTTTTCCAGAGCCAGTTGGAGCAGAGATTATAGAATTTTTTCCATCCAAAATTGAACGGATCGATTCCTCTTGGAATGAAAGCAATCCAGTAAAACCATATTTTGCAATTCCTTTGAGAATTATTTCAGATAGTACATCATTTAGGCTCGAGATAGGTATCTTTTGAGGCTCTGGGGAGACCATGTTTTCATAGTGAACTATTCCCAAGGATTCTTCTTTATGTCCCTTAACTATCTCACGAATTATCAAATCCTCATTGATTAGAGATTTTGGAATTTTTGTAATATCATAAAGAATCTCTTGTGGGATTGGAATGGTTGGTTTTAGTGCAACCTCTTTTTTCTTTACTTGTTTTATTTCATCAGGGAAGTATTCTGATTCAGTAGGTCCATCGCATCTATGTGGTTCATCAGTTCTAGAATCAATGGGAATGAATTTGCCGCTATCTGATTTGAATTCCTCATCCCAATAGATCTCAGCTCCGCATCCCTTTGAACAAGGTTTTGTCTTTCCAGAATAGTTCATTCCATAAGTTGGTCTTTTTGGAACAACCATATCGGGATTACATTTTGGACAAATTCCAGGTCCGCCAACATCTTCAAAGTTTTGAGTAAGTTTAGTGTCACATTTAGAGCAAAATTTCATGAATGTTTTCTGATAGAGCCTTTAATGAAGATACGATAAGTTTAGAGCTAACATGAGATCAAATTTGATTCAATTATTCATTAGCGATTTGTAGTTGTCAAAATAGATCCTGCGATCAAAAATTAATTTTCACTCTTGTTGCTAAATCACAATTGCAAAAAGTAATTCATGAAAAATACAAAAGAAGAAACCGTTATAGAAAAACCAATTCAAGACAGACTAAGACAGGCAAGTCACATTACAGTAGAGTCTGCACTTAGAAACAAAGTAAATCTTAACATTGCATGGTATGATGTACATGGGGAACAACAGAATCAAAAATTCACAATTTCAGCAGGTTCAGTTATAGAATTTTAGGAATTATTCCTATTCTTCTTTTTTTAGTTTACACCTTTTCTTCGAGAAAGTTTTTCGCCTGAAAACTTGCTAGTTCGCTCAAACTCTTCTGTTTTAGCCTTAATTTCATCCCTTTCTTCTTGTGTCTGCTCACGAATAATTACGTCTTCAGAGTCAGTGTAATTTTGACATTTGTTACACAGCCACAAGGTTCCCTTGTCATTAGCATTGTACATCGGATAACGTCTTTCTTCACATTGTTTACAGTAAAGAGGCATGATTTGTCTAGAAATATTTCTCAAATTAAGCGTATTGGATTTATTCCAATTCAGATAGAATGAGAGTACGTTTTTTGCGCAAATTCTTTAGGTTTTTTTCTAATCGCCGTAGAGTCTCTGAATCAGAATCAGACTTTTTGGACTCAGATTCTTTATGTTCTTCTAATTTTTTGATTCTAGAATCAGTGTCACTTAATGCCGTTTTGAGTGCTGTTACATCCTTTTCAAAAGGCAAATCACAGAATTCTGAACGATTAACAAATTAAGGGTTTATGGAATAAAGATCTCTTTGATTCCACTGTTCTTGTTGATATTCAGTTTCAAAGACATCAAGGGATTTTGCAATACAGTCTTCTTGGTCAGTTCCCTGTGAGAATAACTTTTTGCAGTCATCAACTGCAAGCTGTAGATTTCTCTGATCACGTTCTGCAACATACACATCATAGTTTGATATACCCATTATTCCAACAATTATTGCAACTACAACTACAATCAATAAAGGAATTATTGGTCTCATCGTCCTGAGATATAAGCCACATAGAGTATTATAGACACTATAGTGGATACTCCAATAATTATACCAAGTTCTTTTTTAGAAAAAACTGCAGTTCTGTAACTCAATGAATAATTTACTTTGTCACAGAATTTAGGGTTTAGGATTATAACCAATTACATCAGAGTAGCAGCAATTGGTATTTGGGATTCTCTCAATTAAGAATAATTAGAATTTGTTCTCAAAGGCTACCTCATCCAAAGGTAACTGGCCTCCACGTTGTGCTGCATCTTCTGCTCTTTTACCAACTACAACCATCATTACTATAAGATGATTTTCTGGAAGATTGATTACTTTGGCCATCTTATCATAATCAAAGCCAACCATTGGGCATGAATCAAGTTCCATGTCACGAGCTGCAAGCATTATTGTTTGAGCTGCCATACCACAAGAGCGAATTGCTTCATCTCTTTGAGCTTGTGTATCAGTTGAATATTTTTTCTCAAGATTAGCTTTTACTAGTTCTTGTTTTTCTATAGTATGATTTTTCCAGTAACGTAATGGTTCAGACTTCCATGCAGTCATATCACCACACAAAACAACAACCAAAGAACCATCTTTTAATTGAGCTTGTCCACGAGCAGCTTCAGAAATTTTCTCTTTGACATCTTGATTAGTGACATAAACAAATCTCCAGTTTTGTTGATTGTAACTAGTTGGAGACAATATTACATGTTCCATGAGTTTTTTGACTTCTTCAGAAGTCATCTTGTGAGTTGGATCAAATTTTTTGATTGCACGTCGTGTCGATATTGCTTCAAAAACATCCATAGAGTAAATCCAAAATTAATCTAAAATAAATTAAACGAAAAGACAATCGAGATTAAGACCAAGACCAAATGAGCCTTGATGACATCTCTTATCACTTAAGATCAGAAACGGTTGTCCTCTGATGACAGTGATTTCATCTTAAGATCTGAAACGATTGTTTTCAGACGACAGACTTGTCTTTTCTTATACAGATTATGTGAATTTGATATTTAACCAGTACTGATAATTTCTACTAATGGGAAATAACCTGAACAAATTCAGATAGTCTATTTATTACACCCCAAAGATTCACAAAATATCTTGAAAATTGCAGTAATGGGAATGGGAGTAGCAGGGTCCTATCTTATGGCTAGACTAAAAGACGCTGAACATGATGTTACGGGATACGAGTTAAACCCAAAGGAGAGACATGATTCCATTTGTGCTTGGGGTACAATCAAGCCAATTCTTACTGAATATTGTAAAAAGACTGGCAGAGATTTTAACGACTTTCTAATCCATGATGGAAAAAACATGCATGTCAAGATGAACAATGATGTAAAGTTTGACATTGGATTACATGGATTATGTACTTATGACAAGATTGGCTTAATCAAAGATTTCATTAAAGATTCTAAAATTATCTACGGTAAACCACCATCACTTGAAGAATTAGAAAAAGAGTATGATATGATAGTTGATTGTACTGGATTTCACAGGGTGTACTTACCAAAGTTAAAGGAAGATTTCTTTTTGCCAACATACGAATACAAAGTAGAATATGAAAACGGAGTTCCCTATGATGACTTTTACATTGAACCATTTCCCGGAATGTCAGGATATTTCTGGTATTTCCCACTAGGTGAAAAATGGGCTCACATTGGTGCAGGAGATTACAACAAGAATCACATCAAGGCAACTGATGACTTTTTGAAAAAACATGGAGGTAAAGTTCTCAAGACAAAAGGTAGACCAATTAGATTAGCAACTCCTGACAGATGCAAACCATACTATTCAGGAAAAGTAGTTGGTGTTGGAGAGTCTATCGGAACAGTTTACGCGTTGTTAGGTGAAGGAATTATTCCATCAATGCAATGCGTTGAGCTTTTCTTAGAGAACATGCATGATGTCAAAGCATATGAAAAAGCAGTTGAAGAACATTACAAAGTGTATGCCAAAGTTTTCAATTTTGTTAGAGCCAAAATTAAAAAAGATTTCAATTTCTTCAAATCACTACCAGACTTTCTTTCAATATTCCGTTACATGAAAAAGAACGAAGATAGATTTGGAATGGACATCAAGATTGCTGACTTGATGAAAGTGGCCAAAGCCTAAATCTATCTAAAATTCATCACCACAAACTGAACAATGACAATGCCCATCAGATTGTGTATGGTTTCTGCATTTTGCACACCAATTTGTTGACATGAAACAAAATCTAGAATTTGTCATTTACAAAGAAATGTCAAAGAAATTTGAGTTATCAAAGATTCTTTGTAAAAGATAGTGAAGACTGCTCAAATCCCAAGTGTTTATAGAATTCATGAGAGTTTGTTCGTTGATTTCCAGATTCCAGTCGAATTCTATGGTATTTTTTCTTAGTAGCATAAGTAATACAAGAGGTGATTAGTTTTTTTCCTATTCCTTGACCTTGGTGTTTTTCAAGAACAATTAATTCTGGAATATACATCTCCAATGTATCACGATTCAATCTTGATAAGAGTAACACACTAATCATACCAACAATTTTCACATCATCAAAAACTGCAACAAGGAGTTTTTTGTCAGAATCTTGGATGTAGTTCTTTACAAGTTTTCTAAATGAATCAACATCAGAGTCTTGTTGTGGTTTAGGACGTCCAAGATCATATAACAATCCAAGAATTATTGGAATGTCTTTGTCTGTTGCATCTCGAATCGTTACGTTTGCCATCTTAACTAAAACTCATAGAACCAAAACCTTCTCTGTTTGTTCTATTTGATGCCATGTTGTAATCATAAATTATCTTGGAATATTCTTTGAATTCTTCTTTCATGGGTTCAAGGTCTTCAGCCAAATAGAATCCAGGGCAATCACCAGTAAACTGGTATGTTGCATGAACACGAGGTTTTCCTTTCTCGTTTTCTAACCAACTAGAAAATGGATACAGATAGCATACTCCAGGTCTGTCTGGATGCATAGAGCAACCTCCCTCCTCATTCAAAAATCTACAAGAGATGTGAGTACCATCATCAGATTCAGTCTCATCTGTTTTTCTCTTGAGGTTAATTGTAGTCATTGTAGTCATCTGTCCAGATGGTCCGGGTTCAGAATAGGTAACAGTTAGAGTTTCATTTTTGATAAACTCTGAAGGCTTTTGGTACTTCAAGCCCTTGCCAATGGTAATCAAGTCATCTGAAGTCAATGGTAATCTTCCTTGTCTGTCACAGCAGTTGTGACAGTCAGGCCAAAAACATTTCCATAAAATGAATTTTTTTTCAGAATTCAGATAAGGTACATGAAATACAACATCTTTTACTTTGATTGGTTTGTCAGAGACATCAGTAATTTTTCCAAGCATAAAGTTTCGAAGTATAGGATCAACATCCCAATCTTTTTGCAGTAAATCTAATGACTCCTCAATCTCCTTTTGGGACAATAAGTTATAACATCATTTGCAGATGTTATTAATGTTGAGTGAAAAAGGCAAGTATGCTTCAGCTACAGAAAATAGAAGATTTGTCTGGTCAGAAATAGTTTGGCCTTTAATTTTAGAAATAAATGATGTTGCATTTACTTTAAAACAATTCCAAGACAAACGTGATAAAATTTGCCAACAATACAATCTCTCAATTAATGTCCCATCAAGGGGATTGGCATCACTGCAACAAAAAGGAATCATACTCAAAGAAGGAAACCTTTACTCCATTCATTACAAGTTGATTCCCTACATGCGACTAAGAGCAAAATGTGATTATGCAACTGCAATTAGAGAAGTTAGACTAAAGTAATTACAACAAATGATTATATTCTAAACATTCAAAATTTCTTTCAAGTAGCCCGATAGTCTAGCGGTCAAGGATTCTGCCCTCTGGATCTCACAAAGTGGATATAGGCGGAGACGGCAGTTCGAATCTGCCTCGGGCTACTGGAATAATTTCTAAAAGTTCTATCTTGATGCTTGTGCGATTCTTTCTAACTCATTCTTCTTCTTTACAGAAGGAGCATTAGGATCGTTATCTGCAGCCAAGATTAGTTGTTCTGCCATGTGTTCTTCGATTGGTTTTGGATTAGAGAATGTGGATTCTTTGATTGCATCTGCAATGAATCTTAAAGCCAAGTCGACTCTTCGGATTGGTGCAACATCAACTGATACATGATAAACAGTACCACCATAAACAATTCTTGTTGTATCCTCGTTAGGGGCAGAATTCTCAACTGCTCTAACTAGTACCTCTACTGGGTTTTTACCAGTTTTGAGTTCGATAATTGTAAATGCAGTTCTAACTGTATTGAGAACTTTGGTTTTCTTTCCAGTCATTCTACCAGTATTCTTTGCATATTTTTTACCAAAGTGCATTGTCTTGTTGATTAATCTTTCAACAATATTGACATCTGCTTTGTTGAATCTTTTGAGTGCAGAACGACCAAATGTATATGGTAAGATTTGTTTTCTTAGAGAAATTGCAGTTTTAAGACCTGGGTCTTTCACTTCAATATCAGATAAATCCCATTTTCTAAATAATAACAAGTTTTTTGTTTGTGCCATTTCTATCTCCTTGGTTTCTCCTTCTTTCCAATTACTAGTTCATGAAGTGCAGTGCCATTTACTTTGAATACTTTGAATCTAACACCAGGAATATCTCCCATTGCACCACCTTGAGTTGCACCCATTCCTTGAATGTGAACTTCATCGTGTTCATCAATAAAGTTCATTGCACCATCTCTTGGCAAGAATGCTGTAACTGTTTTACCATTTTTAATTAATTGAACACGAACACATTTTCTAATTGCAGAGTTTGGCTGTTTTGCTGCGACTCCGACTTTTTCTAAAACAATACCTCTTGCTTGTGGAGCACCACCAAGGGGATCTGCTTTTTTATCAATACCTAATTCTCTTCTCTTGTAAGTTGAGATTGCCCATCTTTGTTTCTTCTTTTTAGTAGTTAGAACTCTGCCTGCAAATAATCCAAGTGGTGATTTTCTCATATTCTACATCTCCAAAGTTTGTCTTTCAGGACTGTTAATCAAGACACTAGTAATATCAAAATATCGTTTTGCAAGCATTCTTGCCTTCTCAGCATTTCTGCCCTCTCTTCCTACAACAATTCCTTTCTTTCTTGGGTCTACCATAACGATTGCCTGTTTTGTCCCATCTGCCCGTGTATTTATTTTTACTTCAGAGACTAGTTTAGAATTAAGCAAATTGGACAAAAATTTTGCGGGGTCCTCGTCAAATTCTACGAGTTCAACGTTTCTTTTTACAATGTTTTGTAATGATTTGATATGCATTCCACCCTTACCAATTGCAAGGCCCATCTTTCCTGTGTTAACTACAAAAATCACTCTATCTTGTTTTTCATCTTCAACACAATCACGTGCGGTTGCACCTGTAACATTTTGGAACAAAGACATCATACGCATTTGATCCGTTGTTAGTTTGATTGATTGTGTCATAATTCTTAATGTCTCCAAACAAAAAATGTCTCATTTAAACTTTCAATAATACATCTAATCATTTTTTTCCTCAGCTTCTGTATCTTTTAAAATTGATTTGATGTTTGCGTCATCAATTGATGTGAATGAAATTGTTGAAATTCTAAATTGTAAGCCACATAATCTGCCCAATGCGACTGAAGTTCCTTGGAAGTTCACTAAAGGTATTTTTTCTTTTTTTGCGTCTGATTCAATTTGCTCAACCATTTCTTTCTCTACAGATTGAGACAATACAATTAGCTTGGAATTTTTTACAGAGTTTAAAACTTGTTTAGCACCCATTGTTAGTTTTCCTTCTTTACGGGCATCCTTCAAAGATTTTTCAAGTATCTTACTCATGTTTTTCCTTATGAGCATCGTCGCAACAGGGCTTTATAGGTTTATGGAAAAATTACGCACACAAAAAAGAAAGATCACTCACTAAAACCAAACAAAGATGAGAATACACGTGTTAATTCTTCAAGAAAGTTAGTTTGTTTTTCATTTTTATTTTCTGTTGGGATTATTTTTTCAGGTAAAGTTTTTTCATTTAACGGAGTTTCAATTTCTGATTCGGGTGTACTAATCACTTTAGGAATTTCTTGAATTTCAGATTTTAGTGATAGTGCAGTGTTAAGATTGGTTCTGGCAGTATAGTAATTTGGATTCTCTTCTAGAATTTCATTGTAAAGTAAAATGGCATCATCAAGATTTCCAAGATTTGCTAAGGCATTTGCCTTGTTATTTTTTGCAGGCAGGTAGTCAGGATCAAGAGCAATAGCATGATCATAGTATGCAATTGCTTCCGAAACATATCCAACTTTTCCTAATGTAGAGCCTTTGTTAACAAGAATCTCAACATTGTCAGGATCTTCAAGTAAAGACTCATTAAAAAAATTCAAAGAATTATCAAATTGGCACAATCTGTAAAGAGCAGGACCCATACCATCATAGTACGAAATTGTATCAACAAAAATACTAGAATCACATTCAAGATTAATTTGATTTAGTAATTTTCCAAGTTCAATATCTTCTACAGAAAGATTTTCATGGTCTTTATTTTCTAAAATATTTTCGGGAGTTTTTGTTTCAGTTTCTTTTGAAACAATTTTTGCTTCTTTGATTTCTGGTTTTTCATTTATGTTTTCTTTTTGTAAAATTATTGTTTCATTAATGGATTCTATTGTTGTGTCTTCGGTTGTTTGTGTTGTGTCTTCGGTTGTTTGTGTTGTGTCTTCGGTTGTTTGTGTTGTGTCTTCGGTTGTTTGTGTTGTGTCTTCGGTTGTTTGTGTTGTGTCTTCGGTTGTTTGTGTTGTGTCTTCGGTTGTTTGTGTTGTTGTGGAAGGTTCTTCAGAGTATTCAAAGAAATATTGTGCATCAGTTTCAGCATAATGTGCTTTTATCGAATATGTTCCTTCAGCTTTAAAGTTTACACCGTCTTTAACAAGAAAACTTGTGGAAAATTTCAAGTCATTGTTTATGTTTCCAAAATAAAATCCAGCAGGGGTTCCAAATGGATCATGAACTCCAATTAGGACAGTAGGTGAATCCAAAGTTGAGACACTTCCAAAAATTTTGATTGTGTCGCCATCAGAATAATGATCTTTTTCAGTATAGAAAGATGTGATTTCAGGCACTATAACTTCCTGAGGAACGGTTTCAGGTTCAGATTCAACAGCATCACCTTCAATTACAAAAGTATGTTCTTCAGTAACTTGACTATAATCTAATTTTACGAGATATTCACCAAGTATTTCATAAAATGGAGATTCCAAAGAAATTGTTTTTGAGAAACTACCATCAGATGAAAGTTCCAGATTATTTGCAGATAAAATTTTTCCATCAGGATCAAATATACTCAAAGCAATGACAGGCATTCCAAAATCAATTACCTGCCCAGAAATTATCAGTGTGTCACCAGTTTGGAAATTATCCTTGTTAAAACTCACATTAAATGAATCAGCAAAGATGTCATCAAACACAAGCGGTGCAAAAGCTGTTAACACTAGAGTTATCCCTAGGATGAATCGCATCACAACAAAAAACACGTAATTTTCTATTTAATAATCACGTATAATTGATACTTTTTCATTCTACAGAAATTGATCTTGTTATAGAATCAGATAGAGCAGTTGGATCTTTTAGCGAAGTCCAAACAAATGTTTCAATGTCATAGTCCCCAGATTTTTTTGGAATCCAAGATTGAGAAACATCAAGATTTTGTCCAGAAGATAACTGACCTTGAATCCAAGAGAGAGATTCCACATAATTTTGAGAGTTTCGTACTTGAAAGAGATAAACAAACTTTTGATCATAATCTTGCAAATTTGACAAACTACCAACTATCTGAACTTGTTGTTCAGAAGAGAGAGTTGTTAGATGATTTCCAAAACTATCAGAGATTTTAATTTCAGAGTTTTCTAATCGTTGAGTTGAAAGAATGGATGATTCTACTCTAGATTGAGCCTGAATCTCCAAATTATCCGATTCAGAATATGGTTTTGGTAGCGTATAGTCGTTATATCTAGTAAAAATTTCATCACCAGGAATCGCATAAAGCCTATTTCCACTTGATGCAGAATTTTGAGTAAGGAATACAGTAGAAACAAAAGAGCCAGAATCTTCAGATGTCTCTATTGCATTTGCAGTAATTCCACCAACATCAGAGTTTGAAAAAACTTCAACTTCAATTTGATCAATTGCCTCAGGATTGAGGTTCATGTCAAGATCAATTACTCTAACTATTACAGAATCATCATTAAAGAAAACATCATTTGTAAATTCTACGGTTCCAAGATTCCACGATACAGGTACAGATTCGGACAACACTACACCATCGGCAAATTCAAAGGATACAGTTACTGCTGAATTTCTTTCAACTTCCAAGAATCCACTTGTAGGACCAGTTCCAATGGTTCTAGGGATCGTATCATAATCACCATCACCATCTGTATCATGTAAGAATCCAGTGAGAATTATCTCGCCGGTAAATATTCCACTAGACACATCTGTTTCAGTCAACCTGTACGGTTCTAATGAATGACTCCGTGTCGATATTTTGATGGGATTATCATTATCACCACCAATTGAATCAATCAAGTCTTTGTCAGTGTTCCAGCTAGGAGCAATTATTTTGATTTTGATTTTATCAGTCCAAGAGTAAATTGGCCTATCAAAAAATATTGGAGCATAGGGGTTGTCATAGTCTGGAATATCTTGTGCAGTTGCAAACGGCAAAATAAAAATTAAAAATAAAAAATCAAGCAATTACTTTACATATAGAACGTTAAGATTTATGGTTTGTTAGTTTGATTCTTCTTCAGGAAGGGATATTGCTAGAATGTTGTCTCCACGAAGCAAAACCTTGCCTAGTTGTTTTTTATTGTCCTCAGAAACATCTTCGGCATTTTCTAATGTAAGATTCATGTGAATATCAAAGTCTTTGAGAATGCCTTGAATTGTTTTGTTATTTCTTAATCGAAGTAATACAACTTTGTCTTTGGAGTTTGTCATTAGTGTTGAAATTTCATCTGCCATAATTATCATCTAGTTATTTCTTCTTGCTTACCTGCATGTACAAGTCAACTGTACCACTTCCAATTGGAATGTTGCTTCCAACAATTACGTTTTCAGTAATACCTTTGAGTTGTTCAATTTCTCCACCAAGTGCAGCGTGTGCAATTGTTGGAACTGTAATCTCAAATGCCGCTCTTGCCAAGACACTGTCTTTGGTTCCAGCAATTCCGTGTCTTCCGATTTGTTGCATGTAACCACGAGAGCACATTAAATCAGCTACTAACATGATGTATCTGTTGTCAACTTCAAGTCCTTGATCTTCTAGAGTGCTGTTAAGTTCGTTGATTAATGCATTTCTTGCAGCTTCAATTCCAAGAGTTCCTGCAATTTCAAAGACATTGTTTGTTCTAACATTTGTCTTGTCAATTCCTTTTACCTCTAGGACTTTGGCAACATTAGAACCAGTTGTCTGAATAACCCATTCATCATCTTTTTGGACAAGAGTTACACGTTCAATGTCAGGTACACCTTTGACAGTAGTGTTGAGAACCTTGTTTCTAATTGCAATTGCTGTTGCAGTATCAGATTCATCAACGAGTTTTAGGGTAATTAGTTCACCAGTTGTCTCCATCTTGAATTTCTTGTTTGAAGATAATGCTGCTTCGACTTCTGAGATAGAGCAACCTCTTTCTTTGAGCCTATTTTCACTTAAAATTAGTTTAATTTCAGTAGAATAGTCAGTTTCACTATCTGCAATAAGTGCACTTACTTTGGTTTGCAAAACATTTCTTGCAACCTCAATTGCCTTTTCTCTTGATTTCTTTGATTCTTCATCAAGATAGATATCCATAGTTGGGGTTACTGGTTTCTTTCTTGCATCTACTAATTCAATTAATCTTGGAAGACCTAATGTAACGTTTCTTTCTTTAATTCCTGCAAAGTGGAATGTTCTTAATGTCATCTGAGTACCTGGTTCACCAATTGACTGTGCAGTGATAATTCCTACTGCTTGTCCAGGTTCCACTTTGGCTTTGTTGTAAAGTAACAATCCTTTCTTACATACTGCTTCAACACCATCTTTGCTTAATTCTGAATTTAGTAATGCATCAGTTACAAGAGAAGTTAATCTTGGATTGAATGTCTTTGTGTATTTCTTTGTTAGAGTTTCAATCTCATCTTTTGTTGCTTTTTTGCCAGAATCAACAATTTTTTGTGATTCAATTAATCTACTTGGGTTAAATGCTTCACCATGATCACTCTTTTGTACATCAATTCCATCTTCACCATAAAGGAATTGAACAATGTGTCCGTGTGGATCTCTTACTGTTCCATCGTATTCTAATCTGATATGCTCTAGTGCATTGATCAATCTACGCTGCATGTAACCACTTTGTTGAGTTCTAACTGCAGTATCGACAAGTCCTTCACGACCTCCCATGGCATGGAAGAAGAATTCAAGTGCAGAGAGTCCTTCTCTATAATTAGATTTTACAAATCCGTGTGCATCTGGGTTATTGTCATGTTCTTCATAATGAGTTAATGCTCTGTTGTTGTAACCTTCATGTAATCTGTTACCTCTTCTTGATTGTTGTCCAAGGGCTCCTGCCATCTGACCTACATTAAGTGAGGAACCTCTTGCACCAGTCGTAGCCATGATTTTTCCGGCATTATCTGCTGGAAGACAGTCATTAGCTGAAGAGCCTGCCTTGTCTCTGGCTTTGCCTAACTCGTTGACAATGTATGCCTCTAGTGCCTCTTCAGGTCTCATACCTCTTGTTAGTTTCAATGTACCTTTCTCAAATTGATTAGTCAAATCATCTACAATGTCATAGGTTTCTTGAATATCATCTAGAATCTGTTGTTTATCTTTGTCTGGAACAATAAGATCACCATAACCATAACTGAAACCATAATGCGTGATGAATTGTTTTACCATAATTAGAATAGAGTTGAGGAAACTTTTTCCAACTGCATTACCATAGTCTTTTGCAATTCTGTGAAGTACACTTTCTGGTTCTTCTGCACCAATTGAGGATTTGTCAATTACACCGCTGATCAACTCACCATTTTTAATTACAACATCTTTTGCTTGACCCTTTGTTCCTTTGGACCACTTTGAGGTAATTACATAGTTGAAGTCTTTTGGCAAGAACAATGAGAAGAGTTGCTTACCAGTGTATGCTGGACCGTCTTTAGTTTTAGTTGCAGGTTTTGGTAAAGGATCTGTATAACCACCAAGCATTGCAAGGTTTGAAAATTCTTGAACAGATAATGTTGTATCGTCTTTAGTTAGAAGATATGCACCAGTTACAAAGTCCCTTAGTGCACCAATAATTGGACCACCATATCTTGGAGAGATTAATTGATCTTGAACTCTCATCAAGAGAATTGCTTCTGCTCTTGCTTCCTCACTTTGAGGAACATGAAGATTCATCTCATCACCATCAAAGTCTGCGTTGTATGGTGGACAAACTGATGGATGTAGTCTGAATGTTTTTCCTGGAAGTACACGGACATAATGTGCCATGATTGACATCTGGTGAAGTGATGGTTGTCTGTTGAACATGACAATATCACCGTCTGCAAGATGTCTTTCTACCAAGTATCCAATCTCAAGTGTTTCAGCTATAGTAGAGCGGTCCTCTACGAAGTCAAGTCTAATCTTTACACCATCAGGTCTAACGATATAGTTTACACCTGGGAATTTCTCAGGTCCGTTAATTACGAGTTTTCTCATTCTCTCAATATTCCATTCTGTGACAATTTCAGGAATGGTTAGTTTCATAGCAACTGCTTCTGGAACACCAACCTCACTCAAGTCCAAGTTAGGATCTGGTGAAATTACAGTTCTACTTGAAAAGTCAACTCTCTTTCCAGATAGTGAACCTCTGAATCTTCCCTCTTTTCCTTTGAGTCTTTGAGTTAAGGTTTTGAGAGGACGTCCAGAACGATGATGAGCTTGTGGAATTCCAGACACTTCATTATCAAAGTATGTGGTTGTGTGATATTGCAAGAGGTCTACCAAGTCTTGAACAATTAGTGGAGGAGTACCTGCATCTTTGCTTTCTTTTAGTCTCTGATTAACTCTGATGATATCTACCATCTTATGAGTCAAGTCATCTTCTGATCTAATTCCAGTTTCTAGAATAATTGAAGGTCTAACAGTTACTGGTGGAACAGGAAATGCTTGTAAGACAAACCATTCAGGTCTTGCAGTAATTGGATCATAAGATAATAATTCTAAATCTTCATCGATGATTTGTGAGAATCTTTCTCTAATTGTAATTGGAAGTAATCTGTGTTCTCCAATTTCTGTTTTCTCTACAAAGATAGTTGGTTTTGTAAAGATTAATTCGTATTGGGTTTTACCACAGTGAGGACATTCTTTTGCTTTCTTTGCTTTTTCAATAATTTGTTCTGGAATACGTTTTTGAGAAATTACAGTATAAGCTGCATGTTTTTCTTTAATATTTTTGAAAACGTTAAGATCTTCTTGTGGAACTTTGAGTCTTGCACAAGAACGACATGTTGATTGTAATAGTTTGTAAATATTATCAATAAATGCAATGTGTAAAACTGGTTCTGCTAATTCTAAGTGTCCAAAGTGTCCAGGGCATCTTGCTGCAGTGTTTCCACAGGTAAGACATTTTTGTCCAGGTTCTAGAGTTCCCAATCTACCATCCATCAAACCTCCTTGAACCGGCATTCCATCTTCATCATAGGTTTCTGGAGCAGTAATTTCTGCAACAGAGTATTTTCTGATTTCAGTCGGAGACCAAACAGAGAATCTGATACCGTCGATTGCTTTGACTGCTTGAATGGACATTATAGTTTCTCCTTGATTAACAATCTTGGTGCAACGTTGAGGCTCTGCATCTCTTGTAAGAGTAGTTTGAATGCATATGCAACTGAGACGGATGAGACTTTAGCTTTATCACCACAGACTCTGCATACATATTTTCTTTGTTTAACATCATGATAAGCAACAAGACCACATCTCTCACATACAAAGATATCAGATTTATCAGACTCATCGAGCAGTCTATCTTTAAGAATCATAGAAGCACCATAGGCAATCAAACAATCTCTCTCCATTTCACCGAATCTAAGACCACCACCTCTTGCTCTTCCTTCTGTTGGTTGTTTAGTTAACATCTGAACTTGTCCACGTGCTCTTGCATGAATCTTGTCTGCAACCATGTGGTGTAATTTTTGATAGTATACTACTCCAATGAAAACTTCAACTGGAAATGATTTTCCAGTTCTTCCATCATACATTATTTCTTTACCAGAATATTCAAAGCCATGTGCGTCCATTACTTCTCTTACTTCATCCATTTTCTCTCCAACAAATGCAGAACCATCAAATCTCTTTCCACGCAATGCCGCAGATTTTCCACAGATAGATTCCATCATCATACCAACAGTCATTCTAGATGGGAATGCATGTGGGTTAATCAATACATCAGGAGACATCCCACTTGCAGTATATGGCAAATCTTCTGCTTTAGCTAAAATTCCTAAAATTCCTTTTTGTCCATGTCTTGATGCAAATTTATCACCAATCTCTGGAATTCTCATATCTCTTGCTCTAATCTTGTACATCTTTCCACCTTCATTTGATTGAGTCATAACTACAGTATCAACAACTCCAGTTTCTGATGGTCTAACACCAATTGATGTATCTCTTCTGTAAGGACCAGATGATTCAAATTCTCTATACTCTTCCATGAATCTTGGAGGACTAGTTTTTCCAATCAAAATATCTCCACCTTTTACTGGAGATTCTGCTGCAACAACACCATCTTCTTCTAATAGTCGGTATGCACGTTCTCCCTTGTATCCTCTGATGTTGTCTTCAGCGTTTGGAATTTCAAATGCATCACGCATTCCACCAGGATATTGTTTTGCTTCAGCATCATAAATTCTAAAGAAGAATGTTCTTCCAAGACCTCTATCAACTGATGCCTTACTAAGAACAATTGCATCCTCGATGTTATAACCATCAAATGGTAATACTGCAACTACACAGTTCTGACCTGCTGGCCTATCTTCTAATCCTAAAAGTTTCATTGCTTTTGTGTTGACGATTGGAACTTGAGGATATAGCATAAAGTGTTGTCTAACATATGTACTAGTATTCATCATTGGTGTTGAGAATCCTAAACTTTGTTTTGCCATTGCAGATTCGTATGTGTTTCTTGGAGATTGGTTATGTTCAGGATATGGAATGATTGAAGCACCTGCACCAAGAATTGCGGGTGGGAAAACTTCAAGGTGAGTGTATTTCTTTGTGTCTTTCTCATTTAGTGTGACATAACAGTTTTCTTCTTCATTTGCGTCAATCATTTCTAAGACACCCATTCTCAAAAGATCAGTCCAGGAGATGAGTTTCTTTGAGATTTTATCTAGTAAATCAGCAGTGAGTAGTGGTTTGTTATCTTTGATAATAATTAATGGTCTTAAGACACGTCCTGCATTACAGTTAACATAAAGTCTTCTTGTAGAGCCTTCAATTTCAGATTTATGAAATGATACACCAACATGTGGATGAATCTTTGAGTTTCTTCTCAAGTCTCTAAGAGATTCTGCTAGTTGTTCACCATCTTTGTAATATCCAATTAGTCTGCCATCAACAAATATTCTAGTTCCATCTTTCTTCAAGTCCTCTTTTGCATCAAAGAAGTGAACAGTTCCAAGATCATAGAGTTTCTCTACAATTTCTTCAGAAGGAACATTTACAGAAATAATTCCAGACAATGCCAAATTCTTTACAAGACCACAGTTAGAGCCTTCAGGAGTTTCACTTGGACAGATTCTTCCAAAGTGTGTTGCATGTAAATCTCTTGCTTCAAAGTTTGGTTGAGTTCTACTAAGGGGGGATTGAATTCTTCTAAGGTGGCTAATTGTTGAAAGATAGTTTGTCCTATCAAGTAGTTGAGTAACACCTACTCTACCTCGTCCCCAATTTCCAGTTGCAATTGCATTGTTTAATTTATCAGTAATAATTCCAGGACGGATTGCAGCAGCCACTGCATTGATTCCACGTTTTTGGCCAGAACGCTCTAATTGGTATTTCATATCACGGACGAGATTTCTAAATGCAGTTCTAAACAAATCGGCAAGCATTTGTCCTGCGAATTTGATGACTTTGTTTCCATAGTGGTCTTTGTCATCTGGTTTAATCCAATCAAGTTTTAGTTCTAATAATTTACAAGCTGCTTCTCCTAAGAATTGTGCCTTTTCTTTTCTGTTTTCAGGATGTTTTCCCAAGTGAGGTAATAGACCCCAATCAAGCAGAGTCTCAGCACGTTTAATCTGGAACTCTTCAAGCATTCCAGGTGCAATTCTCTTACTGATGTAAACAATAGCATCTTTTGCAGTCGGAACATCTCCTGCTTTTTCAAAAGATCCTTCTAGTTCGTCTTGGAGTTCATCTACCAAAGAAACTGCTGCTGCAATTTCTCTATCAGATTCCAATCCAAGTGCCCTCATCAAAGTAACCACTGGAATGTCAACTGGAGAACCAGGAATTCTGGCAACAATTAGCCCATCATTTTTCATAACAAGTTCTAATTTTGCACGATAACCAACAATAGAAGAGTAGACTTTGGCTTTGTGAACAATGTTTCCACCAACTGTTTCTCTATCAACTATGATTTTATTGTAAGATAAATCCTCTAATCCAACAATAACTCTTTCAGAACCATTGATGATAAAGTAACCACCAGGATCATTTGGATCTTCACCATGTTCAACTAATTTTTGAGTAGAGAAATTGTGTAAGATACATGCATTTGATTTTGCCATAACTGGAACATCACCAATGTGGACAAATCTCGATTCAAGAATTTTTCCATCTTCAACCACACTTGCTTCCATCATTACAGGTGCAGAGTAAGAAACGTTTCTCAATCTTGCTTCTGCAGGAGTAATGTGTGTTATAGAACCATCAAGCTCCATCATTCTTGGTTGTTGAAGTTTAACTTTGCCTAGTTGAATTTTGTAAGGATATTCAGCATTTTCAATATCAATCTGACCAACTTCGTTGATTATACTTTGTAGTCCTCTTTCTAAAAATTCATCAAATGAGTTTAGGTGTTGACGTGCAATACCTTCTCTTTTCAAGATATCTTGAATTACTGGCCAACGTTTAGTTGAAGAATCTGCCATCTATACTTCCACCACGTATCTATAATAGAGACCTTCACCTGCAGTTGGACTCTTTCTTGTGATCTTTATCATGTCACCAGGTTTTACACCAAGTCCCAAAATTGCAGGATCGTTTACAAAAATTAATGGTAATTCAGTTGGTTTACAATTGTATTTTTTTAGAACTTCTTCAGCTTCTTTTTTTGAAATGATTTCATGTTTTGGAACATAGATATGATCGGGTACAAGAATTTGGTTTTTCTTAGTTGCCAATTACAAAACCCCCACGTTGAACATTAAATGTAACAGTAATGAATACACACAAACTGTCAAAAGCTCACGCTCAGGTTAATATATATCTAATCTGAAATTCGTCAAGAAAGTAGGGATTTTCTATTTTGTCAACTAATCTTTTCACAACCTTAAATAAGATAAATTTAGGCATAAAATCAATGAAATCACAATTGATGGTGTTTGCCTTATCAGCAATTCTAGTTGCAGGTATTGGTATGGCACCAGCATTTGGACAAATACAAAACACGATTGTTGTTACCACTGATAAAACAGCTTATTCAGAAGGCGAAATTATTATGGTAACAGGTGAAGTCAGAGATCTTTATGCAGGAACACCTGTAAGTGTTATTGTAAAAGCTCCCAATGGTAACTTAGTATCAATTGCACAAGTCACAGTTGGTGCAGATAAGAAATTCAGCACCGAGGTAACTGCAGGAGGTTCATTGATGCAAGCAGAAGGAACTTACACAATTACAGTACAATATGGAGGTCCAAATAGAGCAGCTACAACATCATTTGAGTTTGGTGGTTCTGCCATGGTAGAGAAACCAACTGAGACCGTAACTTCCGGAGTAACTGACACAACCGTTTCAATTGAAGGCTCAACTGATCTAATAGGATATGAAGTCACAGGCGCAAAACTGCTTGGAATCACTCCTGACGTGAATGCAAATTCACTAATTGTCTCAATTGATGCCATGAGTGAGGGTTCAATCACACTAACGATCCCTAGATCTGTATTGGATGCAACAATGAATGGTGAAGATGACAGCTTTTTCGTCCTAGTTGATGGAGAAGAGGTAGACTTTGATGAAACAAAATCATCAACAGACAGAACTCTTACCATAGCATTCCCAGCAGGGGCTGAAGAGATTGAAATAATCGGTACCTTTGTAGTCCCAGAGTTTGGTACAATTGCAGCTATGATTCTAGCAGTAGCAATTATCTCAATAATTGCAGTATCTGCAAAATCAAGACTTAGCATTATGCCAAGAATCTAAAATTTCATTTTTTTTCTCTTTTTAAGGAATTGTCAAGTGTGAGAGGCTTGTATTCACAATTTTCTTCTGTAAAATACCGAGACCTGATTTTTGGGGGTTGGAAATAATTTAGGGATAAACGCCGACACTGTGTCCTAATAACACAGTGCCAAGACGAATAACATGGAAAAAAAAGTACTGTTTCTTATTCTATGTTCTCAAGAGAAGTTCTAACACCATTCTTGAGGTGATTTTGAGAATAAGAAATAATACTTTATTTCTCATCAAGATCTAATTACTAAACATGATTTAAAAAAGATCTTAGTTTTTACTAGCATTTTGAATTATTGTAATCCACTTGTTTGATCCCTCAACTTTAACCCCTGCTTTCTCGCTTGGAGTCATTCCATCAATTCCCATGTGAGAACGAATGTAATTATGATAAATCTGCATACCTGTAATTATTGGGGAATTATCTTTTTTTAGACCTCTCATGACTTTTTCCCTATCTCGAATCTCACCGTTTAGACGTTCCATTTTGTTTGTGTTTCTATCATTTTTGAAATGAATATGACGTATGTGTTGTACTGTGTCTTTATTGTATCTCGAATACCATTCTTTCTTGTGGGCTTGTTGAAAGTTTCTAGCACCATCAGATAACAGAACTTTAGGTTTTTTCCCTGCAACTTCTACACTTTTTTTAAACATTGGTCTAACATCTTGGGTATATTTTGTATTTGCCACTTGTGAGGCAATCCAAAATCTACTATCATCATCTAACATTGCATAGAGGTATTTTCTATCTCCTTTGATTTTGAGGTATATCTCATCACAATACCATTTGTCTGACACTTGTGGAGTAATTGATTCAAGGTAATTATCCATGAGCCCAATGTATTTCTTAATCCAGTTATGGACAGTCTGATGTGTTATTTCAACTCCAAAGAGTTTCATGGAATCTGCAACATGACGTAATGATTCTCCGTTAAAGTACAGATTCATGGATGCTGTAATTGCTTGTGGTGTTGCCCTCATCTTCTCAAACCCAATATTGATTGAGAATTTTCGTTTACAATCTTTACACTGGAATGTTTGAATTGAGTAGTTCTTGTTTTTTCTTAATCCTTTCTTTATAATATTGTTAGATTCACAGAATTTACAACCATTAACATCTATTGGATTAATGGTAATTTGTTGTTGTTTTGTTTCCTCTACTTTCTTTCTAATCTCTAAACTGATCTCTATTGCTATGGAATGTTTACAGATAGTTTTTCTAAATGTAGAATCAGGGCAAGAGCAGACAAAACTTGATTCGGTAGATATAACATCATACCACTTATCAGAGTTTTGTGATTTTACTTTGAAAGTGTAATTGTCAATTCTTTGAATTTGATCATCTGTGATTAATTGTGCTCTTTGTTCTCTGAAATTCATATTATAATTTAACCGTACGGTTATTTAACAGTTGCTTAACCGTACTGATAATATTTTAATAGGGATTAAAGATATGATTAGTATTGACACGTTGGAAAAAAGATGCAAAAGAGTTTAGTGTCAGTTTGAGTAATGATGGTTCAGATGGTTTGTCATGTAGGTTGCCCAAACCAATTAGTGAAATGTTGGGGAAGCCTGAAAAAATTAAATTTATAATTCGTGGTAAAGGAATAACCGTAACTAAAGATTGAAAATATTGAAAAAATAAATTAAAAATAATTGGGGTTATCCTTCAGATATACCGTTACAACCACACACTTTGCATTTGCCATTGAGTTTGGATGTGTTTGTATTTACTGTAATCTTATGACTTGAAAATGCATGACCGCATCCTCCACATACCATACCTCGTGTTTCCTCATTTGGTTTCATTTCTACTAACATTCTATCACCTCCATTCATTTCACCTTGCGTAATAAAGAGTTTGATAGTTCGCTTAGATGATAACGACTAGCTGGAATGGTTACAACACCCATCCACATATATCCATCCACAGATTCTGCTCTCTTTATTTTTTCATAAATCTGTTTATAAAGACCCACTTGTTTTATGGCATGTCCTGATTCCATCCTTCTTTGTATTGCACCTATGGATGTACTTATAGACATTTTCAATACACCACAAACAATTTTTTTGATTCGAGGATTTTTGATTATGTGTTTATACAAATAATGTCTTTCGTAATTTAGATATGATAATGTCAAACTAGGACTAAACGAAAGCCCAGTACGACGTGTTGATGAAACTGCAAATGTTTTATCAACATTATGTAATTGCTCTAAGAATCCCATTCGGGTATAGGAAGCGGTAAATGTAGAGGGTGTTATGATTTCTGATTCTAAAAATTTCCTTCTTTTCACTGCATTTGATCTGTTTGTTGCATTGAGTTTTTTACCTTCTAAAATTAAATCTGCATAATTGTGAGGTTTGATGACCCTTGGAAATTGTTTTTCTATTTCTTTTGTAAGTGATTTGTGAGCAGTCAAACCTTATCATACTTTATGAAAACCATATTTAACCTTTGAATTTCCATTGTGGGTCTTTTTATCAGGTCTCGACACTTTACACGAGAAAATCCATAATCAAAGCCTCATACACTTGACAATTCCCTTTTTAAATATACATAAATACCAAGGTGACTTGGGGAAAATTAGGATGAATTTTAAACGTTCTACAACATCAATGGCAATAGCCCTTTTGGCAGTGTCATTAATTTCAGTGACCTCAATTCAACAAGATGCATTTGCTCAAACGCAAGGAATGACCCTGACAGCTATGGCAGACAGTGGTTCTAAAACAATTACCGTAACTGGTAAAACAGTTTCAACACTCACTGATGTTTCATTTACTGTAAAGTCTCCAAGTGGAAATAATGTAGTTGCTGTTGGTCAAACAACACCAGATGCTGAAGGAATGTTTGGTGCAGAATTCAAGATAGGCCCAACATGGACTGAAGACGGATTCTACGAAATCAAAGCACAACAAGGCAACGCAGCACTGTACACAATGGAGGTTCTTGTTGAAGTAAATGGTGGAATGGCAGAAAAAACTTCTGTAACTGAATCCAGTTTCAGTTCAGACGTGTTTGAACCAATCGAACCAATTGTTACAATAGATGCAGGAATTGAAATTAGTACCGCCGAAACCGAAATGGGATCCGATACAATTGTAGTTACAGGAAATACAGATAGAGTAAGTGCAGATATCACATTAACCGTAACTGCTCCAAATGGAAATGTAGTATCAGTTGATCAAGTATCACCAATGCTTGACGGAGAGTTTACAGCAACCATCACAACCGGTGGACCGTTATGGACACAAGATGGTTTTTACACTGTTACAGCACAGCAATTTAGCGATCCAAAATATACTGCTTCAGCTGAAGTAGATATTCAAGACGGCGTGGTAGTGCCAGAGTTTGGTACAATTGCAGCCATGATTCTAGCAGTAGCAATTATCTCAATAATTGCAGTATCTGCAAAATCAAGACTGAGTATCATACCAAGATACTAAAATCACATCTTTTTTCATTTTTTAAATATACATAAATAGAGACAGGTTCAAATCGCAACAAGATGAACAGTCGTACGTCGTTCGCGCTACTAGCCGTTTTGACTGCAGTCGGTACTTTAACCATGTCATCAGCATATGCAGAGGAAATTCCACAAGCATGTGTAGGATGTTCCATGGAAGATGCCAGAGCAACAGCTGATGAAATGTTGCTTGGAGATATTCCAATATCTGTTTGGACAGATAAAACAAGTTATGGACACAGTGACATGATTATGGTAAATGGGCAAGTAGCAAATGTAGCATCTGGATTTCCAGTTACAGTTACTGTTGTGAGTCCTCTAAATTCCATTGTCACAGTTGATCAAATCACTGTAGCAGATGATGGTAGTTTTGAGACAACACTAAACACAGCAGGTGCAATGTGGAAATACGACGGTACCTACACCATCAAAGTAAACTATGGTAGTGAATCAAAAAGTAACAGTGCCAAAGTTCAACTAAGTGGTGGAGTTGCATACCAGCCAACATATGAAACACCAACAACGTCCAAACAATGTGGTGCAAATGAAATTACTGCAGATGGTTATTGTGTACCATTTAGTATTTCAGGCGGTGCAATTACAAGTGCAACTCTCAATACAAATGACAACTCAATTGTTGTCAACATCAGTTCCACTGACGATGGAATACTAACAGTAACTCCAT
Source organism: Candidatus Nitrosopumilus sp. (assembly GCF_965262695.1). Classification (GTDB taxonomy): domain Archaea; phylum Thermoproteota; class Nitrososphaeria; order Nitrososphaerales; family Nitrosopumilaceae; genus Nitrosopumilus. The sequence goes on along the minus strand of NZ_OZ253550.1, from coordinate 12,011 downwards.
CAAAGACAGTCCAAGACGGTATCTTCATGGTATTAGTTGACGGAGAAGAATGGGATGATGTTGAGATTGTTGCAAACAAAGTAACAATCATGTTCCCAGCTGGAACTGAACAAATTGAAATAATCGGTACCTTTGTAGTCCCAGAGTTTGGTACAATTGCAGCTATGATTCTAGCAGTAGCAATTATCTCAATAATTGCAGTATCTGCAAAATCAAGACTTAGCATTATGCCAAGAATCTAAAATCACATCTTTTTTCATTTTTTCATTTTTGATAGTAAAAGAAATATACAAACATGCCATTCAAAATTCGTGGATTCTAGAATAGTCTATGGAATAATTTCTATATTGATAATTTCTACAGTTCCTGCTTTTGCTCAATCATTGATTTCCGTTCAAACAGATGACAAAAATTATGATGAAGGAGATACAATAGTAATATCAGGAAATGTTACAACAGTAGTGGGCGAAACACCTGTAACGCTCCAATTATTTACAGAAGGGAATCTAGTAGATGTAGCACAGATAACAGTAGCTCAAGATGGTACTTATTCACACACAGTTATTGCAGAAGGTCCATTATGGACTAAAGTAGGGGATTACCTAGTCAGAGTATTATATGGAGAAGGAAATATTGCAGAATCAGAATTCAGTTACACTCCAGAATCAGAGGCAGTTGTAACCAGCAACAATTTTGAAGTTGATGCTGGAAGTCATGGAACATTTGATGTAGAATATTCAATCAAAGGAGGCACAGTCAAAGACATTATAATTAACTCAGAAAATTTTGCACTAGAAGTAAATCTTGATTCAACAGATGACGGTTCAATCACATTAGATTTGCCCAGAGAGTACGTAGGTGCTGAAAACCAAAATGGAAAAGATGACAGATTTATTATTCTAATCTCAAATCCAGAGAATCCAAATGGAGTTGAGGTAGATTATGAAGAAGCACCAGTCCATTCAGAACACAGAACAATTACAGTCAATTTTGAGCAAGGGGATTCAAATATTCAAATTATTGGAACTTATGTAGTTCCAGAATTTGGCACAATTGCAATGATGGTTTTACTAGTCGGAATCATGGCAACAGTAATTCTAACAAGAAACAGATTTCAGATGAAAATTTAGTTTTTTGAGAAAGAATATTTTTCTTTAAATGGAGATACAGATCTTAATTCTTCTACAACTTTTTTTAGAATTTCCACTGTTTGTTCAATTTCTTTTTGATCATTAAATATTCCAGTTGTTAATCTTAATGAACCAGTAATTTGCTCGTGTGAAAAACCCATTGCTTGTAAAACATGAGATGCTTTTTGAGTGTGAACAGAACATGCTGAACCAGTAGATGCAGCAATACCATATTCATCAAGTTTGATAATTAGATCTTCACCATTTACACCAAGAAATGTAAAATGAACATTATTTGGCAAATGGGATTCAGGATGACCATTAATTGTTACCTGAGAGATTTCATTTGATACTTTTTGAACCAAGGTGTCTCTGAGTTTTTTCATATGAGAAATGTTCTCATCTAGATTAGTTTTTGCAATATCACATGCTTTACCAAAACCAACAATATTTGCCACATTTTCAGTGCCAGAACGTAAACCATGCTCTTGTCCACCACCTAAAATCATAGGGTTGAGGGCAATACCTTTTTTGACATACAATGCACCAATTCCCTTTGGACCATATAGTTTATGAGAAGAGACAGATAACAAATCGACATCCAATTCATTAACGTCAATTGAGATTTTTCCCACTGCTTGTACTGCATCAGTATGAAAAACAACACCATGATCATGACAAAGTTTAGTAATTTCTTCAATTGGTTGAATTGTACCGATCTCATTATTTCCAAACATAATTGAAACAATTCTAGTTTTTTCAGAAAGGTGATTTTTTAGATCGGACATACTAATCATGCCAAACTTATCAACTGGAAGATATACCACCTCAAAACCATCTTGATACAATTTTTTACATGGCTCTAAAATTGCATCATGTTCAATTGAAGAGGTAATGATTTGTCCAGAAGAATGTTTAGTTGTAATTCCCCTTATTGCAGTATTGTTTGATTCAGTTCCTCCAGAAGTAATAAAAATTTCAGAAGGATCAGCATTAATCAAAGATGCAATTTGTTTTCTTGCTTTTTCAACTGCCTTACGAGTTAATCTTCCATAACGGTGAATAGATGAAGGATTTCCATATTGTTCTTTAAGATATGGTAACATTGATTCTAAGACATCATCATGAATTTGAGTGGATGCAGCATTATCAAGATAAATCAATCTGCAATCACGTTAATTTTTCCTGGTTTATACCCTTCTTGATCAATTTCAACTGAAGTAAATCCAATCATCTTTAGTTTTTCTGTGATTTCATCTAAGACAATAGTGGTGAATTCAGAAATATCATTTTTTTCTACTTCAATTTTTGCAGAGCCATTTAGATCACGAACACGAACTTGTTTGATTTTGGTTAATTGCTTTACAACAGTTTCGCCAAATTCAATTCGAGTAAGTTTCTCAGCAGTAACTCTCTGACCCCAAGGAATACGAGATGCCAAACAAGAGTTAGAAGGTTTGTCATGAACAGACAATCCAATTGACTTTGCTATTTGTCTAATTTGTGATTTTGAAAGATTTATTTCAACAAGAGGACTCCTAATACCATTTTGTCTTAATGCATCAATCCCAGGTCTAAAATCACCTAAATCATCCAAATTCGTTCCATCAACGATTACATCCACATGGTGGTCTTTTGCCAATTTTAGCAGATGATCTCCTAATTCGAGCCTACAATGAAAACATCTAGTTGAATCATTCTTTGTAAACTCTTCATTTTCAAGTTCATCATAATCTAAGAAAAGTTGTGTTATGCCTATCTCAGAACAGATTTGTTTGGATGTTTGTAGTTCTTCCTCAGAGAGAGTCTTATAATCTGCAGTAACTGCTATTGCACAATCAGCCAGTTTCTGATATGCAGCATATGCAACAAGTGCGCTATCTACACCTCCAGATAATGCAATCATAACTTTGTTTTTATCAGCAAACCAATTTTCTAGATCATTTAATTTTGTCATTTAATTCCCCAACTTTTCAATCTCTTTTCGAAGTAAGGATTCTGTTTCTTTAATTGATTTCTCAATAGTGTTTGAGATATCTCTTAAATCATCAAATTCTATTTTAAAATCAGTTTTTCCTTTGAATGTTGATTTTTTGTATCGCACATCAAATGACTTTCCATCAACTGTCAACGAAATATTTTCATTAGTTCTAGGCACAACAAATCGATTAGATTCGGATATTCTAACTCCTAACGTACCAGTTTCAAGAACTAAAGTATCAACAATTTCATCAATATTTTGATCATCACATATTACAGAGACTAAATTTGTAGGTCTACCTTTTTTTGTAATCCCATGATAAATGGAGACATCTCTAGCACCTTTTTGCATAATCTTTTCAATTAAATTTCCAAGTATTTCGCCTGAAATATCATCAACATTAGTTTCAAGAATCTTTACTGAATCACTTTCTAAATTATTTGTGGAGCCTCTAACTAATTTTAATACATTTGAAAAATTTTGAAAATCTTTTTGTCCTGCACCGTAACCAATGGAATCAATCTTCATTGCAGGATAATAATCCATACACGTATTCGTTAGATTAGCCAAAATACATGCACCAGTAGGAGTTGTTAATTCATCATTAGCATCATTGCCTCTAATTTTCAGATAAGAGTTTTTGAAAATCTCAAGAATAGCACTTGCAGGATTAGACATAGTTCCATGTGAAAAAGTTACACTTCCTCCACCTACAGAAACAGGCATGCAGATAATTTTTTCATCAAACAACCTCAAATCATCCAAGGCAATTGTAATTCCAACAATGTCAACTAAAGTATCAATACTGGAGGCTTCATGAAAATGGACAGATTCTTCTGAAACTCCATGGATTTTAGATTCTGAAAAAATGAGTGAGTCAATACAAGATTCAGCAAATATCTTTGCCTTGTTTGATAGACCTAAGTTTTGTGTAGAATCATTAATTGCTTTTTTAATTTCAGACCCCTTTCTTTCATGAGTGTGTTCATCAATTTCTAAAATGAGTTCAAGAGCTTCAATTCCTCTTTTTTTGGTTTTTTGAAAATCTAGTTTTTTAATGGTAGAATCTGAGAAAAATTTTTCAGACTTTTTGATTCCATCAATTACTTTATCCTTATTTGCTCCTAAATCAATTAGGGAAGAAAGAAGCATATCTCCAGATATTCCTGCAATCTGAGGATCAATCACCAAAACCATTGATTAAAAATTATCAAAAATACTTATAAATTCGTCTGATCGGTCTGAAATTTCATTAGATTTAATTATTGAAAATTAACAGCGATTTTCATGATTACTATAATTGGTTCGGGCAAAGTAGGTGGAGACGCTGCATTATTTTCAGCATTAAAGCGATTAGATGATCAAATTTTGTTACTCGATGTTGCAGAAGGACTTCCTCAAGGAGAAGCAATGGATATCAACCATATGCTTTCAGAGCAAGGGATTGATGTTGAAGTAAAAGGTTCCAACAATTTTGAAGACATGAAAGGTTCCAATATTGTCGTAGTAGTTGCAGGTTCTGGACGAAAACCAGGAATGACTAGAATGGATCTTTTGAAAATTAATGCATCAATTGTAAAAAGCGTAGTAGAAAATGTCAAAAAATATGCAGATGATTCTATGATTATTCCAGTAACTAACCCATTAGACCCAATGGCATACATCACATACAAAGTCTCAGGATTTGATAGAAGTAGAGTATTTGGAATGGGCGGTATGCTAGATTTATCAAGATTCAGACAATTTATTCATGAAGCAACTGGACATTCTCGTGATTCAATTAGAGCACTAGTAATTGGTGAACATGGTGAAAACATGCTACCTTTACCAAGATTTTCATCTGTTTCAGGAATTCCATTATCATCATTTCTTGCAAAAGAAAAGTTAGATGAACTGGTTCAAAATACAAAGCAAGTTGCAGCAAAAGTAATTGAACTAAAAGGTGCTACAGTGCATGCACCAGGAAATGCAATTTCTGCAATTGTTGAATCTGTCGTAAGAGACAGAAAACAAGTAATTCCAGTAGCAACTTATCTTGACGGAGAGTATGGCCATTCAGATGTAACAATTGGAGTTCCAGCAGTAATAGGAAAGAAAGGTGTAGAAAAAATTATCGAATTAGATCTAAACGATGAAGAAAAACAAGTCTTTAACAAAGCAGTAGAGAGTGTTAAAGGTGCAATTTCAGGTGTTGAAATCTAAGCCTTTTTTTATCCATAAAAGAACAAATCATTATTGGAAACTCATGAAATTCTAAAAGCTGTAAAGGCAGGAAAGATTTCAATTAACGATGCAAAAAAGCTTCTATCAATATATTCAATTGAAGAGATAGAGGGAATTGCAAAAATAGACATTAACAGAAGAAAGAGAAGAGGAATTCCAGAGATAATTTTTGCAGAAACAAAAGAGATTGAAGATATCAAAAAAATCATAAAACGAACTTTAGAGAAATCAAATTCTGTAATTGTTTCAAGATTAAAGAAAACAGATTATCCAAAGATTCAGATATTTGCAAAGAAACTAAAAGTCAAAGTCAAGATAGGAAAAAAATCATCCACACTGTTATTGTTTAAAAAACCAATTAAATTTCAAGGAGGCAAAGTAGGTATTCTTACTGCAGGAACCTCAGACATAGGAGTGGCTGAAGAAGCAAGATTGGTATGTGAAGCAATGAATTGTAAGTGTATTACAAGTTACGATGTAGGGGTAGCTGGAATTCAAAGAATTTTTCCAATTTTAAAAGAAATGATAGAAGAAGATGTTGATTGCATCATAGTAGCTGCAGGGATGGAAGGAGCATTAGCCACATTAGTTTCCACGTTAGTAGACATTCCAATTATTGGGATTCCAACATCAGTAGGATACGGTTATGGAGAAAAAGGAATTGCAGCTCTTGCTTCAATGCTTCAAAGTTGTTCGTTAGGACTATCTGTTGTAAACATAGACAACGGTATTGCAGCAGGTGGAATTGCTGCAAATATTGCAAATAGAACAATAAGGAAAAAAGAATAAGTAAAATTTACAACTCAAGAGGCAAATTAACCTCGTAAATGATATATAACATAGTTAAACGAAATGTGATAGTTGGCCGGCAAACGTGTTGTACTTACTGCTGATCGTAGTTTAATGACAAATTACAGAGGAAATTTTCTCTATGGATTTATTGCATGTGGACCATATGAGGTTCTTCCTGAATGGGTTTTTGACAAAGTGTTTTGTCCTTCAGTTGAGACAGACCCAATTACTGGTGAGGCAAAGGTTGCACAAATTGGGTTAAGACGAATTGAAAGTTCGTTGATTCAAGGAGGTTACAAGAGAGAAGATGTATTCATTGGACACCCAGACATGTTACACAAATCAATTGGACCAGACACCAAAGTTGTAGGTATCAATGTAATGGATCCATTAGGAATGGCACCAGTCACTACAACAATGTCACCAGAAAAATTGTCATATGTTGCAATGAAATTTAAAAAAATGTGTGCAAGTATAATTCAACTCAAAAAGAAATATGATTTCAAAGTTGTTGTGGGAGGAAATGGAGCATGGGAATTAGCAAAATCGGATAGAATGAAGATTCACGGAATTGATACAGTAGTAGTTGGAGAAGCAGATGAACTAGCAGTTGATTTATTCCAAGATTTAGAGAAAAATGATGCACCAGAATTAATGCATTGTTTTGTAAGAAACCTTGAAAACATTCCAGTTATTGAAGGACCTACAATCAATTCTTTGATTGAGGCTATGAGAGGGTGTGGAAGAGGTTGTGACTTTTGTGATGTAAATAAAAGATCAAAGAAAGATCTGCCCATAGAAAGATTACAACATGAAGCAAAAACCAATTTAGATTATGGTTTTGATTCAATATGGTTACACTCTGATGAAATGTTACTTTATGGATGTGATAATAGAGACTTTGTTCCAAACAGAGATGCAATTACAGATTTGTGGAAATCACTAAAAGGACTTGGTGCAAACTTTATTGGAACAACACATATGACATTTTCTGCAGTTGCAGCAGATCCTACATTAATGCAACAAATTTCTCATATTAATGGTCAAGACAAATCAGGAAGATGGCTTGCAACTAACTTAGGAATTGAGACAGTAGCACCAGACATGGTAAAGAAACATCTTGGTGTCAAAACAAGACCATTTTCAACAGAAGAGTGGGGCAGTGTAGTTAGAGAAGGTGCAAAAATTCTTAATGAAAATCACTGGTTCCCAGCTGCTACAATCATTATAGGTTGGCCAGATGAAACACCAGATGACATTCAATATACAATTGATATGATGAGTGACTTTAGAGAGATGGACTTTAGAGGATTAGTAGCACCATTATTGTATCAAGACTTTAGTGAGAAAAATTCAATGCACTTTGGAAACTTGAATGAAGCTCAATTCACATTATTTTGGAAATGTTGGGAAAACAACCTTCGAGTAATTAATGACATCATTCCAATTATTCTCAGAAACAAGACGTATGGTCCACCAATGAAAGTTTTCATGTATGGAATTTTGAAAGCAGGAACTTGGGCAATTATGAGATATCTCAGAGGATTGTGCAAGGATCTCTTTAATGGAAGAACTCCTGATGAGATAATTGACAAATATGCTAGAAGTAGATCAGTGTCTGCTCCTAAAATTCAAACAAAGAAACTATAGATTTGCAATAGCTGTATCTGCAATAGTATTTCTTTTTGGTGTCAAAGATACAAAGTAAACTTTGTCTGCTCTTTCAATATTATCTACTTTTTTGTAAGACTTTGAAGGAACATCAAATTCATAGATTCCAGGTTCCAATGAACCTTTGACATATAACATCAAATATGTTTCTCCAGTGGAAGGACTAAGTGGAATAAATGACATCACATGATTCTTGTAGGAATTAATTGGAATTGTATTTTTCATTGGAGGGGCAGCTGATGCCAGATACATGAAAAAATCTTCAACTGAATCAAATTCCTCATATTCAATATGCATGAAATTAGATAATGTGTTTCAGTATAATAACCTAGAGTAATTCTAGAAGATTATTTTCTAGATTTGAGAGATTTGTGAACTTTGAATCCAATTAATGCTGGTGCTGCAATGTACATTGCCAAGTTTAGTGCAATAACAGAGATTCCCAATCCTAAAACTTCAACTTCTGAACCATCGTCAGCCAATGTCATAATAGACAATGTTGAAATCATTGGTGTGATGAATGCGCGTACAGATTCTTTAAACATTGGATTTTCTCTTTCCCAGTCTGCAACAGTTGGTGCAAATGAATAATACAATGTGTTAAATCCAGTCATAAATGCTGCTCCAGAAGAAGTAGATAGTACTGTATTATCTCTAACTTCTCTAAGCATTTGAATTTGAGGTGCTAGTTCAGTTCCATATGCAGCTGTAGCAATAAGACAGCCACCGCCATCTTCAACACAAACACCATCACGGAATGAATATCCACTAGGACACTCTGGTTCTGGTTCTGAAACTACTTTACAAATACCATTAACCATTTCAGTTCCCGGTCCACAGGTTATTGGTTCTGGCTCAGGTTCTGGTTCTGGCTCTGGTTCTGGTTCTGGCTCTGGCTCTGGCTCTGGCTCTGGCTCTGGCTCAGGTTCTGGGGCAGTGGGTTCTGGAGTTGAAGGTGCATCCCCACCAACATAGTTTACTATGGCTTCACCTTTAGTTGGGCCATAAAAGAAATTAACAGTATATTCACCAGCGTTTTTCCATAAAGGACCTCCGCCAACAAGATTTAATTCAAAAGTACCATCAGAACTGACACCACTCATCACCTGACCAATCTGTACAATACTATTGTCAGGAGACACAATTGTGAAAGTAAGTGCATGACCTGCATCTTCATAATCTACAATACTTCCAGCTATGAGAATTGGATCACCATTACCAACATTTCCAGAACTAGAAGATGCATCTATGAATGAATTTGCTGCAAAAGCAGGACCTGTCATACCATAAGTCATAATAGAAATAGCTAATAGTGTAAATGCAAAGATACTTGCAGCCTTCATTTTCATTTTGATTCATGAGTTGTCAGTATTTATGTATTTGATGAAAGAAAAATTGACCAGTTTATACTAGAATTATGCCTTTTTTGACTAAGTATTGGATCGATTTTAGAAATTCTCCTTCAGGAATCTGATCGTCTGCCCACCACTTTGCAGTATTTTTGATCCAGTCAGGGATTTCTCGTTCTATGGAACTTCGTTCAGAAGGTTCAATGGAAATCACACCAGAATCTATCAGATGCTCGATTCCGTTGATAAATTCACTATCAGAAATATTATCAGAAGACCACCAGCGGGCATTATTTTTAACCCAATCAGGAACATTTTCAGAAATTACATCAAAGGAAAGAGTTCCAATATTTTTTCCATCATAGGAAAGATAAACAAAGTATGTTCCAAGTAAAGTATTTTCATTAACAGTAAAAATAGAACGATAACCTCCACTATTACTAAGAGATGCGGCAAAATTTTGTTTTGTACCATCAGGATTTGTTAGTTCTATAGATAAGGGAGTTCCTCGTTTATGATGTTCAATACTTCCTGTCAAAACTATTTCTTTAGAAGAGCCACTTATTGGAAGTGTAACTTTTTCTGAGCTTAATTTAGCAGGAGTGTAAAAGGATACAGATGATTTTGAATCAAGCAAGCTGAAAATATTTGCATTTCCAGAAGCATCACGAGAGTCATAGTATCTAACATCAAGACTTCCTCCAGAAGTATAGATTAGTTTTGAGCCTGTTTTATCACAAATTTGGGATGGCATTTTGAATACTCCTGTAAATATTCCAGTGCCAGGTCCAGTCTCTACAAGAGTGAATCCAGTAGATGCTAAACCACCGTGTTCTACTCCATTAACAGTACATCGTTTGTAACGAACGTCTTTGAGTTTTATCTCTAACAAAATTTCTCCATCTTTTCCTACAGCATCTACATTGTCAGAGTTTGGATCATTAATCACTTGATAAATTTCAACAGTATCACTTTTCAAATTAAGATCAGAGTCGCTAAGTGTAATTGTTACTGGTTGACCAAATCGAAATGTTGTTGCGGCTGTTGAAACTTTTCCCGAATTTGTTGCAACATCAGATTTGCTGGTAGTTGTAGTTGTAGCACCAACTGAATCTAAATCAGCATAAGATATCGCAATTCCTTCTTCATCAATCAGTCTATCAGTAATGATGATCTTTATTTCATCATCAATTGTTCGAATAGTTTGAATAAAATCAGCATCAAGAATGTTCAGTTGATTTGTAACTGCATATTCAAAACTACCTTCAAAAGTAGATGAATTGTCTTGGGTCTCTTCTAATTCAAAACGATAAATTGAATTGTTTATGCTATCATTATTTTCTAATCCAAAAGAGAAAAAGTCAAAAACTATTGGGAGTTTATTTGGTTCATTAGAAACTTGAACGGTATCAGACGAATCAAAATCAATTATTAGAAATACATTGCCAGTTTTTGTTTTGATGTCTTCTACATCATCATCATCAATTTGAATAAATCCTTGAGAGGATGATACATCACCATCATCGGCAATTACAGTCTGAGCTGAATCACGAGTTCCAAATGCAAGGGCAAATGTGGTACTACTAAAGTCAGAAATCCCTAGTTCATTTTCAAGTGATCTTAAATCATAATTTATCCAGTTTGTTCCATTAGTATTAGATTCTGAAGAATCTAGAAGTGAAGATGCCAAAGATGGTGCAGAAATTCCCAGATTAACTGAAATCATCTCATAGGAAGCATTAGAAACATTAGAAGTGTCAATTAGTAAAATATCTGAATTTGAGTCAGGAACAGAAGAATTAGAATCATCACCTCCGGCGATTGTTGGAGAAGTAGAGTGAAACTCTACACTGTTAGCATTTTCCAAAGTAACAGGATTTCCTATAGTGACCGTAGGAATGAGTGCAGAATCTCTAAAAACATCAAGATCATCTCTAGCACCAGTATTCAGATTTTGATCAGGATCAGTTAGTGATACAGGATATTCAACACCGGGTCTAAGTGAATCACCATTACCAATTGTCAAAACAGGATTACCATCAAAAGATACAGAAGCCGTAGAGAATCCAGTAACTATTGAAATAGATTTTTGATTGTATGTTATTTGCCCTGTTTGACCTCTTGATGCATCAGATAATATACCAATTACAGATTGATCATTAGAATCAGAACTAGAAAATATTCCAGAGTTTGGTCCTTGTTCAACTAACGTAACAATTTTGGAAAAAGAATTAGTTGCATCAGACACGGATGAATTAGGTTGATCATTATTGGTTTTTAATTCCATAATACTTCCAAGGTTTAGAGATAATTTCCCATTGTCTTCAAATCCTAAATTTGAAAGATGGGGAATAAGATCTACTAACCCAGCACCTCCACTTGCATCATTATTTCCAGCATCATCAAATGCTTGATAGAATGTTTTTGTTGTAGAATTAACATTAAATGTCCAAGAATCTTCATCAGTTGGATCCTGATTTAATTGCATGTCATTAAGAGTTAAAAAAACTTCAGAGTTTTTAGGGTAAAGATCTCTATCAATCTCCAAACTGATATTTTCAATTTCATCATAATCAAGATATACTTGTTGAGAAGGACCTCCAGGATTGTATTGTATTGTTACGTCATCAAAAGAATAAAGCTGAATTAATGGCCATGCATCAGCATCTAAACCAATTTGGCCAACAGATACATTAGAATTTGTATTGATTGATTTTGCATTTCGAACTACATTGTTATGATTAGAAGTGTTTGTGGGGCTTGAAGTACATTCAGAAAACGACGAATTACCATTAGTCGAACCAGTAACAGAATCAGGTCGAGGAATTGCAAAACCATCAGTTTCACTTAGAGATATGCCAAAAA